>NZ_JABFTT010000016.1 GCF_021404465.1 Billgrantia zhangzhouensis | reverse complement strand
GACGGCGAGATCAAGATCGACGAGTTCATCACCCACGACATGCCATTCGAGCAGATCAACGAGGCATTCGAGCTGCTGCACGCGGGCAAGAGCATTCGTACGGTGCTGCACTTTTAATAGGAGCCCGGTGACGCGCCAAGGCGCAGGCGTCAGAAGCCCAGAGAGGAGCGATACACGTCCGAAGCTGTACCAACGATAACAATGCCAAGGGCAAGGAGGCACTCATGAGCCTGATGGACATGATCCAGCGCTGGTTCGGCGGCAAGCCCGCCCCACCGAGAGCCGCATCCGACAGTGGAACAAAAACCGCCTCGGCAACGAGCGCATCTCACACGCCGCCTCCCGCGGCAGCAAGCCCCTCGACAACGACAACACAGGGGAGTCGATCCACCATGAGCCACCATAGCGTTCACATTCATCCCGCTGTCGATGACGGCGTCAAGCGCGGCAGCGAGAGCTTTACCGGCGGGAAACTCTACTGCCACTGCAACGGCGACCAGGTAGAGCTGACGGTCGACGCCCAGTGCGCCCATAACCACGTCTGTGGCTGCACCAAGTGCTGGAAGCCCGAAGGCGCGCTATTCTCAATGGTAGCCGTAGTGCCCCGCGACAAGCTCCGGGTCACGGCCCACGAGGAGAAGCTCGAAGTGGTCGATCCAGCCGCCGCCATCCAGCGTCATGCCTGCAAGGAGTGCGGCGTGCACATGTACGGCCGTATCGAGAACACCGGGCATCCCTTCCATGGGCTCGACTTCATCCATACCGAGCTGTCCTACGACGAGGGCTGGGCCGGCCCCGAGTTCGCTGCCTTTGTCTCGTCGATCATCGAATCCGGTGCCGACCCGGAGAACATGGGCCCAGTCCGCTCACGGCTACAGGAGCTGGGCCTACCGCCCTACGACTGCCTCTCGCCGCCGCTGATGGATGCCATCGCTACGCATACTGCCAAGGCCAAGGGGGTGCTTTGAGCGTAGCGAAAATCGAACCATGCAACGCGCCCGCTCTGGCGCCCGGGCGCGTTGCCAGCTAACACTCCGGCGCCTGGCCTGCAGCAACTCGGCGTCCTCCACCGCGAAGCGGCCCGAGCTGGCGCGCAGGTACGTCTTGCCGCTCGTGGCGTCGACGAAGCGAACCTCCGGCGCCTTGGCGATGCACTGCTTGAGGCAGGCGAAGTTCTCGGCCCACCCGGGTGTCGACGACGGGTAAACTACCACCGGGCATCTCACTCACCTCGGTATTGATTCTCTTGTTGCGGTCGATACGTTCGGGCCCAGGGGATTCCAAGAGGCAGAATACTCGCAGGTGCCGTGGCGATGAGCGTCGGCGGAGTGAGTTTAGAATATTGCTTATAATCCGACCCCGAACACCAACGGGGTGATGGTATAGAGCGCCGCCACGATCACCAGCAAACCGATCAGGTTCATCCAGATACCGGCACGGATCATGTGGCCGATCGGTAGGTCGCCCGTAGCGAAGGCCACCGCATTGGATGGCGTGGCCACCGGCAGCATGAAGGCGCAACTGACGGCGAAGGTAACCACGATGGTCATCAACAGCGGGTCGATGCCCAGCCCCGTGGCGATGGCACCCATGATCGGGAAGAAGGCGGCAGCCGTGGCAGTGTTGCTGGTCAGCTCGGTAAGCAGGATGATAACCACAGCGGTCACCCCGAGCACCAGCAGCGGCGGCAACCCCGCCAGACCCGAGACGCTCTCGCCGATCCAGGCACTCAGCCCGGTAGCGGTGAACTGGGCCGATAGAGTCAGGCCACCACCGAACAGGATCAGAACGCCCCAGGGCACTTCGCGGGTCGCCGACCACTCCAGCAGGGTCCCCTTTCCCCGTGACGCGGGAATCACGAACATCAGGATAGCCGCCAGGATGGCGACGCTGGTGTCATTGATATTGGTCAGCCAGGGCAAGGCCGCGGCGATGGCCGGTACCCGCGCCAGCAGCGGCAGGAACACCCAGCAAAATACCGCCCCGGCGAAGACCATCAGCACACGACGCTCCTCGAGCGTCAGCCGCCCCATGGCCTTGAGCTCCGACTCTATCATTGCCCGTCCGCCCTGGATGTCCTCGATCTCGGCACGGAACACCAGCTTGTTGAGCACCCACCAGGCCAGCAGCAACATAGCGAAGGAAAACGGCAGGCCCATCAACATCCAGTGGCCGAAGCCAATGACGAGGCCGTGAGAATCCTCGAGGTAGGCACGCATCAGCGCCATGGGCGGCTGACCGATCAGGGTCGCCATGGAGCCGATGGTGATCGCATAGGCGATGCCGATCAGCACCGCCGCGGAAAACTTGGGCGTCGCCTCTCCATTACCTAGCGACTTCACCAGGGCGATGATGGAGCCGCCGATGGGCATCATGATCACTGCCGTTGCAGTGTTGCTGACCCACATGGTGATAAACCAGCTGGCCGCCATCAGGCCGAAGACGATCTGGGCCGGCCGGGTGCCGACAAGCAGCACCGTCATCAGCGCGAAACGCCGGTGCAATTGCCAGCGCTGGGTTGCCAGACCCAACAGCACCCCGCCCAGTACCAAGAAGACGATGGAGTGCGCATAGGGCGAGGCCGTGGCTCCTACGGTGGCGATACCGAAGAAGGGAAAGAGCACCAGCGGCAGCAGCGAGGTGGCGGGAATCGGCAGTGCCTCGGTCATCCACCAGACCGCCATCAGCATGGCGATCCCCGCCACGATGCGAGCATCGAGGCCCAGGCTATCGGGCAAGAGCGAGAAGGAGGCCAGGGCAATTATCACTCCCGCGGCCAAAGAAAAGGGTTTGAAGTCGGAGACGGCAGCCCTGTCGACGGATGGCGCATTGGTACCGGAAGAGTTCATGGCAAGGCTCACTGGTCAGATGCCCGCCCCGCACGAGCCCGATGGGCCATGAGAGAAGGCATCGCAAGAATAGATCGAAATCAAGAATGTCAGCTATCGTCGTCGCGAATCGAGGACGGGTGGCGGCACAGCGGCTTGACGCTGATCTCCATGTAGGGAAAAAGCGGCAGGTTCGAGACGATCTCCTGCAGCTCAGCGTTATCCTCTACGTCAAACACGCTGACGTTGGCGTAGCTTCCCGCCACCCGCCACAGGTGACGCCACTTGCCTGCGCGCTGCAGTTCCTGGGAGTACGCCTTCTCTTTCGCCTTGATCTCGGCGGCCTGCTCGGACGGCATCTCCGGGGGCAACTTGACGGTCATTTCCACTTGAAACAGCATCGCTCTCTCCTCTTCAGTCTCTGCTCGACGGCTTACTTGCGCGAATAGTGGGCCAGCTTGTCTTCGTCGAGAGAAATGCCGAGCCCTGGGCCGGTCGGCAGCTCGACGCCGAAGTCGTGGTAGCGCAGCGGCTCGGTGACGATGTCGTCCTTGAGCAGCAGCGGGCCGAACATCTCGCTGCCCCAGGCCAGCTCGGGCAGCGTCGCCCAGGCGTGCAGCGAGGCGGCGGTGCCGATGGTGCCCTCCAGCAGGGTGCCGCCGTACAGCCCAATCCCCGCCGCCTGGGCCACATGGGCCAGCTCCAGCACCCCGTACAGCCCACCGGACTTGGCGATCTTCAGGGCGAAGGCGCCGTGGAAGCCGCCGGCCGCCAGGTCGAGGCCATCGCGAGCGTTCTGGACCGACTCGTCAGCCAGCATCGGTACCTCGAAGCGGCTGGCCAGGCGTACTAGGCCGGCATGCTCGCGGGCGGGAATCGGCTGCTCGATCAGGTCGATACCTGCGGCTTGCAGCGCGGCGATGCCGCGCACCGCGGTGGTCTCGTCCCAGGCCTGGTTGACGTCGACGCGCACGCTGGCCCGGCCGTCCAAGGCCTCCTTGATGGCCGCCACATGGGCCACGTCCCGGTCCACCGGGTTGGCGCCGATCTTGAGTTTGAAGTCGCAGTGGCGACGCTCCTCAAGGCGCTGGCAGGCCTCGTCGATGTCCTTGCGGGTGTCGCCGCTGGCCAGCGTCCACAGCACCGGCAGGTGGGTCTGACGGGCGCCGCCCAGCAGCGCCGCCACCGGCAGGCCCACGCGCTTGCCCTGGGCATCGAGCAGCGCCGTCTCCAGCGCCGACTTGGCAATACTGTTGCCGCGGGCATGGCGCGCCAGCCGGGCGCGCAGAACATTGAGGTTGTCGGCAGGCTGGCCGATCAGCAGTGGCGCCAGGTAGGCATCGATGTTGCGCTTGATGCTCTCCGGACTCTCAGGGCCATAAGCCAGGCCACCGATGGTGGTGCCCTCGCCCAGCCCCTCGACGCCGTCACTGTCGCGCAGCCGCACGATGACCATGGTCTGGCAGGCCATGGTGGTCATGGAGAGCTTGTGGGGACGGATGGTCGGCAAGTCGACCAGCAGCGTCTCAATGGAGACGATCAAAGGTGTCATGACAGTATTCAGTCCGGGAGATATCGAGATTAACGAGCAGTGTGATTGCGCTGCGATAACGAAACCAATATTGTTTGGACACCCTGTCATACCCTGGAAGGCATAATGGAACTGCGCCAGCTACGCACCTTCTGCATTGTCGCTGAGGAGCTCAACTTAACCCGAGCGGCCGAGCGCCTGCATATGACCCAGCCGCCGCTTTCCCGCAAGATCAAGGCTTTGGAGGAGGAGCTCGGCTCACGCCTGTTCATCAGGAGCCCTCAGGGATTGGCCCTGACAGCCATCGGCCAGTTCCTCTACGAGCAGGCCCGCCAGCTCCTGGACAAGGTGGAAACCACGGCGATGACCATCCGGCGCATGGAGCGCCACCTGCGCCCGCTGCTCGGTATCGGCTTCGTGCCCTCGGTGTTCTACGACCGACTGCCGCTGCTGGTGAGGGAGCTACGACAAAAGGATGAGGTCGAACTCTCCCTGATCGAATTGACTACCGTGCAACAGGTCCAGGCGCTGAAGACCGGTCGCATCGACATCGGTTTCGGCCGGCTCAAGATCGACGACCCCGACGTGGAGCAGGAGGTGCTATTAGACGAGCCGCTGCTAGCCGCCCTGCCCGAGGCCCATCCCCTTGAGGGCACCACGCCCACCCTAGAAGAACTGGCCCGCTATCCCCTGATTCTCTTTCCCGCCCTACCCCGCCCCAGCCTGGCCGACATGGTGCAGGGGCTCTTCCACCGCCGCGGCATCAAGACCCGAGTGGTGCAGGAGACCAACGAGTTGCAGACCGCACTGGGCCTGGTGGCCTCGGGGCTGGGCATCACCCTGGTGCCCGAACAGGTTAAGAACGTGCAGCGCAGCGGCATTGTCTATGTGCATCTGGCCGACGCCACCCTCACTACGCCGGTGATCTGCAGTCGGCGCCGGGGCGAGGCAGGCTCGCCCCGGATGCAGGAGATTAGTGCGCTCCTGGCGCGCTAGCGTTAAACGCTCTCTACATCGCCACTTCGTCCGGCTTTACCAGCCGGTCAAAGGCGCTATAGGAGAACTACTTGACCTCACGATGGCTGCCAGCATTGGGGGAGATGAGGTTGGATGCAGCCAGGTACGGCGAGACGAACACCTCCACCCGAAGAAGTTGCCAAAGGGCGGCATCGCGCCAGTTATTGAAGGTCGACGCGATCGGTGGCAGGACCGCCAGGGGACCACGCGGGGCCTAGCGGCCTCCGATATCGGCATCACTCTGGTCCCCGAGCAGGTCAACTAGGTGCGCCGGGATGGCATCTGCTTCAACTATCTGGCCGACAAGAGCCTCACCTCCCCGGTGCTGTGCAGCCGCCGCGGCGAGAAGCCTTCACCGGTCCGTCATCCTCAAGGTGCTGGTAGAGAGTCGGCGTATCGGGCACTATCACTATCCGTGTGTCTTGCCAGAAGCGGCAGTCGCGGAATCATAACGAGTTCAGGTTGCGGAATATCTTGCTCAGACACTGGTTGATATAGACGATCTCGTCCTTACCCAAGCCGGCAAAGGCCTTTTCCACCAGACGACCGGTGAGTTCCCTGGCCACGGCCAGCCTGGCCTCGCCGCTCACGGTCAGCTCCACCTCTGTGACTCGGCCGTCCTGGGGAGAAGGCGAAGTCTTGAGCAATCCGGCCTCCTGCATCTTGTAGACGATCTTGGTGATGGTAGAGAGCTTGGCTACGGCATGGATGGCAATTTCCGACATGCTCAAGCGACCATGCTCGTTCAGGATCATTAGTACCCGCCACTTGGAGGAGCTCAGCCCATGCGGTTTGAGCAGCACATCCATATCGGCACTGTACTTGGCATTGAGCCTGGCGACCCAATAGAAGGGAAAGTCCTGGGAGCGGAAATCTTCCGATAGGGGAAAGAAAGAGGACGCCAGCTCATCCTTGTCAACCATAAGGGCACTCCCAGGCAGCGGAAGAAATAGTGGAATATTCTAGCATGTGCTCACTTCTGAGACAGCTAGAACCAACCAGCTGCCTAGCTCATCTATACGCAAAATCCAGATCAATGCCGGGGTTCAGCGCTCAAGGAGGTAACTGAGCAGGCAGTCAGGTTTCCTGCATCAGCACCGAAGTCCTAGCGAAATCCTCAGCCCACCCTTGAGTGAGCGGGGCAACGAAGACATTCTCGGTGCGGGTACGAGTAATCTTCCAACTGCCGTCCGGTTCGCGACGAAAGGCATTGTTGAGCCGTGACGAACGCAAAAGGGACTTGCCATCGGAGAAGATCCATGGTTGGCAATGCACCCACTGCCCTTCCGCCGTATTGCCATCGACATGGATCTGCTCGGAGGTCAAGTAGTGCACGTTCAATAGTAGTTTGGGATCGCGCTTCTGGCCCCAGAAGCTCTCGAAGTGACGACGAATAGCGCCCGCCCCTTCGAGCCTTCCGAACTGGTTGCCGTAATAGTCGCCGACCCCTTCCCAGATGGCGTCATCGCTATAGAGCGCCATGATGAGATCGATGCGTTCGGCATCGTCCTTGACGCCATACTCGGGGAGCGGGGTATCGCAGAGAAACATATAACGTGCCTGGAGCCGGCGGATTTCCGCCTCGGCTTCTAGGACTTCGAGACGCTCCATCAGGGCACACAGCTCGGCATGGGATACATCCGACATCACAGGGTTCTCCTGGTCGTGTTCATGAAGAGGAAAAATCGGTGGCCTCTAATGCGGCTCGCCCAGGCGCTCGATCACACACCCCAGGCCCGCCTTGAGCGTTTCGACCTCCGCCGCCGATAGCCCCTCGAGCAGGCGCCGCTCGTAGTCGTCAGCCATGGCCAACAAGCGCAGCGCCAACGCCCGCCCCGTGTCGTTCAAGACGATCCGGTTCTCTTCGTCAACGGTCACCAAGGCCCGCTCCCTCAAGCCACTTAGGGTGTCGTCGAGGTCAGCCAGGGGTTGGGCCACGCGCCGGGCGAGAGTGTCGCGATCCAGAGCACCGCGATCCGCCAGCAGGGTCAGCACCCGCCACTCCTTGTCGTTGACGCCCAGACTGGCGAGCCGCGGATAGAAGTCGCCGCAGTAGGCAGACAGCGCCTGGCGCATCAAGTAGAGCAGGTGCTTGCCCAGGCGGCCATCCAGCACGCTCTGCTCGTCCACCGGCAGCAGCAAAGGGTGTGGCTCGGGCACCGCATAGCGGCCGTTATGAAAGACCAGGGCGCTGCCCCCGTCCCGGTAGCCGTAGCGCACCACCTCGCCAACGACGATCAGGTGGTCGCCGCCCTCGTAGACATTCCAGGTGCGGCACTCGAAATGCGCCACGGCGTCCTTGACCTTGGCAGCGCCGCCAAGGCCTTCTTCGATGGCGATACCGGCGAACTTGTCTTCGCCACGACTCGCGAAGCGGTTAGAGACCTCGACTTGGTCGTTGCCCAGCACATTGACCACGAAGTGCTCGGCCTCCCGGTAGGCGGCCAGGCTGTAGGCTCCCTTGTCGATGCTCCACAGAATCAGCGGCGGGTCCATGGACACCGTATTGAAGCTGCTGGCAGTCATCCCGTAGTGCTCACCACCGCCATCGCGGGTGGTGACCACCGTGACCCCGGTGGCAAACTTTCCCAGGGCGCGGCGAAAATCTCTCATATCAAGGCTCATCGGCCATCCTCCAGTGCTGTTGTCGGGACGGCATCAGCGTCCCAGTTTCTCGCCGGTGGTGCCGGCGATGCCGTAATCGCCCTTGGGGATCTCGCTGATGATCACCCGCACGTTCTCCTCGGGGGCATCGACGGAGGCCATGACGGCATCCGTCACTCGGCGAATCAGGGTTTCCTTCTGGGTCTGGGAACGACCCGACATCATATAGACGTGAACGGTAGGCATATCGTGGCTCCTGTCAGGGTTTATGCTCTGCCCCGGCAAAGACCGGGGCACTCGCACTAGAAGGCGGTCAGCTCGCGGTACTCCTCGTAGCGTTCGCTGAAAGCACGGTAGGACTCGAGCACTTCGTGGAAGTCGTCATGCTCGGCGGCGTTCTCCTCCAGCACGTCGCGAGATGCCTCGCGCAGCGCCTCCAGCACCTCGTCGGGGAAGCGTTTCACCTCGACGCCCGCCTCGCGGAACTCCTGCAGCACCGCCGACTGGGCCTGCATGTCTTGGGCATACATATGAATGCTTAGGTCACTGCAGGCATGGCGAACGGCCAGCCGTTGATCCTCGCTCAGGCCGTTCCAGACGTCGGCATTGACGATCAGCTCATTAAGGCTGCCGGGCTGATGCCAGCCGGGGAAGTAGTAGTGGCTTGCCACCTCCTGGAAGCCCGCGCTGGCATCGATGGTCGGGAAGCTGAGCTCCGCGCCGCCGATGCGCCCCGTGTCAAGCCCCAGGAAGGTCTCGCCGGCGGGCAGTGAGACCGGGGAGACGCCCAGCCGGCTCATCGCCTCGCCGCCGAGCCCACTGATGCGCATGCTCATGCCGCTCAGGTCATCGACCCCGGA
Organism: Billgrantia zhangzhouensis; assembly: GCF_021404465.1. Lineage (GTDB taxonomy): Bacteria > Pseudomonadota > Gammaproteobacteria > Pseudomonadales > Halomonadaceae > Halomonas > Halomonas zhangzhouensis. The sequence goes on along the minus strand of NZ_JABFTT010000016.1, from coordinate 102,028 downwards.
GATCTCGGCGACGAACCAGCCCCCGGCTTCGGAAATCATTGCCCCGCAGGGGATCGGCACCACGTTGTGGGGGCGATAAAGCGCCTCCCACAGTTCGATGCCACCGCCGCCATAGAGCCAAGCCAGGTAGTGGGGCACGTCGGGCCCAAAGGGGATGCTCTGGAACAGCGCCGCGGCGGGAATCTGTCCGGCCCAGTAGCTGGCCGCCGACCAACCGGCATCCAGACTGCCGTTGCCGACATTCGCGAGAATCTCGAAGGGTGGTGAGAAGGCCCCCGCATCATAGGGTGTAAAGCTCAGAGCCCCTGCGGTAGCGGTCTCGACATCCTGAGCGAAGCGATGGATGGAGTCGTCGATCACCTTCAGGCTGAAGGGAAAGGCCGACTGCAGCGTCAGGGTCTGGGCCAAGGCTCCGCTCGTGGCCAGGGCGGCCCCAGCGAAGACGAGGGATCGGGTCAGGGTCTTGTTCATTGTTGGGTTCCTTGATGAATCGGATTGGGCAGCCAGTGCCTCGCTAGAGCAGCAGGACCGCGGGAAACAGCAAGATGAGTAGCAGCACCAGCAGTTGCATGGCGATGAAAGGGATCACGCCGCGATAGATATCGACGGTAGCCACCCGGTCGCCCATGGCCCCCTTGAGGTAGAACAGCGAGACGCCGAAGGGCGGGGTGAGAAAGGAGGTCTGCAGATTGATGGCGAAGAGTACGGCGAACCACACCATCAGGGCGCCGCCGGCCAGGCCATTGCCGAGGTCAAGCTGACCGACGATGGGCACGAAGATCGGCATCAGGATCAGCGATATCTCCAGCCAGTCCAGGAAGAAGCCGAGCAGGAAGACCAGCAGTAGGATCAATAGGATCACGCTCCAGTCGCCGGCTCCCAGCAGCCCCAGGGCCGCGAGGATCAGGCGGTCGCCGCCGACGCCCTTGAAGATCAGCGAGAAACAGGTCGCAGTGATCACCAGCAGCATGATCATGGCGGTAGCGATGGCGGCCTCCCGAGCCGCGCCCAGCACCTCGGTCGGTTGCGCCTTGCCAGTGAGCCAGGCGAACAGCAGCACCGCCAGCACGCCGATACCGCTCGCCTCGGTAGGCGTGGCAACCCCGGTGATGATCGCCCCCAGCACCAGGGGAATAAGCACCAGAAAGGGCGAGAGTGCCAGGGCATCCCGCCATGGGCCGGAGGCCCTCGGATCGTGCGCCCCAGGGATGGGCTCGGGCATCCCGACTTGGCGGGTCCGCCACCAGGCTCCGATCAGCGAGTAGAGAATATAAAGCAGGATCAGCAAGGCGCTGGGCACCAGGGCGGCGCGGAACAGCTGGCCCACAGGTACCGCGACCAGGCTGGCGAGGATGATCAGCATCACCGAAGGCGGCATCAGGATCGCTAGGGTCCCCGAGGCCGAGATTAACCCCGAGGAGGCACGCGCCGAATAGCCGGCATCGAGCATCCGCGGTAGCGCCAGCACCGATAGCAGGACCACCGAGGCCCCGACCACGCCAGTGGTCGCCGCCAGCAGCCCGCCCACGAACAGCACGGTCAGGGAGAGGTGTCCCGGCAAGCGGTGCAGCAGCCGCTCGCTGACCCCGAAGGCATCCCGTGCCAGGCCGGTGCGCTCAAGCAGCAATCCCATCAGAATAAACATCGGGATGGCCACATAGAGCCAGTTGCTCAAGGCGTTGGCATAGACCCGTGACAGCATCAGGTTGGCGAAAGCCAGGGGCAAGTCGGAGAGCAGCAGGAAGAGCGTCGAGACGCCTCCCAGCACCAGCGCTACGGGGTAACCGGAAAGGATGCCCACAAAAAGCAGCGCCACCATTATCAGCGGCATCCACAGCTCAGCCATGGGCCACCTCCCGCGGGGTGCGCCCGCGCAGCAGGCAAGCAATCGCGATGAGTAGCGCCACCAGGACCATGACGATGCCCAGGGGCAGCATCGCCTTGATCAAATAGAGATCATTCAGCCCGCCATCCGTCGAGCGCTCACCGGTCAAGAAGGCACGCTCGACAAAGCGCCAGGCGGGCCACAGCAGGAAACCAAAGAAGGGCAGCGCGAAGCCCAGATGACCGCCCAGCTCGAGCCAACGCTGCCCGCGCCGCGACAGCCGCCCGTGCAGGACATCGACCCGCACATGGCGATTCAGCAGCAGCACCGGGGCGAGCGCCAGCATGATTGCCATGGAGAAGAGCAGCACCTGCAGCCCCATCAGGCTGTTGAAAGTGATCGCCCGCCCCACCAGCCAGTAGGAGCGCTCGAAGTCGATCAGCCGCGACAGCCCCAGCAGGTGCATCGCCACGCCGAGACCGATGACGAAGGCGATAGCCAGAAGGCAGAGGCCACAGAAGTCAAGGATTCGCTCGCACCAGCGCCGATTCCATGCACCCATTTTAACGTCCTCCTCGTCAGGCTGTGCTACAAGTCGATGACTAGGCGCTCGCTCTTGGCCCGCGAGCAGCACACCGCCATCTGGTCGTTGTCGGCCTTCTCCTCGTCATTGAGGAAGTGATCGCGGTGGTCAGGAATGCCCTCCAGCACATCGCAGATGCAGGTGCCACAGATACCCTCCTCGCAGGAGACGTCCACCTTGACTCCGGCGGCCTTGAGCGCCTGGGCGATGGACATGCCCTCTTCCACCCGGACGGTAACGCCGCTGGCCGCGGCCTCCACCTCGAAGGCGCCGCCGCTGGTGTCGATCTCGGCGTTGAAGTACTCGAAGTGCACGCGCTCGGAGGGCAGGCCACGCTCCCTGGCGGTGCCGATCACCCAGTTCATAAACCCGGTGGGACCGCAGACATAGAGATGGGTCTGCTCGCCGCAGCCATCCACCAAGGACGCGATGTCCAGCATCTGCCCCTGGCCCTGGTCGTCGAAGTGCAGCTTCAGGGCGCCATCGAAGGAGGCCTCGAGTTCCTCTAGGAAGGCCGCCTTGCTGCGCGAGCGACAACAGTAGTGAAGTTCGAAGGACTTGCCCGCTTCCTTGAGCGCATGGGCCATGGCGATCATCGGGGTGATCCCGATGCCACCACCCACCAGCAGGCTGTGCCCCGCCGAGGCATCCAAGGGAAAGTGGTTGCGTGGCGCGCTGGCCGCCACCTCGACGCCCTCGTGGAGGCGCTCGTGCACCGCCCGGGAGCCGCCCCGGGAGTTAGGGTCCTTGAGCACTCCCAGGCGGTAGCGATCCCCTTGGTCGGGGGCATTGCTCAGGGAGTACTGGCGCACCAGCCCCTGGTCCAGGTACAAATCGATATGGGCCCCCGCCTCGAAGGGCGGCAGGGCGGAGCCGTCGACGGCAACCAGCTCGAGCACCGCGATCTCGTCGGTGGCCTCCTGGCGCCGGGCGACCCTCAGGGTCAGAGTCTCTTGTGTCATAGTTCGCTCCTCGCCGACGGACGCTCAGCGCATGTAGATGCCACCGTTGATGTCCCAGGCTGCCCCGGTGACGAAGTCAGCCTCGTCGCCCAGCAGGCGCGCCACGGTCTGGGCCACGAAGGCCGGGTTGCCCAGGCGCTTGACGGGAATCACCCGCTCGACGATGCCCACCAGCTTGTCGGCGGGTACCGCGGCGCGTACTGAGGGCAAGTCCAGGGGGCCCGGAGCCACCGCGTTGACGGTGACATTGGCCGCCGCCAGCTGGCCGGCGAAGACCTTGGTCAAGGTCAGGATGGCGCCCTTGCTGGCGGCATAATGGGCGCCGGAGGCAGTGCCGCCGTTCTGCCCCGCCAGGGAGGCGATATTGACGATGCGCCCGTAGCCACGACCGGCGAAATAGTCGCCGAACACCTGGCAGCCGAAAAAGGTGCCGCGCTGGTTGATGGCCACCACGGCATCAAACTCCTCGGGGGTGATCTCCATCACCGGGGTCGTCGGGGTCATGGCGGCGTTGTTGACCAGGGCGGTGGGCGCGCCGAGGCGCGCCTCCACCGCCGTCAGGGCCGTGCTGAAGTCCCCCTTGCGGGTCACGTCCAGGCCCAGGGCCAGGGCTCGCTCCCCCGTGGGGTCGAGTTCCCGGGCCAGGCGCTCGGCGCCCTCCCGGTCGTGGTCGGTGATGGCTACGCGGAAGCCATCCACCAGCAGTTGCTCGGCGATGACGCTACCCAGCCCCTGGGCCGCGCCGGTGATCACGGCAATCGGTTGCATATGCCTCTCCTCAAGAAGGCCTCAGAAGATAAAGGCGACGGTGTTGAGGTGATGGCCGGCGTTGATCAGGCGCACCACCTTGGTGTGCAAGCGCAGTCCCTCAGAAGTCTTGGTCAGCCGGTACTCCACGTTGGCGGGATAGAGCAATGGCTTGGCCAGACGCACCTCGCTGAGGAACATGGCGCAGCGCAGGTGAATCGACGTCTCGTCCTCGTCGAGCAGGCAGAAGCGCGACAGGCTGCGCACCGTGCCCTCCTGGGCCTCGCTGGAGACCGACTCGCCACTCTGCAGTCGCGCCACCCGCATCTCGCGCATGGCGTGATCGTCGTAGGCGAAGTTGAGGGTGTTGGCGAAGTCGGTCTCGTGGGTATCCACCGGCACCACGTACTTGCCATCGCGCTCCCAGAGCCCCAGCCAGTCGGCGTAGGCCTTATGGTCGAGCAGGTCGGCCTCGCGGTTGAGGAAGTCGATCGCCTGCTGAAACATGCTGTCTGCCATGGTTATTTACTCCCCTGCCTCGTCGGTCATCAGTTGCTTCCACATTTGGTAGGCAGCACGCATGCCGGTCTCGGAGCAGACCGCACCGGCCGGGTTACCGTCGGCGGAGGGTTGCATGCGCTTGAGGCCTCGATTGACCAGAATCCAGCCGTCAGGGCCGGCCAGCGAACCCTTCTGCACTCGCTCCCAGCCCTCAGCGTCGTCCGGAGTGCCGAAGCCCATCGGGCCCTGGAAGTGCTCATGAAGGCGCATGCGCATCTGGTTGAAGGGAGCCGGAGCCCCGGCACCGCCGATAGCCACATGGTGAATCTCGGTTTCCTCGACGCTGATTGGGGTCAGCACCCGGAAAAAGGCCATAGAGCAAGCCACGTTGGGGAAGAGGTTAAGGTTGAAGCCCGAGCCGCCCACGGCGCGCACCAGGCGACGCACCTCGGCCTCCTCATGGCCCTCGGCGCGCAGCGCCTCGGCCAGCTCCGCGAAGCGCTCGGGAATGGGGTCGTCGAGGTTGGCTTCCAGGTCGACCAGTTCGGGGATCATCACCATGACGCTGTGGCCGTTACCCAAGTCTTCAACGAAGCCCTCACCGTCGAGAAAGTCGAAAACCTCGGAGGTCTGGTCGTCCAGCGACGAGATAAAGGACTTGTGAACGATGGGGAAGTGATAGGCGTCGGTGGTGTTCTCCAACTGAATCTTCCAGTTGCCGGGGAAGCGGAAGCGGTGATCGCCAAGCACCTGCAGCGGATAGCCACCGGATTGCTTCATGAAGAGGTCGATCCACTTCCTGGCGCCGCCTAGGAAGGTCTCCAGCGGCTCGGCCTCCTCATTGAAGGTGGCGAAGATCATCCCCTGGTAAGAGTCGTGGCGAAGGCGCTCCAGCGGCAATTCCTGCTTGTCGATAACGCCCTCATACTCTTCGGCCTTAGGAATGGCGCGCAGCTCGCCATCCAAAGAGTAGCCCCAACCGTGATAGGGGCAGGTGAAGGCACGAGTCTTGCCCTTTTTTCCCTCGCAGACGGTGGCGCCCCGGTGGCGGCAGCGGTTGAGTAACACATGGATTTTCTTCTTGCGGTCGCGACTGATGATTACCGGCTGGCGACCAATGAAGGCGGTCTTGTAGCTGCCGGCCTCGGCCACTTCGCTCTCGTGGGCCACCCACACCCAAGTCTTGTTGAAGATCCGTTCCAGCTCCTGCTCGAAGATCGCAGGATTGGAGTAGAGGCTCTTATGGATGCGCCCTTCCTCCACCAAGCGGGCGGGATCGGCGGTAATGTTTTCGATATCGATCAGCTTGTTCATTGTCGTCTCCTTGTCGAATGATCCGGGTCGGCAGGCCATGGCCACTCCCTAATCGGGGACGACCAGCTCGCGGCCAATACGCGCCTCGACGCGGGCGTACTTCCACAGCTTGTAGGGGCCTTCGCCCACCGGGATAGTGCGGAAAAAGTTGCAGGCGGCGACGACGCTCTCGTAGTCCGGGACGTCGGCCATGATGTAGCAGGTCCAGGGGGCGGTGGCGGACGGACCAACCATGATGCGGTCGTCATCCATGATCCCCAGGATGTTGACGCCGGGCAGCTCATCGATGCCCTGCATCATCTGGCTGAAGGCCTGCCAGACCTGCTTGCCCTCCTCGGTGGGGGCGTCCATGAAGTTCTGGTTGATGCCAATGCAGAAAAGTACACGATGCATAGGGGTGATCTCCGTTGGGTCGATGTGGACAACGTCGCTTAGAGGTAGCCCGGCAAGGGCTCATGGCCGAAGAAGATAGCTCCGGCGTTCTTCCAGGTGATCTCGCCCATGAAGGCGTGCTGGGTGCAGAGCTGGGCGTCGCGCAGGATTCGTGATAGAGGGTGGCCGTTATCGGCCCCGGTCATGCCGCTGATGTGGTAGACGTCACGAATCGCCCCGGCGCACTCCTGAGTCAAGTGAGTGGTGGAGAGACGCAGCAGGTTGACCTGGTCGCGGCTCGGCTCGCCCCCAGCCTCAATGGCCGCCCAGGCGGCCTCGGTGCTGTCATAGAAGAAGGCCCTGGCGGCGCGCACCCTGGCCTCGGCCTTGCCAAGGGCGATCTGGGCATATTCCCTCTCGCTCAAGTTGGGGGCCCCGGTGACCGACTTGCGCCCGCCGGCCATGGCGCGAACGATGTCCAGCGCCTCCCGGGCCAGGCCCAGGGTGGTCACCGCCAGCACTTGGGCGGCGAAGGAAAGCGAGGGGTAGCGGAAGAAGGGCGCCTCGATGGTGGGCTTGCCGCCGCGCACGAAAGTCCACTCCTCCGGCACATAGGCGTCCTCGACCACCAGGTCGTGGCTGCCGGTGGCCACCATGCCCAGCATGTCCCAGGTCGGGTCGATCACCACCCGGTCGCGGGGCAGCACTGCCATGCGTGGCAGAGCCCCCTCCTCATCAGGCAGGATGCCCACCCCGCACAGGGAGGCGCCCATGCAGCCGCTGGCGTACTTCCAGCGCCCCGAGATGCGGAAACCACGATCGACCCGCTCGGCGGGCTGGGGCGGGAAAATGCCGCCGGCGAAGACCACGTCGGGGGAGTCCTTCCACACCTCGGCGATGGTCTCCGGAGGCAGGGCCGCCAGGTAGGCGGGATTCATGCCGAAGCTCGCCACCCAGCCGGCGGAGCCGTCCGCCGCCGAGACCGCTTCGACCATTTTCAGGAATTCGGCAGGGGCCTTCTCGTCGCCACCATAGCGGGTCGGCACCATGGCTCGATAGACGCCGATGGCCTGGAACTCCTCGATGATATCTTGGGAAATATGGCGCTGTGCCTCGAATTCCCCCCTACGCTGGCGAATGGCCGCGAGTAGCGCATCGAAGCGGGCTTCCCCACCCCATTGGGACTTGTCGACAGTGCTATGCATAAGCAACTCCTGCTGTTTTAGTCGGTGGCGTTCGCTCGTGGGGCTCCGGCCAGGAGACGCGAGACCCGACAGAGGCCGGCATCATCGCCGCGCCGCCCCACCAGCTGCAGCGCCAGCGGATACCCCGCCTGGGGTGACAGCGGCAGTGTCAGGGCGGGGTGTCCGGAGAGGTTGAAGGGCCGCAACAGCGCGGAAATCATCAGGTCCTGCTCGCCAGCCTCCGCCGCCGACCGGGTCAAGGGCGCGTGGGGCAGGGTCGGCAAGACTAGGGCATCGTGAGTCTCGAGCAGCCGATCCACCTCGGCGGTAAAAGCACGGCGCAGCGCCTCGGCCTCGCGCAGCTCGGCATCGCTGGTCTGTCCCGCCGCCCGCAGCCGCTTGGCCACGTCTGCGCCCAGGCGAGGGTCGTCCCGCCAGGCCGCGTAGCCCTCGAAGGTCTCGCGGTTGATCACCGCCATAGCCGCCCCATAGGCCTCCTCCAGCAGCGCGAGGCTGGCTGGCGAAGCGGGCAGTGACGAGGCGGCCAGACGTTCCTCCACCGCGGCCTGGATGGCATCGTCGGCTGCCACCCGAAGCCAGGCCAGCCGCGGTGCCTCGCCGCTTGATGGCATAACGAAGCACGGATCCACCGCTGCCATGAAAGCGATCAGTTCCTCCAGGTCGGCGGTAATGGGCCCAATGCAATCAAGGCTGCTGAGCGCCGGCATCACCCCGCGTCGATCGAGACGCCCGAAGCTCGGCTTGAGGCCATAGAGGCCGCAGCAAGCAGCGGGCAGGCGGATCGAGCCGCCGGTATCGGTGCCGATGCCCACCTCAGCCAGTCCCGCCGCTACCGCCGTTGCCGAACCGCTGGAGGATCCGCCGGGAATCCACTCCGGGAAACTCGGGTTCTGGGGAGTACCAGTCCAGGCGTTGAGGCCGGTCATGCCGAAAGCCAGCTCGTGGAGGTTGGCCTTGCCGACGAGGCGGTAGCCCGCCGCCAGGCTGCGCTCAACGATCTCGGCATGGCGCTCGGCCGGTGGCACCTCGGCGAGAGCCGCCGAACCGGCCCGGGTCGGGTAGCCGGCGATATCGATGCTGTCCTTGACTACCACTCGCTTGGGGCCCTGGCCCAGGGCAAGGGCTTCGATCACCGAGGCCATGGCTCTCTCCTCCCCTCTTTTTCACATGAAATTTCAAGTATTTTCTGGCGCAATGAATGCATACGACTTCCACTTCCCTACAAGACGAACAGGACCAGTTCGGGAATCGCCAGCAGCAGCAGAATGCAGGCCAGGTAGGGCAGCATAAAGTAGCCCACCCCGCGGAAGATATCACCGAACCCCAGCTCCGGATCAAGGCTCTTGACAATAAAGGCGTTGACCCCCACCGGCGGTGTGATCGCGCCCATGCTGGTGACGATGCACACCATGATGCCGAACCAGATGGGGTCGTAGCCCAGCGCCAAGGCCACCGGAAAGAAGATCGGGATCGAGATAATCAGGAAACCCATAGCGTCCATCAGGGCACCGCCGATTACGTAGATCAGCAGCACACAGGCCATGATCAGCACTGCCGGCAGCGGCAGGGCAGCGGCCCACTCACCGACCAAGAAGGGCAGCCGCGTCACAGTGAGGAAGCGTCCGAAGATCACCGCGCCGGCCACCAGCATCAGAATCATGGCAGAAGACTTGAGGGCATTGGCCAGGGCCGCCTGGAGCACCTCCAGGGTCAGGCGTCCCTGCAGCGCTACGATGACCAGGGCGCCCACGCAGCCCACGGCGGCGGCCTCGGTGGAGGTGAACCAGCCGGCGAAGAGGCCGCCCAGCACCAGGGCGAACAGCGCCGCCACTTCCAGCACCCCCTTGAAGGAAGCCAAGCGCGCCCGCCATGGAGAGCGTTCCCCCACGGGGGCCATCTCGGGGCGACGGTGGCAGAGATAGGCAATGGTCATCACGAACAGCGCCACCAGGATCAGCCCCGGCACGATGCTGGCAATAAACAGATCGCGAATGGCCAGCTCCGCCTGCAGGGCAATCACGATCAGCACCGAGCTGGGCGGAATGATCACCCCCAGGGTGCCACCGGTGGCCACGCTACCGGCGCTGAGCGCCCGGTGGTAGCCGAACTTCTTCATCTCCGGCAGGGCGATGGTGCCAACGGTGGCCGCTGTGGCGGTATTAGAACCGCTGACCGCCGCGAAACCGGCGCTGCTGAGGATGGTCGTAGTCGCCATGGAGCCCTTGCGGTGACCAATCCAGGCATAGGCGGAGGCGAAGATCTTCTCGGTAATCCCCGATCGGAACAGCAACTCCCCCATGAAGATAAACAGCGGAATCACGCTCAACGAGTAGGCCGACAACTGCTCCCAGATCCCCGAGCTGATGATGTTATAGGCGGCCATCGGGCTGGTGATATGCAGCATACCGATGAAGCCGACGATAAACATCGCGAAGCTGATCGGCATCTTGAGCAGGATCAGCAGGAAGAGCGCCACTATGCCGACCAGTGCCATCGAAACCATGCTCATGGCATCACCACTCGTTTCATCACCACCAGGCGCTTCAGCGCACCGAGGCAATCCGACAGCAGCACTAGGCAGAAGGCGGAGAAGCCCAGCGCCACCAGATAGATCATCGGATAGAGAACCAGACGCAGGGTCTGGGAGACCATGCCACGCTGCATGGCACTGTAGCCGTACTCCCAGAGCTTGCTGGCCACCATGGCGAAGAACAGCAGGCTGACCAGGGCCACCAGGGCCTGCAGCAGGGCCTGCAAGCGCGCAGGGAAGCGCGCCACCAGGATATCCAGCTCTACATGAGCCTTGTGCAGTTGCGCATAAGCCAGGGAGAGGGAGACCACCACAGCCGTCAGCCAGCCGACGATCTCGGTGGTGCCGCCGAAGGAAGACGCCACTTGGCGCATCACGATATTGGCCGTGACCAGGCACACCATGGCTAGCAGGGCCATTCCGGCCACGAACAGCAGGCCACGGCTGATTAGAAAATTGAGTCTATGCATGGGTCGGATGCCTCGCTGCGTCGATCACTCCCGGCGACATGGCATCGCCGGGTTCTATCCCTGTCTCAGGGTTGGCGATGGCTCTCGATCAGCTCCAGCATGCGCTCATGCAGTTCATGGGCGGGCAGCCCCATCTCGGCCACCTGGGCCAGGCGTGCCTCATTGATGGGCGCTAGTTGCTCAGCCCAGCGTGCCGCCTCCGCGTCGCTCAGGGACAGGGTCTCGACGCCGTGGTTCTCGGCTGCCCAATCCAGGGAGGTCTGGATATGGTTGTCCAGGTAGTCGCCGGAGAAGTGGGCCATCTCGGCGCCCAGTTCGTCGATCACCCGCTGGACATCCTCGGGCAGCGACTCCCAGCGCTGTCGATTCATGGCGGCGACGAAGACCACATTGGTTAGCGGGTAGTCGGTGACGTACTGGACACTGCGGGCGTACTGCAGGTCCATCAGCGTCTCCCGGGAGCCCACATAGCCGTCGACCACACCGGACTGAAGGGCCTCGCCGGTCTCGGCCTGGGAGAGCCCCACGGGCACGCCGCCGAGGGTGCGCAACACCTCGGTGCTGTCACCAGGCACGCGAATTTCCTGGCCTTGTAACTCTTCGAGGAACCTCACCGGGGTGCGGCTATGCAGATAACCGGGTTCGGAGGTGAAGGCGGTGACCACCTTGAACTCCTCGAGGCCCAGTTGATCGGCGGGAAACTCTCGGATCAGGTCGTAGACCACCTGGCTGGCCACAGTGGAGTCGACCTCGATACCGGTGAGGTTGCCAACCAAGTTGAGCAGCGGAAAGCGCGCCGGCTCGTAGGAGGTGGCGGAGAGGCCGATATCGGCGACACCGCTCTGCACGCCGTCATACATATTGCCGGCGGTCAGCAGGGTCCCCCCCGGGAAGGTATTGACCGAAACGCGACCGTCGGTGCGCCGCTCTACCTCCTCGGCCCAGCGCTCCATCTGTATTGCGGGAAAGGTTTGGGCAGGAGCAAAGAAGGCGTAGTTAAGGGTGATGTCACTCGCCCGGGCCTGGGTCGTCAAGAGCGAGCCGGTCAGGAGCGCACCCAGGCAGGCGGCGCCGATGAGTCGCCGTGGAGTTGAAAGCTGAATAATTAGCTGTTTCGTCGTCATGGGTCTACCTAATGGTTATTTTTGTCCAAGGTGCCTCAGCACCACTTACATCCAATATCACATGAATTTTCAACTAAACATAGCATGAGATTCGCCATCGCACAAGCCAGCCCTATCCATAAATCAGCGAGCAGGATGCCCCATAGAGTTCTTATAAAACAAAGCATGAAGAATTAGCACCAGAGGACTCAAAACATACTCCTGACACTGTGATGGGTGTTTGCTTAACATTTATCGCTCAAGCAAAGCGGCTAATTATAGAACGAGCATTTGACTCTCGGTTGCAACACGGAATTTGCCTAATCTTCATCCTGCCGAACGCCTGAGGAACCCTGAGCACCGGCAATATGTATTCCTGGGAAACATCAAGTGAACCGACCAATATTTTTATTGTACTTATTGCTCGAATCCCAGGAAAACAGGCACCCCCCAGCTCTAGCCTGTCCCGATAGTCCCACCAGACGCACCGCCCCCCAGGCCCCCGCCAGAGCACTGGAAATGACAGGAATACCGAACTCCACCTCCAGCTTTCGCGTAACCTCTTCTGTACGCAATCCGCCACACGAGATCAACAGAGCATCGGCGGATTCCACGCCCTGCATAGCATCCCTTCCCAACCGCAATAGCTCTTCCTGAGACACAGCGAGTATATCCTCGACACGCTCGATCTCAGAACCATGCAACCGCGTCACCTCTAGCTCGCTGGCAACTAAGAAATCTGCCAGCAACCGGTTCACGGAAGCTACATACGGTGTCGCCACCACTAGTCGCTTAGCCCCAACCATAGCGAGGGCATCCAGTACCGATGTGCTCATGGTTGTAGCCGGCAGCCCACTCTCCGCACGCATGATCTCAATTAAACGAGTGTTGTATTCTGGACCACGATAGAAACTAAGCGAAGTGCCCATTAGCGAGACAGCCTGGGCCCCCTCGGAAGCGAGTTCTCGACTAAGCTTGCCAACCCTCTGGATCACGCCATTATAGCCTTCAGGGGTCAGTTTCCACAGTCCCAACCCCGCTGCCACGAAATCAACTCGATCACCATACAGCCCCGGGGCTTCCGGAGGCACCTCTCCGGCAGCCGGCGGTACTATCATCCCTACCTTAGGTCTCGTTGTACTCATAACGCTATCCCCAAACCGGACATTATCCCTTGCCTTTACCACGTGCGGACGGGTACCGGCTAAACTCCTCCACAGCCTCCAGAATAGGGGAAAAACCCAGCCCAGGGGCTTCCGGAAGAGCCAGAACACCGTTCTCGGGAACCGGTAGACCAGTGAATATCTGTTCGCACAGCTGCACCGCTGGATGGTGATACTCCACCAACCCACCATTGGCTAAGCCTGCGTGTAGATGCATGTTATGAAAGGGCCAGGCTCCGCCGTTAGCGATGCTTGTATTGAAGGCCGCAGCCATGCCGGCAATTTTGATGCATTGGGAGAAGCCACCCGTGATCGCCACATTGGGCTGGATGAAATCGACAGCCTGCTGCATCAACAAGTCACGGAAACGAAACGCCTGCCCCTCATTCTGGCCCACAGCAATGCGAACCGAGGTACGCTGGCGAAGCTCAGCTAGGTGACGTGCGTCATTCTGCAGCACAGGCTCCTCGAAGAAGCCGAGGTTGGCCGACTCAAGCATTTTCGCCAGCTTGCAAGCGTGTACGGCATCCAAGTTGCAATTGGCGTCAATATAGATTTCTACGTCATTTCCCACCGCTTCACGCACCGCCATGACCCGCGCCGCATCTTCGCGTATCACCTCCCCTAAAGGTCTCCTATTGCGATGCCGCATCGCCTCCCCTGCCACCGTCATCTTCAACCGCTTGTTGCCTTTGGCAACCCAGTACTTGGCCGCAGAGACCAGCTCATCCCGACTCAGGAAGCCGAAGCCGAAAGTAGTGTATATGGGCACTTCAGCACGTGCGCCTCCTATCAGCCGCCACAAGGGCATTCCCAATGCCTTGGCCTTGATATCCCACAGCGCGATGTCAAAGGCGGCAATGGCGTGCGAAGCATAGCCGGATTGCCCTCTGGGCGTCAGTACCCAATTCAGCTCTTCCCAAATCGCCTCGGTAGCCATGGCATCACACCCCACGACCGTGGGTGCTATGACTTTGTTTATCGCCTCGGATACAACGTCCTCCTCGGTGATCGCGGTGAAGCCATGGCCCTTGAACCCATCAGCAGTCTCGACCTCGCACAGGCAAGCCGACAGTGGCATGGTGCGACTGACGCCCACCACCTCGATCTTGACCGGAATGTTCATCGGCCAAGCCTTGACCCGAACGATGCGCTGCGGCCGAAGCCGCGGCTGTGCATTTGCGTTTTCGCTCATCGATACCTCCAGACGATTAGGCGCCCCACATCCTTTCCGGCAGCCACAGGGCGATCTGTGGGAACAGCACCAGCAGCAGGGAGGCGAACACCAGGATGAAGAAGAAGGGTAAGGAGCCCAGCATGATCTCCTTCATGGAAACCTTGCTGGCAATGCTCTTGACCACGAACAAGTTGATGCCCAGGGGCGGCGTGATGCAGCCCAACTCCATGTTCAGCGTGATCAGCACGCCGAACCAGACAGGATCGAAGCCCGACTCGAGCACGAACGGCAGGAACATGGGCGCCACAATGACCACGATGGCGAAGGGTGGCAGGAAGGTGCCAAGTACCAGCATCATCAGCCATACCGCCAGCAACGTCAGCCACTTGTTGCCGAACAGCTCGAGCAGGCCGGACGAAATTGCCGTCACCGCGCCGTTATAGGAAAGAAAGGAGCCCAGGTAGTAGGCAAAGGCGGCGATGATCAGCACCATCGACGTATCGCGTACGGTTTTCAGCAATAGGCGGGACCAGACGGCGAACGAGGTGACGCGGTAGATCGCCAGCACTAACAGAATCGAAGCCACCGCCCCCACCGAGGCCAACTCCGAGGGCGTCGCCCAGCCGCCATAGAGCGCCACCATGATCATCAGTACCATAAGGAAGAAAGGCAGCACCCGCAGCAACGGATACTTGGCCCTGCCCTCCTGCTCCTCGTAGCGTCGGGATATCTCCAGCACTTCCGGGTGAGCCGCCTGGTAGCGCCACATGGTCCATACCACATATAAGGAGAACATCGCAGCCACCATGATCGCCGGCACGACGCCTGCCATAAACAGCTGGCCAATGGAGGTGCCCGTCACCACGCCATACAACAGCAGGACGATGGAAGGCGGCGTGAGTATGCCCAGGGTGCCGCCGCCCACCACTAGGCCACAGGCCAATGCCGGCGGGTAACCCCGCGCGTTCATCTCAGGAATCGCCGAAGAGCCGATGGCCGCGGCAGTAGCGGGGGACGAACCAGACATGGCCGAGAAGATGGTGCAACCTCCCACAGAGGCAACACCCAAGCCGCCCGGAATGGGTAGCGCCAGACTAAGCGCCCGGTAGATGTCCTTACCCGCAGGACTGACCGCAATGATCGTGCCCATGAAAATAAACATAGGCACAGCGACGAGATCTATAGAGTCCAGAGATTGGAAAGCATATTCCGCAATGTAGAGTGCATCGTGCCCCGAGCCGGTCACAATCATCATGACCAAGGTCGACACCGCCAGGGAATAGGCGATGGGCAACCCAATGAAGATTAGCAGCAACAGCAGGCCGACCGTCAGCGCACTCAAGATAATGGGATCCATCAGTGTTCCCCCTGAACGTTGTCGGCGGGGACCTCATGACCGTACAGCCGAATCAGGATGTCCAAAACGAGGTTGACCATCATAATTGCACTGCCGATCGGCATGGCCAGGTAAGGAACCCACAGCGGTGGCCCCCATAGGCTGATAGAACGCCAGCCGGTGTACCAGGCGTTGAGAAACATCTCCAGTGACGACCAGAACAATAAGCTGAAAAGAGCCAGAGCGATCGCATCCAGTACAATGCGGTGTATACGTTTGGCGCTGCCGGTTAGACGCTCGCGCAGCATGCCGATGGCGACCTGACTACCCGCACGGTCTGAGTATGCCAGCCCCAGAAAGGCGGCATAGATGAGCAGATAGACGCTGGCCTCAAGCTCCCAGATTGTATTCATGCCGAACAGGCCACGTCCTATCACCGCCCAGGTGATGACGCTACAGGCGAACACGATGCCGCTTGCCGCGATGCAGCTGACTAGGACGTTTAACCTGTCGAGCCACCTCCGGAATCGATTGAGTGCATTGAGCATAGTTACCTCGTAACGTACAGGCCCCAGCCCGGGATACGCGCCCAGGCTTCGTTCTTCTTCACTTGTGGAAAAAGCATCAGAGAGGTGTATTCACCGCCTCCAGGGCAGCCGCTCCCTCCGGGACCCGCTCAATGAAGTAGGGCCATGCGGTTTCGCGAGCGTTCTCGATCCAGGCTGCTAGCTCCTCGTTGGAGAGCTCGTACAGTTGCACGCCCTGACGTTCGAACTCCTCGGCGATCCGCTGACTATCCTCAATCATCTTCTCGGCGAACCAGACTTCGGACTCCTGGACCGCTTCCATGATGTGCGCGAAGTGCTCGCTACCGACTTTTTGCTCCAGACCGGCGGAGAGCAAGATGGCATGCATGCCACCGACGTACCCCGGCCCCACTTGCAGGTAGTCGATGACCTCATGCAGGTTGTAGCCTTCGAACGAGGCGTACTGAGTCAGCACGCCTGTCAGTACTCCCGTCTGCAGGGCCTGATAGAGCTCCGAGGCCGGCAACGAGGTGATAGTGGCGCCATTGGCATTCAGCATTTGTTCGGAGGCCCCGCCCAGTCCTCGCATCCGCAGGCCGGCGACATCCTCTGGTAGCGCCACCGGGTCACCGGTGCTACCGATGGAGGCCATGGCCCAACCCGAGCCTGCCAGGATAACACCGGTGCTCTCGATGGCCTCGGCCAACATGGGCCAGATGGTACGTTCGCGCCACACTAGACCATCGGTGGGATCAGCCACCAAGCCGGGCAGCGCACCGATCTCAGCCAGCGGCACCATGCCAGATAGCCATGGCAGCGGATAGATGGTAAGGTCGATCAACCCTTGGCGTAGCGCGCCATGCTGAGCCTGGGCACGGAATATCTCCTGATTGGGGTATAGATTAATCCTCACCTCGCCGTCGGTCTTTTCCTCAACCCGCTCGGCGATGAACTTCGCCCATTCGTGGCGAGCATCGCCTTCCGTATAGGAGTGGCTGAAACGCAGGATCTCGCTGGCGAATACCGCCTGGCTCGCCAGGGCCACTGCCAGGGGAAGAAGCGTTTTGTTTATTGTACGCATCATGGTCTCGATTCCTCGTCAGGATACTGTTGTTAGTGTTGTTGCCGTTGTGACATGATCAGGCTCAGGGATTACGGTATTCTTTCATCAATTCATGCATGCGCTGAGCAAACTCTCGTGCGGGTAGGCCCTGCGCTTCGACCTCATCAAGCAGCACCTCGTTGACTGGAACGAGCCGCTCATTCCAGCGTGCGAGTTCCTCCTCGGAGAGGGTGACGATCTCCACGTCCTGCTCCGCCTGGGCCCACTCCAGAGAGCGCTCGATATGCTCGTCAAGATAGCGTCCTGTGAAGGCCGCCATTTCTGATGCCAGCTCGTCGATAACCTGCTGTATATCCTCAGGCAACGACTCCCAGCGCTCTTGCGACATCAGCGCAGCAAACAGAGTATTGGTCAGCGGATAGTCGGTGACATATTTAGCCATTCGTGCGAACTGCAAGTCCTTCAGTACCTCACGAGAGGCCGCGTAACCGTCAATAATTCCAGTCTGTAATGCCTCACCCGCATCCGCTTGGGACATACCGATAGCTGTCGCACCAAGCGCTTCAAGAGCAATCGAGTTATCGCCGGAAATACGAATTTCCGCCCCTTTCAGGTCTTCCAGGCTGCGTACTGGATCGCGGGTCTGAAGATAGGCCGGCTCAGAGGTGAAGGCAGTAACGACCTTGAAATTGTCAAACTCCGGCATGTGCTCTTTGAACTCTTGGATCAGCTGGTAAGTCATCTGACTAGCGATCTCAGAATTAACCTCCTGGCCAGTCAGGCTACCGGCTAGATTAAGCAGAGCAAAGCGCCCTGGCTCGTAGGAAGTAGCGGACAGACCGATATCCGCTACTCCATTCAATACCCCGTCGTACATATTATTGGCGGTAAGCAGGGTGCCGCCGGGGAAGAGTTCCACCGAGACACGGCCATCGGTACGACTCTCCAGTTCATCAGCCCAGTGTTGCATCTGCACCGCTGGGAAACTCTGCGCAGGAGCGAAGAAGGCGTAGCGCAGGATAATGCGCTCTTGAGCCTGGACGGTACCATGCCCCACTAACAAGCCTAGCCCCATGAAAGCGATAACCAATCCGGCTCGTTTACTGATCTTTTGTAAGTTTATTGTCATCACAGAGCCCTCGTTGTTTTGTCAGTCATCTGAAATGGCGACTATGGGTAGCAAATCCGACAACCGCAGCCGTTCGAGAAATTCGTCGGAGCGATGTCGCCGCCTCGCCATAAGATCGACGCCGGTGTAGTCGAAGAAGCCTCGTCCATCGCGAAAGCCGCGTCGCTCCTCACGCATATTGGTATGGATCACCTCGGGTGCCCGGAAACGTTCATCAAGGGCGTCGACTAGGTAGTTCGAGGCGTAATAAAGAGTATCGCCGCCTCCCCAGTCAATGAACTCCAGCACACCAAGCACCGAATAGCGCAGCCCGAAGCCAATGCGAATCGCTGTGTCGATGTCATCAGCACTTGCGACTCCCTCCTCCACCATGCGTGCCGCCTCGTTCATGATCAGTACCTGAAGGCGCGGCACGATGTAACCCGGCGAAGCGCCGCACAGCACCGGTACTTTGCCGATGGCGCCAAGGCTCTCGAATAGGGTATCGATCGCTTCCTGGGTGGTATTCAGCCCCTTGCTCACCTCCACCAGCGGCATCAGATGAGCGGGGTTGAGCCAGTGGGCGTTCATGAAGCGCCCGGGATGACTGACCATTCCGGCCAGTTCGGTGACCAGGAAGGTCGAGGTGGTCGAGGCGATCACCAAGTCGTCGGCGAAGTGCCGGCTGGCCCAGGCGAAGCCGTCGCGCTTGACCCCCTTGACCTCCGGCAACGCCTCGAAGGCGAGGGCGATGTCGGACCAGTTCCCGTCGTCCGAGCCATCCTCTGCCTCATGCTCGACGAGGCTCAGGCGCACCAGGATGGCTTCGCCGGCTCCCTCGGGCACGACTGCCCGCTCCTCAAGATAGCGCAGTTCTTCCCGCAGCCGCTCACGAATGGCCACATAGTAGGAATCGCGCTCGTCGACATCGCGCCGCTTGAAATCGATCATCACCACTTCGTGGCCCGCCAGCATGTAGGAAAGGGCAATGCCCTCCCCCATGCGCCCAGAGCCCAACACGGCGATCCGCTCGTTCATGGTCGCTTTCTCCTGTGCGGCGGGCCTTCAGTTCCAGGCACCATGGGTCAGCAGCTGCCGCATCTCCTCCCTGGAGAGTTCCGCCAGTCCCAACGATTCCAGGGTGCGGCCCTCGGCGTAGAGATCCCGTCCGGTGATCGCCGAAGCCAAGTTCAAGAGTCCTTCAGCAACCGGTGTGGCTTGTCCGACCCAGCGTCCGACGGAAACGATAAAGGAGAGTCCTAGGCGGGTGTCCTCCAGCATGTAGCGGTGATTCAGCAGGTCAATGTTCTCCCGCCAATCGCCGCTGTCGGTTAACTTGCCATGGGCGCCACGACCATACATCCACTCCTCGCCCTCGCTGGCGTAGTGGTTAGCCAACGGAAAATGCGAGGGGCCATAGTCCAGCGCTTCGCGCACGGCAATACGCTCGCCGTCCAGCACGGAGGTAACGCGGCGGATCGAGGGTTGGGTACCTTCGTTGTGGATGTCCCAAGCGTCGAAGTGCTCCAGTGGCCCAGCATTCATCATGATCAGCGGCGGATGAATAATAGGACCGGCGTTCATCAGTGCACCGCTTAGGCCATCCTCGATGGGTTCAACGCTAGGATAGGCCTCGCGCAGGATACCGAAAGCGTAATCCGACAACTCTTCGGGAAACACTCCCGTGGGCAACCGGGTGGCGTAGACGCTAATCACCACGCGATTGGGGCCGTGCTTGCGAGCCAAGTAGGGCAGCGTGCCGGTCTCGCAGAAAGCCACTCGGCTTAAGTTGCCAGCATCACGCATGGTGCGGTGGAAAAGGTAGCAACCGAAAGTGCCCGGCGGTAGAAAGACCACTTGGTCGTCCCTGAACATCGGCGCCATCTCTTTTGCCAGACTCTCATGGGTGGTCGCAGGCAGCGGCATAACCAGCAGTTGAGCATGCTCCACCGCTGCTTCCAGGCTCTCCGTCAGTGCTAGCTTCCCCCTCCCTTGGCCAATGAGAATACGCCTCTCGCCTTTAAAATCCTTGACTTCGATACCCTCTAGCTCGGCAAGCTCCTTCAAAGCTTGGCCATTACGCCGCCATAGGACGACATCGAACCCCTGCTCAACCATTTCTACCGCCGCTGCAAAGCAGCCGTGGCCACCACCGATTACACTCACTTTCATTCTTCAACACTCCTTTTCTCTTGTTCGTTCCACATGCTTTTCATGAGGTTTTAATCACGCAGAGCATCTGTCATAGGCGATAAATTGAAAAAACACTCAATATCACATGAATTTTCAATCATATTCTCTTGTTTTCTTGTATTTTTACTTACCACAGCAACAAGCGAACAACATGCCAAATGACAGAAAAAATTTTTAAAACAACAAACTAACTTAAACCCTTGTCGTTACAAGCCCCAACCTCACACCACTCTGGTGCACCCCAAACGCTATCGACACCAGAATAGAGCCACACCTATTGCCTCAGGCTAGGGAGCTTCCCTTCCTGCCGAATGAGGCAGAAAGATCAAACCTTGGCTGTGCTGGCCAGTTGGCTGTGCTGGTCTTGCTCGTCTTCCTTGGCCCGCGGACGGGCATGACGGGCCTGCAGCTCCGGCTTGTCGGTCTTGGCCAGCTCGACGTCGAACACCACCTCGGAGAATGGGCCGTCCAGTTCACGCTTGGCGATCTCGCCCTGGTCCTCGATACGCGTCGCCGGCACCACCAGCTCCTCGCGGGTGGCGAAGGCGAAGTCGTCCCAGGTGTACTTGTCGCCGGCCAGGTTGATCTGGGTGGTCAGGTGCTGGTGGCCCGGCGCGGAGATGAAGTAGTGGATGTGCGCCGGGCGCTCGCCGTGACGGCCCAGAGCCTTGAGCACTTGGTCGGTGGGCGCGCCTTCGGGTACTCCGTAGCCGGAGGGGATGATGCTGCGCGCGGTGTAGCGGCCATCACTATCGGCGTAGATGGTGCGGCGCATGTTGTACTCGTCCTGGCTGGGGTCGAAGAACGAGTAGTTGCCCTTGGAGTCGCAGTGCCAGATCTCGACCTTGGCCCCGGGGATCGGGTTACCATCGACGTCGCGTACCTGGCCGGTCAGCCACATCACCTCGCCGTCGGGGTCGCTGCCGTCGTCCAGGCGTGCGAAGCCCTCGGCTTCCGGGGCGCCGGCCACGTACAGCGGGCCCTCGATGGTACGCGGCGTGCCACCGGTGCGCTTGGCCTCGGCGTCGGCGGCGTCCTGGCGCATGTCCAGGTAGTGATCGAAGCCCAGACCCGGAGAGAGCAGGCCGAACTGGGTGTCGTGGCCGAGGGCGTTGAGCAGGCTGACGGCGGACCAGTACTCCTCCTCGCTGACGTCGAAGTCGTCGATCAGGCGATAGAGGTCGGAGAGCAGGCGGTACATGATCTGCTTGGCGCGATCGTTGCCGCCCTCTTGGCCGAAACCGGCGACGGTCTTGAGAAACTCCTGTATTTCGGGGGTATCGAAGATCTTCACGGTCATGGAGGTTGCTCTCTCTGTTGTGGTTATTACTGGCGCATTAAAATAAATGCCTTTTCACTTAACTTTTCAACCATATTCATCAACGCTGGTCGCAACCGCCAATACCGTTTCGGCAAGGGACCATACCCTGACAGGTATGGAAAAGGCGCTTCTTCCACCATTTCGGTTCACCATATTCCATGGCAATCCCATCGACTTTCGGCAGCTTAAAAAACACTATAAACAACTGATATTAAAGAAAATATATAAAACTTGAATCGTTCTTCTTCATGGGCTTCGCGGTACACTCTGCGGAGCTGCTCATGGCGATAAGCCCCAACTGGACTGGGCACGGATCCACCGGGAGCCAAGGAATGCGCCCGTCTTAAGTCGTAGCCCGAAGCCTTAGCATTCGGTCGCCACCTCCTGGCCCCAGCGCTACGCCAGGCAGTTGGCCGGCGCGATGCCCCCCTTCGACGAAGCACCGGGAGGGGCAACGCCGCCCTGGCTGATTCCTGAGCAGAGTCGATTCCTCTGGCATGCCTCTGCCGCTTCCGAGCGCTGGCAAGTACTGAACCGACACCACCGAGTGCGGCAATGCAAGTTCTATCGCTCAGACAGACCAACCTGAGCCAGACGGTGCGCACCACTCAGGGGCAGGGGGTTGATGCCCGATGACACCTCGCGCTTCACGTCGACGGCCAGATGCTACTACATGGGCTGCTTCGCTTTTAGCGAGTACCCTTGGGCGGCGAACTCAATATCGACGAATTCATCAACCATGACATGCCGTCCGAGCTCAACGGGGCGTTCTAACTGCTGACGCGGGCAAGAGCATTCGTATCGGATCCGCAGAACATGGATGCGGTGCACTCGCGGCTCAAGGAGCTCGGCCTGCCACCTTACGACTGCCTGTCGCCGCCGCTGATGGATGCCATCGGCACGCATACAGCCAAGTCGAAGGGGGCTGTAAACAGCCGATATGCAGCACGGCGGACCGGTAGATAGTCCGCCGCGCCTATAGCCGACAGCTCAGTGTCGGGCGGTTCCCGCTGCCTGGCGCTGTCTCGTTAGCTCCTTTTCCACTCGCCAGGGCCGATGCAGGATCAGGTAGGCCGCGCAGCCGATCGTCACGCCCCAGAAGGCCGAGCCCAGGCCGAACAGGCTCACTCCCGAAGCGGTGGCCAGGAAGGTGATGACCGAGGCTTCGAGATGGCCCTTCTCGGCGGCCGCTGCGCTGAGGTTGCTGGTGATGGCGCTGATCAGCGCCAGCCCCGCCAGCAGGGCAACGAAGGTCACCGGCAGCGAGGTGAACAACAGCACGATGCTGCCCGAGAACAACGCGCCGAGCAGATAGAACACGCCGTTGGCCACACCAGCCACGTAGCGCTTGCCGGGGTCGGGATGGGCCGCCTTGCCGGTGCATAGCGCCGCGGTGATGGCTGCCACTACGGTGGTAATGCCGCCGAACAGCGCCATCGGCAGCGATACCAGTCCGGTGATGGTAAGGATCGGGCGAGCCTGGGCGTCATAACCGGCACCGCGCAGAATCGTCATGCCCGGCAGGAACTGGCCGGTGAGGCTGACCAGCGCTAGGGGCAGCGCCAGGCTGAGCGTGGCGTGCAGCGTCCACTCGGGACGAATCGGCTCAGGTGAGGCCAGCTGCCACGAAACACCTGCCAGGCTGGCACCTTCCAGCAGCACCGTCAGCACGATCCCCGCCAGCAACAACAGCGCCAGGAAGTAGCGCGGAAAGAGCCGTTTGAACACCAGGTAGGCAGTAAGCATGCCCATGGCCAGAGCCGGCGAGTTCTCCAGCGAAGTGAACACGCCGATGCCGAACTGGAACAGGATGCCGGCCATCATCGCCGCGGCAATGCCGGGCGGAATCAGCGCAATGAGGCGGTCGAAGGTGCCGCTCACCCCCACCGCGAAGACTATCAAGGCGGCGGAGAGGTAGGCCCCCACCGCCTCGTTCAAAGACAGCCCCGGAAACAGCGTGACCAGCAGCGCCGTGCCGGGCGCCGACCAGGCGGTGATCACCGGTACCTTGAGCCACAGGCTCAGGCCAATGCCGGACACCGCGGCACCGATAGAGATCGCCCACACCCAGGAGCTCATCATCTGGGTAGAGATTTCCGCGCTCTGCGCGGCCTGGAAGAAGATTGCCAGCGGGCCGGCGTAGGAGATCAGCACCGCCACGAAGCCGGCGGTAACGGCCGACAGAGACGCGTCCTGGCGCAATGACATCGTTCACCTCGTGCTCGATTGGATGGAGATTCGAAACGGGAAAAAAGGCCCGCGACGAAGAATCGATCGCGGACCAATGGAGGAAAATATGGCCTCCCGCTAGCGTGCCGAGGCGGCCGCCTCGCGCGAGGGAGCGGATTTGCGGGAGAAATCGAAGTCCCGGAACTCCACCAGCATGGAGAGCCCCGCCCCCAGCACCAGCGCCCAGAAGGAGGAACCGATGCCGAATATCTGGATCCCCGAGACGGCAATCAGGAAGGAGAACATCGCCCCCACCTCATGCTTGCCAGAGAAGGTCATGTGCATGGCCGAGCTGATCACCCGCAGCAGCGCCAACCCAGCGATGATGGCGATGAAGTAGCTCGGCATCGCCTCAATCAGGCTGAACACGAAGCCGTAGAAGGGCGCCGCCGTGATGAAAATGATGCCAACGATGACCGCCGCTACCCAGCGCTTGTCGTGGCTGCCGGCCTCCGGCCCCGAGCAGATCCCAGTCATCGGCGCGGCGATACAGGTGCTGTGCAGGTTGAAGAAGGCCGAGACCATGGTGCCGAAGCCCCCGAGGGCGGTAATCGCATTGGCCGGCGCGCTCTTGTATCCCATGCCCTTGACCAGCCCCACCCCGGCCGGGGTCTCCATGCCGACGAGGATCAGCGCCAGCGGTAGGCCATAGGCCAGAAAGGCCTCCAGAGTGAAGGTGGGCATGATGAATTCGGGCAGCTTGAAGGAGAGCGTCACGCTGGAGAAATCGGCCCCGGAAAACGCCATGTAGCCGACGCCCACCAGCAGCGTGACCACCAGCGGCGGCACCCGGCGCAGGTAGCGCGCGGCGAAGAAGAAGGAGAGGATCATCACCGACGCCGGCAGAAGCGCATTCTGCAGCGGCATCACCATGTTGGTGCCGAACTTGAGCAACACGCCCGCCACCATGCCCATCACGATGGGCATCGGAATCAAACGCATGACCAGGCTCATCCACCCCGCCAGGCCTACCACCAGCGCGATGGCGCCCGCAATCAGCGTGGCGCCCAGCGCCTCGTTGAGGCCCACCAGGGGAATGACGGCGGCGAACAGCAGCGCGCCGGGGATTGAGTTGGCTATCGGCAACGGCAGCCGGTAGTAGGCCGGCAAGAACAGCCCGAACAGGCCGTTGATCATCAGGTAGCTGATCACCCACAACAGGGTGAACTCCTGGGGGAGCCCCGCCGCGGTGCCGGCGCTGATGTGGATGACGCCGGCGCTGAGGCCGAAGATCCCGGCCACCACACCGGCACTCAGGTTGTCGGCGTTGAGGTCGCGGATAAAGTCACGTGGCGCCGTGGCGAGTCCGGCACCCTTCTCGATATGTTTCACGTTGTGCTCCAGGGGATTTTTTTATGATTGAAGTGTTGGTGCGAGTAGTGAACGTGTTGCGTGCGGCCGCTCAGCCGCTATCGCCTCCTGCCACCGGAACCACCGTCCCGGTGATATAGCTGGCCTCACGCGAGGCCAGGAACAGGATCGGTGCCGCCATCTCGTCCAGGGTGCCGTAGCGCCCCATCAGACAGCTGCTTCTGGTCTGGTCGATATGGGCCTGGAACCAGGCCTGCTCCTGCTCGTTGCGCGGCTCGGGTGTGCCGCGCGAGATGCGCCGCGACGGCGCCTCGGTGCCGCCGGGGGCGGTGGCCACCACACGTATGCCGTGCTTGGCATACTCGAAGGCCAGGGAGGCGGTCAGGGCGTTGACGCCACCCTTGGCTGCCGAGTAGGGAATTCGATGGATGCCACGCGTCGCCGCCGACGACACGTTGACGATGACACCGCCGCCCTGCTCCACCAGGGTGGGCAAGGCCGCACGACAGCACCACAGCGTCGGCATTAGCGAACGGGTAATCTCGGCCGAGATCTGGGCCTCGGTGAACTCGGTGAAGGGCTTGAAATTGATCGCGCCCCCCACGTTATTGATCAGGGTGTCGAGGCGACCGTAGTGCTCGACGGTCCTGAGCATCGCCTCCTCGGCACCCTGCCATGTCTCCAGGTCGGCCTGCAGCGCGATGGCCTCGACACCCTGATCGGACAGCCCGGCCACCACCTCATGGATGAGCTCGGCGCGATCCACCAGCGCCAGCCGGGCGCCCTCGGCGCCGGCGCGCTCGGCGACGCGCCGGCCGATGCCCTGGGCGGCGCCGGTGATCACCATGACCTGCTCGGCAAAGCGCATGTTCATGCCACCGCCTCCTTCTTCGCCTCTTCCGGCGCCAGGCTCGGGGTGAACTTCTCGTAGTGGAAGCTGGCCGGCGAGATGCCCTGCTCGCGGAAGTGGGCGAGCACGGCATCGACCATCGGCGGCGGCCCGCACAGGTAGACGTCGACCTCGCCGTCGTGCAGCAGCTCGGTGGCCATGTGGTGGGTCACATAGCCCTTGCGCGGGTGCTCGCTGGCCGCATCAGCCACCACCGTGGTATAGGCGAAGTCGGGCAGCGCCTCGGCGAAGGCGTCGAGCTCGTCGAGCTTGACCAGGTGGTCGTCGACGTTCACGCCGTAGAGCAGACGCACTGGCTGGTCGCAGCCGCGCGCCTGCAACTGGCGCAGCATGGAGAGGAACGGCGCCAGCCCGGTGCCGCCGGCCAGCATCAGCACGGGGCGCTCGACCTCGCGCAGGTAGAAGCTGCCCATCGGCCCGGTCAGTGTCAGCACATCCTCGGGCTTTGCTGGGCCGCTCAGGTAGCCGCTCATCAGGCCATTCGGCACATTGCGGATGAGAAAGCTGGCGCGGCGCTCGCCGGGCAGCGAGCTGAACGAGTAGGAGCGAGTCTCGTCGCTGCCCGGCACCTGGATGTTGACGTACTGCCCCGGCAGGAAAGTGAGCCTCTCGCCTTCGTCGAGATACTCTTTATCAAGATCTATGACCAGCTCGAAGCTGTCCTCAGAGAGGCGCTCGACTTCGGCGACACGGCCGGGGAACTCGCCGACACCGGTCTTGCACAGGGTCGAGGCTACCGGCACCTGCACCACGCAGTCCGACGACGGCACCATCTGGCAGGTCAGCACCTTGCCTTCGGCGGCCTCCTCATCGGAGAGCGCCTCGTCGATGTACTCATCGCCCAGGTCGAACTCACCCTGCTCGCAGGTGCCCTTGCAGGTGCCGCAGACGCCGTCGGAGCAGTCCATCGGCAGATTGACCTTGTGGCGATAGGCGGCGTCGAGCACCGTCTCGCCTTCCTTGCAGCTGATGAAGCGGGTCACGCCGTCTTCGAAGTTGAGGGCTATGGTGTAGCTCATGCTCGTCTCCTCCCACCGGGATCGCGGTCACTCAGACGTGGTACACGTCGATGACCTGGTGGATGTAGTCGTTATTCAGCACCACCTTCTTGTAGGTGATCAGCGGCGCGTCGCCGGACACGTCCAGGGTGTAGAAGGAGGTGCCGAAGTAGGCGCTGGCCTGCTGGTAGCGGTGGCTCAGGGTGTGCCAGTTGAAGCGCAGCTCGACCGTGTCGCCTTCCTGCGAGAGCACCTCCAGGTTGGAGACCTGGTGCGTGGTGCGCGGCTCGGGGATGCTGGTCGCCCCGGAGCGCTCGGTCTTGATGCGGTAGACGCGGTCCTCGAGCCCCTCGCGGTTGGGGTAGTAGATCAGCGAGATCTCACTCTGCGGGTCCTCGGTCAGCCGGTCGTCGTCGTCCCAGGCCGGCATCCAGAAGACCACGTCCTTGTGGTAGCAGGTCAGCCACTCGTCCCACTGGCGGTCGTCGAGCAGGCGGGCCTCGCGATGGACAAAGGCCTGAATATCGAGATAAGTCATGACGGTGTCCTCCCTCAGGCCGACGCGGTGGCGATGAACTGGCTGCGTTCCTTGGCGATGGCGCGCAGCATCTCCTCGACCCAGTGCTTGTGGTGCATCACATAGAGGCCCTCGTCCTCGGGCGAGGCGCCGCTGAGCAGCGGCTTCATGTCGATGGCGCGGGCATTGTCGTCGGCACCCTCGATCCACTGCTTGGCACCGCGGGAGAGATCGTTCCATTCGGCATCGAGGCCGGCGTAGCCGTTCTGGCAGGCACGGAACTCCTCCAGGTCGTCGGGCGTGCCCATGCCGCTGACGTTGAAGAAGTCCTCGTACTGGCGGATGCGCAGGGCGCGGTTCTCGGCGGACTCGCCTTTGGGCGCGAAGCAGTAGATGGTGACCTCGCTCTTGTCCACGGCGATCGGCCGGATCACGCGGATCTGGGTGGAGAACTGGTCCATCAGGTAGACGTTGGGGTAGAGGCAGAGATTGCGGGTCTGGTTGACGATGGAGTCGGCGCGCGCCTCGCCGAGTTCCTGCTCGATACGCTCGCGCTGGGCGTAGACCGGGCGCACCTCGGGGTTGAGCAGGCGCGTCCACAACATCATGTGGCCATTCTCGTAGGAGTAGAAGCCGCCCATGCTCTTCGACCAGCCGTTGGCGTCCACCGCCTTGGTGCCGCCGGCCTCATAGTTGCGCCGCTCCATGGTCGAGGCGTAGTTCCAGTGCACGGTGCTGACGTGGTAGCCGTCGGCCCCGTTCTCGGCGCCCAGCTTCCAGTTGCCGTTGAAGGTGTAGGAGGAGGTACCGCGCAGGATCTCTATGCCCTCCGGCGCCTGATCGACGATGTTGTCGATGATCTTGGTGGTCTCGCCGAGGTACTCGGTGAGCGGGGCGACGTCGGCGCTCAGGCTGCCGAACAGGAAGCCGCGATAGCTCTCGAAGCGCGCCACGCGCTTGAGGTCATGGGAGCCTTCCTGCTTGAAGCCCTCGGGGTAGGCGCCGGTCTTCTCGTTCTTGGCCTTGAGCAGCTTGCCGTCGTTCTTGAACGACCAGCCGTGGAACGGGCAGGTAAAGGTGCCCTTGTTGCCGCGCTTCTTGCGGCACAGGGTGGCGCCGCGGTGGGCGCAGGCGTTGATCAGCGCGTGCAGCTCGCCCTGCTTGTCGCGGGTGATGATCACCGGCTGGCGGCCCATGGTGACGGTCATGTAGTCGCCCGGCTCGGCGATCTGGCTCTCGTGGGCCAGGAACAGCCAGTTGCCTTCGAAGATGTGCTTCATCTCCAGCTCGAAGAAGGCCGGGTCGGTGAACATGCTGCGGTGGCAGCGGAAGATGCCGTTCTCGGGGTCGTCGACGACGGCGCCGCGAACTCGTTTCTCGAGACGATCAAGCTGTGCGGTCATGGCTCCAACTCCTCGTGGCTCTTGTCAGGTCGTGAGGCTCCCCTACCCACCGGCCCGGGGCCGGCGGGGGAGCGCTGCATGTTGGGATGGGGTCGGGACGCGGCGGGCGCTCAGACCTCGGCGGCGCCGGCCAGTTGGCTGGCCTGATCCTCGGCGTCTTCCAGGGCCCGCGGGCGCTTGTGGCGAACCTGCAGCTCGGGGGCCTCGGTACGCGCCAGCTCGACATCGAAGACCACCTCGGAGAACGGGCCGTCCAGTTCGCGCCGGGCGATCTCGGCCGGGTCCTCGATGCGGTTCGCCGGAATGACCAGCTCCTCACGGGTGGCGAAGGCGAAGTCGTCGAAGGTATAGGGGTCGCCGGCCAGGTTGATCTGGGTGGTCAGGTGACGGTGCCCCGGCGCGGAAATGAAGAAGTGGATGTGCGCCGGGCGCTGGCCGTGGCGGCCCAGAGCCTTGAGCACCTGGTCGGTGGGGGCACCTTCCGGCACGCCGTAGCCGGAGGGGATGATGCTGCGCGCGGTATAGCGGCCCTGCGCATCGGTGACGATGGTGCGGCGCAGGTTGTATTCGCTCTGGGTCTTGTCGAAGAAGGAGTAGCCGCCCTTGGAGTCGGCGTGCCAGATCTCGACCTTGGCGCCGGCCACCGGCTTGCCGTCGACATCGCGCACCTGGCCGGTCAACCACATGGTTTCACCGTCCGGGTCCTGACCGTCGTCCATGCGCGCGAAGCCCTCGGCCTCGGGGGCGCCGGCGACGTAGAGCGGGCCCTCGATGGTGCGCGGCGTACCGCCGTTGCGCTTGGCCTCGGCGTCGATGGCGTCCTGACGCATGTCGAGGTAGTGGTCGAAGCCGAGCCCCGGCGAGAGCAGGCCGAACTGGGTCTGGCCGCCCAGCGCATTGAGCAGGCTGACGGTCGACCAGTACTCCTCCGGGGTGACGTCGAAGTCGTCGATCAGCCGGTACAGGTCGGAGAGCAGGCGATGCATGATCTGCTTGGCGCGGTGGCTGCCGCCCTGCTCGTCGAAGCCGGAGACGGCCTTCAGGAAGTTCTGCACCTCGGGGGTATCGAAGATCTTCACGGTCATGGGTCATTCCTCGTTGTCGTTGGTTGCCCTACGGGGCTGGCGTGATGCGTCGTGACTCAGCTGTCGTCGTCGCGGATGGAGGACGGATGGCGGCACAGCGGCTTGACGCCGATCTCCATCCACGGGAAGAGCGGCAGGCCCGCGACGATCTCCTGCAGCTCGGCGTTGTCGCGCACGTCGAAGATGCTGACGTTGGCGTAGCTGCCGGCGACCCGCCACAGGTGGCGCCACTTGCCCTGGCGCTGAAGCTCCTGGGCGTACTCCTTCTCGCGCGCCTTGATCGCGGCGGCCTCTTCAGCCGGCATCGACGGCGGCAGCCTAACGGTCATTTCCACCTGAAACAGCATGCGTGAGGTCCTCCGTTTACTTGCGTGTGAAGTGCGCGAGTTTGTCTTCATCCAGGGCGACTCCCAGCCCCGGCCCGGTGGGCAGCGCGACGCCGAACTCGCCGTAGGCCAGTGGCTCGGCGACGATGTCCTCCTTGAGCAGCAGCGGGCCGAACATCTCGCTGCCCCAGGCCAGCTCGGGCAGCGTCGCCCAGGCGTGCAACGAGGCGGCGGTGCCGATGGTGCCCTCGAGCAGGGTGCCACCGTAGAGGCCGATGCCGGCCGCCTGGGCGACCTGGGCCAGCGCCAGGGCGCCGCGCGGGCCGCCGGCCTTGGCAATCTTCAGCGCGTAGGCGCCATTGAAGCCGGCCGCGGCCAGGGCGAAGCCGTCGCGGGCGTCGGCCACCGCCTCGTCGGCCAGCATCGGCACCTCGAAGCGGTTGGCCAGGCGTACCAGCCCGGCCTGCTCGCGGGCGGGAATCGGCTGCTCGATCAGGTCGATGCCGGCGGCCTGCAGCGCGGCGATGCCGCGCACGGCGGTACTCTCGTCCCAGGCCTGGTTGACGTCGACCCGCACACTGGCCCGCTCGCCCAGCGCCTGCTTGATCGCGGCCACGTGGCGCACGTCGTCGTCCACGGCGTTGGCACCGATCTTGAGCTTGAAGTCACAGTGGCGACGCTGTTCCAGGCGCTGGAAGGCCTCGTCAATGTCGCGGGCGGTATCACCGCTGGCCAGGGTCCATAGCACCGGCAGGTGGTCGTGGCGCACGCCGCCGAGCAGCTCGGCCACGGGCAGTCCCAGGCGCTTGCCCTGGGCGTCGAGCAGCGCGGTCTCCAGCGCCGACTTGGCGATGGCGTTGCCGCGGGCATGGCGGTCGAGTCGGGCCCGTAGCGTGGCGACGGCGCCTGCCGGCTGGCCGATCAGCAGCGGCGCCAGGTAGGCGTCGATGTTGCGCTTGATGCTCTCGGGGCTCTCGGGGCCGTAGGCGAGCCCGCCGATGGTGGTGCCTTCGCCCAGCCCCTCGATGCCGTCGCTGTCGCGAAGGCGCACGATGACCAGCGTCTGGCAGGCCATGGTGGTCATGGAGAGCTTGTGGGGGCGGATGGTCGGCAGGTCGACCAGCAGCGTTTCGATGGACTCGATGACAGATGACATGCGCGCTCCGGCGGTTCGGTGTTTCGATACCATGGCAGTCTGATTGCCCCGGCGCGGCCGAACCAATATCGTTTAGGTCGTCATCCATACCCTGGAGGTATCATGGAGCTGCGACATCTGCGCTACTTCTGCGTCGTGGCGGAGGAGCTTAACCTGACCCGAGCGGCCGCCAAGCTGCACATGGCACAGCCGCCTTTATCTCGACAAATCAAGCAAATGGAAGGAGAGATAGGCGCCTATCTGTTCGAGAGGAGCGCACGTGGGCTGCGCCTGACGCCAGCGGGCCAGTTCTTTCATGAGCATACTCTGCAGATATTGGAGAAGGTCGACGCCACCGTGGCCGCCACCCAACGCCTGGCCCGCAGCAAGCGCGTGATGTTCGGCATCGGCTTCGTTCCCTCGGTGTTTTACGGGCAATTGCCCCTGCTGGTGCGCGAGTTACGACAAAAGGATAATGTCGAGTTGGTACTGGCAGAGTTGACCACGGTGCAGCAGGTGCAAGCGCTCAAGAGCGGGCGCATCGATATGGGCTTCGGCCGCATGCGTATTGACGATCCCGACGTTGAGCAGGAAAACCTGTTCGACGAGCCGCTGATGGCCGCTCTGCCCGAAGGTCATCCGCTGGCCGAGACCACGCCGACACTGGCCCAGCTCGCCGAATATCCCCTGGTACTGTTTCCGGCCCAGCCGCGCCCCAGCCTGGCCGACATGACACTGGGACTGTTTCGTCGCCGCGGGCTCAAAGTCACCGTGGCCCAGGAAGCCAACGAGCTGCAGACAGCGCTAGCGTTGGTCGCCTCGGAAATCGGCATTACCCTAGTGCCGGAGCAGGTCAAGCGCGTCCGCCGCGACGGCATCGTCTACGTCTACCTCGCCGCCCCGGGGCTGACCTCGCCGGTGCTCTGCAGCCGACGCAAGGGGGAAGCGCCCTCGCCGATCATGCAAGAGGCCAACGCCATTCTCGAGGTGTTGGTGGAGAATCGCCGCAGCGGTAGGTATCCATGAGCTGCCGGCACGAAAGGGTCAACGCCGTCGTTGGCCCCGGTGAATGGCGAGACGATGCTTTCAGTCCAGCTCTACCATAAAGTTAGAGAAGAACGCGTCGAGCGCATCGAAGCCATCCAACGGCAGCACCAGGGAGACATACTGGTCCGGGCGTACCACCACCAGGGCACCGGCGCCGCGGTCGATGCCGCGCAGGTCGAAGATGTCCTGGTCGGTGCCCGACACCGGCGCGTGGGCCTTCTGGTAGTCCTGCAGGCCGAGGGAGCCCTTGTGGGGCTTGAGTAGATCGTGCATCTCGGCCCAGTCCACCTCGAGATGCGACTGCTGAATGATGCCGTGGACATCGAAGATCGCGTCCGGGTCGGCCCCTTGCGGGGTGAAGCGCCGGATCGGCGAGGCGTCGCTGGCCAGGAAGTCCATCAACTGGTTGAAGCGCGAGCCGGGGCTTCTCGGGTCGACCATGTCCGCGAAGGCGTAGAGACGCCAGCGGCCGTCGGCGCGATGCACGTGCCCCAGGTGGATCTGTTTGGCATCGCCGAGCCGGATGACCTCGGCGGAGTGGAACCGACGCCCAGGCGGGAAGCCGGTAGCCAGGTGCAGGTGACTGTCGTCACCGGTGAGCAGATTCGGTGCATAGTGGGTGGCGAAGCCCGCGGTGAACTCGCTGTTGGTGACGAACTGGCGCTGCACTTCGGCCAGCCCCTTCATGGCGGCCTCGGGGTCGTCGGCGTCCTGGGCCGCACCGATCGCCCGTGACCAGCGGGTATCCATCTCGATCAGGTTCTCGGCGATGACGTGGCGCTCAGCGTTGTAGGTGTGCAGCAGGCTCGCCGGGCTGCGCCCCTCAAGCACTGAGATCAGCTTCCAGCCGAGGTTGAAGGTGTCCTGCATCGACACGTTCATGCCCTGGCCGGCCTTGGCGGTGTGGGTGTGGCAAGCGTCGCCGGCGATGAAGACCCGCGGCGTGCGGCTCTCCATCTGGTCGTCGTCGACGTCATCGAACTTGTCGGTGACCCGGTGGCCGACCCGGTAGACGGAGAACCAGGCGGTCTCCTTCACCTCGAAGGTGTAGGGCGCCAGCACCGCCTGGGCCTTGGCCAGCACCTCCTCCTTGGTCAGCCAGGCGTCCGGGGCGATGTTGCCCATGTCGACGTAGAGCCGGACCATGTAGCCGCCTTCGCGGGGGATCAGCAGGATGTTGCCCGCCTCAGCGGACTGGATGGTGCACTTGAAGCGGATGTCCGGGAAGTCGGTCACCGCCAGCACGTCCATCACGCCCCACGCCTTGTCCTCGCCATGGCCCTGGGGCACGCGACCGATGGAGTCGCGCACCACGCTGTGGGCGCCGTCGCAGCCGACCACGTAGCGGGCGCGCACGGTCTTCTCGCCCTCCGCCGCCCTGAGGGTCACCGCGACGCGCTCGCCGGGGGCCTCGGGCGCCTCCACCTTGAGCGTCTCGTGGCCGTAGTCGACCCGCAGTCGGCTCGGGGAGTTGTGCATGTACTCCAGCAGGAAGTCGAGCAGGCGAGCCTGGTTGACGATCACATGGGGGAACTCGGAGAGGCCGTCGCGCACGTCCTGCACGCGGCCGAGCCGAGTGATCCGTGACTTGTCGCCGGGGGCCGGGCCCCAGAAATGGGTCTCGTTGACCCAGTAGGCCTCGGTGGTCATCCGCTCGGCCAGGCCGAAGGCCTCGAACATCTCCACCGTGCGGCAGGCGATGCCGTCGGCGCGCCCCACCGCGAGGGCTCCATCGGCCTTCTCCACCACGCGAGTGATAATATTCGGAAAGCTCGACAGTTGGGCCGCCAGCAGCAGTCCGGCGGGACCAGAGCCAACGATGAGCACATCCACCTCCTCCGGTAGGGGTCCCTGTGCCTCGCTGCGTCCCTCGGCCACAGGCTGGAGTCGCGGGTCGCCACTACGGTAGCCGTTGAGGAAATACTGCATCTGTTTTCTCCATCCCGTGTGCTACGGGTCGTTGTGGGTTCCATCAGGGGATAGGGTGAGCCCGCAGCGGCGAATCGTCATGACAATGATCAGTATTGTGATCAACTTCAGAACAAACAATTAGACTTTTTGCCGAGCCATGTGTCGCGAGGCGACATCCAACGATGTTCTGCCACCCCGGACATGACGTCGACTTTCGGATTATTGATCATTATTGTGATGATCATAATACTGACATAGATCAAAGAATGACCACTTCCTGACCACCGACAAGCGAGCCGACAATGACAACCGCTGCACGCCCTTCGATCCGCCGCCCCCTGACCCTGATCCTGCTCTCGGCTTCCATGACTGCGGCAAGCGCCCCCGTACTGGCCAAGGAACTGCGTCTGGGCATGATCACACCGTCCCAGCACATCTGGACCCAAACCGCCGAGCAATTCGCCAAGGCTGTCGCCGAGCGCAGCGATGGCGATCTGACCATCGCCCTCTTCCCTGCGGGTCAGTTAGGCGATGAGTCGGCCATGTTCTCCCAGATGGAGACCGGGCTACTCGACATGGGCATCATGACGGCGGCACTGACCAGCCAGCGCGAGCCCTCCATCGTCGGCTGGTTCACCCCCTTCCTCTTTAACAGCGTGGAAGAGGCCGCCCAGGCCAGCGAAACCGAGGCCGCCCAGCAGATGCTGGCCAACCTGGAAGGCAGGGGTCTGCACGCCTTCGGTTACACCTTCGCCGGCATGCGCCATATTCTGATGCGCGATGCGCGTGTCGAAAGCGTGGACGATGTCGCCGGCAAGAACATGCGCATCATCCCTTTCGCCGCGATGAATGCCTGGTGGCGCGCCATGGATGCCAGGCCCACTCCCATCAGCCTGCCGGACGTCTATCAAGGGCTGCAGAACGGTCTTCTCGATGGCGTGGATATCGACCTCGACGCCCTGGTGGGCTCAGGCTTCTATGAGGTGGCCGAGCACCTGACTCTCACCAGCCATATGGCCTTCCCCGCCGTCTCGGTGATGAGTCTGACGACCTACGCCTCTCTCTCCGACGAGGAGCGCCAGATCATCGACGAGGCCATGGCAGAGGCCCTGGCTTGGGGGATCGAGGCTCAGATCGAGGCCGAGCAGCGCAACCTCGCTACCCTCCAGGAGGCCATCGACGTCTTTACTCTCGAGAACGCCGAGAGCGTTTTCGCCCCGGCCAACCAGGCCTTCGCCGACCGCTTCGGCGATCATCCGCTGATCCAGGCCTTCCAGGAGCAATCCGCCGAGCTGGTTGACGTCGAATAAGGCCGAGGCGGGACGCCTGAGCGCCCCGCTTCGGTAGGGAGAGCCCATGAATACCCGACACGACACCTGGCTGAGCCGGGCCAGCCATGGGCTGGCCCGGGTGGAGCAGTTTCTCTGCAGCCTGCTGATTGCTGCCTTCGGCGTGCTGCTGATCACCAATGTATTCGCACGCTACCTACTCAACAGCCCCCTTTACTTCGCCAATGAACTGGCGATCTATATCCTGATCTGGATGGCCTTCCTGTCCATTTCTATCGCGATTCACCACGACCAGCACGTCCGCCTGACCATGCTGGTGGGCCAGCTTCCTGCCTCAGCCCAGCGGGCCTGCTACTTGCTGACCGAGCTGGTCTGCCTAGCGATCCTGGCGGTAATGCTCTGGTATTCCATCGGCTGGCTGCGCTCACCCTCGGTCGCCTTCGACATCGCCATCACCCTCGACTGGCCCAAGCGGCACTTCTACCTGATCGTGCCGATCTTCTGCGCCACTTCCCTCTTCCACCTCATCGCCAGGTTGCCGGATCGCTCACGCACGGTCTTCACTCTGGCCAGCGACGAGGAGTGATCGCATGACGCTTGTCGCCTTTCTGTTGTTCATGCTGCTCGGCATGCCCATCGCCTTCGTGCTACTGGCCTCGACCTTCACCTTCATCATGACTTCCGGCAACTATCGCCTGCTCGATAACCTGCCCCAGGTGATCTTCGGTTCCCTGGAGGTCTTCGATCTGCTGGCGATTCCGCTGTTCATCCTGCTCGGCGAGATCATGAACGAAGGTGGAATCACCCGGCGGATCATCCTCGCGGCCCGTGCTTGGTTCGCCTGGATTCCTCACAGCATCGCCTATGTCTCCCTGACCTCGAACCTGATGCTGGCATCGATCATGGGGTCGGCCACGGCGCAGATCGCCATCATGAGCCGGGTGATGACCCCGGAGCTGGAGCGTGACGGCTACGACAAGGGGTTCGCCGCCGCCCTCACTGCGGGCGCCGGCCTGCTCGGTCCGATCATCCCGCCCTCCATGGTCTTCATCATCTATGGCGTGATCGCCCAGGTCTCGATCGGGGCGATGTTCCTGGGCGGCATCCTTCCTGGCTTGGTGCTGTTCGTGCTGATCAGCGGTCTGGTCGCCCTGATCGCGAAACGCGCCCACAAGGCCGGCGACAGTGACAAGCAGCGCATCCCCCTGTGGGGGGCGACGCGCGGCGCTCTGCTCACTCTGAGCATTCCGCTGGTGATCGTCGGCGGCATTGCCTTCGGTATCGTCACCCCGACCGAGTCCGCCGCGGCGGCGACCCTGATGGCGCTGATCATCGGCGGCCTGCTGTTTCGCGAGCTGAAGTGGGGGCAGCTTCCCGGGGTTCTCCAACGGACGGCGCGCAACACCGCCATCGTGCTGTTCCTGATCGCTGCGGCCAAGGCCTTCGGCTGGGTGCTGGTCTACAACCAGATTCCCCAACAGGTGGCAGCGCTCATGCAGGGCGCCACCGAGAGTCCGCTAATTTTCATGCTGCTGGTCTTCGCCATGCTAATATTGGTGGGCATGGTACTCGACGGCATCGCCGCGCTGATCATCTTGGTGCCGATCCTGCTGCCGGTGGCCCAACAAAGCTACGGTATCGATCCCATCCACTTCGGCATCGTCACCTGCATGACCCTGAGCCTGGGGCTGCTGACGCCGCCGGTGGGCGCCGGCCTCTACGTCGCTTCGGCCATCAGCAACGTCAGCCTGCCGCGTATCACCAAGTGGATCACGCCCTTTGTACTGGCGGCCTGCATGGTGATCCTTCTCACTATCTTCAATCCCTGGTTGGTGAGCATCTTCCGTTAGCCAACGCCACGCCGGGGCAGACAGCGAATGCCCCGGCGGGCACATTCTGCTAAGTTTGTGCCTGGCTCGGCAGACGCTACGGCCCTAAAGCCTTGCCGGCGCGCCTGGACTCCCAACCGGATACCTTCAGCCCCTCGAAAAGACCGAGATCATGACCGCAGCTCCCTTCTCAGAGGCCAGTCAGTTTCCCGGCAACCTCCTCCGACGCTGCCACCAGATCAGCGTGGCGATCTTCCTGCGTAAATGCGAGGCCTACCAGCTGACCCAACTGCAATACATCATCCTCTGCGCCCTGGAAGAGAAGGGGCCCATCGATCAGATTACCCTGGGTGGCCATACGGCCCTGGACCGCAACACCGTGGCCGTGGTGGTAAGAAAGCTGGAAGAGCGTGGCCTGGTCAGCCGGCACCGCAACCCGGAGGACCGCCGCTCAATGCTGGTGACCCTGACCGAGGAAGGGGAGCGGCTGCGCCAAGCCGCCGAGCCGTCGGTCACCGAGGTGCAGGAAGAGATCCTTGCCCCTCTTGAGGAGAGCGAGCGCGAGACGCTGTGCCGGCTACTGCAGACCCTTGCCGACGAGAACAACCACCTGAGCCGAGTGCCAGTACGCCAGGCGGGCTAGGGCCATGGATAGCCTTCCAGCTTGCGCACCCTGACCGCCGACGCCGAACGGGGCAGCGGGCAAGGACTACATCGTTCATGAGGGATTCACTTTTCCGGCGGAGCCTACCGAGGCACGGCCACCACCAGGCACGACGCCCGGTCGCCGTGGCACGCCAGCTCCGTGAACTCCTCTAGCGCCAGGCCGGCGGCGTCGAGCTGCGCCCTGAAAACGCCCTCGTAGGTCACCCGGCCGAATTCAATGCTGGTGAGCCGCTTGAGCATGGGCTTGAGCCGTTCCATGCCGCGAGAGGGCCGTTGTTGGAAGGTTTGAGTGAAGTAGAGACGTCCGCCTGGCGCCAGCAGCTCAATGGAGTGGCGCAGCGCTCGCTCTGGCTCCGGCAGCAGCATGAAGCTGGCGGAGAAGTAGACCGCATCGTAGGAGGCATCTTCGTGATCGTAGAGGGATTCGAGGCGGACCGAGACATGCTCTGCCAGTATGGAATCCCGTAGATGCTTGCGGGCACGCGCAACGTAGTCGGTATCGATGTCGATGCCGGTGATGCGCAGTCCCTTGCGTTTCGCCGCCTCGGCATTGGCCAACAGCGCGCCAGCCGTGCCGATGCCCACATCGAGCAGCGTGGCCTTATCGGGAAGTCGATTGAGCACCTCGGCGTACCAGCGCGTGGTGAGCTGCAGGATGAGGGTGTCGTAGATCAGGCTTCGGATCATGGGCGCATTTCAGCAAAAGGGAGGCCGGCCGATCAAGACGCCTTCGGCACAGCACAGGGAATCAGCCCAGGGCGATCCGCGGCAGCCCCACGGCTCGGCTCATGGGTCGTCTCACTGTGTGATGGGTTGGCGACAGGCGCCACGGTACATGACAAGAGCTTGTCACGTACCGGTGCTTTGCGCCATCGCCCTGGGGCAGAGGTCCCCGAGGCGCCGGAGAACCGCTTCATCACCGAGCGCGAGCCGCTGGCGAGTATCGCCACGTTTCGTGGCTTCTGAGCGCCGTAAAAAGCCCGGGCGATTAGCGATGCCCGGGCGCAGTACGACGGTGGCGCCGTTATTCGAGCGACTCGTAGGGCAGGCCCACATAATTTTCGGCGATGGTCTTGAGACCGGCCTCAGATGAGGTGAGGTAGTCGAGTTCGGCCTGCTGCATGCGGGTCCCGAAGTCTTCCTCGTCGGAGAACTTGTGCAGCAGCGAGGTCATCCACCAGGAAAAGCGCTCGGCCTTCCAGATGCGCTTCAGACAAATCCGCGAATAGTTGGGAATCAGATCGGTGCGGCCCTCATGGTAGACTTTCACCAGCAGCCGGTAGAGCGTATTGACGTCGCTGGCGGCGAGATTGAGCCCCTTGGCGCCAGTGGGTGGGACGATATGGGCAGCATCGCCCACTAGGAACATTCTCCCATACTGCATCGGTTCAACCACGAAGCTGCGCAGCGGCGCGATGCTCTTCTCGATCGAAGGGCCGGTGACCAGATTGGCCGCCACCTCTTCCGGTAGGCGCCGCTTGAGCTCCTCCCAGAAGCGCTCGTCCGACCAATCCTCGACCTCCTCGTCGAGCGGCACCTGGACGTAGTAGCGGCTGCGGGTCGGCGAGCGCATGCTGCACAGGGCAAAGCCGCGCTCGTGGCGGGCGTAGATCAGCTCGTCGGAGACCGGTGGCGTATCGGCCAGCAGCCCCAGCCAGCCGAACGGGTAGACCTTTTCGAACTCCTTGATGCGATCCTTGGGGATCGACTGGCGCGACACGCCGTGGAAGCCGTCGCAGCCGGCCACGTAGTCGCAATCGAGACGTATGGTCTCGCCGTTCTTGTCGAAGGTAACGTAGGGAGCGTCGCTGTCGAGATCATGGGGCCGAACGTTGTCGGCCTCGTAGATCGTCGTACCGCCAGTCACCTCGCGGGCCTCCATCAGGTCACGGGTCACCTCGGTCTGGCCGTAGACCATCACCGTCTTGCCGCCGGTCAATCCGGCCAGGTCGACCCGCACGCGGCGGTTGTCGAAGGCCAGCTCAACGCCGTCGTGGGGCAGGCCCTCCTCGTTCATGCGCGCATCGACGCCCGCTTCGCGCAGCAGGTCGACCATGCCCTGCTCCAGCACGCCGGCGCGAATACGGCTAAGCACGTACTCGCCGCTCTTGCGCTCGAGAATCACGTTGTCGATGCCTTGGCGGCTCAGCAACTGGCCGAGCAGCAGCCCGGAGGGTCCGGCACCGATGATGGCGACCTGGGTTTTCATGAAAGATGCCTCATCTCGCTGTCATATGAGTTGCATTTTTCAATGAAAAAGAGTGGGATTTAAGGCAAGATTCCTATCATCACTTGGATTTTTGACGCATCCCACATCGACTTTGGTCGCACCGCCGGACCAGGAGGCCCCCATGAGCCACCCAGCGCAGGCTTCCGTTCCCGTCTTCAAACTCTACGGCGAAACCCGCCACTGGCCAACGCCGGACCTGCTTCACTGCGAGTCGATTCCCGAACGCAGCCGGCTACACGATTGGCATATCCGCCCCCATCGCCATGCCGACCTGGTGCATGTGCTGCATATCGCCTCCGGCCAGGTGAAGCTGGAACTCGAAGGCACGCAGCAAGAGCTGCAGGGGCCGCTGGTGATCGTGGTGCCGGCGATGACCATCCACGGCTTTCGCTTCTCTCAGGACATAGAAGGCCATATCGTCACCCTGGCGCAACCGCTGGCCGAGCAGCTCGGGCAGCGGCTCGAGGAGCAGGCCAGGGTGCTGCACCACGCCGACTATCACCCGCTGACGCAGTCGCCGCAGGCCCGACGCCTGGCCGCCCTGGTGGAACAGATCGATACCGAATACCGCCAGCCCGCGCCGGGGCGCGACCGCATGCTGAGCGCCCTGGTCCAGGCCCTGGCGGTGGCGCTTTCCCGCCTGGCCGAACCGCACGGCCTGCACGACAGCTCCCCCAGACCGCGCCAGCGCGACCGCGGGCACGAGCATCTGGCGAACTTCCAGGCGCTGATCGAGGCGCAATACCGCCAGCAGCCCAGCGTCGAGCGCTTCGCCGAGCAGTTAGGCATGAGCAGCGCACACCTCAATGCCCTGTGCCGTCGGCTGGCGGACCGCAGCGCGCTCCAGTTGCTCCATGAGCGCCTGCTGCTCGAGGCCAAGCGTCAGCTCATCTACACCAACATGACCATCAGCCAGGTCGCCGACAGCCTGGGCTTCTCCGAACCGGCCTATTTCACCCGCTTCTTCAAGCGCAACACCGACCTTTCCCCCAAGGCGTTCCGTCTGCGCCAGAGTCTTGACGAACACGCACGGTAAAAGGCCCTGCCGAAGGGCAGGGCCACAATGCGCCATTAGCGTAAACGCCGTGGCGAACCTGCTACAGCATCCACAGCGTGAGGATGGGGAAGGCGATCAGCAGTGCCAGGCGCAGCAGGTCCGCCACGATGAACGGCGCCACCCCACGGTAGATTTCGCCCAGACCGACATGCGGCGCCATCGCCTTGATCACGAACACGTTCATGCCCACTGGGGGCGTCACCAGCCCCAGCTCCACCGTCAGCACGGTGAGGATGCCGAACCACACCGGATCAATACCGAGCATGGTGATGATCGGAAACACCACCGGCACCGTGATTACCAGCATGGCAATCGAGTCCATGAACATTCCGAGCACGAAGTAGAGCAGCAGGATCAGCAGCAGGATCACCATAGTCGGTACGTCCAGGCCGCCGAGGAAGGTGCTGATGGTAAAAGAGATCCGCGACACCGAGATGAAATAGCCCAGCGTCTCGGCCCCCACCAGCATGAAGAACACTACCGCCGACAACGCCAGGGTCTCCTGCACGCTCTGCCACAGCCCGGCCAGGCGCATGCCCTTGTAGAAGGCATACAGCAGGGTGGCAAAGGCACCCACGCTGGCACCCTCGGTGGGCGTGAACATGCCCTGGTAGATGCCCGCAATGATGATCACGAACACCGTGAAGAAGGGCAGTAGGCCGGCCAGCGAACGAAACTTCTCGGCGAAGCTGGTGGGTTCGCCGGGCACCGCCAGGCCGGGCTTGAGACGCATCACCACGCTGACCGTCAGGGCATAGAAGACGAGCCCCAGCAGGCCGGGAATGATCCCCGCGGCGAACATGTCGCCCACCGACTGCTCGGTGATGACGGCGTAGATCAGCAACGCGATGCTGGGCGGAATCATGATGCCCAGAGTGCCACCCGCCGCCAGGGTGCCGGTCGCCAGCGAACGCGCATAGCCGTGCTTCTCCATCTCGGGCAGGGCAACGCGGGTCATGGTGCTGGCGGTTGCCAGCGACGAACCGGAGATCGCCGAGAACACCCCGCAGGAGCCCACCGTGGCAATCGCCATGCCGCCCTTCCAGCCGCCGCAGATGGTGCGCGTCGAGTTGAATAGCATCCCGGCCATGCCCGAGTGTGCGGCGAGCACGCCCATGAGAATGAACATCGGAATGGCGCTGAAGCTGTAGCTGGAGAGCACGTCCACCGGTACCGACTTGACCATAGAGAGCGCCGCACCCCAGGAGATCACTTGGGCGAAGCCCACCACACCGACGATCAGCATCGAGAGTGCCACGGGCACCCGCAGCACCAGCAACAGCAGCAAACCGACGAGGCCGATGCCACCGATCATTTCGCTACCCATGGTGAACACCTCCTCCCTCGGTGGCGAAGAGTGTCCCAAGCGCGGCGTGAACCAGGCTGCGCAGCGCCAGCAGTGCGCACAGCACGGCACCGAACTGATAGATCGGCGCCATGGGAATGCGCAGGTCCTGGGTCACCTGGCCACGCTGAGAGGCGATGCTGGCTTCCTGCCACAGCCCGACCGCCATTACCGCTCCCAGCACTACGAAGCCAATCAAAAAAATCCCCCCCAAACGCTCCTTGAGTGCTGGCGATAAACCGTGGCT
The DNA here is from genome assembly GCF_021404465.1 of Billgrantia zhangzhouensis. GTDB lineage: Bacteria > Pseudomonadota > Gammaproteobacteria > Pseudomonadales > Halomonadaceae > Halomonas > Halomonas zhangzhouensis. Next base: position 58,993 of record NZ_JABFTT010000016.1, on the reverse strand, counting down.
AAAGGCCTCCACCACAACCTGGCTACGCTCCACGCTGGCAGCCATAGCCGCCAGCAAGGAGAACATAAGAAGGTAGCGCACCAGCTCGACGCTGCCGATCACGCTCCAGTTCAGCGCGCCTCCCGACAGCCGGAATACTAGGCGCAGCAGCACGTCGACGATGGTCACGCCCATCAGGCCGAGCAGCGCCAGACCCGCCACCAGCAGGCACAGCCGTGCCAACTGGCGACTCACGAACGACAAGGCTTGCATCACAGGCTCCCGGCTCAGCCCTGCTCGACGGAGCAGGACTCGCGCGCCGCCATGGCGGCATCATAGACGTCGCGAGCATTGTCCAGGCCGCGGCCTTCGAGCTCGCGCAGGTAGTTCTCGATGCCTGTCTCGAGCGGACCGGCCCATTCGTCGTGCTCCAGCGGGTTGTCGATCACGCGAATGGTGTGCCCGGCCTCCTCGGCTTCCTGCTTGCCGGCTTCGTCCAGGCCGTCGAACACCCGGCCGGCCACTTCGCTCCACTGCATGCCCATGTTGGCCTCGATGGCGGCCTGCTGTTCGGGGCTCAGGCGATCGAAGCTGTTCTGGTTCATGGTGGCGACGAAGACCAGTGAATAGAACGGCACCTGGGTGTGGTAGTTGGCCAGCTCGTTGAGACGGAACACCTTCATGCCCTCCCAGGGGAAGCTGAGGCCGTCGATCACGCCCCGCTGCAGGGAGGTGTAGATTTCCGGTGCCGGCATGCCGACCGGCTGCGCACCGAGCTGCTCGAGCATCTCACCGGCCACGGCGGTGGGGCGACGGATGCGCAGGCCCGACAGGTCGGCGGGCGACTGGATGTCGTTGTCCACGGTGTGCAGGTAGCCCGGTCCCGTGGTGAACATGAACAGCACCTTGGTGTCGTCGTACTCGCTGGCGATATGGCCATCGTCGTAGAGGGTTTGCAGGATGCACGCCCCCTGGCTGGCGGTATCGGAAATGCCCGGCAGCTCGACGATCTGCGACAGCGGGAAGCGCCCGGCAGTGTAGCCCTGGGCGGTGATGGCGATGTCGGAGATGCCGTTGACCGCCCCCTGATAGGCCTGGTCAGCACGGGTCAGGGTCTGGGACGGATAGTTCTCGACCTGTAGCTCGCCTCCGGAGGCCTCCTGCACGGCATCGGCCCAGGCCTGGAAGATCTCCTGGTTGATGCCGGAGCCGTCCGGCCAGAAATGCGACATGCGCAGGGTGGTGGAGGCCTGGGCGGCGGAAGCCGCGGTAAGACCAGCAATGGAAGCGGCCAGCAGGTAGCGCGTCAGGATACGGTTCATGAGTGCCTCCGGGAGATCGTTATAATGGACATATCGCTTGTTCGCTATACGAATTTACGTTCGAATTAACAGCTAAACTACTCCACTCCCGGAATACCCGATAATCGACATTAGTCTATGGGACCTGGATTTCTCCCCTTTCTGCACAGGGACTGGCGGATGCCAGCCATCCATTAGGATTATCGATGCACTTTCTTGGACTTTTCGAAAATCACCCGCTGCGTGTGACAGTCCACTTGACTGGCCTTTACAGCCCCAGCAGCTCGCCGTAGCGCAGGCCGATGAAGGCGTGCTCGCGCATCAGCATCTCGGCTCGTGCGCCCTCGCCATGACGCAGCGCCTGTACCACCAGCTCGTGCTGGGTCTGGGCAAGCTGGAGCTTGCGGTATTCCCGGTCGAGCGCTTCGCTGTCGATGACGATGGAGTCGGCGGCGGCAAAGGGCAGATGGTTGTTGCGGGCAATGGCATCGCCGATCACCGGGCTGCCGGCCGAGCCGACGATGGTTTCATGGAAGTGGCGGTTGAGCTCGCTCCAGGTATCGACGTCGCGCTCCTCGAGAAACCCCTTGGCCAGCAGCTCCTTTCCCTTTTGGATCCAAACCTGCAGCTCGGCATCCAGCTCCTGAGACAACCCCTGCTCGGCCAGACGACGGGCTGCCAGCCCTTCCAGCACCCCGCGAACCTCCACCGCGCAGAGTACGTCCGCTTCGGTGAACTCGCGTACCATGAAGCCCCGCTTGCCAGCCTGCTGTAGCAGCCCCTCCTGCTCCAGAGTACGGAAGGCCAGGCGTACCGGGGTGCGCGAAACGCCCAGTTGCTCTGCCACCGCCACCTCGCCGATGCGCTCACCGGGCTGATAGAAGCCCTCGCCGATCAGCTTGCGCAACCGGCTCACCACGCTCTTGTCGCTGCTGCTCACGCCTGTCCCCCATTCCTAGTAGCACCTTTCGAGATCGCGAATGGATCCAACTAAAGCATATATTGACCAAAACGAAAGCCTAAAGCTCTACTTTGGATCCAATCATAACATTCCTGACCGAGACCAGAGTGCCGCGTCATGCCATGAAGCACGCCGACGCAGCCGAGGAGACACCATGACGAAACAGGCTCCCTTCCCCAAGAACACCTGGTACGTCGCCTGCACCCCGGACGAGATCGAGAGCAAGCCGCTGGGACGTACCATCTGCAACGAGCCCATCGTACTCTTTCGCGGCGACGAAGGCCGCGTTGCCGCGGTGGAGGACTTCTGTCCCCACCGCGGTGCCCCGCTGTCATTGGGTTTCGTACGCGACGGCAAACTGGTGTGCGGTTACCACGGCCTGGAGATGGGCTGCGACGGCAAGTGCGCCGGCATGCCTGGCCAGCGCGTGCGTGGCTTCCCCAGCATCCGCGCCTACCCGGTAGTGGAGCGCCACGGCTTCGTGTGGCTGTGGCCGGGAGATCCCGAACAGGCCGACCCGAGCCTGATCCCCGAGCTGCACTGGGCCAACAGTCCCGACTGGGCCTACGGCGGCGGCCTCTATCACGTCCGCTGCGAATATCGCCTGATGATCGACAACCTCATGGACCTGACCCATGAGACCTACGTGCACGCCTCCAGCATCGGCCAGCCGGAGATCGAGGAGGCCGCTCCCGAGACGACAGTCCAGGGCGACGAAGTGATTACCAGCCGTCACATGGAAAACATTCCGGCGCCGCCCTTCTGGCAGGCGGCGCTGCGCGGCTGCGGCCTGGCCGACGACGTGCCGGTGGACCGCTGGCAGATCTGCCGCTTCACCCCGCCGAGCCACGTGCATATCGACGTGGGCGTGGCCCATGCCGGCAATGGCGGCTACGACGCGCCGGCGGCGGTCAAGGCGTCCAGCATCGTGGTCGATTTCATCACTCCTGAAACCGATACCTCGATCTGGTACTTCTGGGGCATGGCACGCAACTTCAAGCCGGAGGACAGCGAACTCACCGACAAGATCCGCGAGGGCCAGGGCAAGATCTTCGCCGAAGACCTGGAGATGCTCGAGGCCCAGCAGCGCAACCTGCTGCGCTATCCGGAGCGCCAGCTGCTCAAGCTCAACATCGACGGCGGCGGCGTACAGGCCAGGCGCATCATCGACCGCATCCTCACCGAGGAGCGAACCGCCAGGGAGGGCGTCACCCCATGAGCAGCGTTCCCCTCTCGCTGATCGTCGAGGTCAAGGCGCGCCACGACGAGGCCCGGGACATCGTCACCTTCGAGCTGGCCGATCCCCACGGTCGGCCACTGCCGGCGTTCAGCGCCGGCGCCCACCTCGACGTGCAGGTCAAAAGCGGCCTGATTCGCCAGTACTCGCTGTGCAATCACCCCGAGGAGCGCGACCGCTACCTGATCGGCGTGCTGCGCGATCCCGCCTCCCGGGGCGGCTCGGTGGCCATGCACGAGGAGATCCAGGTGGGCGACCTGATCCAGATCAGCGCGCCCAAGAACCACTTCCCGCTCAAGCCGGCAGCGCGCACCCTGCTGCTGGCCGGCGGTATCGGCATCACGCCGCTGCTGTGCATGGCCGAGCGCCTGGCCCACACCGATGCCGAGTTCGAGCTGCACTACTGCACGCGCTCGCCGGAGCGCACCGCCTTTCGTCAGCGCATCGCCGAGTCCGGCTTCGCCGAGCGGGTGCACTTCCACTTCGACGATGGCGCAGCGGAGCAGAAGCTGGACCTCGAGGCGCTGGTCGCCACGCCGGATCCCGACGCCCGGGTCTACGTCTGCGGCCCTACCGGTTTCATCGAAGCGGTGCTGACGGCCTGCAAGGCGGCAGGCTGGCCCAGCGAGCGGCTGCACACCGAGTACTTCGCCGGCGCCGTGACCGACACCGCCGACGACGACAGCTTCGAGGTCAAGATCGCCAGTAGCGGCGCCAGCTTCGCCGTGCCCGCCGACAAGACGGTGCATCAGGTGCTGGCCGAGAATGGCATCGAGATCATGGTTTCCTGCGAGCAGGGGGTTTGCGGCACCTGCCTGACCCGGGTGCTGGAGGGCGAGCCCGACCACCGCGACCTCTACCTGGACGACGACGAGCATGCCGCCAACGACCAGTTCACCCCCTGCTGCTCACGGGCCAAGAGCAAGGTTCTGGTTCTGGACTTGTAAGTGCTGCACCCCATAACGACAAGAGGAATCCCCATGACACTCAGCAAGATCGTGACCGCGCTTTCCCCGAAGAGTGGCCTGAAGAGCGTCTACAAGAGCGCCCTCACCGGCGCCCTGGCCGCGGCCCTCCTGGCCACCCCGGCCCTGGCCGAGGCCACCACCCTGCGCATCGCCCACGTCTGGCCCGGCGGTTCAATGATCGACCGCGAACTCTTCCAGGCCTGGGCGGAGAGCGTCGAGGAGGCATCCGATGGCCGCCTGCAGGTGCAGGTCTTTCCCGGTGCCACCCTGACGGGAGCCGACAGTGCCTACCAGGGTGTGGTCAACGGCATCGCCGACATCGGCGCCACTGCCCAGGGCTACAACGCCGGCCGCTTTCCCCTGACCCAGGTAGTCGAGCTGCCCGGCGTCTCGGCCAGCAGCCGCCAGGGCTCGTGTATCCTGCAGTCGCTCTACGACCAGGGCCACTTCGACGAGGAGTATTCCGATACCCGGCCGCTGTTCATGTTCACCACCGGTCCCGGCTACCTGCACACCAAGGAGCGCCTGATCGAGACGCCGGCAGACCTGGAAGGCCTGCGCCTGCGCCGCCCCACGCCGGTGGTCGGCGATATGTTCACCCGCCTCGGCGCCCAGGCCGTGGGCATGCCGGCTCCCGAGGTCTTCACCTCCATGCAGCGCGGCGTGGTGGATGGGCTGAGCTTCAACTGGGAGGGCATGAAAACCTTCCGCCTCAACGAGTTGGCCAGCTATCACACCGAAGTGCCCCTCTACGATCTGTCGCTGTTCGCTACCATGAACCAGCGCACCTACGACAGCCTGCCCGCGGACCTGCAGCAAGTGATCGACGACCATAGCGGCATGGAGTGGTCGCTGCGTGCCGCGGCGGTCTACGACGAGCTGATCCGCCAGGGCCGCCAGGATGCCGAGGAGGCTGGCCACGAGTTCCTGGTCATCGAAGACGCGCTCGACCATCCCGAGTGGGGCCCGGTGCTACAGCAAACCATCGATGGCTACCTGGAGGAAGTTGGCGGCGAGGCTGGCGAGATCTACGAAGCTGCCATGACCCTGCAGGCCGAGTGTTCTGCCTGACCGTCACGTCGAACTTCTTATCCCTCCCATTACGGCGGCCCTCGGGCCGCCGTTTTTCGTTTCGTCCCACGCCGAAGCTCACACTAGACCAAAGACGTATCACCCAGAGAATGACCCGCTGGGGGTGGTGCTGTAGCCTCTATACTGTTTATACTCACAACAGTATCTATGACCAACAAGCGCTCAGCCTGACGAATGACTGCCGAGGCCCCCATGACCGAAACACTCGTCAAGACGACTCTGGACGACAGCATCTACACCATCACGCTGGCACGGCCGGAGAAGCGTAACGCCGTCAGCGATCACCTGCTAAGCGCTTTGGAAGAGGCACTGGTTGCCACCCCGAAAGAGACCCGGGTCATCATTCTTGCGGCCGAAGGCAAGCACTTCTGCGCCGGCCTCGACTTGGCCGAGCACCAGCATCGCGAGCCCTTTGGCGTGGTGCAGCACTCCCGTGGCTGGCATCGCATCTTCGATCGGCTACAGAACGGTGGCATTCCGGTAGTCACCGCCATGCAGGGCGCGGTGATCGGCGGCGGCCTGGAGCTTGCCACCGCCACCCATGTACGGGTCGCCGAATCCAGCACCGTTTATCAGTTGCCGGAAGGACGCCACGGCATCTTCGTCGGTGGCGGCGCCTCGGTGCGGGTCGCCGGCATCATCGGCCCCGGCCGCATGTGCGAGATGATGCTGACCGGCCGCGTCATGGCTGCCGAAGAGGGCCAGCGCCTCGGACTTTCCCACTACGTGGTCGGCGAGGGAGAGAGCCTCGACAAGGCCCGCCAGTTGGCCTCCCGCATCGCCGAGAACGCGCCCATGGCCAACTGGGCCATGGTTTCCGCCATCTCGCGCATCGACAACATGTCCAGCGACGACGGCCTGTTCGTCGAGTCGCTGACCGCCGCCCTGACCCAGACCAGCCCCGAGGTCGCCGAGCGCATCGGCAGCTTCTTCAAGCAGAAGGGCCAGGGACCACGCACCTGAGGAGAGCATCATGAAATTTCAGGACAATACCTTCATCGTCACCGGCGGCGCCTCGGGGCTGGGAGAAGCCACCGCGCGCGCCCTGCACGACGCCGGCGGCAACGTGGTGATCGCTGATCTCAATGCCGAGCGCGGCGAGGCGTTGGCGAAAGAGCTGAACGCCAGGAGCGCCACCGACCGCGCGCTGTTCCAGCGCACCGACGTCACCAGCGAGGCCGATGCCCAGGCCGTGGTGACGCTGGCCGTGGACACCTTCGGTGGCCTGCAGGGGTTGATCAACTGCGCCGGAGTCGGCGACCCCGCCAAGGTCGTCGATCGCCACGGCGAGCCCCTGCCGCTCGAAGCCTTCTCGCGCATCGTCAACATCAACCTGCTGGGCAGCTTCAACATGCTGCGCCTGGCCGCCGCCGCCATGGCCAAGGGCGAGCCCCAGGCCGACGGCGAGCGCGGGGTGATCATCAACACCGCCTCGGTGGCGGCCTACGACGGCCAGATCGGCCAGCCCGCCTATGCGGCGTCCAAGGGCGGCATCGTCGCCATGACCCTGCCCATCGCCCGGGAGCTGGCGCGCCACGGCATTCGCGTCATGACCATCGCCCCGGGGCTGTTCAAGACCCCGCTGATGGAGGCGCTGCCGGAAGAGGCGCAGCAGTCCCTGGCCGCGTCCATCCCCTTCCCCAACCGGCTGGGCGAGCCTGGCGAATTCGCGCGCCTGGCCTGCCATATCGTCGACAACCCCATGCTCAACGGCGAAACCATTCGAGTAGATGGGGCGATCCGTATGGCACCAAGGTAAGTCCTCATCGCCATGCTCGATTACCAAGCGCCGCTGCGCGATATGCAGTTCATCCTCGAGGAGCTGGCCGGTCTCGAGCGGATCGGCGAGCTGCCCGGCTGCGAAGATGCCTCTCCGGATCTGGTCAGCGCCGTGCTGGAAGAGGCCGGCAAGTTCGCCGCCGGCGTGCTCGCGCCGCTCAATACCGTCGGCGACCGCCAGGGCTGTCGCCTGGAAGGTGAGCGAGTGGTCACCCCCGAGGGCTGGCAGGCGGCCTATGACCGGTTCCGCGAGGCCGGCTGGATCGGCCTCTCCCTGCCCCCTGAGCATGGTGGCCAGGGGCTGCCCAAGCTGGTCTCCACCCCGGTGTGGGAGATGTGGTTCGCCAGCAACATGGCCTTCGCCATGCTGCCCCAGCTCAACGTGGGCCAGACCGAGGCACTGATGATCGCCGCCAGCGAGGAACAGAAGGCCACCTGGCTCGCAAAGATCGTCAGCGGCGAATGGGCTGCCACCATGAACCTCACCGAGCCCCAGGCCGGCTCCGACCTGGCCGCCACGCGCATGCGCGCCGAGCCCGAGGGCGACGGCGCCTACCGCCTGTTCGGCCAGAAGATCTTCATCTCCTACGGCGAACACGAGCTCACCCCCAACATCGTGCACCTGGTGCTGGCCCGGCTGCCCGACGCCCCGCCGGGGGTGAAAGGCCTGTCGCTGTTCCTGGTGCCCAAGTACCTGCTCGACGAACGGGGCGAGCCGGGGCCGCGCAACGACATTCGCTGCATCGCCATCGAGCACAAGATGGGCATCCACGGCAGCCCCACCTGCACCCTCAGCTACGGCGACGACGGCGGCGCCCTGGGCTATCTGGTGGGCGAGCCGCACCAGGGTCTGGCCACCATGTTCGTGATGATGAACGAGGCCCGCTTCAACGTGGGCGTTCAGGGCGTGGCACTGGGTGAGCGCGCCTACCAAGCCGCCCTCGCCTACGCCCGAGAGCGCGTGCAGGGGCGCGATATCGTCACCGGCGAAGTCGGCCTACCGATCCTCGCCCACCCCGACGTCAAGCGCATGCTGGTGTCGATGCGCGCCCGGCTGATGGCCATGCGCGGCCTGCTCTACAGCGCCGCCGGCTGGTTCGACCTCGCCCGCCACCACCCCGGTGCCGAGGTCGCCGACAAGCATCGCCACTACGTCGACCTGCTGATGCCGGTGGCCAAGGGCTGGTGCACCGAGGTGGGCAACGACCTGTGCGACGAGGCGATCCAGGTGTTCGGCGGCATGGGCTTCGTCGAGGAGACCGGGGTCGCCCAACTGTTCCGCGACGCCCGTGTCATCACCATCTACGAGGGCACCACCGGCATCCAGGCCAACGACCTGCTAGGGCGCAAGATCCTGCGTGAGGACGCCGCCACCCTGCGCGAGCTGATCGCAGATATTCGTCAGACGGCCGGTCGGCTCGACGGTCATGAACACCTGAACGACCTGGCGCAGCCGCTCCACGACCAGGCCACCCTGCTCGACGGAACCGTCGACTGGCTGCTGGCCCACCAGGCCGACACCGCCAAACTCTACGCCGGCGCCGTGCCCCTGCTGCACCTGCTCGGCATCGCCTGCGGCGCCTGGCAGATGGCCCGTCTGGCGCTGGCCGCCGAAACCCGCCGCGCAGCAGGCGAAGGCGACCCCGACTACCTGACAGGGCTGAGCGAACTGGCCCGCTTCTATCTCGCCACCCAGGCACCCCAGGCTCAGGCCCATGGCCATACCTTGCGCCACGCCGGTGCAGTGCTGGCCCGCTTTCCCGAGAGAGGGCTGTGAGAGAGAAGGCTCTGAGCCTACGCGCACGAGAAACGCACAGACATCGGCCGCCGCTGTGCCTCTCGCCCACAGGCAAAGGTCACATCGCGCTGACCTGCTCACCGGGCGCTGACTTCTTGTGGTCCGTTCCTCGATGGGATTAGATCAGCGGTTCACGCCAACACCATGCCGAGGAAGCCGATGACCGCCCCTACTCGCCTCATCTACCTGTTCGATCCACAGTGCGGCTGGTGCTACGGTGCGGCAGTGGTAATGGAAAGGCTGCTGGAACGAGCCGAGCACGATGTCCAACTGGTCCCCACCGGGCTCTTTGCCGGCGAGGGCGCCTTTGCCATGAATGATGGCTTCGCCGCTCATGCCTGGGCGGCCGATCAGCGCATCGCGCGACTCACCGGCCAGCCATTCAGCGACGCCTATCGCGATGGGGTATTGGGTAACCGTGAGTGGCGGGTCGATTCCGGACCGGCAACGCTGGCGCTCACCGCCGTACGCCTGACCGAACCAACCCGGGAGTTCGCCGCGCTTCACGCCCTCCAGCGCGCACGCTATGTCGAAGGTCGCAACAACGCCGATCCGGCCATCGTGGCCTCCGTGCTGGAGTCGCTGGACCTGGCAGACGCGGCACGCCGCTTCCACGCGCAGGATGACGAGCTGATCACGAGCAACCAGGCGCGGATTGCCGAGGGCAAGGCGTGGATGCGCCGCGTTGGCGCCAACGGCGTTCCCACCCTGGTCGTCAGTGATGAAAAAGGCGCTCGCGTGGTGAACTCGAGCGCCCTCTACGGCGATGTCGACACGCTAGAGTCGGCGTTGAAAGTGAACGTCTAGTTCGTATTCATCCAGCATTCAGCTGCCAACAAAAAGGAGCGAATCATCGACACCCATCGGTGATTCGCCCCAACGATGACGATCGAAACAAGGAACGAACGGTTGGCGATAAACTCTCGTTAGAACTTGTACATCGCCATCAATTCCACCTGCTGCCCGCCCGGACGCAGCGGCATCGTCGTCGCATTACGGTCACGCCACTCGATGCCGAATTCCAGATTGGGCAGGTAGGTGTAGATCAGGTTGACGTTCATCATCTTGAGCGTGTCGTCGGCGACGGTCGGTGCCACCTCATCCGCTTCCACCTGGGCGTAGCGAATGTTGCCGCGGAACTGCTCATTGAATCGATGGCTCACCCCTGCCGTATAGCCTGTCGTGCTCACCAGGTCGCCATCGGCATTGACCTCTCCACTCGCGGCCACGCTGGCAGGGTTCGTCGCGCCGTTATACCCCCAGCCGGAGTAGACGTTGTTGCCTTTCCCCGTGTAGCCGCTCAAGGCGAGAGCGGTGTCGCCGAATTTAAACTTTGCCGCCAGGGAGAACGCGGCGCCGAACTTCGATTCATCGATGCCGGTCTCGACCTCCCGCCCGGTCACGGCAGCGTTGAAGGCGTGTCCCGCCTCGGTGCGGTGCGTATAGGATGCCACCATGTCCGGGTAGTCGGCATCCTGGTAGACCGGGTCCTGGAGGCTAAAGCGGAACCCACCCGGCGTATAGTGCAGCACCACATCGGGTCGTACGACCGCCCCACTACCGGAAACACTGCCGACCCCAGTGCCGTAGAAATCGAGGATCTCGACGTCGAATGGCGCGTTGGCAAAGAACTGGCCCGACCAGGTCTGCCCGAGGGTCAGGTCGTCGACCTGGATGTAGGCATGGCGCAAGCGCATGGCGTAGCTCGTATCCGTTTCATCCGTCGCGTTATCCCAGAAGTCGCCCTCTATGAAGCCCGTCACGCTATGACCCTGGACTTCTCTGTCGACCTGGAAGTTGATGCGCGACTGGCGAGCACTTGCATCGAAGTTCCGGTCTCCCTCATCCGGATTGGTAAAGATTCCCTCCGCCTTTACATAGCCTCCGATGCTGAGATTCGCCCCACCGAATTCACCCAGATCCAGGGCATGGGCCTGTGCGGCAACGGCTGAAATCGCGATCGCCATGGCCAGTCTTTTGTTGTTCAACATCTTTAAGATCTCCGTATTGTTCTAGTTCGATGACTAAGTTGTGCAACCCTTGTCCCTTGCTCTCTTGCTTGCACACCCGCCGGCTCCATTGACGGGCGCTCCCGGTTGGAATGACCGGAAAGAACTCAGCCCACCTTGACGATCAGCGCGGCGGCAGAGTCGCCGGCGGCGCAGCCGGTCACCAGGGCATATCCGCCGCCCTTGAGTGCGGTCTCCTCGATGGCTTCGATCAGCAGGCGAGCCAGCGTCGGCGCCTGGGGGTGGCCGTAGACCAGCGAGGTGCCGTAGTTGTTGAAGCTGTGGGCGTCGAGCCCCAGCGCCTTGGCCAGGTGCAGGTCGTTGGCGATGAACGGGGTGTGATTCTTGATCGTCTTGATCTGGTCGAGGGTCAGGCCCGCCTGATCCAGGGCGCGCTGCACCGAGGTGGCCGGGGCCATGGGCATGTGCGCCGGCTTGGTCCGGGCATGGCCGTAGGCCACCACCTGCACCGCCATCTGCGGGTCGCGGCTGAGCTCCACGGCTCGCTCGCGGGTGGTGACGACGATGCCGGCGTTGGCATCGGCCGGATGGGTCTGGGCCCCATAGGTATGAATGCCATCGGGCTGCACCGCCCGCAGCCTGGCGAGCCCCTCGGCGCTGGTGGCGGTGACGCCCTCGTCGGCCTCGACGAGCTTGGTCTCCTTGCGCGAGACCGCCACCTCGACGGGAAACATGTAGCGCTTCTGGAAGGCACGCTCGTTAGCCAGCGCCTCGGCGTACTGCTCGTAACGGCGCAGGGTCAGCTCGTCGGCCTGCTCGCGGCTGAAGCCATGCTCACGCGCGACGTTCTCGGCGGTGGTCAGCATGTCCTTGCCGGTGGCCGGGTCGGCGGCGATGTTGTCCATGTTCCAGTTTTCGGCGATCACCTCGCCGCCCGGCCCGTTGGGGTTGGGCCAGATGGTGTGCGGGCCGTTGGAGGGGCGGTCGGCGAGCAGGCAGTAGGTGGTCTCGAAGCTGCCGGCATCTACCGCCAGGGCGGCATTGAACACCGCCGTGGTCGCGGTGGCACAGGCCTGGGTGATGTTCTGGCCGGGTGCCTGGCCGGCCCCCATCATGGCCGCGGCCCAGGGCGCGCCGTAGAAGATCGACTTCTGGCCCACCGACACCCCCAGGTAGAGGTAGTCGATGAGCGTGGGGTCGATGCCGCGGCTGGCGAACCAGCGCTTGCTGGTGGCCGCGCCCAGTTCGATGGCGTTGGCGTTGGCCAGGCTGCCCATCCATTTGCAGAAGGGGCTGGAGTAGTAGCCGCCGTAGGGGATGTAGGCGTTCTTGAACATGTCTGATCTCCTGATGCTCAGTCGCGTGCCAGATGCTCGCGCAGGCCGTCCCAGCGGGGCTGGAAGAGCGCCTCCGGCATCTCGCGCAGCTCGCTGGCGATGCGCGGCACGAAGTCCATGGCCGCCAGGATGTCGCGTTCGATGTCGAGGCCCGGCGCGATCTCGGTGAGGGTGATTTCGCCGTCGATCAGCTCGAAGACGCAGCGCTCGGTGACGAACAGCACCGGCTTGCCGGTCTCCTGGGCGTAGCGGCCGCTGAAGGTGATCTGGTCGACGCGCTGAACGAACTTGCGGCGCTGGCCCTCCTGGCGAATGCGCAGGCGGCCCTCCTCGATCGCCAGCTCGCCGCCGTTAGTGAAAGTGCCGCAGAACACCACCTTGCGGGCGTTCTGGCTGATGTTGATGAAGCCGCCCGGCCCCACCACCTTGTCGCCGAACTTGCTGACGTTGAGGTTGCCCTCGTGGTCGGTCTGGGCCAGGCCGAGGAAGCAGACGTCCAGCCCGCCGCCGTCGTAGAAGTCGAACTGGTAGCCGTGGTCGATGATCGCCTCGGCGTTGTAGGCGGTGGCGAAGTCGCCGCCGCTGGCGGGCACGCCGCCGTAGGTGCCGAGCTCGGTGGTCAGGGTCATCAGGTCGCTGACGCCCTCCTCGGCTGCCACGCTGGAGACCCCTTCCGGCATGCCGATGCCGAGGTTGACCACCCCACCCGGCACCAGCTCCATGGCGGCGCGCCGGGCGATCACCTTGCGCGGGTCCAGCGGCAGCGGCTTGATGCCGCCCAGCGGCACCTTGAGATCGCCGGCCAGGGCCGGGTTGTAGGTGGTGGTGATGGTCTGCATGTGGTGCTCGGGCTCGGCCACCACCACGTAGTCGACCAGGTCGCCCGGCACCTTGACCCGCTGGGGATGCAGGCTGCCCTGCTGGGCCAGGTACTCGACCTGGGCGATAACGATGCCGCCGCTGTTCCTGGCCGCCTGGGCCATGGAGAGCTGCTCGAGGAACAACGCCTCGCGCTCCATGCTCAAATTGCCGCGCTCGTCAGCGGTGGTGGCGCGAATCACCGCCACGTTCACCGGGAAGGTGCGGTAGAGCAGCCACTCCTTGCCCTCGAGCTCGATCAGCTTGACCAGGTCCTCGACGGCCGCCGCGTTGGCCTTGCCACCCTCCAGGCGCGGGTCGACGAAGGTACCCAGCCCTACCTTGCTGAGCACGCCGGGCTTGTTGCCGGCGATGTGGCGCCATAAATGGGCCAGCACGCCCTGCGGCAGCAGATAGCCCTCGATCTGGTTCTCGCGAATCAGCTCGCCCATGCGCGGGGCCTGACCGGTGTGGCCGCTGATCAGGCGCTTGACCAGCCCGGCATGGCCAAGGTGGTTCATACCGCGGCTCTTGCCGTCGCCACAGCCGCAGCTGTGCGCCACGGTGAGATCGCGGGGCGCGCCGGTCTCCAGGAAGCGCCGCTCCAGCGCCGTGGCCACGGCCTCGGCGAAGCCGCTCAGGCCGGCGGTGGTCCAGATGACGGTGTCGCCATCCCGGATCAGGTCCGCCGCAGTGGTGCTGTCGATGACCTTGTTCACTCTCTCGGCCTCCTTGGGAGGAATTGTGATTGAGAACTAAACATATTGTTTAATAAACAAACCATTTGAATCGAAGGGAGGCTGACGATTGGCCGCGCCGCCATCCCTGTGGTGGATCAGCCGCCGGTCAGCACCAGCACGATCTGGGGGAAGAAGACCACCAGCGCCACCACGGCAATGTCGGCGACCAGGAACGTCGACACGCCACGAAAGATGTCCATCAGCGAGGCGTACTGGCCCGCCACGCCCTTGATCACGAAGATGTTCATGCCCACCGGCGGGGTAATCATGCCGATCTCGAGCAGTTTCACCAGCAGCACGCCGAACCAGATCAGGCTCACGTCATACAGCTCGAAAACCGGCAGCAGCACCGGCAAGGTCACCAGCATGGCGCCGAAGGGCTCCATGAACAGCCCCAGAAAGAGGTAGATCAGCACCACCACCAGCATCAGTTCGAGATAGGAGAGTTCCCAGCCGGTCACCGCCCCGGTGACGTAGCCGGCCAGGCCGCTCAGGCTCAGGAAAAGGGTGAACATGCTGGCCCCCACGCCGATGATCAGCAGCGCCGAGGTGGTGGAAAGGGTCTCGAGCAGCGCGGCCTTCATCGCCTGGCCGTTCAGGCGCCGGAGCACCAGGCCGATGAGAATTGCCCCGGCGGCCCCCACCGCCCCCGCCTCGGTGGCGGTGAAGAAACCCGAGAAGAGACCGCCGAACACCAGCACGCCCAGCACCAGCACCGGCCAGATGTCGAGCAGTGCCTGTCGGGCGGTGATGTCGCGGGACCCCACGGCCTCCCGCGGCACGATGTCGGGTCGCCACCAGCTGACCAAAAGAATCACCAGGCTGTAGCTCAGCGCCGTCAGCAGGCCGATGGTGATGCCCCCGAGGAACACCTGCGTGATCGAGACCTGGGCGAACACGCCATAGACGATCATCAGGATGCTGGGGGGAATCAGCGCGCCGATGGTACCGCCGGCGGCGATGGTGCCGCAGGCGAAGCTCGGCTTGTAGCCGCCACGCACCATCTCGGGAATGGCGATGCGGCCCATGGCGGCCGAACAGGCCACGCTCGAGCCGCTCACCGCGGCAAAGCCGGAGCTGGCCATGATGCTGGAGATCGCCACTCCGCCGGGCAGCCAGCGAAACACCACCTTGGCGGCACTGAACAGCCCGTTGGTGAGACCGGTGTGATAGCAGACGAAGCCCATCAGCAGGAACATCGGCACCGCGCTGAGCGTCCACTTGGCGATGAACTCGTAGGGCGTCGAGGAGAGCATGCCGATGGCCGTGTTCCAGCCGAACATCATCGTCATGCCGCCCAGCGAAACCACGACCAGTGCGAGCGCCACCGGCACCCGCAGCGCCAGCAGCAACATCAGAATGGCCAGGCCGTAGAAGCCGACGTCAACGGACATGGAGATCACCTTTCATCTGGCGTGCTGGAAGGATGGGCCGCGCCGCAAGCCAGAAACGGCAACCGCGCCACACAGACGACCGCCGCCAGGGCGAAGGCGACGGGCAGGACGAAGTAGGTCGGCCAGACCGGCATGGGGAAGTTCAGCGACATTACGTAGGAGCCGATATCGTACTGCTCCATCGCCTTGCCCCAGGTGGCCACGGCCAGCACGGCATAGACCGCGGCCGAGAGCAGCGACACCAGCACGTCGGACAGGCGCACCAGCCAGGGCTTCATCAGCCCCTCCAGGGCTTCCACGGCGATCATCTGCCGGCGCCACTCGACCCAGCCCAGCGGCAGCAGGGCCAGTGTGACCAGGTAGTAGCGGGTCACCAGCTCCACGGTGGCGGGAATCGATACGGACAGCGTCGCGCGCAGCAGCACATCCAGGGTGATATGAATCACCATCAGCAGGATGCCGAGCGTTCCCAGCAATGCCAGACCGACGGCGGCCCGGTTGGTGAGGCGATAGAGCGCATCCATGACGAATCTCCGGCAAGGGCAATAACCGAAGGCCGGCATGGCGGCCTTCGGATGCGTGAGATCAGGTTCCGTAGCTGGAGAAATCCACCGCGTCCCAGACCTCGCGATTCATGGCCTCGGCGACCGCCTCGGGATCCTCGCCGACCTCCTCGACGATGGCGTTCCACTTCTCTACCAGCGACTGGAAACGCTCGATCTTGGCTGCGGCATCCTCCACGCCGTGGCGGCTCTCCGCCTGCTCCGCGGCATAGGCCAGGTCTTGCTCGAGGAACGCCTCGATGGCCTCCAACAGCTCGGGCTCGGGTTCCAGCATCTCGATGCCGCTCTCTCGGGCCACTTCACGAGCCTCGTCGGCCATCTCGTAGCCCCAGCGCTGGGTGATGGCGGCGGATGCCTCGACCGAGGCATGCACCAGTGCCTCACGCTGCTCGGCAGAGAGAGAGTCCCAGGCCTGCTGACCGACCGCATGGGAAATGGTGCTATGGAACGTGCCCAGCTCGACATCGGTGACATAATTCAGCACGTCATCCAGGCGAAAGGAGATGATATCGGCAATGGAAGCGATGGTGCCTTCTATCACGCCCTGGGAGAGCGATTCGTAAGTCTCTCCCACCGGGATGGATGCCGGCGACATGCCCACCGATTCGGCCCAGCGGGAATACTGGGGGCCACCCACGCGCATGCGCAGCCCCTTGAGGTCGTCGAGAGAGCGTACCGGCTCGGTACTCAGAATCCGGTAGAGATCCGAAGCATGAGAGCTGGTGTAGACGATGCCCAGTTTCTTGAGCTCCTGCTGACACTCGTCACAAGTGACGATGTACTCGGTCACCGCCGCCCCCATGGCATGGGGGTTGGTGCCCAGGAAGGCCAGGTCGCCGACCAGGTTGATCTCGGGCAGGTCGGCCGGAAAGTAGGCCGGCAGGAAGAGACCGACCTCCACCAGGCCGCTGCGGATGGCGTTGCGCATGTTGCCGATGTTGGCCACCTCGGTCCCCAGCAGGCTGCCCGCCAAGTCGCCATCGGTCTTCTCGGCCAGGCGCTCGGCGAATTCGGTGAACATCGGATCATAGGCGGGATGCGCCGGCGGTACACCGGGTGCCATGCGCAGCTCGCGGGCCTGGGCTTGGCCGGCGAGCACCAGGCTACCGGCGGTAGCGACGACGGCAAGAGACTTGAGCAGCGTGCGACGTGTCATGGGGTTACCTCGGGGCTTATATTTGTTTGTGTATAAAACAATGGTCTTTATCATCTATCTGAGAGCCGATTATAGTCCAGTCAGCAACCCCTCTCGATACCCGACTTTGGTATAGGCCCCGTCACTAGCCGCTTCGCCAGGCGCAAGGGTTCCGCCCCGGGACCGAGCCAGGAGGGACTTCTTCATCCTTGGGCGGTGTGACGCACAAGGTACCGTCTCCGACCACTCAGCTTCATTACCGTGATCGAGCCCCCTCCACCGGTGGAGGTTCGGCTCTTCATTTTCGCGAATGTCTCGCAATGACGGTACGTTTTCCGAGCACGTCACGCTGATTGACCCGCGCTGCCAGTGATGATCGTTGCAGGTAGTAATCGGGGGCGATACACTCCTGAATGTAGCGGTTGGTCTCTCGGAATCGTACCTTTCAGGAAAAGGCGGATTCTATAAAACATAACGCTTCGAAGTTTCCTTGGTAACGATATGAGCCATCCACTACCCCCTCTAAATCCGCTAAGAGCGTTTGAGGTAGCTGCTCGCTTACGCAGCCTCACTCGTGCCGCCGATGAGCTGCATGTTTCCCAAGTGGCCGTCAGCCGGCAGGTAAAGGTATTGGAAGATTATCTTGGCGTAACTCTATTTACGCGCCTGCATCGAGGAATAGAACTCACCCAGGAAGGCGCGGAACTCTACGATGGGATAAAAAACGCCTTTCGGGACATTGAAAAAGCGTCACGCAAAGTATCGCGACGCAATCAGCGAGACACGCTTTCGATACAGTCCTACACCACGTTTTCCCAGAGATGGCTGATCCCAAGACTGGCCGATTTCCACAAGAAAAATCCGCTGCTTGAGGTAAAACTGTCTTCGTCCTTGAAGCCCGTCGACTTCAGCTCACAGAACGTGGATGCCGCCATCCGCTCGGGGCACGGAGACTGGCCGGGGCTGCACGCAGAAAAGCTGGTCGACATCGAGCTGATTCCGATCGTATCAGCCTCCCTGTGGGCGACAGAACACCTGGCAAAAGGTGATATTTCACGAGTTCGCCTATTGCACTCGATGGCACGCCCGGATGACTGGAAGAAATGGATAGAAGCAAGCGGGAGCCAGGCTGACCCAGAGATGGGAATAAAGTTCGACAACTCTGCCCTAGCCTATGAAGCGGCTTCGATGGATATTGGCTGCGCCATCGCCATTAAGGTATTTATCGAGCGCCAGCTACAGGATGGCAGTTTCGTGGCACTATCGGACTTCGTCTGCAAAACGGGCGAAGCCTACTACTTGACCTGGCCAAAGGACGCCCGCCCCTCGGATGCTCTGCTGAAGTTTCTGGAATGGATGAGAGGACTGATAGAGCAGCCGCTATGACAGCCAACCTGGCCGTTATTCAGAAAATTGCCGAACAAGATTCCTGTCATGGCGACGCCGCAGCCAGTTAAACAGTGCCAGGTGCAAGAACAGCAACACGCCGCAGATGAAATAGGCCACCGTAAAGCCACCAAGCTGTGTGGCAAACCCGAGAAGCAAAGGCGCGAGGAACTGCATCGCTCGGTTGGCCATGAGGCGCATCGCCAAGGCTTGCGCTCTCTGCTCTTCGACCACCTCCTCGGCAATCACCACCATCGAAAGCGGTTGCGACAGCCCTACCCCCACCCCAACCAGAATCGAAAAGCAACACAGCAGGTAGAAGTTGCCTGCGAAACCGGTCAGCAACAAGCCTGACGCCATGAATGCCATGGTCAAAGCCATGGTGGCATAACGTCCGCGAAGGAGACGGACGGTCATGCTTGTGAATGGCCTGATGGCCATCGAGGAAAGAGCGCGCAGGCTGACGATGAGACCGATCGTGGTGCCTGAGAGTGCCAGGCTTTCCAGGTACACGGGTAGATAGCTGGAGTGCGCTCCCAACGCCAGCATCGCCGCAAGCGAAACGATCATGGACAGTTGAACGCCATGCGTGTTTTTTATCAGTGCCAACTGCCTTGCCAGCCCCACCTTCAATCCTAATTTTGTCTTATCGCCACCATGGCCTTTTCTTTTATTTGAGATAAAAATCGCCACCAACGAGACTAAAGACAGCAGAAAAGCAGCATGAATTGCGCTCGACGTTCCCCCTCGATGATCGATTATCCATCCGGCCAGCAAAGGCCCGAGCATTTGACCGACAGACAGAAAAGTCGTGTACCAGCCAAAGTATCGCTCCAGCTTGGTACCTTTCCCGAAGTAGCTAACGGCAGTTTGCGCCGAGATGATCATCATCAGTTGCGCCAGACCGATCACCAGTTGCCCCGCGATCAGCCCTTGAAAACCCGGCAGTGCAGTCAGCAGCCATGCGCCCAGCACCATGCCTGCTGCGCCCAGCTTCAGGGGACGTGCACTCCCCCAGCGAGCAACAACAGAACCAAACGATAGCGCCAGACACAGCGGAAGAACGTAGGGCGCGCTGACCAGCAGCCCCAGGGCCAAGGGCGTTGCGCCGAGTTCGATGGCGGATAGCGGCACCGCCACCAGCAGCATCGTTTGCACGAGGAAGGC
Source organism: Billgrantia zhangzhouensis (assembly GCF_021404465.1). Lineage (GTDB taxonomy): Bacteria > Pseudomonadota > Gammaproteobacteria > Pseudomonadales > Halomonadaceae > Halomonas > Halomonas zhangzhouensis. The sequence goes on along the minus strand of NZ_JABFTT010000016.1, from coordinate 39,328 downwards.
GATGCTCAAGCTCAGGCAAATACACGCAAACTCCATCCGCATCGCATGCTGTCCCTTTGTGCCAAGCTCCTGAGATAGTGCTGGAGCCGATTGAACCGGAAAACTCAAAGGGGCGGGCACCCATCGCGCCCGCCCCAGCGTTATCGACAGTTTTTCAGTTCACCGCTATCTGACGATCGGGCGCTGTCGACGAAATCCTTTGATCTTGTTACGGAAAGCGCCCAGCGCCGGCAAGGCGAACGATAGCACCGCAACCGCCAGCAGCGTGGCACTCAGGGGATTCGTCACGAATGTCATCACATCGCCATTCGACATGGAAAGGGCACGGCGAAGGTTCGTTTCCAGCATATCGCCCAGTACCAGAGCCAGGATGACGGGAGCCAAGGGAATGTTGGCCTTGCGCAGTACATACCCGATGACACCGAATGCCAGCGCCACATAGACCGGGAACATCGAGCTTTCGGATGCGTAGGCGCCGATCAGGCTGATCGAGGCAACGATGGCGGCTATCGCCGGGCGCGGAATATCGGCCACTTTCGCCCAGAACCTGGCGCCGGCCAGGCCGATGAACACCATGATCGGCACACTGATCCACAGCGAGACAAAGACCGTATAGGGGATCTGCGGGTTGGTGGTGAACAGCAAGGGTCCCGGCTGTATGCCGTGGATCATGAGCGCACCGATCATGATGGCCGTGGTGGCAGAGCCCGGAATACCCAGGGCCAGCATTGGAGCCAGCGACCCGGATACCGAGGCGTTGTTCGCCGTTTCCGAAGCCGCAATGCCCTCGTAGCTGCCTTTGCCAAACAGCTCAGGATTTTTGGAAAAACGCTTGGCAACGGCGTAAGAGACGAAGGAGCCGACGGAAGCGCCTGCACCGGGTATCACACCGACAAAGTAGCCGATGAGAGAACTCCTCAGGAACAGCGTCTTCATCTTGTAGAACGTCTTGAAAGGTACGGCCAGGATCCCGCTCATGGGTTGGTTCTTGGTCTTATGGCTAGCCCCCGCCTCGATCATGTACAGCACCTCGGAAAGGGCGAACAGACCCAGCAAGGCGGGCACCAGGGGCAAGCCCTCGAAGAAATCGGCGTGGTAGCTGAAGCGAGGCACCCCCGTCTGGGTATCCAGGCCGATCGTGGCCAGGGCCAGCCCGATACCCATGGCCAGGGCACCTTTCAGCAGCGAGCCGGAGGAGAGGCTGGAGACCAGGCTCAGGCCGAGAAGAGCGAGAGCGAAGTAGGCAGTAGGCCCGAAGTTGAGCGCATATTCGGAAAGCGGCACCGCGGTAAGGAACAGCAGAACCGCGCTGGCAAAGATACCCACACCCGAAGAGATGATGGAGATATTCAGCGCAATGCCCGTCTTTCCCTGCTTGGTCAGCGGGTAGCCATCCCAGGCTGTCGCAACCGCCGCCGCCGTACCTGGGGAGTTGAGCAGGATGCCGGAGATGGCGCCACCGTACTCGGCCGCGGCGAACAGGGAAACCAGCATGACGATGGAAACGATGGGATCCATGCCATAGGTAAAGGGGATCATCAGGGCGATACCCAGGCTTGGCCCCAAGCCTGGAATGGCGCCGATCAGGTAACCGATGAGGGCGCCCGCGACGAGGCCGAGGGGAACCATCGGATTCGCAAAGGCATCCAGGCCTATCAGGAGATTGTCAATCATGATCACACCTCAATCGAAATAGACGCCAAGTACCAGCACGAAGAGGACATAAATACCCACGGACAACAGCGGCGGTAGGCCAAGCAACAGGAGATAACGTCTTTCGCCCCCCAGCCACATCACCAGCAGCGAAAGTAGCGCAATACCGACAAGAGGCCCGGTCCACGGGAGAGACAGAACCATGGCGAGCATGACGACGATAACCGACACGACTTGCACCGGGCGACGAACAGCAATGAAGGGCTCCACTTCCCCCTTTCTTGGCGCAACCAATGACACGCCGAGAAGCGCGATCAGCGATGCCCCGATGATCAGGGAGACGAGGAAGGGAAATCCACCGGCCCCAATACCACGCGGCGACCCCGGCAGGCCCAAGGACTCCTTGAAGTAAAAGGCATTGACCAGGAAAAGGACGATATAAACAAAAACCTCAAACCATTTTTTGCTTATCTTGACCTCCGAAACGACATCGTCCTTGGCTTCAGAGTCATGTGACAAATCACTCATTGGCGCTCTCCAGAATTCTTGTAATGTTCAACAGCTCATCCAAGCCTTTTCATCATCATGGCGCAGAAACATATCCGCAGAAACTGACTATTCTTCAGTCTCGACCGACGTAAACGTTAGGGCCAAACTAGACGAAAGGAGAATATCGACGTCCCACCAGACTGGCATCGCCCCGTTCATGGCCCTTGCCACTGACTTCGGCGAGCCATTCGAGTGCTGCCAGGAGTCGCTCGTGGCCCATCTGGCGCGCAATGAAGAGGGGCCCGCCCCGCCAGCGAGGGAAGCCGTATCCGTGCACGAGCGCAATGTCGATGTCCGCCGGTCGCTGGCAGACGCCTTCATCGAGCAACAGCAGCGCCTCGTTGATCAGGGCGAGAACCGCTCGTTGCTGAATCTCCTCGTCACTGGTCGTCCTCGCCTCGATGCCCTGCTCCTGGCGGTAGCGCGCGACGATTCCGGCGACCTCGGGGTCCGGGACGGGGCGTTTGTCTTCGCTGTAGCGGTAGTAGCCCTTGCCCGTCTTGCGCCCCAGGCGACCGGCTTCGCAGATCAGATCGGGGATTCCGACATAGCGGCGCAGATGCCGGGTGGCCATGGTTTGCTGGCGCATCCTCCAGGCGATATCCAGCCCGGACATGTCGGCCACCTTGAACGGCCCCATGGCAAAGCCATACGCCTCCAGGGCGGCATCGATCCGTTCGGGGCTGGCGCCCTCCTCCAGCATGAACTCGCACTGACGGCGATAGGCCGCGTACAGCCGGTTGCCGACGAATCCCCAGCTGTTGGCGACCACGATGGCTTTCTTCTTCAGGCGCCGAGAGAACTGGATGGCAGTGCTGAGCGTCTGCTCGCTGGTCGTCTTGCAGCGCACCACCTCGAGCAGCGCCATACGCTGCGCGGGGCTGAAGAAATGCAGCCCAAGCACGCGCGCCGGGTTGGCGATACACTCCGCGATCCGGTCGATATCGAGATAGGAGGTGTTGGTGGCCAGCAGCGTGTCCTCGCCGACAAGACCGGCCAGGTCGGCAAACAGCACCCGCTTGATGTCGAGATCTTCGATGATGGCTTCGATCACCAGGTCCGTGCCGACCACCGCCTGGATCTCCTGGGTAGGCCGCAGTTTCGCCAGCAGCTCATCGCGCCGCTCGGCCGTCATGCGCCCACGCTCGACATCCCCTTCCAGCTCCTGAGCGATCCGCTTCACCCCCGCCTCGAGGGCCGCGGCACTCCGCTCCAGCAGATCGACCGTATAACCGGCTTGCAGCACGCAGAGGGCGATCCCGCTGCCCATCGTTCCGGCACCGATCACCGAGACTCGCTCCAGTGAGCGAGGCGCCACGGCCTGGGTCGGCGTGAAGGGCGGCTCGCGCTCGGCGAAGAAGAGGTAGCGCAGTGCGCGTGCCGGCTCGCTGCCACGCAGGGCGAGGAAGTGCCCCCGCTCCTTGGCCACCGCTTCGGCAAAGCTCGACTTGGCGGCACTCATTACCACCTCGGCCGCCACGGCTGCCGCCGGCAAGCCGCGTGAACGTGCCAGCAGCCTTTGCGCCTGAGCCTGCAGCGTCGCTTCCTCGACGGGGGCGACGTCACGCTCGGCCAGGGGCCGTTTTCCGCCCCGGTAGCGATTCGCGTAGGCCAGGATTTCGGCCTGCAGCGCCGCGCCCTCTTCCGACGCCGTCAGCAGCTCGTCCACCAGTCCGATCCGGTTGGCCTCGGCGGCCGCGATGGGCTTGCCGCTGACGATCATCTCCAACGCCTTGGGCAGTCCCACGGCGCGTGGCAGGCGCTGGGTCCCGCCGGCACCGGGGATGACGCCGACGCTGACCTCGGGCAGCCCCAGCATGGCGGTGGGTGTGGCCAGTCGCACATCGCAGGCCAGCGCCAGCTCCAGCCCGCCGCCCAGGGTGTGGCCCTTGACCACGGCGATCAGCGGCAGCGGAAAGCCAGCCAGCGCGGCCGTCACTTGCGGCAGCGTCGGTTCGGTCGGCTGGTTTTCCAGCTCGTGCAGATCGGCGCCGGCCATCAGGTGCTGGCCCGCCCCCGTCAGCACGACAGCCGTGGTGCGCTGCACGTCGATCCGGCCCAGCGCGGCCAGGATGCCCCGGCGTACCGCGTCGGTGCTGCTGTTGACCGGAGGATTGTCGAGGGTGATGACCGCCACCGCCCCCTCCTGGCGCAGGTGGACCTGGCCGCCGGTACGCGGTTCAGCCATGGGAGCCGCCCTCCCCGCCGCCCTCATCGAGGACGAGCACCGCGTCCGCCGCCACCACGCCCTCTCCTTCCGGCAGGACGAACAGCGGGTTGATCTCCGAGGTCACCAGGCGCTCGCCCAGCGCCGCCATCAGGGCGGAGAAGTTGACGATCGCCTGCGCCAGCGCTTCGGTATCGCGCCGCGGCGCACCGCGATAACCGTCGAGCAGGGGCCAGGTGGTCAGCTGCTGCATCATCTCCCTGGCCTGTTCCAGCGTGAGACCGCCCTGGGCCGGTAGCAGCCGGATGGCGGTGTCCTTGAATAGCTCGGCGGTGACGCCACCGGCACCCAGCAGGATGGCCGTGCCCAGGGCATCGCGATTGGCCCCCAGGATCAGCTCGTGGCCGCCCGACACCATCGCCTCCACCAGGTAGGCGTCGGGACGGCGCCCCACGTGGGATTTCACCTGGTGCGTCATCTGCTCCAGGCGATCGCCGATCGTGTCCGCATTCAGGTGCAGCGCCACGCCGCCGATGTCGCTCTTGTGCAGCAGGTTGGCGTCCAGCACCTTCAGCACGACCGGCGCTCCCACTTCACTGGCGGCGCGCTCGGCCTCCTCGCGCGTGTGCACGACACGGCTCGGCGGTACGGCAATGCCCGCCTCGGCAAACAGCTGCTTGGCGGCGGCCTCGTCGATCGCGCCCTGGGGCAGGCCGCTCACGTCGGGCAGTTGGACGCTCGGCTGGCTGGCCCCAGCCTTCAGCGGCTGACTGGTGATGTGCAGGGCTTCGAGCACTGCACTGCAACTTTCCGGCGAGCTGAAGCCGGGAATCGCCGCCCGGTTCAGGCGCTGTAGCGTATTCGGCGCATAGGGGCTGACGTAAGCCAGCACCGGCTTGTCGCTGGAATCGAGGCTATCGCTGATCGCCCCGACCACGAGGTCCGGCATGGCCAGGCCCGAGGAACCGATGATCACGATCAGGGCGTCGTAGCTGTCGCTTTCGAGCAGGATGCGAATCGCTTGCCGCAGCAGATCGGGCTGCAGCCCCGCCAGGGTCACGTCGATGGGGTTGCGGTCTAGTGCCGTTGGCGTATCGCCCTGCAGGGCGCGCAGTTTCTCCGCGGTGGCCTGATCCGGTGGCGGCGTCTCGAAGCCATTGATGCCCAGGCTGTCGGCGATGAGGGTACCGGCACCGCCGGTGGAGGTCAGCACGGCGACGCGGCGCCCCGCCAGCTGGCGGCCGGCCACCAGGACAGCGGGCACGTCGAGGAATTCATCGAAGGTGTTGACGCGAATGACGCCGAGCTCACGGAAGAAGGCATCGTAGACGTGGTCTTCTCCCGCCAGTGCTCCGGTGTGCGAGCTGGCGGCGCTGGCGCCCGCCTCGGAGCGCCCGATCTTGAACACCACCAGCGGCTTGCCTGCTTCGCGGGCCCGCATCGCCACCTCACGGAAGCGCGCAGGGTGGCGAATGCTCTCCAGATAGAGCGCAATCACCTTGGTGCTGGGATCGTCGATCAGGTACTCGACGAAATCGCTCACCTCCAGATCCACCTCGTTGCTGGTGGAGATGAGCGAGGAGAGACCGATGCCGCGGCCCGCCGCACGCGAGAGCAGCGCCCCCAGGATGCCGCCGCTCTGCGAGACCACCGCCACGCTGCCGGCAGGCAGCTCGCTGACCTCCAATGCCCCGCTGGCGGAAAGGGGAATGCCGGCCGTCAGGTTGACCAGGCCGATGGTGTTCGGCCCCAGGATACGCATGGAACCGGCGGCCTCCTTCAGCTGCGCCTGAAGATCCTGGCCCTCTTCCCCCGCCTCCGCATAGCCGCTGGCGAGCACCACCGCGGCCTTGCAGCCCAACTGCGCCAGTCCGCGAACCGCATCGATGCTGCGCCTGGCATTGAGCAGCACCAGGCCGACATCCGGGGCCTCAGGCAGCGCCTCCACGCTCGGGTAGCAGGTGAGGCCCTGGATCTCGTCGGCCTTGGGATTGACCGGATAGATCGGCCCCCCGAAGCCATGCTTGATCAGGTAGGAAACGGGCAGGCCCGAGGTTTTCTTCGGATCGGCAGAGGCACCGATCACCGCAATACTTCTTGGATTGAGGAGGGCATCGATCTGGTTCACTGCTGGTATTTGGTTCACTGCTGCGCCTCCTTCATGCGATCGAGAAAGGCCTGCACCGAGCGGCGATGCTCCTCGGAGGTGTAACAGATGCCCTGGGCCTTGCTGCCCTCGGCGAATACTTGGTGCTCGGACATCTCGTAGCTCTTGTTGATGACCGACTTGGTCAGGGCAATCGCCGTACGCGAGCCACTGCTCATCTCGTCCGCCATGGCCCGGGCCGAGCCCAACAGCTCGTCGGCGCTGCAAAGCCGATCCGCGATGCCCAGCTGCAGGGCCTCTTCGGCATTCACACGGCGACCGCTGAAGATCAGCGCCTTGGCACGCGCCAGGCCGACACGACGGGGCAGGAAGTACATGCCGCCGCCATCCGGCACCAGCCCACGGGCGATGTAGGCCCAGGTGAAGTGGGCATGCTCGGATGCCACGACGAAGTCACAAGAGAGGGCCAGGTCCGCGCCCAGCCCCGCCGCCGAGCCGTTCACGGCCGCCACGGTGGGAATCGGCAGGTTCAGCAGCAGGCTGGCGGCGTAGTGCACGCCCTGCTGTCGCTCCCAGCCGTTGAATCCCACCGTGGCAGGGTCGGCTTCCATCCGCGTTTTCATGCCTGCGATGTCGCCGCCGGCACAAAAACCCTTGCCGCTCCCTGTGATGACCAAGGCGCGAATGGCGCGATCGGTGCGGATCGCAAGCAGATGCTCCACCAGCTCGGCCCGCATGGCATCGCTCATGGCGTTGCGCTTGTCGGGACGGTTCAGCGTCAGCAGGGCAATTCCGTCATCCAGCGTAAAGTTGACCAGCTCGTTCTGGCTCATGACACACCCCTCTTGAATGACAGCCGTCATGTAAAAAGTTATTTAAAGAATGAAGCCCAACGGCTTTCCCGATAAAACCCAGGCCATTGCCTGCCCGCACTTCAATCAAAGGAAAGAAAAGGCCCCGCCCATGGCCAAGGGGAACCCCTAAAGAGCCACAGGAGAAGAACGGGGCATAAAACAGGACACGCAACTCTGAGGAAATCAGTGTGGCAGAAGTATCAACCTTGCCGCACCGACGGTATCAATCTTCTATTCGCCAGACTTTTCCAATTCACCCTTGGCGACTTCACTTATCCTTCTTGCAAACTCCGTATACTCTTCCGGGCCCATCCATGAATCGGTGACCCCGGCATTACGTGCATACGCTTGGTAATGTTCGGAGCGCATGGCCTCATGGAATGCATCGGCGATCTGCTGCTGCGTCTCCATCGGGATGCCGGCGGGACCGAAAACGCCGCGAACCTGAACCCAACCGGTATCGATGTCGACTCCTTGCTCTGCGAAGGTGGGAACGTCCGGCAGTCCTTCCAGTCTTTCCTCCGCAATGACACCGACTCCTTGAATCCGATCGGCATCGAAAAAGCTCTTTAACGCACTGAGGTTGGAGATCCCAACGTCCACGTGACCACCCATGACAGCGGCAATGATGTCGGGCGTGCCGTTATAGGCGATCCACTCGAATTCGACATCGGCCTCGTTCTCGAGCATGGAAATGGCGATATGCTGCGTGGAACCTTCCGGGCCGAATCCTCCTACGCTGACTTTCTCGCTTCCATTTCCGGCTTTCTCGAGCAGCTCGCCAACGCTCTCGATACCCGTCTCGCTTCTGGAGAAGACGATATGCACGTCTTCCTGCGCCGAGGCGATCCAGGCAAAGTCATCCAGCTCGAAAACACCGTTGAGATTGGTCAGCATCCCGGTGAAGTGGGAAAGCGTATTGATGCCCAGTGTCAGGCCGTCGGGCTTCGCACTGCGAATACGGGACATCTGGGTGGCACCCGCGCCGCCCGGCGAATTGATAACGACGATCTGCTGCCCAATCTGGGGTTCCATCGTTTCAGCTAGCGTTCGGATGAATACGTCCGCCGAACCACCCGCCTGAGTATGCATGACGAGATTCACTGGACCTGACGGCCAGTCACCCTCGTCTGCGACCGCAAGGTTACCGGCAGAAGTTACGGTCAACAACGAAATGGCGGCAACGTTAAAAACCGTTTTCGAAACCGTGCTCTTGAAGTTATTGTTCATTTTCTTCACCTCACTTTTATCAATTACAAGAACCAAGCATCAACACTGACCAATGCTGGCATGACCTAAAAAACGCTTCCACCGACGATAAATTGGTGCTTGGCCAACCTTTGGTTCAGTGAATGCTAGATCGACAACCCAAGCCCGCCAGGCAGCTCATTACCCCACATGATGTTGCCCTTGATCTTCTCGAGTTCGGGCCGTGGAAGGATGCCTGTCGTCAACTCATCGTATTTCTCGATCAGCTCATCATCCGACATGGGATCTTCCGGGTCTCCCTTGCGAGATTCCTGGAAATGGGAGACCTCCTTCCCATCGGCGGTCGTCACAATGATGTTGGCCATCCGCTTCGCGGGGTATGCTTTGGCAATGTCCTGCCTCTCCGACACCGTCACCTTTTTCATCAGGTCACGCATTCGCGCATCGTTCAGCATCGCGCTTTCGAACGCCTGCAGCCTGACTTTTCCTGATAGCAAAAAGGCAGCAACGCAATACTGCAGGCTGAACCTGGCTTCCTGGGCCGTGTTCGGGACGGGCCGATTGCACATCGAGTAGGTAGCGCCATATCCCTCGATGTGGATTCTCTGGATCTGGTCAAGGGGTATGTTCTCTCTTTCCCTGAGCACCTTCAGTCCATCGAGCGCCGGGAAGATATGCCCACAGCAGCCGTGATTCTTGATCGTCATGCGCGTGATGGGCGTCCAGTTGCCGATGCCATCCAGCGCGGCTTTCCAATCTCCGCTGGAGTCGCTGGTTGCCGCGGCGAAGCCGTTAGGCGCATGCAGGCTGTCGAGCGATGCCGTCACGCCTTGGGCGGCGGCCATTCCGGCCAGGATTCCCGCATCCGCCGCATGACCGGCGTGCAGCGGCTTGGCCATGCCTTCGCCTTGCAGGTTTTGTTGATGTCCGCCGGCGAAGCTGCTCGAGAGGGCGATGGCGTGGCCGATTTGCGGCTGGCTGGCGCCGAGGAGCATCGCCGTAGAGACTGCCGCGCCGATGGTGCCCACGGTGGCCGAGGTATGCCAGTAGGTGTAGTGGCTTGGCTGAATGGCCAGCGCGATACGGCAGCCGACTTCGTAGCCGCCGATAATGGCACGGTGCAGCTGCTCGCGAGATGCGCCGATATCCTGTGCGACTGCAAGCGCGGCGGAGATGGTGGAGCTGCCGGGGTGGTAGCCGCCGTCCTTGAAGATATCGTCGAACTCGACCGTATGGCTGGCAGTGGCGTTCAACAGGGCAGCATGGCGTGGCGCGCCCTGCAGCCCGTCGACATAGCACACTGCCTTGCCGCCGCCCCGCGTGCTGGCAAACGCCTTGGAGAGCAGCGTGGCAGGTGCGTGGCGAGTGCCCGGTAGCGTGGTGGCAAACCAATCCAACAGCGCGCGGCGTGTCGCCCAATCCACCTCAGGAGGCAAAGGTCGGCGCTGCCACTCGTCTGCCACCCGTGCCAGGCATTCGATAGGATGGTTCATTGCGGTCACCTAACGAATCTCATCCAATGCACCGCCAATGACCCCAGCGGCTTTCAGGGCATGAAGATCGTCCACTGAATAACCCAGGCTGGCGAGCAGTTCCGCCGTCTGGGCGCCGACCTTTTGCGGTGGAGACGTGATACGCCGCTCACCCGCGGACATCGTAAACGCCGAGATCGGCACGACCAGCGCACGCTCATCGTTCTCCTCGATGGGCTGGCTGTGCAACATGCCCCTCGCGCCGACGTGAGGGTCGGCCAGGGTTTCCTCCAGGCGCCTGATCCTCGCCGCCGGAATGCGCCGCTCCTGCAGGAACGTCTCCCAGTAGTCCGCCGTCATGGTACTGATGATTTCAGCAATGACCTTGGCTTCTTCCTCATGGCTATCGAGGCGCTGGTTGTTGTTCTCCTTGATCATGTCCTCCCGCCCCAGCGCCGTCCACAGACGCTTCTGCTGCGTCAGGTTGGACGCAGCAATCATCAACGGCTCATCGGAGGCGTGGTAACAACCGATCGTGGCGAAAGGAAACGTATTGCCCTTTGGCTCCGGCTCTTTTCCGTTCCACAGCAGTGCGGTCAAATAGGGACTTGTCAGCATCAGGGCCGTGTCCAACATCGACACATCGATGAACTGCCCTTTCCCACCATTCCGCTCACGCTGAAAAAGCGCCGAGGCAATGGAAAATGCCGCTGTCGTACCGGTGGCATAGTCGACGACCGGTGCACCGCTCTTGAGCGGCCCCGTCTGACGGTCTCCTGTCATTGCCATCATGCCCGAGAAGGCTTGAATGACATTATCGTAGGCCGTGAGCTCCCGGCGCGGCCCCGTGGAGCCAAAGGCAGAGATGGAACAGTAGATCAACGCCGGATTGATGGCGGCCAGATCTTCATATCCCAACCCAAGCTTTTCCAGGGCGCCCGGGCGGTAGTTCTCGACGAACACATCGGCCGTTGCCAACAGCCTCTTCATGATTCGTTGCCCTTCGGGCTTCTTGAAGTCGATGGCAACGGCCTTCTTGTTGCTGGCCTGGGACATGAATGCCGTACCCATGCCGATATCGTTCAGCTCCCTGTCAGACCCTTGCAGGCGCGCCTGGTCAGGGTCCGATGGCGACTCCACCTTGATGACATCCGCCCCCAGCACAGCGAGTTGATACGTCGCGAATGGGCCGGCCAGCACGTGGGTGGCATCAATGACACGAATGCCTTCAAAGGGGGGAGACATAGCACCTCTTCACATTGCAAAGTTATTCTCTGCCACAAGATTTGCGGGGCTAATAGCAACGTATACGAACGAGGGCTAGACGTGCACTGAAGAAAAATCAGGCCAAGGCTAACAAAATGTTGGCAGCGCTCCTCCCGGTTGAGCTGACCTCACAGAGGTTTTCGAGACATCAGGTCGTACAGATCTCAAAAAAGCGATAAATCAGATGGCCTAGCCAGTTTCCATGCTCCTCATAGAACCGATCCTCCTGCAACCCTGCTGCTCTCGCAGGTTTCTCTGTGTAATCAATCATTTGAAAGCCGACCATAAGGGTCCGACCACTAGCATCTGGACATAGGGGAACAATAAGTTGCATCATCAATTCTCTTATTCCTAAAACTACTCTACGAGTGATAAATTCGGCACCACCCAGGAACCATCAAGAAGTCTTAAAACTCACTTACCGGAAACTATATTAACTACTACCCACAAGACTAGAGTGTAAAAATGAAAAGGCCTTTTCATGGATAAAAAGCATGTTGACTGGGAATCTCTGGCTCTATTCATAACTGTCGCGCGTGAGCAGGGCTTGTCCGCAGCAGCCCGTCGGGTCGGCACGAGCGCTCCTACTCTCAGTCGCCGCATGCTCGCCTTGGAACGAAGCCTGGGTCGCCAATTGTTTGTACGAGGCAGGCTGGGCTATTCCCTGACGGATGACGGCCAAACCCTGCTGCGAGGGCTTGAAGAGGTAGAGGCTCGTATTGAAAGACTGACCCAGCCGCGCGCGAAGATTAAGCCAGCCGTGAAGATATCCGCCGGCAGCTGGACGGCTCTTTTTTTGATGGAACGATTGCACTTGATCACGGGCCAGCCGCCTGACATCAAGCCCTGTTTCATTACCAGCGAGAAAGTACTCAGCATACGGCACCGGGAGGCGGTGATCGGCTTTCGAAACCAGCGACCCACGGAGAAGACTCTGGTAGCGCGGAAGCTCAATCCTGTCGAGTTTGCTCCCTACATGGCGGCCGAAGCTCCGGAACGCTGGATCAAAGTGCTTGTGGACACACCATCGGCGCGCTGGGTGGACCGTGAAATCAGTGAAGAAGACATCGTTTGTGAAATCAGCCAGCCTCGCGCCGCTCTTGACCTTGCACTCACAGGCGTTGGTATTGCGCTGTTGCCTACCTTTATCGGGGATGCGCAGGATCGTTTACGCCGCGTTCACCCTCCGATCGACGAGTTGAGGCACGAGCAATGGCTGGTCATCCATCAGGATGACCGCAACCTACCGGAGGTTCGGAAGACGATTGATCGGATCTACAAATTCATGCGGAATAAAATTGACTGAAATGCGGCATCAGATCCAGACGTCGTTCTCGGCGGTCCGCTCGCCCCCGGCCTGCCCTGTATTCAGAATCCCGCGCGGCTCGATCAGCATCACCTCCGCTTCCTGCTCGGCGAAAGGCTTGTGCTCGACGCCCTTCGGGACCACAAACATCTCACCGGCGGCCAGATTGACCGCGCCATCGCGGAAATCGATGCGCAGGTTGCCCTTCATCACCAAGAATACCTCATCCGTCTCGGGATGATCGTGCCAGATGAAATCGCCCTCGAGCTTGACCACCTTGAACTGGTAGTCGTTCATCTCGGCAATAACCCTGGGTGACCACTGCTCGTTGAGCAGGCCAAGCTTCTGTCGGATATCGATCGCCTTGTAGTCCATCTTCCCCTCTTCTCGTCGGATGCCATTCGCGTCGCCGAATTGGCTCGCCCCGCTATCGGCCGCGATATAGCTACGCTAGCCCAACGAGGCGAAACACAACAGAGACAGTTATGCGCCATTCCGTACATGACAGTTGAGGCATTGCCCATCATTACCCCGGTATCAAGACCAGCTTCCCGAGATAATGCTCGCCGAGGGCGCGGGGCGCGGTGAGCATCGGCAGCCCGCTCCACTCTTTCTCTCAAAAGCTGGAAAACCCACCCTGCTTCAAAGAATTGGTTGAGCCACTCGGCATCCCCTTGGGCGACTCCCCCTGCATCTGCAGAGGTTTTTTTCGACTTTCCCTTCCCTAGCATGACCCTCGTCCCCCTCCACCCAAGAAAGGACGACCCATGCATAGCGCCTACAAGAACAACGTCATCGCCCTTGCTGCACTGGCCGCACTCTATTCGACCGTTGCCCTGGCATCCCCCTCGCAAGCGCCCGACAGCGAGTGGACAACGGAAACGCTGGTCAACTCCCGGGCCAACATGTTTTACCCCGACCTCAACCACCTGACGTTCCAGTCCTTGGACAAGATGTTCTCCACGCGAGCCGTGGAGGCCCCGCCCGCCCCATGGGGCCTGGAAGAAAGCCCGATGGAGATCGACGAAACCTTCACGCTGGAGGGCGAGCAAGTTTCCCTCGAGGCGTTTCTGGAAGGGACGAGAACCAATGGCCTGCTCGTTCTCAAGGATGGAAAGATCGCCTACGAGCGCTATCGCAACGGTCTCGACGAGGCGACCCCGCACGCCGTCTTCTCGGTCTCCAAGTCGATCCTCGCTACCCTGATCGGCTTTGCCGTCGAGGATGGCAGCATCGCCAGCCTCGACGACAAGGTGGTCGACTATGTACCGGCCCTGGCTGGCAGCGGCTACGAGGATGTCAGCATTGTCGACGTGTTGCGCATGCGCTCCGGGGTGGCCTGGGAAGAGATATATGAATTCGGGGGCAGCACCCAGCTCACCGAGGTGCACGACAACGCCCTGGTCGCTTACCGCTACCGCTGGTGCGACTACGCGGCCTCATCCTCCGAGCGCCAATACGAGCCCGGCGAAAGGTTCAACTACTCCACCCTCGATACCAGCGTGCTCGGCTGTGTGCTGGAGGGTGCCGTCAATACGACGGTGGCCAACTACATGACGGAGAAGCTCTGGCAGCCCGCCGGCATGGAGTTCGACGCCTACTGGATCATGGACGGCCCGGAGCCCGTCGGGAACGAGTTCTACGGCGCCGGCTTCAACGCCACGCTGCGAGACCTCGGGCGCTTCGGCCTCATGATGCTCGACATGGGCGAAGCCAACGGCGTCCAGGTGCTATCCAGAGATTGGGTGGAAAGCGCCACCGTTTCCGATCCCGGCTACGAGCGCATCTCGGAAGACGCCCCCATCGGTTATCAGTACCAGTGGTGGACCTTCCCTGACCGTGACGCCTACTCGGCCATCGGCATCTACAACCAGTTCGTCTACATCGACCCGCAGAGCCAAACGGTCATCGTCAAACTCAGCCACACGCCCGATGCCGAAGGCTGGGAAGACGACACCCTGGCCTTCCTCGAGAAGATTTCACACCTCACCCCTTAGTTGCAGCGAAGCACCACGCATTCGGGAGGCCTTCTATCGGGGAGGCTTTTCGCCCCCTTGTGGGCTCAAGACTCCCCAGTGCTCCCCACAAGCTCTCGACCTGTCACGACCCGATAATTTCAACAACAAGGTAGAAAGACATGAACAAGACATCGGCCTGGCTGGCTACCGGCGTTTTTTGCGCCGCCTCCTTCTCTGCGCATGCCTGGGAAATCAATGACGATTTCTCCCTCTATCTCGATATCAAGGCCCTCAGTGACTATCGCGCCGGCGGGGTCTCGATGACGAGCAACGACTCCGCCCTGTGGCTCGATGCCACCCTGGTCCACAGCAAGAGCGGAGGTCATGCCGGCATCTTCACCTCCAATATCGATTTCGGCACGGAGGCCAACCGGGAATTTGCCTATTACCTCGGCATTACCCGCCCCATCACTGAGAACTTGCTGGGCTCCTTCACTCGGATCGAGTTCGAATACCCTCGGGACAACCAGTTCAACTTCGGCGAGTGGATCGCGACACTCAGCGCTTACGGCGTCACCCTTGGCGTCAAGTACAGCGACGACATGAAGCCCGATGCCAAGCGCACCATCGCCTGGCTGGAGTATGAACACAGCCTCCCTCACGAGACGACGCTGGGCTTCCGCTACGGCCTGACGGATCAAAGCCGCGATATTTATGTCGACGATGACGGCTCCCGGCGCAGCACTTATTACGATTGGGAAATCGGTATCGGCAAGCGCCAGTGGGGACTGGACTGGCGCCTGGCCTACATCGACACCGACCTTTCCAGATCCGAGTGCGCCTCCGCCTTCGGCGCCAGCAACGTCTGCTCGGCGACGCTGGTGGGGTCCATCTCCAAGCTTTTCTAACCGTACGGGAAGGTTGGACTGGGGGAAGGCAGCGCTTGGCTCACTCGCCGCCGGGATGACGAAGCGCCGGATCAGCTCCACCTTGTTGCTGACCCCCAGTCGAACATAGGCATTGCGAAGGTAGGTCCTGGCCGTGGCGGGAGTGACGCCCAGCGTACGGGCCACCTCCTTGTAGGAACTGCCCTGGGAGTAGAGCCTCGCGGCACTGAGCTCCCGCGGAGCGAGCAGGGAAGCGTGTCGGCGGGAGCACATCGTCAGGGAGACCAGCTCACCGCAGGGCTGCACCACGATTCCCCTCCGACTTCCCGGCGACAAGGTGCAGGGCGCATGTCCCAGCATGTCGGATAGATTGCCCGGCAGGCGGGAGCCCTGCCAGCCGGCATACTCCTCGTTGAGGGCCGCTCCCACTTCCCTGCCGATGTAGAGCAGCTCCCCCTTCCTGCTCGAGAGCGCATAGTCGTCCCAGTAGTTCGACATGCCATCGGAACGAACCGCCATCAAATAGGCTTTCCAACAGCGAGCCAGGTGCCGGACGAACTCCTCCATCAGCAGAGCATCGACATCGTCGAAGCCGAATCGGGACTTGCCTCGGTTGATCGACACGAAAAACAGCATCCCGCTGGGAGGGAAATCCAGCGTCACGGCCATGCTATGGTAGATGTCATGCCGTTCGCAGAACGCTCCCACCGCCGTTTTCGCCTCCTCCGGGCAGTCGCCCTGACACTCCCTGACGGCCTGGCCCAACCGAGAGATCGAAGCGTTCGCGAATCGGTCGAGGGTGGAGATGTCGTTCCACTCCTCGGCGAACGAAGGGCTCAGACCCAGGCTGCCATGCATCAGGTTCTTCGCTGGCGCGTCCTGTGCGGACACATACACCTGCCCCCACCACGCCGTATCGAAGCTCACGACATTAGCGAAGCCTTGAACGGCTTCGTGCAGCCAGCTTCTCGATGCCGGGCATCTGGGTATCTCGGCCAGGCCAAGCACTTCGTGGCTGAAGCGCTGCAGCACCCTCGCATCGACCGCGGAACCACATGCCTTGCTGTTGTTATTGTTCATATGGGTATCGCTCATGCCGTTACTCTGCAGATTCAATCGAGCCGCAACACGCCCTGCGGCGGTGGCTCGCGATAAAGCGCCTCGACGATGGCGGCCCGGTTCTCCAGCACGGCCCGCTGGTTGATCGAGCCCTTGTCGGTGATCTCGTGGGCATCCAGGCGCGGCGGCTCGTCGAGCAGCACCAGGCGCCGCACCCGGGTGGAGCTGCCGGTGCTGTGGGCGTCCAGGTCCCGCAGCATCTGCAGGAAGCGCTCGTGCACCGGCTCGCTGGCCAGCACCGTGGCGGCATCGATTTCGCTGCCCAGCCCCGCCAGCTCACGGCACTTCTCCAGGTCCGGGAACACCATGACCGCCACATAGGGCCGGTCGAGCCCGGCGATCACCACGTCCTTCACATAAGGGGCACCGGCTTCGATGATACGCGCCCGAAGCGGCCCGACGCTGACCCAGGTGCCGGTGTCGAGCTTGAAGTCCTCGGAAATGCGCCCGTCGAAGCGCATGCCGCGCTGGGGGTCGTCCGGATCGATGAACTTGACCGCATCGCCCAGGCAGTAGAAGCCCTCCTCGTCGAAGCTCCTGGCGGTGACCTCGGGCTGGCGCCAGTAGCCCGGCATCACGCTGGGCCCTTTCACCCGGCACTCCAGCTTGCCGCCGTTGGGCACCAGCTTGATCGTCACCCCGCGCGCCGGCAGGCCCACCACGCCGGAACGGGACTCCTCCAGCGAGGCGAACATCGCCGAGGGGGCGGTCTCGGTGGCGCCCAGGCCGGTCAGCATGCCCACCTTGCAGCCCAGGGTCTGGATGGCCAGGCGGTCGAGTTCGTCCCAGATGTGCTGGGAGAGCCCCGCCGCGGCGAAGAACATCAGGTTGAGCCGGGAGAAGAAGGTCTCGCGCAGGGCATCCTCGCGCTTCAGGTAGTCCACCAGAATCTCGAAACCCTTGGGCACGTTGAAGTAGACCGTGGGGGCGATCTCGCGCAGGTTGGCGATGGTCTTCTCGAACTCGCCCGGCACAGGGCGGCCGTCGTCGATATAGAGGCTGCCGCCGTTGTAGAGCACGATGCCGACGTTGTGGTTGCCGCCGAAGGTGTGGTTCCACGGCAGCCAGTCGACCAGCACCGGTGGCTCGTCGCGCATGAAGGGCATCAGCGAGGCCAGCATCTCCTGGTTGGCGCAGAGCATGCGGTGAGTATTGATGACGCCCTTGGGCATGCCGGTGGAGCCTGAGGTGAACAGGAACTTGACGATGGTGTCGGGGCCGACGGCCGCACGGGCCTCCTCCACCGCCGCGGTCACGGGGGTATCCAGCAGCTTGTCGAAGGTGCCCATGGGGAAGCCTTCGGCTTCTACCGCCACACAGCCGCAGTCGGCCGGCTGCGCCGCCGCCAGGGCGGGGGCGAAGTCCTTGGCCTTGTCGACCATCAGCAGGCCCGGCGTCAGCAGTTCGACGATATGGCGAAGCTTGCCATAGTCGCGGCTGACCAGCGAATAGGCCGGCGAGACGGGGGCGAAGGGAATGCCCACGTACATCGCCGCCAGCGACAGCAGCAGGTGCTCGATGGAATTACCGCTGAGGATGGCCAGGGGCCGCTCGACGCCCAGGCCGTGGTTCAGCAACCCTTGCGCCAGGCGGCGTACCCGCGCCAGGGTCTCGGCATAGCTCAGGCGCTGCCACTCGCCGGCACCGTCGCGCCGCGCCACGAAGGTACGCTCCGGCGTCTCGTCGGCCCAGCGTTCCAGGCACTCGAGCAGCGTATCGGGGTAGTCGCCGAGGGGTTCCTCGACAGTGAGAAGTTGGGTTCCATCATCGCGCAGGATCAGCTTGGCAGTGGCAGTGCCCAGACGGACATCGCGAAAGGAGGAAGACATGGGCGCTCCTGCTGTTTGTGATCGTTATCAGGATCGAAAGGGGCATCTCGCTACCCTCGGCATGGGAGCCTTGGTAACATGGAGTCCAGTATTTTTTTAAACTGTTGTCATGTCAAACATTTTGCCACAATAACATTATTTCCAAGGAGCCGAAGAAAGGTGGAATAAGCATTCAGTATCAAAAAGATACGGTCATAACACCGTTTCGCCTTGACGATTTCCATGGCCGAGTCACGACTAAAGTTGGAGACCGTGACAGGCTTCGTCGCCCGGTATCCGATAGGCTGTTTGCTGCTTGCCGCCTCGTGGCTATCCAGGTCAGGACCCAAATATTCATGAGCAACGACGACCAGAACGATATCGACTACTCCATGCTGCAATCCCGCCTCGGCTACAAGCTACGCCGGGCGCAGCTCGTCTACTTCGACGTGTTCTTCGAAGCCTGTGCGCAGGAGGGCATCACGCCGGGACTGTTCAGCATCCTAGCCATCATCTATCACAACCCGGGGCTGACCCAGTCGGCGGTTTCCACGGCCCTGAACGTGGACCGCTCCGCCATGGTGGCGGCCATCGACAAGCTGGAGAGCATGGAGGTGGTGGAACGGCGCAAGTCGAAAAACGACCGGCGCTCCTATGCCCTCTACCTCACCGACAAGGGCAAGGAATTCACCGAGCGGCTCAACCGCAAGGTCTCCGCGGGCGAAGACAGCTTCGACAGCTTCATGAAGGAAGGCGAGCGCGAGTGGCTGCTCGACCTTCTCGACCGTATCATCGCTGCCCGCAAGGGAGGCTGATGCCCACTGCAAGCGCCCGGAGAGACACAAGGCTCTGTCTGAAAACTCGGCGAGCGAAGGCCAGGGCTAGGCCCGTTCCCTACGGGCCAACGCACTTCCCACATCCATGTGGGTCGCAAGGCAAAAATCGGCGTGAAGACGGACTGGGCTCGCACACGAGTTTACGTGCTGTAAATGTGTACTTTGAGCCGATTTTTAACGCCGTATGGCCGAGCGCAGCCAGTTTTCGGGCGAGCCTAGATGGGGTAGTGCCGCGGCCCCAGCTGCACCGTGATCCAACGCAGCTCGGTGAACTCCTCGATGCCCGCCTTGCCGCCGAAGCGGCCGTAGCCGCTGGCCTTGACGCCGCCGAAGGGCATCTGCGGCTCATCGTGCACCGTCGGCGCATTGATATGACAGATGCCCGACTGGATGCGCCCGGCGACCTTGATCGCCCGCGCCGTGTCGCGACTGAACACCGCCGCCGAGAGGCCGTACTCGCTGTCGTTGGCGATACGGATGGCCTCCCCCTCGCCCTCGACCCGGATCACCGCCACCACCGGCCCAAACGACTCCTCGCTGTAGAGGCGCATGGCCGGGGTCACGCCATCCACCACCGTGGCCGGCATGATCACCCCATCGGCCCGGCCACCGGCGGCCAGGCGCGCACCGCGGCTCTCGGCATCGTCGAGCAGCGCGTTGAGCTTCTGGCCCGACTCGGCGTTGATCAGGGTGCCCAGTGCATTGCCCTCGCCACGCGGGTCGCCCGCCTTGAGCGCCGCGGCACGCGCGGCCAGCTTGTCGACGAAGGCGTCGGCCACCGAGACATCGACGATCAGTCGTTCGGTGGACATGCAGATCTGCCCCTGGTTGAAGAAGGCGCCGAAGATCGCCGCGTCCACCGCGGCATCCAGGTCGGCATCGTCCAGTACCAGGAACGGCGCCTTGCCGCCCAGCTCCAGCAGCACCGGCTTGAGATGGTGCGCCGCCTTCTCGGCGATGATCCGCCCCACCCCGGTGGAGCCGGTGAAGTTGATGCGCGCCACCTCGGGGTGGGCGATCAGCGTCTCGACGATCTGCGGGGCCTCGTGGGGCGCATTGGTGACCACGTTGACCACGCCGTCACCGAACCCGGCCTCCACCAGCACCTCACCGATCAGATGATGGGTCGCCGGGCACTGCTCCGAAGCCTTGAGGATCACCGTATTGCCGCACGCCAGCGGCGTGGCCACGGCCCGGGTGCCGAGGATGATCGGCGCGTTCCACGGCGCGATGCCGACCACCACGCCGCAGGGCACGCGAATGCCCATGGCCAGGTTGTCGGGCACGTTGGAAGGGATCACGTCACCCTGGATCTGGGTGGTCAGCGACGCCGCCTCACGCAGCATGCCGGCGGCCACCATCACGTTGAAGCCGGCCCAGCCCGGCGTGGCGCCGGTCTCGTTCACCATGCGCTCGATGAACTCCGCCTGGCGCGCCTCCATCAGCTCCGCCGCCTTGAGCAGCTTGCCGCGCCGCTCGCCGGGGCCCGTTTGCGACCAGGTCGCGAAGGCGCGGCCCGCGGCATCCGCCGCCGCCTTGGCATCTTCCACCGAAGCCGCCGCCGCCGTGGTCGCCACCTCACCCGTGAACGGGTTGCGACGTTCGAACGTTCTTTCTCCAGAGGCAGCCTTGGCCTGGCCGCCGATCAGCAATCCGAGAGTCGTCATGGGTCACTCCATTGCGTTGTTTTCAGCATTGTCCGCTCTCATTTTCCCCGAAGCTAACGGCTGCATAAGGCAATATCAGCGGGATTACTTGGACTTTTCCCGTATCGGGTTGGGACTTTAGTCGCGCACTTAATTTGGTTCCACGGGGCACTCGTCACGCAGTTCGAGCGCCCGCTGGTAGACCTCGCGCGCATTGTCGATACCGCGCTGCTCGAGGCGAACCAGGTAGGCCTCCGTTCCCTCGTTGAACGGACCCGACCACTCAGGATCGTTCAATGGGTCTTCCACCGTGTTGATGGTGCCGCCCTGAGCCTCGGCCTCATCGCGCCCCTCTCGATCCAGCCGCGCATACACCTCGCCGGCCCGACGGGTCCAGGCCATGCCGCTGACCTCGTCGATGGCAGCCTGCTGCTCCGGCGAAAGACGCTCGTAGCTCGCATGATTCATGACTGCCACCGCCACGCCGGTGTAGTAAGGCACCTCGAGATGATGATCGGCCAGCTCGTTGATGCCGAAGGTCTTCATCGCCTGCCAGGGGAAGCTCAGGCCATCCATCACGCCGCGCTGCAGCGAGGTATAGATGTCCGGCGCCGGCATGCCAACGGGGTTGGCCCCCAGACGCTCGAGGATCTCCCCGGCCACGTCGCTGGGACGACGGATGCGCAGGCCGCGCAGGTCATCGGGCGTCTCGATGGCATGGCCCCGGGTGTGCAGATAAGCGGGGCCGGTGGTGAACAGGTAGAGCACCTTCACGTCGTCGTACTCGTCGGCGATGTGCCCCTCGTCGTACAGCGTCTGCAGAATGCAGCCACCCTGGGGAGCGCTGCCGGAAACCCCCGGCAGTTGGACGATCTCCGACAGCGGGAAGCGGCCAGCGGTATAGCCCTGCATGGTGATGGCGATATCCGAGATACCGTTCACCGTACCCTGGTAGGCCTGCTCGGAGCGACTCAAGGTCTGGGAGGGGTAGTTCTCGATGGTCAGCTCGCCGCCGGTGGCTTCTTCGACGTGCTTGGCCCAGGCCTCGAAGATCTCCTTGTTGACGTCGGAGTTGGCCGGCCAGAAATGGGACATGCGCAGGGTGTCGGCCTGCGCGCTGAAGACGATGCCCGCCGCACAGGCGGCGAGCAGGCTGCGGGAGATGGCGTGATTCATGGCGTGTCCTCTCTTATCGTTGTAGTGGTGATGTGATGCGGGCTCAGGTGGGCAGGGTCGGCACCTCGATCAGCAGTGGGCGATCCATCGCAAAGCCTTCTTGCAGCGCTTGGACCAAAGCCTCGTGGGTATCGGCCAGACGCGCCTCGACTCCGTAGCCGCGGGCCAGGGCGCAGAAGTCAATGTCCGGCACGTCGAGACCCGGCGCATCGTCGACCTTCATGTGCCGAGCAAAGCCGCGCAGGGCGCCGTAGGTGCCGTTCTTGAGAATGATCAGCACCGCCGGAATGCGATACTGAGCGGCGCTCCACAGCGCGGTGATGGCGTAGCTGGCGGAGCCGTCGCCTATCACGCCGATCACCTGTCGCCGGGGCTGGGCGAGCTGTACGCCGAGCGCCGCCGGCAAGCCGAAACCGAGCCCGCCCGCGGCGGGGAAGAAGTAGCTGCCGGGTTCACGCATGCCCACGCGCTCCCAGAAGATCTCCACCGTCGAGGTCGACTCCTTGACGTAGATGGCGTCTTCCGGCGCCAGCGCGTCCAGGGTGTCGAACACGTTGGCCGGGGCCAGGTACCCCTCGCCGTCTTCCACTGCTGCCGGCCTGGGCAGCGGCTCGGGCATGGCCCGTGCGCTCTGTTCGATGCGCGGCAGAAGTGCTTCAAGCGTGGCGTGAACGTCGCCCACCAGGGCATCCCCCATGGGAGCACGAGCCGCCTCGTTGGCATCGCCGGTGACATGCACCAGGCCCGCCCCTTCGGGCAGATAACGCCCCGGTGCGTACTTGTGATAGCGGAACACCGGCGCCCCGACCACTACGATCAGATCGTGCCCTTCCAGATGGGCGGTAATGCCGGCAATGGCCGCCGGCAGCACGCCGCGGAAGCACGGGTGTCGATTGGGAAACGGACAGCGCGAGGCGGAAGGCGCTACCCAAACCGGTAGGCATAGTCGCTCGGCCAGCTCCACGGCCAGACCGTTGGCCTGGCGCGCATCGACCTCCGGCCCCAGTACCAGCACCGGGTTCTCGGCAGCATTGAGCCGCTGCGCCAGGCGCTCGAGCTGCTCGAATGATGGCACCCCGGCGTGGGCGATCTCGCGCTCTATGACCAGTGCCGCGTCATCACCCGCTTCGCGATCCCAGTCGTCGTGGGGGATCGAGACATAGACCGGCCCCCGTGGCGGCAGCGAGGCGCTATGAATGGCCTGGCTCAGCGCCCGGGGCACGTCTTCGGGGCAGGCCGGCTCGTAGCTCCACTTCACCAGTGGCTTCGGCAGCTGCGGGGCATCCACGTTGGCCAGCATCGACTCCACGCCGATCATCGAGCGCGCCTGCTGCCCGGCGGTGATCACCAGCGGCGAGTGGGAGTACCAGGCGTTGGTCAGCGCCCCCATGGCATTGCCGGTGCCCGCCGCGGCATGCAGGTTGATGAATGCGGGTCGGCCGCTGGCCAGCGCATAGCCGTCAGCCATCCCCGCCACCACGCCTTCGTGCAGCCCCAGCACATAGCGAAAATCCTCGGGAAAGCCCTTGAGAAAAGGCAGCTCATTGGAGCCAGGGTTACCGAAAACGGTGGTGATTCCCTGATGACGCAGGAGCGAATAGGTGACGGCGTGAACGCTCGGCATGCTGGATCCTTGTCCTTGTTCGGGGCGTGCCTTCACGCTAGTCGTGCCTGCTACAATCAAGCAAATCGATACTCTTTCTATCAAAAATAAAAGCTATCTATGTAATGAACCAGATCGATCTCAACCTCATGCGCACCTTCGTACTGCTGTACGAAACCGGCAGCGTCACCCACACCGCCGAGCGCCTCTATGTCACCCAACCCTCGGTCAGCTATGCGCTGGCCCGGCTGCGCGAGCTCTTCGAGGATCGCCTGTTCGTGCGCACCCGCCAAGGCATGGAACCCACCATTGCCGCTCGCCAGCTCTACCCTGCCCTGCGCGACGCCCTGCAGCAGCTTCAGGATGCCATCGAGAGCAGCCGCGACTTCGAGCCCGCCACCTGCACGCGACGCTTCCGCCTGGCATTGACCGACCTGGGTGAAATGGCACTGCTGCCGAAGCTGATGCGCCGCCTGCACGAGCAGGCGCCCCAGGCCGAGCTGGAAGTGGTACCACTGGAGATCGAACACGCCGAGGAGTGGCTCGCCGCCGGCAGGGTCAACGCGCTGATCTGCAGCCGGCCGCTGACCGGTGCCGCGATTGCGCGCCACGTACTCTTGAGGGATCGCTACGTGTGCCTGCTCAACCAGGAACGCTTCGGAGAAGGCCCCCTGACGCGAGAGCGCTTTATCGCCGCCCGCCACGTCGCCGTCACCTCCTCCTCCGGGCACGGCCTTGCCGAGGAGGTGATGCGTCAGCACGGCATCCAGCGCAAGGTGAGCCTGGAGATACCGCACTTCTCGGTGCTGCCGAAGGTGCTGCACGACAGCGATCTGATCGCGACCATGCCACTGCAGGTCGCCGCCAGCTTCACCGAAGAGTCACCGCTGACCATCCACGAACTGCCCTTTCACGTACCCGGATTCGAAGTCGCCCTGCACTGGCAGGCCCAGGCCAGCCGCTCCCCCTCACAGCGCTGGTTCTGCGAGAGCATTATTGAGGCGATTGGGGAGAGGGTGCGGGTGGGGTGAGGCAAGCTAATCCGCTGGATCGGGCCAACCGGATGCAACAATTGGTCTGATCGCGCGCTAAACCGTATGCTGACCCTCTGTGGATACGGAGCTTGGTATGGCTATATACGAGGAAGTGCTTCCATGGGCGGATAGGCTGCCGCCATGGCGTCAAGATGCTTTGCGACGCCTTTGTGTTCAGGGAGGCTGGACCGAAGCAGACCTGGACGAGATCCTTGATCTCGCTAAGCAGCACCACGGAATCAGCAGCGAGATCGAGCCTACTCCGCAGCCGATCCGGTTCACCGCAGACCATTTTCCTGCCGAGGCGAATCAGGACAGGACTGTCGCTCTCACGTCACTACATACGCTTCTTAACGTTGGAAAAATACCGAGCGACCAAATTCTGGAGTTCCAGCCACATGGGCTCACCATCGTGTACGGTGGTAACGGCACCGGTAAGTCTGGCTATGCGCGCGTGCTAAAGCAGGCGTGCCGAGCAAGGAGCCCAGGCACAGTCTACGCCAACGCCTATGACCCTGATTTTCAGAAGCTTACGCCGAGCGCCACCATCGACTTCGAAGTGGATGACACTTCCGAACAAGAGTTCTGGAGCGGTCAACGCAGCCATGTTCCGCGCACCGAACTGAGGGCCATCTCCGTCTTCGATGGCGACTGCGCGCGCCATTATCTTCAGGCACGGGAAGCGGCCAGCTTTCAGCCGGTCGCCCTCACCTACCTCAAGCAGCTGGCTAACGGCATCAACCAGGCGCTACGCCCACGACTTGAGGCAGAAATCGCAGGGCTTGCTGTAGATGTTACACCTTTCAACATCATTCCCGCCGACACCGAGGCCGGCCAAGCAATTCATCCGATCAGCTCCACCATGAATTTGGAACAGGCGCGCGCACTAGGCACGCTTACTCAAGAGGAGCAAGCAGAACTAACGTGCTTACCTAAAGAGATCAACGAGGCAGACCCCACAGTCAAAGCAACACTTCTGGACAACGCCGCGACGAATGTCGAGAACCTTGCCAACAACATTACCGCTGCCGCAAATACTGTCTCCAATGACTCGATCGACGCCGCAAGGACGGCACATCAAAGGCTGTTGGAAGCCGAGACGGCCGAGAGTGCTGCATCTGCCTTTCTGCAGGCGGAAGATGCCGCACCGTTGCTTCCCGGAACTGGCCAAGGCGCTTGGGCGCTTCTATTCAACGCCGCCCGAGAATACTCGACTAGCATCGCGTATCCTGGACAAGCCTTTCCGGTCACCGACAATGGTGCGGTATGTCTGCTTTGTCAGCAGGAGTTGACGCCAGAAGCGAAAGATCGCTTGCACCGCTTCGATCGCTATGTCCGGGACACAGCGGCCGAAGCCGCTCAGGCCGCGCGCAACGCCTGGCAACAGATCGTAAGAGACGTCGGCCAAGCGACCGTCACCTTCACCGTTTCTCAAGTCATGTCGGATAGCTTGGGTGGTCGCATAGCGACGCTGCCGGACGACATTCGGACCTTCCGGGAAGACTTGGTCTCCCGCCTTCAGTGGCTCAGAACCGCCATTGAGACTGGGGAATGGCAGAACAGACCAGCGTATCGCAGCGCGAATCCGACTGCTTCGATCCAGCAAATCGCGAATATCTTACGCGCCGAGGCGGCCGCATTGCGCGCCAACCTCAATGCGGAAGCACTTACGGCCAAACGACTTCGCCTGAAGGAGTTGGAAGCTCGGAGACTACTTTCTGAGCATATTGAGAGCATTGCTCAGGTGGTCGATAATCTCGCCCACAAAGCGAAGCTTCAGAGCTGCCTTGCAGATATCGGCAACTCCCGCCCAATTAGCTTATTTGCAGGCCAACTCGCCAAGAAGTACGTCAGTGAAGCGCTGGCCAGCAGGATGAATGAAGAACTTAGGAAGCTGGATCTTTACCACATTCGAGCCGGAATCAGTTCCACTGGTGATGCAGGGTCGGTACGACTTGGAATCCTGCTCCATGCAAGTCAGCTCGATCCGCATCTCGTGCTAAGTGAGGCAGAGCAACGCATATGCTCGCTCGCGTACTTCTTTGCAGAACTCCACCAGTCGGGCTCTTCTTCCGGGATTGTACTTGACGACCCGGTTTCGAGCCTTGACCACAACCACCGGACCGCCGTCGCGCGACGGATCATTGAGGAGGCCGCCAACCGACAAGTCATTGTTTTCACACACGATGCGGTCTTCTTTGGAGAGCTGATCACGCTTGGCACAGACGCTCAGCTAACACCAAACGTAAAATCAATAAGTTACCGTGCAGAAGGACCTGGCTACATTGATGCCGGATTGCCTTATGACATGCGCAAGCACCGTGATCGCATTACACAACATCGTGCCGACCATCAGCGAATTGCAGAAAACTTTATCAATCCACCTGGGGATGAGGAGCGACTCGCTATCCGAAATGCCTATGATGATCTTCGCGTCACGATAGAGGTAGGAATTGAGGATA
The DNA here is from genome assembly GCF_021404465.1 of Billgrantia zhangzhouensis. Taxonomy (GTDB): domain Bacteria; phylum Pseudomonadota; class Gammaproteobacteria; order Pseudomonadales; family Halomonadaceae; genus Halomonas; species Halomonas zhangzhouensis. The sequence goes on along the minus strand of NZ_JABFTT010000016.1, from coordinate 12,216 downwards.
CAGTCCTCAATGAAACGGTAGTGCGTTTTCGCGACGGCATCTCGGTCGGCCGGCTCAATGGCGTTATGATCGTGCAGGAAGCAGAGTACCGCGAAGTACAGCGCTTACATGATAGATGTTGTCGCAATGTACGTGCTCATTCCCATGCAGCTGGCCAGCAGCGAGCTGTCACGCAACCAGACGAGCTTCTGCAGGACATCGAAGCCGTTAATACTTTGTTCCAGACTATCCGAAGGCGCAGGGGGTGAGCCGTCCCACCTTCCATGGCCACTACTGAATGGTAGCTACCGCTTCTGTTTCACGGAAGGAGCGGTAACCATACCCAGGCTGGCACGAACCGCATGCTCAAGCGGCGTGAGGTGCCAACGCTGGTCAGGAAGCTGGTAGTGATGCCCTGCCCCGGCCCTCATAACCCGCAGAAGCCTTTATACCACCAATCACCGATTGCAGCGATGAAAGAATGGCAGGTCCAAAAATCAGAGCTATTTGCCAAACGGGTAGTTACTCACCCGAGACCGATACCTTTCGCTTAAGCGATGCCGGAGTTGTCTGCTCCATCTTAAGTGTCAACTTCCAAAGCGACGAAACATTGGCATATCCGACACGGTATGCAATTTCATCTAGCGTGAGACTACCGGTAGCCAGCAAGCGATGGGCATGACGCATACGGACTGCATTGATAAGCACTTGAGGGCTTGATCCTGTTGCTTTAACGATGCGCCTAGCCAAGGTTCGATGGGTTAGATTTAAAATTTTTGCTGCCTCAGCGATCGTAGGCACATCCGGCAAGCTAGTTTCAATCAGCGTTTCGAAACGGGAAGTCACGTCGTCTTCACCCGACCGTAAGTGGTCCCATACCCTGTAGCGGGCTTGAGTGGGACGGCAGTCAATTAGAAAATATTTCATTGCCATATCAGCAATATTACGCCCCACCTGCTTACGGATTAGGTAAAGCATGAGGTCCATCTGCGCCATAGCAGCACCGGCGCTGATGACGTTCTTGTCATCAATAAGCATCTGTCGGGTGTCGACTTTCACCTTAGGAAAGTGTCTCTGGAAGAATCCGCCGAGTCTCCAGTGGGTTGTTACTGTTCGGCTATCGAGAATGCCAGCCTGAGCCAATAGCAAAACACCAGAGCAAGACGCAGCGACCGCACCTCCAGCATCATGATGGGCACGTGCCAGCTTTGCGAACACATGTGCATCTGCCAAAAGCAGTCTTTGCCAAATATTAGAATCACGGAAGCGATCCACTATATCGGCTTCGGCGTTGAGTGCTGGATGATCCAGCCCAATGCCTGGAATCACCAATATCGCATTCGAGAAGTTCCTCACTTCTTCGAGAGGCAGAGCAGGCAGAGTCATGCCCGCTGAAAGCGCTACCTGTCTCTGAGTAGAAAACACTCCCCACGTGAGCGGTGGCTTCCCTTGAGCGCATGCACAGCGGCTTGCCACCGTCAAAACATCCAGCGTAGCGCCAACGCTGGCAGCAAGAGCCCCTTTCGGTACGGCGATTGCGAATTGCATAAGCAGTGTCCTAAATGGAATCTATTTTGTCATTTTAGACAATTGCTGAGACTGCGCAAGCCCACGTAGCTTGGCACTAGGTTGCTGACAAAGGACATCGTGATGGAGCTTAGACACCTGCGCTGTTTCCTGGCTGTGGCTAATGAATTGCACTTCACACGAGCCGCAGAGAAGCTACACATAGACCAATCTCCTCTTTCGAGGACGATCAAGGAGCTTGAGGAAGACGTTGGTGCACAACTTTTCACTCGTACGACGCGTAGCACGCGCTTGACGCCAGCTGGCGCCTCGTTGCTTCAGCAGGCCCCGCGGGTTTTTTTACTTTTGGAGCAGGCACGCGACGGGATACGTGCCGCAGCGGCAGGTTGCGATGGAAGGTTGCGTATTGCGCTGTCGGATGGGATTTCTACACCTAGGCTCGCTTCGTTGGTCGCTCTGACTCGTCTGGAAGAGCCTGACCTGGGAATCCATTTTGACGAGGTATCGCTTGCTCATCAGGTCAAGGGCTTAAGCGATGATCTTTACGATTGCGGACTTTGTCAAAGTAGCGACCGTAACCATGGATTGCGTACTGAGCTGGCATGGACAGAGCCATTGCATGTAGCTATGCCTGTTGATCATCCGTTACTAGCCTACGAACAGATTCGTGCCGAAGATGTGTTGAGGTACCCGCTTCTGCTAGGGCATGCAGAAAGCTGCGCAGGCTACAACGCTCAAATTGAAAAGCTTTTTCTACAGAACTCTCTGGGACTACCTCTACCTGTGCAACGTGTAGCTTCGTTTAGCCTGATGATGTCTTTGGTTTCGGCTGGCTATGCTTTGGCACTGATTGGTGAGTCGCAGATGCAAACCAGCCGGGATACCCTTATTCGCAGCCGACCACTTGCTGACCCACAATATCGACTGTCGACATATTTACTTCTGAGGGACAGGCCGGCCGAACCAACTCTAACTCGTCTTATAGATCGGCTTCGTCGATTGGACTCGCATAATGACGAACCCCATACCGATCGCCGCCCTACCTACGGTGAATTACGTGCTTGCTAAGCCGCGCTGGGTTAGGGGCACGCTTCGACGTCTGATCCGGAGCGCAACAATGAGCGCAACAATGTTTGGAGTCTGGCCAGGGAGTTAAACAAGTGTGGCACTGTAGGCACCTGCACGATACTCATTAGTCATCTTCCGCACGGCGCTGCTTCCCTCTGTAGTCGCTGATCTCAGCAGTTGTCCGGATGCGCCCTTTGGAAAGCGGGAAGCTCTAAGCACATCGAGTAAATCCGAGAGACGGTCGGCATGTCGTCAAGCCGCAGACCCAGCGATAATGCCGAATAGACTTGAGGAGCCAGCCCGATGTCAGCAAGTGTGGGCTGGTTACCGTGGCAAAAATCACCGGTGGAGTTAGAAGCGAGCACCTCCTCCATACCCATAAGCCCGTCACGCAGCCAAGCCAACTTCCACATGCTAACATCGTTTTGTGTCGCATTAATATTCTGCTGGAGGTAGCTAGCCACTCTCCGAGTCGTGAGAGGATGGGTATCGCATACAATTTGATAAAAAAGGCTTCTGACCCGGGCTCGCCCAGCTGGATCAAGAGGCAGCAAGGCCGGGCTGGAAAATTTTTCTTCAAGGTACTCGATGATAGCTCCTGATTGGGCAATACGCACTTCGCCATCTTCTATAGCAGGTATCAATCCGAAGCCATTCACTCTTAAATAACCCTTTGATCGATTGGACTGCTGATCTAGGTCCTGGACTTTAGTTTCATAATCGATTCCTTTAATATTCAAAGCAATGCGAACCCTGAAAGCGGACGAGGATCGAAAGTAGTCGTGCAGAATCATGTTAGCACTCCGTACGGTGAATCCGTTATCCGGATGATTCGTAACAAATTGCCCAAAAACCTGCCGCATTGGCAGGTTTTTGGGATCTACCTACTAACGCGCCTCTGCCTTTCCGACTACTCGGGCTACCGGCTCGCTTTCCTTGTTGACAAAAACACAAAGTAGTTTCATTGGAATATCACTCAACACCCTGGCGTAGTGAACATCTTGATCAGAGACCATGTAAGACATACCTGGAGTAAAACGGCGGTCCGGCTTGCCTTGTGTAACGAGATCGAACTCGCCTTCAAGCACATAGGTAATTTCCAATCCAGGATGGACATGCGGAGCTGCGCTATTACCCGCCGGGACTTCAATCAGATTAAAATTGATAGTGTAGCCCTCGGGAAACTGTGCTTTTTGTAGGACGGTACGCTTGATGCCACCTTGTACGTATGTCGTTCCAACAGCAGCGGTAAGCGCGGACTTTAATTCTTCATCATACTGTGCTTCGTTCATTACCATCTCCTTATTCATTTCAGATTCGTCGCTTATAAACCCGGCGCATAGCCGGCTGGATTATATGCCTAGATCAAAGCGTTGCGTGTTCTCAACAGGCAACAGCCACTCAGAAGCTCGGCATGTATATATTTCAGCTTGCGGGGTAAAGTCGTTGGGGTGATCGAGAGTCCCTCCCTTTAGCACGATTTTTCCTGGAGCTGATGCAATTTTTGCAAAGATGTGTGATCCACAGTCTCCGCAAAAATGGCGCTGCACTGGGTGTCCACTATCACCACTGTCTTCAAACAACGCGGTTGCTCCCTGTTGCTTAAAATCTTGTTCTCGTATAAGGAGATTGATTGTATAACTTCCGCCACTTAGCTTTTGACAATGCGTGCAGTGGCATAATGAGACAAATCGAGGCTCACCGGTAAAAGCGTATCTCACTGCACCGCACAAGCATCCGCCTGTATGTTCTTTCATGGAAGTCTCTCTTGTTTTATGCGATATTATTCGAGCCGTTTACTTCAGTGGCTTTTGCCGCCAGGCCAAAAGGGCGCCAACAGCCAATGCACCAGCTGATACAGCGAGTCCTTGCTCTAGTCCACCGGGCCCATCAGCCAACCAACCAACAAGCAGCGGCCCGATAATCTGACCGAATGCAAAAACCACAGTAAAAGCGCTTATAGCGGCCGACCAGTATTGTTCATCCAGGTTGTGCCGCACCAAGGCTGTTGTTGAAGCGACGACGGACATGAAGACGCCACCGAACACCAGTCCTGATAAGAAAGCCAATGGCACAGAACCAGCTAGGATTGGTAAAAGTGTCGCGCCTGCCAAAACCGCGTTCAGGATGGCTAGCGCTTGACCACCTTTGTATCGGCTTAACAAACCCGCCCAAAGGCGAGAAGAAGCCATCACAGCAACACCCAATACTGAATAAAAAAGAGTTATGAGCCAGGGTTGCATCTGTTGCTCTTTCAGCAACGCGACCACAAAAGTCATGTACCCAATGCAGCCCACCCCAAATAGGAAGTAGCCCCCTAACGCCCAGCTGAAGCGACGCAGATCGTATTGGTGGCGCTGGGGTGAGCTACCCGGACTGCTGCTGATCGCCTTAGCCAGCGGTGCCATCAGCCCTGCTGCGACAAAGCAAAGCAGGCCTAGCCCGTACCACGTCCATTGCCACGTATGGGCATGCCCATATACCTGGGCAGCATTTAAAAGGACAGGGATTAATAATGAAGACAGTACAATTCCCAACCCTGTGCCGCCATAGTAAATACCTAATAGGAGGCCCGAGCGCTTAGAGTGCATCGAACTTATTCTGGAAGCCAATACACCTCCTGCTATAAAAATAAAGGAACTCACCACCCCTGAGCATACCCGCAAGACAAGAAGCACATCAGCTACCAAAGTGGTGCCCGATAGGAGCATGAAGATGCCAGCTAACACTGTGCTCAATGTCAGCAAGCGTGACACGCCAATCCAGCGCAATACCAAGGGCGCAATCAACGCACCGGCCAAATATCCTACAGCGTTACTTGTGTTCAGAGACCCCGCTAGAGTGTAGCTCCAGTTAAGGTCCTCTCGCATTGGCGGTAGTAACAGACCATAGGAAAACCGCGTGATGCCCAATGCCACTGCAGATGCCAACGACAACGTGAGGGCAGCCAAGCTGGGGTGCAACTCATGTAGGGCCGGCAACGGTTTATCAATAGCATGGGACGGCCGGTACGTTTTCATGTCGGAGCCCTCTTATTGCGCTTATCGATAGTAAGCGATGGGTTATCAAGCAATTTTCTTAGTGACTTCCTCGGTGCGAGCCGGTTGTAACTGGTTCTTTTGCTTATGCTCCTCTTCCATCTGATTCATTACCGAAGGCGAGGCATGTCTGCGTGAAAGCACTTCCACTATCTGCAGAGCACACTGCTCAGCGTCGAGAGAAAACCGGGACGCTTTAGAGGAGCGCGGCAGGGCATGCGTATAAAAATGCGGGCCTTCAATCGGGATTCCGATCGCCCAGAGGCGGTCGTGAACGCAGCCCTTTGAGTCAATGACTTTGAGATCCTGGCTAATGTCGAGCCCGCCTGGATGATAGTCGCCGTTGAGGTAAGGCCGGGCGATGCCGCTAGCCAGCAGATTATTGGATAGAGGGCTGGAGTCCGTAAGCGGTGAGTACACATCTAGACGGGCTGAAATCAGCACATCAGCATAGTCTCGTGCTGGTTCCTTTCCTAACCGGCTAACGATGCAAAACTGCCCGCGCTCGCGATCCAACTCAATTTCATTGCCAGGGCCGCCGGCTACGCTTAGTACTCCAGCGTCCATCAGTGCTAACAGTTCGGCGTTCCGCTGCTTGGGTGGCCCGAAAGAAATTCTGTTCGCTGTTGGAACGAAGGACTCAACGAAAACACGGTGAGATGAAGGGGTAAGGCCGCCAAACTCCACTGCAGCACGCAAGGCTTCGCGTGTATCTCGAAGCACATCAGCTGCCGCTTTGACTGGGCTAGTTAGGTTCCCGAGACAGGCATGCCTGAGATCCTCTTCGACCTGCCGACGGAAGTAGTCGCGAAAGTGCTCTAGCGACGAAAACTTCTCGTATGCGAGCGGATCAAGCAATCTATCTATAGCCTCGCATTCCTCGTCGGATGGCACGAACTCTGCGGGGTCGACCTTTCCATCTTGTAGGGCCAAGCGGTAAGCATAAGCCATCTCTAGCTTAATGAGTGGTAGCACTTCATGTTCGAAGTTCAGACGAGGGCTACCACGAGCAACGATCGCGGTATGGCGTAGAGAGTCAAGAGATTTTAGTGTAAAGAATGCCGCCTGGTGGCTTCCAGTCAATCCTTTCTGGTTGATCCCCCTTGCAGCAAATGGCAAGCAGTTGCGAGAGACAAGCAGTATTCTGGGTTCGTTTCCGGACGGTATGTATTCGAGTCGCTCTTTGGTTTCGCGAAACCATCCGCCACGTGCACTGGTAAGGGAGGAAATCACATCGTAGGCAGTCAGTCCAAGTCCTTGGATGGCAACGCACGCCCTCTCATGGATAGTGGCCAGGTTTTCAGTGGGGTATGGCGATCTGTAATAAGCAGCACTCGGATTAATATTTTCAGCTGTGCTGGCAAACGATTGGTACTTGAGATCAGTTTCCGTGGGCGATCGAGTTCCATGACCAGTGGCAAGAACTATGTAATTCGCAAGGAGTTGGGGCCCTTCGTCGAGTTCAAGCAAAAAGGTTTCGTCGTCTATCTTTCGAAGATCAAGAACGCGACGGCGGATGTGCCTAATTTGGATTCGTTCCGGTAGAGAACATGTCATTTGCTCGAACGCCCACCCCAAATACTGACCCAGCAATCTTCTTGGAAGATAGTCCGCGTCGCTAATTGCATCACCTTCACCGGAGTTAGATATGCGATAGCGGTTACCGATGCGGCGATACCCAGCTTGCCGCGCCCATTCAGTAAGTGACGGGCCGTGGGCCCCATTAACCAGACTATCAAGCCCGAAAATACTGATCTGTGAAGCCACGGTATTGATCAGTAGATCCTCGTGCTGACCTGAAGAATGAGCGCCTTCACCACAGGGACCTGGATCAATCATCATGATTTCTACTTCTTGGCCGTCTAGACTGACCTCATCAATATACTTGATGAGTTTCTCGAGCACACTTATGCCCCGCGGCCCCATCCCCACGATGGCAATCCGACTAACCGTTGCAGCCTCTTGGTTCTCTCCTTTAGCAATCGGGCTCAACCCATGATTTTCTACAGGCTCCGCATGCAATATGGCAATATCCGCATTATTGGGAAGACGCGGAAATATCTCAAGCACCTTCGGGTCGTGTCCGGGGATGACGTGAAAGGGGCCATCCGCTAAGCACTCCATGACGTCATAGGCAGCGAACATACGTTGGACGTCTACAACGATTGGAAAAGGACTTCGCAGGTGAATGTTTTCCCAGAAATGGGCAGCATCGCTGGCGAGAACTATGTTCCCTCGCTGGGTTGGGATGCTGACGATCTGCATGCCCTTCGTGTGCCCCCCAACTTTATGCAAGCGGATACCATCCCCAAGATCAACGTCTCCATCATGGACGATCAATCTGTCTTGGAAGAGGCAATCAATAGCATCTTTGATATTTTTCGACTCGAACGGCCTCCGTAGAAGCGAATAGGTCATTGAGCGACCTGTGCAGTAAGCCATCTCAGCTTCTTGTATGTGATATTTGGCTTTTGGGAACAGTCCAAGATTGCCACAGTGGTCATAGTGCATATGCGTGATGATCACGTCAGTGACATCTTCGGCCTTGATGCCGATGTCGGAGAGTAGGTCTTTCGGACTATGCAAAAACGTCCTACCTCTTTTGCGGGCCATACTCTCGTCGAATCCCGTGTCGACAACAACAGTGCGACCAAGGCCCTTAATTGCCCACAGGTAAAAGGACAAAGGCATCGGACTGCTATGTTGGTCCTCGTGGAATAAGAAATTCTCACTGGCTTTGCGACCCTCATGCATTGCGTAGCGAAGCGCATATACCTCAAAGATTGACGAATCCATATCAATTCCTCACGAGACAGAAGCGCGTTTATCGACGCCACTATTGCTTGCATTAGAAATAGTTGAGTCATCCCAAGCCGAGGAGGAAATGATACTGCTGACCTCGGCATGAGCTTCCTGCTCAAAAAAGAAACGTGACTCGCCAAATGCTGGCCGTAGTTGGTCTAGCCAAGTTGCATGCGGATCAAAGCGTGCGTAAAAAGGCCGGCGCACCCAATTAGGATTTCTCGCCTGTAAGAACTGCAGCGCGAATACTTTCTCGCCGGCCAACTTTACGATTCCGTCTATCACCACCTTTCCAGGATGAGCGCTCATTGATGGTCCGCGAACTGTCCGCGCTAGGCCCGACACCTGCTGATAAGCCTGCTGAAAGACTTCATAAGCCTTGACCAGTGGCACCTCAAAGTAGCTTCGAGGCCCAGTGTCTCGCTCGACGAACATGTAATAGGGAGTCGCTCCGAGTTTTACACCGGCAGTCCAGAGCTCTGCCCAACCTGCTGGGTCTTCATTAATATGGCGAATCAACGGTGCTTGCATTCGGACCGTTGCACCGGTAGCGATGATATTGCGAACAGCTTGTTGAGCTATCGCCGGGCGCAATTCGGCGGGATGGTTGTAATGCCCCATCACAGCAAGATTCTTTCCTGATGCAACGACTTTTTCAAACAGCCGCATGACATCATCTGCATCGGGATCGCTAACGAAGCGTTGTGGCCAGTACGCGACGGACTTTGTGCCGATGCGAATATTCTGTATATGAGAAAGATCAGCCGACAACAAAGGCTCAATGTAGCCAGCCAGAGAACGAGCATTCATTATCATCGGGTCGCCACCGGTAATAAGAACATCCGTCACCTCCTTGTGAACCTTCAAATAGTCAACAAGAGCCCGAGCATCTTTTGCGTCGAATTTAAGTTCGTTCATACCAACGAACTGCGGCCAGCGAAAGCAGAACGTGCAATAGGCATGACAGGTCTGACCTGCACTTGGAAAGAAAAGCACGGTTTCCCGATATTTATGCTGTAGGCCCTTGATAGGCTGTCCATAAAGATAGGGGACGTTGTGTGTAAGCTGCCCAGCAGGATGGGGATTCATATTCATTCGAATACGTTTTATGAGCTCCCCCTCGCTTCCTGCGGAACGCCCACTTTCAATATTGCGAAGTAATTCATACTCTTCAGTTTTCAGCATTTCGCGATGCGGAAACGTTAGGCGGAAAATGGGATCATCTGGAATATTGCTCCAGTCAATAAGCTCATCTAGAACGTAAGCATTGACTCGAAAAGGTAGAACGCGTGAAACTGCAAGAACCGACTCTTGCTGTGACGGCGTTAATAGTTTCCATTGCGGTGCGCTTTTAATACTGTTGCGGGTGTAAGGCTTGAATCGGTAATCATGATTATCCATGTAAACCAATCTCCTTGCGCTGAACAGTAGGGCGTGCTGTTTGCCGGTCGTGCTGGTCTTAGGACTATCCGTCTATGTAAGTATAAGGGTCATCACGGTTGCTTGATGACTCCACAAAGTCTGCAAGACGGTATCTACTGGATTAACTATACCGTCTCATCACCCTTAGACCATGGCTGTTTAAGTCTTATTCGTTGCCCATTTGGCTATAATCAAAAAATTGTTACACTACAAATATTTAGTGACTACGACCCGGCCTTTTGCAGGTATAATGCCCCTTGGTTTCTGCACACCTACGCAGCTAATGCCCGGTGTGCCACACAGCCCAACAACTGATGTGACTCTAGTGCTGTATCCAGCGGCTGATGACTGCTCGGGCCTAGCCCAACGACTCGAACCGATATTGCCAAATGCGCTCTTCCTTCAAGGGCTGCAAAAGCGCTCAACGAGCTCGTTCTTCTCCGGCGTGTAGGGCGTCATGAACTCCTGGTGAGTCCGTAGTACTCACCGTCGCGATATAATGTCGGCTGCTGAAGACGAGGCCATTATCGGAGCGCAGGGCCAACGGTTTATGAATACGGTTCCGTGCGCCGTATAGATACACCAGAGCCTCGCAGATCGCCGGCCCGCCCCACACCAGAGACCTACGTCAACGCAATCCCAAAAAGACGAGAGCCAGCGCGGTGCGCTGGCTCTTCTCGTCGTGTCAGGTTGTCGCCCCGCTCTGGGCGGCCTCTTCACGGCCCACGCGCCCCCGCCGCTTTACCGATTAACAGCCAGCACCGCCGCAAAGCCCTCCTGCAGGTCCTTGACGAAATACCCCGGCACCTCCAGCGAAGGAAAGTGCCCTCCCTTTTCGGCCGTCCTCCATCGCACGATCTGCCGGTACCGCTGCTCTGCCCAGGGGCGCGGACACTTCTCGATGTCGCGGGGATATATGGTGATGGCTGAGGGAACATCGACCCGCAGCTCGGGGTCGAGCGCATTAACACCGCCGTGGCTTTCGTAGTAGATGCGGGCCGCCGAGGCGCCGGACCGTGTCAGCCAGTAGAGGGTGACGTCATCGAGAATGCGGTCTCGGGAAATCGTCTCGAAGGGGCTATCGTCGGTATCCGTCCACTCGGCAAACTTGTCGAGGATCCAGGCCAGAAGCCCGACGGGCGAGTCGACGAGCGAGTAGCCGATGGTCTGCGGTCGGGTCGCCTGCTGCTTCGCATACGCCGCGCGGTAGAGCCAGAAGTCACGGGTGTCCTCGGCCCATTTGCGCTCGTCCGCTGTCAGCCCCTCCATGACCAGACCGGGTGGTGCCTGCGCCAACGTCGAGTGGATGCCGAGGAGTTGTGACGGGAACCTGCCACCGAGGACCGTGGTGATGACACCGCCCCAGTCGCCGCCATGGGCGACGAACTTGTCGTAGCCGAGCCTTTCCATCAGCTCCACCCAGGCGGCCGCGATCTTTCCGGCGCCCCAACCGGTAGTGGTCGGCTTGTCGCTGTAGCCAAAGCCCGGCAGCGACGGGACCACGACGTGGAAAGCTGGCGTGTCTGGCTCCTTCGGCTCTGTCAGCTCGTCGACGATATCGATGAACTCGACAATGCTGCCTGGCCAGCCGTGCGTCAGGATCAGAGGTGTGGCATCGGCACGGGCGGATCGACGGTGCAGGAAGTGAATGCCGAGGCCATCGATCGTCGTGCGGAACTGGCCGATACGGTCAAGGCGCGCCTCGAACGATCTCCAGTCATACTCGGTGCGCCAGTAGTTCACGAGATCGACAAGATCGGCGAGAGGAACACCCTGATCCCAGCGGCGAGGATCGGGCGCGGCGCGATAGACCGTCTCGGTCTCCGGTAGCCGCGCCGCGGCCAGTCGCGCGCGCAGGTCGTCGAGGTCGGCATCGGTTGCACGGGCTTCGAATACTTGAACATCCCTGTCTAGGCGATTCATGCGTTTGTCCCTTCAGCCTCGATGTTGGCGCCGACGGTGACGGAGCCGAAGACATGACATGGCCTTGCGCAATCCGCGCCTGGCACCGCCAAACAGTTTGGCAAAAAAAGCGGCGCGCAGCCGGGCATTGCGCCGCTCGATGTCACGCATTTTTGGGTCGGGGTTATGGAAGGCCATCAGTCGTCTCGCCCGCTGTCGTTCTGCCAGCGTAGCAAAATTGGGGATCATCACCCGGCCCGGCACATGCTATACGTGTATTGACTGATTAAGGCGGCAATCGGCCGAGGCTGTGTGAAAACGCGGCTCCCGCTATACTCTCCCTGTGACTGCTCGTGTAGGTGCCGATGAAGCGATTCGTTGCAGGAGAGTCTCGATCGCAAGCCACGTTGTTCCCTGAGCTTCTGGATGATTTCGTCGCAGAGGACAACCCGGTCCGAGCCATCGAGGCCTTCGTCGA
>NZ_JABFTT010000015.1 GCF_021404465.1 Billgrantia zhangzhouensis | reverse complement strand
TGTGCTGGAGGGCATGAACAACCGAATCAAGGTCATCAAGCGGATGGCCTACGGGTATCGCGACACGGCGTACTTCTTCCTGAAGATCCGTGCCGCGTTTCCCGGCAAAGTGCGATGAACCTAATAAAAAACCGGCGCCCTTGGGCACCGGTGGCATGGCAAACGGTCGCGACCTCATTCGTCGCCGGCTTCCTGCATCTGGCGCAGCATGTAATTCTCGATGCCCACCTTGTCGATCAAGCCGAGCTCAGTCTCGATATGATCGATATGTTCTTCCTCGTCGGCCAGGATCTCACGGAGCAGGTCGCGTGAGACGTAATCCTTGACCTGCTCGCAGTAGGCGATGGCCTCGATGTAGCCCTCGCGTCCTTCATGCTCGATCTTGAGATCGCACTCGAGCATTTCGCGCACGTTCTCGCCGATGTGCAGTTTGCCGAGATCCTGGAGGTTGGGTATGCCCTCGAGAAACAGGATGCGCTCGATCAGTTTGTCGGCATGCTTCATTTCATCGATGGATTCGTCGTACTCCCACTTGGCCAGCGCCTTGAGGCCCCAGTCCTTGTACATCTTGGCATGCAGGAAGTACTGGTTGATTGCCACGAGCTCATTGCCGAGGGCCTTGTTGAGGTGCTCGATGACCTTGGCATCGCCTTTCATTGACTGTCTCCCCTTTGTCTCGTCGGTCTCTCGTCGACCTTGGGCCTTGCCGTAACTTACGCTTGGTGGAATTATTGTAGATAGTATTAGCCCAAAGAAACAAAAAATCCAACTGGGACAGTCAGTTGGAGTAATGGCAACAAGAATGAGAGAGATTGGCAGTAGTGAACCAGTGACAGGCGCCGAACGCTATACGGCGTAGGCCAAATCGCAGGCCGAGGCCATGACTTCAGCCTTGATCGCTTCGCGAGTGATAGTCTTGCCGACACAGGCGCACTTCCCGCACTGGGTACCGCAGCCGGTCTCCTGCTGTACTTCCCGCCAGCTACGCGCACCGCCCTCCACGCTCTCGCGGATCTTGCGGTCCGATACGCCCTTGCAAAGACATACGTACATCGACATCACCTCGCTGTGCTTACGATAGTTAATGTAAATGATTCGCATAGGCTATCGCAAGAGGTGGGCCGACTATTTTTTGATCAGAATCATTTCCGCCCGCGTCTCGCCTTGGGCAACACCACCACGCGCGTTCGCGAGACGATATCCGGCCAGCTGCGGCGCTCGGTATCGAACAGCGCCCAGAGATAACCGAGACCAAAGGCGGCCAGAGACAGCCAGGCCACTACATAACGCACCAGGCTCTGCACCAGCGTGATCGAATGACCGTCGAGAGTCTGCACGCGCAGGCGCCAGGCCTGCATGCCCAGCGTCATTCCGCCCCGCATCCAGGAGAAAGCGAAGAACAGGAAGGCGCCCACCAACAGTAGCAACTGCAACGTAAGACGCTGCGGCGCTCCCGCTCCAACCTCCGCGGCGCCCAGGCCCAGCACGTAACGCACGAAAGCCACGTGCAGCACGGTAATCAGAATCCAGATCGCCGCCACCAGAAAGGCGTCATAGAGCATGGCGCCCAGGCGACGAGCTAGGCCGGCTGGCCACACATCGTCGAGTTGATCGAAACGTCGTTGCATTGCTGTCTCTTCCTAGCACGCCTTTCGGTCGACCCGAAAGACGCAGGTGCCATCCACTGCCGCCGAGCCGTCGTCAGCCGGTGCGGCGCAGCAGGTAAAGTCCCAGTGCGGCGCTGAGCAGGGTCGGCGCCAGCACGGCCCAGACCGGGGAGAAACCGAACACCATCGAGGCCGGTGCCAGCAGGTCCTGAAGGTACTTGAACGACAGTCCGACCACCACCCCGTAGAATACCCGCGTGCCCGCCGCCACAGTGCGCAGCGGGCCGAACACGAACGAAGCCGCCACCAGGACCAGCGAGGCCATGGTCAATGGCATCAGCATCTTCTGCCAGAAGTAGAGCAGTGGCTGGGTCGCCTGCAGCCCCTGGCTGTGCAGGAAGCGTGCATAGGCCCACAGCTCGCTGGGGGCCTGGATGTTGATCGGCAGCAGCAAGCGATTGAGCTGGGCAGGCGTCAGGCTGGTCTGCCAGGGCTGCTCGGCAAGACGCTCGGCCTCGGTGCGGTCATCGAAGAAACGGGTAACGGCCACCTCCTCCAGCAGCCAACTGCCGTCGCGCCACACGGCACGCTCCGCTGTGGTAGCCTCGCTCAACTTACGCCCCTCGAAGCGGTAGCGAGTCAGGTCGAGCACGGTGTCGTCGGCGCGAATGGCGCCGAAACGATAGACGCTGTCGCCCTCCCGCTGCCAGCCTCCATACTGAGCCAACACCGTTCCCTCGCCCTGCATCTGCTCCAGACGCCAAGCGCTGGCGAACTGCTCGGTGCGCGGGCTGACGTACTCGGCAATCAGCAGCACCACCGCCACCACCAGGATGATGGGCTTCATTACCCCCCATAGAATGCGCGTCAGCGAGCGCCCCGCAGCGCGCATCACCGTCAGTTCGTTGCTCGAGGCCATGCTGCCCAGGCCGATCAGCGCCCCGATCAGCACCGCCACCGGGGCATACTGGTAGAAGCGCCAGGGCAGGCGCATCAACAGGTAGAGCAGCACCTGGAAGGCGCCGTAACCGCCCTCCACGTCGTCGAGATCGTTGATATACGAAATCACCAGGTCGAGGCCGAGCAGCACCACCTGGACGACGATGATCGCGCCCAGCACGTTGCGGGCAATATAGCGATCGAGACGATCCGTCAGCATCAACGCATCCCCCTACGCTGGTTGTGCATCAGCAGGCCCAGGCCCAGCGCCAGAAACACCAAATGAATCGGCCACATGCCGATCGTTGCCGGCAGCGATCCGCGACCGATGGCATCCAGCGCGGCAAGCAACAGACTGAGATAGCAAACGTGCAGGAAGATCGCCGGCAACAGCTTGGCGAAACGCCCCTGACGCGGGTTGACCCGTGAGAGCGGCATCGCCAGCAAGGTCAGGATGAAGACCATCGCCGGCTGCGAGAGTCGCCACTGAAGTTGGGCACGGGCGCGGGCGGAGTCGTCGCTCAGCAATGTGCCGGTAGTGGCGTATTCCATCGACTCCAGCTCACGCCTCTCACCGCCGAGCGAGAGCCGCACAGCATAGGTATCGAACTTCAGCCGCTCGGCTTCGAAGCGCCCCGGCTCGACGCTGTAACGCTCGCCGTCGGCCAGCACCAGGAAGCGGCTACCCGTTTCAGGGTCGACGGTCTGATAGCCGCTGCCGGCACGCGTCACGGCGGTTTCCGGGGTACCGTCGTGGCGCCGCTGGCGCTCGCTGATGAACACCTCGACCATGCGGCTGCCGTCGTCGCTGAAGGCCTCGGTATAAGCGGTACGGCCACCGCCGAAGTCCTGAAAACGCCCTGGCGCCAGAGCGGTGAAGTCGAGCTGGCTGCGCTGCTCCTCGAGCATCACCGCATTGTGCAGCGCACCCGCCGGCGTCAACCACAAGCTGCACAACCCCACCAGCACTGCCACCAGGGTGGCCGGCACCAGGCTGACCAGCAGCAAGCGCACGGGGCTGATACCGCAGGCCACCAGCACGGTGATCTCGCTGTTCAGGTAAAGCTGTCCATAGGCCAGTAGAATTCCAAGGAAGAAGGCCAACGGTAGGATCAGCTCGAGAAAGCCGGGCAAGTGGTACAGCATCAGGTTGCCGAGGATGGTGGCGGGAATGTCGCCTTCCGCGGCATCGGTGAAATAGCGGATGAACCGGCTGCCCATGATGACCAGTAACAGCACGCCGGCAACGGCGGCCATGGTGAGCAGGATTTCACGGGCCAGGTAACGAAAAATGATCATGCAGCGGTCTTCCATGCAATGGCGCCATGCCTTGAGTACACTTGGGTGATTCGGCAGTGGCCTGGAGCCGTGCCGGCATTATCCAGAATCCCCCATCGCTTGTCTTGTGGAGTCACCATGGAATTCCCAGTTCAGACGGCCAATCCCGCCAAGGCCGAAGCGGCCTGCCTCGTGGTACCGGTTTTCAAGGACGGCGACCTGCTGCCCGCCGCCGCCAAGCTCGACGATGCCAGCGAACGACTGATCGGCCAACTGATCGAGCGCGGCGACTTCGACGCAAAGCTGGGCAACGTACAACTGATTCCTTTCGCCCCCGGTCTCGGTGCCGATCGCCTGCTGCTGGTGGGCCTGGGTGAGCGCGACAAGAGCCAGGAACGTGCCTTCATCAAGGCGCTGGACGCCGCCTTCTCCAGCATTGCCGGGATGATGATCGAGGACGTTGCGGTGGCCTTCACTGACGTGCCTGTGCCGGAGCGCAACGTGGCCTGGAAGAGCCGCATGACCGCCGAGGCCGTGCATCGCGCCGTCTATCGTTTCGACGAATTCAAGTCGGAAAAGGCCCCACGCCCGCGGCTCGAGAAAGTCACTCTGCTGCTCAGCGACGCCGACACCACGGACGAGGCGCGCGAGGGTGCGCGCATTGGCGATGCCGTGGGCCAGGGCGTGGCCTACACCCGCACCCTGGGCAACCTGCCGGGCAACGTCTGCACGCCGAGCTATCTGGCCGAGCAGGCCGAACAGCTCGGCCGCGAGTCGGGGGGAGTTCTCGAGGTCGAAATCCTCGACGAAGCCGCCTTGGAGGAACTTGGCGCCCACAGCCTGCTATCGGTGGGCCGCGGCAGCGAACAGCCCTCACGGCTGATCGTGATGAAATACCAGGGCGCAGAGAGCGCCGACGAGGCACCCCACGTGTTGGTGGGCAAGGGCATCACCTTCGATACCGGCGGCATCTCGCTCAAGCCCGGCGAGGCCATGGACGAGATGAAGTTCGACATGTGCGGGGCGGCCAGCGTGTTCGGCGCCGCCAAGGCCATGCTCGGCATTCGACCCAAGCTCAACCTGGTGTTCATCGTCGCCGCCGCCGAAAACATGCCTGACGGCCGCGCCACCAAGCCCGGCGACATCATCAAGACGCTGAAAGGCCTTACCGTCGAAGTACTCAACACCGACGCCGAGGGTCGCCTGGTGCTGTGTGACGCCCTGACCTACGCCGAGCGCTTCGAGCCTGCCAGCGTGGTCGACATCGCTACCCTCACCGGGGCCGCCATCATCGCCCTGGGTCACCATGCCACCGGCCTGCTCTCCAACGACGACGATCTGGCGCTCGACCTGCTCGACGCCGGCGAAGCGGCCTGGGACCGCGCCTGGCACCTGCCGCTGTGGGACGAGTACAAGGAGCAGCTCGACTCCAACTTCGCCGACATGGCCAATATCGGCGGGCGCCCGGCCGGCACCATCACCGCCGCCTGCTTCCTCTCTCGCTTCGCCGACAAGTTCCCCTGGGCACACCTGGACATCGCTGGCACCGCCTGGACCTCGGGCAAGCAGAAAGGCGCCAGCGGCCGCCCGGTGGGGCTGCTGACCCAGTACCTGCTCGACCGTGAGGAGGAAGCGCGCCAGGTCGAGAACGAGAGCTGACATCACCAAGGTTGCCATCCTCGTCGGCAACCGTTACATCTGACGCAACAAGCCTCGGGCCGCCTGGTCCGAGGTGTGCGATAAGCCCAAGAAAACGCCGGAACCCCGGCATAGCGGAGAACCATTTGCCGTGCCCAACGCAACCTTCGAGATACTGCCAAGCGCCATGCCCACGGCAGCCAACATTCGCGACGACATCCTCGCCAACCCCGGTTTCGGTCGTTACTTCAGCGACCACATGGCCCACGTGCGCTGGACGACCGAGGCCGGCTGGCATGGCCACGAGGTACGCCCCTACGGCCCGTTGACCCTCGACCCGGCGGCGGCCGTGCTGCACTACGGCCAGGAGATCTTCGAGGGCATCAAGGCCTACCGCCACGCCGACGGCTCGGTGTGGTCGTTCCGCCCGGAGAAGAATGCCGAACGCTTCCGCCGCAGTGCCCGTCGCCTGGCACTGCCCGAACTCAGCGACGAAGACTTCGTCGGCTCGCTCAAGGCGCTGCTCGCCCAGGACCACGCCTGGGTGCCAACGCCCCGCGACGAGGCCGATGAATCGAGCCTCTACCTACGCCCGTTCATGATCGCCAGCGAGAAGTTCCTCGGCGTGCGTCCGGCTCAGGAGGTCGACTACTACGTGATCGCCTCCCCCGCCGGCGCTTACTTCAAGGGCGGCATCGCCCCGGTGTCGATCTGGCTCTCCTCGCATTACAAGCGCGCCGCCCCCGGCGGCACCGGCTTCGCCAAGTGCGGCGGCAATTATGCCGCCTCACTGGCGGCCCAGAAGGAAGCCGAAAAGCACGGCTGCAGCCAGGTTGCCTTCCTCGACGCCGCCGAGAACAAGTGGATCGAGGAACTGGGCGGCATGAACCTGTTCTTCGTCTACAAGGACGGCCGCCTGGTCACCCCGCGCCTGACCGACACCATCCTCGAAGGCGTGACCCGCGACTCGGTGCTCACCCTCGGCCGCGACGAAGGCTTCACCCCGGAGGAGCGCGCCATCAGCATCGACGAATGGCGCGACGGCGTGGCTTCCGGCGACATCGCCGAAGTCTTCGCCTGCGGCACCGCCGCGGTGATCACCCCGGTGGGCCAGCTGGTCACCGAAGAGGGCACCGTGCAGATGCCCGACGCCGGCAACGAGGTCGCCAAGCGACTGCGCGGCAAGCTGCTTGATCTGCAGTACGGTCGCGCCGAAGACAAGCACGGCTGGTTGACTAGGCTGGTCTGACGCCACCCGCGACGCCAGGTGCCGGCCAACGCCTCGCGAGGCGGTCGGCAGCAGGCCGAAGAGGAGGTCATTCGTCAGGGATGACGAATGTAGCGCCCAAGGATGGGTTCACAGCGCCTCCTCGTAGACCTGCTGGCGACATAGCCTCGCCCTGCAATCGGCAGAAGCGGCTCCAACCTCCAAGGCTGCCATGACCCAAGTAGATTTCTACATCCTCCCCGACACCACGCTGGAAGCACGGCTCGACTTCGCCTGTCGGCTGGCCGAGACCATCGCCGGCAAAGGCTACCGGCTGCATCTACACGCCGAGAACGAGGCCATGGCCAGCGACCTCGACGAGCGGCTGTGGACCTTCCGCCCCGAGGCCTACCTGCCCCATGCCCTGCTCGGCAGCGAGATGGCCGAGAGCGTGGCGGTGACCATCGGCTGGGAGCACCCGCCCGAGCCGAATCCCGAAGCCCCCATGGCGCTGCTCAACCTCGACCCGGGTATCCCCGAGTGGTTCTCGCGCTTCGAGCGGGTCGCCGAGATCATCAACCAGCACCAGCAGGTACTCGTCGTCAAGCGCGAGTGCTGGCAGACCTACAAGCAGCGCGGTTATCCCGTCAAAGCGCATCAGCTACGCGGCTGAGCCCCAAGGCACCAAAGCGAGGGGCGCCGAGGTGAGGGGCGCCGGGGGCAGGCCGAAGAGGAGGTCTTTTGCCATGGATGGCAAAAGTAGCGCCCAGGGATGGGTTCACAGCGCCTCCTCGCAGGCCTGCCCCCGGATCAGCCCCGACTCCGTGCAGCTTCGCTGGGAATGGCCACTTGGTTGGCTGACGCCAAGCGCCCCATCGCGCTATAATCGAGCCCATTTTTCGCACGCTTTCGACGACTTCCCGCCGCCCGGTCCCACGACCGGCGGCGATCATTTCTGGACCCGGAACGCCCCATGGACAAGACCTACCAACCCGAGCAGATCGAATCCCGCTGGTACGAGCGCTGGGAGGCTGACGGCCGCTTCGCCCCCTCGGGCGAGGGCGAACCCTACTCGATCATGATCCCGCCGCCCAACGTCACCGGCAGCCTGCACATGGGCCACGCGTTCCAGGACACCATCATGGATACGCTGATCCGCTGGCGTCGCATGCAGGGCAACAACACCCTGTGGCAGGTGGGCACCGACCACGCCGGTATTGCCACCCAGATGCTAGTGGAGCGCAAGGTCGCCGCCGAAGAGGGCAAGACACGCCACGACCTGGGCCGCGACGCCTTCATCGACAAAGTGTGGGAGTGGAAGCAAGAATCCGGCGGCCATATCACCCGCCAGCTGCGCCGCATGGGCGCCAGTGTCGACTGGTCGCGCGAACGCTTCACCATGGACGACGGCTTCTACAAGGCAGTGCAGGAAGTCTTCGTGCGGCTCTATGAAGAGGACCTGATCTATCGCGGCAAGCGCCTGGTCAACTGGGACCCGACCCTGCATACCGCCATCTCCGACCTCGAAGTCGAAAACCGCGAGCAGCAGGGCCAGTTCTGGCACTTCCGCTATCCGCTGGCCGACGGCGTGAAGACCGACGCCGGCCTCGGCTACCTGGTCGTCGCCACCACCCGCCCCGAGACCCTGCTCGGCGATACCGGCGTGGCGGTGAACCCCGAGGACCCGCGCTACGCCTCGCTGATCGGCAAGTTCGTCGAGCTGCCATTGGTGGGACGGCGCATTCCCATCGTCGCCGACGAGCACGCCGACATGGAGAAGGGCTCCGGCTGCGTGAAGATCACCCCGGCCCACGACTTCAACGACTACGAGGTGGGACGCCGCCACGGCCTGCCGCTGATCAACGTCTTCACCCAGGACGCGGCGATCCTGCCCCAGGCCGAGGCCTTCGACATCCAGGGCCGCCCGCTGCCCGAGATCGACCCCAGCCTGCCCCAGGCCTACGCCGGCCTCGACCGCTTCGAGGCGCGCAAGCGGATCGTCGCCGACATGGAGGCCGCCGGCCTGCTCGAGCAGATCGAGACGGTCAACAACACCCTGCCCTACGGCGACCGCTCCGGCGACGTCATCGAACCGCTGCTGACGGACCAGTGGTTCGTCGCCGTGGAGAGCCTGGCCAAGCCCGCCATCGCCGCGGTGGAGAACGGCGACATCCAGTTCGTGCCCAAGAATTACGAGAACATGTACTTCTCGTGGATGCGCGATCTGCAGGACTGGTGCATCTCGCGCCAGCTGTGGTGGGGCCACCGCATTCCCGCCTGGTACGACAGTGAGGGCAACGTCTATGTCGCCCGCACCGAGGCCGAGGCGCGCGAGAAGCATGGTCTTTCCGCCGACGTCGCCCTGACCCAGGACGAGGACGTGCTCGACACCTGGTTCAGCTCGGGCCTGTGGACCTTTGGCACCCTGGGCTGGCCGGAGCAGACCCCGGAGCTGGCGACCTTCCACCCCTCCAGCGTGCTGGTCACCGGCTTCGACATCATCTTCTTCTGGGTCGCGCGGATGATCATGCTGACCCTCAAGTTCACCGGCGAGGTGCCGTTCAGGACCGTCTACGTCCACGGCCTGGTGCGCGACGGCCAGGGCCAGAAGATGTCCAAGTCGAAGGGTAACGTGCTCGACCCCATTGACCTGATCGACGGCATCAGCCTGGACGCGCTGCTCGAGAAGCGCACCGGCAACATGATGCAGCCGCAGAAGGCCAAGGCGATCGCCAAGGCCACCCGCGCCGAGTTCCCCGAGGGCATCGAACCCCACGGCACCGACGCGCTGCGCTTCACCTTCCTCTCCCAGGCCACCACCGGACGCGACATCAAGTTCGACATGGGCCGGCTCGACGGCTACCGCAACTTCTGCAACAAGCTGTGGAACGCCTCGCGCTACGTGCTGATGAACGCCGAGGGCCAGGATTGCGGAGCGGATGGCGGCGATGTTGAGCTGTCGCTGGCCGACCGCTGGATCGTCTCGCGGCTGCAGCAGACCGAGGCCCAAGTGACCAAAGCGATGGAGGAATTCCGCTTCGATCATGCCTCCCAGGCGCTCTACGAGTTCGTCTGGAACGAATACTGCGACTGGTACCTGGAGCTCTCCAAACCGGTGCTGTGGGACGAGGGCGCCAGCGAGGCAGCCAAGCGCGGCACCCGTCGTACCCTGGTACGGGTGCTGGAGGCGATTCTGCGCCTGTCCCACCCGATGATGCCCTACATCAGCGAGGAAATCTGGCAGCGCGTGGCACCGCTGGCGGGCAAGGCAACGGGCGACGGCGCCGAGTCGATCATGGCGCAGCCTTGGCCCATGGCCGAGCAGGAGAAGATCGACGAGCAGGCAACCCTCGACATCGAGTGGCTCAAGGGCGTGATCGTGGCGGTGCGCAACGTGCGCGCCGAGATGAACATTGCCCCCGGCAAGCCGCTCGACGTGCTGCTGACCAAGGGCTCTGCGGCCGATCGCGAGCGCCTCAAGGCCAACCGCCTGTTCCTCGCCAAGCTGGCCAAGCTGGAAAGCACTACCTGGCTCGACGACCCGAGCGAGGCGCCGCTGTCGGCCACCCAGTTGGTCGGCGACATGGAGGTGCTGGTGCCCATGGCCGACCTGATCGACAAGGACGCCGAGCTCGCCCGCCTGGCCAAGGAGATCGACAAGCAGGACAAGCTGATTGGCGGCATCGAGAAGAAGCTTTCCAACGAAAGCTTCGTCGCCAAGGCGCCGGAAGCGGTGGTCGAGAAGGAGCGCGGCAAGCTCAAGGAATACCAGGCGGCCCGAGCCGTGCTGCTCGAACAGCGCGACAAGATCGCCGCGCTTTAACTAGCGGCCCGACACTGCCGCCAGGAGATGAAGCGAATGCCCCGGGACGACACAGCACCATGGCCAGCCAGAGCCACGGCTTGACGCTCGGGGCGATCCGCCCACTGCTCTGCAGCATGAGCGATCCGGAGGCGGCCGGCTGGTCGCCGAACCGCAGGAAGATCTCGATCAGGTCGACGGCCTGCGCATTCGCTTCGCTCGGTTCTGTGCTCCGTGCGCTTCATCTCGCTCGTCAATTTGTGCAGCGCGTCCTTGTTAGAAGATAGGGAGAATTAGGGAACACTGTTCTGCAACGCGACTTTCACATAGAATGAGGCTATCGTTCATCAACGCGTGCCGATGCCCTCATGCTTCATACCGAACCGACCTTCGCGCCAGGACGCATCCTGCTCTTCAACCTGCTGGGCGCCCTGCTGGTGTGGTCCTGGCTTTCGCCAGGCCTGCTATTCTGGACCGAGCTGGACGACGCCGTTTTCTTCATTACCAATGCCTGGCTGAGCGAAGACAACGAAGCCTGGGTGCTGTTCGTGGCAGCTATTAACAATCGCCTGTTCGACGTGTTCAGCCTGCTGGTGCTGCTCGCCATCTATCTGTGGGCGATACACCACTATGATCCCCAGCCGCGGCACCGCATGATGCGCTGGGGCGGCATCGGCATCGTCATGCTGCTGTCGGCGGTGTTCATTGCCCAGGGCGTGCGCCTGGTCGTACCTTATACCCACCCCAGCCCCACCCTGGTGTACGACAATGTCAATCTGGTGACGGAGATGGTCGATTTCGCCACCAAGGACAGCTCGGGGTCGAGCTTTCCCGGCGACCACGGTGTGAACCTGTTCCTGTTCACGGCATTCATGTGGCGCTTCGCCGGCATCCGGGCCATGCTGGTGAGCCTCGTGGCGGCCCTGATTCTCAGCGCGCCGCGCATTCTCAGTGGCGGCCACTGGTTCAGCGACGTCTACTTCGCCGCCGTGGCCATCAACCTGATCATTACTCCCTGGATTCTTCTTACGCCGCTGGGGCCGGGGCTGGCACGGGCGATCACTGCCGGGCTGGTTAAGGTACGCAACGCTCTCCCAAGCCGCTAGGCTATGCCTGAAAACTGGCTGCGCTTGGCCATACGGCGTTAAAAATCAGCTCAAAGTACTCATTTACAATACGTAAGCTCCATTTTCTCGCTGATTTTTGCCTTGCGACTGCGACCCACAGGGATGTGGGAAGTGCGTTGGCCCGTGGGGAACGGGCCTAGCCCTGGCCTTCGCTCGCCGACTTTTTCATGCAAAGCCCAGGAAAGTCGCTTGCCTATTCCTATAGGTGAGAAATAAGCGCGGTCTCGGCCGCGCTTTTTCATGGCCTCAATTCGCTTTTCGCCAGCCGCCCAGCACCCGCTGGTCGCGGCCGAAGAATACCAGCCGGTCATGATCGATGAGGTAGCGGTAGGCGTTCTCCATCATCCCGGTCACACGCCGGGCATCCTCTAGCTGAGGGCAGCCCCGGCGGGTAGTACCCAGCTCACTGAACTGGATACGGTTGCCCTCGTCGAGGTTTACCCGCCCGTTGATCTGGTTGCAGCCGTCGCTGCCGGACACGCGGCCATCGGGAGAAACCACGAAGTGAGGCGTTTCCGGCATGGAGAGCCGCTCGTCCGTCCCCATCAGTAACAGGTTCCAGCGTTGCCCCACGACTGGATGGTCGCTGCTGGCACGAGGGGTATCTTGACGAGCTGGCTCGGTCGGCTTGCCGCCGCACGCAGCCAGGGTCATGGCGACGAGTACCGGCAGCAGCGCTCGGCCTGGCAGAGTCTTGATCATCGAGAGATTCGTTCCTTATTCTCGTCGCGAGTTCTTACCATGTTCCGGTATTTTCCATCGAAGCCCAGGGCTCCTTGGGCGGCAGCGCCTCGCCCTTCTGCAGCAATTCGATGGAGATGCCGTCCGGGCTGCGCACGAAAGCCATGTGACCATCGCGGGGTGGCCGGTTGATGGTCACTCCGCCTGCCTGTAGCCGTTCGCATAGGGCATAAATGTCATCGACCCGATAGGCTAGGTGACCGAAATTGCGCCCACCGCCGTACTCTTCGGGATCCCAGTTGTAGGTCAGCTCGAGTTCCGGCGCCTTGAGTTCGGCGGAACGCGACTCGTCCTCGGGTGCGGCGAGAAAAACCAAGGTGAAGCGTCCCTTCTCGTTCTCCTTGCGCCTCACTTCCTTCAGCCCCAGCAAGTCGCAGTAGAAACGCAGCGACGCATCCAGGTCGCTGACTCGAACCATGGTGTGCAGGTACTGCATGAGTTCTCCTTGTCGTCCTGGCTTTCGGCGAATCAATCGTGAGTATTATACTCGCTAAATATGGCCGGCGTCCGGTCCTCATGCCGCCAGGTCATCACAGCGTAGTCGTCGTAACGCCCCGTCTCCATGCCCGGCGATCCATGGGGCATGCCTGGCACCGTCAGTCCTACCACGTCGGGCCGCTCGTCGAGCAGGCGCTTGATGTCGGCGGCCGGCACATGGCCCTCGATCACATAGCCCTCGATCAGTGCCGTATGGCAGGAAGCCAGCTCGGGAGCGACGCCGTGTTCGATCTTCACCGAACGCATGTCGCGGGCCTTGTGCTGGCGTACCTCGAAGCCTGCCTCCCGGAGGTGTTCGGCCCAATCCGTGCAGCAACCGCAGTTCGGGTCCTGATACATCTCGACCACCGAACCGGCTTGGATACTGGCACCCGGGGTCAGGGCAAGGTAAAGGGCCAGTGCGCCACCGGCCAGCAGCGACAACGCCGTTACCTTTGTGGTCTTTCGGTTTGCGGGTAGGATCTTCATGCGGGGTGGCTCCTGAAGCGTTGCGACTAGATAATGAATCGTGACAAGCCACCACGGCCTTGCCAACACCTACAAAGGGAAAGAGGCGGAAATGTCGCACTATTGTGATCTGGCACCGGGGCATCCGTGGCATGGCCCCTACCATGACGATGAATACGGTTTTCCCGTCACAGACGACACGGCGCTGTTCGAACGTCTGGTGCTGGAGATCAACCAGGCCGGCCTGTCATGGCTGACCGTGCTCAAGAAGCGCGAAGCATTCCGTCGTGCTTTTGACCGTTTCGACATCGATAGGGTTGCCGCCTTCGGCAAAGCCGACCGCGAGCGACTGCTCGACGATGCCAGCATCATTCGCAACCGTCTCAAGGTGGCGGCTGTCATTCACAATGCCGGGGTGATTCAAACCCTGCGCGACACGCATGGCAGCTTTGCCGGCTGGCTCGACCATCATCACCCGCTGACGAAAGAAGAGTGGGTCAAGCTGTTCCGCCGCACCTTTCGCTTCACCGGCCCGGAGATCGTCGGCGAGTTCCTCATGAGCACCGGCTACCTGCCCGGCGCCCATCGTGACGATTGTCCCGTTCATCAGCGCATCCTTTCCCTCTGCCCAGCGTGGAACGGGGCCTAAGCGAGCGCATGTACGAGGAACACAAGCCATGGATACCCTGACACAGGCCGCACTGGGCGCGGCGGTAGGCGGAACCGTCCTGGGCCGACGGCTGGGGCGCAAGGCGGTACTGGTTGGCGCAGTCCTGGGCACTCTGCCCGACCTCGACGTCTTCCTCGACTATGGCGATGCGGTGGCCAACATCACCGAGCATCGCGGTTTCACTCACTCCCTGTTCGTACTAACGGGCCTCGGCACGTTGCTGGCATTGCTCGCCAGACGCTTCGCCCCGGCCCGCGACATTTCCCTGGGTCGCTGGTGGGTCTACTTCGTGCTGTGCCTGGTGACCCATCCGCTGCTCGATGTGCTGACCACCTACGGCACCCAGATCTGGTGGCCACTCGATGTACGCCCCAGCGCCTGGCCGGTGGTATTCATCATCGACCCGCTCTATACCCTGCCGCTGCTGGTAGGCATCGGCATCGCGCTGGTCGGCGGCAACGGCTTCCGCGGCCCCACCTGGGGATTGTCGCTCTCCTGCGCCTATCTGCTCTTCGCCATGCTCGCCAAGGGCGTGGTAGAGCACCGGTTGGTGCCGCTCTTGGCCGAGCGTGGCCTCGAGGAGGCACCGCGACTGGTACAACCCACTCCGTTCAATACGCTGCTGTGGCGGGTGACGATCATTGACGGCGACCGTCACCACGAAACCCTGGTGGGCTTGCTGGATGGCGGTACGCTGCCAATGGTGGAGACCTTTCGCCGCGGCGCCGAGCTCGAGCCGGCCTCCCTGGAGCTCGAAAAGGGCCAGCGGCTGGATTGGTTTGCCGGCCCCTTCCTGCGCTACGAGGTGCGCGAGTGGGAGGGCCGGGCGACCCTGATCGCCACCGACCTGCGCCTGGGCTTCCCGGGCTTCTATGCCTTCAGCTACGCCTTGGCGATACGCGAAGATAAGGCATGGCAGCCGCTGCAAATCACCGAGATGGTCGCTCCCGATTCACGCGCGGATCTGGATGCCCTAGGTCAACTAGGGGCACGCATTCTCGACGCGCAGGCCACTCTATGCACGAGTGGCTTCGTCGCCGAGCGCTGGGTCGAAGACACTCCCCAAGCCTGCTGAAGGCGAGCGGCCAGGATCACGGCACGCTTGCTTTTTTTGCACTAGAAAGCGCATTGTTTCGCGACAAGCATTCGGAAAATACGAAAATATATCAAAAACAAAAGGACAAAAGGCCCTGCCTATCGGCAGGGCCATGCTCGATAATGAATCGTCGAGCGGGATGAAGCGGCTAGGTTCGTTCCCGACGAACCAACGCACTTCCCACATCCCTGTGGGTCGCAAGGCGCACGGAGCACAGTACCGAGCGAAGCGACAAACAGCCGAAGGCTGGCCCCGAAGGGGCGAGAAGCCGCAGGCTTCGAGTCAACCGGAGCCTATGGGGTATAGGTGAGGATTCGACCGGGCTGGCGCTCCAGCACCGCGCACAAATTCGTCGGGAACGAATTTGAACAGCCTTTAGGCTGGCCCGAAGGGTAGCCGCCAGGGATGGCGGCTATAGCGCAGTGATTCGCCCGCGCAGACATTCATTAGCTGAAGTTCTGGGCGACGAAGTCCCAGTTCAGCACGTTCCATACACTCTCCAGGTACTTAGGACGCGCATTGCGGTAGTCGATGTAGTAGGCATGCTCCCACACGTCGATGGTCAGCAGCGGCGTCTGGCCATGAGCAATAGGCGTATCGGCATTGCTGGTGTTGACAATGTCGACACCGCCGTCAGCCGTCTTGATCAGCCAGGTCCAGCCGGCGCCGAAGTTGGCCACGGCATTGGCGTTGAAGGTCTCCTTGAACTTGGCGAAGGAACCGAACTTGGCATTGATCGCTTCGGCCAGGGCACCGGTCGGCTCGCCGCCACCGTTGGGCGAGAGGCAGTGCCAGTAGAAGGTGTGGTTCCACACCTGGGCCGCCTGGTTGAACAGGCCGCCGGAAGAGGACTGGATGATCTCTTCGAGGGACTTGTCGGCATCATCGGTGCCTTCGATCAGCTCGTTGAGCTTGGTGACGTAGGCCTGGTGATGCTTGCCGTAGTGGTACTCGAGGGTCTCGGCGGAGATATGGGGCTCCAGGGCATTCTTGTCGTAAGGCAGTGCCGGCAGTTCGAATGTCATTCGCGTGACTCCTTGCATTCACGGTGAGTAGCTTGCCAACCTCGGCGTTGGCTACGGGGCAATGCCTTGGCCGCATCCCCGATAGGTTTGCCCTTCAAAGGTTAGTGTCACCCGGGCCGGGAAGGGCTCGCCGCTCATATCGTCGAAACAGGCCCGCGCTTCCAGGCGCAACTCGAAGGGCTGCTGTGCCGCGGCGCTGGCGAGCGCTACCCGACCGTTGGCGTTGTCCATGCCAGTGACTCGATAGGGCAGCGTCATTTCCCGCGTGCCGTAGTCGAGCACCAGTTTCAGCTCTGGCGCATCGTGGGCCAGATTGACGTTCCAGCCCGGTTCGTTGCCGCGCCCATGGAACATCACACCGGGGCGCTGTTCGCGCGTCAGCGCCGTGCGCGCCATGGCGGCACTGCACTCCAACTGGCCGTTGGCGCTCTCCACCACCGCCTCTCCCCCCTTGTTCCAGAAGCTCAGATCACCCTGCTGGTAACGCGCGCCGCTGGCTACCACCGCCGGGGCCAGGCGATAGGCGCCATGTGCGGACCATAGCCGCAGCTCGCGCTCGCCGAAGGCCGTCACCAGGTCCTGCTGCGGCGTGCATCGCCAGGCCTCGAAGCGCTCGGCGCCGCCCGGGAACAGCGAGGAGGGCAATAGCGGCGCCGTGCTGGCGATCTTGTCAGCGGGCCGCGGTCCATCGATAGAGGGTGCGGCACAGCCGCCCAGCAGCAACGAGCCGGCAAGGAAAAGAGCCGGGCGGAAAGAGGTAAGGACGCGAAGCGACATGACAGTTCCTTGAAGAGTTCGAACGGCCACAGCATAACAGGCATCGGCGCCTTGCGGCCCGGTGCCTGTTTCACGCGCCGCGAACCCAGCTTCCCTGACCGGCGTCAGCCATGGCGGCGGCGAAGTTTGCGTGCCGCTTCGACCATATTGGCCAGGGCCGGCTCCACTTCCTCCCAGGCGCGAGTCTTGAGGCCGCAATCCGGATTGACCCACAGCCGCTCGACGGGAATACGCTCGGCCGCCTTCTCCATCAATTGCACCATCCAGGCCACCTCGGGCACGTTGGGCGAGTGAATGTCATAGACACCGGGCCCGATCTCGTTGGGATAGGCGAAGTCCTGGAAAGCATCGAGCAGCTCCATGTTGGAGCGTGAAGTCTCGATGGTGATGACATCGGCATCCAGCGCGGCGATAGCGGCAATGATGTCGTTGAACTCCGAATAGCACATATGGGTGTGGATCTGCGTCGCGTCCCGCGCGACCGAGGCAGTCAGGCGGAAGCACTCCACCGCCCAGTCAAGATAGGCCTGCCACTCACCCTGGCGCAACGGCAACCCTTCACGCAGTGCCGGTTCGTCGATCTGGATCGCCGGGATGCCGGCGGCCTCGAGATCGGCCACCTCGTCGCGCAGTGCCAGGGCGATCTGCCGGCAGGTCACCTCGCGAGGCTGGTCGTCGCGCACGAAGGACCATTGCAGCATGGTGACAGGTCCCGTGAGCATGCCCTTCATCGGCCGCTGGGTGAGCGACTGAGCGTAGCGGCTCCAGGCCACCGTCATCGGCGCCGGGCGGCTCACATCGCCGACGATGACCGGCGGCTTGACGCAGCGCGAGCCGTAGCTTTGCACCCAGCCGTTTCGGGTGAAGACGTAGCCATCGAGCTGCTCGCCAAAGTACTCGACCATGTCATTACGCTCGGCCTCGCCGTGCACCAGCATGTCGATGCCCAGCGCTTCCTGGCGCCGTACGGCGTCGGCAATTTCATCGCGCATCTGGCTTTCATAGGCCTCCAATCCCAGCTCGCCAGCCTTGTGAGCGCGGCGGGCGGCGCGGATCTCCATGGTCTGGGGGAACGAGCCGATGGTCGTGATGGGAAATAGCGGCAGATCAAGCACGCGACGCTGGGCCCGGGCCCTGACTGGGTAGGGGTTGTCACGCGAAAGCTCAGCGTCGCCGACCCGGGCCAGACGCTGGGCCACCTCGGGCCGGTGCAGCCGCGGCGAGGCGCGCCGGGCATCCAGTGCCGCCGTGGCGGCAGCAACCCGAGCACGATCCTCCGTACCGGCGCGATTGCCCAGCAGCCGCGCCAGGGTCACGGTCTCGTCGAGCTTCTGGCGGGCGAAAGCCAACCAGCTCTTGAGCTCCTCATCGAGCCCATCCTCTCCTTCCAGGTCCACTGGCACGTGCAACAGTGAGCACGAAGGCGCCAGCCACAGCCGCTCGCCCAGACGCATGCGGGCATTGGCTAGGCGCTCGTGCAGGGCGCCCAGGTCGGCACGCCAGACATTGCGCCCGTCGATGGCCCCCACCGACAGCACCTTGTAGCCGGGCAGGTTGTCGAGCACGGCGGTCAACTGCTCGGGGGCGCGTACCGCGTCGACGTGCAGGCCTTCCACCGGCAGATTCACGGCCAACTGCAAGTTATCCCCGAGCCCGCCGAAATAGGTCGCCACCAGCAGCTTGACCGGCGCGGCGCGCAGGACATTGTAGGCCGCCTCGAAGGCCTGTCTCCACGCCAGGGGCAGATCCTGCACCAACGCCGGCTCGTCGAGCTGGACCCATTCCACACCCTGCTCGGCCAGGCGCGCCAGGATTTCACCATAGACCGGCAGCAGCGACTCGAGCAGGCTCAGTCGGTCGAAACCCTCATCACGCGCCTTGCCCAGCCATAGCCAGGTCAGCGGGCCGGTCAGCGCCACCTTGACCGGATGCCCCGCTGTCCGAGCCTCGGCCACCTCGTCGAACAGCCGCGAGCTGGCGAGCTTGAATACCTGGCCCGCGTGCAGCTCGGGGACCAGATAATGGTAGTTGGTATCGAAGTACTTGGTCATCTCGCAGGCGGCTGCCGGAGCTCCGCATGGCGCCCGTCCGCGCGCCATGCGAAATTGCGTGTCCAGGTCGACTTCGCCGCGGGCAAGTTCGTCCTGGGCGGCGAAACGTGCCGGCACGGCACCCACCAGTGTGGTGACGTTGAGCACCTGGTCATAGAAGGCGAAGTCGCCCACGGTAATCAGATCGAGGCCGGCGTCTCGCTGCGCCTGCCAGTGCCGCGCCCTCAGCTCGCGGCCGGTGGCCTCCAGGGCGTCGCGCTCGAGTTCGCCGCGCCAGTAGGCCTCGACGGCTCGCTTGAGTTCACGTTGGACGCCGATTCGCGGATAGCCAAGCACATGAGCTAATGTCATGATAAATCCCTCTACGCATGAATGAATGATGCGATAGAGTCTCGCCGGCACCGATACGTGAAGCAAACTAAATAAATTAACGAAGAACTTGAAAAACTCTCATGATAGAACTTCGCCACCTGCGCACTTTGGTCGCCCTGCGTGATGCCGGCTCGCTGGTCGAGGCCGCCGAGCGGGTTCACCTGACCCAATCGGCCCTGTCGCATCAGATCAAGGACCTGGAGGAGCGCCTGGGCACGGCGCTGTTCATGCGCAAGACGCGGCCGGTGGAGTTCACCCGTGCCGGCCAGCGCCTGCTGTCGCTGGCCGAGCAGGTGCTGCCGCTGGTGCGCATGGCCGAGCGCGACGTGGCCCGGCTGATCGGCCACGAGCCGGGGCGCTTGCACATGGCCATCGAGTGCCACAGCTGCTTCCAGTGGCTAATGCCGACCATCGATAGCTTTCGCGACCACTGGCCGGAGGTGGAGATCGACATCCCCGGCGGCCATCACTTCGATCCGCTGCCGGCACTGGCCCGCGAACAGCTCGACCTGGTGATCACTGCCGACCCGCAGCCACTGCCCAGCGTGCATTACGAACCGTTGTTCCGCTACCAGGGGCTGCTGGCCGTCGCCCGTCAGCACCGCCTTGCCGATCGCGCCTTCGTCGAGCCCGAGGAGCTGGCCGAGGAGACCCTGATCACCTACCCGGTGGAGCATGCCCGCCTGGACGTGTTCACCCAGTTTCTCGACCCCGCCGGCGTGCGCCCCCGCGAGGTGCGCACCGCCGAGCTCACGATCATGATGATGCAGCTGGTGGCCAGCGGTCGGGGTGTCTGCGCACTGCCTAACTGGGCGCTGACGGAGTATCTGGAACGCGACTACGTGAAGGCGGTGGGGCTCGGCGAGACAGGCATGTGGAGCACCCTGTATGCGGCGATTCGCGACGAGAGTCGCGAACAGGCGTGGATGGAGGATTTCCTGCGCACGGCCCGCGAGACCTCCTTCGCAGTGCTGGAAGGCATCAAACCGGCTTGATCGTCAGCTTGTTCCTGCCGTTCATCCCCCTCGGCAACAGCAGCGAGAAGCGCGCACCGCCCAACTCCTGACTGTCGTCGACCACTACGCTACCCCCATGCCAGGCCATGATCTTCTGCACGATGGAGAGGCCCAGCCCGTAACCACCGCTACGCCGGGTTCGGCTGTCATCGAGTCGGGCAAAGGGCTTGAAGATTGCCTGGCGCTCACCAGCGGGAACGCCGGGACCGTCGTCTTCGATATCCAGGCGCACCAGGCGCGACTCCAGCGAGAGTCGTACCAGCACGCGAGACTGCGCGTGCCGACAGGCGTTGGCCACCAGGTTCTGCAGCGCCCGTTGGAGGTAGCGCGGGTCGGCCTCCACCTCTACTTCGGAGCCCGGCGCCAGGGCAAGGCGCAGGTGAGCATGCAACGGCGCCAGGGTCTCGATGACCCGTTCGGCGAGGGCCCGACCGTCGATTTGGGTGCGCTCCAGCTCGGCACCGTTGACCATGCCGCTGTCGAGCCGCGCGTAGGTAAGGATCTCGTCGATGAGCTGGTCGAGCTCCTCGATGTCGCTGTCGATACCATGGAGTTGACGGTGAATGGCCGGATCGTCGCTCATGTCCTCGACCATTTGCATGGCGAAGCGGATACGCGCCACCGGTGTGCGCAACTCGTGGGATACCGCCCGGATCATCTCCTGCTGAGAGCGCAGCAAAGACTGTACCTGGGCCGCCATGGCATTGAATGCCATGCCCACGCGGCCGATGAAGCCGCCACCATCGACCTTGACCCGCGTATCGAGGCGGCCACTGGCGATACGCCCCGCGGCCAGCTCGAGCCGGGCCAGGCGGGCCTCGACGCCACGCACGATCAGGTAGATGATCGCGGCGAGAACGCCGAGCATGATCACCAGCACCAGCAGCAACAGCGAGATGGGAGTGGGCTCAAGCGCCGAGACCGGGCCAATCGACAACCACTGTCGCGAGCCATCGGTAGCAGGCACGGCCAGGTGGACCGTCAGCGCCCAGTGACCCGGCAGCAGGCGAATCACCAGCTCGCCGTCGCGCAGGCGGGTGAGCTGGTGGCTGTCGAGCCCTTCAGGGGCCAGATTGCGGAGCTGAACCGGCAGCGCCTCGCTGGTCACCCCCTCGAGGCGCCGCTGACGCGCCGCGCCATCGACCTCTGCCAGCCAGTCGCCGAGCATCTGCGCCAGGCCGCGCAACTGGCGCTCGTTGAGCCCGGAAAGTCGCGCCTCCAGGATGCGCTCTTCCCGCGGCAAGCGCCGATAGAGCCGCCAGCCTTCCTCGTCATGAACCTTGACCAGCACACGACCACGCTCCAGCCGCCTGCGCTCGAACCAGCCGAGGTCGGCACTCTCCGGCTCGCGCAGCGAAAGGCGCATGTCGAGCATGTCGGACTGCTGGGTTAGCCAGTCACCGCGTTCATGGGCAGGCAAAGCCGTCACCCGCCAGGCCAGCAGTTGCAGCGGTGCTTCGGCAAGCTGCTCACGATACTGCTCGACTCGCACCCGATCAACCAGGGCCAGACCCATCAAGGCAAGGCCGAAGGTCAACAGCAGCGCCAGCGCCAAGGCCAGATAGACACGCAGGAAGGAGCCATCGGCCAGGAACCGCTGCATCGATCAGGCGTCCTTGACGAACAGGTAGCCCTTGCTGCGTACCGTCTTGATCCGATGCGGGTGGTTGGGATCGTCACCGATCTTTGGTCGTATTCGCGACACCCGGACGTCGATGGAACGGTCCTGGCCGTCATACTTGATGCCGCGTAGATCGCTGAAGATCTCCTCGCGAGTGAGCACGCGCCCAGCATTGCTAGCCAGTAGCCACAACAGGTCGAACTCGGCGCTGGTGAGGTCGATGCGCTCGCCGTGCAGCCACGCCTCGCGGGTGGCGCTATCGATTTCGAGGTTGCCGAAGGCGAGCCGGGCATCACCGGACTGCTCGGCATTCTCCGCGCGGCGCAGCAAGGCGCGCATGCGCGCCAGCAGCACCCTGGGCTGGACCGGCTTGGGCACATAATCGTCGGCGCCCATCTCCAGCCCCAATACTTGGTCCATGTCGTCGGTGCGGGCGGTCAACATCAGAATTGGCCCGGAATAGTCGGGCCGGGCCCGGCGGCAGATCGACAGTCCGTCCTCACCGGGCAGCATCAGATCGAGGATCACCAGATCCGGCTGTAGTGCCAGAATCTGTTCCACGCCTCGCGAGCCCTCAGCCTCCACCGTTACCTTGAAGCCATTCGACTCCAGATAGTCTCGGGTGAGCTCAGCCAGGCGCACGTCATCCTCGATAATCAGCACGTGTTCCATGTCGCTGGTTTCCAGGTTGTCATCCATCCTACTCATCCCCGTGCTGGGCTTCGTTGTCATCGGGACACCCTGTCCCGCCAATTACTGAATCAAGGATACCCGAAATAGGGTTTTTCGCATGCCTTTCATGACAATTCGCGTCCTTGCAGCTTGCCAGCGAAGCATAGCCCGGACTGGGGCAACAACCCAAAGGATGCCCCCAATCGAGTCACAGCTCACTCACAGGATATTCACTTGAAGGCGACGAAAAAGCACACTATCTTGTACCCTCAAAGGAGAACGACACAAGATGATGTGCATTTAGCAAGTCTTGCCTCGGCTGTCAATGCCCTTCATCGCCCTGACTCATCCCCACGCAGAAGGGATTATCGGCCCATGGAACTCCAGACCCCAGATTCGACCGACCTGTCGCTCACGGCTCCGCAGACCCTGCGCGTGATCAAGCGCAATGGCGACGTGGTGTCTTTCGACGCCGGCAAGATCGCCGTGGCCATGCGTAAGGCCTTCATCGCCGTGGAAGGCGACAGCGTCAGCGCCTCTTCGCGGGTACGCGACTTCGTGGAGCAAGCCAGCCAAGGCATCGCCCATGCCTTCCTGCGCCGCATGCCCGACGGCGGCACCGTGCACATCGAGGACATCCAGGACCAGGTGGAACTGGCGCTGATGCGTGCCGGCGAGCAGAAAGTCGCCCGCGCCTATGTGCTCTACCGCGAGGAGCATGCCCGCGCCCGCGCCGCTGCCGGCGCCGACATCGAGAAGCCGCATCCTACGCTCAATGTTACCCTGGCCGACGGCAGCCGCCGTCCGCTGGATCTCGGCCGTATCGAGACGCTGGTGTTCGATGCCTGCGCGGAACTCGAGAACGTCGACCCCAACCGCATCGTCGAGGAGTCGCTGAAGAACCTCTACGATGGCGTCTCGGTGGATGGCGTGTCCCAGGCGCTGATGATGACCGCGCGCACGCTGGTGGAGAAGGACCCCAACTACACCTACGTCACCGCACGCCTGCTGCAGGACAGCCTGCGTCGCGAGGCGCTGTCGTTCCTCGACATTGCCGAGGAAGCCACCTTCGGCGAGATGGCCGAACTCTACAAACCAGCGTTCCTGGCCTACGTGGCCCGCGGCATCGAGTTAGAGCAGCTCGATCCAAGGCTTGCCGAGTTCGACCTCGAGCGCCTCGGCGAGGCACTGGACCATACCCGCGACAACACCTTTACCTACCTGGGCCTGCAGACACTCTACGACCGTTACTTCATTCACAAGGATGACGTGCGCTACGAGCTGCCCCAGGTGATGTTCATGCGCGTGGCCATGGGCCTGGCACTGAATGAAGAAGATCGCGAGGCGCGTGCCATCGAGTTCTACGAGCTGCTCTCCAGCTTCGACTACATGGCCTCCACGCCGACGCTGTTCAACTCGGGCACCATGCGCAGCCAGCTCTCCAGTTGCTACCTCACCACCGTACCCGACGACCTGGACGCCATCTACAGCGCGATCCGTGACAACGCCCTGCTCTCCAAGTGGGCCGGCGGCCTGGGCAACGACTGGACGCCTGTACGCGCACTGGGCTCCTACATCAAGGGCACCAACGGCAAGAGCCAGGGCGTGGTGCCGTTCCTCAAGGTGGTCAACGACACCGCGGTGGCGGTAAACCAGGGCGGCAAACGCAAGGGCGCAGTGTGCGCCTACCTCGAGACCTGGCACCTGGACATCGAGGAATTCCTCGAGCTGCGCAAGAACACCGGCGACGACCGCCGCCGCACCCACGACATGAACACCGCCAATTGGGTGCCCGATCTGTTCATGAAGCGGGTGTTCGACGACAAGGAGTGGACGCTGTTCTCGCCCTCCACTTGCCCCGACCTGCACGACCTCTACGGCGCCGCCTTCGAGAAGCGCTACGAGGAGTACGAGGCGATGACCCGCTCGGGCCAACTCAAGCTGTTCAAGCGTGTACGTGCCAAAGACCTGTGGCGCAAGATGCTCTCGATGCTGTTCGAGACCGGTCACCCGTGGGTCACCTTCAAGGATCCGTGCAACCTGAGAAGTCCGCAGCAGCATGCTGGCGTGGTGCACTCCTCCAACCTGTGCACCGAGATCACCCTGAACACCAGCGCCGACGAGATCGCGGTGTGCAACCTAGGCTCGGTCAACCTGGCGCAGCACGTGACCAACGGCAAGCTCGACGACGCCAAGCTGCGTCGTACCGTGCGCACCGCGGTGCGCATGCTCGACAACGTCATCGACATCAACTACTACGCGGTCCCCCAGGCCAGGAACTCAAACTTCAAGCACCGCCCGGTGGGGCTCGGCATCATGGGCTTCCAGGACGCCCTTTACGCCCAGGACATCGCCTACGCCAGCGAGCAGGCAGTGGAGTTCGCCGACCGCTCCATGGAGCTGGTCAGCTATCACGCCATCGAAGCCTCCAGCGATCTCGCCGCCGAGCGTGGTCGCTACGAGAGCTTCGAGGGCTCGCTGTGGAGCCAGGGCGTGCTGCCCATCGACTCCATCGAGAAGCTGAAGCAGGAGCGTGGCGATAAGTACATCGAGATCGACACCTCGCTCACCCAAGACTGGGATCGCATTCGCAAGAAGGTCGCCGAGCAGGGCATGCGCAACTCCAACGTGATGGCCATCGCCCCCACCGCGACGATCTCCAATATTTGCGGCGTGTCGCAATCGATCGAGCCTACGTACCAGAACCTCTACGTGAAATCGAACCTCTCCGGTGAGTTCACCGTGGTCAACGCCCACTTGGTACATGACCTCAAGGCGCGCGGCCTGTGGGATGAGGTGATGATCAACGACCTCAAGTACTACGACGGCTCAGCCCAGCCCATCGAGCGCATTCCGGACGACCTCAAGGCCAAGTACGCCACCGCCTTCGAAGTGGAACCGAAATGGCTGGTGGAGGCCGCTGCACGGCGCCAGAAGTGGATCGACCAGGCACAGTCGCTGAATCTCTACATCAAGGGCGTCTCGGGCAAGAAACTCGACGTGACCTACCGCATGGCATGGTTCCGCGGGCTCAAGACCACCTACTACCTGCGCGCCCTGGGCGCCACCTCGGTGGAAAAGTCCACCGTCGATCGCGGCACGCTCAACGCGGTGGGCAACCAGGCGTCTTCGGCCGCTCCGGCATCGGCTCCCTCCACCGCACCCGCTCGCGAGCCGCGCGGCGTGGAGGACTTCCTGACTGGCAAGGCGGGCAGCGGATCCCGCGCGCCGAGTGCTGCGGACATCGATGATCTGGGTTGCGAGGCCTGCCAGTAACGGCGCTCCGCGCCGGCCCCGGGCTTCGGGCAGCGAGCCGCTAACGGCTCGAAGCTCGAAGCTCGAAGCTCGAAGCTCGAAGCTCGAAGCTCGAAGCTCGAAGCTCGAAGCTCGAAGCAAACAGAGTCTACGGCGCCAGGCACTGGCGCCTATGCCAGAGAACAGGATAGACAAATGCTGAACTGGGACGAATTCCACGAGGACGACAGCGCGGTCGCTGAATCCAGCCCGCAGTACACGGCACCCAAGCCCGCACCGGCCAAGCCCGCGGCAGCGTCGAGTGCCGAGGAGGCGCCCGAGGGCGGTACCGGCAACCGCTATCAGACCGCCGACGAGGATCGCCTGGCGCGGGCACGCAAGTCGCTCGAAGAGCTCGACGTGGCTGCCGGGCTCGAGGAGTTGGAGATGGGCGCGGCGCGCATCGAGGTCAGCGACAAGCAGATGATCAACGCCCGCGCCGACCTCAACCAGTTGGTACCCTTCAAGTACGAGTGGGCGTGGCAGAAGTACCTGGACGGCAGTGCCAACCACTGGATGCCTCAGGAAGTGAACATGAACGCCGACATCGCTCTGTGGAAGAGCCAGGACGGCCTGACCGAGGACGAACGGCGCATCGTGATGCGCAGCCTGGGTTACTTCTCCACCGCCGACTCGCTGGTGGCCAATAACCTGGTGCTGGCCGTCTATCGCCTGATCACCAACCCCGAGTGCCGCCAGTACCTGCTGCGCCAGGCCTTCGAGGAGGCGATTCATACCCACGCCTACCAATACTGTGTAGAGTCGCTGGGCATGGATGAAGGCGAAGTCTTCAACATGTATCGCGAGATCTCCTCCGTCGCCGCCAAGTCGGCCTGGAGCCTCAAGCACACCCAGTCGCTGGCACGCCCCGACTTCAACACCGGCACGCCCGAAAGCGACCAGGAATTGCTGCGCAACCTGATCGCCTTCTACTGCGTGACCGAAGGCATCTTCTTCTACTGCGGCTTCAGCCAGATCCTCTCCATGGGCCGGCGCAACAAGATGACCGGTGTCGCCGAGCAGTTTCAGTACATCCTGCGCGACGAGTCGATGCACCTGAACTTCGGCGTTGACATGATCAACCAGATCAAGATCGAGAACCCACAGCTGTGGACCCCTGAGTTCCAGGACGAGGTGACGCAGATGATCCTCGAGGGCACAGAACTCGAGATCGCCTACGCCCGCGACTCCATGCCCCGCGGCGTGCTGGGCATGAACGCAGCCATCATGGAGGAGTACCTGCACTTCATCTGCAACCGCCGCCTGGCCCAGATCGGGCTCAAGGAACAGTTCCCCGGTGCACAGAACCCTTTCCCGTGGATGAGCGAGATCATCGATCTGCGCAAGGAAAAGAACTTCTTCGAGACCCGCGTCACCGAGTACCAGGTCGGCGGCGCGCTGAGCTGGGATTGATTCCCTCTCACTCTCTAGCCCCACTCATCGTGAGTGGGGCGCGTTATCAAGCTGGATAAAGGAGTCGAAGGCCTTCATGTAGTTCCCCCGGTAGCCAACCCAGAGGTGCGTCATGTCCAGAAAAAGCGTTTCCGTAAAGACACATCGCCGCTCATCCCCTTCCCGGCCTGCCAAAGCCTGGACCCAGGGCGGTTTCCGTCAGGCCTCATCGGCGCTCGCCACCTAAATAAGCCATGCACGAGTAAGCACCTGCCCAACCGGCAAACCTAATGGCACCTTCTGCAAAGCGAGGTAAATGTCATGGGAAGTTTCTACGCCAACATCGATGCCCAACGCAGTGCGACGTATCTCCCCCGAGACTCACAGGACTGGCAGCACGCCCTGGATCAGGCCCTGGCCGCCCACGGCGGCCCCAACGCCCTGGCCCTCTACCCTCATGTGGCCTTCGCCTTCCCCTCGTCATCGCCCAACCCCTATACCCGCGAGTACCCGCTGCTCGACTATCGCGAACTCAAGGAGTGGGCGAACTCCCGTGGCTGGCGGGTCCGCCCGGCTCCCGAGCGCGCTCCGGATGGGGAGAAATACAGTCCGCCGGTACGCTTCACCCGTGTGGCTAGCCGTTACCATTGAGAAATAACGAGTCCATGAACCAGGCTCATCTCGCAGTTCCTTTGTCGTTGTCGTAAGTGGCGTCTCCTCCTACGCTCGGGTTAGCCAATTCTTGGAGAGGGCAAGGAGGCCCACCGATGGAGACCGACTGGAAAACCGACAATCGGATCCACTTGCTGCCCGACAGCCGCTGCTTCGTGCCCGCCCTGCTCGAAGCCATTGACGCGGCGGAAGAGTCGATCTGGTTCGAGCAGTACCTAATCGAATCGGGGCAAGTGACACGGCGCTTCTTCGAGGCCCTGACCCGAGCGGCTCAGCGCGGTGTCGAGGTACGCGTGCTGCTCGACAGTTTCGGCGCCGTTGGCCTGGGACGAAGGGAGCGCGCGCGCCTATCGGCGGCCGGCGTGGCACTGCGCCACTACAACCCCTTCATGATGCGACGCCTGCGCCGCAACTTGATGCGCAGCCATCGTAAGCTGTTGCTGGTAGACGGCCGCGTGGCCTACACCGGTGGCTACTGCCTGACCGACGATTACCTGGGCAACTGGTTCGACCTGGTGGTCCAAGCAGAAGGGCCCGTGGTGCAGGACGGGATCAAGCTATTCACCGATATCTGGGAGTCACCTCGTACCCGAGGCGACAGAGCCCAACTCGGGCGGCAGACGAAGCCCGCCGCCACGACCGGCGGGATGACCGCACGGCTGGTCCACAACGAGGGACATCGCAGCCCCACTATCCGCGACTCCCTGCATCAGCGCATCACTACCGCTACCCACCGTCTGTGGTTGTATACCCCCTACTTTCTACCATCGGGCCAGTTACGCCGTCTGATCGCCAGGGCGGCAGGTCGCGGCGTCGATGTTCGCCTGCTGGTGGCGGGAAGGGATCATGACCACCCGAGCGTACGCCTGGCTGGGCAGCGATACTATGCCGCCCTGCTGGACGCGGGCATCCACATCTACGAATATCAGCCCCGTTTCACCCACGCCAAGTTCTGTATCATCGACGACTGGACTACCGTGGGCTCCTGCAATTTCGACCACTGGAGCCTGCATTGGAATCTAGAGGCGAACGTTGAAGTGGAAAACTCCGCTTTCGCTGACGAGCTCGCTCGGCTGTTCGAGAACCACAGCCAGGAGAGCAAGCCGACTCTCGCCCACTCGTGGCAGAAGCGCCCCAAGACCCAGCGCGTGCGTGAGCGTGTCGCTGCGCTGATAAGCGCCTGGCTAGCCGGACTGCGCTGACACCGCCATGCCCTGGCAGTATTCGCCCTGTTGCTGGTACAGCTTTCCGGCTGACGCTTCCGTCAAGCGCGCTGACGCCCAGCACCGAGGCCTATCGCTACGTGCCCTCGCGATGCATTCGCCGCCAGTGCCCATAGCGATAGGCAAACGGCGTGGCGGTGACACCATGGACAATTATCGAGGCCAGTACGATCAAGGTGCCGGCCGTCCAGGCCAGGTCGTAGCCGGTGCGACTCGATATCAGCGTGGCGTAATAGAGCGCCGACACACCGATAGGACCGAACCACCCCATGATCAGCGTAATGGGCCAATCCCGCAGCGTTGGCAGCCAGGGCCGCAACAGCAGGATGACCGGCAGGCGACGCAACGCTAGCACCAGCAGCGCCAGCATCACCCCTTCCGCACCCAGCGCCCACCACTCGGCCCAAGGGGCAATCAGGCCGAACAGCACGAAGATTGGCATCGTCAGCAGTATGTTGACCGCCTCCTGCACGTTGTCTTCCTCGCCGCGATCCTTGCCGCCGACCTCCTGATCGAATGCCAGCCCAGCGGCGAAGACACCCAGAATACTGTTGGTGTCGAGCAGCTCCCCCACTCCAAGCACCAGAATCGTGAGCGCCAGGGTGATGGAGAGGAACGAGGGTTGATCGAGGAAGCCGCGCGCCTCCGACCACTGCAAGGCCCGGCCAGTCGACCAGCCGAGCACGATCCCAATGAGTACGCCCCCGCCGACTTCCCATAGCCACACTCTGCCGAGCCAGTCGAGCCAAGCGTCACCGACAGGCAGGCTCATCAGCAGGATTGGCAGCAATACCAGCGGATAGGCCAGGCCATCATTGGCCCCCGACTCACTGGAAAGCAGATGGCGATAGCCTTCGGGCAGGTTCTCCTTGGCCACTCCGCCGGTAACGATGGAGGAAGCCACCACCGGGTCGGTGGCACAGATGGTACCGCCGACCAGCAGGGCCATGAGCAGGGGCAAACCCAGCATCCAGTGGGTCAGTAGCGAACTGATCAGGAACATCGCCGGCATGGCGATCCCCAACAGCACCAGTAGCGACCGCCAGTGAACGAAGGGGTAGCTGGGTGGTAAGCGCAGCGCAATGCCCATCAGGCTGATGCCCAGGGTCAGCCGTGCCGTCTCCTCCAGCAAGCGCTTGCCATCACCCCAGGCCATCGGATCGAGGGCATCCAGGCCATGCGGTCCCAGTGCTACGCCGAAGGCAAAGGCAAACAGAGGAGCGGAGAGCCAGGACCGATCCAATGGGCTCGACAGCAAGCCCACGACCAGCACCAGCCCCCCCACGACTGCCAGGGCAATGTCCAG
This sequence comes from Billgrantia zhangzhouensis, assembly GCF_021404465.1. Taxonomy (GTDB): domain Bacteria; phylum Pseudomonadota; class Gammaproteobacteria; order Pseudomonadales; family Halomonadaceae; genus Halomonas; species Halomonas zhangzhouensis. The sequence goes on along the minus strand of NZ_JABFTT010000015.1, from coordinate 83,672 downwards.
CTGCTCCATGCCGACTCCTTACGCTCCTTGCCAACCCTCCCTCTAAGCTAGGCAACCCAACGCTAGGCGTAAACCAAGCGGTACTCTGTGGGCGGGATTGCGTGCTAAAGCGCCACTGGCTAGAGTAATGGCGTATCAGAACGGATGAGGAGTCGAGCATGACAGACGGCAAGCACCGCCACAGCGTCATCAAGCGTATCTACGTCCCTACTCACGTGCGCAAGCTCCCCGACGGGGAACGCGTTACCGTTCCTGGTCATTACCGCAAGCCCACTACGTCCTGATTGGGCTCGTCGAACCCGGCAACTATCTCCAGGTGGCGATGGAAAAGCCATTCTGCTCCATGAGTCCACCATTCTCGGCACTGAATAGGCTCCCGACACTCGTGGGGATCAGTTGAGCCACGGAGTTCAGGACATCGACATCGTGCTGAATGATTGAGCCGCCGCCTCTCGGGTCGAACTCGGAAACATCGGCTTCGGCAATGCCGTGGGACCACTCTCCCGAGTGGTGATCCACCACGACCGGGGCATGCAGCAGGGCTCCTATCACCGAGCCGCTGCCACCGCCGGCATAAGTAAACTCCTGACCAAGCACTATGACTAGGCCTTCGAAATCATCATTGCCATTCCATCGGAAATTGCCATTGACAATGAGCAACCCGCCTGCGGCCCCAATATCTTTTGGCATGGTAAAATCGCCATCGATATAAGTCATCCTGGGCGCTTCAGCAGACCCCAGTCGATCACTTACATCAGGGTGGCTCTTTATCATGTTCACGAGCACCCTCAGCTTTTCAGGCTCGGAAAAGACATCGAAGAACTGCTCCGTTACAATATTCCCATCCTCATCGGCCGCGTAGTTCCCCACCCTGTCACTCGGAATACTGTCCAACACAGTGCCGACATCTCTCTCATCAGATACGGCTATTGCGGCTCCAGTGTTTCCTTCACCTCGTCGAGAAATACCGAGATACTCCGAGTTCCCAGGACGAAAATTGAAAAAGCGGCTGGCAACGGTCAGAGGCGATAGATGGGAGAGCGCAGGAGTGTAATTTGGATCCAGCTCGACGTAGACAGGCAACGATGTAGCAATGGCGTCTTTCGTCCCTTCTGTATACGCTTCACCTAAGGCGTAAATATAATATTCGCCAGGGAGATCAAGCGCGTCACCCAGGATGTAAAGGTAGCGTCCACCCGCATGAACACTGGAAAACGTCTCTTCCTCCCACGCCACCTTCGAGAAATCCACACAGTGAGCATGCTTCCAATTTTTCAGGTCACTATCGGCATCACAACCGATCCATGTCCAATCGGCGAGCTTGACGCCAGCATCCCGAAGATTCTTCTGTGCCTGTGCGGCAGTTCGCTCTGCGGCCATTTGTGCTTTGACGGCAGCGCGATAATTACCCGCGAGTCGCTCGTCGACTTGTGACGACTGCATAGCGGAAATGCCAAGCACAAGGGACATTGCCAGCATAGAAAGAACCATTACCAGTGCAGCACCACGCTGTCTGTTCATGCCATCCATGTCCTCGAACGTTGTCACTTGACGGCCTGATTGCGATTCACGGCGCGGAACTCAAACTCATCCATCAAGCTACCGTCCCGGTTTGCCATCAGCCGAAACCGGATCACCCAGACACCCTCAATGGTTTCCTCGGCACTGAACCCTCCTTCCGTGAAAGAGGTGACCAAAGGCTCGTAACTCATGCCACCGGTGTCGCTTAGGCACCTTTGTCCCATATCCAGCGACCAACCTTCCTTGGCGCTGACCATGCGACTGCTCAGACGATAAATGCGCTCCACCTGAGCCCCAGCGCTACAGGCGCTGAGATCGCCATTGTTGGGAAACTCCACCTTCAACTCCCTATTGCCAGAGTTGAAGGCAATAATGTCTGAACGTCTTATGTCCCGTACCAGTGTCTCAGTCGCAAAGGTCAGCGCCGCCTGCCTGTTGCTCATCAGTTCGATCTGGCGAAATGTCTGAAAGCTCATGAGAAGCAGCTGTCCAGCGCCGAGAAGGATGATCAGGCCAACCGCCAGCGCTACCATCAGCTCGACCAGAGTGAAGCCCGACTGCTTCAGCGCTGGGTCCCGCAACGGCATCACCTTGGCGCTCCTATAGCTCTGGCAGCCGAAACTGGTAGACAAATGGAGCCCCTTTCTCACCGGTGGAGTAGCGCTCCTCCCGCCAACGAACGGTGACGGTGTAATCGCACTCCCCACCGCTAATGCCACTCCCGGCATCGTTGAGCACGCTACCGAACCAGTTGCCTAGCCAGCCGCTCTCGATCGCACTCGCTGACGGACACGCTTTATTGACATCTCTCGAAAGCTCTGCCCACGCACGCTCCTGCGCATCGATCGCCGCCAGGCTGACCACTGCCCGCTGATACCCCATATGAGCACTCTGCAGCGCCCTGAGCTGCATGGCCGCCACACCAAGCAGGCCGATGGAGAGCACCAGCACGGCGATCAGAGCTTCCAGTAAGGTGAACCCTGATTGCGTATCACGCCTCATTGGCTTGCTGGCTATCGTGCGTCGGAAGCTCGGTACGGCAGTGGTCGCGATGCTTGCCGTTACGAAGCTCGCCACCAGCCGCCCGGCCAGGGGGGAACAGGAATTTCGCATGGTTTGTCTTTACCAACAGCCTGGAGGATTTCGGACGCCTTGGTGATTCAAGGTCAGGTCCTCCGTACAACCGTCGGAACGGCCGGCTCTCAAGGCGGCAGTGAGGAGGTAAGTCGCGGCAGTGCTCGTCAAGGTGATGGAGTAATGTTCATCGGGCGATAGCGAGATCACACTGCAATCCGCATAGGAGTGTTTGACCGTATAACAGCGTTCGAGCTGACCTGCTGCCTCCATGAGGCCTGCCAGGGCATCCGTACGCGTAGCCCGCTCGACATGACTGCGATAGCCAGGCACCGCGATCGAAGCCAGGATCGCGATCACGGCCACGGCGATCATCAGCTCGATCAAAGTGAACCCTCGCTGCCCTCGGTGCGTACCCGGGGGAATCTGTCGAGCCGGGTGGACGCGGTTCGCCAATTAGCACTCCTCCGCACTTTGTTACAGTATGTATCATGACAACCGGGCCTGCCAGGTACGTCATGAAAAAAGCCGGGCTGGGCCCGGCATGTCTTCCCACGTAGCACGAGGACTCTCATGCATGTGGCATGGCGTTTCTGCGGGACCTCTGCTCTGGCCTCAGGATAAGGAATCGCTGGCGATCACACGCTCGCGCAGCTCACGAGGCATGGAGAAGGTGATGGTCTCAGCGCGGCCGGCCAGTTCCTCCGGTGCCTCGGCACCTAATCCCTGGAGTCGCTCGATCACACCCTTGACCAGCACTTCCGGCGCACTGGCGCCCGCGGTAATACCAACGGCGGCGACACCCTCGAGCCAGGCCGGGTCGATCTGGCTAGCATCGTCGATCAGATAGGCCGGGGTACCAACCCGCTCGGCCAGTTCGCGCAAACGGTTGGAGTTGGAGCTGTTGGGACTGCCCACCACCAGCAACAGGTCGCAGCCGGTAGCCAGCTCACGTACCGCATCCTGGCGGTTTTGCGTGGCGTAGCAGATGTCGTCCTTGCGCGGCCCCTGGATCTCGGGAAATTTCGCACGCAGGGCATCGATCACCCGGGCGGTGTCATCCATGGAGAGGGTGGTCTGGGTGACGAAGGCAAGCCGGGTGGGCTCCTTCACTTTGAGGCGTGCGACATCTTCCTCATCCTCTACCAGGTAGATGGCGCCGCCATGGGCGGTGTCGTAGCGCCCCATGGTGCCTTCGACTTCAGGATGCCCAGCGTGGCCGATGAGAATGCACTCCTGGCCCCGCTTGGCGTAGCGCAGTACTTCCATGTGCACCTTGGTGACCAGCGGGCAGGTGGCGTCGAAAACCTTGAGGCCACGCCGTTCGGCGTCGTCCTGCACCGCCCGGGAGACGCCGTGGGCGGAGAAGATCACGATGACGTCATCGGGCACTTCGTCGAGTTCCTCGACGAAGATGGCGCCACGTTGGCGCAGGGTATCGACCACGAAGCGGTTATGCACCACCTCGTGACGCACATAGATGGGCGGGCCGAAGACGTCCAGCGCACGATTGACGATCTCGATGGCACGATCGACGCCGGCACAGAAGCCGCGGGGATTGGCCAGTCGGATTCGCACGGAGTTAGCTTGCATGGTTACGTCGCCTTGATGCGTCGAGGCATCCAATAAATGGTATTTCAAGTCAGGGCTCACGCGGCGGCAGTCTACGCAGAGGCACTGTGAGCCCATCCTTGGGCGCTACTTTTGCCTTCCCTGGCACAAGACCTCCGCTACGACCTGCCCCCGAGGCCCTTCAAGCAGTCGTACATCGAGCCAACCATTCAATGCGTCTGCGCGGGCCTCACGTCCAACACCTCCACCTCGAAGGTCAGGGTACGCCCGGCGAGCGGATGGTTGAAATCCACCTCCACGTTGCGCTCGTCGACGGCAATGATCACCCCCGGCAGCTCACCACCGGCCGGGTCGGCGAACGACATTACCGTGCCCACCTCCGGCTCGATCTCCTCGAAGTCGTCGCGGCCCAGCATCTGCACGTTCTGTGGATTGCGCTGGCCGAAGGCGTGCTCGGGAGTGATCTCGAAGCTGCCGCTCTCACCGCCGCTCATGCCCTTAAGCGGGTACTCGAAACCGGGTGGCAGGTTGCCGTCACCCAGTTGAAAGGTAGCCGGCTGCTTCTCACGGGTGGAGTCGACCACGGTGCCGTCCTCCAGCTTGAGGGTGAAGTGCAGTGTCACTTCCATGCCCTCGTCGATGCGGTATTCGCTCATCGTTGCTCTCGCTCGATCGGTCGTGTCTGGTGTTCAGGATAGCAGGCGGCTCAACTGCGCCGGCGCGCCTGCTTGCGCCCTTCGAAAACGGATTCCCAGATCAGGCCGATCGCCCCTAGGGTAATGCCGATGTCGGCCACGTTGAAGGCCGGGTAGTACCAGCCGGCCGCGTGGAAAGAGAGAAAGTCGACCACGTAGCCATGCACGAGGCGGTCGTAGAGATTGCCCAGCGCCCCGCCGATGATCAATGCCAACGATGCGCCGAGAAGCTTTTCGTCGACCTTGAGCCGGCTCATCCAGATCGTCAGGCCCACCGTGGCGCCCACCGCGATGATGGCGAAGAACCAGCGTTGCCAGCCGGGATGGCCGGCAAGGAAGCTGAAGGCCGCGCCGGTGTTGTGCAGCAGCGTGAGATTGAAGAACGGCAGCACTTCCACCGGCTGGCCATAATTCAGCACGCTGGACATGAGCGCCTTGGTGCCTAGGTCCAGCAACACCACGGCGGCGGCCAGCCACAGCCAGCGCAATGGCTGACGCATCGGTGCCACCGGGGCGTCGTCACCCGGCTTACGGTTACGCATAGTGGCGAACCTCACCGGCGCCCTCCGGCAGGTTGCTGATGCAGCGACCGCAGAGGTCGGGGTACCCGGCGTGGCTGCCCACGTCCTCGCGATGGTGCCAGCAGCGCTCGCACTTCTGGTGCGAGCTGGCAGCCACCGCCACCTTCAGGCCCGCCAGCTCGGTGGCCTCGGCACCGTCAATGTCCTGGCCCTCCGCCAGCGGTGCCAGGCGCACCTCACTGGTCAGCATCACGAAACGCAGCTCTTCGCCCAGCTTGGCCAGGGTGGCATGGAGTTCGTCGTCCACGAACAGGGTCACCTCGGCGGCCAGGCTGCCCTTGATCACCTTGGCGTTACGCGCATCTTCCAGACACTTGTTGACCGCCTGCTTGACCTCGAGCACCTGTTCCCAGAACTCGCGCCCCATCTCGGCATTCGGCGCCAGGGTCGAGAGACCCTCGTAGTAGGTCTCGAGCAGCACGCTGTCGCCCTTGTTGCCGGGGATATTCTCGTAGATCTCCTCGGCGGTGAAACTGAGGATCGGTGCCACCCAGCGCGAGAGTGCCTCGACCACGTGGTAGAGGGCCGTCTGGCAGCTGCGCCGGGGCAGGGAATCGGCCTGGGTGGTGTACTGGCGATCCTTGATCACGTCGAGATAGAAGCCGCCGAGCTCACGCGAACAGAAAGTGTGCACCTGCTGGTAGACGTCGAGGAAGCGGTACTCCTCATAAGCCTTCTCGATGCGGGCCTGGAGCTGGGCGGCACGATCCACCACCCACTGGTCCAGCGCCAGCATGTCGTCGAAGGCTACGCTGTCGCGGGCTGGATCGAAGCCGTTGAGGTTGGCCAGCAGGAAGCGCGCGGTGTTGCGGATGCGCCGGTAGACGTCGGCGGTGCGCTTGAGGATCTCGTCGGAGACCGCCATCTCGCCCGAATAGTCGGTGGAGGCGACCCACAAGCGCAGGATGTCGGCACCCAGCTTGTCCATCACCTCCTGCGGCGCCACCACGTTGCCCATCGACTTGGACATCTTGCGGCCCTGGGCGTCGACGGTGAAGCCATGGGTGAGCAGGCCGCGGTACGGCGGGTGGCCGTCGATGGCACAGCCGGTCAACAGCGAGGAGTGGAACCAGCCGCGGTGCTGGTCGGAGCCCTCCAGGTAGAGGTCGGCACGCGAGCCGCTCTCGTGGCCGTGGGGGTGCGAGCCACGCAGCACGTGACGGTGAGTGGTGCCCGAGTCGAACCACACGTCAAGGGTATCGGTAACCTTCTCGTACTGGGCCGCCTCGTCGCCCAGCAGCTCGGTAGGATCGAGGCGGAACCAAGCATCGATGCCCTCGCGCTCGACGCGCTTGGCGGCCTCCTCCATCAGCTCGACGGTGCGCGGGTGCAACTCGCCGGTGGTCTTGTGCAGGAAGAAGGGGATCGGCACGCCCCAGTTGCGCTGGCGCGAGATACACCAGTCGGGACGGTTGGCGATCATGGCGTGCAGCCGCGCCTGGCCCCAGGCCGGCGTGAACTGGGTCGCCTCGATGCCCTCCAGGGCGCGCTCGCGCAGAGTGCGCCCGTCCTTGTCTTTGACGTCCATGCCCACGAACCACTGCGCCGTGGCGCGATAGATCACCGGGGTCTTGTGGCGCCAGCAGTGCATGTAGCTGTGGGTGATGACCTTGTGCGCCAGCAGTGCACCGACCTCGCGCAGCTTGTCGACGATCTGCGGGTTGGCCTTCCAGATCATCTGGCCGCCGAAGAACGGCAGATCGTCGGCATAAACGCCATTGCCCTGCACCGGGCTCTTGATCTCCTCGAACGCCATACCGTGGGCGCGGCAAGTGACGAAGTCGTCGACGCCGTAGGCCGGTGCCGAGTGGACGATACCGGTGCTGCCCACCTCGGACTCGACGTAGTCGGCCAGGTAGACCGGCGAGAGACGATCATAGAACGGATGACGGAATTCGATCAGGTCGAGCGCCTGGCCCTTGGCGGTGGCGATCACTTCGCCCTGAAGCTCATAACGCTCCAGGCAGCTCTCGACCAGTTCCTCAGCCAGCACCAGCAGGCGCTCGCCGGTATCGACCAGGGCGTAGGTGAACTCGGGATGCACGTTGAGCGCCTGGTTGGCTGGCACGGTCCAGGGCGTGGTGGTCCAGATAACGATGGCGGCGGGCTTGGGCAGCTCGGCCAGGCCGAAGGCGGCGGCCAGTCTGGCCTCGTCGGCGGCCGGGAAGGCCACGTCGATGGCATCGGACTTCTTGTCCTGATACTCCACCTCGGCCTCGGCCAGTGCCGAACCACAGTCGAAGCACCAGTTGACCGGTTTCAGGCCCTTGAATACGTAGCCGGCGGCGACCATGTCGGCCAGCGCACGGATCTCGCCCGCCTCGTTGGCATAGTCCATCGAACGGTAGGGGTTGTCCCAGTCGCCGATCACGCCCAGGCGCACGAAGTCGGTGAGCTGGGTCTGGATCTGCGAGGCAGCGTACTCGCGGCACAGTGCCCGCGCCTGCTCGGGCTCGAGGTGCTTGCCGTGAGTGGTTTCCACCTTGTGCTCGATGGGCAGGCCATGGCAATCCCAGCCAGGCACGTAGGGAGCATCGAAGCCGGCAAGATTCTTCGACTTGACGATGATGTCCTTGAGAATCTTGTTGACGGCGTGACCGATGTGGATGCTGCCGTTGGCGTAGGGAGGGCCGTCGTGCAGCACGAAGGTCTCGCGGCCGCGACGCTCTTCACGCAGGCGCTGGTAGAGCTTCATGTCCTGCCACTGCGACACCCTACCGGGCTCGCGCTGAGGCAGGTTGCCGCGCATGGGGAAGTCGGTTTCGGGCAGGTTCAGTGTGTGCTTGTAGTCGCTCATATCCTGGGAGTCAGCCGTCGTCTTGGTCGGCGGAACGTCCCGCCGAGGATTCGAAATTCGTGGTTTCGCGCGCCAGCGGCGCCGAAGCCAAGGGAAGGGTGTCGTCTGCCAGGCCAAGCTCCCCGGTCGCATGCTCCGGGTTGGCAAAGAAGCGGCAAGCACGGGCCTGATCGACCATGATCTGCTGTTTGAGCGCCGTGAAGTCATCGAACTTCACCTCACCGCGCAGCCTCGCACAGGGAAACACCGTGAGCCGTTTGCCGTAGAGGTCACCGTCGAAATCGAACAGATGCACCTCGAGCACCGGCCTGTCGCTGCCCACGGTAGGCCGCCAGCCGACATTGGCCACGCCGGTGAGACGCCTGCCATCGGGCAGCTCGGTCACCACCGCATACACGCCGCGCAACGCCAGGGGCAGGCGCGGCAGCGGCAGGTTGGCGGTGGGCACGCCGATGGTACGCCCACGCTGTTGATCGGGCACCACACGCCCTGCCAGGCGGTACGGGCGCCCCAGCATCCTGGACGCTTGGGCAAAGTTGCCGCTGGCCAGCAAGGTGCGCACCCGAGTGCTGGAGACCCGCTCATCGTCCAGCGTAAAAGTGCGGGTATGCTCGACACCGAACCCCTCGGGGCCGCGCCGCTCACCCTCCTCCGCCAGCAGGTTGAAGTCGCCACTGCGATCACAGCCGAAGCGAAAATCGTCGCCCACCACCAAATGACGCACGCCCAACCCTGCGACCAGCACCAGATCGATGAATTCCACCGCGGTGAGGCTGCGCAGGCGCTCGTTGAACGGCAGGCAGAGCACGTAGTCCACCCCGCTCTCGCCCAACAGACGGACTTTCTCGCGCAGGCGGGTCAGCCGTGGCGGCGCCTGATCGCCGGCGAAGAACTCCCGGGGCTGGGGTTCGAACACGACCACGGTGACTGGCAGGCGCAGCTTCGAGGCCTGCTCGCGGCACTGGTCGAGAATCGCCTGGTGGCCGCGGTGCACGCCATCGAAGTTGCCGATGGTGGCCACGCAGCCGCGATGCTCGTCGCGCAGATTGTGCAGTCCTCGAATGACTTCCATTCAGTCTTCGCTAAGCCTTCTGGTTGAAAAACGTACAAAGGGGAAGATTATAGCGAACCCCTGTCCCCTTGACAGCCGACGATCCGCTTCACTGGGCTTCCGGCTCCCATGCCGAGAGGGCCCTCTCACCCCCGCATACGGAAATGCCGCGGCCTGACGCCCAGCGCCGCCAACCAGGCGAAGTACACGACCGCTCCGACCACTACCAGCAGCGCCAGCCACTGCACTCGAGCCCATACGCCCCACCCGAGCCACTGCTGCCAGTCCGGCGCCAGCCAGGCCAGGCCCACGCTCATCACCACGCAGCCGCCGACCAGTTGCACGGCATAGCGGCCCCAGCCAGGCTGAAACACCAATACGCCCTGCTTATGCAGCAGCCAACCCAGCAGCCCAGCATTGAGGAAGGCCGACAGCGCCGTGGCCAGGGCCAGGCCAGCGTGAGCCAGCGGCCAGATCAGGATCAGGTTGAACACCATGTTGGCTACCATGGCGATGATGCCGACCTTCACCGGGGTCTTGGTGTTCTGGCGGGCGAAGAAGCCCGGCGCCAGCACCTTGATCAGCATGAAGGCGACCAGGCCGAAAGCGTAGGCGCGCAGGCTCATCGCCGCCATGGCGATGTCGTGCTCGGTCATGGCGCCGTAGTGGAACAGCGAGATCAGCAGCGGTTCGGCCAGGATCGCCAGCGCCAGCGCCGCCGGCAAGCCCAGCAGCAACACGGCACGCACTGCCCAGTCGAGCATGGCGGCGAAGTGCTCGCCCGACTGTTCGGCGTGACGCTTGGAGAGCGCCGGCAGGATCACCGTACCGATGGCGATGCCGAACACCCCCAGCGGCAGTTCCACCAAGCGGTCGGAGTAATAGAGCCACGAAACACTGCCGGGTGTGAGCAACGAGGCCAGCACGGTATCCAGCAACAGGTTGATCTGCGATACCGAGACACCAAACAGGGCCGGGGCCATCAGCACCAGGATGCGCTTCACCCCGCTGTGGGCGAAGTTGGGCCACGGGCGCGGCATCAACCCCAGGCGCGTGAGGAACGGCACCTGGAAGGCAAGTTGGGCGACACCAGCGATCAGCACGCCCCAGGCCAGCGCCATGGCCGGCTCGCTCATCAGCGGCGTGAGTAGTACGGCGGCCCCGATCAGCGAGAGATTGAGCAGTACCGGCGTGAAGGCCGGCACGGCGAAACGATTCCAAGTGTTGAGCACGCTGCCGGCGAAGGCCGTCAGAGAGACCAGCAACAGGTAGGGGAAGGTCAGCCGCAGCATGTCGGCGGTGAGCGCTAGCTTGGCCGGATCGCGGCCAAAGCCTGGGGCGAAGAGCCACACCAGCCAGGGCGCGGCGAGCATGGCCAGGGCGGTGATCAGCGCCAGCACCGCGGTAAGACTCCCGGCCACGGCGTCGAGCAGTTCGCGCACCTCACGCTTGCTGCCGCGAGTGGCGTATTCGGAAAGCACCGGCACGAAGGCCTGGTTGAAGGCGCCTTCAGCAAACAGCCGGCGCATGAAGTTGGGAATCTTGAAGGCGACGAAAAAGGCATCGGCACCGCTGCCGGCACCAAACAGGGTCGCCACCACCACATCACGCACCAGCCCCATGACCCGCGACAGCATGGTCATGGCCCCCACCACCAGACCGGAGCGCATCAGCCCCCCGGCCTTGGGTGCAATGGCCCGGTCGTCATCGGCCACCGTGAGCGGCGCCGCTTCCCCGGGCTTGGGCAACTGCTCGCGTTCCGTCACCTTCTGCTTTCCTCACCAGACTCGTTCGATGTGGATCATCCCGCTTGGCAGGCACAAAAAAACCGGCCTAAGCCGGTTTTTTCAAGAGATCACGATGCGCAGGCATTGGGGCACTAACGCTCGCAATATCTCCAAGGCGTCCGGCTTTACGCAGCCAGCGCCTTAATTCGCGCGTTCAGGCGGCTCTTCAGGCGTGCAGCCTTCTTCTTGGAGAGCACGTCCTTGTCGGCGATGCGATCGATGACCGGCTGTGCCTTCAGGAACTCGGCCATGGCAATCGCGTGATCGCCACCGTTGATGGCCTTGATGACGCGCTTCACGTAGGTGCGCACCATGGCGCGCTGGCTCGCCTTCAGAACACGACGGCCTTCCGCCTGACGGGCACGCTTGCGGGCTTGCTTGCTGTTTGCCACTGACTATCTCCTGGAAAACTTTAACGCCGCCCGGTCGGGGGCGGCATCGATAACAATTTGTCCGGCCTGAAAATTTCACTTCCCAGCCGGTCTGGCCATGGCGTCAACCCGAAGGTTGTCGACGGGCCGTGTCTGAGAGGATGGCGCATACTACCACAGGTACCCGGCGTCATGCTACAGGGCCCATGTATACTGCCTCACAGCACGACGAGGTTGTCGCGATGGATCAACTCGGGCGCCTCCATGTAACCCAGGATCGCCTCTATCTGGTGACTCGGCTGGCCGAGGATACGGCGAGCTTCGTCGGCGCCATAGTTCACCAGCCCCTTGGCGATCCGTTCGCCCTGCTCGTCGAGACACAGCACCATGTCGCCGCGCACGAAGTCGCCCGTCAGCGCCTTGACGCCTACCGCCAGCAGGCTCGATCCGCTGCCACGCAATACCTTGACCGCGCCGGCGTCCAGCGTCAGGCTGCCACGCACCTGCAATTGGCCGGCCAACCAGCGCTTGCGCGCCGCCATCGGCGCTTCTTCCGGGCATAACAGCGTGCCCAGTCGCTCGCCCTCGACCAACCGGGTCAGCACCTCGGGCTGGCGCCCGCTGGCAATCACCGTGACGGCACCGGAGCGGGCCGCCAGGCGCGCCGCCTGCACCTTGGTGGTCATGCCACCACGGCCCAGCACACCACCGCCGCCGGCCACCGCCGCCAGCGCCGGATCGTCGGCGCGGCCTTCTTGAATCAGCTTGGCCGCCGGGTTATGGCGCGGATCGGCGTCGAACAACCCCTCCTGGTCGGTGAGAATCACCAGCGCCTCGGCCTCGAGCAGGTTGGCCACCAACGCGCCCAGGGTATCGTTGTCGCCGAAGCGGATCTCGTCGGTGACTACGGTGTCGTTCTCGTTGATCACCGGCACCACGCGCAGGTCGACCAAGGTACGTAGCGCCGAGCGGGCATTGAGGTAGCGCTTGCGGTTAGAGAGGTCGTCGTGGGTCAGCAACACCTGGGCAGTGAGCAGGCCATGGCGCGCGAAGTGGTGCTCGTAGCACTGGGTCAGGCCGTTCTGGCCCACCGCCGCCGCGGCTTGCAGCTCATGCACGGCCGAAGGCCGGGCCTGCCAGCCCAGCCTCACCATGCCGGCCGCCACGGCGCCCGACGACACCAGCACCACTTCGAGACCCTGACGATGCAGCGCGGCGATCTGATCCACCCAGCCACCAATGGCCGCTTCATCGAGCCCGCGCCCATCGTTGGTCAACAACGCGCTGCCGATCTTCACCACTACCCGGCGAGCGCCACGCAGCGCCTCGCGACCTGGTACCCGCTCGTTGCTCACCTGTTCACTCTCCAACAAGGCTGCTGCGATTCCCCAACCTTGAGACACTGCGCGAGCGATGGCCAGACTAGACAAACCTTGGCGAAAGAGCGGAGTTTGCTGTTGCAAATGAGCCTCTTGAGCCAAGGTGTAACGCCATATGGCCGAGCGCAGCCAGTGTTCCAACCTAGGGGGCGTATTCGACCTCGACGTCGTAATCACCATCATCGAAGTCATCGTCATCTTCGTCCTGATCGTGGCGCTTGCGCCGACGACCCAACCGCGCCTCGGTGCGCGCCACCGCCTCGGCCTCCATGCGCTCACGTATCTCGCGCTCGCGCTCGGCGGCCTCCTCATCCTCGTTTTCCAGCCGGCGCTGCTCGGTGAGCCAGCGGTGCGCCGCCTGTACCAGGGCATCGGTGCCTTCTCCGCTGATTGCCGAGATGCGGAACACCGGCCCTTCCCAGCCAAGCCCCTCGACGATGGCTGCTATTCGCGCCTCGCTCTCCTCTTCCGGCACGAGGTCGAGCTTGTTGAGCACCAGCCAGCGCGGGCGCTCGGCCAGGGTCGGTGAGAACTGTTCGAGTTCATGGGCAATGGCACGGGCGACCTCGATAGGATCCGACTCGTCGAACGGCGCCACGTCGACCACATGAAAGAGCAGGCGGGTGCGGGTCAGGTGCTTGAGGAAACGCAACCCCAGCCCGGCGCCATCGGAAGCACCCTCGATCAGCCCCGGCACGTCGGCCATCACGAAATGTTCGTGCATGCCCAGCTTGACCACACCGAGGTTGGGCACCAGCGTCGTGAAGGGGTAATCGGCCACCTTGGGTTTGGCCGCGGACACCGAGCGGATCAGGGTCGACTTGCCGGCGTTGGGCATGCCCAGCAGGCCGACGTCGGCCATCACCTTCATCTCCAGGCGCAGGTTGCGCCGCTCACCGTCGGTACCCGGCGTGGTCTTGCGCGGCGCCCGGTTGGTCGACGACTTGAAATGAATATTGCCGAGCCCGCGGCGGCCACCCTGGGCCACCAGCACCTGCTGGCCGATCTCGGTGATGTCGGCAATCACTTCGAGGGTGTCCTCGTCGATCACCGTGGTGCCCACCGGCACCTTGACCACCAGATCGCTGCCGGCTCGACCACTCATCTGGCGCCCTTGGCCGGGACGCCCGCTCTCGGCCTGATAGAAGCGCTGGTACTTGAAATCGATCAGCGTGTTGAGGGCGTCGTCCCCAACCAGGTAGACACTGCCACCATGCCCGCCGTCGCCGCCATCGGGACCACCCTTGGGCACGTATTTCTCGCGGCGGAAACTAAGGCAACCATTGCCGCCCCTGCCGGCCTCCACGATGATCGAGGCTTCGTCGACGAACTGCATTGTGACTCTCCCGACGGTCTCTACCGTCATGATACAAGAAGGCCCCGCCTGAGCGGGGCCTTCCATCTACCGGTTCGAGCGTTCTCAGGCGGAGACGACGCTGACGAACTTGCGGTTCTTCGGCCCCTTGGTCTCGAACTTGATCACACCATCGCTCAGAGCGAACAGAGTGTGGTCGCGGCCGACTCCCACGCCGGTGCCGGCATGGAACTTGGTGCCACGCTGACGCACGATGATGTTGCCGGCGGTGACGGCCTGGCCACCATACAGCTTGACACCAAGGCGTTTGGATTCTGAATCGCGGCCGTTACGGGTAGAACCGGCTGCCTTCTTATGAGCCATTGCAAAGTCCTCGCTCGTTAAGGGGAAGCCGCTTAGGCGGAAATCCCGGTGATCTTGACTTCAGTGAACCACTGACGGTGGCCCTGACGCTTCATGTGGTGCTTGCGGCGACGGAACTTGATGATGCGGATCTTCTCGCCACGGCCGTGGGAGACGATCTCGGCAGCCACCTTGGCACCATCGACCAGCGGAGCGCCAACGGTCACGTTATCTCCATCGGCAACCAACAGCACCTGATCGAACTCGACGGTTTCGCCAGTCGGGATTTCCAGCTTCTCGAGCTTGAGAGTCTGGCCTTCCTGAACGCGGTACTGCTTGCCACCGCTCTTGATTACTGCATACATGTGCGTATCTCTCCAGAACTCATCGGGGTTGGCTCTTCATCGACCTGCTTCGAGTGGCGCCCCTTTCGGCAGCCATCTGACAGGGAGCGTGATGAGTGGGCCGCGCATTATAACCGCGCGCTGCACACCATTCAAGCGGCCCCAAGCCTTGTGTACGGATTGGCGCTAGCAGTATCCCGGGGCCCACCGCAGCATAGCTTGACGCTCTCTTGGGGGGGCCATAGCATGACCCGCAACCCAAGGCCACCGCCAAAGTCCGGCAGGCCGGCCCACAGCCCGATGACACTGCCCCATGCCAGCCAACGCCTCTACCCGCTCGTCTGACAGCAACACCTCCGCCTCGTCGCTCCATGCAGCGGTCGCCGACGATTTTGCCGCGGTCAACCGCACCATCATGGAACAGCTGGCTTCGCGGGTTCCGCTGGTGGAAACCATCGGCCAATACATCATTGCCAGCGGCGGCAAGCGTCTGCGCCCCCTGCTGGTATTGCTCGCGGCCCGCGCCCTGGGCTACGAGGGCGACAAGCACATCTCGCTGGCAACGCTGATCGAGTTCATGCACACCTCGACCCTGCTGCACGACGACGTGGTCGATGAGTCCCACATGCGCCGCGGCCGGGCCACCGCCAACGAAGCCTGGGGCAACGCCCCCTCGGTGCTGGTAGGCGATTACCTCTACTCCCGCTCCTTCCAGATGATGGTAGGAATCGGCTCGCTCAGGATTATGGACGTTCTTTCCAGTGCCACCTGCGTGATCGCCGAGGGCGAGGTGCAACAGCTGACCAACGTGGGCAACCCCGACATCGACGAAGCGGTCTACTTCGAGACCATCCAGGGCAAGACCGCCATGCTGTTCGAAGCAGCCACCCATAGCGGCGCCATCCTGGCCGAAGCCGACCCGCAGCAGGAAGCGGCACTACAATATTACGGTCGCTACCTGGGCCTGGCGTTCCAGCTCGTGGATGACCTGCTCGACTACCAAGGCGACGCCAAAACCATGGGCAAGAACGTGGGCGACGACCTCGCCGAGGGCAAGCCGACCCTGCCGCTGATCCAGGCCATGGCCGCCGGCACCCCCGATCAGGCCAAGACCATTCGCCAGGCCATTCGCCATGGCGGGCTCGAGCAGTTGGACGCAGTGCTTGCCATCGTGCGCGACACCGGCGCACTGGACTACACCCGCGCACGGGCCGAGGAGATGTCGGCCAAGGCACTTGAGCAGCTCGACTTTCTCCCACCCAGCCGCTATCGCGACAGCATGGCCAACCTGGCCCGGCTCGCCGTGGAGCGCCAGAGCTGAGCGGCACGCCCCCCCTGGCCACAGGGGCTTGCAAGGACGAAGGTTTTGCGTATAATGCCCATCCGTCGGCTTCCGGAGAGCCGGTATCGGGCGACCTTTCGTGGCAGCTCGAAACGCACAACGGAGTATAGCTCAGCTTGGTAGAGCGCTGCCTTCGGGAGGCAGAGGTCGTAGGTTCGAATCCTGCTACTCCGACCAGAGAACATAGAAAAAAACCGCCACTTACGGATCATTCCAAGTGGCGGTTTTTCGTTGCACCCTGCTCCAGGTAGCAAATAAGATAGAATAGTTATGGCCGTAATCACGAAGATGTAGCGCGGCGCGGAAATTGCGACACGCCACCGCTTAGTTTGAGACATCATTTCCCGACGCCAGTGGGTTCGCCTGCGGCCTGTACCGGATTTGGCATATCGCATAGCTCACCACTGCTCGTCATAGGTAGGCCCTGAGCTGATCGCGAATCCGGAAATTTTCTTGAAATCGGCTACGGTTCTGCAGGTAGGGCAGGTATACCCATAATCATCTTCCTGCAGGATTGAACGCCGACTATCTTCACGGCATTTGACACAAATGGCATGCGCTGGCTCATCCTCTGTCACATGATCATCCTTGAGTTTGTAGATGTAGTGTCCGACCGGGTCTTGAAAAGGCGGTACCGCTCGAATCGGGCTTCCTTTGCCAGCTCTTCCTTCAAGCGCTTGTTCTCCTCCACCAGATCCTGCTGCTGGACGATCATCATTAGCAGGTCTGATTGTGCAGTGGACAGCTTCTCTATGATTCGCTGATCGCGGCGTCGAGTTGCGCCTGGCTGTGCACGTCCTTGGCTGCCTTGGCGGCATCGATTGCTGCCTTGATGGCTGCGACAGCGGCTCCGACTTCCATCATCCACCTCCTGAATTACCCGATTGTCTTCTCATCCTAACGTAAACGGCCGGGGTTAACCGGCTGCTTTCGCTCTACATCAGGGTGCCCTCTCCACATTTGTGCCTAAAACGTCGAGAAGCGCTGGGCTGTGCCCCTTATGAAAGATGGACGAGCTGCTCGCGCTTTTCATCGTCGCTCAGCTCTCATTACCCAGGATCGTGTCGATCTGGGCGACGAACTCGGTCCGAACAATTGGCTAAACCACTGAATTCTCATACCACGGGTGCCGATTCCAGGCCAAAATCAGGCTGGAAGTATCGAAGTCAGAGGGCCCGGCCCTGACAGAGGCGGGCCGACGGCAAACGAACGCTCGCAACCACACGGAGGGCCGAAGTCCACTATTCATTATCACACACAGACGGTCGGCAACGTTGATATCTTCTGACAATGGTGTCAGGGACAGTTTGAACGCTGTAGTGGCCGCCCCGGCGGGCGCGCTGTGGCCCAGCCCCGTGTGTTGCAGGTGCGGTCAGAGGATTTGAGCTTGAGCCCGTGCGGCGCTCGAAGGAGCGCGGCAGTACCAGACCTAGCGGCAGGTTTTACAGGCTGGGAACCGTCACCCTATCGCCGAGGCCATATTCGGCACCGTCCGGCTCCTGGCGCTCGAACAGCAGTTCCCGCGAGATCCCGTTGATGTCGCGTACCCCGCACAGTTGCATACTGCGCTGGAGTTCATCCCGCAGTATGGCCAGGGCCTGCGCGGCGCCGCGCTGCCCATCGGCAACCGCGCCCCATAGCGTAGCGCGCCCCACCAGCACGCCCTGGGCCCCCAGGGCCCGGGCCTTGAGGATATCGGCTCCACGGCGCACCCCGCCATCCACCAGCACGGGAACCCTGCCGCCGACAGCCCTCACCACTTCCGGCAACATCTCCAAGGTCGCGGCCGCGCCATCCAACTGGCGCCCCCCATGGTTGGAGACCACCATGCCATCGCATCCCATGGCGGCCAGACGCACGGCATCATCCGCTCGCATGACGCCTTTGACGATAAGCTTGCGCGGCCACTGGTCACGCAGCCTTTCCAGGGCCTCCCAGTCGAAAGAGGGATCGTAGTTCCTGCCCACCGACGAGGCGAGCTTCGTGGCGCTGGCGGAAGGCGCCTCCAGCCCCTTGAGGTTTTCCATCACCGGCACGCCGTGACACAGCATCCTCATCGCCCAGGCAGGGCGACGGGCGAAATCGAGCAGGTTCCTCGCCGTGTAGCGGAAGGGAAACGACAAGTGATTGCGGAAATCCCGCTCACGCTTGCCTCCCACCGGCAGGTCCACAGTGATCATCAGGGCTTCGTAACCGGCGCTCTTGGCCCGGAACAACAACGAATTCAACATTTCCTTGTCTTTGAGGACATAGGCCTGGAACCATAGCCGCCCGGGAGCGGCATCGGCGATCTGCTCGATGGAAGCGGTGGCGGACGTGGAAAGCGTATAGGGCACTCCCGCCTCGGCGGCGGCCCGGGCGATGGCGATATCGCCGCCGTGACGACCGAAGCCCACGGCGCCGGTGGGCGCCACCGCCAATGGCAGCGCGGACGGACCTCCCACGACATCGGTATCGAGCCCGACCTCAGCCACGTTCACCAGGCACCTGGGGGCCAGCTTGACCCGACCAAAGGCGGAGCGATTGTCGGCCAGCGTCAGTTCGTCTTCGGCACCGCCATCGAAAAAGTCGAATATCGCCTTGGGCAGGCGACGCCGAGCGGCTTGCCTCAGCCCCTCGATACTATGAATCCTGCGGGAATCAACCATGCAAAACCTCAACGCCGCCCGTGACCAAGAATCGAAACCTCATTGCAGCCTCCTTCTATCCCACGCGTAGCACCAGCTTGCCCCGCAAATGGCGGGACTCGCTCACCACGTGCGCTTTCGCGGCCTCCTCCAGCCGATAGACGGCAATCTCGGGAATCTTCACCGCTCCGCTCTCCACCAGCTGCAGCATGCGCCGCAAATGCCTGGCGTCCCTCGCCACCTGCGGCCTCAGTGCCACCACGTCTTCCCATGTCGGCCGTGGCGCCGTGGGACCGGAGGCGATGAAGGCCGCTCTTCCCCCCGGCCTCAGCACGGCGAAGGAGCGCTCGGCCACGTCCCCTCCCACGGTATCCAGAACGGCATCGCATCCGCTCACGCATGCGGAGAAGTCCTGGCTGTGATAATCGATCACCTCATCGGCGCCCAACGACCGCAGATAGGCATGGTTGGCCGGACTGGCCGTGGTGACGACATGGGCGCCCAGGTGCTTGGCCAACTGGATGGCGATACCGCCCACACCCCCCGCGCCGCCCTGGATGAGCACCCTCTCCCCGCTGCGCAGCGCCAGCGTTTCCTCGACGCTGACGACGGCCGTCAAGCCGATGAGCGCGATGGCGGCCGCTTCCTCATGGCTCAGCCAGTCGGGCTTCAAGGTCACGTTTCCGCGCTGGATGGCCACCTTTTCCGCATAGGCGCCATCATCGGTCGTTTCGCACACGCCAAACACGGGGGAACCGATCAGGCGTTCGTCGACGCCGGCGCCGACGGCCTCCACGATCCCGGAGAAGTCGCGCCCCAGCACATAGGGGTAGTCGCGTATCGGCTTGTACCGGCCCGCGCGTATTCGCCAGTCCACGCCATTGACACTGGCGGCCCGTACCGCGACGAGTACCCCCCCCGGACCGGCCTGTGGAGCCGTGAGATCACCGTAGCGGAGGACCTCCGGCCCTCCCGTTCGCTCGAAATACACCGCTTTCATAGGAATCTCCGGTCGTCACGAAAAGGCGATCGCCACCTTTCCCATATGCTTGCCGCTCTTCAGGTGTTCGTAGGCCCTCTCCGCCTCATCGAACTCGAAGACCTTGTCCATGACGGGGCGCAGAGCATGCCGGGCAATGGCCCGGTTCATGGCTTCGAAGTGCGCCCGCGAGCCGACATAGAGGCCACGCAGGGTCACATTCCGCCGGCGCGCCCGGGTGGGATCGATCACCCCCTTGGCCTGGGCCCCGATCAGATGCACCATGCCCCGTTGCGGACCGCTTCGATCGAGCGCGCCACGTTCTCGCCCCCCACGACCTCCACCACATGGTCGACTCCGCTGCCGTCGGTCAGCTCAAGCACTCGTTCATGCCACTCTCGGTGCATGGCGTAATTGACCGTGTCATCCGTCCCCAGCTCGTTCAGGGCGGCCAGCTTCTCCGCGCTCGAACTCGTTGCCACGACCCGGGCCCCCGCCAGCTTGGCGAACTGCAGGGCGAACAGGGACACCCCCCCGGTGCCGAGGGTCAGCACCGTATCCCCCGGCAGAATCGCCCGGCCGCCGAAAAGGGCATTCCAGGCGGTGACCCCGGCGCAAGGCAGAGTACTTCCCTCCAGAAAGGAGAGGTGAGACGGCAGCTTCACCAGCCCGTGCTGGTCGAACACGGCATACTCCCGCAACACTCCGTGGCATCCCCCTCCCAACGCGGAGTCGGCATAGGCCTCCACATACTCCCCCGCGATCCACTGCTGGACGAAAATCGCCGCCACGCGATCTCCGGGCGAGACCCGGGTCACACCATCGCCCACCTCCACCACCTCCCCCGCGCCATCGGAAAGGGGCACCAGCCGCTCGGGAGTCCTGCCCAGGGCGTAGCGCCCCGACACGACCAGAAGGTCCCGGTAGTTCAATGCCGCGGCGCGCATCCTGACCAGTACCTGACCGCCCCCCGGACGGGGTGGCTCGGCCTGGCGGCGAACCAGCCCGCCACTCTCGCCAACGGTGTAATAGTGCATGCTCATCCTCCTGATTCGATTCTCGGGGTTCGGCCGGCTAGCGCCCGCCACCCACGCGCATCACACTGCCCGCCACGTAGGAGGCGGAGTCGGATATCAGCCACAGCACCGCTTCGGCGATCTCCTCCGGCCTGGCCATGCGCCGCAGCGGAATGGTTGCGATCAAGGCATCCCGGTCGGAATGCGCGTGAATGCCGGTATCGGTCACGCCCGGCGAGACGGCGTTGACCCGAATGCCTTCCTGGCCGACCTCCCGCGCCAGCCCCAGGGTGAAAGCCTCCACGGCGGCCTTCGACGCGGCGTACCACACATAGGAGTGCGCCGCGCCATGTCCCGCCGCTCCCGAGGACAGGTTGACGATGGCGCCCCCCATGCCGCCGTGCCGGACGGAAAGGCGCAGCACCGCCTGTCGGCAGCACTCCATCAGGCCGAACACATTGACATCGAAGACTCGCCGAACGACGGCGGGGTCGCTGCTCATGAAGTCCCCCCGTCCTCCGGTGACACCGGCATTGTTCACCACACCGGCCAGTTCGCCGGGCTGCTCGTCGACGCAGGCGAACAGTTTCGGTGCCGCATCCGCCTCCGCCATGTCGAGACACAGTCCTCGCGCCGAGCCCCCCGCCGCTTCGATCTCCTCGACCAGGGAACGCGCGGCGGACACATCGTCGCGATAGGAAAAGATCACCGCATAGCCCCGCTCCGCGCCCAGGCGGCACACCGCCCGGCCAATGCCTCGCCCGCCTCCGGTCACCACCAGTATCGGCTTGCCCATCAGGACACCCCCAGGCTCTTGCTCTCCCGCTCCACCATCGCCATCAGCAGGCGCAGGAATGCCTTGGGCCCCGGAGCGAGGGCCTCGCCCCGTCGTGTGATCTTGCCGATCGTGCGAGCCAGACGCTTGCCCCGGAAAGGCACGGCGGTCAGTCCCATCGCGCTCAGCATGCCGGGGTCCACCGCCGGCATCACCGCGCCTCCGAAGCCCGCCGCCGCCAGGGCATACAAGGTCGGGTAATGCACCGCCTCGTACTTGGGATAGATCGCGATGCCTTCCGCCCGAATGGCGTCCTCAAGCACCGTCCGCGCCGTCGTTCCCTCGGCCGAGCAGATCACGTTGAGGTTAGCCAGATCCTTCAGCCGCGCGAAACCCCTGATGGCGATGGAATGATCCATCCGCACGATGAGCGAGAACTCCTGATCGAAGATGGGATCGAAGCTCAGCTCGTCGATGACCGGACGGTAGGGGCCGATACCGAAATCCACGTTGCCATTGCAAATGGACTCGAACATCTGCGGCGCCAGATCCTCCCTCAGCATCACGCGAATACCCGGATGCTCCACCTCGAATTCCGCCAACACCCTGGGCACCAGGCTGACGGCAATGGTCGGGGAGAAGGACGCCACCACTTGTCCCGTCAGCAGGCCGGCATGGGCATGGATGTCACGCACCAGGCGCTCCGACTCCACTATCAATCGCTTGCCGCGCTCCAACAGCTCGGCTCCCGCCGTGGTCAAACGCACCTGGCGAGTGGAACGAATGAACAACTTGACCCCCAGCGACTCCTCCAACTGATTGATATGCGCGGTCACCGCCGGTTGGGAACGCCCGACGATCTCACCAGCGCGCCGAAAGCTCAGGGTTTCCGCGACGGCGATGAACACATCCAGGCGACGAAACAGGGTGGGAGCAAGTCTTTCCGGTCGTGGCAACATGTCGGCCTCGCTATCGCATCATGAACTTGGAGTCATTCACCCGGCCGAAGCAGTTCGAACACTTCCCGCACGGCCGCGTAATCCCGGTAGCCACAACGAGCCAGCGTTTGCGCCGCGACCGTATCGAACCTTCCTTCCCGCAGGAAGGCATCGTCGATATGCACGCCCACCACCTGCCCGACGATCAGATGGCGGTCCAGCTCCCGGCCCTCCAGGTCCCGGAGTTCGAGGCAGTCCACCACACGGCACTCGAGCGCCGCCGGCGAACCGGCCACTCTGGGCGGACGCACCTTGCCGGAGGGCGCGAATTCGAGCCCGGCGAACTCGAACTCGCTCTCGCCGGGAGGCAGCGCGGCGGCACTGTCGTTCATCGCCCGGGCCAGGGGCAGAGTGGCGAGGTTGAAGACGAACTCCCGGGTGGCCCGGGCGTTGCGCGGGGTGTCCTTCATGCCCTCGCTGCTGAAGCCGACCATGGGCGGGCGACTCGACAAGGCGTTGAAGAAGCTATAGGGCGCCAGATTGAGCCGCCCCTCTTCGTCCATGGTGGATATCCAGCCAATTGGCCGGGGCGCGACGATGGCCTTGAACGGATCGTGGGGCAAACCATGCCCCGCCTGCGGCTCATAGAACATGCCTGTCTCCCTTTGCTCAATCCGGCGCTGAGCGCTTACCGCGGCAGCCGGTCCGCTCCCACGGCCTTGGCCTGAGGCGAGTCGAAAATCCAGTCCGCCATCACCTGGCAGCGCTTGATCAGCCGCGGCTCATCCGGACCATAATCGGCCACCGCGTTGTGTAGAGTGCCGATGTTCTCCCACATCAATACATCATGCTCATTCCATTCATGGGTGTACTGATACTTGGGATTGAGCTGATGAGCGAAGAGGAACTCCAGCATCTCCTCGCTCTCCTTTTCCGGCCAACCATTGATTTTCACGGTATACCCCGGATTGGCGTACAGTACCTTCTTCCCGGTGATGGGATGGGTGAGGAACACGGGATGCGATACCGGCGGCTTGGCCTTCCGCTGCTCGGGAGTCAATGGCGGGCGGGTACTGCCCTTTTCCCGTCGCATCATTTCCCAGAACTTGTTGAAGTCGTGCAGAGCCGTGGCCTCCTTCAGTTTCTCGCGCACATCCTCGGGCAGGTCATCATAGGCTGCGTGCATGTTGAGGAAACTGGTGCATCCCAGGACCTTACCGTCGCGGCGGGGCACCTTGATCGCATAGAGCACGTTGGCAAAGGCTATCGTGCTGCTATAGGACATGTCGGTATGCCAGTCCTGCCCGGCGTCGGCGATGCCGATGGGCTTACCGTTCTCCACGATGTTGGACAGGATCATCACCTCCGGATGTCCCGGCTCCTGGAAACTATTGGCCACGTTGATCTCCAGGCTACCGAACCGGCTGCTGAAGCGCTTCAGCGATACGGCGTCCAGTTCCTGGCGTGGAAAGCATACGACTCCATGCTTGCCCAGAGCCTGTATCACGGCATCGAACGCTTCCTGGCTAAGCTCCTTCGATAGATCCAATCCTTCGATTTTGGCACCCAGAACCTGACCGCTCGGTATCACTTTCATGCTCAACATCTCACTCTCCTATCTCGATGAATTCCTCTGGCATCTCCGTAGCGTTACCCTTCTCTCCGCACCTCCCGCTCGTTTCCCATCGTCTTCACATGGCAGCCCACTCCCCGTCTCCGGTAAATCCGTGAGCTCTCTCAACTTGACCTGAGTCCCACGGAGTTCTCCAGCACACCGATCTCCGCAATTTCCATGCGGATTTCATCCCCGCACCTTAGATAGACCGGCGGATTCCTAAAGCACCCCACACCGGAAGGCGTTCCGGTGGCCACGACATCTCCCGGTTCCAGGGTCATGAAGCGGCTGATGTAGGAGAGCAGGTAGGGCACCGGGAAGATCATGTCCCGGGCACACCCATCCTGCATCTTCCGGCCGTTCACCCAGCAGCGCAGCTCCACCCGGCCAGGGTCCGGGATGATGTCGCCGGTGACCATCACCGGCCCCATGGGAGAAAAGCCATCCATGCTCTTGGCAAAGGAGGTCTGAGGCGGCTCGACATCGAACTGAAACTCCCTGGCGGAGACATCGTTGATGATCGTGTAACCGGCCACATGAGAAAGCGCATCCTCCCTGTCGACATCGCGCATGGTTCTACCGATCACCACTCCCAGCTCTACCTCCCAATCCAGCCGCCTCACCTTAGGCGGGCAGGGAATCCTGTCTCCCGGGCCAATCACGGAGGAACTTGCCTTGAGGAAAAGCCTGGGTTCCTCCTGGGCGCTCAAGCCTCCCTCCCCAGCATGGGAGGCATAGTTACGCCCTATGCCGACGATCTTTCCCGGTCGGGTGACCGGGGCCCCGATGCGTACGTCACGCATGAGGAAGTCCGCCCTCGTGGCCGTCTCCAATATCTTCCTCAGAGGGGAAAAATCCCCCTTCAAGCTTCTGAGCAGCTCCAGCATTCCCATGGGAGCCCGATTCCCATCGCCTCCCAGGCGGCCGCTAATGTCTATGCCCTCGCCTTCCCTCAAGACGGCACCAACGCGCTCTTCGCTATCCTTGATGTACGTGAACAGTTTCATCTTTCACCTTTTGCAAGCCTTCGCACCGATAGCCCGTTACCCCAGAAGGTTGGGCAGGAACAGAGTCATGGCCGGGAAGGAAATGATCAGCGCCAGTACCAGAAGGTCGACCACGAGGAAGGGCGAAACGCCGGCGAAGCCCTTCTTGGTGCTGACTCCTGTGGAGCCGGAAGCGATATAGATATTGAGCCCCAGGGGTGGAGATACCAGACCGATTTCCGCCGTCTTCACGATCACGATGCCAAGCCATATCCCATCGAATCCAAGCCCTGTCATGACGGCATACGTGATGGGCACGGTCAGCACGATGATCGCGAACTGGTCCATGAACATGCCAAGCACCAGATACAGCGCCACCACCAGCAACAGCACCACGTAGGGCGACAGGCCAGCCATGGAGATCCATTCGATCATCGCGGTGGTGACATGGGTGTAGGCCATGAAATAGCCGAACAGCAATGCGCCGAAGATGATCGTGACGATCATCGAGGTCGTGCGCAGCGTCTTGCCCACCGCCGCCGTAAAAGCCCCCCACGTCATGCGCCGAAGCATCATGCTGATCGCCAGGGCTCCAAAGGCGCCGAGCGCACCGACTTCGGTCGGCGTCGCGATACCGGAATAGAGGGCTCCCAGCACGATCACCACCAGGATGACCACGGGCCATACGCGACCGGACTGGCGCAGCTCAGCCCCAGCGCTTTGATCGCGAGCCTCCAGCGTCTTGGGATCTGGCGCCAGGTGTGGCCAGAGGCGCACCGCAATGGCGATGGTGACGATATAACCGAGCGCCGTCAGGATGCCGGGCACCAGCCCGGCCATGAACAGGCGTCCGATGGATTCTTCGGTAATGATCCCGTACACGATGAAGGCAATGGAAGGCGGTATCATGATCGCCAGCGTACCGGCGATCGCCATGGTGCCGATGGAGAACCCCTCGTCGTATCCCAGTGCCTTCATTGTGGGGAAGGCCGCACTGGAAATGGACGCCACCGAGGCCGTGCTGCTGCCTGACGCGGCGGCCAGGATGGAGCCCGCAAGCACACAGGCCATCGCTAGGCCGCCCTTCACCTTTCTGAGCAGACGGTTACACGAAATCATCAGATCCTTGGCGATACCGCTGGCGCCAAGAAACTCGGCCATCAACACGAACATGGGGATGGTGAGCAGCACATAGTTCGATGCCGTATGGTGCACCACCTGCCCCAGCAAGCCGGCGAGCGTATTGGGATTCGTGATCATGATCAGGCTGATGGCACCGGCCAGCCCCAGGGCGAACCCCACCGGTATCCCCACCACGATCAGCAGCAATAGCAATCCGATTCCAACGAAAATATCCATTCAGTTCTACCCTTTGGAAAGCCTTTGCGAAATGCTTGCGCAGGGGCTTACGAGAAACCCGGAAGGAAGTTTCGGGAACGCTCAGTGAGAGGCACCGATGGCGCGCAGACGTGGCGCCGTCGCATCCAGCAGCAGGCGCAAGGCCAATAGACCGCATCCGATAGGCACCCAGATCCACGACCAGGCCACCGGCCAGTCGATGACCCCCATGATGACCTGATCCCTGACCCAGGCGCGGTGGAACACTAGGGCCGCATGCCAGGCAAGTGCCGCCATGTATAGGGAGGACGCCAGCAGTCCGATGCGAACCAAGGGTGTCACGTACGTTTGCGGCAACTTGTTTATCAGCAGCCGGATCTGTATCGCCCCACCCGTCCGGTAGCCCCAGGAAAGCCCGAGCATGGTCAATGCGACGAGCAGATAGTACTGGGTCAAGTGCAACTGGAAGGTGAGAGGCCAGGCGAACAGGTGGCGCAGGATGGCATCGAAGGTCACCAGCAACATGGTGGTCAATGCCGCACACCCGGCCACGATGGCCGCCACGTTTTCCGTCCAGGCCAGCACAGCCTCCACTCTTTTATGTACGGTAGACAGCATGCCTCTCACCTCTCCCCGTTCCCGAAGCGCTATTGATCGGCCAAGGCCACCGCATACTCATCGAACACCCGTTGAGCGGGCAGACCGCGCCGTTCCAGGCGTTGCACCCATACCTCGTTCGCGGCTTCCAGGCGCTCGTTGATCTCCGCCAGGGCTTCCGGAGAGAACTCATAGATTTCGATACCAGCTTCGGAGAACTCCTGCGCCAGCTGTTCCACTTCATCGTCCAGATAATTCGCCATGTCCTCCTGAACCCGCTCACCGCAGTCCAGGAAGACCTGCTGCAACTCATCGGACAAGGCGTCGAAATCGTCCAGGCGCATGGCGAAGACATTGGAGAACGTGCCGAATTCGCCATTACGGCTCATGCTGGACATGATCTCATCGAGGCTGAAGGGCTTGATGCTGGCGAACCCGGAGATGGTGCCATCGGCGGTTCCACGCTCCAGCGCCACATAGGTGTCGCCGATGGGGATTTCAGCGGGCGAGGCGCCAAGCTCCGAGATGGCCAGGTTCATCGCACCGCCCGCCGATCTCACCACCTTGCCACGGAAGTCGTCGGCGCTCTCTATCTTGTCCCTCATGGAGACCATCTGGTACGGGGGATAGACGGAGACGAACAGCGGCATGATGTCCTGAGCGGTAAACTCGTCGGCCAATACGCCGTCGCGCACGGCTTCCGAGTATGCGGCGACGATCTCCTTGGACGAGCTGCCGAGCCCCGGCAGCATAGAGACGCCATTGAGCGGCAGTTCATCGCTGACATAACCGATGGGGATGATGGTCACATCGGCAACCCGGCTCTGCAGCGCCCGGAACAACTCCGGCGTGCTGGACAGCTGGCCGCTGGGGTAATAGCTGAAGTCCACATCGCCTTCCGAGGCTTCCCTGACACACTCCATCCAAGGCTCGGCCCCCTGTCGGGACAGCATGTGCCCCTCGGGGCTGCCATGGACGAAAGAGAAACTTTGGGCCTGGACCACAGCCGCGTTGGCGATGGCGAACAACCCGACGCAGGCGGGCGAGGCAAGGTGCTTCATTTTCATTGCTAGGCACTCCATTAGAAAATATTGTTATATCTGCCAAGGACGCAGCCGCCGAAAGGCATGGCTGCGCGTGCTCAAGAGGTCTTGAGAGAAAGTCCGGGACGTGTGGATCGCATGGATTCGCGGCAATCGAAATCCTCGAACCAGGCCGCCAAGCGCTCGCGTCCACTCAGCCACTGCTGCGACTCATGACGGAACATGAGCCAGGCCAAGGTGCACGCCACGCAGATGGACCCTAGATCGACCCGATCCTCGTACTCCGGTAACAAGCGCTCCAGGGCATCCACACCACGCTGCGCGGTCGCCAACTGCTTCTCCACCCAGGCGGCGGATTGCTCGTGCTCCGGACGCATGCCTTCCAGGCGCACCGCCATACCGGCGTCCAGGATACCGTCGCCCAGGGCCACCAGTGTCCGGGCTCGCCAACGCCGCGCGGCATCCTTCGGCAACAGGTCGCCATCCGCCCATTCGTTAATGTACTCGCCGATGACGGGGGAGTCGTGGATCGTGCCGCCATCGGCAAGCGACAGAGCCGGGATCTTGCCCAGGGGATTGATGTCCCAGAACCCCGTGGAGGGGTCTCGCGGATCGGTTTCCACCATCTCGATGCGCTGGCCGATGCCAAGCTCGTAGATGGCGACGCGCACTTTGCGCGCATAGGGGGAATTGATCGAAAGATAGAGTTTCACTGGCGTCTCCACATCGTCGCTTGTTCTTATACAGCCGGCCTGGAGGCTGCCATTTATTGATCTAAGTCAGATTCCAGAAGAAGAAATTGATTAAATATTGACCTGGGTCAGATGCTAGGATAGCAATTGATAAAATACAAAACGATTTATCAGATTAAATAATCATATTTTCTGATCAATACTGAGGCTCAAGAGGCGAGCGCCAAGCGGGGTAACAGCGGTTGTGGCTACCGCCTCGGCTAGGTGTGTATATCCACTAGGGTGTTCACGGAAAAGGTCTAGCCGGCTGAACGGAGGGTGGTAATCCAAGCTGGCGTGCGGGCGATGCAGTTGTGCTGATGCAGCCAGATCGGCAAATGCTGGCCTCGCTGCTCTGAACTCTCGTAGGCGCGCGCATAGCCCCACTCCCGCGGGGCGATCTGGATGAACCGCTCTGCCTTGCCATTGGTGCGTGGGGTGTAGGGCCGGGGGCGCTTGTGCTTTAGCCCCAGGCGCCAGCACAAGCAATGGAATGGCTTGGATCGGTAGCAGGCGCCGTTGTCGGTCAGGACACGGGAAAGCGGCCAGACGGTTCAGCCCCGCCCGCTCGAGTCTCCGAGCCACGGTGCTACACCCAAAGCCACGGCGACAATTTTGGCGTGAACGCGCCATGCAAAGACGCTATGCTGCGCGGTCGGGCCGGCAAGCGCCACTCTGGCCCCGCAACTCAAGCATATCCCATAAGAGACTTGCTCTAGAACAAGTCCCACTCGTACGGAGGGTGCTCGTGAAGACCGACGAGCAGGCATCAGTGTATGGCGCTGACGGCAGCGAGCGCGCCATGTCCGGCCCCCATTGCTCCAACCTCGACCTCGACACGCTGCGCGCCAAATTCTATCAACTCCACATCGCCGTGGAGCAGAGCCCGGCGGCGACCGCGATTACCGATACCGAAGGGCGCATCGAGTACGTCAACCAGCGCTTCCTGGAGGTGACCGGTTATTCGCGCGAGGAACTGATCGGCAAGACGCCGGCGATGATCCAGTCGGGTACCACGCCCGAGGCGGTCTATCGCGACCTGTGGCAGACGCTACGCAGCGGCCAAGTGTGGCGCGGCGAGCTGCAGAACCGCAAGAAGAACGGTGAGTTCTACTGGGAAGCCGAGATCATCACGCCGGTGCGCGACGATACGGGCGAGGTCGTGCGCTTCGTGGCGGTGAAGGAAGACATCACCGAACGCAAGCGCCAGGAGGAAGAACTACGACTGCTCGCCAGCGTGTTCCAGACCGGCCAGGCGCCCCTGATCACCGACTCGGAGATGCGTATCGAGCGGGTCAACCAGGCCTTTACCGACATCACTGGCTACCTTCCGGAAGAGGTCATTGGCCACACGCCCCGCCTATTCAAGTCTGGCCGGCATGATCAGGCCTTCTACACCCAGCTATGGCGGGACGTACTCGAGACCGGCCATTGGCAGGGCGAAATCTGGAACCGCAACAAATATGGCGAAATCTATCCGCTGTGGCAATCGATCACGGCCGTGTCCGACGAGACGGGAAAGGTACGCCACTATATTGGCGTATTTCACAACATCGCCGAACGCAAGCGCCTCGAGGAGGAGCTGGAACAGCAGGCCACCCGCGACCACCTGACCGGCGCCCACAACCGCCGCGCCTTTGACACCACCATGCGCAAAGCGATCCGTCAAGCCGAGCGCAGTGACAATACCTTCTCCCTGTTGCTATTCGATATCGACCTGTTCAAGTCGATCAACGACCAGCATGGACACGACACGGGTGATAGCATACTCAAGCGCCTTGCCACGCTGGTGAGCCAGGCCCTGCGCAGCACCGACATGCTGGCGCGTTGGGGCGGCGAGGAGTTTGCCATCCTGCTGCAGGATACGACCATCCAGGGTGCGTCGATCTTTGCTGAGCGGCTGCGTCAGCAGGTGGCGGAAACCCGCCTACACGGACTGAACGTGACCATCAGCCTGGGCATTGCGGAATACCGCCGCGGCGACGGGCCGGAAGCGATGCTGGCCCGCGCCGACAATGCGCTCTACCGGGCCAAGCGAGCAGGGCGCAATCGAGTGGGCATCGCCGGCGCCCACGCCTGAGCATGGCGGTGGTGCGCCGAGCCATACGCTTCTACAACAGCGGCTCCAACCAGGCGATCCTGCCCAGCATGGCCCCCAGGTGACGCCAGAAACCGCCGGGCTCGCGCTCGAACGAGACCGCTTCCCCCTGGTGTGCCGTCAGCCAGTTGAGGCGTCCGTGCTCATCCTGCTCGACCCGGTAACTCAGCGCTGGCGACTTGCCGATTTCTGCCAGGGCCTGCAGCTCGGCCGCCAGCCCCGGACTAGTGACCAGCACCCCGACTTCCGTATTCCACCACACGGAGCGCGGGTCGGCGTTGGCCGAGCCGACGAAGATGCGGTCACGATCGATGCCGAGCGCCTTGATGTGCAAGGCGGAGGCCGAAGAGCCCACGCCGAAGCCGACGTCGTCGTCAGGCTCTCTCTCGGTACGCATCTCATACAGGGCAACGCCACTGTCAAGCAGTGCGTGGCGCCGCGGCTGGTAGGCGCCATGCACGACCGGCACGTCGGTCGCCTCCAGCGAATTGGTGAACACCTCGACCTCGACGCCGGCCTCGGCCAGCCGTTGCAGCAGCTGCGTACCGGCCTCGCCCGGCACGAAGTAGGCGGACACGACCGTTAACCGTTCGCTCGGCTCGCCGGCCTGCTTGAGCAGTTCGCCGGCCATGGTGCGCTCAAGAGCCGGTCTGCCGCGCCAGGCCGGCTTGCCCGGCGCATCCCACAAGGCAATCCCCTCTCCCCAGTGCAGCCTGCCCACCAGCGCCCCCTGCTCGACGTCGGCATAGCGCTGGCGCAGATCGGCGAAATAGGGCGAGTCGGCATGAGTCACGAACCACTCGGCGAGCGAGGCTTGCAGCTCCCGCCAGGCATCCCCGCCAACACGGTGGTAGCGTCCGACGGGCTGGGCCAGGCCGTGGTTCCAGTAGAGGTGAAAGCTGTGTGACAACGGCTCCACCACCGGTCCGAGAGCCAGCAGATCGAGATCGGTGAAGTTGCGCGGTTCACTGGCGCTATAGTATTCGTCGCCCAGATTGCGTCCGCCGACAATGGCCAGGGAGTCGTCGGCAATCCACAGCTTGTTGTGCATGCGGCGCTGCTGGCGGGCAGCCTGCGGGGCGGAGGCCAGCACGCGACCTATCAGCGTCCCGCGACCTACGCCCAGAGGGTTGTAGACCCGCACCTGAATGTGGGGATGGCTGTCGAGCGCCGCCAGCTCACGTCCCTGGCCCACCGCGCCCATGTCGTCGATCAGCAGGCGCACTTCGACACCCCGCTCGGCGGCACTCAGCAGACGACGCAGCAACATTCGGGTCGTCTGCCCATCGCCCATCAGGTAGGTCTGGATATCGAGCCGCCGGTCGGCCTGTTCGCTGAGCAGGACCCGCAGGCTGAAGGCATCCTGGCCGCTCGACAGCAGGGCGAAGCCGCTCTTGCCGGGGTGAGCCGAGGCACTCAGCCGCGCCCATTGGCCTAACCAGGTAGCCTCGCTTTCGGCTGGGGTCAACGGAACGCCATGCTCACGTGGCACTGGCGCAGCGGCACAGCCCTGCAGCACGAAAGCCAACAGGCCGCAGAGTACCAGACGCCAGCTTCGGGCTCGTCGCATGCCGCCTCGTTCAGGGTTCGTCATCGTCATCCGCCAGACGGCGAGCCATCTCCTTGCGCGCCCTGTTGCGCCGATAGAGCCGGGCCAGGGCAAGGCCCAGGGCGAACGCGACCATGGTGGCCAGCGTCACCCCCTGCCAGGGCCGGGCGGCCTCACCGCCCATCACGGTTTCCAGCGTGATGATCAGGATGAAGCCCAGCGCCTGGCTGCCGATGGCCAGGGCGCGCAGGGGATCGAACGACTTGTGTGCCATGGAGGGCTCCCGCCGGGGTGACAGTGCAGGTCGTGAGCAGTAGGCTTGCTCTGCCTGACGCGGTAAGGTTATGCAACTCAATGATTCTACCCGGTCTTGCCGTTTGCGCCGACCCTCATTCTCGGAGCTGAGCCAATGGACGCCTTTGCCCTGGGCCCCGTGCTGATATCCGTGCCGCGGCTGTACGCCATTGGCTGCGCCCTGCTGCTGTTGCTCGCGGCCTGGCTACTGCTGGGGCTGTCGCCGGCTGCACGGGCACGCTGGTACAACGGCCTGTTGCTGGCCTGGTTGGCCGGTGCCCGCCTGGGCCACGTTGCCATGAACTTCGACGCCTATGCCGCCGCCCCGCTGGATATCTTCAAGCTATGGCAACCCGGCTATCACGGCCTGTGGGGGCTGCTCGCAGCGCTGATCTGGACCGGCTGGGCACTGCGCAACCGGCTGCTGCCCATGATAGGCGCCATGGGCCTGACCATTGGCGCCTCAGCGCTGTGGTTGGTATTGGTCACCCTGGCCCCACTGGGTGACGACATGCCAATTCGCGAGCTGCCCGACGTCACCCTGGAAAACCTGGAGGGCGAGCCAGTCGAGCTGCAGGCACTGCGCGGCGACCTGGTAGTGGTCAACCTATGGGCCACCTGGTGCCCTCCATGCCTGCGTGAGATGCCGCTGCTGGCCGAGGCCGATACCCGCGAAGGCATTACCGTGGTAGTGATCAACCAAGGCGAAGAACTGCTACAGGTGGTGCGCTACCTGGATGAACAAGAGCTGGCTTTCCGCTATCCGCTGCTCGACCCCAGCCAGGAGATGATGAAGACCATGGAGTCGCCGGGACTGCCCACTACGGTGCTGTTCGATCGAGAGGGACGCGCGGTGGAACGCCACGTGGGTGAACTCTCGCGAGCGCAACTGGACGGCTGGTTGCGGCGCCACTAGCAGCCAGAATGCCTGAGCAGGCAAATCGCTGAGCGGCGCGGCGCTCAGCGCTCCCCGCCACCTCGCCCTACCATTTCCCACTCTTCTCCACCAGCCTTAAGCCATGGCGGGCTTTGCGTTAGAATCCCCCGCCCTGCTGCTGCCGGGACTTCCTCCGCCAGCAGCCAGCGCACCGTATTCCGCATCGACCGAGGCATCATGAGCGACTTTTCACCCGGCCAGCGCTGGATCAGCGACGGCGAGGCCGATCTGGGCCTGGGCACCATCCTGAGTTGCGATCACCGTAGCGTCACCGTGCTATTCGGCGCCAGCCAGGAAACCCGAACCTACAGCAGCCGACAGGCCCCGCTAACCCGCGTGGCTTTCGGCAGTGGCGACCGCGTCCAGTCCGCCGAGGGCTGGAGCCTGACCGTTGACGACAGCAAGGAGGTCGATGGGCTGATCGTGTATATCGGTGAGGATGATCAAGGCGAGCTGCGCGAGCTGCCCGAGGCATGCCTGGCCGATACCATGCGTTTCGATCAGGCCCGTGACCGCCTGTTGACCGGCCAGGTCGATCGCAACGACTGGTTCGACCTGCGCTTTCGCACCCTGCATCATCACCATCGCATCGAGCAGAACCCGGCTCTGGGCCTGGCCGGGCCGCGCATCGACCTGATTCCGCACCAGCTCTACATCGCCGATGAAGTGGCCCGCCGCCACGCGCCGCGCGTGCTCCTGGCCGACGAGGTAGGACTGGGCAAGACCATCGAGGCCGGCCTGATCCTGCATCGCATGCTGCTCACCGGTCGTGCCCAGCGCGCCCTGATCCTGGTACCGCCGAGCCTCACTCACCAATGGCTGGTAGAGCTGCTGCGCCGCTTCGCCCTGGAAGTGACCCTGCTCGACGAGCAGCAGAGCCTGGCCCAGGCCGAGAGCAACCCCTTCGAATCCGGCCAGTTGATCCTGGCCAGCCAGGAGTGGCTGTTCGCCAATCCGCATCGCCAGGAGCAGGCCGCCAGCAGTGACTGGGATCTGCTGATCGTCGACGAGGCACATCACCTCGACTGGAGTGCCGACCAGGTCGGCCCCGGCTACGCTTGCGTCGAACGCTTGGCGAAGGCGGTGCCGGGCGTCCTGCTGCTGACCGCCACCCCCGAGCAGATGGGGCTCGAAAGCCATTTCGCCCGCCTGCGTCTGCTCGATCCGGACCGCTACCACAGCCTCGATGCCTTCCGCGAAGAGGAGCAACACTATGTGGAAGTGGCCCAAGCCATCGACGCCCTGGAAAAGCTCCCCGCAGGCGGCAGCGACGCTCGCGGCAGCGTGGCGGAGGTGATCGACGAGTCCGACAGCCAGGCCCTGCTGGATATCCTGGCCAACCCCGAGAGCAGCCCGGAGCAGCAGGCCAGCGCCCGCGACCAGCTGCGCGAGCAATTGCTTGACCGGCACGGCACCGGTCGAGTGATGTTCCGCAACAGCCGTCGTCATGTGGGCGGCTTTCCCGAACGCCGCCTGCACGTGGCGACACTGGCGCTACCCTCGGCCTACCGCCGCGTGCTGCGCAAGCTCGAGCGCGACGAGGACTACCTCGACGAACTGCTGATCGAGACCGGGCTCGACCACCCCGATGTGTTGATCTACCCCGATACAACCTATCGCGCGCTCTCGGACGACCCGCTCAACATCGAGCCTTGGTGGCAAATCGATCCACGCGTGACCTGGCTGCTGGAGCGGCTTGCCGATGACGGCGAGCTGGGCTTCGCCAACGACAAGGTGCTGGTGATCGCCCATGGTCGCGAAACCGCCCAGGGCCTGGCCGAGGCCCTGCGGGTACTGGGCGGGCTGCATGCCCCGGTGTTCCACGAAGGACTCACGCTGGTCGAGCGCGATCGTGCGGCAGCCGCCTTTGCCGATGAGGAAGAGGGCAGCCAGGTGCTGGTGTGCTCGGAAATCGGCTCGGAAGGACGCAACTTCCAGTTCTGCCGTCATCTGGTGATGTTCGACCTGCCGCAGCATCCCGACCAGCTCGAGCAGCGTATCGGTCGCCTGGACCGAATCGGCCAGCGCCACGCCATCGAGATCCACGTGCCGCTGTTCGAGGCCAGCCCCGGTGAGCGCCTGCTGCGCTGGTTCAACGAGGGAATGGATGCCTTCGCTTCGCCCCACGGCGTCGGCAATGAACTGTTCGACGCCTTCGGCGATGCCTTGGCCGAGGCACTGCTCGACGACGAAGCGCTGGAAGACGTCATCAACGAGACCCGGGCACTGTTCGAGAACCGCCTGGCCCAGCGCGACGCGGGACGCAACCGCCTGCTTGAACTCAACGCCTGTCGCCCAGCTCGCGCCGCAGCGGTGGCCACGGCGATCCGCGAACTCGACGCTGACCCGGCGTTGACGCGCTACCTCGACCAGTCGCTGGATATCTTCGGTGTCGATAGCCAGGAACTCGGCGGCGGCCTGTTGCACTTGCAGCCCGGCCCGCAGATGCTCGACGGCCTGCCCGGTCTGGCCAAGGGCGAGGAAGGCTTCACCGCCACCCTGTCGCGTGAGCGCGCCCTGGCCCGCGACGACGTGCAGCGCCTCTCCTGGGAACATCCGCTGCTGCGCGAGATGATGGGACGCATCCTCGACGGCACCATGGGGAATACCGCCCTGGCGCTGCTCAAGCATCCCGCAATACCAGCCGGGCGACTGATGGCTGAACTGGTGTTTCGCACCTACTGCCCGGCACCCAAGCGGCTACACGTCAACCGCTTCCTGCCGCCGACCGCGGTGCGCGTGCTGCTCGACGAATCAAGCGCCGTGCTCAGCGACAAGGTTTCGTTCACTGGCCTGTCGAAGAACCTGCGCAAGGTCAAGAAGGCCATGGCCCGCGACCTGATTCGAAGCCGTCACGACCAGTTGCGCGACCTGCTCACTCAAGGCGAGCAAGAAGCCGAACGTGAGCTGCCGAGCATTGTCGAATCCGCCCAGGTGCGCATGCGCCGGGAGCTCGACGGGGAGCTGGCCCGCCTGGAGGCTCTGGCACGCCTCAATCCGGCGGTGCGCGAGGAGGAGCTCGAGGCGCTGCGTCGCGAACGCCGCGAACTCGATGGCGCCATCGAAGGTACCCGGCTGCGG
Organism: Billgrantia zhangzhouensis; assembly: GCF_021404465.1. Classification (GTDB taxonomy): domain Bacteria; phylum Pseudomonadota; class Gammaproteobacteria; order Pseudomonadales; family Halomonadaceae; genus Halomonas; species Halomonas zhangzhouensis. The sequence goes on along the minus strand of NZ_JABFTT010000015.1, from coordinate 46,897 downwards.
CTGGATGCGGTCAGGGTCATCGTTACGGTGGGAGAAGAGAGCCGTTGAAGCCGCGACCGGGAAGCACCGAGCGCATCAGCGCTTCCCGAGGATGTCGGCCAGCGCCTGCTCCAGCGTCGGGAAGCGAAACTCGAAGCCGGCCTCGAGCAGGCGCGCCGGGCGCATGTCCGCGCCGGTCAGCAGCAGCCGCGCCATCTCGCCGAATGCGGTTTCCAGTACCAGTGCCGGCATCGGCAGGGCCGCCGGGCGGTTGAGCTGCCTGGCCAGGATACGCGTGAACCCGGCGTTGGTGACGGGATGCGGCGCACTACCGTTGAACGGCCCGTCGAGGTCGTCACGCTCGAGCAGGAACCGGATTGCCCGCACCAGATCCTCACGGTGTATCCATGGCATGAACTGCTTGCCTCCGCCGAACCGCCCGCCCAGCCCCAGCTTGAACGGTGGCAGCATCTTTTCGAGGCTGCCACCGCCCACGTCCAGCACCAGCCCGGTGCGCAATAGCGCCACGCGGGTACCAAAATCGGCCGCCTCGAGGGCAGTATTTTCCCAACGCTTGCACAGACGGTGGGCAAATTCGTCGTGGGGCGGCGTCTGTTCGGTGACCTCGCGGCTTCCCTGATCGCCATAGAAGCCCATCGCCGATCCCGACACCATGACACGCGGTGCCTCGCCGTTGGCCTGCCTGAGTTGTTCGCAGAGAATCACCAGATCGCGGGTGACGTTCACGCGGGAGTCGATCAACCGGTTTTTCTGCTCGTCGCTCCAACGCCGGGCAGCGATGGGCTCACCGGCCAGGTTGACGATGGCGTGTGGTGGCGAGTCGACGAAGTCGAGCACCGAACGTCGCACATCGACACCCTCCGGCAACTTGCGCCGGGCGGATGCCGGGTCACGAGACACCACCTGTAGGCGGTGCCCTGCTTCCCTCAGCCGTATACACAGGCGTTGCCCTACGAAACCGCTGCCACCGGTAATCAAGATTCGCATAGCCTCTCTCCCGTCGTTCGGCTGATAGTCTCGTTCGCCGCTTCGCTGCCTTTCGTTATACAGCCATTGTACGATTCTGCTACTCTGGGACAACCGAACGAGCTGGCTGCGACTTCGCTCGCCACTCCTGCCCTGGCCACGGGAGACTGCCATGTCTTATAGCCTGATCCTGCTCGCCCACGGCTCCAGCGACCCTGCATGGCGAGCCCCTTTCGAGCGCCTTCATGAAATCCTGGCAACACGCATGCAGGTCTCGCTGAGACTCGCCTACATGGAGCTTAGCGAACCCTCGCTGGAAAGCACCGTGGCCGACCTCGCTTCGGCAGGCGTGCAACGCGCCGAGATCCTGCCGCTGTTCTTTGCCGCCGGGCGCCACTTGCGCAAGGACGTGCCCGCTCAGGTCGGGGCTCTCGCAGCGACCCATACCGGCATCGAACTAACGCTACTGCCTCCCGTCGGTGAGCACCCCGCCTTTATTGATGCTCTGGCCGCGGTGATCGCCGAACAGGCGGGGGAGCCGCTGCCAACTTGACCGCGATCGCCTTCAGTTGTACATCGCTCGTTTAGTACACAATATTCCCAGACCATGGGCTGCGGTAGCGATCAGACGGCCACTTCCTCAACGACGGGGCCAAGACACCACAAAGGGCAGGCGAGAATGACCGAAAAGGCGACCCATCCGGCCGACACACCGCTCTATCCCATTCGCGAAGTGTCCCGCATCACCGGGGTCAACTCGGTCACCCTGCGCGCTTGGGAGCGCCGCTATGGCCTTATCCGCCCTCAGCGCACCCCCAAAGGCCATCGCCTCTATGCCCGCGAGGACATCGAACGAGTCGAGCGGATCCTACAATGGCTCGGACGCGGGGTACCGGTCAGTCAGGTCAAGGAGCTCATCGACCAGCCGCAAGCCGCGCCGGTGGCCGAACCCATCTCCGGCGACTGGCCAAGCCAACGGCGCCTACTGACGGCTGCCATCGAAGCCCTCGACCAGAGCCAGATGGAAACGCTCTTCACCCAGAGCCTGGCACTCTATCCCGTGGCCATCTGTCTGACGGAACTATGGCAGCCGGTGGTACGTGAACTCGAGGAACATTGGGCCGACCAGCTCGGTGCCACTCTGCAGCATCGCTACCTGGAATCGTTCCTGCGCACTCGCATCGGCATTCGGCTCTACCATGCCAACCAGCAAGCCAGAGGGCCCGCGCTGTTGATCGCGCCTCTGCCTGACGACCCTGGGGCTCTGTGGCTACTGCTGGCGGCACTGGCCGCAAGCGACGCCGGCTATCGCGTCTCACTGCTGGACGGCGCCCTGCCGCTAGGCGAGCTGCCGTTGGCGGTCGAGCGCCTGCAGGCCGCCGCCCTGGTGCTCGTCAGCGGCCGCGCCGAGCGTGCCGATCTGATCCGGCGCCAGCTTCCGCGCCTGGCCGAGCAGCTCGACGCCCCCCTTGGCCTGTGCGGACCGGTCGCACGAATTCGCAGCGGCGACTTGGCCGACAGCCTGGTGGAGTTGCTCGGCGACGACCTGCCCCTGGCCATGACGCGCATGCGGTCGTTGATCTTCGAACATTGAACCCACCGCGAGACACCGGATCTGGCCTGCGCCTTGATCGCAGTGACCTGCGTGTGCAGGACAACACGGCACTGGCCACCGCGCGAACGCCGCGCACTAGCGAGACGTAACCGGCTATTCGTCGCCGACCGTCAACCACAAGGCTACCCGCCAGCGAGCTCTCGGCGCCTTCACGGCATTACCGACAGCTCACTAGGCGAGCCAATACGTTGTATTAGACCGTTGGCTCGGCTCGCAACATCAGTCCCGACGTATCCGACCTCAGCGCTTGCCACTGAGCTTCGATCACGTCGGCCGGCCCCGGTCGCGAATAGAGATAGCCCTGTACCAGCCTGCAACCGGCCTGCTGCAGGAAGTCGAGCTGGCCGTGGGTTTCCACTCCCTCGGCAACGACGTCGAGACCCAGGCCCCGTGCCATCGCCAGCACGGCGCTGACGATGGCGGCATCGGCGGGGTCGTCAGGCAACGAACGGATGAAGGTGCGGTCGAGCTTGAGCTTGTCCAGCGGCAGATTCTTCAGATAGCTGAGCGACGAGTAGCCCATACCGAAGTCGTCGATGGCGATACAGTGCCCCTTGGCCCGCAGCGCCTCCAGGCGCGGCACGACATCCCCGGCGCGCTCGTCGAGCAGCACCGACTCCGTCAGCTCCAGGCCCAGTTGAGAAGGCTCGATGCCATGCCGGGCCAGACCGGCCGAAAGAGAGGTCTCGAGCTCGCCCTGGAACATCTGGATCGCCGAGATATTGATCCAGAGCGGCAGTTGGGGAAGGCCCATCTCATGCCAGCGCGCCATCTGCGCCAAAGCCTCATCGATCACCCAATTGCCCAACGGCCCCATCAGGCCATGCCGCTCGGCCAGCGGGATGAAGTCAGCGGGCGACACCATGCCATGCTCCGGATGCCGCCAGCGCAGCAGCGCCTCCATGCCCACCACGGCTCCATCCATGATGCGATGCTGGGTCTGGTAGTGCAGCTCCAACTGCTCGCCGTTGGCCAGGGCATCGCGCAGGCCGTAGACCAATGTCATGTGTGGCGAGTTCTGCATGTCCAGCGCAGGGCGGAAACGCTGGGTGACGTTACGTCCATGGCGCTTGGCGGAGTAGAGCGCCGACTCCAGGCGCTGGAACAGCACTCCGGACTCCTTGCCATCCTCGGGCGCGCGGCAGCTGCCGATGGAGAGCCCCAGACGCAAGGTCTTGCTGCCCAGTTCGAAGGGTTCGCCCAGGTGCTGGCGCAGCCCGGCGATCCACTTGTCGTGATCGTCGAAGGTAGTGGTGCGAATGACGAGGAACTCATCGCCACCCAAACGGCCCACGACACCACCGGCCACATGCCGGGCCAGGCGCTGGCCGAAACGGGCCAGCAGCCGGTCGCCCTGTTCCACCCCCAGGCTGTCGTTGACCGACTTGAAGCCATCGATATCGACGATCGCCATGTCGAGACTCTCGCCGGCCCGCAGGTGGCGCAGACGTGAGGTCATCAGATCGTGTAGACGGCGGCGGTTGGGTAGCCCGGTGAGCGGATCCTCAAAGCCGATGCGCCGCAGGTCCTGCTCACGCGCCTTGTGCACCGAGATATCGGTGAAGGTCCCAACGTAGTGGCTAATATGACCACGTGCATCGTGGATCGCCTTGACCCGCAGCCACTCCGGAAACTCATCGCCCTGCTTACGCCGATTCCAGATCTCGCCCTCCCAGCGCCCCTTGCTGTGCAGGGTTTGCCAGAAGCGCTTGAAGAAAGCCGAATCGTGTCGTGCGGCGGCCAGATTGGCCGCGTTGAGACCACGCACTTCCTCCTCGGTATAGCCGGTGATACGGGTGAAGGCCGGATTGACGGAGAGAATGCGGTTCTCGGCATCGGTGATCTGCACCCCTTCCTCGGAGAGCATCAGCACTTGCTGCATCAGATCGGCATGCTGGCGATCGCGCTTGATCTGGCGCCAGGCTGAGCCCAGCCCTAATGCGACCAAGGCGACAGCAACCGTTCGCAAGCCATGACCGGGCAGCCAGATACAGGCCGGTAGCGCCACCACGGCAGCCCAGATCAAGGAGCGATTCAATGCAAAGGATGGCCGCATGAGTGGTCCCGACGTAACGGTGATGTAAGTTGAGTTGCGCCCATGCTATTGCATCGACCCTATCCATAGAGTATCGACACATGGCGCTGACACTTTAATCTTTGGCGTCGGTTGCGTCATGCCCGGCGTGCAATCATGGGCCTCGGCCAGTAGACTAGGCAGGGCCGCCCGGGCGGGTTGGCTCTTTGTGCCATGCTGCCTCCGCACCGCACGCGGAAGGGCCCACTACAATTGCGACTCGGAACGACTCAGTGACCAAGCAACACTCCTTCGAACGCGAAGAACTGCTGGCATGCAGCCGCGGCGAGCTCTTCGGCCCCGGCAACGCCCAGTTGCCGGCCCCCAACATGCTGATGCTCGATCGCATCAGGCACATTCATGAGCAGGGAGGCCAGTTCAATAAGGGCGAACTGATCGCCGAACTGGATATCAAACCCGACCTGTGGTTCTTCGACTGTCACTTTCCCGGCGATCCGGTCATGCCCGGCTGCCTGGGGCTCGATGCCATGTGGCAATTGGTGGGTTTCTATCTAGGCTGGCTTGGTCACCCTGGTCGTGGGCGTGCGCTGGGCTGTGGCGAGGTGAAGTTCACCGGCCAGATCCTGCCCGAGGCCGACAAGGTCACCTATCACATTCATGTCAAGCGCATCATTACCCGGCGCCTGATCCTCGGCATCGCCGATGGCACCGTATCGGTGGATGGCCGCGAAATCTATCAGGCTCACGACCTGCGGGTCGGCCTGTTCACCTCTACCGCGAATTTCTGAAACAGGAGGCTTCCATGCGACGAGTGGTAGTCACCGGTCTGGGCATCGTATCTTGCCTGGGCAACGACCCTAAGACGGTCGTCGACGCGCTCAGGAATGGGCGCTCGGGCATTCGCTTCAAGGAGGAGTACGCTGAACGAGGCTTTCGCAGCCAGGTCGCCGGGGTCGTCGACATCGACCTCGACACGCTGGTCGACCGCAAGCTGCGCCGCTTCATGGGCGATGCTGCGGCCTACGCCTATGTGAGCATGGCCCAGGCCATCGAGGACTCGGGCCTCAGCCTCGAGCAGGTTTCCAGCGAACGTACCGGCCTGATCGCCGGCTCCGGCGGCGCCTCCAGCGCCAACCAGGTCGAGGCCGCCGACGCGATGCGCGAGAAGGGCCTACGCCGGGTCGGCCCCTACCGGGTCACCCGCACCATGGGCAGCACCGTCTCGGCCTGTCTGGCCACGCCGTTCAAGATCAAGGGGGTCAACTACTCGATCTCCTCGGCCTGTGCCACTTCGGCCCACTGCATCGGTAACGCCATGGAACAGATCCAGATGGGCAAGCAGGACGTCGTCTTTGCTGGCGGCGGCGAGGAAGAGCACTGGACCCTATCGTGCCTGTTCGATGCCATGGGCGCCTTGACGACCCAGTACAACGACACTCCCGCCAAGGCCTCGCGCCCCTATGACAAGGCCCGGGACGGCTTCGTCATCTCCGGTGGCGGCGGCATGCTGGTGCTCGAGGAACTTGAGCACGCCAAGGCACGCGGCGCCAAGATTTATGCCGAGCTGGTCGGCTACGGCGCCACCTCCGATGGTCACGACATGGTCGCACCCTCCGGAGAGGGGGCAGTGCGCTGCATGCGCCAGGCCATGGCCGGCATCGATGGCAAGATCGATTACATCAACACTCATGGCACCTCGACTCCGGTGGGCGACGTTGCCGAACTCAAGGCCATCCGCGAGGTCTTCGGCGACTCCACCCCACCGATGAGTTCGACCAAGTCGCTGACCGGCCACTCGCTGGGCGCCACCGGCGTGCAGGAAACCATCTATTCGCTGTTGATGATGGAGCACGGCTTCATCACCGCCTCGGCCAACGTCGAGGAGCTCGACGACCAGGCAGCGGGCTTCGATATCGTCACCCAGCGGCGCGACGATGTCACGCTGGATCGCGTGCTTTCCAACAGCTTCGGTTTCGGTGGTACCAACGCCTGCCTGGTGCTACAGCGCTATCGCGACTAGTCACAGACGAAGACGCAGATGTAGCCACGTCAGAACGCAGAAGGCGCCCCTCGGCACCTTCTGCATTTCGATCTCTGCTCGTCTGCTCGTCAGCTGTTGCTATGGCTGGGAAGCTACCGTCACTGCGGGCTTGGCTGCTTCCGGACGCGGAACCTCGGAAATTTCAGCCAGACGCGCCTCGATCCAGGCTTCAACCTCGACCAGCACCTCCTCCGGCGTGCGCCCCTCGGTCTCGATAGGCTCACCGACCACCACGTTGAGCAGCCCCGGATTCTTCACCCAGTAGCGGCCTGGCCAGCGCTCACCGGCGTTGTGCGCCACCGGCAATACCGGCACCCCGGCGCGACAGGCGATGACGGCACCGCTCTTGTTGTAGCGCCGCCGTTGCCCCGGGTCAACCCGAGTGCCCTCGGGAAAGATCAATACCGTCAACCCCTCCTGCAGGCGTGCCACGCCCTGAGTCAGCACTTGCTTCATGGCCCGCGCAGGTTTCGAGCGATCCAGCCCGATGGGGTGCAGCAACCTGAGCCCCCAGCCGAATACCGGAATGCGCAGCAGTTCCTGCTTGAGTACCGTACATACCGGCGGCTTGAGAATCTGCAGGTATAGGGTTTCCCATTCGCACTGATGGTTGGCCAGGATCACGCAGGGGCCCTGCGGTAAATGCTCCTTGCCATTGACTCGGTAGGTCACCCCGCAGGTCCAACGGAACCAGGCGGTGATGAAATGGTTGTAAAGATTGAGCAAGCGATAACGCGCCGGCAGGGCCAGGAATGGCGCAACAGGCAGAAACAGCACGCCGCAAACGAGAATGGCGAAGAAGTAGCCGAGATAAAACAGCACGCTGCGCAATACGTTCATGCAGGAGAGCGGCCCCCTTCATCTCTCATGGTGGGTCGGCGCGCCTGGCACCATTCGTCGAGCAGACGTCCCACTTCCAGTCGCCAGGGCTTCTGATGCACCCCGAAGGCCTCCAGCACACGCCGGCAGTTGAGCACGCGACGCAGCGGTTGGTCGTGATGATGCTTGAGCGCCTTCACTTCGCCCAGCGCCACATGCATCCCCAGTCCCTCCAGACGCGTCGAGAGCTGAGTACGCACCATGGACGTGAAGGTGTAGGCGCTGACCGGCTCTGTTCCCGCCAGGTGATAAGCGCCCCAAGCGTTGGAGCCGCAGTCGAGCTGGTGCAACATGCCAACCAGCGCCATGGCCACGGCATCTGCCGAAGTGGGGCAGAAGATTACGTCCTGCGCCGCCCGCACTTCATCCCCTGCCACCAGGCTGTCGATCAAGCCGTTGAGCCAGGCATGCCCGCCTTCTAGCGCAAACAGCGGCCCCAGCCGCGCGATCAAGTGCCGCGGATGGCTGCTGCGGATGCGATCGCCAATGGCGATCAGCCGCCTGAGGCTCTCGTCGCGTGGCGCCGGGATCACATGCTCATCGATGGGCGTCTCGAAGCCATCCTGGTAGAGCTGATCGGAAACACACCAGACCAGTGGCGTATCGGTCTCACGGCAGGCTTCCAGACAGGCGTCGACCCCCTCGCCGTGGGCCATCACGGCGGCGGGCTCGATCTCCATCGGCGCTGACAATGGCGGCACGATCACCGCCGTCGGTGCCAGCTCGCGCAGTTTGGCCGCATCGATGTTCAGGCCGGGCTCTATGACGAGCTCGGTATCGCTACGCCGATGCACCAGCCTGGCCAGCGCCAGATTGAGGCAATGGCCGGCATCCAGTATCAACAGCTTCACGCTAACGCCTCCGGCGGCTTCGATCGGATGAGATCAGAACGGGATCTCGTCGTCGAAATCGTCGAAGCTGCCTGGATCGGGTGCGCCATAGTTGTTTTGCTTCTGGCCGCCCTGCTGGGGCTGACCTCCCGGTGCCGGACGCTGCTGCGGCTGGCCACCGCCATAGCCGCCCTGCTGGGGCGCGTTACCGTAGCCGCCACCACCCTGCGGCGGTGCGCCATAACCGCCCTGCTGCGGCGCGGGAGCGCCTTGAGGCGCACCATAGCCACCGCCCTGCTGCTGCGGCATGCCCGCGCCGGGCTGGCCACCGAAATCGCCGCTGCGCGAATCGAGCATTTGCATATCGTTGCAGACGATCTCGGTGGTATAGCGATCCTGTCCGTCCTGCCCCTGCCACTTGCGTGTCTGCAAGCGCCCCTCGAGATAGACCCGCGAGCCCTTCTTCAGGTACTGCTGGGCAATCTCGGCCAGGCGGTTGAACAGCACCACCGAGTGCCATTCGGTACGCTCCTGACGCTGACCGCTTTGCTTGTCGGTCCAAGTGTCGGTGGTAGCAACGCGCAGGTTGGCAACGGGACTGCCGGAAGGCATGAAGCGGACCTCGGGGTCCTGCCCCAGGTTGCCGATGAGAATGACCTTGTTGACGCCACGGGCCATGCTGGACTCCCTCTATAGTGAACAGGTGCATTGTAATGGTTCGGCCTTGCGGGCCGATGCCTGACAAGCAGGCTAACCGCCGTGGCGGTTCGAGCGGATCAGACGCGCTAGGGCATCCTCATCGAGGCGGCGCCGATCCACCTTAAGATACGCGACTCGCTCCTCCGGCACGACCAGAACGTCCTCGACCCCGGCCACTTCGGCAAAGCTCGCCATCAACGTATCGAGCGTATCCCCCTGGTGCTCGTCGTCCAAGGCCACGACCTCGCTCGACAAATGCGGCGGGGCCGGCATGCCCAGCATCAACAACCACCAGAGCGCGGCCAACACGGCACTGCCGACGAAGACCGCCGACAGCCCCCACTGCTGAGCCAGAAAGCCCCCCAGCACGCCACCCAGGAAGGCGCCGAGAAACTGGCTGGTCGAATAGACGCCCATCGCCGTGCCTTTGGCCCCGGCCGGTGCCAGCTTGCTGAGCATCGACGGCAGCATGGCCTCGAGCAGGTTGAAGGCAGTGAAGAACAGCAGCAGCCAGGCGAACAGTGCCCAGCCGCTGCCGAAGCCGGCCAACCCGGCCAGGCTGGCGGTAATCGCAGCGATCGCCGCCAGGCTCATGCCCTTCATGCGTTGGCGTTTCTCGGCCACCACTACCAGCGGCACCATGGCGACGAATGCCAGCGCCATGACGGCGAGATAGGTCACGCCATGGCGCTCCGCAGCGATGCCCGCCTCCACCAGGCGAAACGGCACGGCCACGAAGATCGCCATCAGCACCAGGTGCAGGGTGAAGATCGACAGGTCCAGGCGCCACAGGTCGGCGCGGGCGAGAATCGCGCCCAGTTGGCGCCGGTCGAGACCGACGTCGCGATGGCGCAGACGGCGCGGCGCTGGCGGCACCAGCTTCCACAGCACTGCCAAGCCCAGCGCGGCGAGCAGGGCGGTGAACCAGAACACCGCGGCGAGTCCGAATGCCGCCGCCAGCCACGGCCCCAGCACCATGGCGACGGCAAACGCCACGCCGATGGAGAGACCGATGGTCGCCATGGCGGCGGTGCGCACCTGCTCACGGGTCTGGTCGGCGAGCAGTGCCATGATCGCCGCCGCCACGGCTCCGCTACCCTGCAGGCAGCGCCCCAGGATCACTCCGCCGATAGTATCCGCGGAGGCCGCCACCACGCTGCCCAGCATGAACAACAGCAGTCCGCCGGCAATTACCGGCTTGCGTCCGAGGCGGTCGGAAAGCAGACCGAAGGGGATCTGCAGGATCGCCTGGGTAAGACCGTAGACACCCAGCGCCAGCCCCACCAGCAGCGGCGTGGCGCCGGCCAGTTCGTCGGCGTACAGTGCCAGCACCGGCAACACCATGAACAGCCCCAGCATGCGCGTGGCATACAGGCCGGCCAGGCCGGTAATGGCGCGCCGTTCGGAGGCTAGCAGCAGTCCAGAGAGCTTGCGCATAGGGGATTAGAGGATTCCATGATGGTCGGGCCGGAGCCCTTTTTGATGAACCGACTATTCTAACGATTCCGGCCCCCACAGGAAACGTCTCGACCAGCGACGCTTTGGCGCGCAGTCGACCGCGGACGTATAATCGAGGTTTTGCCGAGCGCCATGAGGTGTGAATGGACAGGATCGTGGTCAGGGGTGCGCGCACCCACAACCTCAAGCAGATCGACGTCGAGCTGCCCCGCGACAGCCTGATCGTGGTCACCGGGCTTTCGGGCTCGGGCAAGTCGTCGCTGGCCTTCGACACCCTCTACGCCGAGGGCCAGCGCCGCTACGTGGAGTCGCTCTCCACCTACGCCCGACAGTTCCTGTCGATGATGGAGAAGCCCGACGTCGACCATATCGAGGGGCTATCTCCGGCGATCTCCATCGAACAGAAGTCCACCTCCCACAACCCGCGCTCCACGGTGGGCACCATCACCGAGATCTACGACTACCTGCGCCTGCTATTCGCCCGTGCCGGCACGCCGCGTTGCCCCGAACACGGCGAGGAGCTCGAAGCCAGCACCATCTCGCAGATGGTCGACCAGGTACTGGCGCTCCCCGAAGGCAGCAAACTGATGCTGCTGGCGCCGGTGGTCAAGGGCCGCAAGGGCGAGCACCTGCAGCTGCTGGCCGAGCTGCGCGCCCAGGGCTTCGTGCGAGTGATGGTCGATGGTCAGGCGCTGGAGCTCGACGATATCGCCCCGCTGGACAAGAACAAGAAACACGATATCAGCGTGGTGATCGATCGCATCAAGGTGCGTGAAGGGCTGGCCCAGCGTCTGGCCGAGTCGTTCGAGACGGCACTCAACCTGGCCGACGGCATTGCCGTGGTGCATTTCATGGACGGCGAGGCCGAGGACATCACCTTCTCGGCACGCTTCGCCTGCCCGGTATGCGGCTACGCCATTGCCGAGCTCGAACCGCGTATGTTCTCGTTCAACAATCCTGCAGGCGCCTGCCCCACCTGCGACGGACTTGGCGTGCAGCAGGTCTTCGATCCCGACAAGTTGATCAGCCATCCGGAGCTATCCCTGGCCGAGGGCGTGATCAAGGGCTGGGACCGGCGCAGCGTCTACTACTTCAGCCAGCTTCAGGCAGTGGCCGACCACTACCGCTTCACCCTGGAGACACCGTGGCAGGAGCTGGCTCGCCATGAAAAGGACATCGTTCTCTTCGGCAGCGGCGATGACGAGATAAGCTTCTCCTACGTCAACGATCGGGGCCGGCGAGTCACTCGCGAGCACCCCTTCGAAGGCGTGCTGCCCAACATGCAGCGTCGCTATCGCGAAACCGAGTCGAGCATGGTGCGCGAGGAGCTGGCCCGCTACATTGCCGACCGCCCCTGCCCCACCTGCCACGGCTCGCGCCTGCGCAAGGAGGCACGCCACGTCTTCGTCGACGACCACACGCTGCCGCAGATCGTGCAGCTGCCGATCGGCGAGGCCTGGGACTACTTCCAGCGCCTGACCCTGCCCGGGCGTAAGGGCGAGATCGCCCAGAAGGTGATCAACGAAATCCATGCTCGCCTGGAATTCCTGGTCAACGTCGGACTCGACTACCTCAACCTCGAGCGCAGCGCCGAGACCCTTTCGGGCGGCGAGGCCCAGCGCATCCGCCTGGCCAGCCAGATCGGTGCCGGCCTGGTAGGCGTCATGTACATCCTCGACGAACCCTCCATCGGCCTGCATCAGCGCGACAATGATCGCCTGCTCAAGACCCTGATTCACCTGCGCGACCTGGGCAACACCGTGATCGTGGTGGAGCACGACGAGGACGCCATTCGCGCCGCGGATCATGTACTCGATATCGGCCCCGGTGCCGGCGTGCACGGCGGCAGGATCGTCGCCCAGGGCACTCCGGAGCAGGTCATGGCCAGCCACGACTCGCTGACGGGGCAGTATCTCTCTGGCAAGCGTCGCATCGAGGTGCCCAAATGGAGAATTCCCGGCAACCCTGAGAAACGGCTCGTACTCACGGGGGCACAGGGCAACAACCTACACGACGTCACCCTGACCCTGCCGCTGGGATTGTTCATCTGCGTCACCGGAGTCTCCGGCTCGGGCAAGTCGACGCTGATCAACTCGACGCTGATGCCCATCGCCGCACGCGAACTCAATCACGCCACCACCCTGTCACCGGCCCCTTACGGCACCATTGAGGGGCTCGACCAGCTCGACAAGGTAATCGACATCGACCAAAGCCCCATCGGTCGCACGCCACGCTCCAACCCGGCCACCTACACCGGCATCTTCACACCCATACGTGAGCTCTTCGCCGGCACCCAGGAGGCACGCTCACGCGGATACAAGCCGGGGCGCTTCTCGTTCAACGTCAAGGGCGGACGCTGCGAGGCATGTCAGGGCGAAGGCATGATCAAAGTCGAGATGCACTTTCTGCCCGACATCTACGTGCCCTGCGACGTGTGCAAGGGCAAGCGCTACAACCGCGAGACATTGGAGATCGAGTACAAGGGCAAGAGCATCGACGAGGTGCTCGAGATGACCGTGGAAGAGGCGCTGGAATTCTTCAGCCCGGTGCCGGCCATCGCCCGGCGCCTGCAGACCCTGCTCGACGTGGGGCTCTCTTACATCCGCCTGGGCCAGAGCGCCACCACGCTCTCCGGTGGTGAGGCCCAGCGGGTCAAGCTGGCTCGCGAGCTGGCCAAGCGCGACACCGGCAAGACCCTCTACATCCTCGACGAACCCACCACCGGGCTGCACTTCGAGGACATCCGCCAGCTTCTCGCCGTGCTGCATCGCCTACGCGATCATGGCAACACCATCGTGGTCATCGAGCATAACCTGGACGTGATCAAGACCGCCGACTGGATCGTCGACCTCGGCCCCGAGGGCGGCTCCGGCGGCGGGCGCATCATCGCCGAGGGCACCCCGGAGCAGGTCGCCGCGATGGAAGTCTCCCACACCGGGCGCTTCCTCAAGCCATTGCTGGAGCGAGCCAGAAGCCAGCAGGCCGAGCTGGCGACATCCAAGTAGGTCGAAAGCGCAATAAAAAACCCGACTTCGTGAGAAGCCGGGTTTTTCGTATCTACCGCTACAGCATTGCCGGGCCAGGCCCGCTGCCGGGGATCACTCCTCGGCGGCGGCTTCCTCGACCTCCTCGGCGACCGGACGGTCGACGAGTTCGACGAAGGCCATGGGGGCGTTGTCGCCGGTGCGGAAGCCGCACTTGAGGATACGGACGTAACCGCCCGGACGCTCGGCGTAACGCGGACCCAGCTCATTGAAGAGCTTGCCGACCGCTTCCTTCGAGCGGGTGCGGCTGAAGGCCAGACGACGGTTGGCGACGCTGTCCTGCTTGGCCAGGGTGATCAGCGGCTCGATGACGCGACGCAGCTCCTTGGCCTTGGGCAGGGTTGTCTTGATCACTTCGTGCTCGATCAGCGACACGCTCATGTTCTTGAACATGGCCTGGCGATGCGAGCTGGTACGATTGAGGTGACGACCACTCTTACGATGACGCATGGTTGTGATTCCTTACCAAACTGGGACTCGAGTCGACGCTCACGCGGAGGCCTTGTCGTCCTTCAGGCTCGCCGGCGGCCAGTTCTCCAGCCGCATGCCAAGGGAAAGACCACGAGCAGCCAACACGTCCTTGATTTCGTTCAAAGACTTCTTGCCGAGATTCGGCGTCTTCAGCAGCTCCACCTCGGTGCGCTGGATCAGATCGCCGATGTAGTAGATATTCTCGGCCTTCAGGCAGTTGGCACTGCGGACGGTCAACTCGAGATCGTCTACGGGACGCAGCAGGATCGGATCGATGTGATCCTCTTCCTCCTCGACCTCCTGTTCCTTGTCGGCTTCCAGGTCGACGAACGCTGCCAGCTGCTCCTGCAGGATGGTGGCGCTGCGACGGATCGCCTCTTCGGGATCCAGGGTGCCGTCGGTTTCCAGATCGATGATCAGCTTGTCGAGATCGGTACGCTGCTCGACACGCGCGGCATCGACGGCATACGAGACACGACGCACGGGGCTGAAGGTGGCATCCAGCTGCAGGCGGCCGATGGCACGCGACTCATCGTCAGCGCCCACGCGGGTATCCGCCGGCTCGTAGCCGCGACCACGCGCGACCTTGAGCTGCATCTTGAGCTCAGCGCCTTCGTTGACGTGAGCAATGACGTGGTCGGGATTGACGATCTCGACGTCATGGTCGAGCACGATATCGCCCGCGGTCACCACGGCCGGGCCCTGCTTGTTCAGCGAGAGCACCGCCTCGTCGCGACTGTGCATGCGGATGGCCACGTCCTTGAGGTTCAGGAGAATCTCGATGACGTCTTCCTGAACACCCTCGATCGCGCTGTACTCATGCTCGACACCCGAGATCTCGACTTCCACCACGGCACAGCCGGGCATGGACGAGAGCAGAATGCGACGCAGCGCATTGCCCAGGGTATGGCCAAAGCCACGCTCGAACGGCTCGAGCACGATCTTCGCGTGGTGCGCGCTGATCTCTTCGACCTTGATATCGCGCGGACGGAGAAACTCTGTCACTGAACGCTGCATAACTACACCTTTGAGGCTGCCTAACGGTTACTCGGTACTCGGCGCCGGCCCCGAAGGACCGGCACGACGCGATCAGCGGCGCTTACTTCGAGTACAGCTCGACGATCAGGTTTTCGTTGATGTCAGCCGACAGGTCGCCGCGTTCCGGGATAGCCTTGAAGGTGCCTTCCATCTTCTTGGCGTCCACCTCGATCCAGGCAACATCGCCACGGTTGGCAGCGATGGAAAGCGCACTCTGAATGCGCGCCTGGTTCTTTGCCTTCTCACGAACGGAAACCACGTCGCCGGGCTTGACCTGGTAGGAAGCCACGTTGACGGTACGGCCGTTGACCGCAATCGCCTTGTGGCTCACCAGTTGGCGCGCCTCGGAACGGGTGGAACCGAAGCCCATGCGATAGACGACGTTGTCCAGTCGGGATTCGAGCAGCTGCAGCAGGACTTCGCCGGTGGCGCCGGAGCGACGGGCGGCCTCCTTGTAGTAGCTGCGGAACTGCTTTTCGAGCACGCCGTAGATACGACGCACTTTCTGCTTCTCGCGAAGCTGCAAGCCGTAGTCGGAAAGACGCTGACGGCGCTGGCCGTGCACACCCGGGATCTGCTCGGATTTGCACTTCTTCTCGAAGGGAGTCACACCGCTCTTGAGGAAGAGGTCGGTGCCTTCACGACGAGACAGTTTGCACTTCGGTCCAATATAACGAGCCATGAATCTGTCTCCTTAAACGCGGCGTTTCTTCGGCGGACGGCAGCCATTGTGGGGAATGGGCGTCGCGTCAGTGATGCTCTGCACGCGGAAGCCGGCGGCGCTCAGCGCGCGCACGGCGGATTCACGACCAGGACCGGGGCCCTTGACCAGCACGTCGACGTTTTTCACACCATACTCGGCTGCAGCAGTCGCTGCACGTTCGCTTGCCACTTGAGCAGCGAACGGGGTGCTCTTGCGAGAACCACGAAAACCCGAACCACCGGCAGTTGCCCAGGAAAGGGCATTGCCCTGGCGGTCTGTGATCGTCACGATCGTGTTGTTAAAAGAGGCGTGGATGTGCGCAACGGCGTCCACTACCTGCTTTTTAACCTTTTTACGGTTGCTGCGCGGGTTAGCCATGTTGATGTCAATTCCTGTCTTTACGCCAGAACGTGCGTGTTACTTGCGGATCGGCTTACGCGGGCCCTTACGGGTACGCGCGTTAGTCTTGGTACGCTGACCACGCAGCGGAAGACTACGACGATGACGCAGACCACGATAGCAACCCAGGTCCATGAGACGCTTGATGTTGAGCGTCACATCACGACGAAGGTCACCTTCCACGGTGTACTTGCCGACCTCGGCACGCAGGGCATCTACCTCCTCAGAGGAGAGCTCCTGAACCTTGGTGGTCGGCGCGATGCCGGTAGCGGCACAGATTTCCTGCGCGCGCGTGCGGCCAATCCCGAAGATATAGGTCAGCGAGATCGCCGCATGCTTGTTGTCCGGGATATTGACGCCTGCAATACGGGCCATCAGCTTTCTCCGAAATTTGAGCGGCTTGCTCGATTAGTCACTACAAAAGGCGCAACAGCATACCCCTTTACCCACCTTAGGGCAAGGGGTATGCCGGCACCACTTTTCCACAGGCGCCAGGATCAACCCTGGCGCTGCTTGTGCCGCGGCTCGATGCAGATGACGCGAACCGCGCCATTGCGACGAATGATCTTGCAGTTGCGGCACATCTTCTTGACGGAAGCTCGAACTTTCATCGTTCCTTACTCCAAAATCGGCACGCGGCGCGCCAGAGCACTGACGGCGCGGCTCAGCGCATGATGCCGCCGCTGCCATAGCCTTTCAGGTTGGACTTCTTCATCACCGACTCGTACTGGTGCGACATGAGGTGCGACTGCACCTGAGCCATGAAGTCCATGATGACCACCACCACGATCAGAAGCGAGGTACCGCCGAAGAAGAACGGCACGTTCCACGCCACGATCAGGAACTGGGGCATCAGGGAAACCGCGGTGATGTAAAGGGCACCGAACAAGGTCAGACGTGTCATGACCTTGTCGACATAGCGAGCGGTCTGCTCACCAGGGCGAATACCCGGCAGGAAAGCCCCCGACTTCTTGAGGTTGTCGGCGACATCCTTGGGATTGAAGACCAGCGCTGTGTAAAAGAAGCAGAAGAATACCACCGCCGCCGCGAAAAGCAAGATGTACAACGGCTGTCCTGGCCCCAGGGCCTGGGAAGCACGCTGCAGCCACTCCATGCCGTCGCCGGCGCCGACCCATTGGCCGATGGAGGCAGGAAACAGCAGGATGCTGGAAGCGAAGATCGGCGGAATCACACCCGCCATGTTCACCTTCAGCGGCAGATAACTGCTCTGCCCGGCATACATCTTGTTGCCCACCTGGCGCCGCGGGTAGTTCACCGTGATGCGGCGCTGACCGCGCTCGATGAACACCACGAAGGCTACGGTCGCCACGCCCAGCACGGAGAGGGCCAGCAGCGGCAGTACGTTCCACGCACCTTCGTTGCGGGCCAGCTCGAATGCCTGGCCTACCGCACCCGGCAGGCCGGCGACGATACCGGCGAAGATCAGCAGCGAGATGCCGTTGCCGATACCCTTCTCGGTGATCTGCTCGCCCAGCCACATCAGGAACACTGCACCCGACACGAAGGTGACGATGGCAGTGAAGTAGAAGCTGAAGTCAGCGGTGTAGGCGATGCCCTGGCTGGCCAGGCCCACCGACATGCCGGTAGCCTGGACGAAGGCCAGCAGCACGGTACCGTAGCGGGTGTACTGGCTGATCTTGCGACGGCCAGCCTCGCCCTCCTTCTTCAGCTGCTCGAGGTGGGGCGAGACTGCGGTCAGCAGTTGCATGATGATCGACGCCGAGATGTAGGGCATGATGCCCAGGGCGAAGATACTCATGCGTTCCAGCGCACCACCCGAGAACATGTTGAACAGTCCCAGGATGGTGCCCTGCTGCTCCCTGAACAAGGCAGCAAGCTGGTCAGGATTGATACCGGGAACGGGGATATGGGCACCGATGCGGTACACCACGATGGCGAGGAGCACGAAGCGCAGACGCGCCCACAGTTCACTCAGACCGCTGCCCATCGCCGGCATGTTTCCTGACTTGGCCATTTAGTCCTCTACCTTGCCGCCGGCGGCTTCGATCGCGGCACGGGCACCCTTGGTGACCTTGAGACCGCGGACGGTAACCGCCTTGTTGACGTCGCCGGAAAGAATGATCTTCGCGTGCTGGGTGGCATCCTTGAGCACGTTGGCCTGCTTCAAGGTTTCCAGGGTGACTTCGTCACCGCTCACCTTGGCCAGCTCGCTCAGGCGCACCTCTTCGGAGACCAGCGACTTCATGGAGGTGAAGCCGAACTTGGGCAGACGCCGCTGCAACGGCATCTGACCGCCCTCGAAACCAGGCTTCACGGTGCCGCCGCTACGCGACTTCTGGCCCTTGTGGCCACGGCCGCCGGTCTTGCCCAGACCGGAGCCGATGCCACGGCCGACGCGCTTCTCGGCGTGCTTGGAGCCCGGTGCCGGGCTCAGCGTGTTGAGTTTCATGGATTACTCTCCCTCTACCCGCACAAGGTAGTTGACCTTGTGGATCATGCCGCGCACGGCAGGGGTGTCTTCCAGCTCGACCGTATGACCGATGCGGCGCAGGCCCAGGCCCTTCATGGTGGCCTTGTGCTTGGGCAGCGTGCCGATGGTGCTACGGATCTGGGTAACCTTGAGTGTGGCTGCCATGGTATTTACCCCGTGATCGCTTCGACAGACAGACCGCGCTTGGCGGCGATGTCTTCCGGCGACTGCATGGACGCGAGACCCTTGACGGTCGCGCGCACCACGTTGACCGGATTGGTGGAGCCGTAGCACTTGGCCAGGACGTCATGGACGCCAGCCAGCTCGAGCACGGAGCGCATGGCGCCGCCGGCGATGATCCCGGTACCTTCGGAAGCCGGCTGCATGTACACCTTGGAGGCGCCGTGACGGGCCTTCACCGGGTACTGCAGGGTATGGCCCTTGAGGCTCACCTTGACCATGTTGCGGCGCGCCTGGTCCATCGCCTTCTGGATCGCGACCGGCACTTCACGCGCCTTGCCACGACCGAAGCCGACACGACCATTGCCGTCGCCGACGACGGTCAGAGCAGTGAAGCCGAAAATACGGCCACCCTTGACCACCTTGGCGACACGGTTGACCTGCACGAGTTTTTCCTGCAGATCGCCGGTGTTCTGTTCGTTCTTCGCCATCGTAAAACCCTTTAGAATTCCAGGCCGCCTTCACGTGCGGCGTCGGCCAGGGCCTTCACGCGACCGTGATACTTGTAACCGGCACGATCGAAGGCCACCTGGGTGATGCCAGCCTGCTTGGCGCGTTCGGCAATCAGCGCACCGACCTTGGCGGCGGCGTCGGAGTTACCGGTCGCTCCCTCGCGCAGGTCCTTGTCCAGCGTGGAAGCGCTGGCCAGCACCTTGCCACCATCCGGCGAGATGATCTGCGCGTAGATGTGGCGCGGGGTACGGTTGACGCACAGGCGATACACGCCCAGCTCGCGCATCTTGGCGCGAGCGCGGCGGGCACGACGGAGACGAGATTCTTTCTTCGCGTTCATAACCCTGCCTTACTTCTTCTTGGCTTCTTTACGACGCACTTGCTCGTCGGCGTACCGCACACCCTTGCCCTTATAGGGCTCAGGCGGACGGAAGGCACGAACCTCGGCGGCGACCTGGCCCAGCTTCTGCTTGTCCGCGCTCTTCAGCACGATGACGGTGTTCTTCGGCGTTTCCGCAGAGACACCCTCAGGCAGGGAATACTCGACCGGGTGGGAGAAGCCCAGTGACAGATTCAGCGTCTGGCCACTTGCCTGGGCACGATAGCCGACGCCAACGATTTCGAGGGTCTTGGTAAAGCCCTCGGAGACGCCGGTGACCAGGTTCTGAACCAGAGCACGAGTGGTGCCGACCATGGCCCAGGACTTGGCGCTCTCGCTTGGATTGAAGGTCAGCTGACCCTCTTCCTGAGCGATGGCCACGTCCGGATGAACGGTCATGGACAGCGTGCCCTGGCCGCCCTTGACGGTCAGCTGGTCGCCGTCGAGCTTGACGTCGACGCCGGCGGGCACTTTAACCGGATATTTGGCTACGCGGGACATTCCAGACTCCTAGAATACGGTGCAGATGACTTCGCCACCGACGCCCGCCTGGCGAGCGGCACGGTCGGTCATCACGCCCTTGGAGGTGGTGACGATCGCCACACCCATGCCGTCCGCCACCTTGGGCAATGCATCCTTGCCCTTGTACTGGCGCAGGGACGGCTTGGATACCCGCTGCAGGTGCTCGATGACCGGCTTGCCCTCGAAGTACTTGAGGGTCACGGTCAGTTCGGGCTTGGTACCTTCAGCGACCGCGAAGTCGTTGATATAGCCCTCTTCCTTCAATACGCGGGCCACCTGGACCTTGAGCTTGGAGGACGGCATGGTGACCGTCTCCTTGGTGGCCATTTGCGCATTGCGGATACGGGTGAACATATCCGCCAGAGTATCTTGCATGCTCATTTACATTGCGCTCCTGATGATTCCGTGGCGGCTTACCAGCTGGACTTCTTCAGCCCAGGGACTTCGCCACGCATAGCGGCTTCACGCAGCTTGTTACGGGCAAGCCCGAACTTGTTGTAGTAGCCGTGCGGACGGCCGGTGATACGGCAGCGATTACGCTGACGCACCGGGCTGGAGTCACGCGGCAACTGCTGCAGTTTCAGCGTCGCTTCGAAGCGCTCTTCATCGGAAGCGTTCACGTTCTGGATGATCGCCTTGAGCTCGGCGCGCTTGGCCGCATACTTCTCGACCAGCTTGGTGCGCTTGAGCTCGCGTTCAATCATGCTCTTCTTTGCCATGATCCCACCCTTATTTCTTGAACGGGAAGTTCAGCGCGCTCAGCAGCGCACGACCTTCCTCGTCGGTGTTGGCAGTAGTGGTGATGGTGACATCCAGCCCACGAATCCGATCGATTTTATCATATTCGATCTCGGGGAAGATGATCTGCTCACGCACACCCATGGAGTAGTTGCCGCGACCGTCGAAGGACTTCGGGTTGAGACCACGGAAGTCACGCACGCGGGGAATCGCGATGTTGACCAGGCGATCGAGGAATTCCCACATGCGCTCGGAGCGCAGGGTCACCTTGATGCCGATCGGCCAACCTTCGCGCACCTTGAAGCCCGCGATGGACTTGCGCGCCTTGGTCACCAGCGGCTTCTGACCGGAGAGCTTCTCCAGGTCGCTGATGGCATTTTCGATCAGCTTCTTGTCGCTGGTCGCGTCACCGATGCCCATGTTGAGGGTCACCTTGGTGATCCGCGGCACCTGCATCACGTTGGCGTAGCTGAACTGCTCTTTGAGCTGAGCCACCACCTCGTTCTGATAACGTTCTTTCAAGTTCGCCATTTTGCTACCCGACTCGCGTTAGGCGTCGATCTGCGTCTGCGTCGACTTGTAGATACGTACCTTGGTACCGTCTTCCTTAACCTGGAAGCCGACGCGATCCGCCTTACCGGTCTCCGAGTTGAAGATCGCCACGTTGGACGCGTGAATCGGAGCCTCGCGCTCGACGATACCGCCCTGATTGCCCGCCATAGGGTTGGGCTTGGTGTGACGCTTGATCATGTTCACACCGGACACGACGAAGCGTTCGTCCTTGAGGACGCGCTTGACGGTGCCGCGCTTGCCCTTGTCCTTGCCGGCGATGACGATCACTTCATCGTCACGTTTGATCTTTTGCATATCCGCCTCGCTCCTTACAGCACTTCGGGCGCCAGGGAAATGATCTTCATGAACTTCTCGGTACGAAGCTCACGGGTCACCGGTCCGAAGATACGGGTACCGATCGGCTGTTCGTTGGTGTTGTTCAACAGAACCGCCGCATTTCCATCGAAGCGGATCAGCGAACCGTCGGAACGACGGACACCGCTGCGGGTGCGAACCACTACCGCCTTGAGGACCTGGCCTTTCTTGACCTTGCCACGCGGAATGGCTTCCTTCACCGTGACCTTGATGATGTCACCGACACGCGCGTAGCGACGGTGTGAGCCGCCAAGCACCTTGATGCACTGCACCCGGCGCGCTCCGCTGTTGTCGGCGACATCCAGCATTGTCTGAGTCTGAATCATCGGTTTTCTCCAAACCTAATCTGACTGCTCTCGCCGAGCTCAGCCCTTGGCCTGCTCGATCACCTCGACCAGCGTCCAGGCCTTCTTCTTGGACAGCGGACGGCATTCCTGGATGGATACCGTGTCGCCGGCCTTGGCCTGGTTCGCCTCGTCATGGGCGTGCAGCTTGGTGGAGCGCTTGACGTACTTGCCGTAGATCGGGTGCCGCTCGCGGCGCTCGATCATGACGACGATGGACTTGTCCATCTTGTCGCTCACCACCTTGCCGGTGAGCGTACGGGCTTTCTTTTCTTCGGCCATCTCAGTCACCTGCCTTCTCGTTGAGCACAGTCTTCACCCGGGCGATGTCCCGACGAACCTGCTTGAGCAGATGAGTCTGGCTGAGCTGACCGGTGGCCTTCTGCATGCGCAGGTTGAACTGCTCGCGGAGGAGTTCGAAGAGCTGCTCCTGGAGCTGCTCGACTGACTTTTCACGAATTTCCTGGGCTTTCATCACATCACCGTCCGTTTCACAAAGGTGGTGGACACGGGCATCTTCTGCGCGGCCAGGGAGAAGGCCTCACGGGCCAGCTCTTCGGACACGCCTTCGATTTCATACAGGACCCGGCCCGGCTGGATCTGTGCGACCCAGTACTCGACGGAGCCCTTACCCTTACCCATACGGACTTCGAGTGGCTTCTTGGAAATCGGCTTGTCGGGGAAGACGCGGATCCAGATCTTGCCGCCACGCTTGACGTGACGGGTGATCGCACGGCGGCCGGCTTCGATCTGACGCGCCGTGATGCGGCCGCGACCGGTAGCTTTCAGGCCGTATTCCCCGAAGCTGATCTTGCTTCCGCGATGCGCCAGGCCACGGTTGCGGCCTTTTTGCATCTTGCGGAATTTCATGCGCTTGGGCTGTAACATCGACTCGCTCTCCCCTTACCTGGAACCTTTCTTCTTGGAGGGCGCGGCCTGCGGCTGTTGCTTGGCCTTGGCGCGGACCTCTTCGATGCCCCCGAGGATTTCACCCTTGAAGACCCATACCTTGACACCAATGATGCCGTAGGTGGTCTTGGCCTCGTAGGTGGCGTAGTCGATGTCCGCACGCAGAGTGTGCAGCGGCACGCGACCTTCCCGGTACCATTCGGTGCGGGCAATTTCCGCGCCGCCGAGGCGACCGGAGAGCTGCACCTTGATGCCGCCGGCGCCCAGGCGCATGGCGTTCTGTACCGCGCGCTTCATGGCGCGACGGAACATGACACGACGCTCGAGCTGGCCGGCGATGTTCTGCGCGACGAGCTTGGCATCGAGTTCCGGCTTGCGCACTTCCTCGATGTTGACGTGCACGGGCACGCCCATCATCGCGGTGACATCACGGCGCAGCTTGTCGACGTCCTCGCCCTTCTTGCCGATCACGATGCCCGGACGAGCAGTGTGAATGGTGATGCGGGCGTTGTTCGCCGGACGCTCGATAGTGATCTTGCTCACGGAGGCGTTCTTCAGACGCTCTTCGAGGAAGCGACGCACTTCGAGATCGTTGTTCAGCTTGTCGGCGTAAGCACCGCGCTCGGCATACCACACCGAGGAGTGGTCCTTGACGATACCCAGCCGAATACCTGTCGGATTGACTTTCTGACCCATCTGGTCGACTCCTACTTCTCGGCTACCTTGACGGTGATGTGGCAGGTGCGCTTCAGGATGCGATCCGCACGGCCCTTAGCGCGCGGACGGATGCGCTTGAGCGTCATGCCCTCATCGACGCAGATGGTCGAGACACGCAGCTCGTCGATATCCATGCCGTTGTTTTCTTCCGCATTCGCGATGGCGGACTGCAGCACTTTCTTGACCAGCTTGGCAGCCTTCTTCGGTGAGAAGGTCAGCAGGTCGAGCGCCTCGGCGACAGGCTTACCGCGCACCTGGTCAGCCACCAAACGGGCCTTCTGGGCGGATAAACGAGCGCCACGCAGCTTAGCTGTGACTTCCATCTCTCAATCCTCTCTGGCTTACCGTTTGGCTTTCTTGTCCGCCGCATGACCGCGATAAGTGCGGGTGGCAGCGAATTCGCCCAGCTTGTGGCCAACCATTTCCTCGGAGACGTGCACCGGGACGTGTTG
Organism: Billgrantia zhangzhouensis; assembly: GCF_021404465.1. GTDB lineage: Bacteria > Pseudomonadota > Gammaproteobacteria > Pseudomonadales > Halomonadaceae > Halomonas > Halomonas zhangzhouensis. The sequence continues at coordinate 22,586 of NZ_JABFTT010000015.1, read as the reverse complement.
GCGACCGTTATGGACAGCAATGGTGAGCCCGACCATGTTCGGCAGGATCATGGAACGACGCGACCAGGTCTTGATCGGTTTGCGGTCGTTCTTCTCCACTGCAGCCTCAACCTTCTTCAGCAGATGAAGGTCAATAAAAGGACCTTTCTTCAGTGAACGTGGCACAGCCGTTACCCCTTAATGTCTGTTACTTGGCCTTGCGGCGGCGAACGATCAGCGCGTCAGTGCGCTTGTTCTTGCGGGTCTTGTGGCCCTTGGTGGGCACGCCCCACGGCGTCACCGGATGGCGTCCACCGCTAGTGCGGCCTTCACCACCACCGTGCGGGTGATCCACCGGGTTCATGGCCACACCGCGAACGGTCGGACGCACGCCTCTCCAGCGCTTCGCACCGGCCTTGCCAAGTTGACGCAGGCTGTGCTCAGAGTTGCTCACTTCACCCAGGGTCGCGCGGCACTCGGCCAGCACCTTGCGCATCTCGCCGGAGCGCAGGCGCAGGGTGGCGTAGTTGCCTTCACGAGCGACCAACTGGGCACTGGTACCGGCACTGCGAGCCAGCTGCGCACCCTTGCCGGGCTTGAGCTCGATGCAGTGAACGGTGGAACCCAGCGGGATGTTGCGCAGCGGAAGGGTATTGCCCTTCTTGATCGCCGCATTCACGCCGGACTCGAGACGATCGCCTGCGCTCACACCCTTGGGTGCGATGATGTAGCGACGCTCGCCGTCCAGGTACTTCAGCAGCGCGATGTGAGCGCTGCGGTTGGGATCGTACTCAAGACGCTCGACGACGGCAGGAACGCCATCCTTGGTGCGCTTGAAGTCGATGACCCGGTAGTGCTGACGGTGACCACCGCCCACGTGGCGGGTGGTGATGCGACCGTTGTTGTTACGTCCGCCGCTGCGCGACTGCTTCTCGAGCAGCGGCGCATAGGGCTTGCCCTTGTGCAGCTCGTCGTTGACGACCTTGACCAGGTGGCGACGACCGGCGGATGTGGGTTTTGTCTTGACGATTGCCATGATCCGTACTCCTGCCCTTATTCGGCGCCAGTGAAGTCTTCGAGCGTCTCACCAGCCGCCAGGGTCACGTAGGCCTTGCGGTAGCCCTGGCGGCGGCCCAGACCGTGCGCACTGCGCTTGGTCTTGCCCTTCATGTTCAGCACCTGGACACGATCGACCTTCTTGCCAAACAGCACCTGCACGGCCTGCTTGATTTCCGGCTTGGTCGCATCGCTGGCCACCTTGAACACATACTGGTTGCGCTCGGCGGCGAAAGCGGCCTTCTCGGTCACGTGCGGACCAAGCAGAACCTTGAATACGCGCTCCTGGTTCATGCCAGCTTCTCCTCGAATTTACGCAGAGCAGAGACGGTGACCAGCACCTTGTCGAAGGCGATCAGACTCACCGGATCGGCGGCAGCCACATCCACCACATCCACGTTGGGGATGTTACGAGCGGCCAGATAGAGCTTCTCGTCGACTTCCTCAGTGACGATCAGCGCCTTCTCCAGGCCCAGCTCACCCAGCTTGGCGACCAGTTGCTTGGTCTTAGGAGCATCGACGGTGAATTCGTCGATGGCGACCAGACGCTCCTGACGCACCAGCTCGGACAGGATGGAACGCATTGCTGCGCGGTACATCTTGCGGTTGACTTTCTGCGAGTGCTCCTGCGGACGCGCCGCGAAGGTCACACCACCGCTACGCCACAGCGGCGAGCGGATGGTACCGGCGCGAGCACGGCCGGTGCCCTTCTGGCGCCACGGCTTCTTGCCACCGCCGCGCACGTCGGAACGAGTCTTCTGGGCGCGAGTGCCCTGGCGACCACCAGCCAGATAGGCGGTGACGACCTGGTGAACCAGCGCCTCGTTGAATTCTTTGCCAAAGGTGGCGTCGGCGACTTCGACAGTACCCGCGCCTGCAGCAAGATTCAGATTCATCGGTTCTATCCCCTTCAGCCAGCTTTGACGGCGCTGCGAACGATGACGTCGCTGCCGGTAGCACCAGGCACGGCGCCCTTGATCAGCAGCAGGTTGCGCTCGGCATCGACCCGTACGACTTCGAGGCTCTGGACGGTGCAGCGGACATTGCCCATCTGACCGGCCATCTTCTTGCCCTTGAAGACGCGACCCGGGGTCTGACACATACCGATGGAACCCGGCGCACGATGCGACAGGGAGTTGCCGTGGGTGGCATCCTGGGTACGGAAATTCCAGCGCTTGACGGCGCCTTGAAACCCCTTGCCCTTGGAGGTGCCGGCCACATCGACCTTCTGACCAGCTTCGAAGAGGGATACGGTGAGTTCGCCGCCCACTTCCGGAGCCTCCTCGCCTGCATTGAGGCGGAACTCCATCAGCGAACGACCGGCCTCGACACCTGCCTTGGCGTACTGACCTGCCTGCGCCTTGGTGAGATGCTTGGCCTTGCGGGAGCCGGCTGTAACCTGAACCGCCGCGTAGCCGTCGGATTCGACGGTCTTGACGCTGGTAATGCGATTCGGTTCAACCTCGATCACGGTCACGGGCACGGAAGCGCCATCTTCGGTAAAGACACGGGTCATACCGGCCTTTCTACCGACCAAACCGATAGTCATTCTCAGTCTCCTTTAGTGTACGGGGCTATCACCCGCTATGGCTGCCCTTTCCAGAGCATTCCACTAGCACGTTGTATGGCGCCATCACGGCGCGGCGGCTGCTGCTCCAACTCGTTTGAAAGAGCGCTGGGCCGCGGGTGTCTAGTGTGGTTAATCGAGCTTGATCTGCACGTCCACGCCAGCGGCGAGGTCGAGCTTCATCAGGGCATCGACGGTCTTTTCGGTCGGCTCGACGATATCGAGCACGCGCTTGTGAGTGCGAATCTCGTACTGGTCACGCGCATCCTTGTTGACATGCGGAGAAATCAGCACGGTGTAGCGCTCACGATTGGTCGGCAGCGGGATCGGACCGCGAACCTGAGCACCAGTACGCTTGGCGGTATCGACGATCTCCGCGGCAGACTGGTCGATCAGGCGGTGGTCGAATGCCTTCAACCGAATGCGAATCTTCTGGTTCTGCATTTGCCCTAAACTCCAATGGATGTGGACGGCCTCTGCCGCCTACCCACGCATACAAAGGATGCGCATTATATGCATGCCGAGGACGAGAGTCAAACACTCCGCCCAAGGTGCGCAGAAAGGGGGCTCCTTGCGGAGCCCCCTTCGATCGATCGGTGAGCCCAGGGCTTACTTGACGATCTTGGCCACGACGCCGGCGCCGACGGTACGGCCACCTTCGCGAATGGCGAAACGCAGACCTTCATCCATGGCGATCGGAGCGATCAGCGTGACGACCATCTTGACGTTGTCACCCGGCATGACCATCTCGACGCCTTCCGGCAGTTCACAGGTACCGGTCACGTCAGTGGTGCGGAAGTAGAACTGCGGACGGTAGCCCTTGAAGAACGGGGTGTGACGACCACCTTCTTCCTTGGACAGCACGTAGACTTCGGCTTCGAAGACGGTGTGCGGGTTGATGCTGCCCGGCTTGGCCAGAACCTGGCCACGCTCGACTTCATCACGCTTGGTACCACGCAGCAGGGCACCGACGTTCTCGCCAGCACGACCTTCGTCGAGCAGCTTGCGGAACATCTCGACACCGGTAACGGTGGTCTTGGTGGTGTCCTTGATACCGACGATCTCGACTTCCTCACCGGCCTTGATGATACCACGCTCGATACGACCGGTGACCACGGTGCCACGACCGGAGATGGAGAACACGTCCTCGATCGGCATCAGGAACGGCTGATCGATGGCACGCTCCGGCTCGGGGATATAGTCGTCCAGCGCCTTGATCAGATTGGCAACGGCGGTGGTACCCATGCCGTTGTCGTCCTCGCCGTTCAGCGCCATCAGCGCAGAACCGACGATGATCGGAGTGTCGTCGCCCGGGAAGTCGTACTCGTTGAGCAGTTCGCGAACTTCCATCTCGACCAGCTCGAGCAGTTCCTCGTCGTCGACCATGTCGGCCTTGTTCAGGAACACGACGATGTACGGAACGCCAACCTGACGGGACAGCAGGATGTGTTCGCGGGTCTGCGGCATGGGGCCGTCGGCTGCGGAACAGACCAGGATGGCACCGTCCATCTGGGCCGCACCGGTGATCATGTTCTTGACGTAGTCGGCGTGTCCCGGACAGTCGACGTGCGCGTAGTGACGCTCCTCGGACTGGTACTCGACGTGAGAGGTGGCGATGGTGATACCACGCTCACGCTCTTCCGGAGCGTTGTCGATGGAGTCGAACTGACGCCATTCACCGCCGAAGACCTCAGCAGAAACGCGAGTCAGGGCCGCAGTCAGAGTGGTCTTGCCGTGGTCGACGTGACCGATGGTGCCGACGTTGACGTGCGGTTTGGAACGTTCGAATTTTTCCTTAGCCACTTCGATAACCTCTTTACGTTTGCTAGCGGTTAGCCTTTCTGGTTGATGACGGCTTCAACGATGCTGGAGGGCGCCTCTTCGTACTTCGCGAACTCCATGACGTAGCTCGCACGACCCTGGGTCTGAGAACGCAGATCGGTCGCATAACCGAACATCTCGCCCAGAGGCACCATCGCGCGGATGACCTTGCCGGAGGAAGAGTCATCCATGCCCTGCACCAGACCGCGGCGACGGTTGAGGTCGCCCATGACGTCACCCATGAAATCCTCGGGAGTCACGACTTCGACCTTCATCACCGGTTCCAGCAGCACGGCCTTGGCCTTGCGCGCCCCTTCCTTGACAGCCATGGAAGAAGCGACTTTGAACGCGTTCTCGTTCGAGTCCACGTCATGGTAGGAGCCATCGTACAGCGTGACCTTCACGTCGATCATCGGGTAACCCGCGATGACGCCGTTCTGCAGCTGCTCATAGGCTCCCTTCTCGACGGCACCCACGTACTCCTTGGGTACCACACCGCCGACGATCTCGGAGGCGAACTTGAAGTGCATGTCTTCGTCGCCTTCCTTGTCCGCCTCGGTGAGCGGCTCGATGCGCAGCCAGACGTGGCCGTACTGGCCACGACCGCCGGACTGGCGCACGAACTTGCCTTCCTGCTCGACCTTGCCGCGAATGGTTTCACGGTAGGCAACCTGCGGCTTGCCAATGTTGGCCTCGACCTTGAACTCGCGACGCATGCGGTCGACGATGATATCCAGGTGCAGCTCGCCCATGCCGGAGATGATGGTCTGGCCGGTTTCCTCGTCGGTCTTGACGCGGAATGACGGATCCTCCTGGGCCAGCTTGCCCAGCGCCACGCCCATCTTCTCCTGGTCGGCCTTGGATTTCGGCTCCACGGCTACCGAGATGACCGGATCCGGGAACTCCATGCGCTCGAGCACGATCTTGTCCTCCAGATCGCACAGGGTGTCACCGGTGGTCACGTCCTTCAAGCCGATACAGGCAGCGATGTCGCCAGCGCGTACTTCCTTGATTTCTTCACGGGAGTTGGCGTGCATTTGCACTAGACGACCAATGCGCTCCTTCTTGCTCTTGACCGAGTTGAAGACGCTGTCGCCGGAACTCACCACGCCCGAGTAGACGCGAATGAAGGTCAGGGTACCGACGAAGGGGTCGGTGGCGATCTTGAAGGCCAGGGCAGCGAAAGGCGCATCGTCGTCCGCTTCGCGGGTGGCAATGCTACCCTCCTTGTCGTCCAACTCACCCTCGATGGCCTTGACCTCGGTGGGTGACGGAAGATACTCGACCACGGCGTCCAGCACCGCCTGCACGCCCTTGTTCTTGAACGCGGAGCCGCAGGTGACCAGCACGACCTCGTTATCCAGGGTGCGGCGACGCAGGCCGGCCTTGATCTCCTCCTTGGTGAGCTCGCCCTCTTCGAGGTACTTGTCCATCAGCTCTTCGGAAGCCTCGGCGGCGGCTTCGACCATCTGCTCGCGGTACTCTTCAGCCTTGGCCTGGAGCTCGGCGGGAATCTCGATCAGATCATAGGTGGTACCGAGGTCGTCCTCGTTCCACTTGATGGCCTTCATCTCGATCAGGTCGATGACGCCCTTGAAGTCTTCCTCGGTACCCCAGTTGATCTGGATCGGCACCGCATTGGCGCCCAAGCGTTCCTTGAGCTGCTCGACGACCATGAAGAAGTCGGCCCCGGTGCGGTCCATCTTGTTGACGAACACCATGCGCGGGACTTCATACTTGTTGGCCTGACGCCAGACGGTCTCGGTCTGAGGCTGCACGCCGGAAGAGCCGCACAGCACCACGACAGCGCCGTCCAACACGCGCAGCGAACGCTCCACCTCAATGGTAAAGTCGACGTGTCCCGGCGTGTCGATGATGTTGATGCGGTGCTCGTCAAACTGGTGATTCATGCCCTTCCAGAAGGTCGTCACAGCAGCCGAGGTAATGGTGATGCCCCGCTCCTGCTCCTGCTCCATCCAGTCGGTGGTGGAAGCACCCTCATGAGTTTCGCCAAGCTTGTGGTTGACGCCTGTATAGAACAGGATCCGCTCAGTGGTGGTGGTTTTACCAGCATCGACGTGAGCGACGATACCCAAGTTGCGGTAGCGGTTTAGTGGAGTCTTGCGTGCCACGGTGGAACTCCCCGTTGGTTGGCGATGCGTTGAGAAGCGCTGCACTTAGAAACGGTAGTGCGAGAACGCCTTGTTGGCCTCGGCCATGCGATGCACGTCCTCACGCTTCTTGACCGCGGAGCCCTTGCCTTCGGCGGCATCGAGCATCTCGCCAGCAAGGCGCTGCACCATGGTCTTCTCACCGCGCTTGCGCGCCGCATCCACCAGCCAGCGCATGGCCAGCGCCTGGCGACGCGAGGGGCGAACCTCTACCGGCACCTGATAGGTCGCACCGCCTACGCGGCGGGACTTTACCTCGACCATCGGCTGGATGGCTTCCAGCGCGCGATCGAAGATGTCCAGCGGCTCTTCCTTGCTACGCTCGGCAACCGTGTCCAGCGCACCATAGACGATACGCTCAGCTGTGGACTTTTTGCCGCTGACCATCAGGTGGTTCATGAACTTGGCCAGGCGCTCACTTCCGAACTTGGGATCCGGCAAGATCTCGCGCTTGGCGACAACTCTTCTTCTAGGCATGACAAGCCCTCTATCGAAGGGTCTTTCAGGCAAACCCGGAACACTCGCACGCTCTTTATCGAACTCACGACGCCCGGCCTTACTCTTATCAGACCGAAATTAATCCTATTAGCGTACCGAGGCCGATCAGGACTTCGGACGCTTGGTGCCGTACTTGGAACGGCCCTGCTTACGGTTCTGCACGCCGGAGGTGTCGAGGGCGCCACGCACGGTGTGGTAACGCACACCCGGCAGGTCCTTGACACGGCCGCCGCGAATCAGCACGACAGAGTGCTCCTGGAGGTTGTGACCCTCACCGCCGATATAGGACGAAACCTCGAAACCGTTGGTCAGGCGCACGCGGCAGACCTTACGCAGGGCCGAGTTCGGCTTCTTCGGGGTGGTGGTGTAGACGCGGGTGCAAACGCCGCGCTTTTGCGGGCAGGCCTGCAGCGCCGGCACGTCGCTCTTGGCGACGGGGCGCTTGCGCGGCTTGCGCACGAGCTGATTGATCGTTGCCATATTGTGTAGCTGACTCCAATGGTTGCCTTGCCTTTCAGCGGACGCGGGCGCACCCACCCCACTGTTAAAGGCTGCGCATTCTAAGGTCTAACGGGGTGAGGCGTCAAGCGTCAGGGGCTCCCTACGCTTGACGCCACCCCGCTTACAGCTCGTCGTCGTCCGAGTCGAGAGCGGTGAGCTGGGCGCCCAGCTCCTGCTCGACATCGAAGGCCGACGGATGGAGCAGACGCTCGGTATCTTCCCGCTTGCGACGACGCTCCTGATGGTGGGCCAGCCCCGTCCCTGCCGGAATCAGGCGACCAACCACCACGTTCTCTTTCAAACCGCGCAGATAATCGCGCTTGCCGGTCACCGCTGCCTCGGTCAGGACCCGTGTGGTCTCCTGGAAGGAGGCCGCGGAAATGAACGACTCGGTGGCCAGGCTGGCCTTGGTGATACCCAGCAGCACACGCTGATACTTGGCCGGGAACTTCTCGGCCTGCTCCAGCAGTGCATTCTGCTCGAGGACCTTGACCAACTCGACCTGGTCGCCCGGGATGAACTCCGAGTCGCCCGAGTCGGTGATCTCGACCTTGCGCAGCATCTGACGCACGATCACTTCGATGTGCTTGTCGTTGATGCCTACGCCTTGCAGCCGGTAGACCTCCTGGATCTCGGCAGTGATGTACTTTGCCAGTTCCGCCACGCCCAGCAGCCGCAGGATGTCGTGCGGGTTGCTCGGGCCGTCGGAGATCACCTCGCCCTTCTCCACCGTTTCGCCTTCGAACACGGCGATCTGGCGCCATTTCGGGATCAGCATCTCGAACGGGTCACCACCGTCTTCCGGCGTGATCGTCAGGCGGCGCTTGCCCTTGGTCTCCTTGCCGAAGCTGATCGTACCGCTGATCTCGGCGAGGATGGCCGGCTCCTTCGGCTTGCGCGCTTCGAACAGGTCGGCCACGCGGGGCAGACCACCGGTGATGTCCTTGTTACCGGACGCCTCCACCGGAATTCGCGCGACGATCTCGCCAATACCGATCTGGGCGCCGTTGTCGACCGAGACGATCGCCTTGCCTGGCAGCAGATACTGCACCGGGGTGTTGGAGCCTACCACGCTGACCGGCTCGCCACTCTCGTCGGTGAGCAGGATCATCGGACGGCTGTCACGACCGGCCTGCGGGCGCGCCGCCGACTCGATCACCTCGATGGAGGAGAGGCCGGTCATCTCGTCTACGCTGCGATGGATGGTGACGCCGTCGACCATGTCGACGTACTGCACCTTGCCCTCGACCTCAGCGATGATCGGGTGGGTGTGCGGATCCCACTTGGCCACCATCTGCCCGGCCTCGACCGCCTCACCGTCCTTGATTGACAGTTCGGCACCATAGGGCAGCTTGTAGTACTCGCGCTCGCGACCATGCTCGTCGGCCACCGCCAGGGCGCTGGAGCGAGACACCACCACCAGCTTGCCATCGTTGCGCTCGACGAATTTCATGTTGTGCAGGCGCACCTTGCCGCCGTGCTTCACCTGCACGCTGTCCACCGCCGAGGCGCGCGATGCCGCACCACCGATGTGGAAGGTCCGCATGGTCAGCTGGGTGCCCGGCTCACCGATGGACTGGGCCGCGATGACCCCCACCGCCTCGCCGATGTTGACCTGATGCCCCCGCGCCAGGTCACGACCATAACAGGCCGAACAAACGCCATGGGCCGATTCGCAGGTGATCGCACTGCGCACCACGATCTCGTCGACGCCCATGGTATCCAGGCGCTCGCACCAAGCTTCGTCGAGCAGGGTGCCCTTGGCGATCAACACCTCCTCGGTGGAGGGATCGACCACGTCCTGGGCGACCACGCGACCCAGCACCCGCTGCGCTAGGGAGACGATGATGTCGCCACCCTCGATTACCGGATGCAGGGTCAAGCCCTGCTCGGTGCCGCAATCCTGCTCGGTAATGACCATGTCCTGGGCTACGTCCACCAGGCGGCGGGTCAGGTAACCGGAGTTGGCGGTCTTGAGTGCCGTGTCCGCCAAGCCCTTACGCGCGCCGTGGGTGGAGATGAAGTACTGGAGTACGTTCAAGCCCTCGCGGAAGTTGGCCACGATCGGCGTCTCGATGATGGAGCCGTCCGGCTTGGCCATCAGGCCGCGCATGCCAGCGAGCTGGCGGATCTGCGCCGCGCTGCCCCGGGCGCCGGAGTCGGCCATGATGAAGACGCTGTTGAAGGAGTCCTGCTCGACCTCCTTGCCCTCGCGGTCCACCACGGTCTCCTTGGAGATGCCCGCCATCATCGCCTTGGCCACCTTGTCGTTGGCCTTGGACCAGATGTCGATCACCTTGTTGTACTTCTCGCCGGCAGTGACGAGGCCGGAGGAAAACTGATCCTCGATCTCCTTCACCTCGGCCTCAGCGGCCTCGACGATGGCACTCTTCTCCTCCGGGATGACGAAGTCGTTGACCCCGATGGAGGCGCCGGACCAGGTCGCCATGCGGAAGCCGGTGTACATCAGCTGATCGGCGAAGATGACCGTGGGCTTGAGACCCGCGCGGCGGTACACCTCGTTGAGCAGCCGCGAGATCGCCTTCTTCTTCATCGGCTGGTCGACCAGCTCGAAGGGCACGCCCTCCGGCAGGATGCGGAACAACAGCGCCCTGCCCACGGTGGTGTCGTACAGGGTGCGCTCGGTGCTGCGCTCACCGCTCTCCTCGTCGATCACCACCTCGGTCAGGCGCACCTTGACCCGGGCGTGCAGCGAGACGCTCTGGGTGCCGAAGGCACGCTCCACCTCGTTGAGGTCGGAGAACACCATGCCCTCGCCTTTGGCATTGACCTTCTCACGGGTCATGTAGTAGAGCCCCAGCACCACGTCCTGGGACGGCACGATGATCGGGTCGCCGTTGGCCGGTGACAGCACGTTGTTGGTGGCCATCATCAGCGCACGGGCTTCGAGCTGGGCCTCCAGGGTCAGCGGCACATGCACCGCCATCTGGTCGCCGTCGAAGTCAGCGTTGTAGGCGGCACACACCAGCGGGTGCAGCTGGATCGCCTTGCCCTCGATCAACAGCGGCTCGAAGGCCTGGATACCGAGGCGGTGCAAGGTCGGTGCGCGGTTGAGCAGCACCGGGTGCTCGCGGATGACGTCGGCGAGGATGTCCCACACCTCCGGCAGCTCGCGCTCGACCATCTTCTTGGCCGCCTTGATGGTGGAGGCCTGGCCATTGGCTTGCAGCTTGGAGTAGATGAACGGCTTGAACAGCTCCAGCGCCATCTTCTTCGGCAGACCGCACTGGTGCAGGCGCAGGGTCGGGCCCACGGTGATTACCGAGCGGCCGGAGTAATCGACGCGCTTACCCAGCAGGTTCTGGCGGAAACGCCCCTGCTTGCCCTTGATCATATCGGCGAGCGACTTCAGCGGGCGCTTGTTGGAGCCGGTGATGGCGCGACCGCGGCGGCCATTGTCGAGCAGCGCGTCCACCGCCTCCTGCAGCATGCGCTTCTCGTTGCGCACGATGATGTCCGGCGCGTTGAGATCGAGCAGGCGCTTGAGGCGGTTGTTGCGGTTGATCACCCGACGATAGAGGTCGTTGAGGTCCGAGGTGGCGAAGCGGCCACCGTCCAGCGGCACCAGCGGACGCAGGTCCGGCGGCAGCACCGGCAACACCTCCATGACCATCCACGCCGGGTCGTTGCCCGACTGCAGGAAGGCCTCCAGCAGCTTGAGACGCTTGGAGAGCTTCTTGATCTTGGTCTCGGAGTTGGTCTGCGGGATTTCCTCGCGCAGACGGTCGACCTCCTCGCCCAGATCGATGTCCTTGAGCAGCGCCTGGATCGCCTCGGCGCCCATGCGGGCGTCGAAGTCGTCGCCGAACTCCTCCAGCGCCTCGAAGTATTGCTCGTCGTTGAGCAGTTGGCCACGCTCCAGGGTGGTCATGCCCGGGTCGATGACCACGAAGCTCTCGAAGTAGAGCACCCGCTCAATGTCGCGCAGGGTCATGTCGAGGAACATGCCGATGCGGCTCGGCAGCGACTTGAGGAACCAGATGTGGGCTACCGGGCTGGCCAGTTCGATATGGCCCATGCGCTCGCGACGCACGGCGGCCTTGGTCACCTCGACGCCACACTTCTCGCAGATGATGCCGCGGTGTTTCATGCGCTTGTACTTGCCGCACAGGCACTCGTAATCTTTCACCGGACCGAAGATCTTGGCACAGAACAGCCCGTCCCGCTCCGGCTTGAAGGTACGGTAGTTGATGGTCTCGGGCTTCTTGACCTCGCCGTAGGACCAGGAGCGAATCATGTCCGGCGAGGCGAGCGAAATCTTGATCGCGTCGAACTCTTCGGACTGTGACTGCGATTTGAGGACTTTCACCAAATCTTTCATGGAGTCGGCTCCTAGCTCTCTAACTCGATATCGATGCCCAGCGAACGGATTTCCTTCACCAAAACGTTGAAGGATTCCGGCATGCCGGCATGCATGGTGTGGTCGCCGTCGACAATGCTCTTGTACATCTTGGTGCGACCTTCCACGTCGTCGGACTTCACCGTGAGCATCTCCTGGAGGGTATAAGCGGCACCATAGGCTTCCAGTGCCCACACCTCCATCTCACCGAAGCGCTGGCCGCCAAACTGCGCCTTGCCGCCCAGCGGCTGCTGGGTAACGAGCGAGTAGGAGCCAGTGGAACGGGCGTGCATCTTGTCGTCCACCAGGTGGTTGAGCTTGAGCATGTACATGTAGCCCACCGTCACCGGACGGTCGAAGGCGTCGCCGGTACGCCCGTCGTACAGCGTCATCTGACCGGAGTCCGGCAAGTCGGCCAGGCGCAGCAGGTGCTTGATCTCGCCCTCGGCAGCACCGTCGAACACCGGAGAAGCCATCGGCACGCCGCCACGCAGGTTCTTGGCCAGCGCAATGATTTCGTCGTCGCTCAGCGAATCGAGATCTTCGACCCGCGTTCCCGTAGTGGAATTGTAGACCTCGCCCAGGAACGCGCGGAGTTCGGCCACCTGTTGACTGCGGGCGTCGCGCAAAAGGGCTTCGATCTTCATGCCCAGCCCATGGGCGGCCAGCCCCAGGTGAGTCTCGAGAATTTGCCCCACGTTCATACGTGACGGCACGCCCAACGGGTTAAGGACGATGTCCACCGGCATGCCATTGTCATCGAAGGGCATGTCTTCCACCGGCATGATGGCGGAGATGACACCCTTGTTACCGTGACGACCGGCCATCTTGTCACCCGGCTGGATACGGCGCTTGACCGCCATGTAGACCTTGACGATCTTGAGCACGCCCGGCGCCAGGTCGTCGCCCTGGGTCAGCTTGCGCTTCTTGTCTTCGAAACGCTCTTCCATCTCCTTGCGACGGTTCTCGAGCTGCTCGTCGGCCTGGGCCAGCAATTCGTTGAGCGACTCGTCTTGCAGGCGCAGCTTGAACCACTGCTGGCGCGGCAGCTCCTCCAGATAGCTGTCAGAAAGCACGTCGCCCTTCTTCAGCTTGGGACCACCGTTCACCGGCTGGCCGGTGAGCGTGCGCTTGAGACGCTCGAAGGTGGCGTCCTCAGCGATACGGTAGGTCTCCTGAAGGTCCTTGCGCACCTCGTCGAGCTGCATCTGCTCGATGGCCAGCGCACGAGAATCCTTTTCCACGCCGTCTCGGGTGAACACCTGCACGTCGATGACCGTACCCTTCATACCGGTCGGCGCACGCAGCGAGGTATCCTTCACGTCAGAGGCCTTCTCGCCAAAGATCGCCCGCAGCAGCTTCTCTTCGGGGGTCAACTGGGTCTCGCCCTTGGGCGTCACCTTGCCCACCAGGATGTCGCCCGGACCAACTTCGGCACCGATGTAAACTACACCAGCCTCATCCAGCTTGGAGAGCGCCGACTCCCCCACGTTGGGGATATCCGAGGTGATTTCCTCCGGCCCCAGCTTGGTGTCGCGGGAGACACAGGTCAGCTCCTGGATGTGGATGGTGGTGAAACGGTCCTCCTGCACCACCCGCTCGGACAGCAGGATCGAGTCCTCGAAGTTGTAGCCATTCCAGGGCATGAAGGCGATGCGCATGTTCTGACCCAGCGCCAAGTCGCCCATGTCGACGGACGGGCCGTCGGCCAGGATGTCACCACGCTCGACCACGTCGCCAGGACGCACGATGGGGCGCTGGTTCATGCAGGTGTTCTGGTTGGAGCGCACGTACTTGGTGAGGTTGTAGATGTCGACGCCGGCTTCGCCGCCGATGATCTCGTCCTCGTTGATTCGTACCACGATGCGCTTGGCATCGACGGAGTCGATCACACCACCTCGGCGCGCCACAGCGCAGACGCCGGAGTCACGCGCGACGAAACGCTCCATGCCGGTGCCAACCAGCGGCTTCTCGGCACGCAGGGTGGGCACCGCCTGACGCTGCATGTTCGAGCCCATCAGGGCGCGGTTGGCATCGTCGTGCTCGAGGAACGGAATCAACGCCGCCGCCACTGACACCACTTGGCGCGGCGAAACGTCCATCAGGGTGACCTGCTCGGGCCGCATGAAGGTGGTCTCGCCCTTGTGGCGAACCTGCACCAGATCGTCGACCAGCTTGCCGGACTCATCCACGCTGGCCGAGGCCTGTGCAATGACGTAGTCCCCTTCCTCGATGGCCGACAGGTGCACTACCTCGTCGGTGACCTGGCGATCCACCACCTTGCGGTACGGGGTTTCGAGGAAGCCGTAGCTGTTGGTGTGGCTGTAGGTGGCCAGCGAGTTGATCAAGCCGATGTTAGGCCCTTCCGGCGTCTCGATGGGACACAGGCGGCCGTAGTGGGTGGCGTGAACGTCGCGAACTTCGAAGCCAGCCCGCTCGCGGGTCAGGCCGCCCGGGCCAAGCGCAGAGACGCGGCGCTTATGAGTGACCTCGGAAAGCGGGTTGTTCTGGTCCATGAACTGGGAGAGCTGGCTGGAGCCGAAGAACTCCTTGACCGCCGCCGCCACAGGCTTGGCGTTGATCAGGTCCTGAGGCATCAAGCCCTCGCTCTCGGCCATGGAGAGACGTTCCTTGACCGCACGCTCGACACGCACCAGGCCTACGCGGAACTGGTTTTCGGCCATCTCACCCACACAGCGGATACGACGGTTGCCCAGGTGATCGATATCGTCAACTTCGCCGAAGCCGTTGCGGATATAGATCAGTTCCTTGAGCACGTCGAGGATGTCGCGGTTGTCGAGCACGCCGGAGCCGGTGTCGGAATCGCGACGCAGGCGGCGGTTGAACTTCATGCGACCGACGCCGGAGAGGTCGTAGCGGTCCTCGGTGAAGAACAAGTTGTGGAACAGCGTCTCGGCGGCCTCCTTGGTGGGCGGCTCGCCGGGGCGCATCATGCGGTAGATCTCGACCAGCGCTTCGAGCTGCGAGCTGGTGGTATCCAGGCGCAGGGTTTCGGAGATGAACGGACCGCAGTCGAGGTCGTTGGTGTAGAGAGTCTCGAGTTTGGTGATACCGGCTTGGCCCAGCTTCTCGAGCAGCTCCGGCGTGATGACGGCGTTGCAGGAACAGATCAGCTCACCGGTGTTCGGATCGACCTGATCCTTGGCCAGCGTCTTGCCGAACAGATAGTCCATCGGCACCTCGAGACGCTCGAGACCGGCCTTCTCCAACTGCCGGATATGCTTCTGGGTGATGCGCCGCCCCTCCTCGACGATCAGGTTGCCATCGGCATCCTTGATGTCGAAGGTGGCGGTCTCGCCACGCAGACGCGACGGCACCAGATCCACGGAGAAGCCGATCTTCTCGATGTGGAAAGTGCTGGTATCGAAGAACTCGTCGAGGATCTCCTCGGCACTCATGCCCAGCGCACGCAGCAGCACCGTAGCCGGCAGCTTGCGGCGACGGTCGATACGCACGAAGACGTTGTCCTTGGGGTCGAACTCGAAGTCGAGCCAAGAGCCGCGGTAGGGGATCACACGGGCGGAATAGAGCAGTTTGCCGGAAGAGTGGCTCTTGCCCTTGTCATGGTCGAAAAACACGCCCGGTGAGCGGTGCAGCTGGGAAACGATGACCCGTTCGGTGCCGTTGACCACGAAGGTACCGTTTTCGGTCATCAGGGGGATCTCCCCCATGTAGACTTCCTGCTCCTTGATGTCCTTGATGGCCTTGTTCGAGGAGTCGCGATCATAAATGATCAAGCGAACCTTCACCCGCAGGGGAGCAGAGTAGGTGACGCCACGCAGTTGGCACTCCTTGACGTCGAACGCCGGGGTGCCGAAACGGTAGCTGACGTACTCGAGCGCGGCATTTCCGGAGAAGCTCTCGATTGGGAACACGGACTTGAACGCCGCATGCAGCCCCACCTCGAGACGCTCATCGGCCGAGCGGTCCTGCTGGAGGAAGTCGTAGTAGGAATCAAGCTGGATCGCCAGCAGGTAGGGCACATCCATCACTTGGGGCAGTTTGCCGAAATCCTTGCGGATGCGTTTTTTCTCAGTGTATGAGTAAGCCATCTGTATTCCCCAGCTTGTTCACCATGGGTGACCGATGCGTGGTCGGCGCCACCCGACGGGACCGCCCCCGTCAGGCGCTGACGGCAAGCTCCACAGGGGTAGCTCGCCGTCGGGATTCTTCTAGCGACGCTGCGTCAGCAAGGCGCTAGTGCAACAGAAAAAGGCCGGCGGCGGGAAGGCCCGCCACCAGCCGTGGAAGCTTACGCAGCGCGTGAAGCCATGGAAACCAAGGGGTTACTTGAGTTCCACGGTGGCGCCGGCTTCTTCCAGCTTCTTCTTGGCCTCTTCGGCCTCGTCCTTGGACATGGCTTCCTTGATGGTCGCCGGAGCGCCGTCGACGGCAGCCTTGGCTTCCTTCAGGCCCAGGCCAGTGATCTCGCGCACGGCCTTGATCACGTTGACCTTCTTGTCGCCGGCGCTGGCCAGCACCAGGTCGAACTCGGTCTGCTCTTCGGCAGCGCCGGCGTCACCGCCAGCAGCCGGGCCTGCCACAACGGCAGCAGCAGCAGAAACGCCGAACTTCTCTTCCATCGCTTCGATCAGCTCGACGACTTCCATCACGGACATGTCGGCGACGGCGTTGATGATGTCTTCTTTGGTCAGTGCCATTTTGATGATTCCTAAACTTTGCGGAGCCTCGGCGCACCGAGCGCTCTATTCAGTGTTCGACTCAGACAGCAGGAATGTACTCGCCGTTCAGGCGGCCTGTTCCTGCTTCTGATCGCGCAACGCGGCCAGGGTACGAACCAGCTTGCCGGCGGAAGCCTCCTTCATGACGGACATCAGCTTGGCAATGGCCTCGTCATAAGTCGGCAGGGTCGCCAGACGGTCGATGTCGTTCGCCGGGATCAGCTCGCCTTCGTAGGCCAGCGCCTTGATCTCGAAGTTCTTCTCATCCTTGGCGAACTCCTTGAACAGACGGGCGGCAGCGCCCGGATGCTCGGTGGAGAAAGCCAGCAGAGTCGGACCAACGAAACTCTCGTTCAGACACTCCCAGGGAGTGCCGGAAAGGGCGCGACGTGCCAGGGTGTTGCGAACAACACGCAGCTGGACGCCATTCTCGCGAGCCTGCTTGCGCAGACCGGTCATCTTCTCGACCGTGACGCCACGAGAATCGGCAACGACGACGGAGAGCGCGCCCTTGGCGGCTTCACTGACCTCGGCAACGATCGCTTTCTTGCCTTCAAGTGCTAGTGGCACAGTGATCACTCCTTCGTGCCGGAACCGCACGAAAGTGGGCTCCGGAGGTTACCATCTCTCCCAGGCAGCCACAGGCATACCGGGAGTCCTGGGTGATGGTGCACACCAGCGTTCTGGCGGCCACACCATCTGCGCAGGCATCCCTAGGGGAGATTAAGCCGCCCACTCGAGAGAGGGCGGCACCTGCGGTCTTTGACGGCGCCCCTCATGCCCTGAACAGAGCACTTGGGGACCGCAAAGTTTCTTGCAACGCTTCGCTCTGCCTCGCCTTACACGAAGGCAGAATGATCGAGGGTCAGGCCCGGGCCCATGGTAGTGGACAGGGTGACCTTCTTGAAATAGATACCCTTGGACGTGCTCGGTTTGAGCCGCTTGAGATCGGCGACCAGCGCTTCCAGGTTGCCCCGGATGGCGTCGGCGTCGAAATCGACCTTGCCCAGAGTGGTATGGATGATACCGTTCTTGTCGGTGCGGAAACGCACTTGGCCGGCCTTGGCGTTCTTCACCGCGGTCGCCACATCGGGAGTCACTGTGCCGACCTTGGGGTTCGGCATCAGGCCGCGCGGACCGAGGATCTGCCCCAACTGGCCGACCACACGCATGGCATCCGGCGAGGCGATGACCACGTCGAAATCGAGCTGACCCTTCTTGACCTGCTCGGCCAGATCGTCCATGCCGACGACGTCAGCACCGGCTTCCTTGGCGGCATCGGCGTTGGCACCCTGGGTAAACACGGCGACGCGCACGTCCTTGCCGGTCCCGTTGGGCATCACGGTAGCACCGCGCACCACTTGATCGGATTTACGCGGATCGACGCCCAGATTGATGGCGACGTCCAGCGACTCCTTGAACTTGACGGTAGAGAGCTCAGCGAGCAGTGCCACGGCCTCCTCAAGGGAATAAGCCTTGGTGGCATCGACCTTCTCGCGAATCATCTGTGCGCGCTTGGAAAGCTTGGCCATGATCAGAGACCCTCCACGTTCAGGCCCATGCTGCGGGCGCTACCGGCAATGGTACGCACCGCGGCGTCGAGATCGGCAGCCGTGAGATCCGGCTCCTTGGTCTTGGCGATCTCTTCGAGCTGCTCACGGGTCACGGTACCGACCTTCTTCTTGTTCGGCTCACCGGAGCCGGACTTGATGCCAGCTGCCTTCTTCAGCAGGACGGCCGCTGGCGGCGTCTTGGTGATGAAGGTGAAGCTGCGGTCGGAATAAACGGTAATCACCACGGGAGTCGGCAAACCCGGCTCAATGTCCTGGGTCGCAGCGTTGAACGCCTTGCAGAACTCCATGATGTTAACGCCGTGCTGACCCAGCGCGGGACCCACAGGGGGACTCGGATTGGCCTTACCGGCTGCAACCTGCAGCTTGATGTAAGCCTGTACTTTCTTGGCCATGATTGACTCCAGTTGGGTAGTAGCGCCTCGCGGCTCCCCGGGTTAAACGACCGCCGAAGCGGTCGACAACAAACTCAAAAGCCGAGATGTATCACTCTTTCTCGACCTGCGAGAACTCCAGCTCGACAGGCGTCGCCCGGCCGAAGATCAGCACGCTGACCTGGAGGCGACTCTTGTCGTAGTTGACCTCTTCGACGACACCATTGAAATCGGCGAAGGGACCATCGATGACACGCACGGACTGGCCCGGCTCGAACATGGTCTTGGGCCGTGGCTTATCGGTACCGTCCTTCACCCGGCGCAGGATGGCATCAGCCTCTCGCTGAGTAATCGGTGCCGGCTTCTCCTTGGTGCCACCAATGAACCCCATGACCCGGGGCGTTTCGTTGACCAGGTGCCAGGTGGCGTCGTTCATCTCCATCTCAACCAGCACGTAGCCGGGATAGAACTTGCGCTCGCTTTTACGGCGCTTGCCGTCACGCACCTCGACGACTTCTTCGGTCGGCACCAGGATCTCGCCGAAACGGTCCTCCATGCCATACATCTTCACGCGTTCCTTGAGGGAGCGCATGACATGTTTCTCGAAGCCGGAGTAGGCGTGAACGACGTACCAACGCTTGGACATGAAGACTCCTAACCGATGACGCCGGACATCGCCCAGCTAAGAAGGGTGTCGATCAGCCACAGCATCAGCCCGACGACCAGCACGGCCACCAGCACGATGGCAGTCGTCTGCACGGTCTCGGGACGGGTCGGCCACACCACACGCTGAATTTCTTTCTTGGCGCTCTTGGCCAACTCGGCAAGGTCCCGCCCCTTGGCGGTAGTCAGCGCGATCGCCGCAGCACCCGCACATAGCACGACGACACCAAGCACACGATAGAGAAGCGCCTGGTCGGCAAAGTAGGTATTCCCCACCACCGCCAGCACCACCAACGTGACGACAACCGCCCACTTGAGCCCGTCGCGGCGCGACTCCTGCACCTCGGCGTTATGTTTCATGAAAACGAGACTCCTCAGGGTGCGGCAATCGAGTATGTTCGTATGAAGAATGCCAACCTGGGGAAGGTTGGCAGGCCAGGAGGGAATCGAACCCCCAACCTGCGGTTTTGGAGACCGCTGCTCTGCCAATTGAGCTACTGGCCTGTATCTGGTATGCAGCACCTCTTGCAGGCCGCATGCACAACAGCGGGCGCCATGATAGCGGATGACTCGCCGACTGGCAACCCTTCCCGGCGAACCACCACCGTGAAGAAAAGAAAGGCGAGCCTTCGCTCGCCTCTCAGAATTGGAGCTCATGGACGGATTTGAACCGTCGACCTCACCCTTACCAAGGGTGTGCTCTACCCCTGAGCTACATGAGCAAAACTTACGACACCACCGCCCTTACATTCAAGGCAATACCTGGAGCGGGCAGCGGGAATCGAACCCGCATCATCAGCTTGGAAGGCTGAGGTTCTACCATTGAACTATGCCCGCCTACCCACTCTTTCCAACCCAGACCCCAGGCCTCGATCGGCTTATCTGGTGGAGGGGGAAGGATTCGAACCTTCGAAGCTTTCGCGGCAGATTTACAGTCTGCTCCCTTTGGCCACTCGGGAACCCCTCCAGATGGCGGCCCATTCTACCGCCTACCGAAACCATGTCAAGGGCTTATTTTTCAGCCACTTGCCAAAACAGCGCAGCATAGCCGCACGCCCATGGCTTCGGAACGCGCTGCATTGTGTCAAAGCAACATGGAGAATGCAAGGCCTGCCCGAATTTTTTCCAGCCCTGCAGGCGGCGGGACGCGTGGCGCCCCGGACATGCGCCCGGCTCGCTCGGCTGCCGTCAGGGGAAAGCACGCTTCCAGGCCGCCATAGACCATATCGGGCCACACCGCATGCGGGGAGTGCACCCCTCTCGCCACAACCCGGGCATCACCTCCGGTCAGTAACATCGGCAACGCCACCCCTTCGCGATCACACACTTCTGCGTAGATGCGGTTCACCGCACTGACGGCAGCCAGGTAGATTCCATGATTGACCGCTTCGACGGTGCGCTTGCCAGGCAGCAGCAACTCCTCGGCCTCGCTGTCGGGGTCAATGGCAACGTTACGGGTGCCAAGCTTGAGGCTCTCCTTCATCAAGCGCAGGCCCGGCAAGATGTAGCCCCCCAAGTGACGCCCACCCGGCAGCACGAAATCAATGGTAATGGCGCTGCCACAATCCACGGCGCAGCAGCCGCCAGCCAATTGATAGCCGGCCAGCACCCCCATCCAGCGATCGACACCCAGCCGGTGCGGCTCCTCATAACCGTTGACCACCCCCAGCGCCTCAGGTACCGAACGCGCCACATGTACGTTACGCACCCGGCTCTGTAGCAGCGTCACGGTCTGCTCCAGCACTGCCTGGCGGGCAACACTGGAGATGCGCACCGCCTCGACCACGTCGAGATCCGGTATGTCGGAGCCAGGCTTCCACTCTTCGCGAGTCCAGACGGCGCCCCGCGAGCGAATCTCGCTGCTGTCGGCATCCTTCAGTCGCCATTTGGAAAGCGTATTGCCAATGTCCAGGTCAAGGATCATGTACGCCCACGCACGCTGATCTCCCCTCCCCCCAGGCGCTCACGCCCGTCACTATGACGAATCCATAGATTGCCCGACTCATCCACACTCTCGGCCGTCGCCACCAGACGCTGCTGTCCACGCAGCACATCCACTTCACATCCTCGAAAGGCATGGCGTGCGTTCCACTCCTCCTGCCAGGCAGCGAACCCCATCGACTCGTAGCCTGCCAGCAGCGGCAACAGCTCGTCCAGCAATTCGACACCCAACTGGTTGCGTGACAACGCCGGCACCTGATCATGAACCGCAGCCACACGCTGCTCGATCTGTGCACGAAATCCATCAGGAAGGCTGAAGTTGATACCCATACCGACCACGACTTCGCAAGGGCCTCCCATGTCTCCGCTGATCTCGACCAGGATACCAGCCAGCTTGCCCAGCCCACCCTCTGCATCAGCAAGCAGAACATCATTGGGCCACTTCAGTCGGGGCCGCATACCATGGCGCTCGAGCACCCTGGCCAAGGCTACACCCACTGCCAGGCTCAATCCCTCCAGTGCCGCGACCCCGGACTCGAAACGCCACCCTACCGACAGCATGAGCGCACGCCCCCATGGAGTCGACCAGACACGTCCACGCCGGCCACGACCAGCGCTCTGCTGCTCCACCAGGCATACCTCACCATGTCCGGCGCCCTGGGCAAAGCGCTGGCGGATGAACTCATTGCTGGATGGTAGCGTCTCCTCCACGAACAGCCTGGCGAGATGCTGACGCCCCTGGCGTGACAGGCCGGCCACGATTTTTTTGCCGTCCATCAGCTCCAGCGGCATGGTCAGACGGTACCCCTGCCCCTTGACCGCTTCGAGAGGAATATCCATCGCTTCGAGCTTCTTCAATTGCTTCCAGACCGCAGTACGGGATACTCCCAGCCGTTCGCCCAGCTGCTCGCCGGAGTGGAAGTCTCCATCACTCAGCAGCCGAATGAGTTCGCCGATGGTCATGCCTGTGCCCTAACCGGGAAAAGATCCATTCTAGCGAACTGCCGCTGTTGCGGAAACGCATTGATCGGATAAAGAAAAACCCGACTAAGTTTGGCCGGGATGTCTGAATAGATGCCTGCCGCCCCGGGCAACGCTCCGCTACTTTCCATGGGAGGCCCCTAAACGACGAAACCCAGCCTCTTTCGAAGCTGGGTTTCTGAAAAAATGCCTGACGATGTCCAGGGCGGCTCCCCGCTACTCTACGTGGGAGGCCCCAAACGGCGAAACCCAGCCTCTCTCGAAGCTGGGTTTCTGAAGAAATGCCTGACGATGACCTACTCTCGCATGGGGAGGCCCCACACTACCATCGGCGCTGAGCGGTTTCACTGCTGAGTTCGGCATGGGATCAGGTGGTTCCCACTCGCTATGGTCGTCAGGC
>NZ_JABFTT010000014.1 GCF_021404465.1 Billgrantia zhangzhouensis | reverse complement strand
TGCCGTCGGCCTGACGCACCGCGAGGTCGGCGGGCTGGGCGATCAGCCGCTTGAGTTCGAGGTCGCCGCGCTGGGAGACGCAGTCCAGGGTGTAGGCGAAGGGGCGCGAGAGGCGCTCTTCGCCGACCAGGCGGTGGGGCACGAAGTCGGTGCCCGCCAGGCGCAGGGTCAACAGTCGCTCGTGCTGGGTCAGGGGGGTGTCGAAGGAGGCCAGGATGTCCTCCAGCCAACGGGGGTCCGCCATGTTCAACTCCTTCTGCGGTCGACCGCCGCCGGGGCCGGCGGGGCTTCATTGGGGGTCGCAGCCGGGGCGCAGGCATGCAGAGCCATGGCGTGGCTGACGTTCGGCTCGGCCAGGTTGAGCAGTAGCGCGTCTTCCCCGGGGTCCAGCGATGCCAGCGCAAGAACCCATTGCAGCGGTACCAGCGCCTCGCCCGGCCAGCCGCACAAGGCGCTCACACTGAGCCCGTGTTCGATGACGTCCAGGGCCGGCCAGCGCTCCAGCAGGGGGCCGAGGACCTCCGGGACCCGCCCTGGCAGTTCCAGCGTGTCCATGACCAGAGACGCCGGGGCGCAGGCCTCGCCGTCTTCGCCTTCCGGCCAGACGCGCGCCAGCAGATCGCCCACCAGCCGTTGTCTGTCCGGGAGGGACAGGGTATCGCGCGCCGGATGTTCGAGCCGAGTGGCGGCCTCGAGCCACCAGCCCGGTGCCGGGCCGTCCTCCCCGCTTTCGGGTATCCGCTGGACCAGCAACGCATAAGCGGCCTCACCCGGAAACATCCCGGCCTGCCGCGACGCCAGGGCGAGCAGCCCCTGCCGGTGCAGCCCGGCAATGTCGTCGTGATCGAGCAGCGAGTCCGCCCCGATCCACAGCACATAAGGCTGGCCTGCGGCTCCCTGTACCCCGAGCACGGTATGGGGGTCCCTGCCGCCATCGCTATGGTGGAGGGTTCCCAGCCCGGCAGCGTACGCGCTGGCCGCCACCATGGCGCCGAGACGGTCGATAACGACCTCGGCCGCCTCGGCCGAGCGTAGTGGAGCGCTCACCACGATATCGAAGCCGGCCCCTTCGGGTAGCGCTTCGAGTAGCATGAGTGCATCCAAGGATATCGTCTGGATCAGTGCATGCAGGCGCAACGCCTTAGCGGAATGACGCGCCAGCCGCGGCTCCTCCACGGGCACGACATCCTTTACGGCATGGACGAGCAGGCGGAAGCCATCAGGGCCCTGAAGTACCGGCGACACGACCGGCACCGTGCGTTCCGGCACCTCGCCCCCGGCCACCATGCCGGCGGGCGTCACGGCGACCCCGTCCACCAGGCGTAGCCGGTCCGTACGGTAATCGTCGTGCTGGCCGGCAGGCTCTTGCGGCTCGACGTCAGGCGTGTAGCGCTGACTAAGAAGATCATAAATTGACACTGGCCATGCCTCACATCTCAGGGCCGTCCTAGGTTATCGACGCCGATAGCCACTGAGTGTGAAGAGTGTGGCAACCTTGGGACTCAAGCCCCATTGCCAGAGCAAACTCTATCCGCGACGACAAAGGAAGTCGTGAACCATAGCAGAAGGCAGCCCGAGGCAGCACCGGAGAGAAAGCATCTGCCATGTGAGCCATGTCTTATTTATTTGTAAGAAATATCGTACAGCGCGCACCCTATCGCCGCGCTCCACCACATGGCGCGATGTGCAGCGGACCGACTGACACCCATCTCACCGGGTCATGCCTCTACCGAGTGTCGTGACGCCCGCCTTACGTTGGCCAGCAGCAGGCTGCCGGTAGCGGGGTCGGGGATCAGCGTGCAGTCGATGTCGTAGAGTCGGCGTACCAGTTCGGTGGTGACCACTTCGCCCGGTGGGCCCGTGGCCACCAGCTGGCCGTTGTGCAGCGCCAGCAGGTGGTCGGCGTAGCGGCAGGCGCTGGCCAAGTCGTGCAGCACCATCACTACGGTGCGCCCCTCGGCGGCAAGGCGCCGCACCAGCTCGAAGACTTCGATCTGGTGACCGAGATCGAGCGCCGAGGTGGGTTCGTCGAGCAGCAGCAGCGGTGTCTGCTGAGCGATGGTCATGGCGATCCAGGCACGCTGCCGCTGGCCACCGGAGAGGGTATCGAGAGGCCGGTCCGCCAGTTCATCCACGTCGGCCTCGGCCAGCGCCTTGTGCACGACCCGTTGATCTTCCGCCGACCACTGGCGCAGCCAGCCCTGATGCGGCTGGCGGCCGAAGCGCACCAGCTCCGCCACGGTCAGCCCCTCCGGAGCAGTGGCCTCCTGGGGCAACAGTGCCAGGCGCCGCGCCAGTTCTCGCGCCGGCAACTGCTGAATGTCTCTGCCATCGAGCAGCACGGTTCCCTGCTTGGGTGCGTGCAGGCGCGAGAGGCCGGCCAGCAGGGTGGACTTGCCGCAACCGTTGGGCCCGACGATGGCGGTGACCTTTCCCACCGGCAGGGAGAGCGCCAGGCGGTCGATGACGGTCGCGCGGCCATGGCACAGGGTCAGGTCGCGGGTGGCGAGTTGGTGTCGGGTCATGCCAGGTTCCTCGAAGCCGGTCGCAATAGTATCCACAGCAGCCAGGGGCCGCCCACCACGGCGGTGACGATGCCCACCGGGATCTCGAGGGGCGAGAGCAGCACCCGCCCCGCCAGGTCGGCCAGCACCATGACCAGCGCGCCCGCCAGCGCCGAGGCCACGACCGGCACTCCTCGCGGCGAGGAGAGAGAACGGGCGATTTCGGGGCCGATCAGGCCGATCAACCCCACCGGTCCGGCGACAGCGACGGCAAGTCCGGTGAGCAGCACCGAAACCATCAGTACCTGCCAGCGCCGTTGTGAGACGCGCAGGCCGAGAGCGGACGCTACGGCGTCCGAGAAACGCATCAGGCTGAGTGCACGGGTGAGCCAGAGGGCAGCACCCAAGCCGAGCGGCAAACCGACGGCAAGCAGCATGACGGCCCCGGCCGGTCGGGCATTGAGCGAGCCGACTGTCCAAGGATAGGCGGCGTTGGCGGTATCGATGTGCACCTTGGCCATCAGCAGTTGGGTGATGGCACCGAACACGGCGCCAATGCCAATGCCGGCGACGATGAAGCGGTAGCCGCGGGTACCGCCGCCTGCGGCCAGGCCGAAGGTCAAGGCAGCCGCTGTGGTCGCCCCCACCAGGGCCATGGCCGGCGGTGCCAGGGAGACCCCCAGACCGATCACCGAGGCCACGGCAAAGGCGGTGGCGCCGTTGTCGATACCGATGATGCCGGGGGTAGCCAGGCGGTTGCGAGCCAGGGTCTGCATCAGGCAGCCGGCCACGCCGAAGGCGGCGCCGGTAAGACAGGCAGCGGCCAGTCGCGGCAAGCGCAGCTCCTGCACCAGGAATACGGCCATCATGTCGCCGCGCCCCACCAGTGCCGCCAGCACTGCCTGTGGCGGTAGCGAGCTGCTACCCATGGCCAGGTAGGCGAACGATGCCGTCAACAGCGCCAGCAGCAGGATTAGGGCAGCCACGAAGGCACGTCGATCGATCAACAGGCTAAACGGGGCACTGCCGTCAGCCGCCTGCCACGCAAGATGCCAGTGCCCCGGTGGGGCGACGACATCGGTTGCGTCCCCCTCGCATCGTTCTGCATCGGGCCACTGTCGCGCCTGGTTGTGGACCGAGGCATCACGGCACATGGAGACTCTTTCCCTTCCCATACTCATCACTCAGAGGGTCGGCATGCGGCGTGCTCGCACCACGGCCACCAGCACCGGGGCGCCACACAAGGCAGTGAGCACTCCCAGCGGCATTTCCGAAGGCGCGACCAGCAACCGCGAAACGATGTCGGCCGCAATCACCATCAGCGGCCCCAGCGGCAGACAGAACCACAGAGTACGGCGAATGTCGGGACCAGCCAGCGCCCGGGCGGCGAACGGTACGACCAGGCCGATGAAGGCGATGGGGCCAGCCGTGGCGGTGGCCGCTCCTACCAGCAGCGCCACGGCCACGATCACCAGCAGCCGGATCAGTCCCGGGCGGTGCCCAAGGCCACTCGCGATCCGTTCACCTAACGCCATTGCTGCCAATGGGCGGGCCACGGCAAGTACCAGCCCGCTGGCCAGCAACAGGCTGGGCAGGATAGCAACGAGATGCTCGAGGCGCCGGCCGGCCAGGCTGCCTACGATCCAGAAGCGAATCTCGTCGGCGGCGCGCTGATCGAACAGCAGTAGCAGCGAGGTGAGCGAGAGGAGCAAGCCCGTAAGGGCAGCGCCGGCCAGCACTAGCCGCACCGGATCACTGCCGGCCCCACTTACCCGGGCCACACCCAGTACGCAGAGACAACCCGCCATGGCGCCGAGCTGGGCCACGCCGACCCGCATCGTCGTTGCGGTGGCACCCAATAGCAGCGCCAACGCGACGGCAAAGGCCGCACCCGCGCTGACACCCAGCAGCCCCGGCTCGGCCAGCGGGTTACGCGTGACCGCCTGCAATAGAGCGCCAGCCACGCCAAGCGACAACCCCACTACCAGCCCGATTAGAGTACGCGGCAAACGCAGCGAGCCGAGAACGAATCTGGCCTCGGCATCGCCCTGCCCCATCAATACGGAAAGCGCCCTAGCCGGGCCGACATCACCGGCGCCCAGCAGCAGGCTGGCCAGGCAAACCAAGACCAGTAGCACCATTAAGCCCACCAGCCTCATAGCGAGGTGGCGGGCTGAAAGTGCGCCCGAGAGAGGAACCGCGTCCATCAAGGCGTCAGCGCGGTGTCTAGCTCATCGAGGATCGCTAGTGCCGCCAGTGGGCCGGAGGCACTCGTCCACAGTTGGCCATCGACCGGTATGACCTGATCGCGAGCGACCACGTCGAGACGGGAGAAAGCCGGCGATGCCTTGGCGGCCTCGAGTGCTTCACGACCCTCCTCGTTGAGCGTAGCCAGGAACAGCCAGTCGGCATCGACGCGGGAGAGGTTCTCCAGGCTCAGGGTATCGCTGTGCGGTTTGCCCTCTTGAACCAGGCCGGCATCGTGAATCGCTACGCCGGCGGCACGTACCAATCCGGCGGTAAACAGGTCGGCGGACAAGACCATGGGACCTTGCGGCATCCAACGTACCAACACGGCACTGGGCGCCTCATCGGCCACGATGCGCTCGGCGATCTCGGCGGCCCTGGCATCGACCTGTTCGAGCAACGCTTCGATTTCCGCCCCGCGCCCCAAGGCCTGGGCATACAGACGCGTTTCGTCCCGCCACAGCTCGGGATCGAGCCCTTCGGATAGCGGCACCACGGTAGGAGCCATGCGCGAGAGCAGCCGGTACTGCGACTCGGAGAGCTGCGGCGGGGCCAGGATCAGGTCCGGCTCCAGCCTCAACACGGCCTCCAGATTGATCTCGCGCACCACGCCGACGATAGTCGGGCGCTCGCCGTCGAGATGGGCCTCGATGTAGCGGGCCACACCGTCGCCGCCACGGGTGGTCACGGCACCCAAGGGCATGATGCCGACCGCCAGGGCGGTATCGAGGGCGCCTTCATGGAGGGTCACCACGCGCTCGGGGGCGCTTGGCACTTCGATGTCTCCGTAAGCGGTCGTCACGGTAGCTGCCTGGGCCGGCATGAAAGCCAGGGCAAGCAGGATCGCAAGGCCAATGGCGACCGGTCGGAGGGGCTTGGAAAGGAGCGGTAGCATAGGCTCTCCTGATTCGAGCAAGCGCCACCGATCACAGCAGCGCAAACAGGCTGAATGATAATGAATATCAGAGTTAATTGCTGCCTACATTTCAGTGGCAACGCATCGTTCGACAATCCGCAACATGCACCCAGCGCCATGAATAGGAGGGACAACGAGACCCATCAGCGCTTTTCGAGCGCCGTCACGACCTCATCGACCTGAGCGTGCACGCTGTTCAGACCACCCCCCGAGAGGTACCAGAGACCGGGATTCAGGACGACGACTGAAATCGATTCGGCGCCTTCGGCGGCCAACGCATCCCGCAGCACGCCAACGTCCAGCGCTTCCTGCCCAATGGCTGCGCTGCGATCCACGACCAGCACTACGTCGGGGTTCATACGAGCCATGGTGCCCGGCGTCATGGGGGTGAAGGTGCGACTGCCCCGCGCAACGGATTCCACGCCCTCCGGCACCGCCGGCGTATCCAACTGAAGCAGTTCGAACACGACCGGCTCGTGGCGCAGGGAGTAGTTGCCGTCATTGTGAGTCACCACCATCACTGACGCCCCCTCGGGCAGCGACTCGCGTGCCCGGTCGATATAGGCGTCGAGTTCATCGAGAGCCGCCTCGGCCTGCATGACGGCGTCGTAACGCTCGGCCAGATGCCGCACCTTGTCGCCGAAAGCCTCGATGAAATCCCCCCCGGTCAAGGAGACATCCATCACCTCGGCGACCTCATCGAGTGCCTGGCCTGCTTCGCCCTGGCGGCCGGTGACCAGAATCAGATCCGGGGCGATGGCAGCCAGCGACTCGGTATCCGGCTCCTTGAGACTCCCTACGTCCGGCCGGCCTTCGAGAAGATGCGCCACGTAGTCCGGTGCCGACTGGTGCGGCAAGCCGACGAGGTATTCCTCGAGACCGAGAGCCACCAGCGTATCCGTACTCCCCCAGTCGAAGCTGACCACGGAGGGCTTACCCCCGGCCCCGGGCGATTCGGCATGAACCACCAAGGGCAAAGCGACCATCGCCATGGACAGTGCCGGTACCAACCACTTTCTGGGCATCACCATATCTCCGAAATAATGAGAATCAATCACAACGAAGGAGAGACGCTAGCACGATCCATGAGGCTTCTAGCGCAACGGTGCGTTGCATGAAGCAGAACCTGCTTGAACTCATCGCGCAATTGACGTTCAGGAAGCCGACTTGCGCCGCACATCCAGGCGAACGCGGCCAGCTTTCACCATGCCTGCCACGGCGACACCGGTCAGTTCACGAGTAGGTCACGGAAAAACGCAATGATTTTCATTTATGGCCAAGACTGGCACAATGCCGACATACCTCATCGCTAGCGGTTGCCATATGCACGATCTCGACGAACTGCTCGCCTTCGACCATGTCATGCGCTCCGGCAGCCTGACTCGCAGTGCCCGCGCCCTGAACCTGGCCAAGTCGACATTGAGCCGGCGCATCTCCCAGTTGGAGCGCCAATTGGGCCAGTCGCTGCTGCGCCGTCAGTCCAATCGCCTGCTGCCCACCGAGGCCGGCCAGCTCTTCCATACCTATTGCCGACAGATCCTCGAGCTCGCCGAACAGAGCCAGCAGGCCCTGGAGGAACTGAGCGAGGAGGTCAGCGGTGAGCTGCATGTGGCCACGCACAACGCCCTGGCGCGTAGCTGGCTGGCCTCGAGCCTGGCGCAGTTCATGGACCGCTATCCCGCCGTGCGCCTGATCCTTCAGACCTGCACCACACCGCCCCTGTCCGCCGACAGTCAAACCGCGACTCTTTGGCTGGGAGAGGTTCACGACAGCGAATTGCGCCAGGAGGTGCTGGGCTGGCTCAGCCGCAGCCTATACGGCCATCCTGACTATTTCGCCCGTCGCGGAGAACCACAGCATCCCCGGGAACTGACCC
Source organism: Billgrantia zhangzhouensis (assembly GCF_021404465.1). Taxonomy (GTDB): domain Bacteria; phylum Pseudomonadota; class Gammaproteobacteria; order Pseudomonadales; family Halomonadaceae; genus Halomonas; species Halomonas zhangzhouensis. Next base: position 147,966 of record NZ_JABFTT010000014.1, on the reverse strand, counting down.
AGCACGCCTGGATCGACCTGCTCGGCGAAGCCGAGCATGGGCTGGTCCTTACCCATCCACAGCAAGGTGAGTTTCGTTTCACCCCTCCCGAGTCGCGCTTCCGCGTCGATCAGCAGATGCTCCATGGCGATGCCATTGCCCGTGGCCATGGCCTGGGGATCATGCCGGACTGGATGGCAGCGGCACGCGAGCGAGCCCATCCTGGCACGCTGGTGCGTTGCCTGCCGGCATGGAGTCTTGCCCCTGCGCCGGTGACGCTGCTCTATCCCTACGGCCCTCGGCCACGCCGTTTGAGCGCCCTGCTCGCTTTCCTTCGCCAGGCAGTGCCCGTCGAATGGCACCCGAGCAGAGAGCCGGCCTCAGTGAAATCCAAGGTGCCCAGAGCGCGTGTTGCAGACAACGCAACGCAACGTTGCCTGTCCTAGCCCTCATCAATGGGAACTTTTCGCATTAGAATCATCTGCGCTTGATAATCAATATCATTAAACATAACCATACCAAGCAGGTGACTCCATGCTCCACTCCCGTCGCACCGCCCTGGTCGTCGCTATCGCCAGCACGCCTCTCGCTCTTGCTGCCCAGGCACAGGAGGGCGCGCGCCTAGACAACATCGTGGTGACCGCCGCTGGCTTCGAGCAGGCACTGCAGGACGCCCCCGCCAGCATCTCGGTGGTCACCCGCGAGGAGCTGGAGCAGCGCCGCTTCTCCAATATCGCCGAGGCCATCGCCCATGTGCCGGGCGTGGACGTGCGCGATGGCGTGGGCAAGACCGGCGGACTCGATGTCTCCATTCGAGGCATGTCCAGCGCCTATACGCTGATCCTGATCGATGGCCGCCGTCAGAACGCCGCCTCCGACGTGACCCCCAACGGTTTCGGCGAGACCTCCACCAGCTTCATGCCGCCGCTCTCCGCCATCGAGCGGATCGAGATCATTCGCGGCCCCATGTCCACCCTCTACGGCTCCGACGCCATGGGCGGCGTGATCAATATCATCACCCGCCGTGTCGCCGATGAGTGGAGCGGTTCGGTCACCGCCGAGAATACCTTCCAGCAGCATCGCGAGGAGCCGAATTCCCAGGCGCTGAGCTTCTATACCTCCGGCCCCATCGTCGAGGATACCGTGGGTCTGCAGCTGCGTGGCCGTGTCTATAACCGGGGCGCTTCCGAGCGCTTGATGGAGGGCACGGGCCGAGACCCGCGCCCGGCGGAAGGGGAAATCTACTCCTTTGGCGGACGCCTCAATGTCACGCCCGATGACATCAATGAGTTCTGGCTGGACGCCGAGCGTTCCCGGCAGTGGTACGACAACACCGATTGCCGCTTGGGCAACCGTGACGGCCTTGATCGTAACGACTGCATCACCCCTGACCCTGCCTATACGCCTGGTTATAAAGACTGGATGCGCTTCCATCGCGACCAGGTCGCGGTGGGCTACACCGGGCGTTATGACGCCGGCACCTGGGAAACCAGCGTCACTCATGCCATGACGGAGACGTTGGGGCGCACCATTCCACACCCCAACGCAGGACCAGGTAATCCGCACCCGGCAATGCCGCATGAACCCATTGTCGGTTCGGATCGCACGCTGGAAAACGAGCAGACCGTGCTCGATACCAAGTTCACCACTAACGTGCGTGACCATATGCTCACCTTCGGCGGCCAGTACATGACAGCCGAGCTCACCGACGGCATTGCGCCGGAGAGTTATGACGAGTCCCAGTATGCGCTGTTCATAGAGGATGAGTGGTGGCTGCGCGACGATCTGGCGCTGACCCTGGGCGGACGTTATGAAAACCATGATGCCTTTGGCGGGCACTTCACGCCGCGCGGCTACCTGGTCTGGAACGCCGATCCCTCTTGGACCTTCAAGGGTGGCGTGAGCCAAGGCTACAAGACGCCGACACTCAACCAGTTGCGCGACGGCATCAACAATGTCACCGGACAGGGGGCCAATCTGCAAATCGGCAACCCGGACCTGCAGCCGGAAAAGAGCACCAACTACGAGTTGGGCGCCATCTACGATAACCTGGATGACTTCACCGCCAGTGCCACTCTGTTCCACACCCGGTTCAAGGATCGCATCGCCTCTGCCGACAGCATCACCGAGGAGAACCACCCCACCATCCCCGATGGTGAGTATGGACAGAACCGTAACATCAGCCGCGCTGAAACCCAGGGGATCGAGCTGGAAACACGCTATCGTTTCGCTCCGAACTGGGAGCTGCGCGCCGGCTATACCTACACCGACAGCGAGATCAAGTCGGAAGATGGTCAGGGGCTAGTGTTGACCAATGCGCCCGAGCACAAGCTGAGCGCCTCGCTGACCTGGAACATCAACGACCGCTGGAGCACCACGCTCGAAGGCGAGTACTACGGCACCCGCGAGCGCTTCCCCGGCGGGCTGCCCGATCCCAATAATCCGCGTGACGCCTCGGGCTATGCGCTGTATGAAGCCGCTGGCAATCGTCTGAGCAGTTGGGAGGTCTTCAACCTGAGTTCCAGCTATCGCCTTTCCGACAACGTGCGTCTGACCGGCACCATCTACAACCTGCTGGACAAGAACTTCGGTACCGGCACCCTCTATGAGGACCACGAGGGCAACCCCGCCGTGGCCTGGGATTACATCACCTCCGACCGGTCCATCGGCGGCACTTATCTGGACCGCCGCAGCCTGTGGCTCTCCGCCACCTACGAGTTCTGACCGACACGACTAGCACAAGCTTATCTCGATCGCTTGCCCCGGCCTCGGCCGGGGCTTTTTCGTTCATGCCAAGCGGAATCGCTCCAAGCGATCAGCCATCCCTGATGATCCTCAGCAGCACCGAGTAGCGGTAGTCGCGCTCCATCGCTCCGAAGGAGCTGGGGCTGGCATGCGGCGTGGTCACCCGCAGGAACCAGACGCCCGGCTCCAACTGGCGCTCGATCCTGAAATTACTGTTGAGCCCGCTGTTCCAGTCACGCTCCACGACCTGCCCGTTGGCATCGAGCAGTTGCCCCGCGGGTTCCACCAGCCCGGTATCCCCCGGGAAGGTGTGGCTCTCCAGCACCACGCGAGCGGGAGCATCCAGGGTGAAGGTGAAGTAACGTTGCCCTGCCGTCATGACCTCATAGGATCGGCCGGGCACCAGTTCGGTCGCGCTATCCCGCGGGTCCCAGGTGCCGGCACAGCCAGTCAACAGCAGCAGGGAGCCGAGCAGCAAAGCAGACAAGATACGGTTCATGGCAGACTCCTTTCCGATTAGGCCAGCCCTTCATGTTCAGCCTAATCCCAACAGCCGTTCCATGCCCAACCAGATCACGCTCGGCATCACATTGATAATGCCTTCGCCAGCCTGTCGCCCGTCAAAGCACCACGGGATTGATGGGGTTGGCGCAGCGGGCCTGATCACGATCCACCGCCGCATAGACACCACCCTGTGTCCTCGGGTCATCCAGCACGGTGGTTACCAACTTGGCCAGGTCGGTACGGTGAATGAAGCCATGTATGGCAGGGTCGGTGCTCAATATGCCCCTGCCGGTGGCGGGCTCGCTCTTGAGCCCACCCGGTCGAAGGATCGTGAAGGGCAGCCCGCTGGCACGAAGCGCCTCCTCGGCTCGCGTCTTGGCATCCACGACGCGTCCGAAGGCCTCGATGGCACGCGGCGAACGATAAGGCGCCATTTCACCACAGCCGATCGAGGTCACCAGGATAATGCGCCGCGGTGAGTAGTCGCGTGCGACCTCGATGACCTGCCGATTGCCCTCCTCGTCCGTGTAGACTCCTTCCGGGGTTAACCCCGAGAGAGTCGAGACCACGCGGCCTCCATCCCCGAGCCGTCGGAAGGCTCTACGCACATCGTGTGTACTGAGCACATCGCCGATGACACACTCGACGCCCAAGGACACCAAAGGCGCCTGTTCGCTGGTCGGGCGCACGAGGGCAACGACCCGACAGTCTCGCTCGCGCAGACAGCGCGCCACCTCGAGGCCGGTACCCCGCGAGGCACCGAAGATGAGCGTCGCAGTCATGCTGCGTGCCCGCTTTGTCGAGCTAGCCTCAGGGCAAGCGATTCGAAGCGCTCCATCTGGTCGGTGCGCAGCCTGTGCGACGCATCACGTCCGACATAGACCTTGAACATGCTGTTACCGCCGGCGCTGAAAAACTGCACCGAGGCGGTTTGCATGCCCATGAAGGGACGTTCAAGGAAAACGATATCGCTACAGCAATCGGGTTTTAAATGACCACTAAGTCCTGAACCTCCCTTGAGGTTATAGAAGCCTTTGCCCAGCTCACCCCCAGGCAGCGGACCGGTAAATTCGAGGATCACACCATCCGTATGCACGATCGTGGTGAGTTCCCCCCAGTTGGCAAGCTCCTGCATCACGCTAACGAAATGCTGGCCATCGATACGGCGCCAACAGCGATGTGGCAGGCAGCGCACCACATCGAGCAGCGTCACGCCATGCTGCAACGCCATCGCTTCCAGAATACCGTCCTGGTTTTCCGCCAGTTGCATGCGCAGTTTTTCCAAGCGTTCAGCCCTGGTGGGCAATGATTCGGTTGTCATGCTTTTCTCCTTATCGTTTCATAGTTCACGCCGTTTCGTCTCACGGCTCATCAGCCGTAGAGGAGCCACCCTTGTGGCTGGCAAACCCCTCCTTGAATCCCGCGATCAGGTTGGTGCTCCAGAAACGCCCCGCCGTCGTCAGAGTCACGACATCATCCTGACGCTCTGTCAGACCAGCCTTCTGCCAGCTATCGAGCAGCGCTTCCAAGGCGGTGCGCCTGGCGACCAGGCCGGGCCAGCGGCGCAGCAATTCAGCGACGTCGAGCCATGCCGTTTCCAACCGACCGGCCACCCAATCGCGCAATGGCTGTTGCTCGTCACTTATCAACATGCCCGCTATCGCTTTGCGGTTCTCGCGCTGAGCCTGAAGGTAGCCCTGCAAATCGGCGTCGACGGTATAGCTATAGCGACCCAGACTGCCACCCGCCCCCGAGCCGAAGGCGAGGGTCTCAGCCCCGGACTTGATCAGCAGATTGTAGAGGTTGCGTTCACGCGTGCCGCTTGCCCAGTGGCTATTGCTCACTTGGCGCCAGCCGGCCACGGCCAGCCGCTCACAGGCCAATGCATACATGCGTCCCTGCTCGGCAAGGGTAGCGGGTGGCTTGACCTTACCCTTGGTGACCGCTTGATAGAGAGGCGTACCGGGAAACAGCGCCAGGCAATAGGCATCCAGCCCGTCCGGTCCGAGCGAGAGAGCGGTTGCCAAGTCTCGAGACCAAACGGATAGATCCTGGTCCGGCAGGCCATACATCAGATCGATGACCACAGCGGCTCGGTCTCGCGCAATCAAATCGCCAATGAAGCGCTCCGCTTCCGGGCCGCTGGCGCGCCTTCCCTGACGCTGACGTACCCCGGTATCGAAACTCTGTATGCCAATGGAAATGCGGTTGACGCCGACATCCAGGCAGGCATCGACCTTGTCGTCATCAAAATGGAGGATACGTCCCTCAAGCGTCAGTTCGCAGTCCGCCGCCAATGGAAGTTCGGCGCGCAGTGCTTCTATGAGTCGAGCCAGGTCGGCGGTTTCCAGTGCCGTGGGAGTACCGCCGCCCAAGTAAAGCGCGTGGATTGGCGCCTGCCCGACGCACTGCATATCGGCGTCTCGCCGCACTTCGTCGATCAGCGCCTGAACATAGCGCGCCGACTCCTCGTGGCGGTACTTGTTGCGATAGAAACCGCAAAACAGGCAGTGGTTGGCGCAGAAGGGCACATGCACGTAGGCCAGCCGCTTGCCGGCGCTCGGTGGCAAATCACATAGCCTCCGCCAAGTGTCTGCCATCTCCGCATGGGGCACCGGCCGCTTGTCCTGCCAGGGCATCAGCGGCACGCGGGAAGTGAAGGCTTCCGCTATCGGGTCCGCGCTCGCCCTGGGCAGCCCAGGATCCAGCCGTGGTGGCTGAGGCGGAGACACGGGCCGTCGTCCACTGCGCGTCGAGGAGATTAGTGTCATGTCGGCCCCTCGCTTAGAAATGCAGAGTGGTGGTCAATGTGACGCTGCGCTCGGCGCCGGTGAGTTCGCCGTAGGGGCGGTAGCGCTTGTCGAGCAGGTTGTCGAGACTCAGCCCCACGTCGAGGCGGTCGGCATACTGCAGGCCCAGGTAGGCGTTGAGCGTTCCGTACCCCGCAGTGCGAGAGGTCAGCTCGTTCGCGGCATTGCGTTCACGCGCCTCGCTTTCGCCACGCAGGAAGAAGTCTCCCGTCAATCCCACTGCAGGTGTCAGCATCCAGTCCTGGCGCACCCCCAGCCGGCCCGAGAGCCGTGGTGTACCGCTGTCATAGGTTTTCGACTCGCCGAAATCGTACTCGCGGCGCAGCAAGTTGCCGTTGACATACAGGGCAGTGTCGGTGGATGCCAGGCGATACTCGCCGAACAGCTCCAGGCCACTGGTGTTGGCCCGGTGGATATTGACGTAGCGGCGGATCGGCTGCGGGCCGGAGACATTGTCTACTTCCTGGCCGATGTAATCCTCGGCACGGGTGTGGAAGAGCGTGGCATCCAGGGTTAACCGACCATCGCGATAGCGAGCGCCCAGTTCCACGGTATTGGCCTTCTCCGGCGATAGCTCGGGGTTGCCCACGACCGTCTCACCTCCTGCCGTAGTGGTCAGGAATAGCTGCTGCAGGGTGGGATAGGAGTAGCCCTGGGCCAGGTTGGCACGCAGCGACCAGTTGTCTCCGGGGGTATGCACGAGACCCAGCGAGCCCAGCGCCCGCGTGTCAGTATTGCGCTCCAGCGTCTTGTCGCTGCTGGCTTCAAGCTCCGCCTCCACGGCGTAGACGCGGCCACCGAAATAGGCGGTGGTCGCATCGCCGAAGCTCCAGGCTTGCTGCACGTAGCCGGACAGTGTCTGGATGCGCGCCTCGTCCGTGGTTTCGGTGAAGGTCCTCTGGCCGGGGGGTGGAAACGGTATGAACACCTCCGAGGTCTTGTCGGTATCCAGAGCGTCGTTCTGGTATTCCAGCCCCAACACGGTATCCCCCAACCCGGTCAGTGCCAGGTCGAAGCGAGTATCGACGCCATAGGTGGTCTGGCGATCGTCGCTGGTGCCGGTGACCGCCATGCCGTTGAGCATGCTCGCCCGATTCTCGAACAAGCGGTCGATGCTCTGATGGTAGACGCTCGCTTCCACCCGATTGAGGCGCGGCGACAGCTCCTCTCCCTCGTAAAACAGCCCTACCTTGCGCAGGTCGCGCTGAGGCAGCAGGATGTCGAACGCCGAGAAGCCGGCCGGCGTGGGGTTGTAGACATCGGCCTCCAGGCGGTACTGCTCCGCCTTGATCGCCAGGTAGTGGTTGCCGCTGCTGTAGCCCAGGTGCGCCGACAGCTGATCCTGTTCGTGGCTTGAGGGGGTGAGCGTCCCCTCCGGGGTGCGCCGGTCACCTTCCTCGGCTAGGCTACCAGTGATGCGCCAATCGATACCGCCACTCGCCCCCTGCAGGGTGGCGCTGGTCTGGTATCCGCGGGTCGCCGAATAGCCGGTAGCACTGATGCTGCCTTCCAGCAGCGCCTCGCCGCCGCGACGCGTGATGATATTGACCACACCGCCGATGGCGTTGGAGCCACTGAGCACGGACGAAGGCCCGCGCACGACCTCAATGCGCTCAATGACAGACGGATCGAGCAATAGCGGCGTTCCGTAGGGCGAATGGTCGGTCAATGCATGGCCGTCGACCTTGATGGTGACCCGCCGCGACGTCTCGCCACGAATGCTGATTCGCTTCATGCCGGCCGTGCCATCATCGAACAACCGTACCCCGGGCACATCACGCAGCAGCTCCGCCACGCTTGTCGTCGGCTTGCGCTGGAGCTCATGGCTCTCGAGAGCCGTGATGGAGGCCGGGTTTTCGAATATCGATGTCTGCGTGCCAGTGCCCAGCACGACCAGAGTCTCCAGTGAATCAGGGCGCTGCTCTGCCATTGACTGCGTGTCGGTGGCGACTGCTGGCAACGGCACCGAGGCACCCAGCATCCCCGTCAGCAAACCTAAGCCCCACCTCTTGGCCGGCCATTCCATATTCACCCCCGTCTGGCGCTAAAATGATAAATCTAAATTCCAATAATAATCATTTGCAACACATCTTTGTTCTGCTTATGACACAGATCATTTTTTGGTCGACTTGCTTACCGTATTGGCAACCTGGATTACCTCGGGCTTGACCTCGACAAACAATAATGACAACCATTCCTGTTAGAAGCGATAAAGGAGCGCATCATGCCGAATTGTCACACCACGCAGGGCCAAGCTTTTCGAGCGTTTCTGCTCCACATGCTCCTGGCCGTGCCAACGATCCTTTCTTGGTCGGTTACCGTGCAAGCTAGCGCCGCCGAGCGCATCGTCATTGCGGGTGGGGATCTCACCGAGATTGTCTTTGCGCTGGGTGAAGGACAGCGGGTAGTCGGTGTGGATACCACCTCCACCTTTCCCACCGACGCGCAAGACCTGCCCAATATCGGTTACGTCCGCACGCTGTCGCCCGAAGGCGTCTTGTCGCTACGCCCCGAGGTGATCCTGGCCAGTCACTTTGCCGGACCGGAAGCATCTCTCGCACGCTTGGCAGATGCCGGTATCCGCGTGCACCGAGCGCCTGCGCCTCAGGGTGAAGCCCACCGGGACGTTGCCGCCAAGATCCGCTTCGTCGGCGAGACGCTTGACCGTGAGGCCCCCGCCGAAGCCTTGGTCGAGGCCTTTCATGCTGAGCTGGCCAGCGCCACACAGGAGGTCGAGGCGCTGCGTCCCTCACCGGATTGGGCGCCGCGCACGCTCTTCGTGCTCTCGGCAGAAAGCGGCCCCATGGTCATCGGCGGCAAGGGAACCGTCGCGGAGCAAATGATCGCCCTGGCGGGAGGTCAACCGGTCACCGGCGACATTGAGGGCTACCGGCCGCTGGCCATGGAAGCGGTCATGGCGCTGGCTCCGGACGTGATCGTAATGATGCAGGAGCAGCTTGGGGATGGCGACGCCGAGCGTGTGCTGCAGCGCCCCGACCTGGCCGCCACACCGGCCGGTCGGCACGGCCGTCTCATTGCCATGGATGGTATGCTGCTCCTGGGCTTTGGCCCGCGCACGCCGCAAGCAATACATGAACTGAATCGGGCCTTGCGCCAGGCCTCAAACCAGAGTGAGGCGTCGAACCGATGACGACTGTTGGCACAACGGTCGAACATCGAAGCCACCGCCGCCAACTGCTGGTCGTGGCCGGTCTTGGCTTATTGGCGCTGAGCCTGGCCCTGGCGGAGCTGGCACTCGGCCCCATCAAGATGGGCATCGCACAACTCTGGGCAGTGTTCTCGGGTAGTGGCGATACGCTGGACAACAGCATCATCTGGCAGATTCGACTGCCCCGATTGACCCTCGGCATCGCCGTCGGCACAGCACTGTCGCTGGCAGGCACCGCCCTGCAGGGCATGCTGCGCAACCCCTTAGCCGATCCAGGACTGATCGGCATCACCGCCGGCGCCTCCATCGGCGCGGTCAGCGCCATCGTGCTGGGCAACCTGATCGCTCCAGAACTGCCGCTGATACTGCAAACGGCGCTGCTGCCCGTAGCCGCTTTTCTCGGCGCCATGCTGGTCATGACCTGTGTATTCACTCTCTCCCACCGGGGCGGCGAGACCTCGGTGGCCATGCTGATCCTGATCGGCATCGCCATCAACACCATTGCTGGCGCCATTATCGGTGTGCTGGTCTATGTCGCCGACGATCAGGCGCTCCGCGACCTGACTTTCTGGAGCATGGGCGGTCTTGGTCATGCAGGCTGGCCCGTAGTACTAATTGCACTAGGCATTACCCTGGCCATGACGCCACTGTTCTGGCGCCAGGGTCGCGGGCTCGACCTGTTCCAGTTGGGCGAGCGCCAGGCGTTTCACGCCGGGCTGGACGTGGAGCGCACAAAGCGCGTACTGGCCGCTGTCGCAGCGCTCAGCGTCGGTGCCGTTACTGCAGCGGCAGGGCCCATCGGCTTCATCGGGCTGGTGGCTCCCCATCTGGCCAGGTTGCTGGTGGGGTACGCCCACCGCTGGGTGCTGCCTGCATCAGCCCTGCTTGGTATCAGCCTGGTACTGGCAGCCGATCTCGTCGTACGCCTGGCCATCGCGCCCCAGGAGCCTCCCATCGGTATCGCCACCAGCCTGATCGGCGGCCCCTTCTTCCTGTGGCTGTTGACACGACGACTCAGGAGTCTCCCTCATGCTTGAAGCCAAGGCGCTCTCGCTCACCAAAGGAGGCAAGACGCTGCTCTCGGACATCGACCTGTGCCTGAAGCCTGGGGAGTTTCTTGCCGTGCTGGGCCCTAATGGGGCAGGCAAATCCACCCTCATGCACTGCCTGAGCGGAGCCGAGCGGAGAGCGACTGGACAGCTCCGCATGGATGGCCACGACCCAGCCTGCCTCGACGCCGCCACCTTGGCCCGCCAACGTGCGGTACTGGAGCAGTCACCTCGCGTCAGCGCCCCCTACAGTGTGGAAGCGCTGGTTCAACTCGGTACTCCGCGTGAACTACCTACCGACGAGATCGCCGCGCTGACGGAGCAGGCCATCGACTTGCTCGATCTGAGCGCACTAAGGCACCGCTCCGTACTTCAGCTTTCCGGTGGCGAGCAGCATAGGACTCACATGGCCAGGATCATGGTACAGCTATGGGCTGGCCAACGACTGGGTGGTGGTTGCTACCTGTTGGTCGACGAACCCACGGCCAGCCTCGACTTGCAGCACCAGATCACCGTGCTCAGGGCGGCACGCCAGGCAGCCCTCCAGGGTTGCGGTGTGCTCGCCATTCTTCATGACCTGAGCCTTGCCGCCAGCGTGGCGGATCGCATTCTGCTGCTGAAGGCGGGACGGATCATGGCCCTAGGCAGCCCGCGGGACGTCTTGACCCGACAACGCCTGGAGGCGCTTTACGGCTTGCCCTTACAGGTACAACAAAGGGATAACGTGCTGACCGTCACACCCGATTACTCGCGATGCTGGTCAACCACGTAAGCCGGGGCCCCTACCCTTCTCCCAGCCGTTCCATGCCCAACCAAATCAGGCGCAGCGCCAGCAGGGTCAGCGTCCACTTGAAGAGAAAATCGAAGCGGTTGTCGGTCACCCGGTTCAGCAGGCGCAGGCCCAGCCAGGTGCCGACGAACCCGGCCGCCACCATCGCCAACATCAGCCCCAGCCAGTCGCGGAAGACGAACCCGGCAAAGCCGAAGATGAATGCCTTGGTCAGATGCTGGAACGTCATGCAGGTGGCAAACGTCGCCACCCGCGGCAGCCGCTCGCTCATGCCGAGCTTGATGAACGAGGCCACCATAGGGCCGCTGGCGCCCACCAGGCTGGAGAGCAAGGTAGTGAGCGCACCGGCGATCACGGTGCCAACCCGCCCCACCGCCCGCTGGGGCAGGCCCGGCCCCCAACAGGAGTAGAGCACGAAGGCGGCGATGCACAGTTCCAGCACGCCATAGGGCAGGCGGATCAACAGCCAGGCCGCCACCACGGCGCCGACGACCACACCCGGCAGGAAGGCAGCGACGATGTCGCGGCGAATGTGACGCCAAGTCATCGCCGCGCGACCGCCGTTGGAGCCGAGCTGCACCATACCGTGAACGGGAATCAGCGCCGTGGCCGGCATCACCTGGGCCATGGAGATGATCAACAACGTGCCACCGCCGATACCCGCCGCCGCGGAGAGCGCCGAGGTCACCACCGAGAGCAGCACCAAGGCCAGGTTGACCCCGGCCGATAGCGGCGAGAGCAGCTCCAGCATCAGGCCGCGCACCTCACGGCAGCCTGCCCTCCTCGACGCCGTGACACGCCACCTCGCTGCCATCGCTGCGCGCGATCAATCTCGGCGCCTCGGCCTTGCAGCGCGCGTTGGCATGCGGGCAGCGCGGGTGAAAAGCGCAACCGGAGGGCGGATGCACCGGGTTGGGCACCTCGCCCTGGATCACGCTGCGCTCCTTGCCCGCTCCCTCCAGCGACGGCACCGCCTCCAGCAGCATCTTCGAGTAGGGATGATGCGGGCTCTCGAAGAGCTGGTCGGCCGGAGCGATCTCGGCGATGCGGCCCAGGTACATCACCGCGATGCGGTCCGACATGTGCTTGACCACCGCCATGTCGTGGCTGATGAACAGGTACGTCAGGCCGTATTCGTCCTGCAGGTCGCGCATCAGGTTGAGGATCTGCGCCTGCACCGAGACGTCGAGCGCCGAGGTCGGCTCGTCGCAGATCATGAACTCCGGCTCGTTGGCCAGGGCGCGGGCGATCGAGATGCGCTGGCGCTGACCGCCGGAGAACTCATGCGGATAGCGGTTGGCATCCATGGCCGACATCCCCACCTGCTCGAGCAGCTCGCCCACCCGGCGGCGGCGGTCGGTGCTGCTCATCTCGGGCCGGAAGAAGCGCAGCGGCTCGCCGATGATGGTGCCCACTCGCCACAGCGGGTTGAGGCTGGCATAGGGGTCCTGGAAGATCATCTGGAAGCGCTTGCGAACACTGGCGGCCTGGCGCCCGGTGCGGCTGGCCAGGTCGCTGATGTCCTCGCCGTCGAACACCAGCTTGCCACGGGTGAGCCCGTAGAGTCCCACCACCAGCCGCGCCACGGTGGACTTGCCGCAACCCGATTCGCCCACCAGCGAGAGCGTCTCGCCGCGGCGGATGGAGAAGCCCACACCGTCCACCGCCTTGAGCGTTAGCCGTTCGCTGCGCTCGATGACCCGATTGAGCCAAGGCTTGGAAACGTCGAAATAGCGCGCCAAGTCATGGGCTTCCAGCAGGATCTCGCCCTGCGCCGCCGTGGTCGGCTTCACTGCCGTATCAGCGCACATGGCTCACCTCCCGCCCCTCTACGTCTTGCCGCGGCGGCAGCGGGTCGACTGGGTCGTGCAGCCAGCAGGCCGCCCGGCTGCCCTCTGCCGGCATCAGGTCCGGCCTCTCGTCACGACAGCGCTTCTGGGCGTGAGGGCAGCGCGGATTGAAGGCGCAGCCGGAGGGAATCGCGGCCAGCCGTGGCATGGACCCCTCGATCTGATAGAGCCGCTCGAGCTTCTTTGTAATGCCGGGAATCGAGGCCATCAGCCCCTTGGTGTAGGGGTGCTGCGGGTTGCGCACCACCTCGTCGACCGGGCCGATCTCGATCAGCCGGCCGGCGTACATCACTGCCACGCGATCGGCGGTCTCGGCGATCACGCCCATGTCGTGGGTGACCAGCATCACCGCCGTGCCATGGTCAGCACACAGGCGCTTGAGCAGAGCGAGAATCTGCGCCTGCACCGAAACGTCGAGCGCCGTGGTGGGCTCGTCGGCGATGATGAACTCGGGGCGCGCCGCCAGTGCCAGGGCGATCACCACCCGCTGGCGCATACCGCCGGAGAACTGGTGCGGGTAGCTGTCAAGGCGGCTCTCGGGAGCGGGGATGCCCACTTCACACAGCAGTTTGAGCGCCTCTTCGCGAGCCTCGCGCTCGTTCATCGGCAGGTGCGCGCGGATGGTTTCCACCAGCTGGTCGCCAATCGAAAACAGCGGGTTGAGGCTGGTCAACGGGTCCTGGAAGATCATGCCGATATGACGGCCGCGCAGCGGCACGAACTCATCTTCCGGCAGGTTGTCGATGCGCTTGCCGGACAGGTGGATCTCGCCTTCGGCGATGCGCCCGGGCGGCTCGAGCAGCCGAATCACGGCGTTGCCGGTCATCGACTTGCCAGCGCCGGACTCGCCCACCACGCCCAGCACCTCACCGGGGGCGATGTCGAAGGAGACGTCGTCGAGCGCCACCAGGGTGCCATGGCGGGTCGGGAACTCCACCCGCAGACGCCGCACGGAGAGCACCGGTTCCTGCCCTGCGGTGCCAGGCTCGTGGCCCGCCACCGGAGCAGCGCTGCGCTGATCCAGGCGTTGATTATCGGAGCTTGGGGTTGAGGACATCACGCAACCAGTCTCCCAGCAGGTTGACGGAGAGCGCCAGCATCAGCAGCGCCACCCCGGGGAAGAGCAGGATCCACCACTCTCCCGAGAACATGTAATCCTGGCCCACCCGGATAAGGGTGCCCAGGCTCGGCTGGGTGGCCGGCATACCGACCCCCAGGAACGACAGCGTGGCCTCGGCGATGATGGCGAGAGCCAGGCCGATGGTGCCGATGACCAGCACCGGGCGCAGCACGTTGGGCAGGATATGCTGGAACAGGATCTTGCGTGCCGGCAGGCCGATCACCCGCGCCGCCTGCACGTACTCCTTGCTTTTCTCCACCATGGTCGCCCCGCGCACCGCACGGGCGTACTGCACCCAGTCGGATAGGCCGATGGCGATGATCAGCACGATGATGGCCACCTCGGCGTGCATCGAGCGCGGCAGGAAGCCGCGGATCACGCCGAAGATCAACAGCGCCATCAGGATCGACGGGAAAGTGAGCTGCACGTCGGCGATACGCATGATCAGCGCATCGCGCCAGCCACCGCGGAAGCCCGCCAACAGGCCCAGGGCGGTGCCCATCACCAGGGCGAAGATCACCGCGGCGAAGCCCACCAGCAGCGAGATGCGCGAGCCGTAGAGAATCGCCGAGAAGACGTCGCGGCCCTGGCTGTCGCTGCCCAGCAGGTAGAAGTTGCCGGTAAAGTCAGAAGTCGTCATCGGCGGCGTAAAAGCATCGATCAGTTCGATCTGGCGCGGGTCGAAGGGGTTCTGCGGCGCGATCCACGGCGCGAACAGCGCCGCCGCGAACATGATCAGCGTGACCAGGGTGGCGATTATTACCACCGGCTGACGCTTCCACGAGTAGACGATGTCGCTGTCGAGGAAGGTGCGCCACTTGCTTGGCTTGGGGGGAACCACCGGCGCGGCACTCTCCCGGGTCTGGATATCCTGGCTCATTTGCCACCTCCCTGGGCTCGCAGCCGTGGGTCGACGGCGTAATAGAGCAGATCCACCACCAGATTGATGACCACGAACACCAGCGCGATCATCATCAGGTAGGCGGCCATGACCGGCACGTCGACGAAACGCACCGCGGTGATGAACAGTGCCCCCACACCGGGCCACTGGAATACCGTCTCGGTGATGATCGCAAAAGCGATGATGGTGCCGAGCTGCAAACCAATGATGGTGATGACCGGGATCATGGTGTTTTTCAGCGCATGGCGCAGGTTCACCACCCGCTTCGATAGCCCCCGTGCCCGCGCGAACTTGATGTAGTCGGTGCTGAGCACCTCGAGCATTTCGGCGCGCACCAGGCGCATGATCAGCGTGAGCTGGAACAGCCCTAGGGTGATCGCCGGCAGGATCAGCGAGCGCAGGCCGCTTGCCGTCAACAGCCCGGTGGACCACCAGTTGCCGATGCGTACCGTCTCGCCGCGGCCGAAGGCCGGCAGCACACCGAGTTCCACGGCAAAGATGTAGATCAACAGCACGCCGATCAGGAAGGTGGGCAACGACACGCCGATCAACGAGGCGGTCATGATGAAGTTGGCCAGCCAGCTGCGACGCCGCAGCGCGGTATAGATACCGAGGCCAATGCCCATGACCACGGCGAAGATCGCCGAGACGATGGCCAGCTCCAGCGTGGCCGGCAGCCGCTCCAGGATCAGGTCGGTCACCGGGCGGGCCGAACGATAGGAAATGCCGAACTCGAACTGGGCGGCATTGACGATGAAATGCCAGAACTGCACCACTACCGGCTGGTCGAGCCCCAACTGGGCGCGCAGCGCGGCACGGTCGGCCTCGGTGGCCTCCTGCCCGAGCATATTCATCACCGGGTCGCCCACATAGTGGAACAGCGAGAACGAGATGAGCGCGACCACGAACATCACGAAGATGGCCTGCAGTACGCGCTGGATCAGAAACGCTAGCATGGGATCACCACGACACGGCCCGCTGTCCGTGGATGACGGACAGCGAGCCGAACCTTGCCTGAAAAGTTAGTTATTGAAACGCAGATACTTGAAGTGCGGCGTGTTTTCGCTCTGCACCTGGAACTCGATGTCATCGCGCATCGACCAGGTAAGCATCTGGTTGTGGATCGGGATATAGACGATGTCGTCGTGCACGATCTGCCAGGCTTCGCTGATCATCTCGTTGCGCGCGTCGATGTCCACTTCCGAGGCCATGGCCACGGTCAGCTCGTCCACCCGCTCATTGGAGTAGCCGGTGAAGTTCCAGGTGCCGAGGTCGCCTTCCTTGGTGTGGTAGAGGTAGTTGAAAACGTACTCCGAATCCATGGTCGGCACGCCCCAGCCGAGCAGGAAGAAATCGTACTCGTCGCGGGGCAGCTCGGCGAAGAACACCGAACGGGTCTGGGCGACCAGGTCCACGGTGATGCCGATGCGCGCCAGCATGCTCACCACCGCCTGGCAGATCTGCTCGTCGTTGACGTAGCGGTCGTTGGGGCAGTTCAGGGTGACGCGGAAGCCATCGCCATAGCCGGCCTCCTCCATCAACGCCTGGGCGCGGTCGAGATCCGCCGGCAGCACTTCATCGAGCGCCTCGCTGTAGCCGTTGACGAAGGGCGGCGCGATCATGCCGGCGGGCTCGGAGTTGCCGCGCATCACCGCCTGCTGGATGGTGGTGGCGTCGATGGCCAGGTTCATCGCCTCGCGTACGCGCACATCGGCGAAGGGGTTGTCGTCGAGATCGGCCTGCACCAGATCGCCGGCCAAGCGCATGCCGAGGAAGATGGAGCGGTTCTCGGCGCCCTGCTCGTTCTTGAGCCCCTCGGCGGAAGCCAGGCGCTCGATGTCCTGCACCGGGGTCTCCTGCAGCAGATCCACCTCACCGGAGAGCAGTGCCGCCACCCGCGTGGAGGCCGACTCGATGGGTGTGTAGATCAACCGGCTGATCTCCATCGGATAATGGTCGATGCCCCAATAGTCATCGTTGCGCTCCATCACCGTACGCACGTCCGGCTCGCGGCTCACCACCCGGAAGGGGCCGGTGCCGTTGGCGTTGCGCACGGCATAAGTCTCCTCGCCGGCGGTGAAGTTCTGCGGGTCCTCGACCCCATGCTCGGCGGCCCACTCATGGCTCATGATGAACAGGTTGGTGAGATTGTTGGGCAATAGCGGGTTGGGCTCGTGGGTGACGATCTCCACGGTGAATTCGTCCACCGCGCGCACCTCGGCGATGGAGGTGAGCAGGCCGCGCATGTCGGAATCCTCATGGCGGGCGCGATTGATCGAGAACACCACGTCCTCGGCGGTAAACGCCTGACCCTCGTGGAAAGTCACGCCCTCGCGCAGCTCGAACACCCAGACCGTGGGGTCATCCTCGCTGACATACCACTCGGTGGCCAGTCCCGGCTGATACTCCACGTCCATGTCCTGATACAGCAACGTATCGAAGATCTGGTGGTTGAGGGCGTGGGTGGGGCCCTCGTTCTGGGAGTGGGGGTCGAGGGTCAGGCCGTCGGCGGAGCGGGTCCAGCGCAGGGTTTCGGCATGGGCAGCGGTGGCCAGCATGGCGCCGATCACGGCGGTGGCCAATAGGGTCTTCTTGGGTAGCATGTTGTTATTTCCTCAATCAAGCGTTCGATGGGCATACGCCCTGGAGAGGTTTCTCCCATACCTTAGCCAAGAAAGCCAGGATTACCTTAGGAAGGCTTTTCAGCGCTATTTCGACTGTTGGCAGTTGCATTTATGGTATTGAGACCGATTCTTGGGAAACCGCTCGGTCGCTTCCGCCTTGCCTATACCCTCTTCACCTTGGAAACCCACCTTCGCTACCGGCACGAAGCCCACCAGGGGCAGACGCTGGCCACCAGCAAGTAGATGCTGATGGGCATCGACACGGAGAGCCACCGCCCCGCGCCCTTCCCGGCCAAGGTAGCCGAACAGATCGACGCCTTGCCGCGAACCGAAGCCGCCGCCTGGCCGGAGGCAGTCGGACGGCGGATCGGTATTCCGCAGCGCTGAGGGGAGTTACAGCTTGCTTTCCAGCTCCGGCAGCACCTCGAACAGGTCGCCCACCAGGCCGTAGTCGGCAACCTGGAAGATCGGCGCCTCTTCGTCCTTGTTGATCGCCACGATCACCTTGGAGTCCTTCATGCCGGCCAGGTGCTGGATGGCCCCGCTGATACCCACGGCGATGTAGAGCTCCGGCGCGACGATCTTGCCGGTCTGCCCCACCTGCATGTCGTTGGGTACGAAGCCGGCGTCCACCGCCGCCCGCGAGGCGCCGATGGCGGCCCCCAGCTTGTCGGCGATACCGTCGAGCAGCTTGAAGTTCTCGCCGCTGCCCATGCCGCGACCGCCGGAGATGACCACCCGCGCACCGCCCAGCTCGGGGCGATCGCTCTGGGCCAGTTCCTGCTTGAGGAAGGTGGACTGGCTATTCTCGGCCACGGCCTCGACGCTCTCGACGCTGGCGCTACCGCCGGCTGACACCGCATCGAACGCCGTGGTGCGCACGGTGATCACCTTGAGGCTGTCGGCACTCTTCACCGTAGCGATGGCGTTGCCGGCATAGATCGGGCGCTTGAAGGTGTCGGCGTCGACCACTTCGACGATCTCGGAGAGCTGGCTGACGTCCTTCAGTGCGGCAACGCGCGGCAGCACGTTCTTGCCGGTGGTGGAGGCGGCGGCGAGGAGATGGGAATAGTCGCCAGCCAGCTCGACCAACAGCGCGCCCATGGGCTCGGCCAGCTGGTGGGCGTAGGCGGCGTTGTCGGCCACCCGCACCTTGCTCACGCCGTCGAGCTTGGCAGCGGCCTCGGCCACGGCACCGACGTTCTCGCCGGCTACCAGCACGTCGATGTCGCCGCCAATGGTCGCTTTCACTTTCTGGGCCGCAGCAACCACATGGGCGGTGGCGCCGGCAAGCTGGCCGTCGTGATGTTCGGCAAGTACCAGAATGCTCATGAAATCAGCTCCCTTCAAAGCACTTTGGCTTCGTTCTTGAGTTTGTCCACGAGCTCGTCGACGGAGCCCACCTTGATGCCGCCCTTGCGCTCGGCCGGCGACTCGACCTTGAGCAGCGTCAGCTTGCTGGCCACCTCGACGCCGTAGTCAGCCGGGTTCTTGACGTCCAGCGGCTTCTTCTTGGCCTTCATGATGTCGGGCAGCTTGGCGTAGCGCGGCTCGTTGAGGCGCAGGTCGGTGGTGATCACCGCCGGCAGGGTCAGCTCGACGGTCTGCAGGCCGCCGTCCACCTCGCGGGTCACCTGAACCTTGCCATCGTCCACCTTCACCTCGGAGGCGAAGGTACCCTGGGGCAGGCCAGCCAGGGCGGCGAGCATCTGGCCGGTCTGGTTGTTGTCGGTATCGATGGCCTGCTTGCCGAGAATGACCAGCCCCGGCTGCTCCTCTTCCACCACCTTGGCCAGCAGCTTGGCCGCGGCCAGCGACTCGACGCGTTCTTCGGTCGCGACATGCACGGCACGGTCGGCACCCAACGCCAGCGCGGTGCGCAGCTGTTCCTGGGCGGCCTTGGGACCGATGGTCACGGCGACCACCTCGGTGGCGACACCTTTCTCCTTCAGCCGTACCGCCTCTTCCACGGCGATCTCGCAGAAGGGGTTCATGGCCATCTTCACATTGGTGAGATCGACGTCGGAGTGATCCGGCTTGACCCGGATCTTGACGTTGTAGTCGATGACGCGTTTGACCGCGACGAGGATTTTCATTGCATACTCTCCAGACTCTTGATCGATTGTTTTCTTTTCGGGTGCGAGGCCTATCGTGAACTTGTCGCTGCCCGATGCGCCGCATCGAGGCCACGATGAATTGCCTGGCCGATTCCCTCATCCATCATCGTTCTCAGCCCCTTGGCTGTGGTGCCGTCATAGGCAATCAGCCGCTCCACCATGTCTCGGGGATCGGTACCCAACTGCTCCAGCAGCAGACTGCCACCCACCAGGGTCCGCATGATGGCCTCGCGGGCGATCTCGTCGGAGAGCCCCGCGCTCCTGGCGTGCTCCAGCATCGATTGGGCCAACAAGGCGGGATAAGCCGGCCCGGCACCGCTCAAGGCCGTCAGGTAATCGAGATCGCCCTCGCTGGAAAGCTCACGCGCCATGCCACAACTTGCCAACAGCGCCTGGACGAGCCGCTTGTCGTCATCGGAAACCTGCGGTGAGGCAAACCATGGAAAGTAGGCCCGACGGATCTCCGCCGCAGCATTCGGCATGGCGCGCACCACCCGATTGCTTCCCACCTCGCTGGCGACTTCCTGCAAGGAGGCCATCGCCAGCAGCGAGACGACCAGCTTGTCGCTTACCTCAATGTCCAGGCCGGCAAGATCTTGCGGGCGCACGGAGAGCACGATGACGTCCGCCAAGGCGACCAGCTCACGGTTGGCCTTGACGCAACGCACCTTGGGCCAGTCGCGGTAAACCTCTCCCTGGCCGGTGCGCGAGGAAATCACCAGTCGACCCGGAGATACGACATTCCGCTCCAGCAGAGCGATGCCGAGCGCGCGCCCCATCCAACCCTGCCCGCCGATGATCCCGACCACCGCATCATGCGACATGGCTTCACCTCCATTTATATAGGCTTACATCCCGTCCCCAGGCGCTTCTTTTCGCTTCCTGATGAGTTAACACGCTCAGGCCTTTTTTATTCATGTACACTGATGTACATTTGGATGACGAGTGTGTACACCCATGGCTGACAATGTCAAGCACACAACAAGAGGGAGACCCGACCATGGCCAACGACCCGCTGCTTCAGCCCTTCCAGCTCAAGCATCTCACCCTGAAGAACCGGATCATGATGACCTCTCACGAGCCGGCATATCCTGAAGACGGGATGCCTAAGGCGCTCTATCGTGCCTATCATGTCGAACGAGCCAAGGCTGGTATCGGCCTGACCATGACCGCCGGGTCCGCAGCGGTGGCCAAGGACAGCCCGCCGGTGTTCAACAACATCCTGGCCTATAAAGATGAGGTGGTTCCGTGGATGAAGGAACTCACCGACGCCTGCCATGAGCATGGCACGGCGGTGATGATCCAATTGACTCACCTGGGCCGACGCACGCGCTGGGACAAGGCCGATTGGCTGCCCGCCCTGTCGGCTTCCCACCGCCGCGAGGCATCGCATCGTGCCTTTCCCAAGCAAGTGGAAGATTGGGACATCGAGCGCCTGATCCGCGATTACGCCGATGCCGCCGAGCGCATGCATGCCGCCGGCCTCGACGGCATCGAGCTACAGGCCTACGGCCACCTGATGGATCAGTTCTGGTCGCCGCTGACCAATACCCTCAAGGGGCCTTACGGCGGCGATCTCGACAATCGGCTGCGTTTCACCTTCGACGTGCTGCGTGCCATTCGTCAGCGGGTCGGCGAGGAATTCATCGTCGGCGTGCGCTATACCGGCGACGAGATGCTGGAAGGCGGGCTGACGGCCAGCGACGGCATGGAGATCTCGCGGCGCCTGAAGGAGAGCGGCCTGATCGACTTCCTCAACGTGGTGCGCGGTCACATCGATACCGACGCGGGGCTCACCGACGTCATCCCCATCCAGGGCATGCCCAGCGCCCCGCACCTCGATTTCGCCGGGGAGATCAAGCGCCAGGTCGATTTTCCCACCTTCCACGGCGCCAAGATCCAGGACGTCGCTACCGCCCGCCATGCCATCGCCTCGGGCAAGGTCGACATGGTCGGCATGACCCGGGCGCACATGGCCGATCCGCACATCGTGCGCAAGATCGTCGAGGGCCGCGAGGAGGAGATCCGCCCCTGCGTCGGCGCCAATTACTGTCTCGACCGTATCTACCAGGGCGGCGCCGCCTACTGCATTCACAACGCCGCCACCGGGCGCGAGACCACCATGCCCCACACCATCCCCAAGGCAGCAAACAAGCGCCGGGTGGTGATCATCGGTGCGGGCCCCGCAGGGCTGGAAGCTGCCCGCGTCGCCGGTGAGCGAGACCATGAGGTGGTGGTGCTGGAGGCCGCCAGCGATGCCGGCGGACAAGTGCGTCTCACGGCGCAAAGTGAGCGTCGCCGCGAGATGATGGGCATCATCGACTGGCGCCTAGCGCGCTGTGAGGCGCTCGGCGTCGAGATCCGCTACAACGTCTGGGCCGAGGTAGAGGACGTGCTCGCCGAAAAGCCGGACGTGGTAATCGTGGCAACCGGCGGCTACCCCATGGAAGACCAGCCCACTGTCGGACACGACCTGGTGGTCAACACCTGGGATATCCTATCGGGCCACGTGGCGCCGGGAAGCCGGGTACTCCTTTTCGACGATGCCGGCGATCATGCCGCCATGCAGGCAGCGGAGATCATCTCCGCCGCCGGCGCCGAACTCGAGATCATGACACCGGACCGCACCTTCTCGGCGGAGATCATGGCCATGAACCTGGTGCCGTACATGCGCTCCCTGCAGCGGCCTAACGTCACCTTCACGCCCACTTACCGGCTGAAATCCGTGGAGCGCGACGGCAACGAGCTGCTCGCAAGGATCACCAGCGACTACCTGGACCTGGCCCATGAACGGCGCATCGACCAGGTAGTGGTCAACTACGGCATCACGCCGATGGAGGATATCTACTTCGAACTGAAGCCACATTCACGCAATGGCGGCGAGGTGAATTACGACGATTTGATCGTGGGCAGGCCTCAGACTGTCATCCGCCATGCGGACGGAGGGTTCCAGCTATTTCGTATCGGCGACGCCGTCGAGCCGCGCAACACCCATGCGGCGATCTACGATGCCCTGCGCTTGGTAAAGGACCTGTGATGGCAGGACGCAAAGCATAATCACACCACTCCCGCTCCGTCGCTCACAGTGAGCGGCAGAGCTCTTCCAATTTCTCATACATGGGCGGGCGACCGGACTCGACCGCACCTATGTCAGTTCACGTAGCCGAGCAGGCGCGGCAGGTAGAGCGCCAATGGCGGCCAGTAGGTGGTAATCAGCATGACCGGCAGGGCGGTGAACAGCATCAAGCTCAAGGCGGGGCGAATGACGCGAGAGACGCCTACCTTGGTAACATGGCACGACATGAACAGAATGGGCGCCATGGGCGGGCTGTTGCAGCCGATCACCACGCTGGTGCCAATGATAGCGGCGAAGTGAATGGGCTCGATGCCCAGCTGCCCCACCACCGGCACCAGCAGAGGGCTAGCGATGGCAATCACGCTGACATCATCCATGATCATACCGATCAGGATCAGGAAAACGTTGACCATCAGCAAAATGAGGACCTTGCTCTCGAAGGTGCTCAGCAGAAAATCGGTGAGCTGCTGGGGCACGCCCTCGAGCGTCAGAATACGGCTGATGATGAAGGAAAAGAACAGGATGATGACGATGACACCGGACGTGGTGGCGGCGGCAATCATGCACTGCAATACCTTTTTGGCATCCAGGCCCTTGTAGACGAACATGCCGATGGGAATGGCATAGATCACGGCGACCGCCGCCGCCTCGGTGGGGGTGAAAATACCGCCATAAATCCCGCCAAGGATGATCACCGGTAGCATGAGCGCGGGGATCGCCCGCCATCCAGTATCGCCAACGGCGCGGAGCCGTGCGTTGAACGGCATCTTCTCCCCCCGGACGCCAGGCGTCAGACGCACCTTGGCCGCATTGTAGGCACACAGGAACAGGATCAGCAGCATGCCCGGGCCGATGGTAGCCAGGAAGCTCGCGGCGACCGATTGGCGGGTCACCACGGCATACAGAATCATGGTAATGCTGGGCGGTATCAATAGCCCCAGCAGGGATGAGATACCCAGCAAGGCAGCGGTATATGACCTGTCATAGCCGTGCTTTTCCATGGGGCCGGCCATGATGGAGCCAATCGAGGCAACGGCGGCGGAAGCCGTGCCGGAGATCGCCCCGAAAATGCTGCATGCTACGACCATAGAGGAGCCCATGCCGGAGCGGGAGCGCCCCGTCAGCGCTTCGACGAAGCTCACCAGTCTGGCCGCCATGCCACCGGACTGCATCAAGTACCCAGTCATGATGAACAGCGGCAGGGCGATAAGAATGATGGAGTTGATGGATGAAAAGCCGCTGGTCGCCAGGAAGGCAACATCCACGTCGTAGACGAATGCCAGAATGGCGACCATGGCGGCGAATGAAAATACGACCGGAACCCCAATCAACATCAATACGATCACGGCACCAATGGCGATTAAAGCGCCCATAACTCGTCCCCTTGAAATGACGGCAACACTATACACGGGTGTTCTTGTCCTGCCTGCGACGGCATAACGCCTTGATGTCGCTGACCAGGTCTCTCACCAGATAGAGCGTCATGAAAACGGCCGCGATGAACAGGCTGGCCTGTGCGATATATATTGGGAGCGAGAACACTGGCGTTGACTGGCGGCGCGAGAACGCCCATTGGAGCAGCTCATGGCTCCATAGCATGAACAGTCCGGCCATCAGCATGGAGATGACGGTGGCAACGATACGAATCGTCAAGGCAAGGGCCTCGCTCTTCACCATGACCGGAATGAAATCCGCTTGCAGGTGTGCGCGATCCTTGGAAGCCAAGACGGCGCCGAGCATGTAGAACCAGACGACGGCAAACAGGACAAGTTCTTCCATTCCGAACAGGGAAATGCCGAGCGAGCGCAGGGTAATTCCGGCGGCAAAGGCCAACGCGATGAACAACCCCAATACCGCCACGAAGGGCCCCACAAGCCGATCGAGCAGCCAGTCGAGGAAGCGAAAAAACGTCATGTCAAATCACTCGCTGGTGATCATGTTGAAAAAAACAGGGCAGGGCCATGGCTGGCCCTGCCCTCGTGATCAATTTTCCAACTGAGTGTGTCGCAGGATTTCCTGGATCAGCTCTTCGCCAAATTCGGACTCAGCCTGTTGCCATACCACGTCTCGAACATGCCGCGCCATTTCCTCAAGATTTTCCTGGGAGAGCTCGATGTACTCCATGCCGCCTTCCTGCGCCGTGGCAATCCAGTAGTCATCCTCTTCCCGAGCATCCTGGAATTGCTGCTCGATGACCTCATAGGCTGCGGAGGCCACGATCTCCTGATCCGCCTCGCTCAGGGCGTCCCAGGTGTCCTTGTTCATCATCAGCGCCGCGTGGCCGAAAAAGTGCTTGGTATGAACGAAGTAATCGAGAATGTCGCCGAAGTATTGGTAGTCCCAATAGATGATGTTGCCGGCATCCCCATCGACAACACCGGTCTGAATGGAGGTGTAGACCTCGTTCCAGTCAAGTGGCACCGAATGGTAGCCCATGGCTTGCACGGTTTGCGGCACGGGGAAGGCCGGAATGGAGCGCACCCGCAAGCCTTTTTCCTGGGACTCCTGGAGACTGACCGCGTAATCGCCTCGGGTGGCCACGCCAGTGAAGCCGTACGGATAGAGCCCGAAATGCTTGAGCCCCATGTCCTCGAAGACAGGATCGACGATATCGTTCATCCAGCCGCCGCTTTCCCAGGCTTCCTGGGCTTCCTCCCAATCCAGGAACAGGTAGGGCAATGACATGACGCCAACGCGGTTATCGTAGGAGGTTTGCGGTGTTGTGATAGCCATATCCACACTGCCCCGGACCATATGGTCGAAGACTTCGCCGACGTTGCCCAATGCGCCGGCGTGGAACACTTGCGCCGTCATGCGGCCGCCGGATCTTTCCTCGATCAGGTCGGCCCATCGTTGCACGGAGCGCCCCACGGTGGAGTCCGCCGTGTCATCCGTGTTGACCATCCTGAAGCGGTGGGTGTCATCGTTGCCCATCGCCGTACCAGAAAACGCAACCGTGGCGACCGTCAGACAGCTAAAAACGAACGAGTATTTGCCTTTTTGCATTGTCATAACCGTTATCCTGCTTACGTTGCATTGATATTGTTTGAAAGCATTGATAGCGCTATTTTCGCTCACACTACCACAATGTTCACTTGTGTCAAGTTTAAGATCAACGATGTCATGACCCATGTCTCTTACTGACTATGTAAGCTATCCACACAAGAGATTGACACTAGTCAGCCGGCTTTGGATAACTGGGTCCAGGTCGTCTTGAGTTCACAATACTGACCATGGGCGTAGATCAACTTGTCCCGCCCGCCGAAGCCGGACTGCTTATAGCCGCCGAAGTCATCCTGATAGAGCGGTACACGATCAGGCGCGAACCCGCCGAACAATTCTCGCCCATGTTCCAGAACACAATTGCCAGGACGTGGCCCACCACTGTCTCGAGGTCGCTCACGTCAGGCATGACCACCTGTGGATTAAGGGAGACGAAGAGGCCATGATTCGCTTACGGAAATGGTTCCTGCAGCAGAGCGGAGTGATACAGTAACCCGCTTCTGCTCCTGAACGGACCCGATAGGCCACTTGGGCCAGCTCGGCTCGATCAAGACCGCCACTTACTGACACGCCTACCCGCTCAGGCCAGGGTCAGTGTGGCCATATGTACATTTTCCAGACATCTATGTACACTTTGTCTTTTCGCTGGCGCCACCTACTGCGCTGAGTCTTGAATGAGGGAGACCATCTCGATGCCGCCTGGCAACGATAACAACACCAAATGGAAAGGCTCCCGCGACGCCTGGCTCGATGCCGCCTTCGAGCTGCTGCTCGAGTCCGGTGTCGACAGCGTGCGCATCCTGCCGCTGGCCAAACGGCTCAAGGTGTCGCGCACCAGTTTCTACTGGTTCTTCAAGGATCGCGAAGCGCTGCTCGACGCCCTGATCGAACGCTGGCGGGAGAAGAACACCCAAGGCCTGGTGCGCCAGACCGAGGCCTATGCCGAAACCATCGTCGAGGCGATCCTCAACGTCTTCGACTGTTGGCTGGATCCCGAGCTATTCGATTCCCAGCTAGAGTTCGCCATGCGCAGTTGGGCGCTGCAGTCGGATGAGGTGGCCAAGGAAATCGACCTGGCCGACGAGGCGCGCATCGAGGCACTGATGCAAATGTTCGAACGCTACGGCTATGAGCCGCTGGCGGCCAACGTGCGCGGCCGCACCATTTACCTCACCCAGATCGGCTACATCTCGATGAAAACCCAGGAAGCGCTCGAGGTTCGCATGCAGCGCATTCCCGCCTACGTCGAGATCTTCACCGGGCAGGCGCCTCAGCCCCGCGAACTGCAGCGCTTCCAGGCCCGACATGGTTATGTGTCGGAAGCCGTATCCTAGTCACTCCTCTCTTTCATCAACCGCTGCTCAAGAAAAGTAAACGCCAGCGCCTGCATATGGGCGCGCTGGCGGTTGTCGGCCGCGCCGCCGTGGCCACCCTCGACGTTTTCGTAGTAGAGCGCCTCGTGCCCCTGCTCGTGCATGCGTGCCATCATCTTGCGCGCGTGCCCCGGGTGGACGCGGTCGTCGCGGGTGCTGGTCATCAGCAGCATGGGCGGGTACTGTTCCCCGGGCTCGAGGTTGTGATAGGGCGAGACATCGCGCAGGAACTCCCAGTCGTCGCTCTCGGGATCGCCGTACTCGGCCATCCACGAGGCGCCGGCCAGCAGCAGGTGGTAGCGGCGCATGTCGAGCAGCGGCACCTGGCACACCACGGCGCCGAGCAGTTGCGGGTAGCGGGTGAGCATGTTGCCCACCAGCAGGCCGCCGTTGGAGCCGCCCTGGATGCCCAGCCGCCGCGCTGAGGTGACGCCGCGTTCGATTAGGTCTTCGGCCACGGCGGCGAAGTCCTCGAAGGCCTTGTGGCGCTGGTCACGCAGCGCCGCCTGGTGCCAGCGCGGACCGTACTCGCCACCACCGCGGATGTTGGCCACCACGTAGACGCCTCCTTGGCTTAGCCAGGCGCGCCCCACCCCGGGGCTGTAGCCGGGCAGCGGCGGTACCTCGAAGCCGCCGTAGCCGTAAAGCAGGGTCGGATGCTCGCCGCTTGGCTCGAGATCGCGCCGCGCCACCTGGAAATAGGGTATCGGCGTGCCGTCCCGACTGGTGGCGAAATGCTGGGTCACCTCGAGGCCCTCGGCGTCGAACAGCGCCGGCGCCTGCTTGAGCATTTCCAGCGCCTCGCCGACCCGACCGTGCAGCAGCGTGGTCGGCGTGAGGTAGTCGCTGACGATGACGAACACCTCGTCGCTCTCCTCGTCGTCCACCGCGCTCACGCTGACGCTGCCCAGCGTCGGCGCACCCGCCAGCGGCTCGGGCTGCCACTGGCCTTCGCTTGGAGTGAGCACGTAGAGCCGGTGCTTGACGTCATCGAGCACGTTGAGGATGAGGTGACGGCGAGTCCAGGTGACATCGGAGAGCGAGGTGCGTTCGGTAGGGGTGAACAGTACGCGCAGTTCCCGTTCGCCGCCCATGAAGGCGTCGAAGTCGGCGATCAGCAGCGCGCCGGCGGGATGGACGGTGCCCGCCACCTCCCAGGGCTCGCGCAGCTCCACCAACAGCCATTCACGGTGCACCTGCTTGTGGGCCGAATTGGGCACCTCGATACGGGTGAGGCTGCCGTCGGCCTGGCGCAAATAAAGCTCGTTGTCGTAGAAGGCCCGGGCGCGGCTGACGAAGTCGCGCTGGAAGCCGGGGGTGGAATCGTGCATGGCGCCCACGGCCATGTCGCCGGGCTCGGCTTCGAACACCGTCTCGGCGTCGGCCATCGGCGTGCCACGCCGCCACTGCTTGACGATGCGCGGGTAGCCGGAGCGGGTCATCGAGCCTTCGCCGAAGTCGGTCTGGACGTAGACCGTGTCACGATCGATCCAGCCCAGGCCGCCCTTGGCCTCGGGACGGAAGAAGCCCGGCTCGACCCAGCGCTTCTCCACCAGATCGAACTCGCGGGTGACGTCGGCATCGGCGCCGCCGCGGGAGAGCGAGATCAGGCAATGGCGCCAGGGTGCCCCCGGCGATTCAGGCCGCAGGCAGTGGGCGCCGTGCCATACCCAGTTTTCACCCTCCTCGGCGTTGAGCGCGTCGAGGTCGATCAGCACCTCCCACTCGGGCCGCGCCTTGCGGTATTCCTCGAGCGTGGTGCGCCGCCACAGCCCGCGGGGGTGGTCGCGGTCCTGCCAGAAGTTGTAGAAGTATTCGCCGCGCTTGACCACGAAGGGGATGCGGTCGTCGGCCTCGAGAATCGCCTGCAGGTCGTCGCGCAGCACGGTGAAGCCCGGCGCATCGGCGAGCCTGGCCTGGCTCTCGGCATTGCGCTGCTCGACCCAGGCCAGGGCACGTTCGCCCTCGACCTCCTCCAGCCACAGGTAAGGGTCGTGCTCTTCGAAGGGGGCAGCCATAGCCATGCGGATCTCCTGGTGGGCAGTTGTTTTGCCCACCAAGCTAGCCCGCTATGGCCAGGGACTCAATGCGCCCGTGCAGGGAATGACCAAGTACACCTAGCGCTGGAATACCACCGTGCGGTTCCTATTCAGAAACACCCGCCGCTCCACGTGCAGCGCCACCGCCCGGGACAGGGTCAGACACTCGATGTCGCGGCCCTTGGCGACCAGATCCTCCGGGTAGTCGGCATGACTGACCGGCTCCACCCCCTGGGTGATGATCGGCCCCTCGTCGAGATCGTCGTTGATGTAGTGGGCCGTGGCACCAACCAGCTTGACGCCTTTCTCGTAGGCCTGGTGGTAGGGGCGCGCGCCCTTGAAGCCGGGCAGCAGCGAGTGGTGGATGTTGATCGCCCGGCCGGAGAGCCTGGCGCACATCTCGCTCGACAGTACCTGCATGTAGCGCGCCAGGATCACCAGCTCGGCGCCACTCTCCTCGATTACCCGCCACACCTGGGCCTCCTGCTCGGGCTTGGTCTCGGCGCTGATCGGGAAATGGTGGTAGGGAATGCCGTGCCACTCCGACAGCGATGCCAGGTCGGGGTGGTTGGAAACGATGGCGCGGATGTCGATGGGTAGCTGCCCGGTACGGTAGCGATAGAGCAGGTCGTTGAGGCAGTGGTCGGCCTTGGAGACCATGATCACCACTGGCATCAACCGCCCCGGCGGCGTCAGCTCGGAACTCATCTCGAACTCGGCGGCCCGCTCGGCGAAGGCCGCCTGGAAGGCATCGGCATCGAAGCCGGCCTCCTCGGGGCGGAATTCAGTGCGGATGAAGAATTGGCCGCTCAAGCGGTCGTCGAAGGATTGCTGCTCGGTGATGTAGCAGCGCCGCTCCTTGAGGAAACGGGTTACCACGTCCACGGTGCCCAGGCGGCTGGGGCACTGCGCGGCCATGATCCAGATATCATCGTGTTGGTTCATACTGTTCCCTCCGGCGCTCCGGCGGCGAGTGGAAAAAGGGCCGGGGAAACCCCGACCAAACGCGCCTGGCAAACGAGACGCCGAGTTACTTCTCCACGCCGATGGCGTACTCCGCGCCGGCGTCTAGCAGCCAGCGATAGCAGTAATCGGCGAAGCTGCGGCGCAGCACCAGCTCCCAACGGTTCTCCGCAGGGCGGCGCAGGATCAGGTTGGCCTTGGCGAACACCGCGGTCACGCCCTTGCCCACCGGGAAGGCCTCGGGGTGCACGTCGCTGGGCGTCGATTTCATCAGCAGCTCACGCGCCTTCTCACCCGAGAGTTCGAGCAGTGTCTGGCCGCCGCTGACGTTGACGATGGCGTAGTGAGCATCGCCCAGAGCGTTACGCAGTGCGCCCTCCAGTTCGAATTCCTCGCCACCGGGTACGATCAGCAGCCACTCGTCGGGCGAGAGCCACTGGATCGAACGCGCGCCGTCCTCACTCTGGCTGAGGGTGTTGGGCCGTGCCGGCAGGCCGAAGCCCAGCACCGCGCGCACTGCTTCGTCGAGCACGATGGCACCGCCGCGCAGCACCAGATGGCCGAGGAAGGGCCGCTCGCGCAGTATCACCCGGCTCTTGGCACTGGGGGCCGGAGCCCCCGAACGGTGATAGGAGTAGGCCAGCGGCGATTCCACCGGGATATTGGCTTCGGTACGAGTATCGAAAGTAGCGGCGTTAGACATTCTGGCGCTCTCCCTTGGGGTCGACGAAGATCGGGCTGACGATTTCGGCCTCATGGACCTGGCCGTCGGCCATGGGCAGGTAGACGGTCTCACCCATCTTCTGCTGACCGCCCTTGACCACGGCCAGGGCGAAGCCTGAGTCCAGGGTCGGGCTGTAGTAGCTCGAGGTCACGTGGCCCGCCATCGGCATGGGAATGGCGTGCTTCGGATCGAAGACGATCTGCGCGCCCTCCTCCAGCACCACCTTCGGGTCCTTGGGCTTGAGGCCGACCAGTTGCTTGCGGTCCGTGCGGCGGGTGTCGCTGCGCGTCAGTGCGCGCTTGCCGATCCACGAGAACGGCTTGTCGTAGCCCACGCACCACTGCATGCCCAGGTCTTCCGGCGTCACCGAGCCATCGGTGTCCTGGCCGACGATGATGAAGCCCTTCTCCGCCCGCAACACGTGCATCGTTTCCGTGCCGTAGGGTGTCAGGCCGTACTTGTCACCATGCTCGAACAGGGTCTTCCACACGTGCATGGCGTAGTTGGCCTGGACGTTGATCTCGTAGGTCAATTCGCCGGTGAAGGAGATGCGGAACACCCGCGCCGGTACCCCGGCCACCTTGCCAGCCCGCCACTCCATGAACTTGAAGGCATCGCGGTCGAGATCGATGTCGGTGATCTCGGCCAGCAGGTTGCGCGCCTCGGGTCCGGTGATCGTCATGGTCGCCCAGTGATCGGTCACCGAGGTGAAGGTCACGTTGAGTTCGGGCCATTCGGTCTGATGCCACAGCTCCAGCCACTCCAGCACCGCGGCGGCGCCGCCGGTAGTGGTGGTCATCAGGAAGTGGTTGTCGGCCAGACAGCTGGTCACACCGTCGTCGGTGACCATGCCGTCGTCCTTGCACATCAGCCCGTAGCGGCACTTGCCGACGGCCAGCTTTTCCCACTTGTTGGTGTAGATGCGGCCCAGGAACTCACGGGCGTCGGGGCCCTGGATGTCGATCTTGCCCAGGGTCGAGGCATCGAGGATGCCGACCTTCTCGCGCACCGCCCGGCACTCGCGGGCCACCGCCTCCGCCATACTCTCGCGTTCGCCGTTGGCGGCGTCAGGGCGTACTTGTGGAAAGTACCAGGGGCGCTTCCACTGGCCGACGTCTTCGAACTCGGCGCCATGCTCCACGTGCCACTGGTGCAGTGCGGTGTAGCGCTCGGGGTCGAACAGGTCGCGGCAGTGGCGTCCGGCGATGGCCCCGAAGGTGACTGGCGTGTAATTGGGCCGGAACACCGTGGTACCCACTTCGGGAATCGACTTGTTCAGGCAGCGCGCGGCAATGGCCATGCCGTTGATGTTGCCGAGCTTGCCCTGGTCGGTACCGAAGCCCATGGCGGTGTAGCGCTTGACATGCTCGATGGACTCGAAGCCTTCACGCGTTGCCAGCTCGATGCCCCCGGCGGTAACGTCGTTCTGCAGGTCGACGAACTGCTTGGGTGCACGCAGGGTCGGCTTCTCGTGAGGCACCTGGTAGAGCGCACAGGCCGGCCCCTCGCGGCGGGCGTCGACCTGCGGCAACTCGACCGCCTTGGCCGATTGCCCCAGTGCCTCCAGCGCCTGGGCTGCCATGGCCACGCCGTCGGCCAGGCCTGCAGCCAAATCGTGAATACCACGGGCACTGCCGGCGGCATGCACGCCTTTCACCAGGCCGGGCACGAAGCCGAGAATTTCCTCGTTCCAGGTCGGCCGCGCGCCGGTGTGCGAGGCCAAGTGGATCACCGGGCTGTAGCCGCCGGAACTGGCGATGGTGTCGCAGGCCAGGGTCTCGGCCTGGCCGGTGACCTTGAAGGCGCCGAGGTCGATCTTGGCCACGCGTGCCGCGCTGACGCGCTTCTCGCCCTTGGCCTCGATCACCGCGCTGCCGGTGATGATACGAATGCCCTTGGCCTTGGCGGCGTCGATCCAGTCGCCCTGCGGATTGGTACGGGCGTCGACGATGGCCACGACCTCACGGCCAGCTTCGACCCAGTCGAGCGCGGCGCGATAGGCATGATCGTTGCTGGTGGAAAGCACCAGCTTGTTGCCGGGCACCACGCCGTAGCGGCGGATGTAGGTGGATACTGCGCCGGCCAGCAGGTTGCCCGGCACATCGTTGTTGGCATAGACCAGCGGTCGCTCGTGGGCGCCGGTGGCCAGCAGCACCTGACCGGCACGCACGCGGTGCATGCGCGAACGCACGCTGCGATGGCCGTCGACCAGCGGTGCCGTCTCGCCCAGGTGCTCCGTGCGCCGCTCGTGCAGCGTGACGAAATGGTGATCGTGGTAACCGTTGGCAGTGGTGCGGGGCAGCAGCGTGACGTTGTCCAGCCCGGCGAGCTCCGCCAGCACGCGCTCCACCCACTTGGCAGCCGGCTGCTGGTCGAGCAGCTCGCGGCTGTCGAGCAGCGAACCGCCCATCTCCTCCTGCTCATCGGCCAGGATCACCCGGGCACCGCTACGGGCTGCGGTCAATGCCGCCGCCAGGCCGGCGGGACCGGCACCAATCACCAGCAGATCGCAGTGCCGGTTGAGGTGATCGTAGCTGTCCGGATCGGGTTCCATGGGGCTGCGGCCCAGGCCTGCGCCCTTGCGGATGTACTTCTCATAGGTCATCCACATGGAGGCCGGTGCCATGAAGGTCTTGTAATAGAAGCCCGGCGGCATGAAGCGCCCGCCCAGCTTGCCCACCAGACTCATGACATCGCGCTGCACGTTCGGCCAGCCGTTGGTGCTGCGCGCGACGAGACCGTCGAAAAGCGCCTGCTGGGTGGCACGCACGTTGGGCACCTGGACGGCTTCGGTGCTGCCCAGTTGGACCAGCGCGTTGGGCTCCTCGGCGCCGGCGGCGACGATGCCGCGCGGGCGCGAGTACTTGAAGCTGCGGTTGACGATATCCACCCCGTTGGCCAGCAGCGCCGAGGCCAGGGTGTCGCCGGCATGACCCTGATAGCGCTGGCCGTTGAAGGTGAAGTCGAGCTTGCGCGAGCGATCGATGCGCCCGCCCTCTTTGAGACGATTCGGCTGTTCCAAGGACTTGCTCATGCCTGCTCTCCCTTGACCGCTTCCACCGCGGCGTTGCTGCCGCTCACGGTCTGTTGTCCGCCGCCGGCCACCTGCACGTTGCCCTGGGTTTCGCCACTCGCCAGGCTCTCGGCGGTAATGCGGGGCTGCTCGCCCATCTTGTAGGTTTCGAGAATCTCGTAGGTCACGGTATGGCGCGTGACGTTGAAGAACTTGCGACAGCCGACGGCGTGCACCCACAGCTCATGGTGGATGCCGCGTGGGTTGTCACGGAAGAACAGGTAGTCGCCCCACTCCTCGTCGCTGCAGGCTTCGGGGTCCTTGGGGCGGACGATGTGCGCCTGGCCCTTGGGACGGAACTCCTCTTCCTCGCGATGCTCCTCGCAGTAGGGGCAGTAGATATGAAACATGGTGGTTCTCCCTTGGAGAGACTTTCACGATCCGGCATCCGATGAGCTGCTCCGGCGACAAGCCTGCGCGAGGGCGCTGTGAACCCATCCTTGGGCGCTACTCTTGCCATCCATGGCAAAAGACCCTCGCTTCGCCTTGCCCCCGGCGCTCATCTCGAAGCGCCTGTCCTCACATTGTTGTCAATGGGCCACGCCGGCGGCGCCGTGCTCGTCGACCAAAGCTCCGCTATGGAAACGGTCGATGGAGAACGGGGCCGCAAGCGGGTGAGCCTGGTTCTTGGCCAGGGTCCAGGCGAACACATGACCCGAGCCCGGTGTGGCCTTGAAGCCGCCGGTACCCCAGCCACAGTTGAAGAACAGACCCTTCACCGGCGTGGCCGAGAGAATCGGACAGGCGTCCGGGCAGGTGTCGACGATGCCGCCCCACTGCCGGTTCATGCGCACCCGCGAGAAGATCGGGAACATCTCGACGATGGCCTGCAGGGTGTGCTCGATGGTGGGGTAGCTACCGCGCTGGCCGTAGCCGTTGTAGCCGTCGATGCCCGCACCGATGACCAAGTCGCCCTTGTCGGTCTGGCTGATATAGCCGTGCACGTGGTTGGACATCACTACGGTGTCGAGCACCGGCTTGAGCGGCTCGGATACCAGCGCCTGCAGCGGATGCGACTCCAGCGGCAGGCGGAAGCCGGCCATCTTCGCCAGCACACCCGAGTTGCCCGCCGCCA
Organism: Billgrantia zhangzhouensis; assembly: GCF_021404465.1. Classification (GTDB taxonomy): domain Bacteria; phylum Pseudomonadota; class Gammaproteobacteria; order Pseudomonadales; family Halomonadaceae; genus Halomonas; species Halomonas zhangzhouensis. Next base: position 112,982 of record NZ_JABFTT010000014.1, on the reverse strand, counting down.
CGCAGCCGACGGTCTTGGCTTCGATGTCGCCGCGGTTGGTGTGCACCCCGTAGACACGGCCATCGCGAATCTTGAAGCCGGTGACCTCGGTGTTCTGCAGCAGGTCGACGCCCAGTGCATCCGCGGCGCGGGCAAAGCCCCAGGCCACGGCATCGTGGCGCGCCACACCGGCGCGCGGCTGCCAGGAGGCGCCGAGGATCGGATAGCGGGCGTTCTTCGAGCAGTCCATGATCGGCACGATCTCCTGGATCTGCTCAGGGGTGAGCACCACACTATCGATGCCGTTCAAGCGATTGGCGTTGACCCGGCGCTGGACGTCACGCATGTCCTGCAGGGTGTGGGCCAGGTTCATGACGCCGCGCTGGGAGAACATCACGTTGTAGTTGAGGTCCTGCGATAGCCCCTCCCACAGCTTCATGGCGTGCTCGTAGAGCGCCGCCGCCTCGTCCCAAAGATAGTTGGAGCGCACGATGGTGGTGTTGCGCGCGGTGTTGCCGCCGCCCAGCCAGCCCTTCTCGACTACCGCCACGTTCTTGATGCCATGTTCCTTGGCCAGGTAGTAGGCGGTGGCCAGGCCGTGGCCGCCGCCGCCGACGATGATCACGTCGTACTGCTTCTTGGGGGTGGGGTTGCGCCACTGGCGCTCCCAGTTCTCGTGGTGGCTGAGGGCGTGCTTGGCCAGCCCGAATCCTGAATAGCGTTGCATCTCGTCTCTCCTCGACCGACCCCGCCGAGGGGGCCGATTTCATTCATTCAGGCAGTGGCGGTTTCTTCTACCGCGGCCGGAGCGGCACCGTAGACCGGGTGCCGCTCGCACAGCTCGGCGACCTTGGCGCGCACCTCGGCCTCCACGGCATCGGTGTTGCCCTGCTCGGCCAGCACGTCGAGGATGTCGCAGATCCAGCCGGCCAGGGCCTCGCAGTCGGCCACGTCGAAGCCGCGCGAGGTCACCGCCGGGGTTCCGATGCGCAGGCCGGACGTCACGAACGGGCTCTGCGGATCGTTGGGCACGGCGTTCTTGTTGACGGTGATGTGGGCCCGACCCAGCGCCGCATCGGCGTCCTTGCCGGTGACGCCCTGGCGGATCAGCGAGACCAGGAAGAGGTGATCCTCGGTGCCGCCGGACACCACGTCGTAGCCACGGTCGAGGAACACTTCGGCCATGGCCTGGGCGTTGTCGATCACGCGCTGCTGGTACTGCACGAAGGCCTGGCTCATGGCCTCCTTGAAGGCCACCGCCTTGGCCGCGATGACGTGCATCAGCGGGCCGCCTTGCTGGCCGGGGAATACCGCGCCGTTGAGCTTCTTGTATAGCTCCGCATCGCCATGGGCGGAGAGAATCAGGCCGCCGCGCGGGCCGCGCAGGGTCTTGTGGGTGGTGGTGGTGACCACGTGGGCATGGGGCACCGGGCTCGGGTAGAGGCCGGCAGCGACCAAGCCCGCCACGTGGGCCATGTCCACCATCAGCCAGGCGCCGACTTCATCGGCGATGTTGCGGAAACGGCGCCAGTCGACCACACGGGAGTAGGCGGAGAAGCCGGCAATGATCAGCTTGGGCTTGTGGCTGCGCGCCAGCCGCTCGACTTCCTCGTAGTCGATCTCGCCGGTTTCGGGGTTCAGGCCGTACTGCACGGCGTTGTAATGCTTGCCGGAGAAGTTGGGCGCCGCACCGTGGGTCAGGTGGCCGCCGTGGGCCAGGCTCATGCCGAGCACGGTGTCGCCGGGGCTGACCAGCGCCATGAAGACGGCGGCGTTGGCCTGGGCACCGGAGTGGGGCTGGACGTTGGCGTAGTCGGTGCCGAACAGGCTGCAGGCACGCTCGATGGCGAGCTTCTCGACCACGTCGACGTGCTCGCAGCCGCCGTAGTAGCGCTTGCCTGGATAGCCTTCGGCGTACTTGTTGGTCAGTTGGGTGCCCTGGGCTTCCATCACCGCACGGCTGGCGTAGTTCTCGGAAGCGATCAGCTCGACGTGGGCTTCCTGGCGCGCCACCTCCTCGGCGATGGCAGCGGCAATCTGGGTATCGAATGAAGCGAGTCCGGCTTGGTTCATGACTGACTCCGTTTGTTATGGATGTTGGTTCAGGGCTGGGTGCGTTCTAGCAATCTATCGGCAACCCGGCGGCGCGAAAAATTTGAAATCCTTATGTTTGGATAGCCGCCACGCAAGACGGCCTGCCTACCCTGCGATTAATAGCGGAGGCGCCGGATGAAAGATTGAACGAATGCGACAGCTTTACTGAATGACAAGCGTGACGGCGACCTGTTCGGCATGCTTTCCGGTCTGCGTCAGAAACAGCGATCACTCGCCTGTAGCGCGTGTGATCCGGGCGAAAGCGGTGCCTTCATCAAGACTGGGATTGGATTCGATATGCAGGAAGAACGGATCGACCCGGTCGCTTTCCGGATCTTTAGCACGTTTGCGCATCTCCGACGGCGGCATACCGAAGGCACTGCGAAAATGACGTGAAAAATGAGCCGTATCGGCGAAGCCGCAGCGCTCGCCAATCTCAGTGACGCTCTTGCCGGTGTAGTGCAGCAGCCACAGCCCGTAGCGCAGGCGAAGATCCCGCGCGAACTTCTGGGGCGCGACGCCCAGCGTCTCGCGGAAGCGGCGCTCCAGATTGCGGCGTGAGGTTCCCACTCGCTCAGCCAGCATATCCATGGAGATCGGCTCGCCAAGGTGCTGCTCGAGCACGGCGATGGAGCGGCGCACCAGGCGATCCTCGATCTTGCCGAACACTACCGGCTGCGGCTGGGGATGGGCGCCGGTACGGGCCTCCTCCAGCAGCATGATGCGCAGGCTCTTCATCGCCCACGCCTTGCCCAGATGGCGCTCGATCAGATAGGCGGCCAGGTCCGCTCCCGCCGCGCCGCCGGCGCAGGTGAGGCGGTCGCCGTCGTCGATGAACAAGCGATCGGCAACGGGCTCGATGGTGGGAAAGCGCTGGATCATGTCACGGTGGTGATACCAGCTCACGCAGCAGCGCCGCCCGCTCATGAGGCCGGCCTGAATCAAGGCGAAGACCCCGGTACACAGCCCGACCAGCGGCACCTCGGCCGCCGCTGCTCGCCGCAGGTAGGCCAACGCCGCAGTATCGACCCGATCGGCATCGTCCAGCACGCCACCAATCACCACGATGTAATCGAACTCCTCGGGAGCCCGGAAGGGGGCGCAGGGCGCGATGGAGGCCCCGCAACTGGAGGTGGCCGGTTCGCCCGTGCTGTTCATGAAGATCCAGTGACAGCGCAGTTGGCGGCTGCGATCGCCCTCGTCGGCGGCCAGGCGCAGGCAGTCGACGAAGGCGGCGAATGGCAGCAAGGTGAAACGATGCAGCAGGACGAAGCCGACCGAGAGGGGCTCGCCCCTGAGAGGAAGATTCATGACGGCTCCTGCATGGCGAAGGGTGCTTGAAGATGAACCAAGCCCGTCGCCTCGACTCTATCGGATTTTACGTGGCAGGCAAGGGGCAGCACATGGGCCCGGACCAACGTCTCCGGTAATGATCCGGAGACGTTGGCAGCTTCAGGAGAGTCGCTGGCTTAAGGGCAACTGCCGCACCATGAGCGAGATGCCGACATAACAAACCGACGAGACCACACATCCTATCAGCGGCCCAATCAGCCAACCCACATCGGCGAACAGCATCATGTAGCCGCTGGTAAAGAAACCCATCAGCATAGCGATGAGGGCTCCCCAGGCACTGCCTTGCCAGAAAGTAGAGATGAATACCGGCCCGATCATACTGGCCAAGAGGGTGCCGGAGCCCAGAATACCCAACCAGGAAAGCATGAACGGTGGAGCGTAGAGCATCATCAGCAGGGCAAGTACCCCAAGAGCCACCACTGCGACACGGTTGATCGCCAAAGCCAGACGTTCGTCGGAAACCGGCCCAAATAGCGAGAGACGCAAGTCATGCGAGGTCGCAGAAGCCACGGTGTGGAGAAGAGAGTTGGCCGTGGATTTCATGGCAAAGATGATGAAGAGCGTGATGATGCCCTGAATGGCCGGATGCATGAACTGCTCCAGATAGACCGGCATGGCCATGTCAGGGTCGGCCAGATCCGGCACATGCATGCGAATGTAGAGCCCGACGATGGGAATCAGGCTGAGCAACGCTCCGAGAATGGCCACGTAGACTCCCACCTTGTGTAGCTTGATGTCCGGCTTCATGGCTAGGAAGCGGATCGCCATGTAGGGCAGCACAGCGGCGAACAGGAAGGCGTAAGGCAGCACCAAAAAAACGGTACCGATAGAGTCGCCGTAAGGTGCCCCCGTTGTGGGATTGAGCAGCTCGGGGTCGATGGCATTGAGCGATGCCTCCCAAGTGCCGAGGTCGACGGAAGTCAGCATTTGCGCCAAGATAATGACCGCGGCCAGCGCCATGCCGCAGACCATGACCGTATCGGTCCAAGCAACCGCGACAAGCCCACCCAGCATGGTATAGATAATGATCACCGAGACCATCAGGATGGCACTTTGATTGAGTTCGATGTCCAACCAACTGGCACCGAGCAGCCCCACGGCTTTGATCTGGCTAGTCAAGAAAATCAGCAGCAGAAGAATGGTAATGAAGGCAGCCACACCCTGCAGCACCCGCCCCATCAAACCTCCACCATGGCGTTGGGCGATATACTCAGGGATGGTATTGCTGCCCATTTCGATGGCGCGGCGCTGCAGGAAGCGCGCGAAGTAAAGCACAGCAATCACCATCGCTGGTGCAAAGAAGAAATTACCCAGCACCTCGATGGCGCCGAACTGGTAGGTCACACCGGGCGAGCCCATGAATCCCCAACCGCTGAAGCCGGTAGCGACGATGGTCCCTGCCGCCACGAAGGCACCAAGTGACCGCCCGGCCACCAAGAAGCCCCCCTCATCGCTCTTGTTCATGTAGCGTGACGAAAGGTAGCCGAGATAAATCAGCAAGCCGAACGTCAAGACAAGAAGCCCCCAATTGAACAGTTTGTAGGCATCCATGATCACCTCCTTAAACCGTTGGCCAACTTTGCCTTTAGCTCCCTTCGAAAATAGGCGACGCCAGCATGCATCAGCATGTAGCCGGCGAGAAATAGATAAGTACTCAATACCCAGGAATTCATCTCCATACCCTCTTGTTCTTTATCAATGGGACAGCGGCCTCCAGCGCATTGCCTTCGCAGGCACATTCAAGGTACTTTATTCCACTAACAGCAGGCCAATTTGTAACGCAAATCCTCTCATAAAATTCAACAATAGGCTCTAAAATGAAAAACATTCCTACGGAACTGCTGCGCACCTTTGTGACCATAAGGGATCTAGGCGGATTTACCAGCGCCGGAGAGTTTTTGGGACGCTCACAACCTGCTATAAGTCTTCAAATCAAGAAGCTGGAATCGCTTCTTGATACGCAAATTTTTTTGAGAGGCACAAGCCTGGAGCTTACGGAAGACGGGAACTATCTTTACCAAGCTGCCAAGGATATCCTGAAAATCAATGACAGGGTCGTCACCAGGTTCAGTGGAGAGCATGTATCAGGCCGCGTTAGGCTCGGCATTCCTCACGATTTAGAGCTTGCCTTTCTTCCCAAAGCATTACGTAACCTAGCGAGAACCCACCCGAACATCATGGTCGAAGTAGACGGTGACATCAGCAAGGTAATCTATCAGCGATTCCAGAAACATCATTATGATGTCTGCTTGGTCATGGAGCCTGAAAAGCAGCAGGAAGACCGAGATATACGCGACTTTCGAATAGACCAATTAACTTGGGTAATGAACAATAACAACCTCACCGAATTTGACATCATTCCTCTGGTTACCTACCCGCAAGGTTGTATTTATCGATCAATGCTCGAAGGTTCATTGGAACAAGCGGGCAAACCCTACCGTATTGCCTATACCAGCCCCAGCTTGCTGGGGATCGTGTCGGCCGTCGAGGAAGGGCTTGGGCTGACAGCCATGGCTTCGTCAGTGGCGCCGCCTCACCTGTCCAAAGCGATAGAGACGGAATGTCTGCCGAACCTCGGCTCGGTCAGCATTGGACTCTATTACCGGGAACGGGAACTGAGCCTGGCAACCCGGCACGTTCTTGACTTTCTCCATGCCGGGCTGGCCAACCTAACTCCGCCTCCCATTCTAGGCAGAAGGTAAAATCTTCCTTACCTGACGATATTATGCTCCGGCCCATAGGGGAAGCCAGTGATATTCTCGGCTCCATGTTCATTGATCACTAGGATATCGTGCTCGCGATAACCGCCTGCCCCAGGACGACCTTCCGGTACCATGATCATCGGCTCCATGGAGACCACCATGTTGGGCTCGAGCACGGTCTCGATGTCCTCACGCAGCTCGAGGCCTGCCTCACGACCGTAGTAGTGGCTCAGGGTGCCGAAGGAGTGGCCGTAGCCGAAGGTGCGATATTGCAGCAGATCGTGCTTGGCAAAGATCTCGTTGAGCTCGTGGGCGATGTCGCAGCAGCGCACGCCGGGCTTGATCAGTTCCTGGCCGCGACGATGAACCTCGCAGTTGACCTCCCACAGGCGCAGTTGCTCGTCGGAGGCATGCTCGCAGAACAGGGTACGCTCCAGCGCCGTGTAGTAGCCTGAGATCATCGGGAAGGTATTCAGGCTCAGGATGTCCCCGGGCTGCACGCGGCGGCTGGTCGCCGGGTTATGGGCACCATCGGTGTTGATTCCCGACTGGAACCAGACCCAGGTGTCCATCAGCTCGCTGTTCGGGTAGGTCTTGGCGATTTCGCGCACCATGGCGGCTTGGCCGGCCAGCGCCACCTCGTATTCCGGCACGCCTGCCTTGATGGCATTGCGCACGGCCACGCCGCCCACGTCGGCGATGCGCGCACCCTGGCGGATCAGCGCGATCTCCTCGGCCGATTTGAATATGCGCATCTTCATGGTCGGCACGCCGATATCGACCAGTTCCACCTCGCCGAGCGCGGAGAGCAATTTCTGCTGGTTCTGCAGTGTAAGGTGGTCGAACTCGACACCGATGCGCCGCTTGCCTTCACAGAGCTGCTTTACCGCCTTGAAGAAGTTATCCTTCTGCCAGTCGGTATAGACGATGTTGTCGCCCAGGCGATTGCGCCGATAGGGTTGGCCACCGTCGATATTGGCGGTGACTGTAGTGAAGCGATCTTGTGTCACGACCAAGCCGTAATCGCGCCCGAACTTGCAGTAAACGAAGTCACTGAAGTAATTGATATTGTGATACGAGGTCAGCACGACGGCGTCGACGCCATTAGCCGCCATGTAGTCCCGAAGTCGCTTCATACGCCCCTGCATTTCTGCATCGGAAAACGTCGGCACGACCTTATCGCCATTGGAAATCTCGATCAGCGATGGAAGCTGCATCTTGTTGTCTCCTTCGTCTTTTCACGCGACACATGTCGCAGGTTGGGAATCGACCTTTACTGTCACGCCAGGCGCATTGGCAACGTCAAGTTCGCTGAACTGCATGATGGAAAGTCGGTACCTGGCTTCCAGTATCTTCACCAGACACATGATGTGACTGAACTCGTCATCTTCGGCCAGGAAATCGATGCCAAACATGTTGATACCAAGGCAGGCCACTTCGTAGGTTTTATCCACGCGTAGAAACGCGCTGACATTGCGCCTAAATTCACCGGCGTCCTGTAACACCATCGAGTCGGAAGCCACTCTCAGCACTAGTCGCCAATGTTTCATTTCCGCGTTCTCCAGCCGTCTGAAATGACTATGGCCAGCGCAGCTCGGCAACACCAATGACTAGTGCAAATAGGGGTATTGACGACAGCAATGCCGGCAGCGAGGCCGCGGCATGCCGCAGTGCGGAGCGAGTGGAAGCAGGGCGTAGAAAGGCAAACAGACCGCAGCGGCAGCCTGGCGGCTACCGGGTCATCAGTGAACGACGGGATAGAACGGGATTGGGGTCACCCCCCCGTCATGTTCATGAAGCGCACCACCTGCACGTCGCCGTCAGTGGTGAAGTGGTGACGTTCAGGCTTGTTCTGCATGGCGGCGACGATGGCGGCCTTGAGCCGCTCGAGATCGCCGGGGTGGCGGCGCATCACCGCGCGCAGGTCGACGGAGTGTTCGTTGCCCAGGCACAGCAGCAGGCGGCCCTCGGCGGTGACGCGCACGCGGTTGCATGCGGCGCAGAAGTTGTGGCTGTGGGGCGAGATGAAGCCGATGCGCGAGTCGCTGTCGGCCATGCGGTAGTAGCGCGATGGCCCCAGGGTGGTCTCGGTGGTGGGCAGCAGCGTGTGGCGCGCCTCGATGGCGGCACGCACGTCATCGCTGGAGCAGAAGGTTTCGCCGCGATCGTGGCTCATGTTCTGGCCCAGCGGCATCTCCTCGATGAAGCTGATGTCGACGCCTTCGGCGCGAGCGAATTCCACCAGGTCGAGCACTTCGTCGTCGTTGCGCCCCCTGAGGATCACCGCGTTGAGCTTGATGCGCTCGAAGCCGGCCTCCTGGGCGGCGCGAATGCCGTCGATCACTCTGGCGAGATCGCCAGTGCGGGTCAGGGCGCGGAAGCGCTCGGGGTCGAGCGAGTCGAGGCTGACGTTGAGCCGTTTGAGCCCGCCCTGGTAGAGGGCGCGGGCATGCTTGACGAGTCCGGCGCCGTTGGTGGTCATGCCGAAGTCGCGCAGGCCGGGCAGCGCGCCGAGTTCGGCCACCAGTTCCTCGATGCCGCGGCGTACCAGCGGTTCGCCGCCCGTGAGACGGATCTTCTCCACGCCCAGCTCGACGAAGGCCCGCGACAGCGTGGCGATCTCCTCCAGGGTCAACAGCCTGGCGCGGGGCAGGAAGGTCATCTCCTCGGCCATGCAGTAGACGCAGCGGAAGTCGCAGCGGTCGGTGACCGACAGGCGAACGTAGCGCACGGTGCGGCCGAAGCCATCGGTCAGGCTCATGCGTTCTCCTCGGCTTTGACTTCCACGTGAGACACGGCATCCAACGGCAGGCGGGCGATCAGCTCGCCAACCTGTTCGGCCACTTCGCTGACGGTGTCGTCGTCGTAGCTCTGGCCGCGCCGCTTGCGAAAGCCCTGTTCGTAGAGCTTGACGTGTTCGGTGGCGCTCACCCCGGACCGGGCCAGGCAGTGGGTGACACAGTGCATCTGGCAGCCGTCGATGGCGACGATGGGCCGCCCGGAGCGGGCAATGCGCACCAGCCCGGGCACGCCGCCGCCAACGCCGGAGATGCACGACATCTCGGCCACGCCGGTATGATCGAGCCGCACGGCCACGTCGTTGGCCAACTGCGCCACGTCGGAGCAGCCGGAGCATGAGTAGACCAGGGTACGAGGTTTGTTCACGGTTCGGGACATGCTGCCTCCCCTCCTTGCCACGTGCGACCCCGCGCCGACGATCTCAGTCGTCGGCCAGCATGGCGTCGCGCAGTTTCTGCTCGTCGAGCACCGTCAGGCGCTGGCGGTCGATGCCGATCACGCCGCCGTCGCGCAGTTTGGCCAAGAGCCGCGACAAGGTCTCCGGCGTCATGGCCAACTGGGCGGCCAGCCAGCGCTTGGGGATCGACAGCCGCACCACCCTCGGGCTCTTGCTGCGCCCCGGCGGCAACTGGCGCAGGATGTAGCTGACCAGTCGCGACATGGCGTCGGCCTGGGTCAGCAGCGCCAGGTCCTCGAGACGCTCGGTGAGTTCCAGCGCCAGCCGGCTCATGAACTCGGCGCGACAGGCCGGCTGGCGGTCCATGATCTCGCGACAGCGCTGGGCGGGAATCGCCAGCACATGGGTGCGCCGCAGCGCTTCGGCGGAGTAGAGATAGACGCCGGCGCTGGAGACCATGCTCAGTTCGCCTAAGGTGCCGCCGCGCTCGACGCAGCGGATGGTGGCCAGGCGGCCGTCACCCGCACTGCGTGCCAGGCGCACCGCGCCGTTGATGACGATATAGAGCCAATGCGCCGGCGCGTCCTGGCGGAACAGCCACTCGCGGGTCTTGAGCGTCTTGAGCTCGGTGTCCTCGAGCAGCGCGGTGACCTCGTCCTCGTCCAGTTCACCCAGCCACGGCACGCCCTGCACCAGCTCGCGCAGCTGCTTGGGCTTGAACAGCAGGTCAGTCGACGAACTGTCCGGCGGGTAGATAGGGGTATTCATGACCTTCCTCCACGTCGGTATCGGCGGTCATCATCAGATAACCGTGCGCCTGGCTGGCGGCATGCAGCATATGGGAGCCCTGCCCGCCAGCCAAGCGAGCGACAGGATGATCGCCCTGCCAGTCGATGACGACGCGCAGCAGCTCGCACCGCCCCGGACTGCCCCGCCGCGAGAAGCCGGCGCGGACGCGGTATTGTTGCAATGGCCCGACGGTGCGGCCCTGGCAGCCCTGCACGAAGGGCCTGGCCAGCAGATGCCAGCCCACCAGAGAGGCCACGGGATTGCCCGGCAGCCCGATCAGCGGCACGCCTTCGGGGGAGCCGTCGTCCAGGTAGCCGAAGGCGAACGGCTTGCCCGGCTTGATCGCCACGCCGTGGAACCAGAGCCCGCCCAGTTCGTCGAGCACGGGCCTGACGTGATCTTCCTCGCCCACCGACACACCGCCGGTACACACCACCAGGTCGGCGCCATCGCGGGCGGTAGTGAACGCCTCGCGCAAGGCGTCGGGATCGTCGGCGATGATGCCGAGATCCAGCACCTCGCAGTCGGCCTGTTCCAGCAGCGCCTGCAGCATCACCCGGTTACTGTTGTAGACCAGCCCGGGGGCGAATGCCGTGCCCGGCTCGATCAGCTCGTCACCGGTGGAGATCAGCGCCACCTTGAGGCGCGGCAGTACCGGCACCTGGGGAATGCCCTGGCTGGCCAGCAGCGCCAGCGCCGCAGCGTCCAACGTCCAGCCCACCGTGAGCAGCGTGTCGCCTTCACGGTACTCTTCGCCGCGGCGGCGGATGTTGGCCCCTAGCTTCGCTTCACCGATGACGTGCACGCGCCCCATCTCGTCCAGGCGCACTCGCTCCTGGGGCACCACGCAGTCGGCTCCTTCGGGAATCGGCGCGCCGGTGAAGATGCGTGCGCAGCCGCCTTCGGGCAGCGGCACGACGGCAGCCCCCGCCGGCACTCGCATGACCACCGGCAGGCCAGCCTCGGAGAGTTCCGCCAAGCGCAGGGCATAACCGTCCATCGCACTGTTGTCGACCCCGGGCATGTCGAGCCTTGCCTTCAGATCGCGAGCCAGTACCCGGCCCGCGGCCTGCTCCAAGGCGGCGAATTCTTCGCCCTGCACGGGCTCCGCCGCGGCTATCATGCGCGCCCTCGCCACATCCAGGTCGAGCAATCCCTTGGCCAGGGTGGCACAGCTCATGCGTGCGCTCCTTGACCGTGGTCAGGCACCTTCGGCGCCTCGCGGCCGGCACAGGCCTGCTGCTCGGGCATCACCATGGCGACGAAGTTGCACGGCCGGGTGCGGGCGTCGAGCTGGCTTGCCAGGATGCCGTCCCAGGCGGTGGCGCAAGCCTTGGACGAGCCGGGCATGGCGAAGACCAGGGTACGGTTGGCCACGCCGCCTACCGCCCGCGACTGCACGGTGGAGGTCCCGATGCTGTCGTAGGAGAGCTGGCGGAACAGCTCGCCGTAGCCGTCGATGGCTCGATCGAACAGCGGCGTGAGCGCCTCGGGGGTGGTGTCGCGCACGGTGAAGCCGGTACCGCCGTTGACCAGGATGACCTGCACGTCGTCGCGCGCCACCCACTTGGAGACCACCGCGCGGATGCGGTAGATGTCGTCGGGAACGATGCGCCGGTCGACCAGCACATGGCCGGCTTCCGACAGGCACTCGCTGAGCAGGTCGCCGCTGCCGTCGCGGTCGAAGCCACGGGTATCGGAAACGGTCAGCACGGCGATACCGAGCGGTACGAAACGGGCGTTGGCGTGAACATGTGACATGGCAGCTCCTCCAGCACCGGCCCGTGAGGGCCGGCACCCGTTGAATTCAGTTACTGCATGAGAGAGTTGGCGCTGTCGTCATCGAGGTCGACTCCCTCGACGCCGATCTCCGCCTCGAGCACTAGCAGGTAGTGGCGCAAGGCGCGGCGAGTCGCCTGCTCGCGCAGGGTGTGGCGTACACGCTCGGCGACCTGCTCGAAGGGCAGACGCTCCCCACCCGCACGCGCGTCGATGCTCACCAGGTGCCAACCGTAGCGCGAGGCCAGCGGACGGTCGTGCAGTCCTTCGGGCAGGTGTTGCAGGGCGCGGTCGAGTTCGGCCACGGTCTGCCCTTGGGCCAGCCAGCCCAGCTCGCCGCCCTCGCTCTTCGACGGGCAGGCGGAGTGGCGCATGGCGAACTCGGTGAAGCGCTCGGGAATGCGCTGCAGCTCTTCGAGCAGCGTTTCGCCCAGGCGGTACTGGGCGTCGCGCGTCTCGGCATCGTCGGGGGCGGCGGCCAGCAGGATGTGGCGCACGGCGATGCGGGTCGGCGTGCTGAAGCGCTCGGGGTCGGCGTCGAAGAAGCGGCGGCAGGCTTTCTCCTCGGGCTCCGGCACCTCCAGTTCCCGCTCCAGCAGGACGGCGATGGCAGCATCATGCTCGCCTTCGTCACGGGAGTCCGCCCTCAGCAGACCGAGTTCGACGGCGCGCTGGCGCAGCAGCTCGCGAACCACCAGGGCACGGGCGGCCAGCAGCTTCGCCTCGGCGGCGGTCGCCGCCGGGTGGTACTGCATCTCGCGGGCGATGCTCTCTTCGTCGATCGCCTTGCCGCCGACCTTGACGGGCGGCGGCGCGTAGCGGCCCGGCAGCTGTGCGATCTCGATCATTTGCATGGTGCGAATCCTCAATTACATGACATAAGCGGCTGTACATGCCCGGGGCTGTTCCGGCGTTCCCAAACTTGTTGCTCCGAGGCATGCGAAGCTGAGCGAGCGCAGCCAGCTTTAACCCCCTAAGCCCGGCGACGGACGATCTGGTAACGCCGCGTGACATACCCCATCGGCGCGCTCCACACGTGAACCAGACGGGTGAAGGGGAACACCAGCACGATGGTCAGACCCACCAGGATGTGCAGCTTGTAGATCCAGCTCACGCCTTCCAGGTGAGCGGCAGCCCCACCCTGGAAGTACACGATGGACTGCGCCCAGCCGGAGAACTGCAGCATCTTGCTACCGTCCAGGTGGCCCAGGGTGGGCAGGATGGTGAGCAGGCCCAGTGCCACCTGAAGCACCAGCAGGCCGATGATCACGGTGTCCATGGTGCTGGAGGAGGCGCGTACCCGCGGGTTGGTCAGGCGGCGATGGAACAGCATGGCGCCACCCACCAGGCACATCACGCCGGCGATGCCACCGACCACCACGGCCAGTACCTGCTTGGTGCCGGCACTGATGAAGGGACCGTAGAGCCAGTGCGGCGTCAGCAGGCCGACCAAGTGGCCAAAGAAGATGGTGATGATGCCGATATGGAACAGATTGCTGGCCAGGCGCATGTTCTTCGACGACAGCATCTGACTCGAACCGGTCTTCCAGGTGTATTGGCCCTGGTCGTAGCGCATCAGGCTGCCGATCAGGAAGACGCTGCCGGCAAGGTAGGGGTAGAGCCCGAACAGCAGGGAGTCGATGTAGTGCATGAAAGTGCTCATGACAGGTCTCCGTTAGTGTTTCTTGGCGGCGTCGACGGGGTCGAGGATGCGAATCGCCTCGCCCTGCACCTGCCGCTTGCGCTCGGCCAGACGGCGCCCTTCGGCGGACTGCAGCGCGCAGTCCTCGTCAGACTTGGCGGAGAAGCGCACCGCCTCCTCCTCCCACACGGCGTCCAGCGCCTCGGGGGTGTCGTCGCGCTTCTCGCTGGCCACCGCTTGGCGGCTCGCCTCGATGTCGTCCTCGGCGTCGATCAGCGCCAGCAGCGCGCGGGTGACCAGGGCCTGGTCGGCGCCGCGTTCTTCCAGGCGTGCGGTGAGCAGTGCCAGGATGTGGCGGATCTCGCCCAGCCAGCGACCGATCTCCTCGTCGCTGCGGGTGGAGAGGTACTCCAGGAACAGCGGCAGGTAGTCGGGTAGCTCGCGGGCGTCGAGCTCGAAGCCGGCGGCCTTGTACTCGTCGATCAGATCGACCATGGCCTGGCCGCGGTCGCGGGACTCGCCGTGCACGTGTTCGAACAGCAGCAGCGAGTGGGCGCGGCCCTTGTCGAACAGCGCGACGTACTCGGACTGCAGTTCGAGCAGGTCGGCCTCGGCGATGCGCTGGCACCAGCTCATCAGATCGCCGCGCAGCGCCGCCGAGAGGCGGCGCTCGGCGTCGAGCGCTTCGATCAGTTCATCCACCGCGCCCTGCAGTGCCTCGGTGGGGTAGTCGAGCAGGCGGGCCAGTACGCGCAGGCTGCGCATGCCGAGTTCGGGCTGGATCATGGCCTCGTGGGGCACCTGGAGTGCTGTATCAGCCATGGTGGGCCTCCTTGGCTCGTTCATCGCGCCGCCCATCGCTCTGTGTTTTCGGATCGAAGACATCGACCGGCTTGACCAGCGAGCTGGTCTGCTTGCGGCCGTTGAACAGGCTCGGCTTGCTCTCGCCATGACAGCCGTCACCGAAGCTGAAGCCGCAGCCACCGCGCTCGGGGAAGGCTTCGGTGGCCATCTCGCGGTGGCTGGTGGGGATCACGAAGCGATCCTCATAGTTCGCGATGGCCAGGTAGCGGTACATCTCCTCCACTTGGGCCTCGCTGAGACCGACGGCGTCGAGCACCTCGGTATCGTGCTTGCCTTCCACGTGCTTGTTGCGCATGAAGACGCGCATCGCCATCAGCCGCTTGAGCGCCAGCACCACGGGCGCCTCCTCACCGGCGGTGAGCATGTTGGCCAGGTAACGCACCGGGATACGCAGCGACTCGATCTTGGGCAGCACGCCGTCGTACTCGACCTTGCCGGCCTCGGCGGCCGACTGGATCGGTGACAGCGGCGGCACGTACCAGACCATCGGCAGGGTGCGGTACTCGGGGTGCAGCGGCAGCGCCAAGCCCCAGTCCATGGCCATCTTGTAGACCGGGCTCTCCTGAGCGGCCTTGATGACGTTGTCGGGAATGCCGTCCTTCCTGGCCTGCTCGATCACCTTCGGATCGTTGGGGTCGAGGAAGATCTCGCACTGGCGGTGGTAGAGGTCGCGCACGTCCGGCGAGCTGGCCACTTCCTCGATGCGGTCGGCGTCGTAGAGCAGCACGCCGAGGTAGCGGATACGGCCCACACAGGTCTCGGAGCACACGGTCGGCATGCCCGCCTCGATGCGCGGGTAGCAGAAGATGCACTTCTCTGACTTGCCGGTCTTCCAGTTGTAGTAGATCTTCTTGTATGGGCAGCCGGAGATACACATCCGCCAGCCGCGGCACTTGTCCTGGTCGATCAGGACGATGCCGTCCTCCTCGCGCTTGTAGATCGCGCCGCTCGGGCACGAGGCCACGCACGCCGGGTTCAAGCAGTGCTCGCACAGGCGCGGCAGGTACATCATGAAGGTGTTCTCGAACTGGCCGTAGATGTCGGCCTGTACCTGCTCGAAGTTCTTGTCGCGGCGGCGCTTGGCGAACTCGGTGCCGAGGATCTCCTCCCAGTTCGGGCCCCATTCGATCTTCTTCATGCGTTCGCCGGAGACCAGCGAACGGGGGCGCGCCACAGGCTGGTGATCGCCCTGCTTGGCGGTATGCAGGTGCTGGTAGTCGAAGTCGAACGGCTCGTAGTAGTCGTCGATCTCGGGCAGGTCGGGGTTGGCGAAGATGTTCGCCAGCACCCGCCACTTGCCGCCGATGCGCGGCTCGATCTTGCCGTCCTTGCGGCGCATCCAACCGCCCTTCCACTTATCCTGGTTTTCCCACTCCTTGGGATAGCCGATGCCCGGCTTGGTCTCGACGTTGTTGAACCAGGCATATTCCATGCCTTCACGGCTGGTCCAAACGTTCTTGCAGGTGACCGAGCAAGTGTGGCAGCCGATGCACTTGTCGAGGTTGAGGACCATGCCTACCTGGGAACGAATCTTCATTTCACGGTCTCCTGCACGCTGTCGTTGCCTTCGCCATCCAGCCAGTCGACGTTCTTCATCTTGCGGATGAGGACGAATTCATCGCGGTTGGAACCAACGGTGCCGTAGTAGTTGAAGCTGTAAGAGAGCTGCGCGTAGCCACCGATCATATGGGTCGGCTTCGGGCACACCCGAGTCACGGAGTTGTGCATGCCGCCACGGGTCTTGGTGACCTCGGAGCCCGGCACGTTCACCTGGCGCTCCTGGGCGTGGTACATCATCACCATGCCGGCCTTGACCCGCTGGCTGACGATGGCCCGCGCGGTGATCGCGCCGTTGGCGTTGAACAGCTCGATCCAGTCGTTATCCTCGATGCCGATATCCTGGGCATCGGTCTCCGACATCCACACCACCGGGCCGCCGCGGTTGAGCGTCAGCATCAACAGGTTGTCGCTGTAGGTGGAGTGGATGCCCCACTTCTGGTGCGGGGTGATCCAGTTCAGCGCCTTGGTCGGGTTGCCGTTGTCCTCCGGCATGGCAAAACCGGTGATGGTCTTGGTGTTGATCGGCGGGCGGTAGGTCAGCAGGCTCTCGCCGAAGGCGCGCATCCAGGGGTGATCCTGGTAGAACTGCTGGCGGCCGCTCACGGTGCGCCACGGAATCAGCTCGTGCACGTTGGTGTAGCCGGCGTTGTAGGAGACGTGCTCGTCCTCCAGGCCGGACCAGGTTGGGCTCGAGATGATCTTGCGCGGCTGGGCCACGATGTCGCGGAAGCGGATCTTCTCCTCGTGCTTGGGCGTGGCCAGGTGGGTGTGGTCGCGTCCGGTGATCTTGGACAGCGCGCCCCACGCCTTGACCGCCACGTTGCCGTTGGTTTCCGGCGCCAGGGTCAGGATCATCTCGGCGGCGTCGATCGCGCTCTCGATCTTCGGCCGGCCCTTGGCGGGACCTTCGCTCTTGCGGTAGTTCAGCTTGCCGAGCAGCTCGACCTCGGACTCGGTGTTCCAGGCAATGCCCTTGCCGCCGTTGCCGATGGTCTCGAGCAGCGGGCCGACGGAAGTGAAGCGCTCATAGGTCTCGGGGTAGTTGCGCTTGACCTCGATCAGCGCCGGCATGGTCTTGCCGGGGATCGGCTCGCACTCGCCCTTCTTCCAGTCCTTCACTTCAGGCTGGGCCAGCTCGGCCGGGGAGTCGTGCTGGTGCGGCAGGGTGACCAGATCGATCTCCTCGCCCAGGTGACCGACGCACACCTCGGAGAACGCCTTGGCAATGCCCTTGTAGATGTCCCAGTCGCTGCGCGACTCCCACGCCGGGTCGGTGGCCGCGGTCAGCGGGTGGATGAAGGGGTGCATGTCCGAGGTGTTGAGGTCGTTCTTCTCGTACCAGGTGGCCGTCGGCAGCACCACGTCGGAGTAGAGACAGGTGGAGGACATGCGGAAGTCCAGCGTGACCACCAGGTCGAGCTTGCCTTCCGGCGCCTCGTCGTGCCACTTCACCTCTTCCGGCTTCTGGCCGCCCATCTCGCCCAGGTCCTTGCCCTGGATACCGTGACGGGTACCCAGCAGGTACTTGAGCATGTACTCGTGACCCTTGCCCGAGCTGCCCAGCAGGTTGGAGCGCCACACGAACAGGTTGCGCGGGAAGTTCTGCGGGCTGTCCGGATCCTCGGCGGCGAACGCCAGCTCGCCGCTCTTGAGCTGCTGTACGGCGTAGTCCTTGGTCGACATGCCCGCTGCGGCGGCCGGCTTGGCCAGGCGCAGCGGGTTGGTGCCGAGCTGCGGCGCGGAGGGCAGCCAGCCCATGCGCTCGGAGCGTACGTTGAAGTCGATCAGGCTGCCGCTGTATTGGCTGGGATCGGCCAGCGGCGACAGGATCTCCTTGACCTCCAGCTTCTCGTAGCGCCACTGGGAGGAGTGGTTGTAGAAGAAGGAGGTGGAGTTCATGTGGCGCGGCGGACGCTGCCAGTCGAGGCCGAAGGCCAGCGGGGTCCAGCCGGTCTGGGGGCGCAGCTTCTCCTGCCCCACGTAGTGAGCCCAGCCGCCACCGCTCTGGCCGATACAGCCGCACATGACCAGCATGTTGATCAGGCCGCGGTAGTTCATGTCCATGTGGTACCAGTGGTTCATCGCGGCACCTACGATGACCATGGAGCGACCCTGGGTCTTGTCGGCGTTGTCGGCGAACTCACGGGCGATACGGGCGACCTGCTCGGCGGGCACGCCGGTGATCTTCTCCTGCCAGGCCGGGGTGTAGGGGCGAATCTGGTCGTAGGAGGTGGCACCGTCGTCTTCGCCCTCTTTACCAAACCCGCGATCGATGCCGTAGTTGGCACACATCAGGTCGAATACGGTGACGGCGAGGATCTCGCTGCCGTCGGCCTTGGTCAGCCGCTTGGCGGGCAGGCTGTGGAACAGCAGCTCGTTGCCGGCCACGTGGTCGAAGTGCTCGTGGGCGATGCCGCCGAAGTAGGGGAACGCCACCCTGGCCACATCGTCATGCTTCTCGGCCAGCGTCAGCAGCGGCTTGATCTCGGCGCCACTGGCGTCACGCTCCTCCAGGTTCCACTTGCCCTGGTTCTCTTCTTTCTCACCCCAGCGGAAGCCGATGGAGCCGTTGGGCACGACGAGACGGTCGGAGAGCTCGTCCCAGGCCACGGTCTTCCACTCGGGGTTGTTGTCCTGGCCCATGGCGCCTTCGAAGTCGCTGGCGCGCAGTTGCTTGCCGGGCACGAAGCTACCGTCCTCGCGAGCCTCGAGCTCGACCAGGAAGGGCATGTCGGAGTACTTGCGCACGTACTCGGTGAAGTAGGCGCTGGGCTTGTCGAGGTGGAACTCCTTGAGGATCACGTGGCCCATGGCCATGCCCAGCGCGGCGTCGGTGCCCTGCTTGACCGACAGCCACTCGTCGGTGAGCTTGGAGACCTCGGCGTAGTCCGGGGTGATGGAGACGGTCTTGGTGCCCTTGTAGCGCACCTCGGTGAAGAAGTGGGCGTCCGGGGTACGGGTCTGGGGCACGTTGGAGCCCCAGGCGATGATGTAGCCGGAGTTGTACCAGTCGGCCGATTCGGGCACGTCGGTCTGCTCGCCCCAGGTCTGCGGGCTGGCCGGCGGCAGGTCGCAGTACCAGTCGTAGAAGCTCATGCACACGCCGCCGATCAACGACAGGTAGCGGCTACCCGCGGCGTAGCTGACCATCGACATGGCGGGGATCGGCGAGAAGCCGATGATGCGATCGGGGCCGTACTGCTTGGCGGTGTAGACGTTGGAGGCGGCGATCAGCTCGTTGAGCTCGTCCCAGTTGGCGCGTACGAAGCCGCCCATGCCGCGGGCGCGCTTGTACTGCTTCGCCTTGGCCGGATCCTCGACGATGGAGGCCCAGGCATCGACCGGGTCGCCGTGCTGCTGCTTGGCCTCACGCCACAGCTTGAGCAAGGGCTTGCGGATCAGCGGGTACTTGAGGCGATTGGCGCTGTACATGTACCAAGAGTAGCTGGCGCCACGCGGGCAGCCCCGCGGCTCGTGATTGGGCAGGTCCGGGCGGGTGCGCGGATAGTCGGTCTGCTGGGTTTCCCAGGTAACCAGGCCGTTCTTGACGTAGATCTTCCAGCTACAGGAGCCGGTGCAGTTCACGCCGTGGGTGGAGCGCACGATCTTGTCGTGCTGCCAGCGCTGGCGGTAACCGTCCTCCCAGCCACGGGACTCCTCACGGGTCTCGCCATGGTCGTTGGCGAAAGGCTCGCGCGCCTTGCGGAAGAAATTCAGCCGATCTAAGAAGTGACTCATGGTCGATCTCCAGGCTTCTTGAAGTGATGCGTGGCACCCGGGCCACCCCGCCTGCCGTGTCGTGCGCCGTGTTCCACACGACCGTCGGGGCAGGTTCTTGAAGCAAAGTCTGGAGCATCGAAATGCGGATTACTGCCAGGTTACCTCCATATACACCCTCTCTACCCACAAGGTGATAGACCGCCCAGGGAAAGGGGTTAGTCCGCCTGGGTGGGGGTAGAGGAAGCCGAGCGGGGGTGGGTCCGGGTGCCATCCCACAGCATCAGCAGCATGCACACCGCCAACGCGGCGTAGAGGAACATGAAGCCAGCGGTACGGATGCCGATCCATTCGTTGCCGAGCACGAACATCAGCGGTAACACGGCGGCAAATAGCCCGCCCAGGGTCAGCGCCAGCCCACCGGCGTGAGCCATGTCGTCGCCATGGTCGCGATGCAGCAGGCGCATCAGGCTGCCCTTGCCGATACCCATGGCCAGTCCCATGACGGCGAGCAGCGCGGCAAAGCCACCCAGCGGCATGGAGAAGGCGAGCGCGATATCGCCGTGCACGCCGTGGATCTGCATGGTGAAGTCGGGGTAGGAGAGCAGGAACAGGCACACCATCACGCAGGCGCTGACCCACCAGCGCAGGTCGCGGAAATCGCGCCGATCGGCCAGCGCCCCGCCGAGGATCTGCCCGACGCCGCCCGGCAGGGTAAAGGCCAGCGCCCACAGCGCGGCCAGCTTGAGCGTGAGCTGATACTGGGCGGCGAGATAGCCCGGCAGCCACAACGCCAGCGCCACGAAGGCGCCGTAGAAGAAGCTGTAGTAGAGCGCCAGGCGACACACCGCCGGCGTTGGCAGCCATTTCCTCAGAGGCGGCGTGCGCCCGGGCGAGGGTACGAACTCGGCGAGATCGTCGGGTGCGGCGGGCGGCACCGCGCTCGGCGCATCCTCGGCGAATACCCAAAGCAGCAGAGCCACCAGTAGCACCGGCAAGAGGTAGAGCTTGGGCGCCATGGGCCAGCCGTAGGCCTGGCTGATCAAGGGCAGCAGGAAGTAGGTGAGTCCCGCCCCCAGCATGCCGGCGCCATAAAGTCCCAGTGCCAGGCCGGCATGGCGCCGCGGGCACAACGAAGCCACGTAGACCAGGCCGGCAGCCAGCGAACCGGCGCCCAGCCCCAGCCCGGCCCCGGCCAGCAGGAACTCCAGGTAGACATCCGAATGAGCGATGCCCCACAGCAACGGGCAGATCAGCAGCAGGCAGCCGATCATCACCCGCCGGCCGCCCACCCGGCGCGCCAACAGCGCCATGGGCAGCGCGGCCAGCGCGCCGGTAAACATGGGCATGGCCAGCAACATGGCGAACTGCACTTCGCCGAACAGCAGCACACGCTTCAGCTCGACGCCCAGCACGGCGAAGATGGTCCAACTGGCGAACACCAGCGCGAAGGCCAGCGGCGCCAACAACACGACCACCAGCGAGCGATAGTCGACATGCTGCCCCGGCGCCTGAAGCTTCCCAACATGGGTCATGAACGGTGGGTCTCGAGATGTGGTCAAAGTGATTCTCGTTAACCCAGCCCTGCCGGGTCAAAAGGGCATACGAGGTACCTCTTTGGTGGCAGCCCGCGGGAACTCCCGGTAGGATGCCTCACCGTCCCTTGGGGTATCGCGTCGACATGAGGTTATAGTGTCGACATATCCCACTCCTTCTGGAGACGCCCACCGTCAATGAAACTGCTGCAGCGCTCCCTCGTGGCCCGCATCGTCGCCTCGCTGCTGGCGATCAGCGCCATGGCCCTTATCAGCATCGTGGTGACCATGGCCGCTGCCGGCGGCAGCCGCGGCGACGCCGCGGCGATCAACGTCGCCGGCTCGCTGCGCATGAACACCTACCAGATCGTGGCCGCCCTGCAGCGCTATGAGCGGATTCCTTCCATGGAGCACCAGGCGGAGGTACACGTGCTCAAGCGCCGCTTCGAGGAGCGCCTGGCCAGCGCTGAATTGACCGCTGCCATTCCCGTCTCAGAGGCTCACGAACTGCGTCGCCAATACCGCCTGGTACTGGCGAGCTGGCACAACGAGCTGGCCCCGGAGGTCAATGAAGCCGTCGACAACCGCACGGTGAACATCGAGTCGCTCAATCGCACCCTGGACGGGCTGGTGAACGAGATCGACCTGATGGTCTCCCAGCTCGAGCAGAACAGCGAGGCCAAGATCCGCCTGCTCAGCGCCCTGCAGATTCTGTTCCTGGGTCTGACGGCGGTGGTCGTCGCCATCGCGCTCTACGACATCCGCCACAATCTGGTGGCTCCGCTACGCCAGTTGATGGTGCTGGCACGAGAGGCCGCGCAGCGCAACTTCTCCCTGCGCACCCAGCTCAAGGGCAGCGACGAACTGGCCATGCTCGGCCATACCTTCGACACCATGTCCGAGGAACTGGGGGCGAGCTACGCCGACCTCGAGGCACGGGTGCAACGCAAGACCCAGGAACTGGAGCGCAGCAGCAAGGTCATGCAGACGCTCCACGACGGCAGCCGCTCGCTCTACGGCGGCGGCAACGACCTGTGCGCCAGCGCCGCGCCCATGCTGCGCCAAGTGGCGGAACTCCTCGATATCGGCCCCATCCGGCTGTCGCTCAACGATCCACACAACAATCGCCAGATTCCCGTTCTCGCCACTCACGCCGCGCGACGCCCGGACTTTTGCCGTGACCACGACTGCCACGCCTGCCTGATTTCCCCGCGCCCTCTGCGCCTCTCCAACACCGAAGAAGGCGACTGCATGCTGCTACCCGTCAGCGTGGGCGACGAGATGCTGGGCACCCTGGAAGTATGGCATCCCAAGGGGCAGCGTCTCTCCGACAGCGTGCGCCGCCTGCTCAATGCCTTGGCCGACCAGTTGGCCACGGCGGTCTACCTGCAGCGACGCATCGAGGAGGAACAGCAGGTCTCACTGATGAACGAGCGCACCATCATCGCCCGCGAACTGCACGACTCCCTGGCCCAATCGCTCTCCTACCTCAAGATGCAGGTGGCACGGCTGGAGCGCATGCAGGCCAAGGATGCTCCCAAGGAGATGCAGGCGGCGGTCTTCGACGAGCTGCGCACCGGGCTCAACAGCGCCTACCGCCAACTGCGTGAACTGCTGACCACCTTCCGCCTCAAGCTCGAGGGACCCGGCCTTCAAACCGCCCTGCTGCAGACCACCGAGGAGTTCTCCGAGCGCCTGGGCGCGCCGGTGGAGCTGCACTTCGACGTGCCGCCCCATCTGCTCAACCCCAATGAAGAGATCCACATGCTGCAGATCGCCCGCGAGGCGTTGAGCAACATTCACAAGCATGCCCAGGCGCACTGGGCTGCCGTCAGCGTAAAGTTCCACGAGGCCCGCATCCTGCTGCGTATCGAGGACGACGGCGTGGGCCTGGAGAACGACGACTCGCCGCCCATGCACTATGGCCTCGTCATCATGCGTGACCGGGCTCACACTCTGAGCGGCGAGCTGAAGCTATCCAACCGCACCGAGGGCGGCACCTGCGTGGAAGTCGTCTTCACGCCACAGACGGCACGCCTGATCACCCGCCAGCCGGCTGCCGAATCCACTCTTCACGACCAAGGAAACTGAGACCCATGGGCCAGTCAGTGAGCGAGACCCCCGCCAGTATCCTGATCATCGACGACCACCCGCTGCTGCGCCGTGGCGTCGCCCAACTGCTCGAACTAGAGGACGATCTCGAGCTGGTCGGCGACACCGGCGAGCCGGCTCAAGGCGTGCGCCTGGCCGCCGAGCTCGACCCGGATATGATCCTGCTCGACCTCAATATGCCAGGCATGGACGGTATCCAGACACTCAAGGCGCTGCGCGAGGCGGGCTATGCCGGACGCATCGTGATGTTCACCGTCTCCGACCACGAGGATGACCTGGTGGCGGCCCTGCGCGGCGGCGCCGACGGCTACCTGCTCAAGGACATGGAACCCGAGGAGATGGTGCGCCAGCTGCGCCAGGCGGCGCTGGGACGCATGGTGGTGAGCGAAAGCCTCACTGCCCTGCTCGCCGAGGCGCTGCGCAACCAGCGCACGGCCCCAGCCACCCCCGACATCCACAGCCTGACTCAGCGCGAGCGGGAGATTCTACGCGAGCTGGCCGCCGGCCTCTCCAACAAGCTGATCGCACGCAAGCTCGACATCTCCGAGGGCACGGTCAAGGTCCACGTCAAGCACCTGTTGAAGAAGCTCAACCTGCGCTCGCGAGTCGAAGCAGCGGTTTGGGCCGTGCAGGAGGGCATCGACAGGTAGGATACCGAGGGGATGTCTCCGGTTCTGTGTGGATACCTCCAAAGACTTCGAGGCGCCGGCAAGGCGCCTTTTTCTTGTCGCAGCGTTTTTTACTTCATCGTAGAAACAATGACTTAGCCAAATACCCCTGCTACCTCTCAAGAGGTATTCTCCTGATTTTCCTGCCTTTTCTGCCGGTTTCGCCGTGTCATTGCCGGGCGTATCTTTGCCTCAACCGAACCTGAATTGATCCCGGTCAGGACGGATGTCGCAAGGCGGGATCAGCGAAACCTCAAGGGGAAACGTCATGGCTAAATCGAGCGCCGATATCGGCAAGCTCGGTGCCGGCAGGCCAAAGAATGCCGACATCGAGCACTGGGATATCGAAAACGAACAGTTCTGGGAGCAGGAGGGCAAGAAGGTCGCCTCCCGCAACTTGTGGATCTCCATCCCCAGCCTGCTGATGGGCTTCGCGGTGTGGATGATGTGGGGCATGATCACCACCCAGATGCAGAACCTGGGCTTCCCCTTCGCCGTTGACCAGCTCTTCATGCTGACCGCCATCGCCGGTCTCGCCGGCGCCACCTTGCGCATACCCGCCTCGTTCATGATTCGCATCGCCGGCGGGCGCAACACCGTGTTCCTGACCACTGCGCTGCTGATGATCCCCGCCTTCGGCACAGGGGTCGCGCTGATGAATCCCGACACGCCGTTCTGGGTGTTCCAGGCCCTGGCGCTGCTCTCGGGCATCGGCGGCGGCAACTTCGCCGCCTCGATGAGCAACATCTCGACCTTCTTCCCCAAGAAGCAGCAGGGTTACGCGCTGGGCATGAATGCCGGCCTGGGTAACTTCGGCGTCACCACCATGCAGATCCTGATCCCGCTGGTGATGACCGTGGGCATCTTCGGTGCCATTGCCGGCAGCTCCATGGAGCTCACCAGCGCCAGCGGCACGCTGATCGGTCGTATCGAGGCGGGCACACCGACCTGGATCCAGAACGCCGGCTTCATCTGGCTGGTGTTCCTGGTACCCCTGGCCTTCCTCGGCTGGTTCGGCATGAACAACCTGCGCCCCATTACGCCCAACCCGGGCACGCCATTACAGGCCTTCGGCAAGATCCTCGGGCTCTACGGCGTGGGTGTCATCGCCACCATCGTGGGCACCGCTACCCTGCAGTGGCTGGGCATGTGGGTCGCCCTGCCGGTCACCATCCTGCTGACCCTGGCGCTGATGCGCCTGATTCCCGGCGACATCAAGCCCAACATTCAGAAGCAGTTCGCGATCTTCTCGAACAAGCACACCTGGTCGATGACGGTGCTCTACATCCTGACCTTCGGCTCGTTCATCGGCTTCTCCGCGGCCCTGCCACTCTCCATTAACGTCATCTTCGGCAACATGATGGAAGTAGCCGCCGACGGCAGCGTGGCCCGCGTGGTCAACCCCAACGGCCCCAGCGCCCTGACCTGGGCCTGGATCGGTCCCTTCGTCGGCGCCTTGATCCGCCCCATCGGCGGCTGGGTCTCCGACAAGGTGGGCGGCTCCATCGTCACCCAGGTGATCTCGGTGATCATGGTGGTGGCCTCGGCGGTGACCGGCTACGTGATGATGCTGGCCTACAACTCCACCGACCCCAACAGCTACTTCGCCCTGTTCATGCTGCTGTTCGTGATCTTGTTCGCCGCCAGCGGCATCGGCAACGGCTCTACCTTCCGCAGCATCGGCGTGATCTTCGATGCCCAGCAGAAGGGCCCGGTGCTGGGCTGGACCTCCGCCGTGGCCGCCTACGGCGCCTTCATCGCCCCGGTGGTGATGGGCGGTCAGATCCGTGCCGGCACCCCGGAACTCGCCATGTACGGCTTCGCGATCTTCTACGCGGTGTGCCTGGTGATCAACTGGTGGTTCTACCTGCGTCCCAACGCCTACGTCAAAAACCCCTGATGCGGTCATCGGTGCTCTGGCCTGGGGCCAGAGCACACTCCACTACCTTGCCTTCTTCGGAGGGATGTCATGAAAGTCATGATCGCTTATGACGGCTCGCGCAACGCCAAACTGGCCCTTGCCCAGAGCGTCAGCCTGTTTCGCTGCAACGCCCCCACGCTGATCCTGGTCGGCGTGGCGGAGAACCCCCGCGACGCCACCGATGCCAACGAGGAACTGTTCCAGCAGGAGTACGAGGAGCTGAAGGCGGCGCTGAAGGAAGGGGCTGACTTCGCCCATCAGGAGGGTTTCGAGGTCGACTGGGTACTGGCCGAGGGCGATGCACGCAAGATGCTGCTGCACGCCACCCAGAAACACCAGCCGGACGTATTGGTCATCGCCCGCCATAGCAGCAAGCCCGACGGCGGCATCATCGCCCAGTCACTGAGCTACTTCGTCGACGAGCTCGACTACATGACCTTCGGCAAGGTCAGCTCTTTCCTGGCCCGTCGCGTCGAGTGCCCACTGTTGATCCTGCCCAGCCCCTGAGCAGTCCATCGCAGCCACTCGTCTCCGATTTTTCGCCATCTGCAGGATGATACGACCATGAAAGTGTCCGCCGTTTTCAAGTACCGTAACCCTGAGATCAGGGCACTCCACCTGACCTGGATCGCCTTCTTCATCACCTTCTACGTCTGGTTCAACATGGCGCCGCTGGCATCGAGCATGCTCAAGAGCGTCGACTGGCTGACCCGGGATGACATCCGCCTGTTCGCCATCCTCAACGTGGCGCTGACCATTCCCGCCCGCATCATCATCGGCATGGCGCTGGATCGCTTCGGCCCGCGCCGGGTGTTCTCGGTACTGATGGTGACCATGGCGATCCCGGCACTCGCCTTCGCCTTCGGCAACACCATGACCCAACTGCTGATCTCGCGCCTGGTGCTGAGTTCCATCGGCGCCAGCTTCGTGGTCGGCATCCACATGACCGCACTGTGGTTCAAGCCCAAGGACATCGGCTTCGCCGAAGGCTTCTATGCCGGCTGGGGCAATTTCGGCTCCGCCGCCGCCGCCATGACCCTGCCTACCATCGCCCTGACCCTATTCGGCGGCGACGATGGCTGGCGCTATGCCATCGCCATCAGCGCCATCGTCATGGCTGTCTATGGCGTCTATTACTGGTTCGCCATCACCGACGGCCCCGATGCCCGCGCCCACCGCAAGCCGCGCAAGGCCGCCGCCATGGAAGTGAGCACCTGGGGCGACATGATCAAGCTGATCATCTGGACCATCCCTCTGGTGGGCTGCCTGGGCATTCTGGTATGGCGCGTCCAGAACATGGGCTACATGTCGGTGACCGCCGCCGTGATCTGCTATCTGGTCATCGTCGCCGTCATCATCTATCAGATCGTGCAGATCCTACGGGTCAACGTACCGATCCTGAAGAAGGGGGTGCCGGAAGACGACAAGTACCCGTTCAGCAGCGTCGCCGCCCTCAACAGCACCTACTTCGCCAACTTCGGCGCCGAGCTGGCAGTGGTCTCGATGCTGCCGATGTTCTTCGAGGAGACCTGGGGGCTGAGCGCCGCCGCCGCGGGCCTGATCGCCGCCTCCTTCGCCTTCGTCAACCTGGTGGCACGCCCCATGGGCGGCCTGGTCTCCGACCGCATGGGCAACCGCCGCTTCGTCATGCTCAGCTACATGTTCGGCATCGGCATCGGTTTCGTGCTGATGGGCATGCTCAACTCCAACTGGCCGTTGATCATCGCCATCGCCATCACCATCTTCACCTCCTTCTTCGTGCAGGGTTCGGAGGGCGCCACCTTCGGCATCATTCCCTCGATCAAGCGCCGCATCACCGGGCAGATCTCAGGCATGGCCGGCGCCTATGGCAACGTGGGGGCGGTGGTCTACCTGACCATCTTCACCTTCGTCACCCCGACCCAGTTCTTCTACATCATCGCCGGCGGCGCCTTCGTCAGTTGGCTGATCTGCCTGATCTGGCTGAAGGAGCCGGAAGGGGCGTTCGACGAGGAGTACTACGTCTCCTCGGTAGACCGCATGATCGAAGAGCAGGAAATGGCCGCGGCACAGGCCAAGCCGTAGCAGGGCTGAGCCGCTGGGTTTTATGTTGGGCTTCATTAAGGGCGGCGACTTCGGTCGCCGCTTTCTTGTGCGTGGGGTGTGGTGAAGACTCGGCTCTATTGAGCGTGGCGCTCGAGTTCATGCAGCGCAGCACGGGCCAGGAAGCCGGAACGGCTCTTGTAGTCGCCATGCTTTGCCACGGTGCTGTCGATACGCTTGATCAGCAGATCGGGCAGAGTGACGTTGATCTTGTGACTCTTGCCCAGGTAAGGGGTCATGTCGATCTCGACCGCTGCCCACACCCACCCGGCGAAGTCGGGATTCTCCAGATGCTGCTGAATGGCGGTAGCGGTGGGAATGGGGTCGCCGTGCTCCGAAAGGCTTTCGAGATGTCCTTCTATGGCCTCCCGAGCATTGGCGATTGCCTCGTCGAAAGTGTCGCCAGCGGAGAAGCAGCCCGGCAGATCGGGCACAACTACGCCATAAGCGTGCTGCTCATCGCCAACCTCGATCGCAATGGGATAGTGCATGGTATCGCTCCGCCTCCAGCTCCTTTATCAGATCTGCGCTCTTCACACCCGGCTCCTTGCCGTGCTTTTGGGGTGCCATCCCCTTTCAGGTCACCCTCGCGCAATCTTGCATAGACCTGAGGCACCAGCACGGTGACGCTGGAGCCATCGTCGAGTTCGACGTTCTGCTCCACCAGCCAGACGATATCGCTGGTGAGCTGTGCCATCTGCTCGGCGGTCAAGGCCACGCCGGGACGCAGGTCGTACGCCTCGGCGAAGGTGATACCGGCGTTCATCAGTGCGGTGAATTGCGCCTGGTCGTCATTGTGACCTTCGAGGCAGCGCTGGCCGGTGATCTGAGTGATCTGCTCCCGCACCAGCCGCTGCTCGTAGAAACCATCGCCGAGGCGCTTATGGGTGGTGCTCGGGTCACTGTTCAGAGCCTCGAGCATATAGTCGGAGCCGAGCCACTGCCGGCGGTCGGTGAAGCGACTGGAACAGCCTACCGCCACGGGTATCCGCTAAAGGCAAACATAGCGCAATATCCTATAACAGAAAAGACTATCGCAATACCCCGAGCCCCAGGCCCATCCTCCAAGTCCGCACCACCAGGCCCAAATATCATAGGCTTATCGTATAAAAATGCCACTATTGCTTGCCAAAATATCCCGTGCCCAATAAGGGCACCAAAGAACAGCTCCCACTCCCCCCAAAATCTAATTACAGCATTTGCCATTGCCACCATGGCCAGAAAGGCAGAAACATACCATCGATAGCAATTTCGCCATCGAGCCCAAGAGGAGCTAAAATTTTGCTTATTCATCAGCCGTCCCCAACATATCTACCCCATTGCCCAAAACTCTATTCCAGACACCAATTAAATCCAAGGTTGAATTTAATCTTCGCGCTTCCACTACCGACAATCCCCTGGACTTCGCATATGTCTCAAAACCAATCATCAAAGCTTCTTTCGAAGCCGCCGTCGTAATATCTTCTCTTAAATATCCCGACAATAGACTGGAAGCGGTACCTGCCGCAGCTAGACCAGTCCCTATCTGACCAACAGGTGTAAGCACCACACCTGCAGTGGCTGCAGAACCTAAATCATCCAACGCTTTGGCATCCAGCGCCCTGGAGTACGCCTGCGCCGCCGGATCGCTATAGTCAATATTCGCCCCTTGCGCGATACAGTCCGCATCGCCGCATGGGAAATGCGGCACATGGAAGGTCTTGCCATCCAGCATGTAGCTGACGATGTATTGCCCCTCCTCGTTCAGCGGTCTGCCCGTCAGGCGGTCTCGTGGTTGGCCAGGCGCGGCGTCTTCTGCGGGGAGTCGATAGACCGCCGTCCGATATGGGGAGTCGTCTCCTCCAGTCTGCTCGATGATGTAGGCGATCAGTTCCGGGGGCGTATCCGTGGGAATCAACTGCACCAGGTAACGCGTCGTGCCGCCTTCTCCAGGGGTGGCGAGCCAATTGCCACCATAATCGAAGTATGTCCCATCAACGGCTTCCAGATCATGCAAGTCGACGACGATATTGCTTCCTGGCCCTTGTCCCAAACCATCGTGGTACATCCCGCGCATGGCATCCTCGATCTCTTCCAGCGTAAATTGGCCATCGCTGGCTTCGGCCAGGTCGCGGGCCAACTCCCGTTCGTGGGTATGTAACTGCCGGTTGTAGGACTCCACCTGCCCGGCGATAAAGGCTCCATCATTCACGTTGCCGCCCGCAAGCTCGGCGGCCACGATACCGACGATCTGGGCGGCGGCGTTGCTGAATTCGGTGCGATTGGCGTCCCCCACGAGTTCGTGAACGAGGGCTTCGCTGGCGCCGGCGGCGAGGGCGCCGGTGGCGAAGTCTCCGCCCATCGCTTCGCTGATGCTGCCGCCGATCAGGGCGTGGAGCGCGATCTTTTGCGGGTCGCCTTCCTGCCAGAGGTGATCGTTGGCGAGGTCGCCCACCGCGTTGAACAGCACCCCGGAGACCACGTGCGCCACGGCGGCTTCGAAGCTATCCCCGAGGTGATCGCCAAAACTGCCGCCTTCCACGGCGGCACGAATGCCGGCATTGATGGCGGCCTGGGTGGCACGCTGCCCGGCGAAGCGGCCGATGTCGCCTGGATTGTTGAGCGAGAGATTGGTCGTGGCGCCGGTGGTGGGGTTGGTCTGGGTTCCCCAGACGTGGTCGGTCATGCCTTGGGTGGCCCCGGCACTCAGGGCGGCGAGGGCGGCACCGCGCAGGCTGTCCGAGGAGAGCGTGTCGCCTAGCGCCAAGCCCAGATCGCCTTGATGGTTGATCAGGCTCACCGCGCCGGTGCCAGCCAGTGAGCCGGCTCCCGCTCCCACCATCGCCGCGCCAATGGCATTGTTGACCAGGCCAGCGGCAGCGGGCCCGGCCCAGGCGGCGGCCACGATGCTGACCGCCAGCGCCGCGCCCGGCCCGAGGCCGGATTGGGAGTAGCTCCAACTGTCGTGGATGGCCTCGACCTGACGCCAGTCGATGTCGCCGCGCTGCTCCATCTCCTTCAGCCAGGCAAGGTCGGGGTTGGCCGCGACCATGGCGTCGATGACCTGGCGCACGCTCTGTGCGTCGACCCTTTCGATCTCGATGGTCACGCCTTGGGCGGCGTGGATGGCCAGTTCGCCCTGGTAGCGCAGCTCGCTCTGGCTCAGTGTCTCGCGGGTGAAGCCTTTGCCGCTAGCCGACTGGCTGACGAAGTTGCTCTTGCTACGCTCATGGGATTCAGTGCGGATATCGCTGCCCATCTCGAAGGTGATCTCGCCGCCGCTGACGGTAGCGATATCGCACCCGGCGCTCAGGGCGAAGTCGCGATCAATGGTAGAGCTTGAAGCAAGCTTACTCGGCCTCACCGCCCCATTCCTTGTCCTCACCCACACCAAACGGATCGCCACCTTCAACCTCTTCCCGCTTCATTCGCTCCAGCTTGTCACAACGGGCGACACACTCGAACCAAGGCTGGCCGGACCAGTCACCGCTATCGTCGATGCGAAAGCGCGAGATCTTATCCGACTGCAACACATACCAATCTTGATTTCGTAGATATTGCCAACCGTATGCCTCGCCACTGGGGCGGGCATACACGTAAATCTTATTTGGAGCACCTTTGGCGCCAATTTCGCAGTTCTCTTTCCGGGAATGTCTTGTATTTCTTCCTAGCCGTTCAATACAGTGGACACCATCATACTCCTCAGAATATAGCAAAAAACGGCCATTAAAAGCGTGAGAAACTTCCCACCTATAATAACTATTCATGGCTGGCATGAACAGTCCCTCCCAACCATTGCTGACAATGCTTCTAGGTGCCTCACGATCCTCAACAACTGAGAAGATAGGATATGACTCTGAAGGGACACGAAGATAGTTGTCATTCATAACAAACACTTCTCGACCTTCAATATGGTCCTGGTGCGCACGATAGGCCGCATGCGGAACACAGCCAGACAGCACAGAGATATTGATAATCATCAAGCAAGCCGGAAGTTTATTAATGACGTTCACTGACCACCTCCAGTATTAGGGCGGAAGGGTTCATAAAATTCTCTTGAGTGTTGAAAAAGCCCCGTAGGCACGATTTTCCCATGCCAGTTGAACAACATTCCGCCACCAAAGCCGTTGATGATATCGCCTCTGCCCAACCTAACCTCGGCATTAGGAGGTGCAACTATCCCAAACGGCACGGACTCCAGATAAGTGCTTTCCACCAGGCCATGACGCGCCAGGTAGGACTGCGTGATCGTGCCTAAACTGTGGCCGCCTGCAGCAGGTTGACCAACACCCACTTCAACGAGATAATCTCGGACCGTGGCATCGGGTAAATCCTGATATCCTAGCGCTGAGTCGGCAAGGTCAAAGATACTACCTACGACAGGTCGCTTATCACGAGAGAAGAAACCCGTTGTTCCTGTACCCCTGGTATGCTCGAACTCTTGGTCATCCGCCCAAAAGCGACTCCCTGCCACGCTATTTCCCGCAATAGAACTGGCCATCAACAACCAATTAAGTTCATCCGGGTTCAACCCCACACCATCGGCGATCTTCTGCTGAACCTCACCATATACCTGCTGCAAGCCCAGATGCATGCCAACACTGGCGAGCCCCATCGCGTTACCTTGCATGAAGTATTCATAGGCATCGCCCGCCATATTGATGGGGTTGTCGTAGTAAGTGCCTGCGCTGAGGTGACCCGTGAATGCACCCGTAATGCCACCTCGCCAAGCGGCTTCTCGCCAATCCCCCCCCTGGCTGAACGCGCCCACACCACCACCGGCAGCACCGCCCGCCATGCCGGAGAGGATGGCATTGCCCGAGCCTGCGGCTATCGTCGTTCCACTTGCCGTGGTAGCACCTGCGGCAAAGGTCGCTTGCGACCCGGCTGCGGCTCCAGAGAGGTTGCCCACCATGCCGCTGACGGCCCCGGCGGTGTAGTAGCTGACCACCGCAGTCAAAATGGTGGTGGCGATGGGGCTCAGGCCGCTATGGCTGTAATGCCATTCATCCTGGAAGGCTTCGAGGCTTTCCCAGGTGACGTCATCGCGGCCTTGAAGGGCTTGAAGCCAGGCGAGACCCGGGTTGTCCGCCACGACGCGCTCGATGGCAGCATCCAGGCTTTCACCGTCCCGGGCTTCGTAGAGGGCATGAATACCTTGCTCCGCATGAATCCGAATATCGCCTTGTGCCATCAGCTCATTTTGGCGCAGCGTTTCCACGGTACTGCCCTGCCCCCGCGCCGACTGGCTGACGAAGCTGCTCTTGCTGCGCTCGTGGGATTCGCTGTGCACGTCGCTGGCGGTTTCGAAGCGGATGCGGCCGCCGCTTTGCAGTTCGATGTCGCCGTCGGCTTCCAGGCGGGCGGCCCGGTAGGTCTGGTCCTGCCCGCTGGCGATGAACAGATCGCCGCCGCTGCTCACTTCGCTGCCGATGGCGCGGGTCTTGCTGACTTCGTCGCGCTGGGTGCGGCTGCCGCCGAACGTGCCGCGGCGGCGCGATTCATAGAGGGAGTAGTCGTGCTCCTGGGCGGTGAGGAGTTCGATGTCGCCACCGGCCAGCAGGGCGGCGTCCTCGCCGGCCTGGAGGCGGCTGGCGGTCAGGCGCAGGTCCTCGCCGGCGGTGAGGCTGAGGCTGCCCCCCGCGGCGAAGTCGCTGCCCTGCACGCGGCTCTGGCTGTCGATGGTGTGGGTCCTGCCCCATCGCCGCTCTTCGTACTGGCTGGACTGCCCCGCTTCGATCTCGATGTTGCGCCCGGCGATGACGCCCAGGTCGCCTGCGACGCTGACGTCGGCGGCGCGGGCGTAGAGGTCCTGGCCCGCCATCAGGGTGAGGTCGTTGCCGATGGCGAGCGTGGTGCCAACCTCCTGCTGCTGGCTGCGCTGGAGGCGACCGCCGCTCATGGCGCTGCCCGTGGCCAAGGTCTCCAAGGCCAGGTCGCGACCGGCGGCGATCAGGCCGTTGCCGCCGGCGCTGACGTCGACCGCGGCGAGGCTGAGGTCGCGTCCGGCGTTGAGGATCAGGTCCTGGCCGGCGCTGAGCGTGGCCTGGTGTTCAATGTCGGCAGTGTTGAGGGTCACTCTGCCGTAGCGGTTGGACTGGGTGTCGAGGGTGCTGGCGATGCTCAGGTCGCGCCCGGCGCCCAATGCTAAGGTGCCGGCCGAGTCGACCTCCGCTCCCCGGATCGTCAGGTCGCGCCCGGCGCCGGCCAGCAGTTGGCCGCCGGAATCGGTCAAGTAGAGTCGTGCTTGACGCTCCGCGGTGTTGGCCAGGTTCAGGTCGCGCCCCGCCTGCATACTCAGCGATTCGTTAGCGGTGATGTCACCGCCAAGGTTGGTGAGATCACGCCGGGTCTCGAGGTCGATTCGGTTGCCACTGATCCGGCCCTCCAGGTTGGTGATGTTGCCGGCCGTCATTTCCACCAGTTCGCGCCCGGCCAGGGTGCCCGTGTTGGCCAGGTCGCCGGCAATGTCCATCTGCAGCGAGTCGCCCGCGATCAGGGTGCCATCCCCTTTCAAGTCGCCTTCGCGCAGCCTGGCATAGACCTGTGGCACCAGCACCTTGACCGTGCTGCCGTCCGCCAGGGTCACCGTCTGCTCCACCAGCCACACGATGTCACTGGTCAACTGCGCCATCTGTTCGGCGGTGAGGGCCACGCCGGGGCGCAGGCCGTGCGCCTTGGCGAAGGTCGCGGCGTTGTTCATCAGCGCGGCGTACTGCGCCTCGTCGTCGGCATAGCCTTCGAGGAAGCGCTGGCCGGTCAGTTGGGTGACCTGCTCGCGGATCAGGCGCTGCTCGTAGAAGCCGTCGCCCAGGCGCTTCTGGGTCATGGCTGGGTCGGGGTGCAGGGCCGAGAGCAGGTAGTCGGAGCTGAGCCACTGGCGCTGGTTGGTGAAGCGCGGATCGGTCTCGACCAGTGGCCGAATGCCGGTGGGCTTGAGCTGGAACAGGCTGTTGCTGGGCAGTTGGAGCTGAGGCGTCAGGGTGCGGATGACATCGCCCGCCTCGAAGGAAGAAGCCTGGACGGCACTGCCCGAACGCCCGATGGCTGGGACCTCGACAATGCCTCTGCCGGATTCGAAACCACCAACGCCAGCCGTGGCATTGCCGGCGCCGGAGGCGGAGCCAGAGAGTGACGTGGGCTGCAGGGTACCAATTTGTGCGCCACTGCTCGAGACATTTCGGTTGCCACCGAGCTCTGTGACTGGAAGAATAATGTCGCTCAGTGACTCTTGATCAGTGTAAAACTCCCAGCTCGAAGTGTAAGGAATCGCTTCCCCACCGTGCTCTGAGTGAAAATGATAGTACCCTAAAGACCTGACAAGCCCATTCTCAACAATAGAGCGCTGCCCCCTTGCCTCGAGATTTACAACATTCTCCAAGTCACCCCGAAGTACTGCTCCGGCAACAATTTTACTTTTATCGTTGACTATACTCTCTCCACGGAGGGAAACATTGCCACCTCCTTGAATCAACCCCGGAGCCGAGCGAGTTACTTGGCTAGAATAAACTTCCCGCTCGATATCAAACTCTCTCCATCTTATATAAGTATTTCCGGCACAGCAAAAAAGCCGTCCATTAGGCACTTGTTTAATGGCAGTACCAGTTGCATCATGATAGAGAGAATAATATGTTTTTCGAAACTCTTCTGACGGACGCTTTTCATCCCACCCCACCGGCTGATAAAATAATCCCGTTTCAGATCCGCTATATTGCAGCTCGGTCTCAAAGTGCTCATTGGTATTACGCAAGCTCACCGCAGAAATCGACAAGTCACCCAATGCCTCGATCGTGGCGCTGTTGTTATCGACTCGCGTTGCTTGGCCGGTGGCCCGATCGTCTGCATCGAGGCGACCGCCGATAGCCATGTCGCCAGCGCTGAAGAGTAGCGCCTCCTCGCGGTTGGTCAGGCGGCGCGTGCCGATATCGAGTCGTTCACGGGCGGCGATCGCCGCCGCCCGGCTGTTCTCGACGTCGTTGGTGAGGGTGGTGGCCTGGATACCGAGCCGGTCACCGTAGATGCGCCCGGTGCCGAGGTTATCAAGGGTAATGGCATCGATGCGGGTGGTCACGCCGTCGATCAGCCCGTGGTTGGTGAGCTGGCCGGCGCTGAGCCGGGTGGTAGTGGCCGAAAGTTCGCCGCTGGCCGTATTGCGGATCTCGCTGGCATCGAGGTCGAGCGTGTCACCGGCTTGGAGGGTGCCGCGGTTGGTTAGGGTGCCACTGGTCGCGAAATGCAAGTCGCCCGCCGCCTTGAGTTCGGCGCCCTGGTTCAGGGTGAAGTCGCTGGCGAGCTGCAGCGCCAGATCGCCCAGCGATAGCACCCGGCCGTTGCCAAACAGGCGGGCCAGCTCCAGGATCAGGCGCTGGTTGGCGATCAGGGTGCCGCCCTGGTTGTCGATTTCCTCGGCTTCCACGGTCAGGGTATCGAGCGATGAGAGCAGGCCGTTGCGGTTGTCCACGCGGCTGGCCGCGTCGATCTCAAGCCGCTGGTTGGCCCGCATCGCGCCCTGCTGATTGACGGCTTCTTCAGCGCTGAGGTCGATACTCTGGCCTTCTATACCCTGGTCGGCGCCCTGGGTGTTGCTGTTGACGACGCGGCTGGCATTGACCTTGAGCGCAGCACCGGAACGTATCAGGCCACCTTGGTTGAGCAGCGCCTCATTCAGGTCGAGGGTCATGTCACCGAGGGCCTGGAGCTGGCCGCCGCGGTTGTCGAGACTGTTGGCCGTGAGCGTCAGATCGCTCTCGCTGAGCAGCGTACCACCGAGCCGATTGGCGATCTCCACAGCGGTGACGTCGAGCCGGCCGCCGCCGATAAGGCCGTTGCCGTTAACGATGTCGCCGGCGGCCAGGGTCAGGGCTCCATTGGCGAGAATCCCCCCGTCCGCTCCGCTGTCGACGTTGATCAGGGCCTGGCCAAGCGTGTCGATCATCGCATCGCCGCTAGCCTGGAGCGTACCGCCGGTATTGTCCAGCTCGCCGCTGATCGAAGCGAGGCTGTCGCCTGCCGCGATCAGGCCCGCCATGTTGTTCAGGCGCTGCCCACCGGTATCCAGTGATACCCGCTCGCCCACCAAGGTGCCGCGCTGGTTGTCCAGGCCCTGGCCGCTCACGTCGAGCTGGTTGCCTGCTTCGAGGGTACCACCACGGTTGTCGATGACGCTGTCCGCCGCGACGGTAAGATCCCCCTCCACCGCGCCAAGGGTGCCGCCGGCATTGTTCAGCGAGGCCACCTGCAGGTCGAGCGATCTCTGGGCCAGCAGTTGGCCCTGGGCGTTGGCGACATTCCCCTCGACCGTCAGGCCAAGCGTACCGCCGGATACCAGTTCACCCTGCCGGTTGTCGAGCGATGCGGCGGTCACGTAGGCATCCCCCGCCGCCTGAACCGCGCCCTCCCGATTGCTCAGCTCGCCAGCCGTCAGGTCGAGGGCAGCATTGCTGGCAATCAGGCCGTTACGGTTATTCAGCGCCTGGGCAACATCGAAGGTCAGGGGAGCGTCGCTGCCGAGGTGCAGTAGTTCACCCTCACGGTGGCTGAGGCTGTCGGCCTGAAGGGCGATGTGCTGGGCCTGGGTGCGGGCGCCGTCGAGAACGATCTCGCCGCCCTCCACGGTAAGGTCGCCCTGGCTGACGATCAGGCCATCGCTACCGTGCAGGTTCGCGGCGGCAATCTGAAGCTCGCCTTGGTCGCTCAGTTGGACGATCTCGCCGCCTTCGTTGGTCAGGCTGTCGGCCACGTCGAGGCGCAGGCCATCGGCGGCTTCGATCCGCCCCCGGGAGTTGTCGAGGGATTGGGCCTCGACATCGAGCGATCCCTGTACCGCGCCCATCAGCCCCTGGGTGTTGGTCAGTTGAGTCGCGGTGACATGCAGATCGCGTTCGGCCACCAGCTGGCCCTGAGTGTTGTCGAGCGTTTCGGCCTCGAGGTCGAGCGAGCCACCGGCTCTTACGGTACCGGCGGCGTTGTCCAGGGCGTCGGTGCGGATGACGATGTCGGCGTTGGCGGCCACGCGTCCGCCGCGGTTGTCCAGCGTGCCGGTGGCCAGGTGCAGGGTGTCGTTGCCGGCCTGGATGAGTTCGCCGTCGCGGTTGGAGATAGCCGCGGCGC
Source organism: Billgrantia zhangzhouensis (assembly GCF_021404465.1). Classification (GTDB taxonomy): domain Bacteria; phylum Pseudomonadota; class Gammaproteobacteria; order Pseudomonadales; family Halomonadaceae; genus Halomonas; species Halomonas zhangzhouensis. The sequence continues at coordinate 74,900 of NZ_JABFTT010000014.1, read as the reverse complement.
TGAGGTCGAGCCGCTCGGCCTGCACGCTGGCGCCGTCGGTGCGCAGCGTGGCGTCGGCGCTGGCGGTGAGGGTGTCGCGGGCGCTGAGGGCGGCACCGCTGGCGTCGAGATCGCCGCGGCGGGCGGTGACGTCGATATCGCGGGCCTGGGTCTCGCTGCCGGCCAGCGAGACGGTATCGGCTTCGGCCAGGAAGCCGCCCGCGGCCAGGTTGCGGCCCTGGGTCGTGACGTTGTCGCCGGCGGTGAGGGTGAGTTGGCCGTTGTTGCCAAGACGCAGGCTGCCGGCGTCCACGCCGGCGGCCAGGGTGGCATCAGAGGTGCTGCGAATGCGGCCTTGTGCTCCCGTAGCGCTGAGGGTCAGGTCGCCCTGGGCCAGGACAGCACCGGTGCCGAGGTTATCGATACGCGTCTGGCTCGCCAGTTGGATATCGCCTTCGGCGGTGATCGCGCCGCGGTTGACGATGCGTCCCTCGGCGGTGAGTACCACGTCGCCCACGCCGCCGGCCTGGGTGGCCGTGAGGCTGCCGGCGTTGTTGACCCCAACGCCGGCCTCGGTGGCGACCAGGGTGATCTTGCCGGCGTACATGCCACCCAGATGCGCCACGTCGATGGCGACGGCCGGGGCGTCGCCCTGGGAGGTGAGGCGTTCGATCACCTGGCCGTCGGTGCCGATGCGGTTGGCCCCGGTCACCACGTTCAGGTCGTTGGCCCAGACGCCGCCCTGCACCTCGATGGCACGCGCCAGCACCGCCGTATAGTCAGTGCCGCTGGCGTCCAGCCCGGCGCCGGAAATGGTCACCGTGCCCTGCTGCACGCGGTAGCCGGTCAGCTCGCCGTTGCGCAGTTCGGGGGTGCCGGTGGTGAGGGTGGCGCGGCTGGCGTTGATGAAGCCGGCGCCATTGACGTCGATGCCCGCCGGGTTGGCGATGACCACTTCGGCCCGCGAGCCGGCCACTTCCAGGTAGCCGCGCAGCTGGCTGGGGTTCGCGGAGTTGACCTCGTTGAGAATGACCCGGGCTTCGCCGCTGGTGAGGTGAGGGTTGCCCTGCACCCAGCCGCTCAGTTGGGTCTGGGTGTTGCGGCGCGAGTTGTTGAGGATCGCGCCCTTGGAAGAGACGTCGAACTGGCGGTAGCTGTTGCGCGAGACGCCGGCAGCGCTGGGGGTCTGGATGTTGACCTGGGGCACGCCGTTGGCGGTTTCCAGCACCGTGGGGCGCTGGTTGCCCGGGGCGTTGGGGTCGCTGGCAATACTGGCCTGGACGGCCGGGCTGCCGAGCAGCAGCGCCGCGAGCGTAGCGGCAATGGCCGGTTGGCGCCGCGAGCGCCAGCGCCCCACCCTACTGCCTTCCGCCGGCGACTTGCCGGAGGCCACGGCAAGCTCCGAGGCGGCAACGAGCTGGCCCTTGGCCCGGTTGAAAACGAGTCGATAGCATTGCCGATTCATAAGAGCGTCCCTGCGTGGCTTATGTCAGTTATGTCGGTTACTTCAATCAAAACGAGAGGTAGAAGCTGAAGCCGATGTCGCGGTGGTCGGTACGAAAGCCGTCGGGTTTCATCACCGGGGTGGCGATGAAGGCGTCGTAGCTCAGGTGGCCGAATAGCGAACCGCGCAGGCCCGCCACCGCGCCGGCGAGCTCCGAGCCCAGCAGCCATTCGGTGCTGGGGCCGCTCACCCGGCCGTAATCGAGCCCGGCGTAGAGCGATTGGCCACTGTTGCCCAGCGCCAGCCCGAGGTCGTTGCGCACCAGCCAGCCCCGCTCTGCCACCAGGCTGGCTTCGTTGAAGCCGCGTACGGTGTAGCGGCTACCGATGGAGAAGCGATCCAGGGGTGTCAGCGGGGTCAGGTTGTTCTGCATGCGAAAGCGCCCGCGGTACTCCAGCGCCTGGCCGCCCACCTGGAACGGCAGCGTAAGCCCGGCATGGGTGGAAACGAGCTGGAAGCGCGAGGTGCCCTCGTCGAATGCCTCTTCGGGCGCGGGCAGGGAGCCGAAGGCGCCGGTGCCGCGCTTGTAGGCGGTGCCGAGGTCCAGGGTGGCACGGCCGATGAACTCGCGGTGCTCGATGCCGGCCTCCCAGCCGCCCACTACCCGGCGTTGGATCTCAATCTCGATATCGTCGATGTAGTTGCGCGAGCGGCGCTGGAAGCCACCCAAGGACACCGTGGTCTTGCGGGTAGCATCGCGATAGACCAGGCGCGACAGGGTCACTCCGGCCTGCTGGCTGGTGCCGCTGTAGACGTACTCCTGGAAGGCGCCGGCGATGGTCTGGTAGTAGTCGTGGTCGCTGTAGTCGAGCGCCAGGCTCCAGTAGCCCCAGGGCACCGAGTAGTGGAGGCTGTGGCTACGACTGCCACGCGGCCCGGAAGCGCCGCCGCCGAGGTCGCGCCCCAGGTGGATATGGAAGAGGTCGTTGATGCCCAGGGGGTTGTCGAGGGAGATGCCGACGCCGCCCATGTACTCCCCGGTGGCCTCGCTACCGCTGTCGTCGGCCGTCCACGAGGGGCGCAGTCGCCAATCCTGCTGGTAGTCGATAACCAGGTCGCTGGCGCCCGGCGCATCCGCCGGTGCGATCTGGATATCGGCCTCGACGGAGGGCAGGCGCTGGAAGTTCTCCAGCGCCTGTTCGATGTCACGCAGATTGAGCACATCGCCTTGCCGCGCGGGCACGGCGTTGCGCAGCGAGGCATGAGAGCGACTGGGATCGGCGACGCGGATGGCGGCGATGCGACCGGGAACCAGGCTCAGCGTCAAGGTGCCAGCGCTGAGGTCCTGGTCTTCCAGCAGGATGCGGCTGGTGATGAAGCCACGCTCGATCAGCGCGTTCTGGGCGCGCTTCATGACCAGGTTGATGCCTTCGGTACCGAGGCAGCGGCCGATGGGAGAATCCTCACCCCGCTCACCGGTGGTAGCGTCCAGTACCCAGACGAAGCGCTGCGCTTCCTCACCTTGCAAGGCAAGCTCGTCGATGACGAAACAGGGCGCTTCCTGCTCGGGCAGCCGATCGAGCTCCTCCACGGGAACCGACAGACGAATATCCGCCTGGGGGAGTTCGCGCTCCTGAATGGCCTGCTCGCGCTCCTGTTGGCGGCGCAGCGCCTCGTCCGGCGTCGCATCCTGTGCCAAAAGTGCCGTCGGCAAGCTCAGCGCCAGCAAGGCTGGCATGAAGATAAGGCGGGGCAGCCTGCGTTCCCTGCCGACGGTCTTGCTGCCGGTTGCCTGCGTAAAGCAGCCGGCGATTCCCTGTCGTACGGCGTCCATTGCACCACTGTCTTTATCGATTGAGTTTTATGTCCTGCATCCGGCACTGCTCGCTGTCCGCTCTAAGGTGGCGAGACTGGCGTGGTACCGGATTGAAGGTGTTATCGGCAGGCATGGCGCAAGCTTTAGCCCCATTTGACTTCAATTCATCCCAGCGAAGCGCCGGCCATTGACCCAAGACAAGGACAACCAAGGTCGCAGCAGGCATAGTCCCAATAACAAGCATATTAAATGCTTTTTAACCATCTTACGGGAGGAAGCGATGTCCACCGTCTCGTATCTCCATACGCGGGCCGACGCGGCCGAAGCACCACTCGATACCCGCGGCCGCGGCCTGGCGGCAATCGTCTACGTGCTCTACCTGGGCAGCGTGATGGCGGTGGTTACCGCCCCCATCGGTGTGCTGATCGCCCACTGGCGTCGTCGTCACGCCGCTGATTGGGTGGCGAGCCACCTGCAGTTCCAGATCCGCACCTTCTGGCTCGGCGCGTTGGGCGGCGCCGCTGCGCTTGGAGCGTGGAACCTGCTGGGGCTGATCGGGGCGCCGGCCTGGGCCTCCTGGGTGCTTGGCTACGGCTTCTTCACCGCCTGCCTGGCCTGGACCATGGGCCGCTGCGGCGTAGGCATCCATCGCCTGTTGCACGACCGTGCCATCGACGCCCCACGCAGCCTGCTGTTCGGCGGCGCCAGGGTGTCACTGGAAGGCTGACCTGGGAGCCCGCCGATGACTACTGTCACCTCCACCCTGCACCTGCCGCCGACACGCTCCGCCGCCGTCAGCGGCCTGGCCTGGGGCTTCATCGCCTTCTCCGCACTGACTGTCGCCCTGCTCACCCTGCCGCTGCTGCCCGGCGAGGCACTGGTCGCTTCGCTTGGCGTCGAGGCCGGCAGCGGCGGACTCACCGGCGGTGTGGCCTGGCTGATCGAGCGCAGCAATACCTTGGCCGGCCTGCTAATGGCAGGGGCCGCCGTAACCCTGGTTCTCTCCGTGGCGCTGTTGCAGCGCCGCCGCTGGGCCAGACCGGCTTTCCTCACCTTGATGGCAGCCGGCTTCGTCGGTGTGCTGGGCGGCGCCGCGCTGACGCCGCTGACCTTCGGCTTCATGGCCGATGCGGCGGGCAACGTCGCCGGCCCCGAGGACCCGGTGGCGGGACTGATCGGCGCCCTGGCGGTGTTGATCCTGTTCGCCACGCTGCTGGTGGTACTGTTCGCCTGGGCCTGCTGGAAGCTCACCACGCCGGCCATTCGCGCCGAGTTCGAGCGCATGCCCGTCGCTGCGGAGGCGTGATGTCGCAGCATTGGGAAACTTCCGCTCGCGCCCTGCCCAACCCCGGCTGGGGGCCGCTCTCGGCGCTGCCCGGCAACCCGCTGATGTGGGTGCTGATCCTCAGCGAGATCGTGGTGTTCGCCGCGTTCTTCGGCCTGTTCGCCTGGCTGCGGGCCGGCGAGCGCGAGGTCTTCGACGCCTCCCAACAGCTGCTCGATCCAGTGGCCGGCGGCATCAATACCCTGGTGCTGCTGACCAGCGGACTGTGCGCCGCCCTGGCGGTACAGGCGATTGGCCGTGGAGCCAAGCGCCGCTGCCGCCAGTGGCTGGGGGCGGCCTTTGCGCTGGGCGTGGTGTTCTGCGTGGTCAAGGTGGTGGAGTACGCCGACAAGCTCGGCCAGGGCCTGATGCCCGAGACCAACACCTTCTTCACCTTCTACTACCTGCTGACCGGCTTCCACTTCGCCCATGTGCTGTTCGGGCTGGGACTGATCGCCCTGGTGGCGTGGCGCATCTCCCACGATAACGTGGAGACCGCTGCTGCCTTCTGGCACCTGGTCGATCTGATCTGGATCCTGCTCTACCCCCTTATCTATCTGCTGAGGTAAGCCCATGGGCAATATTCGGAATGCCCTTCGCGACACGACCACTCGGCGACTGTTGTTCACCTGGGCAGTGCTGATGGGGCTGACGCTGATCGCCATGCTTTCCGCCCGGCTCGGCGGCGAGGCCCGCCTGGCCGCGTTGCCGCTGTGGTCGGCGGGGCTGCTGCTGGCCACCACTTTCTTCAAGGCCCACCGGGTACTGATGGTTTATCTGGGCCTGGCTGACGCCTCGCCCGCCTGGCGTGGCGCCTTTGTCGGGCTGGTTCTCGCCACCCTGGCGCTGGTGGGATCAGGCTATCTCGTCGCCCAACTAGCCTAGCCTTCGTCCTCGAGAGAAGTGAACAAAACGGCGCCGCTATCGGGGATAGCGGCGCCGTTTGTTGTCGTGCGGGCTTAGTAGGAAGGGGGCGGCGGCCCGACACCGGCCCACTCCGCCAGCCGCCGAGCCAGGCGGATCAGGCCGTAGACGGCGAAGGGGGCGACGAACATCATCAGGATGCCCCAGTCCTGGGTGTTGATCACCCAGGCCAGCGGGGTGATCACGGCGAAGGCGGCCAGCAGACCGAGGGCGAGGGCGATAGCGGGACGTGAGTTAGCCATTTCTCTTACCTCAAAAACAATATCTCATCCTGAAATCCAGGATTCATGTCACGAGCGATGACAGGCTGGCCGCCGCCGGAACGGAACAACCGGAGTTGACTGGCTGCTCAATGAGGATTGTGAGTACCGCCGGCGGCCAGGATGTCGAGCGCAGTAATGAATCATATTTTCAGCTCCCGATGATTTGACGGTATATACCCGGCAGCGCGAGCGAGAGATGCTCCGGCCGGTTGACGATGGCGTAGCTGCCGCGACCGAACAGGTGTGACACGTACTGATGCGCCTCGCTGTCGATGGTCACGCCGAACACCCGTACCTCGTGCTGGCGCGCTTCGAGCACCGCCCGGCGGGTATCCTCGATGCCATAGCGACCCTCGTAGTAGTCGGTGTCGTTGGGCTTTCCGTCAGTAAGCAGCAGCAGCAGCCGATGCCGGTTGGGGCGTTCGGCAAGCTCCTTGGTCACGTGACGGATCGCCGGCCCCATGCGGGTGTAGTGGCCGGGCTTGAGCGCCGAGACGCGCCGGGACACCCGCTCGCTCATGGGCTCGTCGAAGGTCTTCAAGGTGTTGACCCACACCTTCTGACGCCGATGCGAGGTGAAGCAGTGGATGCTGTAGTCGTCGCCACAACCGGCCAGGCCGTGGCCCAGCACCAGCAGCGCCTCTTTGGCCACGTCGAGCACGCGGCGATCCTCCAGCCAGGCATCGGTGGAGAGCGAGACGTCGACCAGGATGGAGACGGCCAGGTCACGGGCCTGCTGGCGGGTGGCCTGGTAGAGCCGGTCGCTGGACTCGCCGGTGGCGGCCAGATCGCAGTGCGAGCGGATCACCGCATCCATGTCGAGTTCGCTGCCGTCGTACTGGCCGCGCAGGGTCTCGCGGCGTGGGCGCAGCGCCTCGAACTCGCGGCGCACGCGACGAATACGCCGCTGGGTGATGGCATCGGGCTGCCATGGCTCGCCCTCCTCGCTCTGCAGTTCGGTGTGCACCAGGCAGTGGTCGGGCAGGTAGATCTGCTTGCGGTAGTTCCACTCCGGATAGGTATGCTTGCCGCGCAGGCGTTCGCCCAGCGCCTCGTTCGGCGGCAGGTCGAGGTCGACCTTGATGCGCGTTGCCGCCCGCTGCTTGTGCGGGCTCAGGATGATCTCCTCCATCTGCTCGGCGGCGCGCTTGGCTTCCTCGTCCTCGTTGTCCTCGACCAGGCGATTGAGGTTCACCATTTCGGTCCAGGAGAGCATCTTCTCGAAGCGGTTGGCGATGAGCGGGTCGTCGCGCTCGGTCTGGTCCTGGCGCTTGCGCTCGGCCTTGCGCTTGCCGTCGCTCACCGTCTGGGCGCTGTTGGTCTCGCCCTCGTGCGGCTCTTCCTGGCTCTCGTCGCGGCCCGTACCGGTACCGAGGGCCACCACCTGCCCCCACAACGGTACCGGCAGCGGCGGACGATAGCCGCGCGGGGCATCGATTCCTTCCAGCGACAGCGACGGGTCGAGCACGGCGCGGTGCATGGCCGCCGCCCAGCCTTCCAGTACCAGCTCCTCGCCGAGCAGTGTACGTAGGGTCTGCTCCAGCGCCAGCTCCATCGGCGGCAGGTGGCGACGAGCCGGGCGCACCAGCAGCAGCGCCTGACACAGCCGGCAATAGCGCTCGGCCAGCCCGGGGAAGCGCTCGAGCGCGGCATCGCGGGCGCGAACCGCCTCGCGCAGGCGGGCCAGGTCGGCGCGCAGCGGGTCGCGCTGAGGCGCCGGCTTGCTGGCCACCGCCAGGTAGGCAACCAGCCAGAAGTAGAGATCGCGATTGAGCCCGGCATCGGGGAACAGCTCGATGCGAGGCGGCAGCAGCAAGTGCTCCTCGTCACGCCGGGCCTGGTCGATGGCTTCGTCGTCGAAGCCGAGCTTCTGACGCAGCGACAGGCGGTGGTTCGAGCTGCGCGCAACGATGGCCGCCACCTCCACACCCGCCTCGCCGCCGCTGGCGCGGAAGAACACGCCGAGTACATGGCGCATCTGCTCCATGGAAACGGCCGCTTCCGGATAGCGCTGGTAGCTGGCGGCGCCGGAAGCCCAGCGATGCCAGTGGCGACCGACGAACTCCTCGAGTTCGAGAAACTGCATAAGCGTCCTCCTGATCGACAAGGCGCTAACCAGCGCTATGGCTTTGGGGCTGATTCGGCGGCAGGCCTACGCCCCTCGCTTTCAGCCAAAGGTGGCGCGAATCGACTCTAGCAACCCTTCCTGCACGTCCAGGTCGTCGGTAAGCGGCTCGACCAGGGTGGCGCGGGTGGCTTCGAGGATCGGCATGCCGGCGCTGATCAGGGTGGCGCAGTAGACCAGCAAGCGGGTGGAGACACCTTCTTCCAGATCCTGGCCCTTGAGTTCACGCAAGCGCCCAGCCAGGTTGACCAGCGCGACGCAGCGCTCGTGGGAGAGCCCGCTCTCGCGGGCGACGATGTCGCACTCCACCCGGGGCGGCGGAAAATCGAACGACATCGCCACGAAGCGCTGGCGGGTGCTCGGCTTGAGCGACTTGAGAATGTGCTGGTAGCCGGGGTTGTAGGAGACCACCAGCATGAAATCATCCGGTGCCTCGATCAGCTCGCCGGTACGCTCCAGCGGCAGCAGACGACGGTCGTCGGTGAGCGGATGCAGCACCACGGTGACGTCCTTGCGTGCCTCGACCACCTCGTCGAGGTAGCAGATGCCACCCTCACGCACGGCGCGGGTCAGCGGGCCGTCGACCCAGCGGGTCTCGCCACCCTGCAGCAGGTAGCGGCCGGTGAGGTCGGCGGCGGTGAGGTCGTCGTGACACGACACGGTGAACAGCGGGCGGCCCAGCTTGGCCGCCATGTGACTGACGAAGCGCGTCTTGCCGCAGCCCGTCGGTCCCTTGAGCAGCAGCGGCAGGCGCTGTCGGTACGCCTGCTCGAACAGCGCGCACTCGTTGCCGGCCGGTGCGTAGTAGGGTAGGTCCCGTGCGAAGGCGGAAGCGGCCTTGGTGGCGGTAGCGGTATGAGACATGGCGATACTCCAGAGAGGAAAGGCATCCTCGGACGGGGCGGCAGGCCGCCCCGTCACTGGCTCACTCGGTAGCGACGATGGAGGGCTGCTTGACGTGAGCGCCTACCTGCTCACGGGCCGGCCCGAACACCGCGTAGAAGAACATGACGGCGGCGATGGCAACGAAGATGCCAGTGCCGAAGCGCATCACGTAGAACAGATCGAGCTGCTCCTGCACCTGCATGAAGTTCATGCCCAGTACCCGCTGCAGGTGGGTCTGGACGACACCCGCGAAGGTCAGGGTGAAGGTCATGAACCACATCGCCGAGGTCATGATCCAGAACGCCCACATGTTGAGCACCTGGTTGTAGGGCTGCACGCGACGGATCTGCGGCATGGCGTAGGTGATGATGCCCAGCAGCAGCATCACGTAGGCACCGTAGAAGGCCAGGTGGCCGTGAGCCGCGGTGATCTGGGTGCCGTGGGTGTAGTAGTTGATCCACGACAGGGTGTGCATGAAGCCCCACACGCCGGCACCGAAGAAGGCCACGGCGGCACAACCCAGGGTCCACAGCATGGCGGCCTTGTTGGGGTGGTTACGGCTGCCCTTCCAGAACATGTAGAAGGCGAACACCACCATGGCGAAGAACGGAATCACCTCGAGCGTGGAGAAGATGCTGCCGATCGGCTGCCAGTAGCCGGGGGTGCCGATCCAGTAGTAGTGGTGGCCGGTACCCAGCAGGCCGGAGAACAGCGCCAGGCCGACGATGACGTAGAGCCACTTCTCGATGATCTCGCGATCCACGCCGGTCATCTTGATCAGCAGATAGCCGAGCAGCGAGGCCATGATCAGTTCCCATACGCCCTCGACCCAGATGTGCACGATCCACCACCACCACAGCTTGTCCAGCGCCAGGTTGTCGGGGTTATAGAAGGCGAACAGCCAGAACACCGCAGCCAGCCACAGGCCCAGCATCAGCACCATGTTGATGGCGGTCTTGCGGCCCTTGAGCATGGTCATGCTGGTATTGAACAGGAACATCAGGAACGAGATCGTGATCAGCAGCTTCGACCACAGCGGCTGCTCGAGGTAGTGGCGCCCCTCGTGGATGCCGAACTGGTAGCTGATCAGCGCGCCGGCACCGGCAATGGCGAACAGCAGCAGTTGGAAGTAGGCCAGCTTGGGGCTGTGGATCTCGTTCTCCGCCTCTTCCGGCATCAGGTAGTAAGTGCTACCCATGAAGCCGATCAGGAGCCACACGATCAAGAGGTTGGTATGGCTGGTACGGGTGATGTTGAAGGGCATCGCCTCGGACATGAAGTGCGGCCACACGTAAGCTGCCGCCGCCGCCAGTCCGAAAACGATCTGTAGCGCGAACAGCGCCATGGCCAGCATGAAGAAGGGCAGGGCCACCTTCTGCGTTTCGTATTTCATCGTTCGACTCCTTGGTTCCTGGAACGCGGATCAGCCGGCCGGGTGCGGTGGCCAGTCCTGGGTATTGATGGAATCGGTCCACTCCAGGAAATCGATCAGGCCCGCCATTTCTTCGTCGTTGATGTCGTGCGCAGGCATCTGGCGACGCCCGGGCGCGCCGGTGGGCTGGGCATTCATCCACGCTTTAAGCGCCATGCGCGCACCTTCGGGGTTGTCGCGCCCGCCATAGCGAGTCCAGACATTGCCGATCTCGGGCGCGAAATAGGAGCCTTCGCCGAGAATGGTGTGGCAGTTGATGCAGTTATGCTCTTCCCATACGTGCTTGCCCAGGCGCACGGAGTCCGACATGGGCTGGGTCGAGGTGTTGACGATGTAGAAATGACTGTGAGCCGTCAGCGCGGCAAACAGCAGGAAAAAGAATAGCGAGCCCCCGTAAAAGATATTACGGGCCGCCGCCTTGGTGAGGCCTTCGGTCATGGGCCTTTCCCCCTCGCTCTTGTGGCACATTCGGGACCCGCGACCGAAGTCGTCCAGCCCCACCCTTATAACAAGCATTTTTAATACTTATTTAGAGTAGCCCCAGTGCCACTACGTGACATTGACCTTCGTCAAAGAGGAGGGGAAGAAGCGTGCCGAAGGGGAAAGCGCCCCCTCAAACAGGCACGAAGAACAGCGGATCCTTGGTCATGGCCGTACCCATGATGTAAACGAACACCACGATGGCGGCCAGCGCGGCCAGGCCACGCGTCATCGGGGTACGTCCACGCTTGATCGCCACGGTGCCGAGCAGGATGTAGGCGAGCAGGCCCAGCAGCTTGGCAGCGAGCCACGGGTGCTGCTGTGGCCACATGGAGAGCATCGTCATCAGGGTTAAGCCAAGCACCAGCAGCAGGGTGTCGTTGACGTGAGGCAGGATCCTCACCCAGCGCCGCTGCAGCAGCGAGATCTCGCGCACCGACCACCAGGCGCGCACGATGAAGAAGGTAATGCTCAGCACCGCGGTGGTCATGTGCAGGTGCTTGATCGGGGCGTAGTATTCGATCATCGACTGGCTCCGGCTATCCCTGCTGCCCGTCCACACGGGCACGCAATAGCGGTAGCGTATAGTGAAACAGGAAGATGAGATAGGCGATGCACCAGAACAGGATGCTCAGATTGTAGATCCAGTGAGTGATCTGCGGGAAGGCGGCGAGCACGGGTGAGCGCAGCAGGGCCGCAGCGAACATCAACCCCAGCCCCACGCCGATGCCCGGCAGGGTGCGGATCGCCCGCCCGGTGTGGCCGAGCGAGACCCGCGCCATCATCGCCAGCATCATGGCGCCGATGCCGCCGATGGCCAGGGCATGCAGGGCCAGCTCAACGCGGAAGGCACCCATCAGCGCCATGGCCCACATCGCCAGACCGACCGGCACGAAGGCATAGCTCAGGTGCAGGCCCCATAGCAGCGGCTCGCGCAGGGTGAGATGGCCCTCCCAGCGCCCCAGACGAATCAGGCTGGCCGCCGCCGCGACCAGCATCACCGTTGCCTGCAGCACGCCCGGTACCGCCACGCCTAGCAGAACGACGAGTTGCAACAGCACCACCGCCAGCACCGAGCCCAGGGTCAGCTTCTCCAGCAGCGGGATCGGTGCCGGCTGCGGCCGCCCCAGCTTGCGCGAGGTGAAGAAGGGAATCACCCGCCCACCCAGCAGCACCATCAGCACCGCGATCAATAGTACGCCGAGATACCCCCCTTCACGGATCAGCGCCAGCTTGCCTTGGGCCACACCCAGGTGTATGGCCAGGTTGGCCGTGGCCAGCAACAGCAGCACCGGCACGAACACCAGGTTGCGCCACAGCTTCGCTGCCACCACCAGGCGCGCCATGACCAGCGCCGCCAGCGGTAGGAAGGCAACATCAAGCACGATCAGCAGCCATATCGGCAGCCCCATGGGAAACGCCAGGCTGATTCTGGCCGCCAGCCACAGCGCCACCAGGCCAAGCAGCGGCGCACCGCTCAGGCTCGGCCGTCCGGTCCAGTTCTGCACTGCGGTGAGCAGGAAGCCGACCACCACGGCGGCGCCGAAGCCGAAGATCATCTCGTGCTGGTGCCACCACATCAGCCCACCGTGGGGGCGCAGCAGGATGTCGCCGTGCCAGAACGCGAACCACACCACCATGGCCAGCACGCTGAACAGCGACGCCAGCAGGAAAAACGGACGAAATGCCAGCCGCGCCAGGGGCAGGCGCGGCTGGTTGGAAGCGGGGGAAGCGGTGTTCATGGCGGCATACCCGACTTGAATGCTTGGATAAAGGCATTATGGCGAGTCGCGCCAGGCAGCTTCTATGACCAGTATCAAGAATGCTTCTTTTTAATCATCCGCGCGGCCAATGATCGTTCAGTGGCTCGTGCCTTCCTCGTACTGCGTCTTGTTCCACACATTGTACTTGCCGGAGGGCTTCCTCATCGGCATGCGCCCCAGCTCCTCCAGGGTGTTGGCGTCGAGCCACAGCAGGTAGCCGTCGTCGTCCCACACGCTCAGCAGCAGGGTCTCGCCGCGGCGGTCGAACTCCACGTGGGCGGCGGTCTTCCCCGGCTCGGGAATCAGCGTCTCGACGATCTCCAGGCTCTGCTTGTCGATCACGTGGATGCGATCGTGGTTGGGACCGAAGAAGACATCGACCCAGGCGTAGGGCGAGTTTTCGTGGCTGCGCATGAAGAAGCCGGGACCGTCGGTTTCGATATGCGTGATCAACGACCAGTCGGTCATGTCGAAGACCGAGACCTGCCCCTTGTCGATGTGCGGCATCGCCATCACCCGACGACCGTCCAGCTCCCAGGTGATCCCGGCGCCCAGGTGCGGCATGCCCTCCAGCGGCAGCTCGGCCACCTTGACCTCTTCGTCCATGTCGAACACCTGCCCGCCCTTGCCACCGCGGGCGGCACCGACCAAGTAGCGGTACTCCATGTCGAAGAAGAAGTCGTCGAGGTAGTCCGGCGCCTCCATGCGGTGCAGGGCGAAGTCGCCGACCAGCGCCTCGTCGCCGGCGGCACGCTCCTCGGGCCAGCGGATCTCCCATACCTCGGGGATGTCGCGCAGGGCGGCGACGAAGCTGTTGCGTGGCGGTGCCGTATAGACGGCGCTGACCCGCGAGGTCTCGCCGTTGAGCCCTTCCACCGGAATGGAAGCGATCAGTTCCAGGTTGCGCGCGTCCAGCAGCACCAGGGTGTGAGGCAGGTAGTTGCCGGCCAGCACGTAGTTACCGTCGGCGGACACCGCGATGTTGCGCATGTTGATGCCGGCACGCACCTCGGCGGTCACTTCGAGGTTGTAGATGTCGTACTTGGTCACCCAGCCGTCACGAGAGCCGAAGTAGACGTAGCGGCCGTCCGGCGTGTACTTGGGCCCACCATGCAGCGCATAGCGGCTGGGAAAGCGAGCGATGCGCTCGAACTTGTCGCCGTCGAGCAGGCTGACGTGGTGATCGCCGATCTCCACGACGAGAAAGAGGTTCTTGAGATCCTCGACCTCGAATACCGGCTCGTCGGGCAGGCTACCGTAAGGGTGGGTCACCACGTGGCTGGCCAGGATGTCCTCTTCGGTCCAGCTCGGCTCGAACTCCGGTGGCTCGTAGATCCACTCGGCCAGGACGGCGATCTCCTCTTCATCGAGCAACGCTCCGTAGCCCTGCATCTGGGTGGCGGGGCGGCCATCACGGATCACCTCGACGGCCTCGGTGCGCTTGAGTCGCGAGAGGTTGTCGGGCAGCAGCGCGGGGCCAATGCCGCCCAGGCGGCTGACGCCGTGGCAGATGGCGCAGTGGTGGTTGTAGAGCATGTTGGCGTCGGGCGCATCGGCCTGCGCCATCGATGCGGCCGAAAATGCCAGGCCCAGCATGGCACCGAACAGCGACAGGACGCACCTCATACGACCAGCCTCCGCACGTCCATCGGCGCCACGTCGTGCCGTGTCATCGTCGTCATGCCGGCCCCCAGGGTATCGGCGAGGCGTACCACTTCGCCCACCACGATCAGGGTCGGCGGCTTGAGTTCCTCGCGTTCGATCGTTGCCACCAGTTCCCCCAGAGTGGTCAGCACGTTGCGCTGTTCGGGAGTGGTTCCTCGTTCCACCAGCGCCACCGGGTGCCCCGCCGGTAGGCCGTGGCGCTGCAGCTCGGTACTGATCAAGGCGGCATTGGCCAAGCCCATGTAGAACACCGCGGTATGGTGAGGCACCGCCAGCGCAGCCCAGTCCAATGTCAACTCGCCGTCGGCCTTGGCGTGGCCGGTGACGAAGGTCACGCTCTGGGCATGGTCGCGGTGGGTGAGAGGGAAGCCCGCGTAGGTGGAGCAGCCCGAGGCCGAGGTGATGCCCGGCACCACGCGAAAGCCGATGCCGCACTCGATCAGGTGCTCGGCTTCCTCGCCGCCACGGCCGAAAATGTAGGGATCGCCGCCCTTGAGCCGCAGCACCCGCCGGCCCTCGCGGGCCAGTTTCACCAGCAGGGCGTTGGTCTCCTCCTGGGGCAACGAGTGATGGCTCGAGGCCTTGCCCACGTAGTAGCGCCGTGCCTCAGGATGGGCCAGTGCCAATACCTCCTCGGACACCAGGCGGTCGAACACCAGGCAGTCGGCCTGCTGCAGCAGCGACAGGGCGCGCAGGGTGAGCAGGCCCGGATCGCCGGGGCCGGCGCCAACGATGGCGACCTCGCCGGGCGCCAGCGGTGCCTCGTCGTGGGCGAAACTCAGGTGTCGCGAATGGCGGTGTGCGGTCATTGTCGGCCTCTCCCCGAAGCGTCAAACGGTCTTTTTTTCGTGTTCCGGTCTTGTGTCCCGAGGCCTACAGTTCGATGGCCTGAATCGTGTCGAAGGGGGCGGCTACGCGGCGCTGTCGACTTGGCTCGACGCCGATCTCCTCATTGCTGAGGTAGCAGCCGGGGTCCTCCTCCCAGGGGTCCCCGGTGACCTTCCATGCCCTCACCCGGGTATTGCCGTTGCAGATCGCCAGATAGCGACACGCGGCGCAGCGTCCCTTGAGCGGTCGCGGACGCTGACGGAAGCCCTGCATCAGCTCGTCCTGGCTGTCGCGCCAGATCTCAGAGAACGGCCGCTGGCGCACGTTGCCGATGGCGTGGTCCCACCAGAAGGTGTCGGGGTGCACGGTGCCCAGGTTGTCGATGTTGGCGATGTACTCCCCCGAGGCGTTGCCTCCCCAGTCGATCAGACGCCGCTCCAGCGCCTCGGCCCGGTCGGGGAAGTGCTCGCGCGCCCACATCAGCAGGAAGGGACCGTCGGCGTCGTTATTGCCGGTGACGTACTCGCGCTCGACGCCGCGCTCGAGTTCGGCACGGCAATGGTCGAACAGCCGGGTCATGGCGTCACGGGTCATCCGGTACCAGGCGTCCTGCTTACGGTGGCGATGGCCGCGCCCGCCGTAGTTGAGGTGCGAGAGGTAGAACTTGTCGACGTCATGCTCCTCGATCAGCGCCAGGATGGCGTCGAGCTGTTCGTAGTTATGCTGGGTCAGGGTGAAGCGCAGCCCCACCTTGATACCGTGCTGCTTGCACAGCTTCACCGCATGCATCGATTCGCGAAACGCCCCCTGGCGGCGGCGGAACTCGTCGTGGGTGGCCTCCAGGCCGTCGATGCTGATGCCCACGTAGTCGTAGCCGCACTCGGCGATGCGCGCGATGTTGTGCTCGTCGATCAGGGTGCCGTTGGTGGAGAGCCCGGTATAGATGCCGAGCCCCTTGGCACGCCGGGATATCTCGAAGATGTCGGGCCGCATCAACGGCTCGCCACCGGAGAGGATCAGCGCCGGTACGCGGAAGCGCTTCAAGTCGTCGAGCACACCGAAAACCTCGTCGGTGGAAAGCTCGCCCGTGAAGTCGATGTCCGCCGAGACGGTATAGCAATGCTTGCAGGTCAGGTTGCAGCGCCGGATCAGGTTCCAGATCACCACCGGGCCGGGAGGCTTGGGCGGCACGGCACCGGTTTCCCCTCCTTGGGGCGTGGGCTCGAGCAGCGATTTGACGTAGCGGGTGACGCGGAACATGGAAACCTCCTCTGGCGCGGCGCAGGCCTCAGCGCGGCGGACCGGGCCGGCGGGCGAGGCGCAGGCCGGTCTTCTTGAGAATGCGGGAGCTGTACAGGATGCGGTGGTCGCGGCAGGCCTCGCCGAGCCGCTCGCGCAGCGCCTCGGCCTGACGCTCGACCTCGGCCTGGTTCTTGCCGTGCAGCATCACGAACAAGTTGTAGGGCCACTCGGGCAGGTGGCGCGGGCGGCGGTAACAGTGGCTCACGCCGGGTATGGCCGCCACTTCGCGCCCCAGCCGCTCGATATGGGCATCGTCCACGTCCCATACGGACATGCCGTTGGCCACGTAGCCCAGCCGGTAGTGGTTGGGCACCGCGGCGATACGGCGGATCACCCCGCTCGCCTGCATACGCCGCATGCGCGCCAGCACCTCGTTGCCGGCCAGGCCCAGCGGCTTGCCCACCGTCCCCCAGGGGTCCGGCACCAGCGGCAACCCAGCCTGGGTGGCCAACACGATGGCCCGGTCGAGTTCGTCCAGTCCGCTCGCCGGTGCGACAGCGTTCGACGGCTCAGACGGGCAGGTGGAGACGGACATGGAATTCCTCCTGCTTGGGCATGTTGAACACGGCAAGGCCGGTGGCGGCCTCGATCGCCGCGATCACTTCGCCGATGCGCTCAGGGGTCTCGGTGGCCAGCACGAACCACATGTTGAGGCGATGCTCACGACGGTAGTTGTGAGCCACCTCGGGAAAGGCATTGACCAAAGCGGTGATCCGCTCGAAATCGGCTTCCGGCACTTCCAGCGCGGCCAGGGTCAGCCCGCCCCCCAGCCGTTCGGCGTGATACATGGGGCCGAAGCGGCTCAGCACGCCGGCTTCCAGCAGCCGCTCGAGGCGGTAGAGCAGTTCCCCTTCGGAGAGAGAAAGCTCGGCTGCCACGGCGGCATAAGGCGACTCGACCAGCGGCAGCCCGTTCTGCAGGCGATTGACGATGCCCCGGTCGACAGCATCGAGTTCGGCCGGCTCGGGCCAGTGGCGGCGGGCACTCATGGTTGCGTCTCTCGGGTGTAGCGGCCACCGCACTGCTTGTAGGCCTTGAGGCTGAACAGCACGCGGTGGGGAACATCCTGCAGGCCATGACGCTCGACGATAGCGTCGAGTACCGTCAGCACCCGCTCGCGCCGGGTGCCGTGGATCATGCAGAACAAATTGTAGGGCCATGCCGGAGGGCACCGCCGACGGCGGTAGCAAAGCGTCACGGCAGGCTCCGCCGCCAGCCGCCGGCCTACCTCGGCCACGGCGGTGTCGGGCAGGTCCCACACCACCATGGCGTTGGCGCGAATGCCCAGGGCGTGGTGCCTGACCACCAGTCCCAAGCGCTTGATCAGCCCTTCCCGCTGCCAGCGCTCGACCCAGGCGAGCACCTCATCCTCGCTCATGCCGCACTGCCCGGCCAGCGTCCGCCACGGGCGCTCGGTCAGCGGCAGGCCCGCTTCGAGCAACGAACGCAGGCGCTGGGGAGATGCACTCATGCGGGGAGCGGTGGCGGTCGAGGTCAGGCCGTTCATGACGCCTCCAGCTCGTTCCAGGGGATCGGGAAGCCGAGATCGATGTGGTACCCCTCGATCATCGGCAGGCGCAGCAGCGGCCAGCCCAGTTCCTCCTCCAGCGCCTCCAGTCGAGCCTCGAGCTGGTTCTCGTCGGCCGCGGTCATCACGAACCAGAGGTTGTAGTCGTGTTCTCTTGCGTAGTTGTGATTGACGCCGGGGGAGCGGTTGATTGCCGCCGCCATTTCGTCACGCTCGGCCTCGGGCACCGCGACCGCTGCCAGCAGGCTGGCGCCAGCGCGGGCATGGTCGAACACCGGCCCCACCCGGCTCAGCACCTGGCTCTGCTGCAACAGCTGGAGCCGCTCGATCACCTGAGCCTCGCTCACACCCAAGCGCTCGGCCATGGCGGCGAAGGGCCGCTCGCAGAGTGGCAGGCCGCGCTGATAGGTATCGATGAGGCGTCGGTCGAGTGCGTCGAGTTCAGCCATGGGCAGGTACCAGGCAAGACGATGGAGGCATGATCTTAAGCGGTATCTTACATGCCACATCAGTCCTGAAAGCCGTCATCAGACGTGCCGTTGACGCAAGTCAAAAGTCGCGAGCGACTTGCCATGCGCTTGATGACGGTCAAGGCGAGCCCTTTCTCCGAGCGGGACACTGCGGCGACGGCTCGCTCTCCGCGATGCCGATAGACAAGCTGCCGCCGAGGTCTTCGATGAAGCTGCCGGCCCTGTTACCGCTGCTCTGTGCCGCCTTGGCCCTACCGGCCATGGCGGGCGGCGACGAGCTTGGCCCCGAACGCCGGGCCGAGCTGGAAACCCTGCTCTACCAGGACTGCGGCTCCTGCCACGGCATGACCCTGCGTGGCGGACTTGGCCCGGCCTTGGCCCGCGATCGTATGCAGGGCTTCAGCCCCGAGGCGCTCGCCCACATCATCCAGCACGGCATTCCCGGCAGCGCCATGCCGGGCTGGAAAGCCCTGCTCAGCGACGCCGAGGCACGCTGGATCGCCGATCACCTGCGTACCGACAATCGCCTGGAAACCCTGGCCGACTGATCCCGAGGAGACCGAGATGCCGCTGCCCTACCCCTTCAAGCCCCTGGTCGCCGCCAGTGCTCTGGCCCTGCTGCTCATCGGACAAGCCCTGGCCGAGGCACCTGGCGGGGCGCTACGAGGTACCGGCGACCTCGGCGTGGTCATCGAGCGCGCCAGCGGCAGCGTGGCGCTGGTCGACACCAGCCGCCGCGAGGTGCTGCGCCACGTCGAGGGCTTCGGCGATCTCTCCCACGCCTCGGTGAAGTTCACCCGCGATGCGCGCTACGCCTTCGTCTTCGGCCGCGACGGCGGCCTGACCAAGCTCGACCTGCTCACCGGCGAGATCGCCGGGCGTATCATCCAGGGCGGCAACAGCATCGGCGGCGCCATCTCCCAGGACGGCCGCTTCGTGGCGGTGGGCAACTACGAACCGGGCGGGGTGAAGGTGTTCGATACCGAGACCATGGAACTCGTCATCGACGTACCGGCCACCTACGAAAAATCCGATGGCAGCAGCGCCCAGGCCAAGGTGGTGGGGGTGGTGGACGTGCCGGGCAACATGTTCGTCTTCAGCCTGTTCGAGGCCGGCGAGATCTGGACGCTAGACATGTCGCAGGACGAGCCTGAGCTGAGCAAGTTCCGTGACGTGGGCAGCATGCCCTACGATGCCCTGATCACCCCCAACGGCCGCTACTACATCGCCGGCCTGTTCGGCGAGGACGGCATGGCCCTGCTCGACCTATGGCATCCGGAAAGCGGCGTGCAGCGCATCCTGCCCGACTACGGCCAGGGCGAGGAGCGCTTGCCGGTGTACAAGATGCCCCATCTCGAGGGCTGGGCCATGGCCGGCGACCGGGCCTTCTTCCCCGCGGTGGGACGCAACGAGGTGCTGGTGGCCGATACCACCGACTGGTCGTTGACCCATCGCATCGGGGTTCACGGACAGCCGATCTTCGTCATGAGCCGCCCCGACGAACGCCAGGTATGGGTCACCTTCGCTCACCCGCTCAACGACAAGGTGCAGGTGATCGACACCCAGACCCTGGAGGTGATCGAGACCCTCGAACCCGGCGAATCGATCCTGCACAAGGAGTTCACCCCCCGCGGCGAGCACATCTGGATCTCGGCCCGCGACAGCAACCAGGTGGTGGTCTACGACACCCGCACCTTCGAGGAGTTGGCCAGGCTGCCGGCAGAGTCCCCGAGTGGGATCTTCTTTACCCACCGGGCACACCAAATCGGGCTGTAGCGCCCTCGATAGTTGTGCCCCGATCGTCATCCACCACGCCAGGGCCCCAGGTCATGCGACCCGGGCCCTGTCACGTTCGCCGTACGATCAGTAGACCTCATGCATGGAGTTGTAGACGTTGAACTTGCCGGTAGGCGTCACCAGCCGTTCGTCCTTGATCACCGCCTTGAGACTGCGGGTGGCGTCATCGACCACCACCAGTGCCGAGGTGGCGTTCATGTCGTTCCAGACCGAGAACCACACCTCATCGCCGGCCCGGTTGTACTCGGGCTGCACGACGCGCTTGGGTCCTTGACCGAGATCGGCCCAATCGGCGATCGGCAACACCTCGAACCCCGCCTCCAGATCATTGATATCGAATACCGCCACGCTCTGGCTGATGCTCTCGTCGGGGTTGAACGTCGTATCCACATAGAGGTTACTCGACTCGGGGTGGGTCTTGATGAACAGCGAACCACCGCCCTGGCCGTGCAAGCTACGCACCACTTGCCAAGCCTGCTGTGGATGCGCTTCCGGGTCGGTACCGATCAGTTGGATGGTGTCGTCGCCCAGGTGACTGGTAGCCCATACCGGGCCGAACTCAGGATCAACGAAGTTGGCGCCGCGCCCCGGATGCGGGGTGCGCCCCACATCGACCAGCGCTTCCAGTTTGCGCTCCTCGGTATCGATGACCGCCACCTTGTTGGACTCATTGGCGGCAGTCATGAAATAGCGCAGCGAGCGATCGAAGCCACCATCGTGAAGATAGGGTGCCGCGTCGATTTCGACGGTCTCGAGGGCATTGAGGTTCGCGTAGTTGACCAGCAACACCTTGCCGGTCTCCTTGACGTTAACGATGAACTCGGGGTGCTTCTGCGAGGCGACGATAGCGGCAACACGCGGCTCGGGATGATATTCCAACTCATCGACGGTCATGCCGCGGGTGGAAACGATCTTGAGCGGTTCCAGTGTCTGGCCATCCATAATCACGTAGTGGGGCGGCCAGTATGCGCCGGCGATGACGTACTCGTCCTCATAGCCCCGGTAGCGCGAGACCTCCACGGAGCGAGCCTCCATGCCGATCTTGATCTCAGCCACGGTCTCGGGCTCTTCCATCCATAGGTCAATCATATTGATCGCCCCGTCACGTCCGATCACCAGCAGGTAACGCCCCGAGGCGGAAATCCGTGAGATGTGCACGGCATAACCCGTGTCGAGCAGCTTGACGATCTCCTTGCTGTCGCCGTCGATGAGCGCAATCTGCCCGGCATCGCGCAAGGTAACGGAGAATAGATTATCGAGATTGAGGTCATTCTGCGGCTCGGTGGGGCGCGCCTCGGGCGGAATGTGCACCACCCGGCTCGCCTCCATGGCCGCTTTGCCATATTCGGGCGGTTGCGGCGGCTCGTGCATGATGTAGCGGGTCATGATGTCGATCTCATCCTCGGTCAACTCTCCCGAGGTCCCCCAGTTTGGCATACCGGCAGGCGAACCGTAGGTGATGAAGGTGCTGAGGTAGGCTTCGCCGCGCTGCTGGGTAATCTCCGGCGTCAACGGCTTGCCGGTTGCTCCCTTGCGCAGCACGCCGTGGCAACCGGCGCAGCGTTGAAAGTAGAGTTCAGTAGCGCGCTGAAACTCCGCTTCCGTCATGTCGGGAGCACCGGGAGCCGTGACTCTGTTCGCTGAGCCTGTCTCAAGCGCCGTGTCAGCACCATGGTCGGTACCTCTGGCGCCGTTGGGGTGTTCATCTTGAGCGCCGGCCTGACCGGTCGCCAGTGCCGCAGCCGTTACGGCTACCGCCAGTACGGTGCGAATCAGCCTATTGTCCATTCGTCATTCCTCATGCCTGTCCAATATTCATGATGACTGCCCACAGCCACAATCAATGAAGCCAGCCATTGAAATACGGCGATGCGTCTGCCGATCTCATCAGGAGGAAGGAAAGGTTCGCTCTCCGGCGACTCCGCTTGCTCTTCTCTTTTAATAAAAACCGCCTGTAATGCTCACAAATTCGATGAATTACTGGCGATTATCTTCCTACAAAGGCCGGATTAAATGGACATGTTGTCGCACCAAAAAGCAGATATAAATCCAACATGACATACATCAAACAGGATGATCTCCTACCCATTTTTGGATATTGATTGGCTGCCTAACATCGCATCGACCAATCAAAATTGGTTGATATACATCAATGGAGAATCCCTCATCGCCGACGAGGAGTCGCTCATCATCAACGAGGGATGAGCTACGAAAATCCGCAAGTTTTTAATGCAATCGAGACAAGCCCTGGCAATTGCCAGGGCCGAAAGAGGGCGTATGATAGGCAGCCGTTGTCATCCAACCACCGAGGCCGAATGGCGGTAGACTCAGCGCGTAACCCGCAGCGGCACCTTTGAGTAGCCGCCGGCAGGAAACCGAGCCCTAATGGCTGGTTCATCCGGTATCAGGGCCAAGTGCACGGTATCGGCAAGCAGTGCTTCCATGATCAGGCGCAGCTCCATGCGCGCCAGCGGCGCGCCGGGACAGACATGGATACCGGCGCCATAAAGCAGGTTGGTCTCCGCATCCCGATCCAGCCGGAACTCATCCGGATCGCCGAATACGGCCTCGTCGCGGTTGGCTGCCCCCCACAGAAGCGTGAGCTTCTCCCCCGCCTCCAGGCGCCGCCCCCCGATCATCACGGGTTTCGTCGTAACCCTGCGATTGGACATTAACGGCGCATCGAGCCTCAGGATCTCGTCGATGGCAGCCGGCAGCAGCTCCGGCTCGCCGCGTAGCCTTGCCTGTAGATTGGGATGCTCGGCCAGGTAGCGCACCAGAATTCCCACACTGGCCGCTATCGTCCCCAGTTCCCCTACCGTCCAGTTCCGGATGATGCTGACAATCTCCTCGTCCCGTAGTGGCCGGTCCTCTACGATTTCACGCAGCAAGCGAGTCGTCACATCGTCAGGGGCGGCCGCTCCCGCGGTCCGTCGGGTATCGAGCAGTTCCCGAATCACACCGTCGAACTCCAGTGCCAATTTTCCCAGGCGCTCCCGGTCTCCCGCCAAGGTGGCGTTATGCTGTTGCCGAATCCAGTCGCGCAGGGGCTCGTGTAAACTCGATGGCCAACCCATGAAAGCGCACTGAATCTCGAGAGCAAAGCTCTGGCCCAGTTCAGCCATTGCCTCGACCTCGCCCGTTTGCGGCAGCCGCGCCACCATGCTCTCGGCGATCTCTCGACACTGTGGCTCGAACAATGCCATCGCTTCGGGACTGAAATACGGTTCGACCAGCCGTCGAAATCGCGTATGTTCCGGCGGATCCATGGCGTTGGGCACGGAGAGATGACGACTGGCGGCATTGCTGAAAGTCTCGTGATCCGTGAGTACCCGCATCACGTCTTCATGGCGAAATAGCGACCACTGCAGGTAGTCGCTGTAGGCCACAGGGCAACGGCGACGCATCTCATCATAAGCAGCCATCTGGTCGCGTTGCACCGAATCGGCTCGTGGGTCCCAGTCATGCGAATCAGGGGCGAAAAGGTCGGTCATGATGTCTCCTCCGCTCGGCACTATGAATGAGGCAACTCGGGCCAGCCCGGCAAGGTGAACTCTTCCTGCAGATGGCGCAGTTCCGGCTGATGCTCCTTCGCCACCCGCTCCGCGAGCTGCGCTCCCTTGGGTAGCAGGTGCACTTCGCTATGCCGACGATCGATCCGCCCCGATCGACGCTCCACCAGGGCCAGCTGCTCGCAGCGATCGACTAGCATCACGGTTCCGTGATGCTTGGCTTGCAGGCGCTCGGCAAGTTCGCCCACCGTGGCCCACTCACGTTCCTCGAACCCCTTCAGATGCAGCAACAACTGGTACTGGAGTGACGTCAATCCATGTCGGCGGCAAATTTCCTCGCTCTCACGCAGAAAGCAACGCAACCGATAACGGAAGTGAGAGAGGCGTTCGAAATCCCGCTTGGTCAACGCTTCGGCATCTGTCTCCCGGCCGGCGTACTTCCGCATCATCGTGCTCCTTGACAGGTTATGGCTCCAAGGCTAGAAAATATCATGCTGTGATATAAAAAAATTGACCGTGAGCATTTCATGAACCTTTCGAGCCTTCTTCGACTCCCTTTCTCGCGAGGCGGCTGGCAGCAGCTGCGCCGCGAGCGCCCTTCCCTCAACGCATTGATCCTTCGCGTCGTACTGCCGCTGTCGCTGCTGCCGCCGGTCATGCTGCACTACGCCATCCATCAGCACGGCGATACCCTGCTCACCGGTCTGGCCGAACGCCCCTGGGCCATCATCGCCCCGGCACTGTTCACCGCCGAGCTGCTCACCTTCCTGATCATGGGCTGGCTGATCCATGGCGTGGCGAATGCCCACCGCCTGCGACTCAGCCATGGCGACGCCTATCTGCTGGCGGCCCTGGCCCCGCTGCCGCTGTGGTTCTCCTCGTTGACGCTGTTCGTTCCCGACATGATCTTCATCGTCGGCGGTGTGCTGCTGGCGATGGCGGTGTCATGCGGGCTGATCTACCACGGCCTGCAGGCGCTATGCGAGCGCGAGGAACACGACGTCATGGCGATGTCTGCCACCTATGCGGTGATGGCCTTCGGGCTGATGGCCTGGGGGGTACTATTGGCCCTGGTCTGGGCTTTGTAAGCAAACCCACTTCCGCATGACCCTCATCAAAAGTCCTTTCCGCGTAGTCGACTAGCATGGTCGGGTTTACCCAGACTGCGAGGAGAGCGACATGGAGCTCGTCTGCCCGGCCGGCAACCTGCCGGCCCTGAAGCGGGCGGTGGATGAAGGCGCCGATGCCGTCTACTTCGGCTTCCAGAACGCCACCAACGCCCGGCAGTTCGCCGGCCTCAATTTCACCGACAAACGCGCCCGCGAAGGCATCGACTACGCCCATGCCCGCGGCAAGAAAGTGTTCTGCGCCATCAACACCTATCCACAGCCCGACGGCTGGACCCAGTGGACCCGCGCCGTGGACCAGGCCGCCGGGCTCGGCGTCGACGCCCTGATCATGGCCGATATGGGCCTGCTCGACTACGCCGCCCGGCGCTACCCCGATCTCGCCCGCCACCTTTCGGTGCAAGGTTCGGCCACCAGCCATGAGGCCTTGCGCTTCTACCACGACCAGTTCGGCATCAAGCGCGCCGTGCTGCCACGGGTGCTCTCCATTACCCAGGTGCGCGACCTGGCCAAGCAGAGCCCGGTGGAGCTCGAGGTGTTCGCCTTCGGCAGCCTGTGCATCATGGCCGAGGGGCGCTGCTACCTGTCGTCGTATCTCACCGGCGAATCGCCCAACACACGCGGCGTCTGCTCGCCGGCGGCCCACGTGCGCTGGGAGGAGACACCGCGGGGGCTGGAGTCACGCCTTAACGGCGTGCTGATCGACCGCTATGGCGATGGCGAGCGTGCCGGCTACCCGACCCTGTGCAAGGGGCGTTTCGAAGTCGCTGGCGAGACCTATCACGCCATCGAGGAGCCCACCAGCCTCAACACCCTGGAGCTGCTGCCGGAGCTGCGTGAGCTGGGAATCAGCGCGGTGAAGATCGAGGGCCGCCAGCGCAGCCCCGCCTACGTGTCGAAGGTGGCCGGCATCTGGCGCCAGGCGCTGGATCGCCTGGAACGCGCACCCGAGCGCTTCCACCCCGACCCCGCCTGGATGGCCGGCCTCGGTGAGGTCTCCGAAGGCGCCACCACCACCCTGGGCGCCTACGAACGCCGCTGGAAATAGGAGGTTTCATGTCATCCGATTCCCTGCAGCTCGCCCTGGGCCCGGTGCTGTTCTACTGGACCCGCGAGCGCTACGCCGACTTCTACCGCGAGGCCGCCGACTGGCCGGTGGAGATCATCACCCTGGGCGAATCCGTCTGCTCGCGTCGTCGCGACATGAAGCTCGACGACTGGCTCGGCATCGGTCGCGAGCTGGCCCAGAGCGGCAAGCAAGTGGTGTTGGCGAGCCAGACCCTGATCGAGTCCGAGGCCGACCTGCGCGACCTGCGCAAGCTGTGCGACAACGGCGAGTTCACCGTCGAGGCCAACGACCAGAGCGCATTGCAGCGCCTGGCCGCCGCCGGCCTGCCCTTCGTCGCCGGGGCGGCGCTGAACCTCTACAACCCCGCCGCCATCGGCGTGATGGCCCGGGCCGGCATGCAGCGCTGGCAGGCGCCGGTGGAGATGTCCCGCGACGATCTCGCCCGCCTGCTCGCCGATTGCACAGCCGAGGGACTCGAGCAGCCCTGCGAGGTATTCGCCTACGGCCACCTGCCGCTGGCCTGGTCATCGCGCTGCTTCACGGCCCGGCGCCACCAGAAGCCCAAGGACCGCTGTATGTTCGTGTGCCAGAAATACCCCGAAGGTCTGGCACTGCGCACTCAAGAGGCGTCCAAGGAAGTGTTCACTCTCAATGGCATCCAGACCCTCTCCGGCGCCTGCCAGGACCTGCGCCACGAGATCAGCGACATGGCCGCAATGGGCGTGGCGGTGGCGCGCCTGAGCCCGAGGGCCGAAGGCATGGCCGAGGTAGTCGCTGCCTTCGACGCCGCTCGCCATGGCAAGCTGCCCGCCGCCGACCCGCTAGCCCTGGTCGAAGCCGAGGTCTGTGACGGCTACTGGCACGGCCGCCCGGGTATGGACAATACCCGGCTGCACGTCTAACCGCCGAATGAGCGCTTTTGCGCCTGTATTCGAACCCCGCCGACCGGCGGGGTTCGTCGTTCCCCGAGGTTCCAACTGGCCTTTTTCTGACCTGGGTCATGTTCTCTCGCTGCCGAAGGCACTAGCCTTCACACACCATATGTTGTGTATCGACACATCGAAAGGCAGCACATATAGGGAGATTACGGTGAACGCCCCCACAAGCCAGGCCAGTCCGCGCCGCATCGACGTCGCCTCGACCGTCAATGAATACCTCGAACGTGCCGACTGGCGCGTGCACGCCAACGCCAACCAGGGCTACTCCCTGGGTGGGCTGATCCTCAACGTCTCGGGCAAGCTGATCGCCAACTACTGGCTCGACGAGGTCTACCCGGCCGAGGTCGGCGCCGCCCATCGCGAGGGCGACCTGCACATTCACGATCTCGACATGCTGTGCGGCTACTGCGCCGGCTGGTCGCTGCGCCAGCTCTTGATCGAGGGCTTCAACGGCGTGCCCGGGCGCGCCGAGAGCGGCCCGCCGCGCCACCTCTCCAGCGCCCTGGGGCAGATGGTCAACTTCCTCGGCACACTGCAGAACGAGTGGGCCGGCGCCCAGGCCTTCAGTTCCTTCGATACCTATCTCGCGCCCTACGTGCGCAAGGACGGCCTCGACTTTGCCGCGGTGAGGCAGGCTATCCAGGAGTTCATCTACAACCTCAACGTGCCGTCGCGCTGGGGCAGCCAGACGCCCTTCACCAATCTCACCTTCGACTGGGTGTGCCCGGCGGACCTGCGCGACCAGGTGCCTATCGTCGGCGGCGAGGAGCAGCCCTTCACCTACGGCGAGCTGCAGGCGGAGATGGACCTGCTCAACCGCGCCTACCTGGAAGTGATGGAAGCCGGTGACCGCCAGGGCCGGGTGTTCACCTTCCCCATCCCCACCTACAACATCACCCCGGATTTCGACTGGGAGAGCGACAACGCCGAGCGGCTGTTCGCGCTGACCGCCAAGTACGGCCTGCCCTACTTCCAGAACTTTCTCAACTCCGACCTGGAGCCGCACATGGTGCGCTCCATGTGCTGCCGCCTGCAGCTCGACCTCTCCGAGCTGCTCAAGCGTGGCAACGGCCTGTTCGGCAGCGCCGAGCAGACCGGCTCGCTGGGCGTGGTGACGCTCAACTGCGCGCGGCTGGGCTACCGCTTCGCCGGCGACCGGGCGGGGCTGCTTCGCGAGCTCGACCGCTTGCTGGCACTGGGCCGCGACAGCCTGGAGCTCAAGCGCGAGCGCATCCAGCAGTGGATGGATGAAGGGCTCTACCCCTTTACCCAGCGCTATCTGGGCACCCTGCGCAATCACTTCTCGACGCTGGGCGTGAACGGGCTCAACGAGATGGTGCGCAACTTCTCCGACGACCGCTACGACATCACCGCCCCCGAGGGGCGCCAGCTCGCCCTGGAGGTGCTCGACCACGTGCGCGCCAGGATGCAGGAGTTCCAGGCCGAGACTGGCCATCTCTACAACCTGGAGGCGACCCCGGCGGAGGGCACCACCTATCGCTTCGCCCGCGCCGACGCCGAGCGCTTCCCGGGCATTTTGCAGGCGGGCACGCCGGAGGCGCCCTACTACACCAACTCGAGCCAGCTGCCGGTGGGGCACACCGACGACCCCTTCGAGGCGCTGATCCACCAGGACCCGCTGCAGACCCGCTACACCGGCGGCACCGTGCTGCACCTCTACATGCGTGAGCGGCTCTCCAGCGCCACCGCTTGTCGCAAGCTCGTGCACACCGCGCTGTCGCGCTTCCGCCTGCCCTACATCACCGTGACGCCGACCTTCTCGATCTGCCCGGTGCACGGCTACTTGGCCGGCGAACACGAATTCTGCCCGAAGTGCGACGAAGCACTGCTGGCAAGACGCGCCGCGGCCGTACCGGCCTGAGCGTTTTCTCAACCGCTGCAACCCCAACCACTGCAAGGAGCCAAACCATGACGAACGTCGATACCCTGCCCACCGAACAACGCCAGCGCTGCGAAGTATGGACCCGCGTGATGGGCTACCACCGCCCGGTCAGCCAGTTCAACGTCGGCAAGCGCGCCGAGCATCGCGAGCGCCGGCATTTCACCGAGCGGGCCGCCGACCTGACGCCCTGACTGCCTGACCTGCCGGGCCCCGTGCCCGGCATTCACACCCCAAGCCGAGGAGCCCCTCATGATCGCCACTGACCTCGACCCGCCCGCCCTCGCGCCTCTCGACGGCATCCGCCTGCCCATTGCCGGCCTGACCCAGATGACCACCCTGGACTATCCGGATCACCTGGCCTGCGTGGTGTTCCTGCAGGGCTGCCCGCTGCGCTGCGGCTACTGCCACAACGGCCACATGATGCCGCCGCGCCGCGGCGACGAGAGCGAATGGCAGGCGGTACGGGAGTTCCTGGAGAACCGCCGGGGGCTGCTCGAGGCGGTGGTGTTCAGCGGCGGCGAGCCGACCCTGCACAACGCCCTGCCGGCGGCGGTACGCGAGGTGAAGGCGATGGGCTTCAAGGTCGGCTTGCATACCGCCGGCCCCTACCCGGCACGGCTCTCGCGGCTACTGCCGTGGCTCGACTGGGTGGGGCTCGACGTGAAGGGACGCGGAGGCGACTTCGACCGCATCTGCGGACGCCCCGGCATCTGGCAGCGCAACAGCCAGAGCCTGACGGCGCTGCTCGACGGCGGCATCGATTTCGAATGCCGCACCACCGTGCATTGGCGCGACTTCTCATTGGCCGAGGTGGAACGCCTGGCGCTGACCCTGGCCGACTGCGGCGTGCGCCGCTACGCCATCCAGGTGGCCCGCACCCGTCAATGCCTCGACCCGGCCTACTGCCAGCCGGTGGAGAATGCCCCGCCGCGGGCGGTGCTCGCCGGGCTGGTCAGGCGCTTGGGGCCGCACTTCGAGCGCATCGAGCTGCGGGATTAGCCTTCAAAGCCCCAGATTCTCCGGCCCAAACGCATCGGGCAGAAGTTGCTCCATGGTGTAGCGCTTGAGCAGCCTGCCCTCGGCGTCGACCACGTGAATGAGGGTCTCGGCGTCAGCGAATTCACGGATGCGCTGGCGACAGTCGCCGCAGGGCGAGCATAGGTGCTCACCGGGACCGATCACGTAGACGTGACGCAGACGTCGCTCGCCAGCGCTGATCATGGCGGCGATGGCCGAGGCCTCGGCGCACAGCCCCTTGTAGTGTGCCACCTCGACGTTGGCGCCGACGTAGTGCGCGCCGCTCTCGCTTTCCACCAGCGCGCCCACCGGATGTTGCGAGTACGGTGCGTACGCGTTACCGCGGACCGCGATCAATGCGCCGACGATGACCGGGTCGACGGTGTCTCTCATGCCAGCGCTCATGCCGCCCCCGCCGCGTCGTCGCGCAGCACCGCATCGAGGGCCACCTCGACCATCTCGTTGAAGCTGCGCTCGCGGGCCTCGCTGGGCAGCGACTCGCCCTTGAGGATGTGGTCGGAGACGGTACAGATGGTCATCGCCCGGCCGCCGAACTCCGCCGCCACGCCATAGAGCCCCGCCGCCTCCATTTCCACGCCGACGATGCCATAGCGCTTCATCAGTTCGAACAGCTCGCCCTGGGGGTTGTAGAACAGATCCGCCGAGAACAGGTTGCCCACCTTCACCGACACGCCCTGGGCCGCGGCGGCATCCACTGCGTGGCGGGTCAGCGAGAAGTCGGCGATGGCGGCGAAGTCGTGGCCCATGAAGCGGGTGCGATTGACCGCCGAGTCGGTGCTCGCGCCAAGGCCGATCACCACGTCGCGCACTGCCACGTCGTCGCGCACCGCGCCGCAGGAGCCAACCCGGATCAGCCGCTTCACGCCATAGTCGGTGATCAGTTCCTTGGCATAGATAGAGACCGAAGGAATGCCCATGCCATGGCCCATCACCGAGATCTCGCGGCCGCGGTAACTGCCGGTGAAGCCGAGCATGTTGCGCACGTTGTTCACCTCACGCGCATCCTCGAGGAAGGTCTCGGCGATGTACTTGGCACGCAGCGGGTCGCCGGGCATCAGCACGGTGTCGGCGAAGATGCCGCGTTCGCCCTGGATGTGGGGAGTCGCCATGTCGAGGCTCCTATGCAGCGAGAGGGTCAGTATGAGGCGGCTTGGGGAGAAAGCTCGTGCCGTCGTCCATGGGCGAAAGGCCCAAGTGCGACGCCAGGCTCTGGCCGATGTCGGCGAAGGTGTCGCGTGCGCCCAACGAGCCGGATGCAAGGCCCGCGCCCAGCGCCAGCACCGGCACCCGTTCGCGGGTATGATCGCTACCGTGCCAGGTGGGGTCGCAGCCGTGGTCAGCGGTGATCACCAGCAGGTCGTCGTCGCGCAGTTTGGCCAGCAGCTCGGACAGCCGCGCATCGAAGGCCTCCAGCGCGGCGGCATAGCCGGTCACGTCGCGCCGGTGGCCGTAGAGGGTGTCGAAGTCGACGAAGTTGGTCATCACCAGCGAGCGCTCGCCGGTCTCCTCCAGGGCAGCCAGGGTGGCGTCCATCAGCGCGTCGTGGCCGCTGGCCTTGATCGTGCGTGTCACGCCGCAGTGGGCGTAGATATCGGCGATCTTGCCGATGGCGATCACTTCGCCGCCGTCGCTCTCGAGCTTCTGCAGCACCGTGGGTGCGGGCGGCTCGACGCTGTAGTCGCGGCGGTTGGCGGTACGGGTGAAGTCCGCCGCACTTGCACCGACGAAGGGTCGCGCAATCACCCGGCCGATGTTGTAGGGCTCGAGCAATCGCCGGGCGGTCTCGCATAGGGCGTAGAGCCGCTCGAGGCCGAAGGTCTCCTCGTGGGCGGCAATCTGGAACACCGAGTCGCCCGAGGTGTAGACGATGGGCTTGCCGCTGGCCATGTGCTCCTCGCCGAGGCGGGCGATGATCTCGGTGCCCGAGGCGTGGCAGTTGCCCAGCACGCCAGGCAAACCGGCTTCGCGCTCGAGTGCCTGGAGCAGCTCCGGTGGGAAACTGTCTTCCAGGTCGAAGAAATAGCCCCAGTCGAAGCGCACCGGCACGCCAGCGATCTCCCAATGGCCCGAGGGGGTGTCCTTGCCCGAGGAGATCTCCCGGGCGTGACCGTAGGCGCCGATCACCTCGGCCGGCACCTCGACACCCTCGGTCCAGGCGCCGGTACTCTCGCGGTGGGCGTGGAACAGCCCCAGCCGGCCCAGGTTGGGTAGCGCCAGCGGTCCCTGGCGTATCGCGTTGTCGCACTGTCCGCGGGCGCAGGCGGCGGCGATATGGCCCAGGGTATCGGCCCCCGCGTCGCCGAAGTCCACCGCATCCGGCGCCCCGCCGATGCCGAAGGAGTCGAGTACCAGCACGATGGCGCGAGTCATGGCGCCTCCCGACGAATCACGTCTTGAATGAGTGTAGGCAGTGTGACGTCGCCGGTCGCGACGTCGTTCACTTCGATGGCGGCACGCAGCTGGCTGGCGGCGCGCTCGGCATCGGCCTCGCTTGCCGCATGCACCCAGGCCAGCGGGCGCTCGCCGTCGACAGGCTCGCCGAGGGCGGCGATACTGGTCAGGCCGACGGCATGGTCGATGACATCGCTCGGCACACGGCGTCCACCGCCCAGCTCCACCACGGCAAGCCCCACGGCGCGAGTGTCCATGCGCGTGACCCGGCCGCTGCGCTCGGCATGCACAGGGCGCACGATGGGCGCACGGGGCAGGTAACGGTCGTGGCGCTCGAGCAAGTCGGCGGGGCCGCCCAGGCCCGCCACCATACGGGCGAAACGCTCGGCGGCAGCCCCCGAGGCGAGCCGCTCGTCGAGCAGGGCCAGGGCGCCTTCATGGTCGCTGGCCAGCCTGCCGGCCAGCAGCAGCTCGGCGGCAAGCGTGCGGGTTACCTCTAGCAGACGCCCGTCCCTCTTATCTCCGGCGAGCAACGCAATCGCCTCGCGCACCTCGACGGCGTTGCCGGCGCAGGGCGCCAACGGCTGGCTCATGTCGGTGAGCAGCGCGGTGGTCGGCGTACCGGCGCGGCTGGCCGCCTCGGCGATGGTCGCCGCCAGTTCCCGCGATTTCTCGGGCGTGGGCATAAAGGCGCCGCTGCCGCTCTTGACGTCCATCACCAGGGCGTCGAGGCCGCAGGCGAGCTTCTTGCCCAGGATCGAGCTGACGATCAGCGGCAGCGACTCCACCGTGGCGGTGACGTCGCGAATGGCGTAGAGCCGCCGGTCGGCCGGCGCCAGCTCGGCGGTTTGGCCGACGATGGCCACGCCCGCCTCGCGCACCAGCTTGCGGAAACGCTCCCGCGAGGGGGCGATGTCGTAGCCGGGAATCGCCTCTAGCTTGTCCAGGGTGCCGCCGGTGTGGCCCAGGCCGCGGCCGGAAACCATCGGCACGTAGCCACCGCAGGCGGCGATCCACGGCCCCAGCACCAGCGAAACGAGGTCGCCCACGCCACCGGTGGAGTGCTTGTCGAGCACCGGCCCCGGCAGATCGAGCCCCGGGCCCAAGCCGCGCCACGCCAACACCTCACCGGAATCGCGCACCGCCTCGGTCAGTGCCACCGTCTCGGCGGCATTCATGCCATTGAGATAGATCGCCATGGCCAGCGCACCGACCTGGGCATCGGAGAGGCTGCCGTCGGCGATGCCCGCTACCAGCTCGCCTATCTCCCCGGGCGAGAGCGCCTGACCGTCGCGCTTGGCGCGAATCAGCTCCTGGGGAAGCGCACGGAAAGCCATCAGTAGCCTCCCATCGGGCCCTGGTCTCGCTCGACGCCCAGGGTGTCGAGCAGGCTGCCGAGTAGCCCCGAGGCGCCGAAGCGGAAGTGTGCCGGGGTGATCCACTCAGCCCCCATCACCCGCTCGGCAAGCTGCAGGTAGGCGGCGGCATCCTCGGCGGTGCGTACCCCGCCGGCGGCCTTGAAGCCCACGTCGCGGCCACTCGACTTGATCGCGGTGAGCAGGATCTTGGCCGCGCTCAGGGTGGCATTGACCGCCACCTTGCCGGTGGAGGTCTTGAGGAAGTCGGCACCGCCGTCGATGGCCAGCATGCCGGCGCGGTCGATCAGCCCGGCGTCCTTGAGCTCGCCGGTTTCCAGGATCACCTTGAGCACGGCGTCGCCGCACTCACGCTTGCACGCCTCGACCAGCTCACGGCCGACCTCGGCGTCGCCCGCCATCAGCGCGCGATAGGGGAAGACCACGTCGACCTCGTCGGCGCCGGCGGCAATGGCCGCCCGGGTCTCCTCTGCGGCGCGCTCGATGTCCGCCTCGCCGTGGGGGAAGTTGGTCACCGTGGCCACCTTCACCTTGCCGGCCAGGCCCTGCTCGGCCAGCGCCTGGCGCGCAGTCGGCACGAAGCCAGGATAGACGCACACCGCCGCCGGGTGGCCCGAGGGTGTATTGGCCTTGCGGCACAGTTCACGAATGACGGCGTCGCTGTCGTCGTCGTTGAGGCTGGTGAGGTCCATCAGCGCCAAGGCCTGGCGCGCGGCCTGCTGCAGTTCGGTCATGACGTCACCTGTAGAGAACGGAGAGAAATCGAGGCCATCAGATCACGCCCCCCAGGGCGAGGAAGAAGCCGGCGATGGCCGCCGACATCAGGTTCGAGAGCGTGCCCGCCAGCACCGCCTTCACCCCGAAGCGGGCAATGTCGTGGCGTCGACTGGGGGCGATGCTGCCCAGGCCGCCGAGCAGGATGGCGATCGACGAGAGGTTGGCGAAGCCGCACAGGGCAAAGGAGAGAATGGCGATGGTGTGGCCACTCATGGCCTGGCCGGTATTGGCCACCATCGCGTCGCCATCGATGTAGGGTGCCAGGTTGATGTAGGCGACGAACTCGTTGACCACCAGCTTCTGGCCGATGAAGGAACCGGCCAGGGTGGCCTCCGCCCAGGGCACGCCGAGCACGAAGGCAAGCGGCGCGAACAGCCAGCCGAGGATCAGCTCCAGGCTCAGTTGCTCGACGCCGATCCAGCCGCCTACGCCGCCGAGCATGCCGTTGATCAAGGCGATCAGGCCGATGAAGGCGAGCAGCATGGCGCCGACGTTGGCCGCCAGGCGCAGCCCCGAAGTGGCACCGGTCGCCGCCGCATCGAGCACGTTGACCGGCTTGTCCTCCTCCTCGATGACCTGGTTGGCCTCTTCGGTGTCGTCCACCGGCTCGTGGGTCTCGGGCATGATCAGCTTGGCGAACAGCAGCCCGCCGGGAGCGGCCATGAACGACGCCGCAACCAGGTACTCCATGGGGATACCCAGCGCCGCGTAGCCGGCCAACACCGAGCCCGCCACCGAAGCCAGCCCACCGCACATCACCGCGAACAGCTGCGAAGGGGTCATGCGCGCGATGAAGGGACGTACCACCAGCGGCGCCTCGGTCTGTCCGACGAAGATGTTGGCGGTGGCCGAGAGCGATTCGGTGCGCGAGGTGCCCAATGCCTTCTGCAGCGCCCCGCCGAGGATGCGGATCACCCACTGCATGATGCCGAGGTAGTAGAGCACGGCGATCAGCGAGGAGAAGAAGATGATCACCGGCAGCACCTTGATGGCGAAGACGAAGCCGATGTTGCCGGTATCGGCCAGGCCGCCGAACAGGAAATCGATGCCGTCGTTGGCGTAGAGCACTACCTGGCTGACACCGGCGGAGATGGTCTGCAGCACCGCCTGGCCGAACGGCACATAGAGCACGAAGGCACCGATGCCGGCCTGGATGGCGAAGGCGCCGCCTACGGTTCGCAGCCGAATGTCGCGCCGGTTGAAGGAGAAGACAAGGGCGATGGCGATGAGCGTCGCCATGCCGACCAGGCTCATGATGGCGGTCATGGAATTCTTCCTTTGGTGCCGGCGGCGATGTGCCAGGACCCGCCGCATCTGGTTGTCGTGATATCAGCGCAGGGAAAACTGCACGAGATGTTAAAATTATAACATTTTGCGTTATCCAACCAACATCTATTCGAAGCGCAAAATTGCTACGCCAACCGTAGTGGCTTGGGGGCAGGACAGTGTAGGGAGTGGAAAATACTCGTTGCCTGGCTCAGCATAGGGCCAGCCAAAGCGATCTTCGAGCCAAGTTCTGGAGTGTGAAATTGGAGAGCAGTGAATGAAAGACCGCAGCGCCATGCGCCTGGCCCGTCTGCAGCAGGCACTGGCCGGTGGCGGCACCCTTCCTCTCGGCGAGGCCGCCCAGATGTGCGGCGTCTCCGAGATGACCATTCGCCGCGACGTAGCCGCAAGCGACGGCGCCATGATGCTGCTCGGTGGACGCCTGGTCATGGCCAATCACTACGCGCCGGTCTATGACCTCGACCAGCAGCAGGACAGCCACGCCTTGGCCAAGCGACGGCTCTGCGAACAAGCCGCCCGCTTCATCGAAGACGGGGATACCCTATTCATCGACTGCGGCACCACCCTGCTACCCCTGGCAGGCATGCTCGCCAGGGGCAGCCAACTCACCGTGGTGACCTATGCACTCAACGTCGCCAATGCGGTGAGCCTGGTCCCCAGCGTACGCCTGGTACTGCTGGGTGGCCTCTATCACACCACCTCGCACTCCTTCGGCAGCGACGACATGAGTGCGGCGATCAAGCGCCTGGGCATCAATCGTGCCTTCATCTCGGCCGCCGGGGTGCACGCCGAGCGCGGCGTGAGCTGCTTTCACTTCCACGAGGTCGCCCCCAAGCAGGCCGCCATTGCCTGCGCCGCACAACGCCTGCTGGTAGTCGACGAGAGCAAGATCGGACAGATCCGCCCCGCCTACTTCGCCAAGCTCGACGACTTCGACGTGGTGATCACCGACGGCGACATGGCGCCATCGCCGGAGAACGGCGGCCCGAGAATCGTCGCCGCCTGACCCCGGACACGGCGAAGCCGGACCAAGTCCGGCTTCGGTGGGTGGTGTTGATGGCCGAGCGCAGCCAGTTTTCGTCCAAGCCTAGCCACACTTGGACCAGCCACAACCCGCATAGCAAGTCGGGCAGCCATCCATCATGATCAGCTCGCCGCGACACTCCGGGCAGTGACCGACCACCGTGGGGCCATCGCTTTTCTCTTCGGCGGCTGCCGCCTTGGCCTGCTGCTCGGCCTGCGCTTCCTCTTCCGGTGTCGGTGGCTGCCAGGGGTGGCCGTGGGTCAGGCGGTGGGCATAGCGGCGCACCAGCTCCTCCACTGGCACCTGGTTGCCATCCTGATCGAGGAAACCGCGGCGGTAGAGGATCTGCTGGATCGACCAGGCGATGGCCGCTACCTCGGAGTCGTGGAACATCGGCTTGCCCCAGCGGTTCATGCCGCAGCGCACCAGGCCCTTGTCCCAGGCCACCTTGCGCAAGTCGGCCACCGCCTGGGTGACGTAGCCGCCGCGAGCGGCCAGCGACAGGCTGCGCATGGTGGCAGTGATCCACTGGTGCTCGCTGGAGAGCTGGCCGGAGGGGAAGAAGAACTCCACCGGGCGTTCGATCACCACGCGCTTGCCGTCGAGCACGCCCTCCACCGGCATGAAGGAAACCAGCAGGTAGACCTTCTTGCGGCCTTCGGCGCCGACATAGGAGATCTTTTCGGACACAGCCTCGAGGGTACCCTCGGGGCGCGAGGGTATGCGTACCGTGAGCGGATTCTCGTCGGCCAGCGGTGGCGCTTCCACCGCCTTCTTGACGCTGTAGGAAACGATCTTGGACTTGATTTCGACGGCCATCAGCGGGCTCCTTCAATACTTGTCTTCACGACGCGGAAACGGATCGAGCGGTTACCACTTTCCATAGGTACCCTCTTTCAGTGCGTCATAGAGATTGGCCGCGTTGTGCTCCTCGCCGTCGTAGATCACCTTCTCGTCGCCCTTGAGTTCCAGTGTCTCGCCGTCCTCCAGCTCGAACACGTAGGTGGTGTTCTTGAGATCATCCTCGCGTACCAGCACGCCCTGGAACGCTTCCGGGTTGAAGCGGAAGGTGGTGCAGCCCTTGAGCTTGCTCGCGTAGGCGTCCAGATAGAGGTCCTTGAACTGCTCGAAGGGGAACTCGGTGGGCACATTGACCGTCTTGGAGATGGCCGAGTCTACCCAGGCCTGGGCCGCTGCCTGCACCGCCACGTGCTGCTGCGGGGTGACCGCGTCGGCGGTGATGAAGTAGTCGGGCAGGTCGCTCTCCACCGCATCGCTGGCGATGAAGTGCCGATAGGCGGCAAGCTCGAAGGAGACTACTTCGACCTGCTCCTTGGTCTTCTTGCCCGACTGGATCACGTTGCGGAAGTAGCGGTGCGAGAAGGACGGCTCGATGCCGTTGGAGGCATTGTTGCCCAGCGACAGCGAGATGGTGCCGGTCGGTGCGATGGAACTGTGGTGGGTGAAGCGCGCGCCATGCTCGGCGAGTGCCG
This sequence comes from Billgrantia zhangzhouensis, assembly GCF_021404465.1. Classification (GTDB taxonomy): domain Bacteria; phylum Pseudomonadota; class Gammaproteobacteria; order Pseudomonadales; family Halomonadaceae; genus Halomonas; species Halomonas zhangzhouensis. The sequence goes on along the minus strand of NZ_JABFTT010000014.1, from coordinate 36,940 downwards.
CGACCAGCTCCGGCTCCACCTCGGCGACCTTCTGCATGTAGCGGCTGTAGCGCGCGTGCAGGATGCGCCCGGGCACCTTGTCGCCGATCTCGTAGCCGTCCTTCGCCAACTCCGGGCGCTCGCGCATCATCTTCGGCGTGATCTCGAAGTCCTCGGCCAGTATCGGCGCCATGCCCTTCTCGCGGGAGAGTTCCAGCGCCTGCTTCCAGCCCTCGATGGCCAGGTTGCGGCTCACTTCCTCGGTGAAGGCGAGCGACTCGGCCGAGCCGTAGGGGATCTTGAGCATGGTCAGGGTCGAGCCCAGGCCGAGAAAGCCCATGCCGTGACGGCGCTTGGCCTCGATCTCGCGGCGCTGGCCCTCCAGCGGCAGGCCGCTGATCTCGACCACGTTGTCGAGCATGCGGGTGAAGATCGCCACTACCTGGCGATAGCGCTCCCAGTCGAAGCGCGGCTTCTTGCCGAAGGGGTCGATGACGAAGCGGGTCAGGTTGACCGAACCGAGCAGGCAGGCGCCTTCCGGCGGCAGGGGCTGTTCGCCGCAGGGGTTGGTGGCGCGGATCTCCTCGCAGAACCAATTGTTGTTCATGCGGTTGACCTGGTCGATCAGGATGAAGCCCGGCTCGGCGAAGTCGTAGGTGGAGCGCATGATGGTGTCCCACAACTCGCGGGCCTTGATCACCTCGACGATACGACAGGCCACGCGACCCTCGGCGTCGACGGTGTAGCCCTCCTCGATCACCGGCCAGTCGCGGTAGATCAGGTCCTCGGGCTTGACGTCTTCTTTCTCGCCGGCATGCAGCGGGAAGGCCAGCGGCCAATCGGCGTCGTTCTTCACCGCTTCCATGAACTCATCGGTGATCAGCAGCGAGAGGTTGAACTGACGCAGCCGGCCGGCTTCACGCTTGGCCTCGATGAAGCTACGCACGTCGGGATGGCCGACGTCGAAGGTGCCCATCTGGGCGCCTCGGCGACCGCCCGCCGAGGCCACCGTGAAGCACATCTTGTCGTAGATATCCATGAACGCCAGCGGGCCGTTGGTGCCGGCGCCGGCGCCGAACACGAAGGCGCCCTTGTGACGCAGGGTGGAGAACTCGTAGCCGATGCCGCAGCCCGCCTTGAGGGTCATGCCGGCATCCACTACCGAGGAGAGGATCTCGTGCATGGAGTCGCGGATGGTGCGCGAGACGGTGCAATTGATCAGGCTCACCGCCGGCTTGTAGTCCTCGGCGCCGGCGTTGGACATGATGCGTCCGGCGGGAATGGCGCCGTTCTCCAGCGCCCAGCGGAACTTGGGCAGCCACTCCTCGGCCCTGTCGCCTTCCACCGCGGCCAGGGCACGCGCAACGCGATCCCAGGTCGCCGCCACGTCCTTGTCGACGGGCCGGCCATGACGATCCTTGAGGCGATACTTGGAGTCCCAGATATCGCGTGAGGGCGCTTGCATAGGCACCTCGTGGGATGTCTTGACGGCCTTGGTGGAAGTACTCATGCAGGGATCTCCAGTCAGGGTCAAAAGTTCAAATCGTTCAACGTTCCTGGCGCGCCATGCGCTCGAAGCGTGCCAGCCATTCCCCGAGCCGCCCCTGGGCCAGGCCCTCCTCGCGGCTGTCGAGCAGGTTCTTGACCATCAGGCCAAGCTCGGTATCGCCCTCGATCACCAGCCGGCGCTGGAAGAACAGCGCGTCGGGATCCTCGCGCCGGGTCGCCAGGCACAGGAACTCGCGCCAGCCGCCGCGAATGGTGGCCTCTCCCGTCTCCGGGCTGAGCCGGAAGCGCTCCGCATCGAGGGTCAGCGTCAGCACCACGCCCAGGTCCTCGATGTGTAGCGAGATGCGCCGCCCTTCGAGCACATCGAACTCGCCCTCTGCCAGAGGCTCGGCAAAGGTACGGTTGAGCAGCGGCTCGATCAGTTGACGCTTCACCGCGAGCGGCACGCGGGGATCGATGGCACGAATCAGTCGAGTCGGGGCCGGAGGGCGCGGCAGGGACGACAAGGGCAACATGAACATGATGTGCTCTCCCACGGAGCGAACGGTGGATATCGCTGGCCACAACGGCCGATGAAACCGTCCATCCTAAGCGCGACGCGGGCTGCCTGCACTGACATGCGTCAAGCGCTTGCCTCTGCCCCCAACCGGGGACTTGGCTACCATATATAGCCAAGTCCAGGGGATCAAGCACCATATCTGGGTTTTATTTTTAACGCTAACGCTTGCAATCCGATAACTACTTGATCCCCAAGCGACGTGCCAGCTTGTGCAGGTTGCTGGGGTCCACGGCAAGCCGGCGGGCGGCATTCGCCCAGTTGTCGCCGCTCGCCGCCAGGGCTTGGCGAATCGCCTGCCGCTGCGCGGATTCGACCTGGCTGCGCAGCGGCTCGTCGGTGCTCGACGCCACACCAGGGACAGCGGATTCGTCGCGACCGGCTTTCAACGCTTCGCCCTTTAACGTTTTGCCATGAGACAGGTCGAGCCACTCCGGTTCCAGGGTGACGATGTCGTCGCGTCGGGCACCGTGGCCCAACGCCTTGATCGCCGCTCGGCTGATGACGTGCTCGAGTTCGCGCACGTTGCCCGGCCAGGCGTAGGCCAGCAGCGCCGCCTCGGCCGCCGGCGCCAGGCGCAGGCTGCGCACGCCGAGCCGGGCACGGTTGATCTCGAGAAAGTGACCGGCCAGTACCAGCACGTCGCTGTCGCGCTCGCGCAGCGGTGGGATCGCCACCGGATAGACCGACAACCGGTGATAGAGATCGGCACGAAAGTGGCCTTCGCGCACGCCGTCGGCCAGCCGGCGGTTGGTGGCGGCGATGATGCGCACATCGACCCGGCGCGGGGTATCCTCGCCCAGGCGCTGCACCTCGCCGTTCTGCAGCGCACGCAGCAGCTTGGCCTGGATCGGCAGCGGCAACTCGCCCACCTCGTCGAGGAACAGGGTGCCACCGTCAGCGGCCTCGAAGCGGCCCGCACGATCCGCCGTGGCGCCCGAGAAGGCCCCTTTCACGTGGCCGAACAGCTCACTCTCGGCCAGGGTCTCCGGCAGGGCCGCACAGTTGACCTGCACCAGCGGCTGCTCGCGCCGTGGCGAACGCTGATGCAGGCGCCGGGCGAACAGTTCCTTGCCCACCCCGGTCTCGCCCATCAGCAACACCGGAAGGTCGGACTCCGCCACCACGTCAAGTTCGTTCAGCAGGCGCTGCAACCCGGCGCTGTGGCCGAGAATCTCGCCGCCCTCGCCCGGCTCGGCATGCGGGAGCATGCCGTGGCTCGCCATGCGCAGCGCGCGCACCTCCTGCTCCAGGCGCGAGACGCGCACCGCAGCCTCGACCAGCAGTGCGTAGCGCTCAAGCGCCGTGCATGCAGCCTCGTCGAAGGTACCTGCCACCAGGGCGTCCAGGGTCAGCACGCCCCACGGCTCCCCTTCGACGTGCAGGCTGATGCCCATGCAATCGTGCACGTGCAGCGGCTCTCCCGGCTGCTGCTCGACCAGGCCGTCGTATGGGTCGGGCAGGCTGGAGTCCGGCGGGAACAGGGTCGAACGGCGGCTCGTGAGAATGGCGGCAAGACGCGGATGGCGGGCCACCTCGAAGCGTCGCCCCAGCGCTTCGCGCACCAGGCCTTCCACCGCCACCGGCGCCAGCACGTCATCCCGCACCCGCAGCAGGCACACCGCGCCGCAGCGGAAGCCCTCACGCAGGGTACGTACCAGGCGCTGCAGGCGCACGACGCTGGGCAGGTCGGCAGTGAGGTCGGCGAGGAGAGAATCATCCAGCATGGTAAAAACCACCCAATAAGGTATAAATCACCTTAACCGAGAAAGGTAAAATTTACCATTCAAACAGCAACCCATTGATAAAGAAGGAGCGCAAAAGTGGCATGGCGATTGCTCTGTCAGGGTGTCACCCATCATCGAGGTAATGCCACATGAACCTGCAGGAACAGACCGTTGGCCGCATCGCCCTGTCGCTTCCCGGTGCCACCCGCATCTTCCATGCTCATCACATCGACTTCTGCTGCGGTGGGCGTATCAGCCTGCGCCAGGCCGCCGAGCGCGCCGGCCTGCATGTCGACAAGCTGATCGCCGAACTCGAGGCGCTGCCGGCCGCCAGCAGCGAGCAACACGACTGGCGCGAGGCCAGCAACGCCGAGCTGATCGACCATATCCTGACCCGCTATCACGACGTGCACCGTCAGCAGTTGCCCGAGCTGATCCGCATGGCGCGCCGGGTGGAGCAAGTTCATGGCGATCGCGACACCTGCCCCAACGGACTGGCCGACCTGCTGATGGTCATTCACCAGGAAATGGAGAGTCATATGCAGAAGGAGGAACAGATCCTGTTCCCCATGCTGCGCAACGGCATGGGCGCCCAGGCCCAGGGGCCGATCGCGGTGATGCGCCACGAGCATGACGATCACGGTGAAAACCTGGAGCAGGTAATGCGGCTCACCGACGACATCACCCCGCCCAAGGGCGCCTGCACCACCTGGCGTGCCCTCTACACCGGCCTGCGCGAATTCCGGGAGGACCTGATGGAGCACATCCACCTGGAGAACAACCTACTGTTCGAACGGGCCGGCTGAATCCTGCCTTGTTGCCCGCGCCCGCCCCGGCGGGCGCCATCCCTTCCTGACGACAGGAGACGCCATGCGACTCTGGAAAAAGGCCCAACCCAAGACGAGCGACAGCGATGCGCTACGTGAGGAGCGGGACCGACTGCAAGCTCGACTCCTGGAGCTCGAGGCCGAGCGACAGGTTCATCGACACCTCTTCGCCAACCTCACCGGCTTCGGCGATTCACTGGCCGCGTTGCGCGAATCCTTCTCCGAACTCTCCGGGTTGCTTGCCGACAACCGGCGCGTAGCCGACCACACCACAGGCGAATCGCAGCAGAGCCAGGAGGCCCTGGACGCCATGGTCAACGAGCTGCGCAACCTCAACCAGCGTATCGGCCAAGCGGCGGTGCAGGTCACCTCCCTGCGTGGCGACGCTGACAGTATCGGCAACTTCGTTCACCTGATCGAAGAGATTTCGCTTCAGACCACGCTGCTGGCCTTCAATGCCAGCATCGAAGCCGCACGTGCCGGCGATGCCGGGCGCGGCTTCGCCGTGGTGGCAACCGAGGTACGCGAACTTGCCACCCGTACCGGAGCAGCCACCGAGGAGATCGATAGCCTTACCGGCAGCATTCTCGCCCAGACCGGCACGGTGGATGCCGCCATGCATCACAACGCGTGTGAAACCGAGCGGCTAAGCGCCGCGGCAAGCCAGGTGATGCAGCGCACCGAACGGCTGCTGGCGCTGAGCCGGGAAAGCAGCCAGGCGCTGACCTTCTCTGCCATGCTGAGCGAAGTGGAGCTGGCCAATCTGGAGGAGCTTGAGGTGAAGCTGGAGGTGTACCGAATCCTCATGGGACTCTCCACCACCACTGCCGACGAGCTACCCGACGAAACCCAGTGCGCGCTGGGCCGCTGGTATTATGCCGGGGCCGGCGGCATGCGTTTCGGCGATGACGAGGACTTTCGCGCCCTGGAACTTCCACATCGCGAGGTGCACCGTCAGGCCATTGCAGCCGTACGCATGTACCAGGCTGGCGAGATGGACGAGGCGATGCAGGCCCTGGCCAGGATGGAGTCAGCCAACCTCGACGTGATGAAGCGGCTACGCCATATCATGCAAAAGTACCGCCCCCAGGCTGTCGAAGCCAGCCAGGGGGCGCTACCTGTCCCTGCCAGGCTGGCCACCAAGCCGCTACCGGCGTGAAGCCACAGCTCACCTCGGCGCCCTATTCCGGAGCCCACTTGCGAGGGCTCGAACAGAGAAAGCGGCGCCACTGGACGCCGCTCGTTCGCTCCTCTCGGCAGGCCTACACCGTGCGCGAGAAGCGCCCCTCGTTGGGTGTGAGATAGGCATCGAAGGCCATCGCCATGTTGCGCATCATCAGCCGCCCGGCGGGCAGTACCTCGATGGAAGCGGCGTCAATCGACAGCAGGCCGTCGGCCTGCATCTCCTCGAGCTGGCCCAGGGCATCGGCGAAATAATCGCGGAAGACGATGTCGTGGCGCACCTCGATGTTGGCGAAGTCGATGCGTCCGTGGCACATCAGGGCGTTGATCACGTCGCGGCGTAGGCGGTCGTCATCGTTGAGCCGATAGCCGCGCATCACCGGAAGCCGCCCCGCCTCGAGCCGCGCCTGGTACTGGGCGGTCTCCTTGACGTTCTGGCTGTAGCTGTCGCCGACCTTGCCGATGGAGGTGATGCCCAGCCCGATCATGTCGCAGTCGGCATGGGTGGAATAACCCTGGAAGTTGCGCTGCAGGGTGCCGTTCTCCTTGGCCAGGGTCAGCTCGTCGTCGGGCAGGGCAAAGTGATCCATGCCGATGTAGACGTAGCCGGTCGCAGTCAGGCGGCGAATGGTCAGTTCCAACAGCTCCAGCTTGCGCTCCGGCGGCGGCATGTCCTCGGGGCGGATCAGCCGCTGGGCCTTGAACAGCTCCGGCAGGTGGGCATAGCTGTAGGCGGCGATACGATCCGGGCGCAGGGCGATGATCTTCGTCAGGGTGGCGTCAAAGCTCGCCACCGTCTGCAATGGCAGGCCGTAGATCAGGTCCACGCTAACCGACTGGAAGCCGGCCTCACGGGCGGCCACCACCAGCTCGACGACCTGCTCCTCGCTCTGCACGCGGTTGACCGCCTTCTGCACGTCGGGGTCGAAATCCTGTACGCCAAAGCTCAGCCGGTTGAAGCCGAGGTCGTGCAGCTCGTGGATCTGGCTAGGCGTGACCGTACGTGGATCGACCTCCAGCGAAAACTCCCGCGCCGCAGGCTCGGCGAAGTGGAAGGCCTCGTCGAGGGCCGCCATCAGCTCGCCGAGCTGGGCGTTGCTCAGGTAGGTGGGAGTACCGCCGCCCAAGTGCAACTGGGTCATGCGTCGATTCTCGTCGAACAGCGCGCCCTGCACACGGATCTCCTGCTTCAGCCAGTCGAGATACTCCGCCGCCCGCTCGGTGTTGTGGGTGATGATCTTGTTGCAGGCGCAGTAGTAGCACAGGCTCTTGCAGAACGGGATGTGCACGTAGACCGACAGCGGCTTGGGCGAGGCGACCCGGTTGCTGCGCTCCGCGGCGGCGCGATAGTCGTCCTCGGCGAAGGCCGCATGGAACTGCGGCGCCGTCGGATAGGAGGTGTAGCGGGGCCCCGGGCGGTCGTACTTTTCCACCAGGGGGCGATTGAACAGTTGATCGTCTTGCATGAGCGGAACAGCCTCTTGAAACCTCGGCATGGAGCGCGCCATGCCCTATTGCCGGTGAGTATGACATCGGCTATCGGTGTCGTCTCGACAGCTCGCCGCTCTATTGTCCGGGGTCAAGTTTGCCGGTGTGCGCAGCGAGCACCCTCCGGCCCGCACGCCTTTCCACCTGCCTTGCCACACGCCCCAACCACACCCGCAATCGCCAGGCCACCATCAGCCAACCCAGGCTCCAGGACAGGGCCGAGGCCCATAACAGCAGCAGCCAGTGGGAGCCGACCTCGATCGCCCACAGGCGCAGCACGGCCGCCACGGCGAACAGGCCGGCCAGCGGCAGTAGTGCTGCCTCTTCCTCCGGGCCACGCTTGGCACGCAGGATCACGTGACGCAGCATGATCGCACTCGCCAGGGTGCCAAGCGCCCCGACGGTGAAGGCGTGCAGAGCGGTGCTGGCATGCTGCGGCGCCCACCAGCTGCGTGCCAGCAGCAGCAGGCCGATGGCGATCCAGGCGTAGCCCAGCATCAGCACCTGCAAATCCGGGCGCTCCTGGCAACGTAGCGGCTCCCAGCGCCAGATACGCGCCAGCACCAGCAGGCCCGCCGCCAGCACCATCAGAGCCGCCAGCGGCCGCAGCGTGGCCCATAGCATCAGGAACGGCGCCACTCCCAGCAGCACGATCAATGCCGCCTCGATACGTGGCTGCACGCCGGTGCCGGCCGCACGGAAGCGCTTCATCAGGTAGCCATTGACCGCCGGGGCGATGACGCGCCCGCCCATGAAGGACATCAGCAACACCAGCCACAATACGCTCTGGTGCATCAGCGGCGTCGTGGTCGGCATATCTTCGAGGTAGCGCCAGGTGAGGGTCACCACGGCCAACAGGCAGAGCATGCCCAGCAGCGGCGAGAGCAGTCGGTTACGCCATTTCTTCGCGGCGATGAAGCGCGGCACCAGCCGCGAGGCCACCCACAGGGCGAAGGCGCCATCGGCCAGCGAAGAGATTGCCGCACCTGACCAGTCCAGCACGCCCAGCCTGCCTACCAGCCACAGCGTCACCAGCAGACTCAGTTGCCGACGCGGCATGGGGCCCAGCAGGTAGCCGGCGATCACCGCCAGTGCGAAACCGAACAGCATTTCCCGCGCATGGGCGGCCGGCGTCGCCAGTTGCACCGATATCCAGCCGTGGTAGAGCGCCAGCAACGAGAGCGGCACCATCACGGCGGCATGTATCGCCGCCAGCGGAAACAGCCAGCGCCAGGCGGGTATGCGAGGAGCGGTAATATCGATACCGGACTTGGCAGCGTCTTCAAACATGTATATAAAATACTATTTATAGACGCGACTGGAAACCATGCCACAGCAGTGTATATAGCGAGGTTGCCATGAAAGACCCTTTGGTACGCCTTGGCTGGCAAGCGCTGGCTTACGGCTGCATCGGCCTGGGAACCGCCGGGCTGGTGGTACCGCTGCTGCCGACCACCCCTTTCCTGCTGCTCGCCGCCTGGGCGGCACCCAAGGGCTCGCCGCGACTGGCGCGCTGGTTGTGGCACCATCCTCGGCTGGGCCCGCCACTGCGCGCCTGGCAACGGCAGCGGGCCATCGCCAGGCCAGCCAAGCGTCTTGCCACGGTACTGCTGTTCTTGAGCTGGCTGGTATTATGGCTGGGTGGCGCACCTATCCCGGTACTAGGCGTAACAGCAACCCTGTTCTGCTGTGTGGCCCTTTTCATCTGGACGCGACCCGATGCCACACCTTTGGGCAGCGAACGCCACGCTAAGCATACTGCTATGATAAGAAGGACTTAGCGTACATAAATCGTTGCTTATCCAGCCAACGCCGGACTTGCCATGCATCTGACTCGCTACACCGACTATGCGCTGCGCGTGCTGATCTATCTTGCCGTCAAAGGCGAGGAGCGTGCCACCATCCACGAGATTGCGGAAAGCTTCGGCGTGTCGCGCAACCATCTGATGAAAGTGGTACAGGACCTCAGCCACCGAGGCTATATCACCACCATTCGCGGCAAGAACGGCGGCCTGCTGCTCAATCGTGCACCAGAGGAAATCACCCTGGGCGGACTGGTACGCGATACCGAAAACGAGCTCGGCCTGGTGGAGTGCTTCCGCGACCACAATGACTGCATCATCACCCCGGCCTGCCGGCTAAAACCGATTTTCAACGAAGCCCTGGACGCCTTCATGGCAGTGCTGGATCAATACACCCTGGCCGACATGCTCGGCATGCGACAGCCGCAGCTCGCCCGTTTGATGCAGATCGCCACCAGCCCTGCCTGACTGTGCCAAAATCCGTTTTGGCTTTTGACGGAAGCCTGACGTACCGCGGGGCGACCCGCTTCGACAGGCTTCGCCATGACCGTAAGCAACTGGAGACAACCATGAAGAAAATCACCGCCGCCCTGCTAGCCGGCACCGCCACCCTGGCGTTTGCCGCTTCCGTCCAAGCAGAGCCCGATGGTGAAGCCATCTATAACCAAGCCTGCATGGCCTGCCACATGACCGGTGCCGCCGGTGCGCCAATCAAGGGCGATGCCGACGCCTGGGCACCGCGCCTGGAACAGGACATGGATACTCTCTATGCCCATTCCATCGAAGGCTTCGGTGCCATGCCACCCAAGGGGGGCCACGTGAATCTCAGCGACGAGGAAGTGAAGGCTGCCCTCGATTTCATGCTCGAACCGGTACTCTGACCCCTCTACAGTTTCAGTAGCTAGATCCTCCACAGGCGGGGCATTGAGCCGACTCCAGGCGACAGCCCCGCCACTGCTTTCCCTCTCTCCTGCGCGGTCGCCCCGCCGCCCCCAAGCGATTACGCGTCACACCACCGCCCATGATCCACGTCAATTAAGGACTGACAATCAGCTGGCATGATGGCAGCAGGTAACAAAGATTCATTTTATATACCTGTAATACCTGTCGTCTCTCACATTTACTGCGACGGGTACGCGATAAGGAATGCCCATGCCCATTCGGCGCAGCCCGCTCTCTTCTCTAACCCTGATTTGGCTGTTCGGCCTGCTGATGCTGCTCGGCCTGCCCACGCAGGCCTTCGAACTGTCACAGGTGCAAGAGGGATTCCCCAGCGCCACGCGCCTGGCCGATACCGACGGCGGGCTTCCCGCCAAGGCGGTCTACGCCGACGAGACGCTGCTGGGCTACGCCTTCGAGACCCAGGACATCACGCCCATCCCGGCCTATTCCGGCAAACCGATCAACATGCTGGTGGGAATCGACCGCGAGGCGCGCATCACCCAGGCCACCATTCTCGGCCACGAGGAGCCGATCATGCTGGTGGGCATCCCCGAGCAGCACCTGGTGGACTACGCCGCCGCTCACGCCCCTCATCACGTCAACCAGCGCCTGCGCGTGGGCGAGAACCTCGATGCCATCTCCGGTGCCACGGTCACCGTGATCGTGCTCACCGAGACGGTGATGCGCGCCGCCCGTCGGGTCGCCGCCGCGCAGGGGCTGATCGACGACCCGCTGGCCACCCCGCCGGCCCAGGTGCGCCATGATGTGTTCGAGCCGACCGACTGGGAAACCCTGGCAGGCGACGGCAGCGTGCGCCGCCTGCACCTGACTCATGGCGAGGTCGACGCCGCCTTCGCCGGCACCGCCGCCGAGGCCTACGCCAGCGGCGAGGATCCCGACAGCACCTTCATCGACCTCTACGTGACCTATCTCAACGCGCCCACCATCGGTCGCAACCTGTTGGGCGACGTGGTGTACGAGCAGTTGATGGAGCGCCTGGAGGAGGGCGAGCATGCCATCGGCGTGATGGCCCGGGGCGACTACTCCTTCAAGGGCTCGGGCTACGTGCGCGGCGGCATCTTCGACCGCATCGAGGCCAGCCAGGGCAATACCAACATCGCCTTCCAGGATCGCGACCACCGTCGCATCGTGCGCCTGGCCATCGACGGCGCGCCAAGGCTGACAGAGCGCGACATCTTCATCGTGCGCAACGAGACCGCTTTCGACCCGGGCGAACCTTGGGAGTTGGGCCTGCTGGTGCGCCGGGCCGCCGGGCCGCTGGAAACCGAGTTCGTACGTTTCAATGCCCACTACAGCATTCCCGAAGCCTATATCGAGCGCCCCGAACCCATGGTGGAAGAGGCGTTGTGGGTACAGGTATGGCGGGACCGCACCTTCCAGATCGTGGTGCTGGGCTTAGGCCTCACCGTGCTGACCGGCATCATGCTGTTCCAGGACGTGCTGGTGCGCTACCCGCGCATGCTGGCCCCGCTGCGCATCGGCTTCCTGCTCTACACCGTGGTGTTCATCGGCTGGTACTCGCTGGCCCAGCTCTCGGTCGTCAACGTCCTCACCTTCGTGCATTCGCTGATGGGCGGCTTCAGTTGGGAGTCGTTCCTGATCGACCCGATGATGTTCATCCTCTGGTCGTTCGTTGCCGTCACGCTGTTGATGTGGGGCCGCGGCGTGTTCTGCGGCTGGCTGTGCCCCTTCGGCGCCATGCAGGAGCTGATCAACAAGGCCGCACGCCGGCTCAAGGTACCCCAGTTCGAGGTGCCCTTCGCCCTGCACGAGCGGCTGTGGGCAATCAAGTACATCATCCTGCTTGGGCTGTTCGCGGTGTCGCTGCACTCGCTGGGCCAGGCCGAGCGCTACGCCGAAGTCGAGCCGTTCAAGACCGCCGTGACCCTGCGCTTCCAACGCGACTGGGCCTTCCTGTTCTACGCCCTGGGCCTGCTCGTCATCTCGGCATTCACCCACAAGGCCTACTGCCGCTACGTCTGCCCGCTGGGCGCGGGGCTCGCCATCCCCGCCCGCCTGCGCCTGTTCGACTGGCTCAAGCGCCATCGCGGCAACTGCGGCACGCCCTGCCAGATCTGCGCCAACGAGTGCGAAGTGGCCGCCATCCATCCCGACGGCCGCATCAATGCCAACGAGTGCCACTACTGCCTGGATTGCCAGGTGACCTACCACGACGACCGGCGCTGTCCGCCGATGGTCAAGCGCCGCAAACGCTTCGAGAAGGCCACTCGCGCCTCCTCCAGCGGCGGTGTCGCAGGAACCCTTCCGGCCGACGCTGCGCAGGGCAGCCAGGCCAATCTGCAGCGCATCCCCACTCTTCAGGAGGAGTGAACCATGAGCGACAAGAAAGACCACATCAAGGACCTCAGCCGCCGGCACTTCCTGCGCAACAGCGCGGTGACCGGCGTGGCCGGAGCCAGCCTGGCCGGAGGCTTCGGCACTGGCGCCCTGGTACGCAGCGGATCCGCCAAGGCCGCCGCGGGCAGCGAACACGAGGTCCCGCCGGGCGAACTCGACGAGTACTACGGCTTCTGGAGCGGCGGACATTCCGGCGAGATACGCATTCTCGGCATTCCCTCGATGCGCGAGTTGCTGCGCATCCCGGTGTTCAACGTCGACAGCGCCACCGGCTGGGGCATCACCAATGAGTCCAAGCGCGTGCTGGGGCCGAACGCGCCGCTCAACGGCGACACCCACCACCCCAAGGTGAGCTACACCGACGCTCGCTACGACGGCCGCTACTGCTTCATCAACGACAAGGCCAACACCCGGGTGGCGCGTATCCGCCTCGACATCATGCGCACCGACAAGATCGTCACCATTCCCAACGTTCAGTCGATCCACGGCCTGACCCTGCAGCGCGTACCTAGCACCGAGCGGGTTTTCGCGGCGGGTGAAATGGTCGTGCCGCTGAACAATAACGGCGAGTACCTGGACGACCCGTCCGAGTACTGGACCATGATGACGTGTATCGATGCCGAAACCATGGAGTTCAAGTGGCAGGCGATCGTCGACGGCAACCTCGACAACTGCGACACCGACTACACCGGCCGCTTCGTCGCCGCCTCCTGCTACAACTCGGCCCGCGGCATGACCCTACCGGAAATGATGGGCCCCGAGCGCGACTGGACGGTGATCTTCGACATACCGGCCATTGAGCGCGCCGTGGCAGAGGGCAACTACATCACCATCGGCGACTCGCCAGTGCCGGTAGTCGATGCCCGCGAGCAGGCCCACGCAGGGCGCAACACCTTCGCCCTCTACGTGCCGACCCCGCGCAGCCCCCACGGCGTCAACACCATGCCGCCAGAGGGCAAGTACTGCGTGGTCAGCGGCAAGCTCTCGCCGACCTGCACCGTGATCGAATGGGCACGCGTGGCCGAGTGGTTCGACGGCGGCCTGTCCGACCCGCGCGACACCGTGGTCGCCGAGCCGGAAGTAGGCCTGGGGCCGTTGCACACCACCTACGACAACCGCGGCAACGCCTACACCTCGCTGTTCCTCGACAGCCAAGTGGTGAAGTGGAACGTGGAGGACGCCATCCGCGCCTACAACGGTGAAGAGGTGAACTACATTCGCGACCGCATCGACGTGCACTACAACATCGGCCACATCAAGGCCTCGCTGGCCTGTAGCCGTGACGTCGACGGCAAGTACCTCTCCGCGCTGTGCAAGTTCTCCAAGGACCGTTTCCTGCCGGTGGGTCCGATGCACGCCGAGAACGACCAGTTGATCGACATCTCCGGCGAGCAGATGAAGCTGATCCACGACGGCCCGACCTACGCCGAGCCCCACGATGCGCTGATGATTCGCGCCGACCAGCTCAACCCGAAGGCGATCTACGACCGCGATGACCCCTACTTCGCCGAAACCGTGGCCATGGCCCAGGCCGACGGCGTCACCCTGGAGCGGGACAACAAGGTGATCCGCGACGGCAACAAGGTGCGCGTCTACATGACCTCGGTGGCGCCGAACTTCGGCACCACCGAGTTCCGCGTGAAGCAGGGCGACGAGGTGACCATCGTGGTGACCAACATGGACACCATCGAAGACGTCAGCCACGGCTTCGCCCTGATCAACCACGGCATCAACATGGAGATCCATCCGCAGCAGACCTCTTCGGTGACCTTCATCGCCGACAAGCCCGGAGTCCACTGGTACTACTGCAGCTGGTTCTGCCACGCCCTGCACATGGAAATGTCGGGCCGGATGCTTGTAGAACCTGCGTGAGGTAACCCGGCCGGCCCTGCGGGGCCGGCCACTATTCCATTCGAGGTGGCCGTGGTGAAACGTCTTTTTTCTCTCCTGGGTGGCTGCGGCCTGCTGCTGTTGGCGAACCTCGCCTTCGGTGAGCTGCGCATCGCACCCGGCGACGGCCCTCTCCAGACGCACATCGATGCGGCCGCTCCCGGCAGCGAGCTGACGCTTGCCCCCGGCGTGTATACCGGCAGCATCCGGATCGACAAGCCCCTGACCCTGCGCGGCGAACCAGGTGCCATCCTCGACGGCGAGGGCAGCGGCGACGTGATTCGCGTGCGCGCCCCCGACGTACGCATCGAAGGGCTGACCCTGCGCAATTCCGGCTTCAACCTGACCGACATGAATGCCGCCATCCACGCCGAGCGCGGCGCGCACCGCATCCACATCGCGGACAACGCCATGCACAACGTGGCGTTCGGTGTGTGGCTGTGGCACCTGGAGGCGCCCAGCGTGATCGGCAACCGCTACGCTGGCAGCACCGCGGTGCGCTCGCAGGATCGTGGCGACGCCATCCGCCTGTACAACATCGACGGCGGGCTGATCGCCGGCAACGACGTACGCGATGCCCGCGACGCCATCTACGTGGATACCAGCCGCGACCTGGAATTCCGCGACAACCGCCTGCGCGACTCGCGCTTCGGCATTCACTACATGTTCACCCACGGCGGCAAGATCGTCGGCAACCATACCAGCGGCACCCGCGCCGGCTATGCGCTGATGATGTCGCGCGACCTCGAGGTGGTGAACAACCGCGCCGAGCGCGACATGAACTACGGCATCCTGATGAACTACGTGAACTACAGCACCATCGCCGGCAACGACATCCGCGACATTACCGCCTGGCACGGTCCCGCCGGCGGCGAGCACGGCGTGACCCTGGGTGCCGAGGGCAAGGCGCTGTTCATCTACAACTCCCAGAGCAACGTGATCCACGGCAACCGCCTGGCAGATAGCGAACTCGGCATTCACCTCACCGCCGGCTCCGAGAACAACCGCATCCACGGCAACGCCTTCATCAACAATCGTCAGCAGGTGATGTACGTGGCCACCCGCACCCAGGAGTGGTCGCAGGACGACCAGGGCAACTATTGGAGCGACTACCTGGGCTGGGATC
This sequence comes from Billgrantia zhangzhouensis, assembly GCF_021404465.1. GTDB lineage: Bacteria > Pseudomonadota > Gammaproteobacteria > Pseudomonadales > Halomonadaceae > Halomonas > Halomonas zhangzhouensis. The sequence goes on along the minus strand of NZ_JABFTT010000014.1, from coordinate 21,533 downwards.
TGGACGGCAACGGCATCGGCGATACGCCCTACGAGCCCAACGACGCCGTCGACCGCCTGCTATGGCGCCACCCCGAGGCGCGCCTGCTGCTGCACAGCCCCGCCGTGGTCGCACTGCGCTGGGTACAGCGCCAGTTCCCGATCTTCCGCGCCCAGGGCGTGCGCGACAGCGCGCCGCTGATGCAAGCCCCCATCCCTGGGGAAGCCCCTATCCCTGGAGAGGCCCACTCATGAAACCGGTCATCGACTGCCAAGGGCTGACCAAGCGCCACGGCGAACTCACCCGCCTCGACGCCCTCGATCTCACGGTCCGGGAGGGCGAGGTGCTGGCCCTGCTGGGCCACAACGGCGCCGGCAAGACCACCACCATGAAGCTGATCCTGGGCCTGATCTCCCCCAGCGCAGGCTCGCTCGAAGTGCTTGGCGGCGCCCCCGACGGCCCCCACGCCGAGACGCTGCGCCGCCACCTGGGCTACCTGCCCGAGAACGTCAGCTTCTACGAACAGCTCAGCGGCCGCGAGGTGCTCGCCTACTTCGCCCGCCTCAAGCGGGTCGAGCGCCGCCAGGTGGATGAATTACTCGAGAAGGTGGGCCTGGGCGCGGCGGCCAAGCGCCGGGTCAAGACCTACTCCAAGGGCATGCGTCAGCGCCTCGGGCTGGCCCAGGCGCTGCTCGGCGAGCCGCGTCTGCTGCTGCTCGACGAGCCCACCACCGGGCTCGACCCCGCCGCCACCCGCGACTTCTACGAAACCGTACGCGAGCTGCGCGAGCGCGGCTGCACGGTACTGCTCTCCTCCCACGTGCTACCCGGTGTGGAGCCCTATATCGATCGCGCGCTGATCCTCGGCGCCGGCCGGCGCCTGGCGCTGGGCAGCCTCGACGAGCTGCGCCGCGAGGCATCTCTGCCGCTGACCATTCGCGCCAGAGGCCGCTGGCCGGGGATCGACTGGTCCGCCGGCTGGGAAGACGCGCGCATCGCCCCACGCCATCTCAACGGCTCGGCGCTGGAACTCGGCGTACACCCCTCGGCCAAGATGAGCGCCCTGCGCCGCCTGACCGGCACGCCAGGCGTGGAGGACATCGACGTGCTACCGCCGACGCTGGAGCACCTCTACGCCCACTTCTCGGCGCCGGTTGCCACGGCTTCGTCACCCTCGGACAAGCGAGGTACGCCATGAACACTGCCCTCATCGTCGCCCGCAAGGAGTTCCAGGACGGCCTGCGCAACCGTTGGGTGTTGGCCATCGCGCTGATTCTGGCCGCGCTGGCCGTCGGCATCGCCTGGTTCGGCGCCGCCGCCAGCGGCAGCATGGGCTTCACCTCGCTTGCCACCACGGTGGTCAGTCTGTCGACGCTGGCCGTGTTCCTGATTCCGCTGATCGCCCTGCTGCTGGCCTACGACGCCGTGGTAGGCGAACAGGAGGCGGGCACCCTGCTGCTGTTGCTCACCTACCCGCTCAGCCGCACCTCGCTGCTGCTGGGCAAGTTCCTTGGCCACGGCCTGATCCTGGGTGCCGCCACGGCGCTGGGCTTCGGTATCGCCGGCGCGGTGATCGCCCTGGCCGCCGAGGGCGTGGCGTTGGGCGAGCTGATCGCGAGCCTCGGCCTGCTGATCCTCAGCAGCGTGCTGCTGGGCTGGGTGTTCATCGCCTTCGCCTACCTGATCAGCGTATGGGTCAGTGAGAAGGCCCGCGCCGCCGGGCTGGCCCTGGGCGTGTGGTTCCTGTTCGTGCTGGTCTTCGATCTTGGCCTGCTGGCCCTGCTGGTGAGCGTGCAGAGCGGCGGCGACTGGCTGCCGTGGCTGCTGCTACTCAATCCCACCGACGGCTTCCGCCTGATCAATATGATCGGCTTCGAATCCGCCCAGGCCTATACCGGGGTGACCGCCATCGCCCAGGACACCGCCTTCCATGCCGGCTGGCTGATGCTGGTTCTGGTCGGCTGGATCGTGGCCCCGCTGGGGCTGGCCATCCTGCGCTTCCGCCATCATTCGGCTTGAGAATAACCGGAGACCCTTCGATGATTCGCGCCATCACCGCTACCCGCGCTCTTGCCTTTGGCCTCGTCCTGCTGCTGGCCGGATGCGGCAATGAAGATGACAAGCCCCTCGCCGCAGCCCAGCCGATCACCGACGGCGACAGCTGCCACGTCTGCGGCATGCTGATCGCCGAGCTGCCCGGGCCCAAGGGGCAGGCTTACCTGAATCGCGACGATGCGGTACGCAAGTTCTGCTCCACCACCGACATGTTCGCCTTCCTGCTGCAGCCAGAGAACGAGAGCCGCCTCAGCCATGCCTGGGTCCACGACGTGGCCGTCACCCCCTGGAGCCAACCGGCCGATGACGCCTTCATCCTGGCCAGCGAAGCCTGGTACGTGGCCGGCCACGACCGGCGCGGCGCCATGGGCCATACCCTGGCCTCGTTCAAGGAGCGCCACCACGCCGAGGCCTTCGCCGAAACCCACGGCGGCGAGGTGCTGGCCTTCGGCGACATCGACCTGGCGCTGCTGACCGATCTGGCCCGCGCGGATGCCGGCATGCAGCACGGCGGCGGCATGCCGGATCATGGCGCCATGCCCGGCCACGACAATGCACACGGCCATTGATCGGCGCGATGCCGGCTCCGCCTCCCGCCGGGGCGGAGTCGGCGTCCGGGGCGCGGCATGCTACCATCCTTGGGCTCGTCGTTCAGGAAACCGGCCATGCCCTCGACTTCCTCTACCCGCTCACCCGTCCGCGCACGCCTTGCCTGGTGGCTGCTGGCAGGTCTCGTCGCTGCACCGCTGGCCAGCGCCACCAACTACAACGTCAGCGATGCCGAGCAGCACGGAAACTGGCACTCCGTGACGCTGTCGCTGGGCGATGAGCGCCACTTTCGCGCCCTCGAGCAGACGAGCTACAGCGACTCGATCCTGAGCGTGAACTACACCGCCGGCGTCTGCGACCTGCCGTGGCTGGAAGTCCGCGTCGAACTCGAGGAACTCCAGTCAGAGAGCCGCGTGGCCAACCTGGTGCCCGGCGACCTGCGGGTCGACTACGCCACCATCCACAGCGGTGCCGCGGAGTTCATCACCCAGCGCGGCGACCGCGGCTTCTACGTCAATTTCTACCTCGACGAACTGGGCCTGCTGATCGACGAGATGCGCGAGGGCGAGACCCTGCGGCTGCGCTTCGACCGCGGCGACGAGGACTACTGGTTCATGAGCTTCGACCTGACCGGCGCAGGCGACGCCATCGCTCGCGCCGAGCAGCTGTGCGAGACGGCCGGCTGATGGCGACGCTGCTGTTCCGGCTGGCCAACGTCACCGAAGAGGAGGCGTGGGAGGTACGCCGGCTGCTCGACGAGCACGGCTTCGACACCTACGAGACCCACGCCGGCTTCTGGCGCCTGGGCGTGGATGCCATCTGGCTGCGCGATGTCTCGCAGTTGGACGCGGCCCGCGAGGTGCTCGAGCGCTACCAAACCGAACGCCAGCAGCGGGTCCAACGGGAGCACGCCGACCGGGTCGAGCGCGGCCAGGCTCCCACACTGTGGCGGCGCCTGCGTCACCATCCCATCCAGATGCTGCTGGTGGCACTGGCGGTATTGGCCATGCTGGCCTTGACGCTGGTGCCCTTTCTCGGCCTGATCTGACGCACAGCCGGCAGGATCAGCGCAGCAGCCGGGTATCGAGATACTCCACCGAGAGATAATCCTCAAACGACCACAGCCGCACCAGGCGGCCGCGCTCGTGCCCCTCGCCGCCGTCACCGCCCCACATGGTCAGGCTGTTCGGCTCCTGGGGCATGTCCGCCTTGAGCTGCTCGAACCACCATTCGGTCATCTCCGCCTCCCACGGCTGGCCGTACTGGGCCTCGAGCCGCTCCCTGACGCGCGGATAGTCCGTCACGTCGGGGTGGAAGGCCACTACCAGGGCCAGTTGGTCGCCGCCCGCCGGAAACACATAGCGCAGATCGGTCTCGGGTTCGTCCGGCGCCTGCAGCTCGGCGTCCAACAGCAGGTCGCCGTCCTCGGTCTCGTTCATCTCGATACCGGCCACGCCATCATTCTCCAAATACGCGATCACCTCTGCGGAGGACATCCCAAACTCGGCGCTGCGATAACCACTGGGACCACCCTGAGCCGCTGCGCTGACACCGGCCCAGGCCAGTGCCAGCGCAGCCACAAGCCCGCCGAACAGTACTGCGGGTCGAACGATTGTCGCCATGGGATTCTCCTGATCGCTCTTGCTACGCTTGATGTTCACTCTGCCACGACCCGTATCACTCCGCGCATGTCGCGGTTCTCGTGAGGCTGGCAGCGATACTCGTAGATACCGGCCTCGTCGAAGGTGCGCTCCCAACTCTCCTCCGGGAAGAGACGCCCGGAGGCGATCTCTTCCGCGGGGAAGAAGACATCGTGGCTGGTGCGCTTCTCAACATTGACCCAGCGCACCGTGGTACCCACGGTTATCTCGAGCTCGGCGGGATGATAGCCATAGTCGCGCATCTCCACGTCTATCGTCTTTTCGCCGGCCTGAGCCGCCCCACCCAGCAGGGTGGCCAGCAGGCCCAGGGTGATCAGAAGCCGCTCGTGCATTTTCATTGCACCCTCCTCTCCGGGGTATCAGCGCATCACCGTATGATGCGCGTGGCATTGATCTCCACCATGTCTTCGCCGAAGGTCTCTTCGGGGTTCTCGACGCCGAAGGCCAGACCGTACTGGAAGGAAACGTGGTGGAAGCGCGAGTCGGCGTAATCGTCGTGCAGCGCCACGTTGAAGCTGTAGAGGCGCTCCAGGTCGAGCGGCTTGTCGCCTTCCGTGCCGGTCTTGAGCGCGCGGGTCATGTAGGCGGTCCATACTCCGCCCTGCTCCTCGGCGCTGAAGGCAATGGCCTGACTGTCGCTGAAGTGACGCTCGTCGAGGATGTAGCCGGACTCGACGGAGCCATCGCCGCTGTTGTAACGCGCCAGGTCGACATAGACCCCGGCGTTCAGCAGCTTCTCGATTTCCGCCTCTTCCCGGAGCTTGTCCCAGCCACCGCGAGCGGCACCGCGGCGTCCGCGAATCTCGATTTCGGTGCGGCTCTCGGTAAGGTACTTGGTGACGCCGCCCGCACTCATCAGGTCGAGCCGCTCGGCGAGTTCGCTGGCCGCCAGCGCTTCGGCCTCCGGAGCATCCGGCATGTAGGTGGAGTCGTGATGACAGCTCGCCCAGCAGCCTGCCCGCTCGGCCATGTCGACGCGCTCGTCGGAGAGGCTCACGGTCAACTTGAAGGGGTTGTCCGGGTCCATCACGCCACCTTCGATGAAAGGCAGCGGGGCATGCTCGCCGGCTTCCCACTGGAACTGCATGTAGAGGTAGTCGTCGTCAAAGGCGGCCCTGACGCTCATCGGCACGTGGCCGCGCTTGTTGCCCAGGTCATAGGTCTCGATCTTTTCACTGGCGACGGCCAGCGCGCCAATGTCCGCCTCTTCACCCTGGTGACACCAGATGCAGCGGTCGCCGAAACTGAAGGCACGGCTGCCGCCGTGGGAACTGCCGTCCTGGATCCACTCGATGGAGGCCTGGCCGGGCAGGAACAACGTCAAGTCGATGGCTGGCACGTCGCTCCAGTCGAGCGAGGCAGCAATGTTGGCCTCGACGGACGCAGCCTCGCCCAGTTCCTCGGCTTCCAGCGGCATCTCGGGCTCGCCGTGCATAGCGTCGGTCACCGGCTCATCATGCTCGAAGCGGCCCGCCCACACCGGCGACTCATCCCACTCCTCAGGCAATTGGTGAGCAATGCCCTGGTGGCACTCGATGCAGGTCATGCCCTGCTCGAAGGCGCGGGCATGCTCGCGCGAGGCGCGGGCGGCCTGCTGCTCCAGGTCCATCGCCGACCAGTCATGACAATTGCGGCATTCACGCGAATCGGTACGCAGCATCGAGCGCCATACGTTCTCGGCCAGTTCCAGGCGCTTGCCCTCGAACTTCTCCTTAGTATTGACGGTACCCAGCATCCAATGCCACACCTCGCGACTGGCCTGGATCTTGCGGATCATCTTGGGCCCCCAGGCATCCGGCACGTGACAGTCGGAACAAGCGGCCCCAACACCGGTGGCGTTCTGGTAGTGGGGCCGGTCGAGGTACTCCTCGTGCACCCAGCTCATCTCGTGGCAGGCCGTGCTGCAGAACTTGTAGCTGTTGGTCGCTTCCATCACAGTGTTGAAGCCGCCCCAAAAGATGATACCGGCAACGAAAAAGAACACGGCAGCGCCCAGCGATGCCCCCATGATCGTGATCCTGCGCCAGTTGCGTAGACGCTTCACCATGATGTCACTCTCCCCGATATGTCATGGCGTCAGTCGCTGCCATGCTGCCCTGTCGTATGTCTCTGGCCCCTTGCCCAGCCGCTCCAGATGACCTCATGCGGAACGTGGAACGGCTGGAGAAAAGGCCGGGGCACCCATGGGTGCCCCGGCGCAGCGGCCGTTTGCTCAGCCGATGTGGTTCTTGCGGTTGTAGACGTTGAACTTGCCGGTGGGCGTGTTCAGGTTTTCGATGACCGCCTTCACTTCCAAGGTCTTGTCGTCGTAGACCACGATGGCGCCATCGTCCTGATGGCCGCTACCGCGAGCCCAGATGGACACCCACACCTCGGTGCCGGTCTGGTCGTATTCCATGTGCACGGCTACGGCATCATGCTCCATGGGACGATCGGCCACGTGGATCGGGGTCAGCTCGCGGGTCTCCTTGTCCATCACCATGACCCACTGGTTGACGTCGGACTCGGGATGCATGGTCTGGTCGATCCACACATGCGGCGAGTCGGGATGCGTGCGTACGAACAGGCCCGGCCCATCGGTTTCGACGCTGCTGCATATCTGCCAGGCCTGGTCGGGATGCCCTTCGGGATCGTTGCCCCAGAAGGTCATGCGGCCTTCGCCCAGGTGGGTGGTGCCCGCCACCGGGCCGCACTCGGGATCGATCCAGTTGGCACCCGGGCCAGGGTGCGGGATCGCACCGGTTTCCAGCATGCTGATCTTCTTGCGTGTCTCGGTATCGACGAAGACCATCAAGTTGCTGTTGTTGGCGGCGATCTGGAAGTAGCGACCGGTAGGATCGAAGAAGCCGTCGTGCAGGTACTCGGCGGTCTCCATCATCTCTACCCGGAGGTTATCGATATCGCTGTAGTCGACCTGCCAGATCTGGCCTGACTCCTTGACGTTGACCAGGAAACTCGGAGCGTGCGGGGTGTTGTAGAGCGCCGCGACGCGGGCCTCGTTGCGGAAGTTGCCTTCGGTGTCGTAGCTGCGGGTGGAGACCACCTTGAGCGGTTCCATGGTCTCGGCATCGGCGATCACGAAGTGCGGTGGCCAATAAGATCCCCCGATGACGTACTTGTCCTTCCACTCGCCATAGTGGGACACCGCCACGTCGCGGGCGTCATAGCCGATGAACACCTCGGCGGTGACCTGGGGCGGATCCATCCACAGGTCGATCTTGGAGAGACGCCCGTCACGCCCCTGGACGTACCAGAAGCGTCCGTCGGAACTCTCCTTGGCCACGTGGACCGCATAGCCGGTCTCGACCTCGGTAACCAGTTCTTTGGTGTCGGCATCGATGATGCCCATGGCACCACGGTCACGCAGGATGGTGACCATGAAGTTTTCCCAGTTACGGTCATGCTGGGGCTCGGTGGGCAAATCCTCTGGCGCGACGAAGACCTGCCAGCGCTCCTTCATGTCAGCCAGCGACATCTCCGGCGGATCGACCGGCTCGTTCTGGATGTACTTCGAAATCAGCGTGATGTCGGCCTCGGAGAGGATGCCGTTGAAGTTGTTCATGCCGCCTTCGGTACCCAGCGTAATGATGCTCTCCAGACGGCGCTGGCCTAGCTCCTGGGTGTTTTGGGGCAGCAGGTCGGGACCGGTGGCACCGCCTCGCAGCGTACCGTGACAGCCCGCGCAGCGCTGAAAGTAGATATCGTTGGCGCGCTCCAGTTCTTCAGCGGACAGCTCCGGCGCCGCGGCTTGGGCAGAGCCCATCATGGCGGCCAGCGGGAAGCTGAGGGCGAAGACTCCCTTGGTCAATGCTCTCTTGTACATAACACGTGCCTCGCTTGGTTTCCCCTTCGGGTAGTGGCTGGCGGGTGCCCGGCATGACCTTTTCTTCTCAACCGCTCGGCGACCATGCGCTTCAGCCACCCCCCACCTGCCGCCATTAGTAGCAGCTTTGACTTTTGGCTCACTTGACCATTGTCAATAGATGCATTCTGAAGTTGACTTATGTCAGAAGAGGGGCGAAATAACCGTCGGTAGGCATGCAGCGACCCGCTGACCGGGCCGTTTTGCAGATGTTATAGGTGGCAGGTGCCTGCATCAGCGATAGGGGCGCATCGCTGCGGTTCGCTGCCCCGGCGCCACGCTTGGCAGCGGCGTAAGCAGCTCCTCCTCGTCGGTATTGGCGAAGCGGCGCAGGGCGGCGATGTCCGCGACGTGCACGCAGTTGCGCTCGCAGCTCACCCCGACCTCCTTGAGCCGGGCCATGGCCCGCGAGAAGCTCTCCGGCTTCATGCCGAGCCGGCCGGCGATGAGCAGCTTGTCGCAGGGCAGGCAAACGGTGGCCCGGTTGGTTTCGCAGGGGCACAGGGCAACGATGAAGGCCGCCAGACGCTGGTAGGTCGGCTGGTTGGTCAGTTGGTCGAGCTGACGCACCAGATAACGCAGCATGCCCGTCAGGTTGGCCAGCAGGTTGAGCGTCAGGCCGTGGTTGCGCTCCAGGGTGGTGAGAAAGTGATCGGCGGTGAACACCAGCAGGCGGGCGTCCTCGGCGACGGCAGCGTTGACCGGAAATCCCAGGCGGTCGAACATCGCCGCCTCGGCAAAGGACTCACCACGGGTGAACAGCCCCACCATGCACTCGTTGCCGTCGGGACTCTCGCGGAACAGCTTCACCCAGCCGCTCAGCACCACGTAGAAGCGGTCCGCCGGCTCGCCGGCGCTGAACAGCAGCGTGCCGCGACGATAGCTGCGCTCCAGGGCCCCGTCGGTGAGCAGTGCCAGGGTCTCGTCGCCGAGCCCCGAGAACAGCGGCACCTGCCTGACGGCCTGCAGGGCCTCACGACTCAGCGGCGATTTCATCGGTTTCTCCTTCATCATGACAGCTCCGGTTCAGCCTTCCGTAGCGGCCTGCGCCACCTGGGCCAGATTGCCGCGAATTACCTCGGCTTCCGGCGAGTCCGGCGGCAACACGCCGAGCAGGCGCTCCCAGTAGCGGCGGGCGCTCTCCACTTCTCCCTCCAGAAAGGCCTCCGAGCCGGCCAGCCACAACCCCTGGGCGTGATGGGGGTCGATCTCCAGGGCCCGCTCGATCAGCCGCAGCGGTTCGCCGCTCAGGCCACCCTGGCGCTCGGCCATGACATCGGCATAGCGCGTGAGCAAGTCAGGATCCTGATCGCCACCGTGAGCCATGGCCTCGCGAAAGGCGCGTTCGGCGGCATCCAGGTCGTTGAGAAATACCAGGGTACGACCCAGCAGCACCCAGCTTTCGACGTCGTCCGGCTCCAGGGCCAGGCGGCCCTGGAGCTGCTGCGCCATCAGCTGGAACTGGCGGCGCAGCTCGGCTTCGGTGGCCGCGGTCGGCTCGACGACCGCCGTCTCGCTGGCGGAGTGTTGGGTGGCGAAGACCTCCTCGGCATGCCCCACCGTCAGGTAGATGCCAATCGCCATGAACGGCAGCACGGCAATGCAGACGATGGCGACAGCGCCTACCGTCCGCCCGCTCCCGCGTCCTTCGTCCAGTGCTTCGTCGGGCTCGATGGCACCGCTGTCGAGCAGCTCACGCTCCAGGTCGGCCACGGCCGTGGCGTACTGGGCATGGGTCAGGCTCCCTGCGGCCAGGTCCTGATCCAGTTCTTGAACCCGGTCGCGATGCACGCTGGCATTGACCGCCCGGCGTGAAGGCAGCACATCCCACTGTGGCTCACGCAGCAGCGGGTAGAGCACGAACGCCAGCGCCAGCACGCAAAGCAGCAGGGCAAAGAGAAGAAACAGTCCGTTCATCACCTTCTCCGGTATCAGACGTCGTGGCGCAGCCGCTCGAGTACGGCGCGCTCCTGATCGGTGAAATCGGGGCGCTCGGCCATGCCTTGCCGCCCGACGACGATGCGCCACCACACCAGGGCGCCGCCGAACATGAGCAGGAAGGGGCTCGCCCACAGCAGCCAGGTGTTGGCCTGCAGCGGCGGCCGGTAGCGCACGTAGTCGCCGTAGCGCTGGACCATGAAATCGACGATGGCGTCGGCATCGTGGCCGGCTACGGTCATGTCGTAGACCCGGCGGCGCATGTCGGCGGCCAGCTCGGCGTTGGATTCGTGAATGGTCTCGCTCTGGCACACCGTGCAGCGCAGCTCGCGCACCAGGGTGTCGTACTGGCGCTTCTGGGCCTCGCTATCGAATTCGATCGGCTGGCCGATGGCCAGCGCCATGGCGAACCCTGCCACCAACCACAGCGGCAGACCCAGCAGGTTCAGGAACAGGAATCGCTTCATGATTGCGCTCCCCCTCTCGCCGCGTGCAGCTTCTCCGCTCTCAGCTTCTCGACCAGCGGCAGCACCTCGTCGAGCAGCAACTGGCGGGTAAGAGGCCCGATGCGCTTGTAACGGATCACGCCTGCGGCATCGAGCACGTAGGTCTCCGGCGTGGCGTAAACCCCCCAGTCGATGCCGGCATCGCCGTGAGGGTCGTAGGCAATGGTGCGATAGGGGTTGCCGCTGACGCCGAGATAGCGCAGCGCCGAATCCCGCTCATCGCGGTAGTTGAAGGCGTGGATGGGAATGCCGCCAGCAGCCAGCTCCATCAGCAGCGGCTTCTCGGAGCGGCAGGTGCTGCACCAGGTAGCCCAGACGTTGACCAGCGCCACCTCGCCGATGAAGTCCTGCTCGGTGATCAGACGCTCGGCGTCTTCCAGCGCTTCGAGAGCGAAGGCCGGCGCCGGTTTGCCCACCAGCGGCGAGGGCAGATCGCGAGAGTTCATGCCCAGGCCGATGAACAGCAGGCCGAGCAGGGCAACGGTGGCGACCAGCGGCAGTAGCAGACGCAGTTTCATCAGCCGGCCACCTCCTGCGATCGTGCAGTGGCCGCTTCAGCCTGACGCTGCGGCCTTACCCTGCGGTTTCTGGCCAGGCGGTAGCGCTTGTCGCAGGCCGCCAGCAGGCCGCCCAGCGAGAGCAGGATGGCGCCGGCCCACATCCAGGCCATGTAGGGCTTGTAGTAGAGCCGGAAGCTCCAGGCATCGCCCACCAGCCGCTCGCCCAGCGAGACGTAGACGTCGCGGGTGGCGGCACGGTGCAGCGAGGCCTGGTTCATCGGCATCTGGGCGTGGGTGGCGTAGTAGCGCCGCTGAGGCAGCAGTGTCGCCACCGGGCGGCCGTCGCGGGCCACCTGCACCACCGCCTGGTCGGCCTCCCAGTTGGGGCCGCGCACGGTTTCCATGCGCAGCAGCGTGAAGTCGAAGCCCGCCGCCGAGGCGGTCTGGCCCGGCTGCATGCGCACGTCGCGCTCGACCTCGTAGGTATTGACCATGGCAATGGCCACCACGACCAGCGCCAGGCCGACATGGGCCAGGTGCATGCCCAGGAAGCTCGGCCGCATGACCTTGCGCAGCCGCACGGCCAGAGGTTGGCGCGTCGAGCCCATGCGCTTGTGCATGTCCAACAGCGCAGTGAGTACGATCCATGTGGCCAGCATCAGCGACAGCGCCGTCATGGGACGCCAAGCGCCCAGGGTCAGCGGCCACAGTCCGCCGGCCACCACGCTGACCGCCAGCACCCAATGCAGCTGGCGGAAGGTTTCGCCGGGATGGGCTTGCTTCCACATCACCGAGGGACCGAGACCCACCAGCAGCAACAGCGGCAGCATCAGCGGAGCGAACACCGCATCGAAGTAGGGCGGTCCCACCGAGATCTTGCCCAGGCCGAAGGCATCCAGCGCCAGCGGATAGAGCGTGCCGATGAAGACGGCCGTGCAGGCCACCGACAGCAGCACGTTGTTGGCCAGCAGCAGGGATTCGCGGGAGTACCAGGCGAAAGCGCCGCCGAGCCCTACCTTGGGCGCACGCCAGGCGTAGACGGTAAGCGAACCGAGCAGGGTGAGGGTGAGCATGCCCAGAATGAACACACCTCGCTCCGGGTCGGTGGCGAAGGCATGTACCGAGGTGATCACCCCCGAGCGCACGATGAAAGCACCCAGTATCGTCAGCGCGAAGGTGATGATCGCCAGCATCAGGGTCCAGACCTTGAAGCCGCCGCGCTTCTCGGTCACGGCAAGGGAGTGAATCAAGGCGGTGGCGGTGAGCCAGGGCAGGAAGGAGGCGTTCTCCACCGGATCCCAGAACCACCAGCCGCCCCATCCCAGCTCGTAGTAGGCCCACCAGGAGCCCACCGCGATGCCCAGGGTCAGAAATACCCAGGTCACCGTGGTCCAGGGGCGCGACCAGCGCGCCCAGGCGGCATCGAGTCGCCCCCCCAGCAGCGCCGCCATGGCGAAGGCAAAGACCACCGCGGTGCCCACATAGCCCATGTAGAGCAACGGTGGATGCAGGATCATGCCCGGGTCCTGCAATAGCGGATTCATGCCGCGGCCTTCCATGGGCCCCGGCACGATGCGTTCGAAGGGATTGGAGGTGAACAGCGTGAAGGCGATGAAGCCCACTCCGACCATGCCCAGCACGGCCAGTATCCGGGCCAGCATCTCGCGCGGCAGCGATTGGCTGAAACAGGCCACGGCCGCTCCCCAGGCTCCCAGAGTGAACACCCACAGCAGCAACGAGCCCTCGTGTCCGCCCCACACCGCCGTGATCCTGTAGATCAGCGGCTGGTCCAGGCTCGAGTGGCTAGCCACGTAGCGTACCGTGAAATCGCTGGCAACGAAGGCCCAGGTCAGTACGGCAAACGAGAGCGAGAGAAAGACGAACTGGCCGGCGGCGAGGAAGCGCCCGCTGCGCATCAGCCGAGCGTCGCTGAGCCGGGCGCCTACCAGCGGCAGCAGGCTCTGGGCCAGCGCCAGGCACAGCGCCAGGACCAAGGCAAAGTTTCCGAGTTCCGCCACCATGGGCTGGCACCTCCCGCCTCGCCGGCTACGGCGCAGGCGCCTGCCGGTCACTGTGTCAGGTCGTGGCCGGGGCAACGGATCGGAGAGATGAGAAACGAGGCTGCCTCGGCCGGGTATGGATGCATCGTCCGACCAACGCGGTTAAATATCCATACCCGATACTTCTTTTCCCGGGCGGGTTGTGATCCACGTCAAGGTATCCGGCGTGGCGGGATGTCGCGCCCTGCTTCGGGAGACGAACGCCTGACAGCGAGCGCGTCTGGACGTAAGCTATCAGCCTGTCGAACTTCACACTGATCCGCTGCGAAACCCCGGCTTTCTCGCGACGATCGGTCAAGTCCGACAGGTTGCTAGGCACCCATTTTCCTCGCCGCACACCATCACGAACAAACAGGAGCTTCCGTGCTAAAGCGAACCCTGATCTCACTGCTCGCCGCCGCCAGCCTGCCGCTGGCTGCCGCCCATGCCAACGCCGCCGACGTGGTGCTGCACACCAACCATGGTCCCATCGCCATCGAGCTGTTCCATGAGCAGGCCCCCGAGAGCGTCGAGAACTTCCTCACCTACGTGCAGGAGGGTCACTACGACGGCACCCTGTTCCATCGCGTGATCGACGGCTTCATGATCCAGGGCGGCGGCTTCGATCAGGACTTCCGCCAGAAGGCGACCCGCGCGCCGATCGCCAACGAGGCCGACAACGGCCTGCGCAACGAGCGCGGCACACTGGCCATGGCCCGCACCGGCGACCCGCACTCCGCCACCGCGCAGTTCTTCATCAATGTCAACGACAACGGCTTCCTCAACCATCAGGGCACCCACTCCAGCCAGGCCTGGGGCTATGCGGTGTTCGGACGCGTGGTGGAAGGCATGGACGTGGTCGACGCCATCAAGCGGGTGCCCACCGGCAGCCGTGGTCCGTTCCAGGACGTGCCCCGCGAGGCGGTGGTGATCGAACGCGCGGAAGTACAGTAAGAAACGACGACGCCCGCCATCGGTCGATAGCGGGCGTCGTCGTATGGGCGTGGGATGTCTTACCGTCGCAGCAGGTAGCGTCTGGCGGCTGCCAACACCAGCACGGCCGTTCCCGCGCCTAGGGTATTGGCCAGGATATCGGCCCAATCGCCGCCGCTGCGACCGGGAACGGGGATCTGCAGGTATTCGATGCAGACGCCGTAGAGCACCGCCGCGATGAAGGCCCGCACCAGCGGCAGCCCGGCCAGACCGATCAGTCCCGCCAGGCCGGCATAGCCAACGAAGTGGTTGAACTTGTCCCACGGCAGGTTGGTGGGCATCTCGTCACCGGGGGTCAGGCTACCGATGGCGATGACCACGGCCGCCAGCACGGCCAGCACCGCCCACAGGCGGTGCCACTTTCTCTCCTCACTCCACCGGAGCCAACGAGCCTCAGGCATTCTGATGCTGGATGGCTCGATGGTAGTGCGGGCTCAGGTCGTGCAACGCTTCCATGAAAGCGGTGACGTTGTCCGGATCGGTGAACTGGCTGATGCCGTGGCCCAGATTGAACACGTGCCCCGGCCCTTGGCCGTAGCTGTCGAGAATGCGACCCACCTCGGCGCGAATGGCCGCCGGCCGCGCAAACAGCACGTTGGGATCGAGGTTGCCCTGCAGCGCCACCTTGTGGCCCACCCGGGCCCGCGCGTCGGACAGCTCGGTGGTCCAATCGATGCCCACCGCATCCGGCCCTGCCAGGGCGATGTCCTCGAGCCACTGGCCGCCGTTCTTGGTGAACAGGATCACCGGCACGCGCTTACCCTCGTGCTCGCGAATCAGGCCGGCGACGATCTGCTCCATGTAGCGCAGCGAGAACTCCAGGTAGGCCGGCGTGGAGAGTACGCCGCCCCAGGTGTCGAAGATCTGCACCGCCTGGGCGCCGGCCCGTATCTGGGCGTTGAGGTAGCCGGTCACCGCGCTGGCCAGCGTATCGAGCAGGTCGTGCATCACACTGGGCGTGTCGTAGAGCATGGTCTTCACATGACGGAAATCCTTGCTCGAACCGCCTTCCACCATGTAGGTGGCCAGGGTCCAGGGACTGCCCGAGAAGCCGATCAGCGGAACGCGACCGTTCAGCTCGCGACGAATGGTTGCAACCGCACGCATCACGTAGTCCAGGTCGCGCTCGGCATCGGGCACCGTGAGCGCCGCGACCTCCTCGGCGGAGCGCACCGGCTTGCGGAACTTGGGTCCCTCGCCGGTCTCGAAGTAGAGCCCCAGTCCCATCGCGTCGGGAATGGTGAGGATATCGGAGAACAGGATCGCGGCATCCAGCGGATAGCGCTCCAGCGGCTGCAGCGTCACCTCGCAGGCCAAGTCGTGGTTGCGGCACAGGTCCATGAAATTGCCGGCTTCGGCGCGGCTGGCGCGGTACTCGGGCAGATAGCGGCCGGCCTGGCGCATCATCCATACCGGGGTACGGTCCACCGGCTGACGCATCAGGGCACGCAGGAAGCGATCGTTCTTGAGATCCATGCAGGCAGTCTTCCACAGGAAATGTCGGTCCATTGTAGCGCAACATGTTTCGCGCGGCTTGACCCGGGCCAAGTTCGGTGACGCCGTACATTCGTGAGCCCGGCCGGCGTTCCTGCTAGAATGCGGGATTCACTTCCGGCATCACCGTGGTCTTGACCGAGGTACCCCGTGACCATTCGATTCATCGCCGCCTCCCGGCTGCCCACTCCCTGGGCCACCTTTACCATGCACGGTTTCGAGGACGAAGCCACCGGCAAGGACCACATCGCCCTGACGCTGGGCAACGTAGCCGACGGCGAGCCGGTACTTGGCCGGGTGCATTCGGAGTGCCTGACCGGCGATGCACTGTTCTCGATGCGCTGCGATTGCGGCTACCAGCTTCAGGAAGCCCTCAAGCGCATCGCCGACGAAGGGCGCGGCATACTGCTCTACCTGCGCCAGGAAGGCCGCGGCATCGGCCTGCTCAACAAGATCCGCGCCTACCACCTGCAGGATCAGGGCGCCGACACGGTGGAAGCCAACGAACGGCTCGGCTTTGGCGCCGACCTACGCCGCTACGACCTCTGCGTGCCGATGCTCGAGCATCTGGGCATCAACGGCCTGCGCCTGATGACCAACAATCCGCGCAAGGTCGACGCCCTGACCCAGGCCGGCGTCACCATTGCGGAACGCGTGCCGCTGACCACAGGCCTCAATCCTCATAACGAGCACTATCTCTCCACCAAGGCCGGCAAGCTTGGTCACATGATGGCGCTGGGCGACTTCACCCAGGCCGGCGACGTGGATATCGAACGCAAGCCCTGAGCGATTCGGCATCGGCCCAACGAAAAGCCCGGCCTTGCGGCCGGGCTTTTCGTTGGGCCCTGTCGTCGTGGCGCTAGCGGCAGACACACCACGCCCAATCCAAAGGCTTCAGAACAGGGCAGTATACGCAGGCTTCCGAGGGAAGCTATGTTAGTAAAGGGTGACTCACGCCCGCTGTCTCCTAGACCCGACCAAGAAAAACGAGCAAGGAGAACTTCGCATGCGCCCATTATTCATGCTCTTGTGCCTGATCGCAGGATTGATGACAGGCTCGGCCATGGCCCAGGAAAGCAGCCTGCCGACGGGGGCCGACCCTGAGTCTGAGTCCGAGCCAGAGCTCATCACCTCGTGGGGGCCTCGCGTCGAAGGCGAGACGTTCGAGTATTCGACCGGTGGCCAAACCTATCAGGGATACCTGGCGCGCAACGTCAACGACAATAGACCCCGGCCGGCCGTCTTGGTGGTGCACGAGTGGTGGGGGCTCGACAGTTATGCCCGCGCACGTGCCGACCAGCTCGCCGCACTGGGCTTCGTCGCATTGGCCGTGGACATGTATGGCGATGGCCAGGTCGCCACGCACCCCGATCAAGCGGGCGAGTTTTCCTCGCGGGTCATGCAGGACTGGCCAGCCGCACGCGCCCGGTTCGAAGCGGCAATGTCCCAGCTGCGCCAGCACCCTGCCGTGGCGGATACCGGCATGGCGGCTCTCGGCTACTGCTTTGGCGGCAGCGTGGTCATGAACATGGCGTTGTCCGGCATGCCGCTCGAGGCCGTCATCAGCTTTCACGGCGCCCCCATTCAGGCGGCCTCCGCACGCGGGGGATTCAATGGTGCCGTGCAGATCCACAACGGTGGCGCGGATGCGCTCGTCGAACGTGGCGACCTATCGGCCATGGCGCATGCGCTCGAGGCACAAGGTGCCGACGTCGAGGTCATCACTTATCCCCAGGCTCTCCATGGCTTCACGAACCCCGGCGCCGACGCGCTGGCCGAGGAATTCGACCTGCCTCTCGGCTACAACGCCGCCGCTGACGCCTCCTCCTGGCAGGCAGCACTGCTGTTGTTGGACAGAACCCTCAATCAATGATCCCTCGGCATCAATGAACGGGAGGCTTTGCATTCATGTCACTGACGCCTTCGAACATGACGGAGCTGGGCAGTCCCTTGCCGGCATTCCGCTTGCCCGACCCACACGACGTGGAAGTCGACAGCAAACGGTTCCATATGGTCGAAGAAGCCCAGGCACGCGGTTACGCCTGCCTCTATCAATGAAACGCCCAAGATATTGCATCTGACTTGCTACAGGTTAAGGCCAAGGGCACTTCGGGTAGGCAAAGTAGGGGTATTGAGCAAGGAGGCTCTATTAGGGACGGCCGAGTCAGGAAGACTCGATATCCAAGGATGCTCGGGGCGGAAGGATACCCGAGGAGGATGTAAGGAAGCGAAGATCCAGCCCGGCCGCAAGGCCGGGCTTTTCGTTGTGCGCCAGGCATGGCGCGCAGCGTCTGACTGGCGCACCAACGAAGAACGGCCACACCAGTCTCTGGCTATGTGGTACCCCGAGCACATCCGGCATTAGCTGCGTTGGGTGTGCAGAAACCAGGGGGCATTACAGCACCGCTTCGCTGAAGAACCAGCCGCTGTGGCGCGTGCCGCCGACCCAGGCTGCGAAGTGGAGGGGCCTCGACCGATCGGATACTCAACCGAGGCCGTGCCGGCCTCCCGAAGCCGAAATCAGCTTGGCGCCACAGGAGGTATGGCAGCCATGAAAGGCCACCGGCTTGCCATCGAGCGTGATGGTGGGGTGGCCCTCGACGATACTGCATACCCCATGCCCTTTTTTCGGGCAGCTCACTTTGTCGCCCACCACCGCCACCGGCTTGCCATTCACCTGATAGTTGGACTGAGCGCTGACTACCCGGCCACCATGGGTCGTGGCGTCACCCAACAGAATCACACCGTCGCCAACATTGAACATCTACGTCTCCCTGTCATCTCCTGCCGAAGGCACGCGCTTCTTCGCGTAACGAAGCCCCCTGTCGACTCACTTGCCTTGAGTACCCCAGCCTGGCTGCCTACCTGCCCAACAAGACACCATCGAGCAATGAAAAAGAGCGGGGCACCAGGCCTGGGCCCACCTCCCCGGCCTTCGCATCAGCGCCAAAGACCGGATACGATCCAACCAATCACACCGACGAAACCACCTACGCCAATAACGGTGCAGATCAGCGGCCAGTAAAGCTCCCACCAGCCGATCGGGCCATTGTCGCGCCACGTCAGCACGTAGGAATCATCCGCATCCACCTGGGCGCTGATTACCCGAGCACCGTGGGTCGTGGCATCGCCCAACAGAATCACACCATCGCAGGCATTGAGTTGCACTCTCCCTGTAGCGTCATCACCCGTTGCACCTATCCCCGGAGACCACCTGCCTAGAAGGCCGCAAACAACAGCAAGGTGATGCCAACCCCGAGCACCGCCAGGCCGACGACAAAGCAGATCAGCGGCCAGCCCAGCTCCCAGAAGTCATACTTGCCGTTGTCGCGCCAGTCCTTGCGGTAAGGATCGTTGGGTTCAATGGGACACGCCGCCTCCACGTCCTCCGGCCAGCGAGGCACCTTGCAGGTGTACATGGCAAACCAGCGGCCTAGAGTCGTCAAGGTCCACAGCGGTGAAACCAGAAGTTGCATGAGCGGCCACTTTGCCATTGGTGCAAAAGTTCGAAACAAACCAAAGACCAATCCCTCACGGCGGCCATCAAGAGGCATGCAAATTTCGGTCTGCTTGTAGTTTTTTTCTACTCCATCCGGCTCCTCCATATAACGCCGAATATACTCCCATAACTGCAACATTCCTTCTCGATTTCCCAGATAAGGATAGCCTAGGGTAAAAGTATCCGTGACGGTTTCGCCATCCTCGGCAAGCACATGGGCACGAATATCCTCGGTACTGGTCACCTGGGATGACCCCGTGGTAACAGAACATATAAATAGTTTGTCCCAGCTCGCTTGGATGACCGAGCCATCCGGACGATAGGCGTAGACTGTTCGTGTCTTGCGGTTAAGACGGATGGGATAGTGGGTTTGACGAAAGGCGTCGAGACTAACTCCATACCCTCCCCCAAGAGCACACAAAGATAGCATTACGATGATAAATGCACCGCCAGCCCACATCTCGACAGTATTCTTCTCTATCATTAGCAAAAAAAATGCAGCTACAGCTCCGGTGAAGGGGATTACAAACATCCCACCCATCCAAGTTGAAAAGCCTTTCCCTGCATACCAGCGATCCACCAGTTCCAGATAGGTGCTATTTAACTTGATTACTGACAACCAGTCCAACGGGGCGTCGCTGGCAAGCTGCTTGGGATTCAACTTCTCTTTTCGCTCTTCCTCGGTCAATGGTCGATTGACCTTGTACGCCGTAAACCTTCCGAGCCCTGTATAGTCCATATCTTACCCCGCCTGCGGGAGCAAGCCCGCTCAATGCCAGACGCTCGTCCGCCATCAGGAGAACCACGCCCTCACCAGCCAGACAGCGCCGATGCCAAGCACAGTGAGCCCCACCGCGAAGCAGACCAATGGCCAGCCCAACTCCCAGAAGTCGTACTTGCCGTTGTCGCGCCAATCTTTTTGATAGGGGTCATCGGGACCGACCTGGCAAGCGGCCTCCACTTCTTCCGGCCAGCGAGGCACCTTGCAGGTGTACATGGCAAACCAGCGGCCTAGAGTCGTCAAGGTCCACAGCGGTGAAACCAGAAGTTGCATGAGCGGCCACTTTGCCATTGGTGCAAAAGCTCGAACCAAACCAAAGACCAACCCCTCACGGCGGCCATCAAGAGGCATGCAAATTTCGGTCTGCTTGTAGTTTCGCTCCACCCCATCGGGCTCTTCCATATAGCGGCGAATATACTCCCATAGCTGTAATAGCCCTTTCCGGTTTCCCAGATAGGGGTATCCCAGGGTGAAGGTATCCTTGACCGTCTCGCCATCCTCGGCCAATACATGAGCACGGATATCTTCGATACGGGTCATCTCCGACGAGCCGGTAGTAATGGCGCATATAAAGAGCTTGTCCCAGTCAGCTCGGAGTATCGTGCCGTCCGGTCGATAGGCATAGACTTGTCGGGTCTTACGGTTCAGACGGATGGGGTAATGGGTTTGGCGAAACACTTCATGGCGCATTATCCAAATGCCGACCCACGCAAAAAACATAACGGCCAAGGAGAATAACAGGTCAAGCATCCACATAACCGGGCTGGCCTGCTTGATAGACGAATATATGATATAAAAAAGCCCCAGCGTGAACGGAACTGCAAACATGCCTCCCATCCAAGTGGCGAACCCCTTACCTGCATACCAGCGATCCACCAATTCCAGGTAGGTGCTATTGATCTTGATGACCGACAGCCAGTCCAGAGGGTCGTCGCTGACGGGCTTCTTGGGATTCAACTGACCTTTTCGCTCCTCCTCGGTCAAGGGTCGGTCAAGCTTGTACGCGTG
The DNA here is from genome assembly GCF_021404465.1 of Billgrantia zhangzhouensis. GTDB lineage: Bacteria > Pseudomonadota > Gammaproteobacteria > Pseudomonadales > Halomonadaceae > Halomonas > Halomonas zhangzhouensis. The sequence continues at coordinate 669 of NZ_JABFTT010000014.1, read as the reverse complement.
GAATCTATTTAGCCCGGTAAAATCCATCTGCTTACTCCGCTTGCGGGAGCAAGCCCGCTGGTATGCTGTCGTCTTCCTTGCTGTCGGTGTCGGCTCCGAGCGCCTCCAGGGCTAGTTCGAACTGTTCAATTTCCATTGCATGGCTTCCGTAGCGCTCACTTTCCAGGCGGCCAAAGTAACTGCGTGACATCCAGTCCTGCAAGGCGTTGTTCTTGAGAAAGTCAATCCATAGAGAGAGACCGATGACGGCCAGCGCCAAGATGATACCCCAGCCAGTCGCGGATAACCCGAGTACTCTAAATCTAATGACTCCGCTGAGAAATGCAGCAGCCCCCACGCCCGCACCAACAGAGAATAGGTACAGCCCCGCCAAGACGGTATTTCCGTGGCGGCGTGCATCAAGGAAGCTCTTAAAATCCCAGAATGCCATTAGTCCCGCCGCCGCAAAGCCAAGCCCGCGGCTAATCAGGCCGAGCCCTTTGACCCAAATGCTATTTGCCATCCGGGCCAGCCGGATACTTCCCGCCTGGGCGCCGTTCCGGATTCCGTCATGGATCAGGTTCCCTACCCCCGCGATGATCGCTCCGGCACTGGCACTAAGCCGCCAAGTATTTTCAGTGCGCTGATGGGCCATGCTGTCATCCAGTTTCTTCGCCATCTGGCCTGCAG
>NZ_JABFTT010000013.1 GCF_021404465.1 Billgrantia zhangzhouensis | reverse complement strand
AGAGAGCGGAGCGTCTCGCTTGCTGCCGGGGCCGTCGATCCAGTGATCGAGAGGCCTCGCCAGCGCCCTGCGAGGAAGGCGTATTCTACTGAAGCGGCGGAGTTTGTCAACTCTCTTCGAGGCCGTCACCGAGGTGACCCTGACATCGAAGCCCAGCGTGGCTGGCTGCCGTAGCGCCCTCAGCGGACCTCCAGTGAGCGGGGCGCATTCTACCGAATCCGTCGTGGGCGTCAAGTGAGAATTTTGCGAAGCGAGTCGAAAAAACTCAAACCATGACAACCACTTACCACCCCAACCACCGCCTGCAACGTTGCCCGTCGCCGGCAGCGGATGCGTACTTTACGGCTTTCCCCTGAGCCCCGCAAGAGGCGGCGGTAAAAAAATTTCAGGGGGAGTGGCGAAAAGCTTATCCACAACCACTCGCGAGCGAGCGGCTGTGGGTAAATCAGGTCAGGTCGACCGATTCCTTGCGTTCACGACTGGCACGGTCGAGCAGAGACAGAATCGAACGATACGGGATGCCGCCATGCAGCGACAGGCCGATCTCGCAGGTACGCGAGTTTGAATACCCTGCATCGCATTCGCCCACCTGCTCGGCCAACCCCTTCAGGGCCGAGGCGTTGAGCTCCGGCGTGACCAGCCCTTTGTCGCCAGCGAAGCCGCAGCAGGTGATCTCGGCCGGCACCACGACTTCACGGGCGCAGGCCCGCGCCAGGGCCACCATGTGCTCTCCCAACCCCATGTGGGTACTCGAGCAGGTCACGTGCACGGCCACGCGCTCGTCAAGAGGAGTCACGTCGAGGCGCGGTAGCAGGTGATCGTGGGCAAAAGCCACCGGCTCCCGCACCGTTAACCGCTCGTCCAGTCGCCCCTGCATATGCAGCACGCAGGGACTGGTGTCACTGAGGATCGGGTAGCGGCCATTCTGGCTCGCTACCAGCAGCTCGCGGTTGAGCTCGCGCGCCTTGTGTGTCGCTTCCTCGAACTGGCCCTTGGATTGAAACGCCATGCCACAGCAAAGATGTCCCGGCATTTCGGGTACGATCACCTCGAAGCCAGCCTTCTCCAGCAGCGAAAAGGTAATCTCCATGATCGAGCGGCTCTCGCTGTCGCCATGCTCCGCGCCAAAGACGCGGGTGGCGCAGGAAGGAAAGTAGACCACCTTATCACGCACGCCATTAGCCGCAGGTTTCCGCTTGAGCACACGAATCGATGCTGCCTTGGGCAGGGTGGGAATCCACTGAGGCACCTTGCCGCCACTGGCCTGGGTGATGGCCCCACTCACCTTGGAAAGCCCTTTCTCGCCCAGAACGGCGCGTCCAACGCCGGCCAGGTTGAGCATGCCTCGCGCCAGCCGCGTGGTACCGGAGAAATGACGTCCCACCCGGCGCGCCATGTCGGCATGCGGCGCCAGTCGCTCGTGGCGCATCTCACGGATCAGCTCGCCGGTGTTGATCCCCACCGGACACTGGGTAGCGCACAGACCATCGACGGCGCAGGTTTCGTCGCCGGCGTAGCAGTAGTCCTCGCGCAGCCGCTCGAGACGTGCAACATCCTCGCTATCGAGGCTTTCTCCCAGCGCCTCGAGCCTGGCCATCTCGCGGGCGGCGACGATGCGCTGCCGCGGCGTCAGGGTGAGATCCCGCGAGGGGCAGACGTGCTCGCAGAAGCCGCACTCAATGCACTTGTCGACGATAGGGTCGGCGGCCGGCAACGGCTTGAGATTCTCCAAGTGTAGGGTCGGATTGCGGCTCAAGATGACGTCGGGATTCAGCAGGTTCTCGGGGTCGCACAGCGCCTTGATCTGCCACATCAGCGCGTAGGCCTCGGGGCCCCACTCCAGCTCGACGTAGGGCGCCATGTTACGTCCAGTGCCATGCTCGGCCTTGAGCGAGCCGCCATATTCGACGCCGACCAGCTGCGCCACCTCATCCATCAACGCCTGGTAACGCTCCACCTCGCCGGGCTTCTCGAAGCCTTGCGGGAAGACGAAGTGCAGATTGCCCTCCAGGGCGTGACCGAACAGGATCGCCTCGGAGTAGCCGTGGCGATGAAAGGCGTCGGTCAGCGCCAGCACGCCCTCGTCGAGGCGTTCAATGGGAAAGGCAACGTCCTCGATGATCACCGTGGTGCCGGTGTCGCGCACTGCTCCCACAGCGGGAAAGAGCCCCTTGCGGATCTTCCAGTAGAGCTCATAAAGACTCTTCTCGTGGGTGAAGGTGACCGGCTCTAGGGTATGAATACCCTCGAAGATGGCCTGCACTGCCTCGAGCCGTGCCTGAAGCTCCGCTTCATCGTTGCCGCGCACATCGATCAGCAGCGCCGCCGCCCCTTCGGGCAGGCGCTTGAGCCCTTCAGGCATGCCCGGCTTGTTTTCCACCGAGCGCAGTGCAGCGCGATCCATCAGCTCCACCGCCGAAACCGGCGCCGACTTGAGCGCGATGGTGGCGCGGCAGGTGGTGGCCATGTCGGGCAGGAAGACCAGCGCCGCTGCCTTGTGCGGCTCATCGATGACGGTGTCGTAGGTGATGGTGCTGATGAAGCCAAGCGTGCCCTCGGAGCCGATCATAAGATGCTTGAGGATCTCGATGCCATCGTCGAAGTCGACCAGGCTGTTGAGCGCGTAGCCGGTGGTGTTCTTGAGCCGATACTTGTGGCGGATCTTCTCTGCCAGCGCCTCATTGGCCCGGGTCTCGGCAGAGAGCCGCTCAAGCCCATCGACGAGTTCGGCATGGCTGCGCCGAAACGCCTCGCGACTGGCCGGGTCGGCGGTGTCCAGGCGCGTACCGTCGGCAAGGATCACGCGCATGTCGCGCACCGTGCGGTAGCTGTTTTGCGCCGTACCGCAACACATGCCCGAAGCGTTATTGGCGGCGATTCCACCCACCATGCAGCTGTTGATGGAGGCCGGGTCGGGACCGATCTTGCGCCCGAAGGGGGTCAGCAGTTGATTGGCCCGGGCGCCGATGACACCGGGCTGCAAGCGGATGGCCCGGCCATTGTCGAGAATCTCGTGCCCGCGCCAGCCCTCGCGCAGTTGGATCAGCACCGAATCGGTCACCGCCTGCCCCGACAGCGAAGTGCCGGCGGCACGGAAGGTGACCGGAAGTCCGCGCTTGCGGCAACCGGCCAGCACCGCCATTAGCTCATCCTCGTCGGCGGGGCGAACCACCAGCTTGGGGATGAGCCTGTAGAAGCTGGCATCGGTACCGTAGGCCAGGGTGCGCAGCGGATCGTCGATCAAACGCTCGGCGGGCATGATCGCGAGCAGCTCCTGCTTGAGTGCCTGCCGGGCATCGGCAATAGGCGCCTTTGTCGCGGGGGTCATGGGTACTCCTCGGCATGGCGCAGCAGCACCACCAGCTCGCGCGGGCCGTGAACGCCATAGGCCAGGGTCTGTTCGATATCGGCGGTCTTGCTCGGCCCGGAGATCAGCAGAGCGTTGGTGGGCATACCATTGGCCCAGCCATGGGACTCGACCACGTCGAAGAAGGTATCTTCGATGGTATCGGCATCGAGCACGGCAATGTGAATTGGCGGCACCAGGCTCAGCAGGCGCGGCTCGTCGGAGGTCGGCCACAGCCATAAGCTGCCGGTCTCGGCGATGGCGCCACGGGTGGAGGTCAGGCCGGCATCGGTGTCGTGGAATTGCTCGTGCCGCCAGGTCTCGATGTCACGGTCGGCGTCGATCAGGACGATGTCGCCTTCGGCCAGGGCAGCGCGCGCCTCCGCGGCCACGGGGTGCTCCCGCCCCAGTGCCAGACGGCGAATACCCTTGGCCTCAAGCACCTCGGCCAATGCAATGGTCCAGTCGTCACGGGGCGTGTGGACCACCTCACCATGGACCGAGGTAATCCAGCGCTCGAAGCGCGTCAGCCGCTCCTGCTGGCTCCAGCCGCGCCCGGTGACCACGGCGAAATTGCTCGGCGGCGCCGTCAGCGGACCGTCGGTGCGCTCACGCAGGCGTTTGAGAATGTTGTCGCGGGCACTCATGAACGCTCCTCCCCATCCTCATCGAACTTGCCTGCCTGATGGCGCTTGACCAGGGCATGCAATGAAACCTTGGCCGGCTTGGGTGCGGTGCGGTATTCCGTCCAGGGACCGAGCTTCGACGGCATCAGCGCCTGCAGCTTGCCAGCGATGGCCGTGCTGCTGCGCCAGCCCCTGGGGTGCGTGGCCAGCCATTGAAAGCCCTTCCACACCGCGACCTCTTTCTTGCTTCGCTTGACGCCGGCACCGGGAACGTTGCCGCGCCCCTCGCCCACCGACTCGCGGCGCAATCGTACCAGCAGGTCGGGAATCGGAATCTTGACAGGACACACCTCGCCGCAAGCACCACACAGGCTCGACGCGGTGGGCAGGTCCTTGGTCGCCTCCAGGCCCATCATGTGCGGCATCAGGATGCTGCCGATGGGGCCGGGATAGGTAGTGCCATAAGTATGCCCGCCGACCCGGGTATAGACCGGACAGTGGTTCATGCAGGCGCCGCAGCGGATGCAGCGCAGGGTATCGAGAAGCTCGTCGTCCTGATAGATGCTTGAGCGACCACTGTCGACCAGCACCAGATGGACCTCATTCGGTCCATCGTGCTCGCCGGGCTTGCGCGGCGAGCTGATCATGTTGAGGTAGGTGGTGACGTGCTGGCCGGTGGCCGAACGGGTCAGCAGCGCGTAGAGCGGCGGCACGTCGCTCAAATGCTCGACCACCTTTTCGATGCCGGTCACGGCGATGTGCACCGGCGGTACGGCAGTGGTCATGCGGCCGTTGCCCTCGTTCTCCACCAGGCACAGGGTGCCGGTCTCGGCCACGGCGAAGTTGACCCCAGAGACACCCACGTCAGCGGCCATGAAGCGCTCGCGCAACTGGGCCCGCGCGGCGGCGGTCATAGTGTCCACGTCACGGGTCCGCTCGGTACCGGTCCTGGTGTGCATGATGTCGGAGATCTCATCGGTATTGAGATGGATCGCCGGCATGATGATATGGGAGGGCGTCTGCTCGTTGAGCTGCACCAGGTATTCGCCGAGATCGGACTCCAGCGCCTCGATGCCCGCCGCTTCCAGATGGGCATTGAGGTGCATCTCCTCGGAGACCATCGACTTGCCCTTGATGACCGCCTTGGCGCCGTGGCGCTCGCAGATTCCACGAATGATGCGGCACGCCTCGTCGCCGTTCTCGGCCCAGTGAACCTGAATTCCATTGGCCTGACAGTTGGCCTCGAGCCTCTCGAGCAAGTCGGGCAACTTGGCCAGCGCGCGGAGGCGGATGTTGGCACCGAGCTCGCGTAGCGTCTCGAGGTCCCAATCGCTGAAGACGTCGCGGCGCTTGGCCATCAGGCCATCCATCGCCTTGCGAAAGTTGGCACGTATCTGGGGATTGCCCAGGGCATCGTGAGCCTGGCGATGGAACTCGCGGGGAGTGAACGTCTGTACCTCGGAAGCGCTCATGAGGTCCTCCGCCACAGGTAACTGGCGATGTGCTCGCCCTCGACCGCCTTACCCTGATGTTCGAAACGACCGGCGATGTTCATTAGACAACCACAGTCCGAGGTGACGAAGCGCTTCGCACCGGTGGCCTCGATGGCCTGGGTCTTGTCCTCGACCATGGCCGCGGAAACTTCTGGGTGGCGCACGGCAAAGGTGCCGCCGAAGCCGCAGCATTCGGCGGCACGGGCCTGCTCCACCAACTCGACCTGCCCCATGCGGGCGAGCAGCGCCGGACCGGTTTCGGCCAAGCCCATCTCGCGCCGGGCACTACATGAGGTATGCATGGCCACCTTTTCCGGCTGCCCGCGATCCTCGAGCCTGAGCTGACAGACGTGAAGCAGGAACTCGGTAAGTTCATAGATTCTGCCCGCCACCTCATTGGCACGCTCCTCGTGCTCGGTACCGGCAAAAAGCTGAGGATAGTGTGTGCGCATCATGCCGCCACAGGACCCCGAGGGCACGACGATTGGCCAGGATCCGGGGAAAAGATCAAGCTGTGCCGCCGCCACCGCCCGCGCCTCGTCGTGATGGCCGGAGGTGTAAGCCGGCTGGCCACAGCAAGTCTGAGCCTGGGGGTACACCACCTCGATCCCCTCGCGTTCCAGCAGACGGATGCCATCCAGGCCCGCTTCAGGGTAAAAGAGGTCGACCAGGCAGGTGCCGTAGAAGTAGATCTTCTCCGGCTTGGCTGGGTACAGCTTGACTGGGGTCATGAGGCTCCCTCACTGTCGGCCCGTGGGCAGTCGCGGTCTCGCTTATTGTCCCGGAAAAATTGGTAAAACCAATTTACCCGAAAAAATGTCGTTGAACCTTAGGGCTCCCTCCGAAAAGTGTCAAACACCGAGGCAGATTTTGACGCTTTTCCAGCATAGACTTTGGTCTATCCATCAAAATATTGGCTGTGTTTCTCTTCGGGAGATCTTCGTTTCTCGATTGCATTGGTTCGCATTTCGGGCCAATATTGGTAAGACCAATTAAGCCGCTTGCGTTTCAGGGAAGTTCTGCATGACCTACCAGAACGTGCGCCAGCCCCGCCTGGCCGATGTCATCACCGAGCGCCTCGAGGCAATGATACTCGAGGGGAGCCTCAAACCCGGACAGCGCCTGCCACCGGAGAGAGAGCTGGCCGAGCGTTTCGGCGTTTCGCGTCCCTCGCTGCGCGAGGCGATACAAAAGCTGGCGACCCGCGGCCTGCTCACCAGCCGTCAGGGCGGCGGTACCTTCGTGACCCGTGAACTCAACAGCGGCTACAGCGATCCGCTGCTGGACATGTTGGCAAGGCACCAGGAATTTCATCTCGACCTACTCGAGTTCCGCGATGCCATGGAGGGTATTTCGGCTTATTATGCCGCGCTTCGCTCCACACCGGCCGACCGGGCCATGCTGATCAAACGCTTCGAGGAGTTGGAGGCTTGTTTCGCCGGCCGCGACCCCGAACTGGAAGCCAAGGCGGATGCCGCTTTCCACCTGGCGATTGCCGAGGCCGCGCACAACGTCCTGTTGCTGCATACCATTCGCGGCATCTTCCACCTTTTGGAAAAGAGTATCGTCGAGAACCTGGCACACCTGTTCGAGAAACCTCAGTCGCGTCCCATATTGATGAAACAGCACCGAGCCCTGCTGGATGCCATTCTCGAGGGCCGCGCCGAAGATGCCCGCGCGCGCGCTCACGAACACCTGGTATTCGTCGAAGAGGGTCTATTGGAAATGGAACGTGCCGAAACTCGTGCCCAGCGTGCGCTGCGCCGCGCCCAAGCATTGCCGGAAATCCAGCTGTAAGGAATGCCCTCCGTGAAAGGCCCGCATCGCCCGCCTCGCCTGTCGCAGCCCCTGCGCTGGCTGCTGCTGCTACTGTTGCCGCTGGGGCTGGTGGCGATCATGTGGCAGGCCGCGCAAGTGGCGCGAGAGCAGGCGTTGCAGGCCCTGGTACGCGAGGCCGAGAACGAGCTGCGCCTTTCCGCCGCTGGCCTCGAGGGTCATCTGACACGCCACGACTACCTGCCGCAGTTGCTGGCCTCGCGCGAGATGGTTCAGCGCTTCCTGCTCAACCAGGGGCAGCAGGACCCGATGCCGCTCAACCTGCTGCTCGATCAGTTCCGCGCTACGGCCGACGTTTCCGACGTCTACTTGCTGGATGCCGACGCCAATACACTGGCGGCCAGCAACTGGCACCGGCCCAACACCTTCATTGGCCAGAATTACGCTTTTCGCAGCTACTACCAGGACGCCATCGAAGGAGGGCGCGGTCGCTTCTATGGCCTGGGAGTGCAGTCCCTTGAGCGCGGCTACTATTTTTCGGCCCCCGTGTGGCTCGATGACACCGCTCCCGATGCTCGCCCCAGCGGTGTCATGGTGATCAAGATTCTGCTGGACGCGGTCGAGGAGAGCTGGGCGGAGCAGGATGCCGCACTGCTGGTCACCGACAAGGACGACATCGTGTTCATGGCCAGTCATCCAGAGCTGCGCATGAGCGCACTGCACCCGCTCTCCGAGGAGGAGCGCCAGACACTGCTGGCCACCCGCCGCTATGCCGACGAACCGCTTTCCCCGTCGGGCATCGAAATCTACGAACAGCGCCCCGACGGCAGTCGCCTGGTCAGGTTCGACCAAGGTCCGCTGACCGAGGGTAATCACCTGGCGCTGAATCGCCATATGGACGCCTATGGCTGGGATATGCATATCCTCAAGCCGCTCGGCTCTGTCTACCAGGCGCAATGGCTGGCCGCCGCGCTGGCCGGTGGCCTGTATAGCGTGGTCGTGCTGGCCGGCGGCGTCGGTTGGCAGCGCCTGCGGCTGCGCCGGGAGCGGGAACTCTTCGCTGAACGTGAGCGCCAGACCCTCGCCAGCGCACGGGATGAACTGGAGCTTAACGTCCAACTGCGCACCCACGACCTGCTGGAGACCAACCGCCTTCTCTCCGATGAGATCGAGGAGCGACGGCGGGCCGAGGAGAACCTGCGCCAGACTCGCGACGAGCTGATCCAGGCGGCCAAGCTAGCCGTACTCGGCCAACTGGCCGCAGGCATCAACCACGAACTCAACCAGCCATTGGCCGCAATTCGCGCCTATGCCGAAAACGCTCGCGCCTTCCTGGAGCGCCAACGCATCGATGCCGTCGACGCCAACCTGACCCAGATAGTGGAACTGACCGAGCGCATGGCCGAGATCAGCGCCCAATTGCGCCAGTTCTCACGCAAGAGCGATAGCGCTTTGACAGCGGTATCAGTGCAGGCATGTTTCGACTACGCACTGCGGCTCTACCAGAATCGACTTCGCGACGTAGAGGTCGAACGTTGCTGGGAGGAAGCAGTGTGGGTGTATGCCGACCTGGTGCGGCTCGAGCAGGTGTTGGTCAACCTGATCGGCAACGCACTGCAGGCCATGGCGGAAACGCAGGCACCCAGACTCGTTCTACGTGTCGAGACCGAATCGGGGGAAGTGCGAATCAGCGTTGCCGATACCGGCCCAGGCATTCCGGAAACGCATCTGTCACGCATCTTCGAGCCCTTCTTCACGACCAAGTCGCCCGGCAGCGGGCTAGGGCTGGGGCTGTCGATCTCGGCACGCATCATCAATGATCTGGGCGGCAGCATCGAGGCCACCAACCTGGCTGGCGCTGGCGCCCGCTTCACCATTACCCTGCCCCAGGAAAAACGTCCTGACGGCTCTCAGCCTTCGCCAACCGAGGAGCAGCGCTCACATGCATGACCCGGCGGCCATCCCGGTACTAATCATCGACGACGAACCCCACCTGCGCATCACCGCCGGCCAGACCCTCGAGCTGGCCGGCTACCAGCCTCAGCCCCACGCCAGTGCCGAGAGCGCCTTGGCAAGCCTCACGCCCGACTTTCCCGGCGTAGTCGTCAGCGATATCCGCATGCCCGGCATGGATGGCATGGCGCTGCTGCGCGAGGTACGCCTGCGCGACCCGGACCTGCCGGTGATCCTGATCACCGGCCACGGCGATATCTCCACCGCGGTGGAAGCCATGCGCGAGGGCGCCTGGGACTTCCTAGAGAAACCCTTTGCCGGCGAGCGCCTGGTGGAAATGGTGCGTCGCGGCGTCGACAAGCGCCGATTGAGCCTGGAAAATCGCCAGCTCAAGGCCGAGCTGGAAGCACAGCAGGCTGCCCCCGGCCCGCGCCTGGTGGGCCGCACCCCGGCCATTCAGCGCCTGGCCTCGATGGTCCAGCGCATCGCCCAGGTGGAAACCGACGTGCTGCTGTTCGGCGAGACCGGTACCGGCAAGGACCTGGTGGCCCGTGCCATTCATGAGCGCAGCCCGCGCGGGGGGCACCCCTTCGTCGCAATCAACTGCGGCGCGGTGCCCGAGAGCATCATCGAATCGGAGCTGTTCGGCCACGAGAAGGGCGCTTTCACCGGCGCCGTGGAACGGCGTATCGGCAAGTTCGAACACGCCAACGGCGGTACCGTGTTCCTCGACGAGATCGAATCGATGCCTTTGGCGCTGCAGGTCAAGCTACTACGCGTTCTGCAGGAGCGCTGCGTCGAACGGCTCGGCGCCAACGAGGCGGTGCCGCTTGACATCCGCGTGATTGCCGCCACCAAGATCGACCTGAAGCTCGCCGCGGAAGCCGGTGAGTTCCGCGAGGACCTTTACTACCGGCTCAACGTCGTCACGCTACCGATCCCCGCCCTGCGCGAGCGGCGCGAGGACATCCCGCTGCTGTTCCAGCATTTCGCCGTGGTGGCTGCCAACCGTAGCGGACTGGAAGCCCCACCCCTGGCCACCGGGGGCATTTCCACACTGATGGCGCACGATTGGCCCGGCAACGTACGCGAGCTGCGCAATCTGGCCGAACGCTACGTGCTGCTGGGCTCGGCCTTCGACTACCGTATCGATGTATTGCTGAAAGGGGTCGAGGCGGGCAGCGCCGAGCTGGCCCTGCCGCAGCAGGTGGAACTGTTCGAGAAGAGCCTGATCAGCCAGTCGCTGGTCAGCCACCGAGGCCGGATCACGGAGGTGTGCGAGCACCTCGGCCTGCCGCGCAAGACACTCTACGACAAACTCAGGAAGTACGGCCTGAGGCCCGAGGACTATCGCCAGAAAATGACGCCCTGAGCCAGCAGGTGCATGAGCGTGTGCCAGGGCGGCATCTACCGAAGCATCGCGGCAACCAGCAGCAGCGCCACCGGAAGGGGAATGGAGCGAAACGTCACTCCGCCGACGCTACGCCCCATTCCGCCAGATACTGATCCTTGAGCTTGACGTAGTTGCCGGCCGTGTAGGGGAAAAAAGCTCGCTCCTTGTCCTTCAAGGGACGCAGCGCCTTGGCCGGATTGCCGGCATAGACGAAGCCGCTCTCGAGACGCTTGCCCGGAGTGACGACAGCCCCGGCAGCAATGATCACTTCATCCCCGACCACGGCGCCATCCATGACGATGGCCCCCATGCCCACCAGGATACGGTTGCCCAGCGTGCAGCCATGCAGGATCGCCTTGTGGCCGATGGTGACGTCATCGCCGATGGTCAGCGGAAAGCCATCGGGGTTGAAGTCGCTAGCGTGGGTGATGTGCAGCACGCTGCCATCCTGCACACTGGTGCGCGCACCGATGCGGATACGGTGCATGTCGCCACGGATCACCGCCATCGGCCATACCGAGCAGTCATCGCCCAGCACCACGTCGCCGAGCACCACACTGGCGGGGTCGACGTAGACTCGTGCCCCCAGGGCGGGGCGCGTGCCCTGCCAGCTACGAATGGGATCGTTCGAACTCATGAAGCCTCCAGGCCGGTCGTCTCAGGGGTTACAGCAAACCTGCAGCCAGTACCAGGGCCGCCAGGGGAATCGAGACCCAGCGTACCACCGCTTGCCATAGACGGAAGCCCGGCTCGCCGACCCCCATGGCCGCCTGAGCGACCTGGCGGGGCATGACCCAGGCGGCGAAGACGGCAATCAGCAGGCCGCCCACCGGCAGGAATATCTCGGTGGGAATAGTGGTGACCAGGTCGAAGGCATTCATGCCGAACAGCGGCCGCCACTCGGCCAGGGCGGAGAAGGAGAGCACCGATAGCAGGCCCACCAGCCACACGGCGATGCCGATCACTGCGGCGGCCTTGCCGCGGCCGAGCCCCATCCCCTGGAGCGTGGCCACCATGGGTTCGGCCAGGTTGATCGAGGAGGTCCAGGTGGCCAGCAACAGCAGCAGGAAGAACACGCTAAGCCACAGCGCCCCCCAGGGCAGCTCGGCAAAGGCGATAGGCAGGGTGACGAACATCAGCCCCGGCCCTTCACCGGGATCCATGCCCTGGGAGAACACCACCGAGAAGATGGCGATCCCGGCCAGCAGCGCCACGCTGACGTCGAGTACCGCCACGGCACCGGCGGCACGCGGCAGGCTTTGCCGCTCGGGCATATAGGCGCCATAGGCCATTAGCGCGCAGGCACCGACCGCCAGGGTGAAGAAGGCGTGCCCCATGGCATGCATGACGACCACGGGAGTGATCGCCGAAAAGTTGGGCCGGAACAGCCAAGTCAGCGCGGGACCGAAGCCATCGGTGGTCGTGGCGTAACCGGCGAGCAGGATCAGCAGCAGGTAAAGCAGCGGCATCAGCAGGTTGTTGAGCCGCTCCAGCCCCTTGGCCACGCCTGCCGCCACCACGGTCATGGTCATGAACAGGAACAGCGTGTGGTTGAAGGTCATGCGACGCGGATCGGCGAGGAAGCCCTCGAAGCCGGCAGCGACCTCGGCCGCACCGAGACCGCTGAAGCCGCCATTGACCGCAGTGACGAAGAACTCGATGGACCAGCCCGAGACCACGGAATAGAACGACAGGATGCAAAAAACGGTAAAGGCACCGAACAAGCCCAACAGCCGCCAATGACGGCTGGCTCCGGCCTGCCCGGCCAGGTATCCCAGGGACTGCATCGGCGAGCGACGACCGGCACGCCCGACCAGTATCTCCGCCATCATTACCGGCAGCCCGAGCAACAGTACGAAAGCGACGTAGAGCACCAGGAAAGCGGCGCCACCATTCTCGCCGGTGATGTAGGGAAAGCGCCAGATATTGCCAAGCCCCACCGCGGCGCCGGTTACCGCCAGGATAAAGGCTCGCCGCGTGCTCCAGCGCTCCAGGGTTGCATTCATGCCCTAACCTCGACTTTAGTGGAGGCGCAAGCCTATCAGGCCGGCCCTCCGCGACCAATCCCCTGGGACGGGATTGAAACCTGCCCATGCTGGCCGCATCTAACGCCTATTCGCTTCTCCCGCCGACTGCAAACCCGAGGTGTGCATGCCCCACAACCCGCTGCTCGAGCCGCATGAACTGCCACCCTTCGCCGAGATCCGTCCGGAGCATGTGGTTCCCGCCATCGATGAACTGCTCGCCGACAGTCGTGCGGGCGTCGAGGCGCTGGTCGAACGAGCACAGCGAGAGGCACCCACCTGGGAGAGTCTCGCCGCTCCGCTCGAAGCCCTCAACGACCGCCTCTCCCGCGCCTGGTCGCCGGTGTCGCACCTCAACGGCACCATGAATTCGCCCGCCCTGCGCGAAGCCTACCAGGCCTGCCTGGGCAAGCTCTCCGACTACAGCACCTGGCTGGGACAGCATGAGCCGTTGTTCCGTGCCTGGCAGGCGCTCAAGGAAGGGCCGGCCTGGGCCGAGCTGGACGAAGCCCAGCGGCGCAGCGTCGACAACACCCTGCGCGACTTCCGTCTCGCCGGCGTCGACCTGCCGGCCGAGAAGAAGCGCCGCTACGGCGAGATCAAGGCGCGCCTGTCGGAGCTCTCCAACACCTTCTCCAATCAGTTGCTCGATGCCACCCAGGCATGGCACAAGGACATCGACGATGCGGACAGGCTGGCTGGGCTGCCGGCAAGCGCACTGGCGACGCTTGCCGCCAACGCCGAGGCAAAAGGCGTGAAGGGTTATCGCATCACCCTGGATTTCCCCAGCTTCTACCCCGTGCTGACCTTCGCCGAGGATCGCGAGCTGCGCCGCGAAGTCTATACCGCCTTCGTCACTCGCGCTTCGGACCAAGGCCCCAACGTCGGCGAATACGACAACGCACCGATCATCGAGGAGACCCTACGCCTGCGTCGCGAGCTGGCCGAGCTGCTCGGCTTCGCCAACTATGCCGACCTGTCGCTTGCCACCAAGATGGCCGAATCCCCGCGCCAGGTCCTCGATTTCCTCGAGGACCTGGCACGCCGTGCAGTGCCCCAGGCACGTGAGGAGTTTGCCGAACTCGAAGCCTATGCCCGCGACAACCTCGACCTTCCCGAACTCGCCCCCTGGGACGTGGGCTATGCCAGCGAGAAGCTGCGCGAGGCTCGCCACGCCATCTCACAGGAACAACTACGTCCCTATTTCCCCGCGCCGCGAGTGGTCGATGGCCTGTTCCGGGTAGTAGAGCGCCTGTATGGCGTTACTTTCGAGGAAGACGGCCAGGCTCCCCGCTACCATTCCGAAGTGCGCTACTTCCGCATTCTCGAGCATGGCGAGCCGATTGCCGGCTTCTACCTCGACCTCTACGCACGCGAGGGCAAGCGTGGCGGCGCCTGGATGGACGAGTGCCGGGTACGCCGCTGCCGCGAGGATGGCGGACTACAGCTACCGGTGGCCTACCTGACCTGTAACTTCACCCGTCCGGTCGGTGATCGCCCGGCACTATTGACCCACGATGAGGTCACCACCCTGTTCCACGAGTTCGGCCATGGGCTGCATCACATGCTGACCCGGCAGACCGTTGCCGAGGTGTCCGGCATCAATGGTGTGGCCTGGGATGCCGTGGAGCTGCCCAGTCAGTTCATGGAGAACTACTGCTGGGAGCGCGAAGGGCTCGACCTGATTGCCGGTCATGTCGACAGCGGCGAGGCCTTGCCGGCCGAATTGCTCGAGCGTCTGCAGGCGGCCAAGAATTTCCAATCCGCCATGGGCCTGGTGCGCCAGTTGGAGTTCTCGCTATTTGACCTGCGCCTGCACCATGAGCTGGCCGCTCCCACGGCGAGCGAGGTGCAGGCGCTGCTCGACGAGGTTCGCCTGGCCGTATCCGTCGTACCGAAGGCCGACTTCAATCGCTTCCAGAACGGCTTCAGCCATATTTTTGCTGGCGGCTATGCTGCAGGCTACTACAGCTACAAGTGGGCCGAGGTGCTCTCCGCCGATGCCTGGAGCGCTTTCGAGGAAGCCGGTATCTTCGATCCCGAGACCGGCCGGCGCTTCCGCACCGAGATTCTCGAGCAAGGTGGCGCCCGTGATGCCGCGGAGCTGTTCCGTGCCTTCCGCGGCCGCGAGCCCAGCGTCGAGCCGCTGTTGCGCCACAGCGGCATTCGCGCCGCCTGACAACACCGGCACGGCGCGCTATCGTAGCCACACCGCCGCCGGAGCTCTCTCCGGCGGTATTCCTTATGGAGGCATCATGGCCATTCAGAAACGCTTCATTGCTGGCGCCGTTTGCCCCCGCTGTGCCGAGATGGACCGCATCCGCGCCTGGGAGCAGAACGGCGTGCGCTATCGCGACTGCGTCAACTGCAACTTCTTCGAACAAGCGCCGATCGAGGAGGAAGCGGCCACCGAGCTGGAGACACGCGTCAACCGCGAGCGCGAAGAGCAGCGTAGAAACACCATCCAGACCGTGAGAATCCTCGACCCCAAGAGCCGCTGAACGTGGCAGGCACGGCCCCCGGTAGTATCGGCCCAGCGCAGACGTCGCCACAGGCCTCAACCGGCTAGCCGAAGAGGGACAAGGTCTGGCGACCGTCGCTCCCATCAAGGAAGTCCACCGCCACTGGCAGCATGAACTGACCACGTGCCTGCACGCCGCGCACATCGCCTCGACCCATGACTTGCGTTGATGGACGACCGATATCAGGCCAGCCGACTAATTGTCATATTGGCTAAACCAGGACTAACGTATTCTTGAGAGGTGTGCGTCTTTCCACACATAAGACTGTAGTAAAGTGCGGAAACTCAGACGCACCACCTCACCCGAAATTCGACTTTAGTCTAACCAAAAACGCACAACAAGCTGATTCTAATTAAAAAAATTCAACACGGTACAACGATTGCTTACTCAATAAGCTAGTCAACGTTATCAGCGCTGCAACAGGCCTTCTTGTCGCGGCGCGCCACTGACGCTGACGCCATAACCACAATCGCAATGGAGAAATGCCATGCGCAACGTCACCAACCTCGCGCTCACCGGCAGCCTGGCCGCCGCCATGCTGATCGCCACTACCACCGCTCACGCCGACCGTGAGGGTTGGCCGTCGAACTTCACCGTCGGCACCGCCAGCCAGGGCGGCACCTTCTATGTGTACGGTTCCGGCTGGGCCAACCTGATCGCCGATGAGCTGGGCGACATCTCCGGCGCTGGCGAAGTCACCGGCGGCCCGACCCAGAACCTGGCCCTGGTGCACAGCGGGGAGTTGGCCTTCGGCCTGACCACCATGGGTCCCGCGACCGACGCGGTGAACGGCGAGAGCCCCCTGGCTCCCGGCGTGCCGATGGACAACGTCTGCGCCCTGTTCCCGATGTACGAGACCCCCTTCTCCATCACCGCGCTGTCCAACTCCGGCATCACCAGCATCTCCGACATCCCGGACGGCGCACGCATCGGCTTCGGTCCGGCGGCTTCCACCTCCGACGTCTACTTCCCCGCCTTCCTGGAGGAGCTGGGCGTCAACTTCGATCGGCGCAACGGCGGCTGGAACGATCTCGCCGGTCAGCTCCAGGACGGCCTGCTCGACGTCATCGCCTTCGCCGCCGGCATCCCGATTCCCGCGGTCAGCCAGCTCGAGGTCCAGACCAACGTGAACATCGTCGAGTTCACCGAGGAAGAGCAAGCCACTATCATCGAGAACTTCCCGGTCTCCGAGTTCTGGATCCCGGCCAGCACCTACACCACCCTGGAGGAGGATGCCCGCGCCGTTTCCATGTGGAACTTCGCCATTTCCCGCTGCGACCTGCCGGAAGACTTCGTTTACGAAGTGACGCGCATCACCATGGAAAACAACGACAAGATGCGCAACATCCACCGTTCCGCCGAGACCAGCATCCCGGAGAACATCGTGCATAACACCGTGCTGCCGTTCCACCCGGGCGCCGCCCGCTGGTACCAGGAAAACGGCTATGAGATCGACGAGGCGCTGATCAAGTAAGCCCTTGCCTCCCAGCCGCGCCCCGCTCCCGGCCCTCGCCGGGGCGGGGCCATCACGTATCCGTCCGCATCACACACCCGAGGGTGAATCCCCCATGAGCAACTCCCCCGCTTCCCATCCCGGAGCGTCCGAGGAGACCGTCGACCAGGCGCCGGAAGTCGTCGCCGAGGGTGTCGACGAGGAAATCGTCGAAGCCAATCGACGGCTCTTCCACGGCTGGCAGTGGTACCTGCTCGCCGCCGTGGCCATCGGTTATTCCTGTTTCCATCTGATCACGCTCAACGTCCTGCCGATGGAGACCTGGTCGTTCCGTATCGTGCACATCGCCGGCGCCCTGGTGCTCGGCTATGCCGTCTACTCGGGCAGCCGCTTCGCCGCCTCGGAGAGTGAGCAAGCGCCTCCCTGGCTTACCTGGGCCAGTTACGCCCTGCTGTTGCCGGTGGGCTACGTGCTGGTCCAGCTGTGGCGCTTCCAGAGCCTGATCGACGGCGGCGCACTGCGCATCGAGCCGCACCTGGAGACCCTGCACTTCGGCTACCCGCTGATCGCCGCCACCGCCGCGGCCATCGTGCTCTCCTGGTTCCACCGCCAGACACGCAGCCGGCTGGTGCCCGCCGACCTGGTGCTGATGCTCAGCGCCCTGGCCGTGGCCGGCTACCTGCTGATCATCTACAACGGCACTCCGGCCCGCATGAGCACCGGTACTCCCATGGCGCCGATCGGCCTGACCTGGTCCGCCATCGCCGGCTCGCTGCTGATTCTCGAGCTGACACGCCGGGTGGCCGGCATGGCGCTGGTCGTCATCTCCGTCGTCTTCCTGCTCTATGTATTCGCCGGCCCCCTGCTGCCGGGCTTCCTCGGTTATCCGGGGCTGTCGATGCACCGCTTCTTCAGCCAGCTCTACACCGATATCGGCCTGCTGGGCCCAACCACCGCCGTCTCTTCCACCTACATCATCCTGTTCATCATCTTCGCCGCCTTCCTGCAGGCCTCGAAGGTGGGTGACTACTTCGTCAACTTCGCCTTCGCTGCCGCCGGCCGCGCCCGGGGCGGCCCGGCCAAGGTCTCCATCTTCGCCTCGGGGCTGATGGGCATGATCAACGGCACCAGCGCCGGCAACGTGGTCTCCACCGGCTCGCTGACCATTCCGTTGATGAAGAAGGTGGGCTATCCGGGGCGCAGCGCCGGAGCCATCGAGGCCGCCGCCTCCACCGGCGGCCAGATCATGCCGCCGATCATGGGCGCCGGGGCCTTCATCATGGCCGAGATCACCGGCATTCCCTATACCGAGATCGCCGTGGCGGCCCTGATTCCGGCGATACTCTATTTTGCCTCGGTCTACTTCATGGTCGACTTCGAAGCGGCCAAGAAGGGCATGCGCGGCATGCGCAAGGACGAGATCCCGAAGTTCAGCCGGCTGGTCCGCCAGGTCTACCTGTTCGCTCCGATCCTGATCCTGATCGGTGCGCTGTTCATGGGCTACTCGGTGATCCGCGCCGGCACCCTCGCCACCGCCGCCGCCGCCGTGGTGAGCTGGATCTCGCCTAACAAGATGGGCCCCACGGCCATCCTCAGGGCACTGCAACTGGCCGGCACCATGTCGATCCAGATCATCGCGGTATGCGCCTGCGCGGGCATCATCGTCGGCGTCATCTCGCTGACCGGCGTCGGTGCGCGCTTCTCCTCGCTGCTGCTCGGTCTGGCCGGCGTCAGCCAGCTCCTGGCGCTGTTCTTCGCCATGTGCATCAGTATCCTGCTGGGCATGGGCATGCCCACCACCGCCGCCTACGCGGTGGCCGCCTCGGTGGTGGCGCCGGGCCTGATCAACATCGGCATCCAGCCCCTGGTGGCGCACTTCTTCGTGTTCTACTTCGCCGTGGTGTCGGCGATCACGCCGCCGGTGGCGCTGGCCTCCTACGCGGCGGCGGGCATCTCCGGCGACAACGCCATGGCCACCTCCGTGGCCTCGTTCAAGGTGGGATTGGCCGCCTTCATCGTACCGTTCATGTTCTTCTACAGCCCGGCCATGCTGATGGAAGGCTCCTGGCCGCAGATCCTGCGCGTGGGCGTGACGGCCACGCTGGGCATCGTACTGCTGGCGGCAGCCGTGCAGGCCTGGTTCTTCGGACCGGTGAAGGCATGGATGCGCCTGGTGATGCTGGTCGGTGCCCTGTGCATGATCTACGGCGGGATCTATACCGATATCGCCGGGCTCGCCATCGGTGGGGCGCTACTCATGCTTCAGCGCAGCACGCATGGCGGGGGCGCCAAGCCCATCGCCTCGAGCTGACACGACGATGCCATCAACACAGGCCCTGCCACCGGCAGGGCCTGTGTCTTTCCGGTCCGCCATTTTCATCAGGACCGGTTGTATCGGAACCGATCAGGGCTCGATCACACCGCAGGCCATGCGCCCGCCGCCGCCTCCGAGTTCCGGCTCGTCGGAATAGGTATCGCCACCCTCGTGGATCATCAGACTGCGATCCTGAATGTCTTCGACACTCAAACGCGGCGCCAGCACCGGCAACGTCGCCTCGCCATCCTCGTTGACGATCAGCACCGGCAGGTCGCCGAGGTGCCCGTCACCGTAGGGGCCTTGGTGAGTGCCGGTATCCTCCGGGTCGTAGTGCCCTCCTGCCTCACCGGCGGCAGTCATCTCGCCGTCCTCGTTCTCGCCAGGCTCACAGTTGGGGTTCTCGTGCACATGGAAGCCGTAGACACCGGGGGGCAACCCGCTCAGTTCGGGGGTAAGCAACAGGCCGTGGTCGGTGTCTTCGAGGGTAATGGTGCCGATGGAGTCCTCGACCCCATCGGTACTCACCAGATTCATCTCAACCTCATGGCCCTCCTGGGCCTGGGCCACCCCGGCGGCGAGCAGCAGGGAGGCTGCGGCGACTCCTGTCAGTTTTGCATGGCGCATCTAGCGTCCTCCTGTTCCTGGTTCCATGGACATGCAGAATCAGGCTAGACCGAGATGCAGAGTCGCGCCAAGGCAACGTCAGGCAAGGTTGTCGAGGATGCGCAGGCAGGGGCCGGCCTGGTTGAGGGTGTAGAAGTGCAGGCCCGGCGCACCGCCATCCAGCAGGCGCTGGCACAACCGCGACACCACCTCGGTGCCAAACTTGGCGATGGCCTCGCTGTCGTCGCCATAGGCTTCGAGCTGCTTACGGATCCAGCGCGGGATCTCGGCACCGCAGGCATCCGAAAAGCGAGCCAGCTTGGTGTAATTGGTGATCGGCATGATGCCGGGGACGATGGGCGCCTCGACGCCGAGTGCGCGAGCACGCTCGACGAAGTGGAAATAGGCGTCGGCCGAGAAGAAGTACTGCGTAATGGCCAGATTGGCTCCAGCCTTCACCTTGCGTGCGAAATTCTCGAGATCGCGCTCGAAGCTGGGTGCCTGAGGATGGGACTCCGGATAGGCGGCCACCGCAATCTCGAAATGGTCGCCGGTCTCGGCGCGAATGAACTCCACCAGTTCGTTGGCATAGCGCAGTTCACCAATGCCCCCCATACCGGAAGGCAGGTCGCCGCGCAGGGCGACGAGGCTGTCGATCCCCTCTTCCCGGTATTGAGCGAGAAGATCGCGCAACTGTGCCTTCTCGCTACCAATGCAGGAGAGATGCGGCGCCGTGGCAATGCCCGCTTCGCTAATGCTTCTTACCGTAGCCAGGGTACGTCCTTGGGTCGAGCCGCCAGCGCCATAGGTCACGGAGAAGAAGCGTGGGTTCCGCTCAGCCAGGGCGTCACGCACCCCGATCAGTTTCTCGCGCCCCGCATCGGTACTGGGGGGGAAGAATTCGAAACTGATGCCCAGCGGGTACGACGTGCTCATGAGAACCTCTCTACTGTGTCAGGTGCCAACGACACCATGCTGTTGCGGTGAAGTGGCAGCCTGTCAATCATTGAATCAAGGTATTCTGCCGCCCTGCCAGACCGCTGACCAATGAAAAGTTTCACGCTGCTACATGAATCTCGGTCATAAAGAACCATCCGGTAAGAACGACCTGGTCTAACCGATGCGCTCGGCCGCGAATGAGCCGATGGCTGCAAAGCGTCAAACTTCGCTAACAAAAATTCGCCTCAGCCACGTTGACCCATGTCGAAGTGACGACGACGCTGACAAGTGTGTCGTCACTGCTCGGCGAGGAGCGATCGGGCAATTCAACCAGACGAGGAGGGTCGCCATGATGCAGGATCTCATTACCGGTACCGCCGTCTTCGATGACGCGGGCAAGCAGGTCGGCAAAGTGGCCGATGCGAGTGACGCCGAGAAGGTCGGTATCATCACCGAGACGGGAAGCCGCTTCTGGGTGCCAAAGCAACTGCTCGCCTACCGCGACCAGCGTTGGATGCTGGAACCCGGCTACACCGAGCTAACCCCCTCCGAGGCCGGGGCACAGCAGGAGGAACGCGAACTGGACGAGACGAATGCCGATACCTTCCCGGCCAGCGATCCCCCCTCCTTCACCATGGGAGACGAGGGCAAAGGTAGCTGATCAAGCCGAGACGAGGAGAGGCACATGGACAGTTCACGCCACGATAGGAAGGATACACAAGCCAAGGATGAGCGCGAGACGCTGCGCGAAGGAGCACGCCGGCTGACCGAACGCGACATCCCCGACGAGCCGACAGGACATAAGGGGGAATGCGACTCTCCCGCCCAGGATGACGTCTATCGCCCCGACGCCAATGTCGACGACCAGAAGCACAGCGCCAAGCGACCCGGCATCGACACCCGGCGCGAAACGACACCGGTGGGGGGCGCCCAGGTGGCACGGGACAAGACCGCGCACAAGGAGAATATCGACGACAAGGCCGAGCAGGCCAGATCGAATCGTCGTAACGGCTGATCACAGCCTCCCTGTCATTCAGGGTCGATAATCGACGACGCTGACAGCCGCGCCGGCAACAGGCATCATATCGGCTTTCGGCGATGGATTGACGAGCGATGATCGACCCTGGCTCTCTGTTGGCCCCTCTTTGGACACTGCTGGCCTTCGTCGGCCTGGGCTGGCTTGCCGCTCGCCGGCTGGCCATCGACCCTCGCCCAATTGCCACGTTACTGATCTATCTGATTGCCCCGGTCACCTTCTTCCGCGGTCTGCTGCTGGGCGGCCCCACTCCCTACTACCTGCTGCTGACCCTGGCGCTGTTCCTGCTGGCGAGTCTGGTCGCCATCGCCATCAGCCCTCTGGCCAAGCGCTTCCTGTCGCCACAGGAGGGCGCGGTGCTGGCATTTTCCTCCGGCACCGGCAACACCGGCTATTTCGGCCTGCCCATCGCCATGATCCTGCTCCCTCCGGAAGGCGTGACGCTGTACCTGTTCTGCCTGCTCGGCGTGACGCTCTACGAGTTCACGGTGGGCTTCTATCTCAGCGCACGCGGCCAGTTCTCGGTGCGCGAGAGTCTGGTAAAAATCTTGCGGCTGCCCTTGATCTACGCCTTTCTGGCCGCGCTGCTGATCAGTGGCCTCGGCATGATGCCACCCACTGCATTGATGGATAGCCTGGCAGTGTTTCCCGCCACTTACACCTTGCTGGGCATGATGATCATCGGTATGACCCTGGGCCGGGTCACGTTCCGCGAGATCGATTTGCGCTTCATGGTCGGCTGTGTAGCGGTGCGCTACGGCCTGTGGCCACTGCTGGCGCTGGCACTCGTGCTGCTGCTCCAGGCCCTGCTGCCGCTGCCCGCCGAGCTGGCCATGGCCCTACTATTGATCGGCGTGGTACCGATGGCCGCCAATGTGGTGGTCGTGGCCATGGAGCTCGGCATCAAACCGGAGAAAGGCGCCCTGGCGGTGCTGGTCACCACCCTGGCCGCCCCGCTGCTGATACCGGCCTACCTGCCGCTGCTGATGCACCTGGCCGGGCTATAAGGATGGACCTTGCAGCCCATGCCGGCGGAGCTAGCCTGAAAGGAGAACGCATCAGGAGGAGCCGAACATGCGCTGCCAGGCAAAGTGGCTGTTAGCCCTCGTCATACTGTTGTTCCTCGTACCGGCTCAGGCCCACCATGGCTGGGTGGGCGGCGAAACCATCGAGATAGAGGGCACCATTACTCATGTACGACTGGGCAACCCCCACGGCGAAGTGCAGCTGGACGTAGACGACGAGACGTGGACCGTGGAGATCGGCCAGCCTTGGCGCAACGAGCGAGCGGGGCTGGCGGAGGGTGATCTCGTCGAAGGCGTGGAGCTACGGGTCTCCGGCGAACATGCCGGGGAACGGCTGCTGAAAGCCGAGCAGTTGTGGATCGGCGAGGAGCACTACGTCCTCTACCCCGGCAGGATCTGACCAAGCGTCGTGGACGCCCTGCTGGCCTGGCTCGCGGACACTGCCCTCGCCGAGTGGGTGCGGCTTTCGCGCTGGGGCTATGCGACGGTCAATGCCCTGCATGTGCTGGGAATTGCTCTGTTGATTGGCGCCATCGCCGCACTCGACCTGCGCCTGCTGGGCTGGCGCAAACGCTTTCCATTATGGGAGCTGGGCCGGCTGCTGCAGCCAGTGGCGGTGGCTGGGCTACTGCTGGCCATGACGACAGGAGGAATGCTGTTTCTCGCCGACCCCAACGGCTACGCGGCCATGCCGCTGTTTCGCCTCAAGCTGGCATTGATCGCGCTGGCCCTTGCCAATGCCCTGCTGCTCAACCTGGGGCCGGGGTTGGCAAACGCCACGCCCCGGCAGTTGCTCGTGGCCGGCACCCTGTCACTGCTGCTGTGGCCGGCCGTGTTGCTGGCAGGCCGCTTCCTCGCTTTCACCAATGGCTGATACGCACCGCGGCGGGCACTCCTTACTGTGTCGCCATGGCAGTGCACTCCTCGGCACAGCGATGGCACGCCTTGGCACACTCCTGACAATGCTCGGCCTCATGCTTGGCACACTCATCGCCACAGGCTTTGCAGATGTCGGCGCATAGGCGACACAGCTGCTTGGCATATTCACTGCCCTGGGCCATGAAGGAGGCCGCCAGCCGGCAGATCTGCGCGCACTGCATATCGAGGCGGACACACTCCGCCATCATCTTGACGTCATCCTCCTGCAGGCAGGAGGTAGCGCAGCGGTCGCAGTATGCGGCACAGACATGGCAGGCTTCGATGCACGACTTGTAGTGACCAAAATCCATCTCGCTCACTCCTGTGGTCGTTCGCTGGGACTCGAAGGCATGCTGTTACAGCGCGCCTCGAGTACCCAAAAGCTAGCCAAGGGCTCCCGTCCTCACAAGCGACGCTACATAACGTCACCTACCGCACGACGAACGCCGCCCACAAGGCGGCGTTCGAGAGGCTGGTCGACGGCGGCAATGTCGTCGTGCGCGGCCCTGTCAGTAGCGGTAGGCGTCCGGCTTGTAGGGGCCTTCGACCGGAACCCCGGTGTACTCCGCCTGCTGTTCGGTCATACGCGTGAGCACCCCACCGAAACCCTCGACCATGTAGCGCGCCACCTCCTCGTCGAGATGGCGCGGCAGCACGGTGACGGCCAGGCCGCCCTGCTTGTCGGCCGGCGGCAAGTCGGCGAAGCGCTGCTGGTAGAGATGTATCTGTGCCAGCACCTGGTTGGCGAAGGAACCGTCCATGACCCGAGATGGGTGTCCGGTGGCATTGCCCAGATTGACCAGGCGCCCTTCGGAGAGCAACAGCAGGTAGTCACTGCTGGTGGGGTCGAAATGCCCAGGCGTGCTGTCGCGGTAGACCTTATGGACCTGTGGCTTGACCTCCTCCCAGTGCCAGTGGCGACGCATGTAGGCGGTGTCGATCTCGTTGTCGAAATGGCCAATGTTGCACACCACCGCACCGGGCTTGAGCGCCCCGAGCATGGCGGCGTCGCAGGCCTGGATGTTGCCGGTACAGGTCACCACCAGATCGATACGCGAGAGCAACGCTCGGTCGACGCTCTGCTGGCCACGGTTGATGCCGTCGACGTAGGGCGAGACCACTTCATAGCCGTCCATGCACGCCTGCATGGCGCAGATCGGATCGATCTCGGCGATCTTGACGATCATGCCTTCCTGGCGCAGCGATGCCGCCGAGCCCTTACCCACGTCACCGTAACCCACCACCAGCGCCTGCTTGCCTGCCAGCAGGTGATCGAGGCCGCGCTTGATAGCGTCGTTGAGCGAATGGCGACAGCCGTACTTGTTGTCGTTCTTGGACTTGGTCACGGCATCGTTGACGTTGATAGCCGGCACCTTGAGCGTTCGATCGCGCAGCATCTCCTGCAGGCGATGCACCCCGGTGGTGGTCTCCTCGGAGATGCCGTGGATGGCGTCGAGCAGCTCGGGACGCTTGTCGTGCAGCAGCGCGGTGAGATCGCCACCGTCGTCGAGCACCATGTTGGGCGTCCAGCCGTCAGGCCCCTCCACGGTCTGCTCGATGCACCACCAGAACTCCTCCTCGGTCTCGCCTTTCCAGGCGAATACCGGGATGCCAGCAGCGGCGATGGCGGCGGCGGCATGGTCCTGGGTCGAGAAGATGTTGCACGAGGACCAGCGCACCGAGGCGCCCAGGTCGATCAGCGTCTCGATCAGCACCGCCGTCTGGATGGTCATGTGAATGCAGCCAGCGATGCGAGCACCGGCCAGCGGCTGCTCATCGCGATACTTGGCGCGGATCTTCATCAGCGCCGGCATCTCGGTCTCGGCGATGCGGATCTCGCGCCGCCCCCAATCGGCCAGGCGGATATCGGCGACCTTGAAATCCTGCGCGGTTGCGGCGGAAACGGCGGGCTGATTCATGCGTCACCTCTCTCGTGCGGAAAAACGGTGATCCTCACTATAGGCTGGGATCACCGAGGGCGACAATCAACCGCCGAAGCCCACCACCCCGTGAACAGCGAGCCACGAGGCCAGACGCTGAATCTCCGGATGAGCGAAGAACTCGGCCATCGCTGCAGCACGACCGGGCCCCACCCCATCCAGCGCTACCCAGTCTTGGTGATCGTATTCGCTCAATGTCGCCCAGTCCGCCGGCAGGGCGGCCTCGATTCCCGGCGGCGCCCCTAGCGCTTGCAGCCAGCGTGAGAAGGGAGCCGCCCGCGCCGCATCGAAGGTAGTCGCCAGGGCGCTAGCGCGAACCTCACCAACTCCATGGGCGCTCCGCAGCGTCCGTTCATCCAGCGCCAGCCAGTCGAGCAGCGTCTCCACCAGATCGGCCTCGATCAGTGCTCGCCAGGTCCCCTGCCCCACTCCAGACAAACCAAGGGCCTCGGGGCCGGAAAGCCACGCCAGACGCTCCAAGAACTGCCCCTCGCAGCCCGGCATCACTTGCAAGCAGCTCAACGCATGGTAGGCCTCGGCATCGGGCGCCTCCACCACTACTCGCTCGGGACTACGCCAGGCCACTCCCTCCAGCCGTGGAATGGTCAGCCCCGCCAGGGCGATGACGACCTGGTCTCCGGGTCGAATATCCAACTCCCGCCACCGGGCCAGAGAGACGGCGCTGACCCGACGGACCGTGCGCCCCTCCAGCGCAACCGGGTGGAGATGGAGCAGCGGCGTAACACGCCCAGTGCGGCCGATTCGAAACTCGACGCCGCGCACCTCGGCCATTGTTTCCCGGGGCGCATGCTTCCAGGCCACCGCCCACGCTGGTGGTTCGGCTTCCCACCTGGCGCCGGCCGGACGCGACGCCTGGCGCAGCACTATGCCGTCGGTAGCAAAAGGCAGCGGACTTCGAAACCAGGCGTCGCGCCATTGCTCAACGCTCGCCAAGTCGGCCACGGGGTGGGTGAAAGCGACCGTATCGGCGAAACCCAGCGCCGCCAAGCCCTCGAGCCGCGCCGGCAGCGCGGCGGGGCCGTCCGGCCATTCCCAGACGAATAACCCCACCTCGGCGGCCTCGGCAACGCTAAGGGCATCGCGGGCCATCAGTCCAATCACTCGGGCTCGGGCCCCGGCGTCCCCTACCTCCGCCTGCACGTGAGCATCCCTGCGCAGGTAGAGTTCCCCCTGCAGTACGGCGTCGTACGCCTCGGGCAGGCGAGCCGGTACTGACGGAAGACGCCTCACCCGTTCGGTCCAATCCTGTCCCGTCATGCCATCGCCACGACTGATGGCACGCTCGAGCTCACCCTGCGCATAGACCAGGGTCACCGCGACGCCATCGACCTTGGGCTGAATCCAGACATCGTCACGGCGTGACATCCAGCGTCCCACCGCCGCCACATCGGGCAGCTTCTCGAGCCCCGTCTGGGCCACAGGATGAGCGGCCTCGCCACGCGGATACTGAGGCACCGGCGCTGCCGGAACTCGCTCGGGATGACAGCGCCGCCAGTTCTCGAGCCGTGCCCTGGCTTGATCGTAGACGTCGTCGCTGACGGCGGACTCACCGCGCCGATAGTAGGCATCATCCCACTCCGCGAGGCGCTCGACCAAAGCCGTCACCGCGCCGGGTGCGGGTACCGCCGGACAGGGCTCGGCCGAGAATGAGGCCAGGGGA
Organism: Billgrantia zhangzhouensis; assembly: GCF_021404465.1. GTDB lineage: Bacteria > Pseudomonadota > Gammaproteobacteria > Pseudomonadales > Halomonadaceae > Halomonas > Halomonas zhangzhouensis. The sequence goes on along the minus strand of NZ_JABFTT010000013.1, from coordinate 134,947 downwards.
GATAACCAGCCAGCCAGGCAGATCAGGCCGACGATGAAACGCTGAACCATGGAGAGCCTCCAAAGGAAAAGGCCTCCCACAATAACAGCAGGCTCCGCACGACACTGTCAGCGAAGCCCGTCAATTCATGTAAGCCAAAGCTTATAAAGGTTGCTACAACCCGGCGGCCTGGCGCAGCGCCGCGGCACGGTCGGTACGCTCCCAGGGGAAGGCGGTGAAGGTCTCGGTGTGCTCCTGGCCGTTGGTATCGGTCCAGCGGTAACTGGCCTCGAAGGGGTCACGGCCGAAGTGGCCGTAGGCCGAAGTGAGCTGGTACATCGGGTGCAGCAGGTCGAGCATGCGAGTAATGGCGAAGGGGCGCAGGTCGAAGTGCTCGCGCACCAGTTCGATGATGCGCGCCTCGTCCACCTTGCCGGTACCGAAGGTATTGATCGACACCGACGTTGGCTCGGCGACACCGATGGCGTAGGAGACCTGAATCTCGCACTTGTCGGCAAGCCCCGCGGCAACGATGTTCTTGGCCACGTAGCGTCCGGCATAGGCCGCGCTGCGGTCGACCTTGGAGGGGTCCTTGCCAGAGAAAGCGCCGCCGCCGTGGCGCGCCATGCCGCCGTAGGTGTCGACGATGATCTTGCGCCCGGTCAGGCCGCAGTCGCCCACCGGGCCGCCGATGACGAACTTGCCGGTGGGGTTGATGTGGAACTTGGTCGACTCGGAAAGCCACTTCGCCGGGATCACCTCTTCGATGATCTCACGCTTGACCATCCGCCTCAGTTCTTCCTGGTCGATCTCCGGCGCGTGTTGGGTAGACAGCACCACCGCCTCGACGCCGCAGGGCTGGCCTGCCTCATCGTAGCGGAAGGTGATCTGGCTCTTGGCATCCGGACGTAGCCACGGCAGCAAGCCGTGCTTGCGCAACTCGGCCTGACGCTCCACCAGGCGATGGGCGTAGTGGATCGGCGCCGGCATGAACGAGTCGGTCTCGTTGGTAGCGTAGCCGAACATCAGCCCCTGGTCGCCCGCGCCCTGGTCCTCCGGCTTGCTGCGATCCACGCCCTGGGCAATGTCCACGCTCTGCTTGCCGATCAGGTTGAGCACGCCGCAGGTCTCGCCGTCGAACCCCACCTCCGAGGAGGTGTAGCCGATATCGATGATCACCTTGCGCACCAGCTCTTCCAGGTCGACCCAGGCCGAAGTGGTGATCTCGCCGGCGACGATGGCCACACCGGTCTTGACCAGCGTCTCGCAGGCCACCCGGGCGTGCTTGTCACGAGCGATGATGGCATCCAGCACCGCATCGGAGATCTGGTCGGCGATCTTGTCCGGATGCCCTTCGGACACGGATTCGGAGGTGAACAGGGAATATTCGCTCATGCGTGTCGACCCTTCTGTGTATCGGCAGGCGTTAGTATCTGCAAGCGCTAGTATCGGCAAGGCGCAGCGGCACCGTCGAACCGGAAATGACGGACCTCGAGCTGCGTACTCACCAGCTTCCTGCCAAGCGGGTACACAGCCCCATGGGGACCAGAGTTTACATGCTGCCACCCGGGGAGGCACCCGTCATTTGATGCACGGCGGCAAGTCGGCGACAATAGGCGGCCGAATTCGACCGCGCCGTACCTTCCTGCGGCGCCCAGCCAGAACGCTACCGGCAGGCCAGGCAGGCCGCCGATGACTTGCCCCATTCTGCCGCAGGCGAGGAGCTTACCCAAATGCCATCCCGTTTCGAACTGGCCAATGCCATTCGCGCCCTGTCCATGGATGCCGTACAGAAGGCGAAGTCCGGCCACCCCGGCGCCCCGATGGGCATGGCCGACATCGCCGAAGTGCTGTGGAACGACTACCTCAAGCACAACCCCAACGACCCGAAATGGCCCGACCGCGACCGCTTCGTGCTGTCCAATGGCCACGGCTCGATGCTGCTCTACTCCCTGCTGCACCTGACCGGCTACGAGCTGGAACTCGAGCAACTGCGCAACTTCCGCCAGCTGCACTCCAAGACTGCCGGCCACCCTGAGTTCGGCTACGCGCCCGGCGTCGAAACCACTACCGGTCCGCTGGGGCAAGGCCTGGCCAACGCCGTGGGCATGGCCATCGCCGAGAAGACCCTGGCCGCGCAGTTCAACCGCCCGGGGCACACCATCGTCGATCACAACACGTATTGCTTTGCCGGTGATGGCTGCATGATGGAAGGCATCTCCCATGAGGTGTGCTCGCTGGCCGGCACCCTCGGGCTGGGCAAGCTCACGGTGTTCTACGACGACAACGGCATTTCCATCGACGGTGAGGTCGAGGGCTGGTTCACCGATGACACCGCCAAGCGCTTCGAGGCCTATGGCTGGCACGTGGTACCCAACGTCGACGGTCACGACCCCGAGCAGATCAAGGCCGCCATCGAGCTGGCACGCAGCCACGAAGAGAAACCGAGCCTGATCATCTGCAAGACCATCATCGGCTTCGGCGCACCCAACAAGCAGGGCAAGGAGGAGTGTCACGGCGCTCCGCTGGGCGACGAGGAAGTGGCCGCCGCGCGCAAGCAGCTCGGCTGGCCCCATGCGCCTTTCCACGTGCCCGAGCCCGTCTATCAGGGTTGGGATGCTCGCGAGCACGGCAAGTCGCAGCAGGACGAGTGGCAGACACGCTTCGATCGCTACCGCGACGAACACCCCGAACTCGCCAAGGAGTTCAGCCGCCGTACCCAGTGCAAGCTGCCGGCGGAGATCACCAGCGAGGCCTTCATCGAGAAGATGCAGCAGCAGGGCGAGACCATCGCCACGCGCAAGGCGTCGCTGCTGTGCCTCAACGAGCTCGGCCCGCAGTTGCCCGAGCTGCTCGGCGGCAGCGCCGACCTGGCGCCCTCCAACCTGACCTTCTGGAGCGGCGCCAAGCCGATCTCACGGGAGAATCCGGGCGGCAACTACCTGCACTATGGTGTGCGCGAGTTCGGCATGGGCGCGATCATGAACGGCATCGTGCTGCACGGCGGCTTCATCCCCTACGGCGCCACCTTCCTGATCTTCATGGAGTACATGCGCAACTCGGTGCGCATGGCGGCACTGATGGGCAAGCGCGCCATCTACGTCTTCACCCACGACTCCATCGGCCTGGGCGAGGATGGCCCGACCCACCAGCCGATCGAGCAGCTGACCAACTTGCGCAGCACGCCCAACTTGAGCACCTGGCGCCCCTGCGACGCGGTCGAGACCGCCGCCGCCTGGGATGCTGCGATCAAGCGCAACTCCGGCCCCACTGCGCTGGTGCTGTCGCGCCAGAACCTGCCGCACCAGCAGCGCGACAAGGCGCAGCTGGCCAATATCCAGCGCGGTGGCTACATCCTCAAGGATAGCCAGGGCACCCCCGAGCTGATCCTGATCGCCACCGGCTCCGAGGTGGCGCTGGCCATGGAAGCTGCGGCCGAACTGGAGAGCCAGGGTCGCGCGGTGCGCGTGGTCTCGATGCCCTCGGCCTACCGCTTCGACGGCCAGGACGCCGAGTATCGCGAAAAGGTGCTGCCGCGTGCGGTCACCAAGCGCATCGCCATCGAAGCCGGCCACGCCGACTACTGGTACAAGTACGTGGGGCTCGACGGCTGTGTGATCGGCATGACCACCTACGGCGAGTCGGCCCCGGCGGGCGACCTGTTCAAGCACTTCGGTTTTACCAAGGAGAACGTGCTCGCGCAGGCCCGGGAGCTGTTGGGCTGACCAGTTGGTTCGCCGCTAACGGCATGAAGATAGGGCACGACCGGGCGGTCGTGCCCTTCTCCTATTGGGCGGGCTTGCCTGATGGCGTTCAGGCCACCGTCACGCTCTTATCCAGATACACGTCCTGGATCGCATGGAGCAGCTCGACGCCCTCGGTCATGGGCTTCTGAAATGCCTTGCGCCCGGAAATCAGGCCCATGCCGCCGGCACGCTTGTTGATCACCGCGGTGCGCACCGCCTCGCCCATGTCGGAGTGACCCTTGGAGCCACCGCCTGAGTTGATCAGTCCGGCACGGCCCATGTAGCAGCAGGCCACCTGGTAGCGAGCCAGGTCGATGGGATGCTCCGAGGCCAGCTCGCTGTAGACCTTGGCGTGTGTGTGGCCGAAGCCGATGTCCTGGTAGCCGCCGTTGGTCTCGGGCAGCTTCTGCTTGACGATGTCGGCCTTGATGGTCGCAGCGAGATGATTGGCCTGGCCGGTGAGGTCGGCCGCCACGTGATAATCCTTGCCCTCGTGCTTGAAGGCTGGGTTGCGCAGGTAGGCCCACAGCACCGTGGCCATGCCGAGCTGGTGCGCCCGCTCGAAAGCCTCGCTGATCTCCATGATCTGGCGGCGGCTCTCGGACGAGCCGAAGTAGATGGTGGCACCCACCGCCACGCAGCCCATGTCGTGGGCCTGCTCCACCTCGGCGAACAGAGTCTGGTCGTACATTGCCGGGTAGCTCAGCGTCTCGTTGTGGTTGAGCTTGAGCATCATCGGAACGCGGTGGGCGTAGCGGCGCGCCACCGAAGAGAGCACGCCCAAGGTGGAGGCCACCCCGTTGCAGCCGCCCTCAATGGCTAGCTCGACGATGTTGGCCGGGTCGAAGTAGCGCGGGTTGGGGGCAAAGGATGCACCCGCGGAGTGCTCGATGCCCTGGTCCACCGGCAGCAGACTGAGGTAGCCGGTGCCAGCCAGGCGGCCATGGTCGAACATCGTCTGCAAGCTGCGCATCACCGCCGGACTGCGGTCGCTGTCGGCCACCACCCGGCCGACGAAATCCGGCCCCGGCAAGTGCAGCTGTTCGCGGGGAAAGCCACGGCAACGGTGATCGAGCAGGTATTCGGCGTCATCACCCAGCAGTTGGGGTATGTCGGTCATGTCTTCCTCTCCATGGTGTCGTGAATCGCTATTCCCAGCGTAGTGAAAACCGTACCGAGCGTGAGAGCGGCTTGCAAATCCGGGGTTGCCTGGCCACCCTGACAGACTGTTCTGTGCCACCGGGCCGGATACGGCCAGCCGGCGTCCGGCGCAGACAAAACGCGCGAGAATGCGCTAGAATCGCCGCTTTCCGCCGGCAGGAGATCCCTCCCACCATGGCCCAGCGAATCGCCATCAACGGTTACGGTCGTATCGGCCAGTGCGTGCTGCGCGCACTGCTGGAGCGCCCGTCGAATCGCGCCGGCGAGCCGGCACTGGAAGTGGTGGCAATCAATGAGCTCTCCGATCTGGACACTATCGCCTACCTGACCCGCTACGACACCACCCACGGCCGTTTCCCAGGCCACGTGGCCACCGCCGAAGGCCGTCTGATCGTCGATGGTCAACCCATCGAGATACTGACCGAGACGGAACCTGGCCACCTGCCCTGGAGCGAGCTCGGCATCGACCTGGTGCTGGAGTGCTCGGGCAGCTTCAAGGACCGCGCCACCGCCGAACGTCACCTGGATGCCGGCGCCGGCCGTCTGCTGTTCTCCCAGCCCGCCGAGAGTGACGTCGACGCCACCATCGTCTGCGGTATCAACGACGGCGACCTGCGCAGCGGACACCGCATCGTCTCGGCGGCATCGTGCACCACCAACTGTCTGGTGCCGGTACTCACCGTGCTCGACGAGGCGCTCGGCATCGAACACGGTGTGACCACCACCATCCACTCGGCAATGAACGACCAGCCGGTGATCGATGCCTACCACCAGACCGACCTGCGCCTGACGCGCTCTGCGATGCACTCCATCGTGCCTGTCGACACCAGTCTGGCGCGCGGCATCAACCGCCTGATGCCGCACCTGGCCGGGCGCTTCGAGTGCCTGCACGTGCGGGTGCCGACGATCAACGTCTCGGCCATGGACATGGCGATCTGCGTACGCCGCGACACCTCGATTACCGAGGTCAACGCACTGCTGCGCGAGGCCTGCGAGGGCCCGCTGGCGGGCCTGCTCGGCTACACCGAGGAACCCATGGCCTCGGTCGACTTCAACCACGACCCCCGCTCGGGTATCGTTGACGCCACTCAGACCCGGGTGGCGGGAGATCGCCTGATCAAGCTGCTGTGCTGGTTCGACAACGAATGGGGCTTCGCCAACCGCATGCTCGATGTCGCCCAGCGCCTGGCGGCCCTGCCAGCGGTCTCCCGCTGACGCCCGGCAACGCTTTCCCCTAGTAAGGAAGACGCCTGATGAACGTGCTCAAGATGACCGACCTCGACCTACGCGGCAAGCGTGTGCTGATCCGCGAGGACCTGAACGTACCCGTCAAGCACGGCAAGGTGAGCAGCGACGCCCGCCTGCGGGCCAGCCTGCCGACCATCCAGGCCGCCATGGAGGCCGGCGCCAAGGTGATGCTGATGAGCCACCTGGGGCGCCCGACCGAAGGCGAACCGGCCGCGGAGTTCTCGCTGGCCCCGGTGGCCGGGCGCCTCGGCGAACTGCTCGGTCGCCCGGTGCGGCTGGTCGAGGAATACCTCGATACTGCCCAGGACCTCGCCGACGGCGAAGTGGTGCTGCTGGAGAACGTGCGTTTCAATCCGGGCGAGAAGAAGGATGACGAAGCGCTGGCCAGGCAGTACGCCGCGCTGTGCGACATCTACGTGATGGACGCCTTCGGCACCGCCCACCGCGCCCAGGCCTCTACTCGCGGCGTGGCACGCTTCGCCCCACAGGCCTGCGCCGGCCCGCTGCTGGCCGCCGAACTCGACGCCTTGGAAAAGGCCCTGGCCACGCCCAAGCGGCCGATGGTCGCCATCGTCGGCGGCTCCAAGGTCTCGACCAAGCTCGAGGTGCTCAACGCGCTGTCCGACAAGTGCGACCAACTGATCGTCGGCGGCGGCATCGCCAATACCTTCATCGCCGCGGCGGGCCACAACGTCGGCAAGTCGCTGTATGAGGCCGACCTCGTCGAGCAGGCCAAGGCGCTGATGGCCAAGGTCGAGATCCCGCTGCCCACCGACGTGGTGGTGGCCACCGAGTTCTCCGAGTCGGCCGAGGCTGTGGTCAAGCCGGTCGACCAGGTGAACGATAACGAAATGATCCTCGACATCGGTCCCGACACCGCCGGGCGGCTCGCCGGTCTGCTCAAGGACGCCGGCACCATCCTGTGGAACGGCCCGGTAGGCGTGTTCGAGATCGACCAGTTCGGCCACGGCACCGAGGCACTGTCGCGCGCCATCGCCGAGAGCAACGGTTTCTCCATCGCCGGTGGCGGCGATACCCTGGCTGCCATCGACAAGTACGACATTGCGGAGCAGGTCTCCTACATCTCCACTGGCGGCGGCGCCTTCCTCGAGTACGTCGAGGGCAAGGTGTTGCCCGCCGTGAAGGCCCTGGAGGACGCCGCCGCACGCTGACCCGACCCGCTGCCGCCCAGCCATGCCGGGCGGCGCCCTATCGTCCCCCAGACAGATCGAAAGAGAACAGGTGAGTTCATGGCACTGATCAGCATGCGCCAGATGCTGGACCACGCCGCCGAGCGCGGCTACGGCATTCCGGCATTCAACGTCAACAACCTCGAGCAGATGCGCGCCATCATGGAAGCGGCCGACGCAACCGATTCACCGGTCATCGTCCAGGCCTCTGCCGGTGCGCGGAAGTACGCTGGCGCGCCCTTCCTTCGCCATCTCATCCTGGCCGCAGTGGAGGAGTTTCCCCACATTCCGGTGGTCATGCACCAGGATCACGGCACCTCGCCGGCGGTGTGCCAGCGCTCGATCCAGCTCGGCTTCTCCTCGGTGATGATGGACGGCTCGCTGGGCGAGGACGGCAAGACCCCGATGGACTACGACTACAACGTCGACGTCACCCGTCGCACCGTCGAGATGGCCCACGCCTGCGGCGTCTCGGTGGAGGGGGAACTGGGCTGCCTGGGCAGCCTGGAGACCGGCATGGCCGGTGAAGAGGACGGCATCGGTGCCGAAGGCGTGCTCTCCCACGACCAGTTGCTGACCGATCCGGAAGAAGCCGCCGAGTTCGTCAAAGCGACCCAGGTCGATGCCTTGGCCATCGCCATCGGCACCAGCCACGGCGCCTACAAGTTCACCAAGCCGCCCACCGGCGACACGCTGTCGATCCAGCGTATCAAGGAGATCCACGCACGCATCCCCGACACCCACCTGGTGATGCACGGCTCCTCTTCGGTGCCCCAGGAGTGGCTCGCCGTCATCAACGAGTTCGGCGGCGAAATTCCCGAAACCTACGGCGTGCCGGTCGAGGAAATCGTCGAGGGCATCAAGCATGGTGTGCGCAAGGTCAACATCGACACCGACCTGCGCCTGGCATCCACCGGTGCGGTGCGCCGCTTCCTGGCCAAGAACCCCAGCGAGTTCGATCCGCGCAAGTACCTCAAGGAAACCGTGACCGCGATGCGCGACGTCTGCATCGCCCGCTACGAAGCCTTCGGCACCGCCGGCAACGCCAGCCGTATCAAGCCGATCAGCCTCGAGGCAATGTACGAGCGCTACGCCCGCGGCGAGCTGGACCCCAAGGTGAAGTAAGCCTTGGATGCAGGTTCGATGAATAAACGGGGCGGCCACTTGGCCGCCCCGTTGCACTACGACCGTTTCGCTCGACCGTTATTGCCGGCCCCCCTCCCCCCGCGCCTCTTTTTAGCGTTTGCCCATTTTCTCGCCGAGCATTTCTGCAGTACTTGCCCTACCTGTCGTTCAGATCTAGGATGGGAACGTTCCCATCAAGAGATATTTCATGCCTGCTCGACCTAGCCGGCACGCTACCATTCTCGAAGTGGCGCGCGAAGCCGGCGTCTCCAAGACCAGTGTGTCGCGCTACTTCGGCGGCGAGCGTGAGCGGCTCTCTCCAGCACTGCGCCAGCGCATCGGCGAGGCCGCACGCCGGCTCGGCTATCGCCCCAACCAGATCGCCCGCGGTCTCAAGGGTGGCCGCTCGCGGCTGCTCGGCATGCTGGTGGCCGATATCCGCAACCCCTATTCGATTGCGGTGATGCATGGCGTCGAGCAGGCCTGCCACGAGCACGGCTATTCCCTGCTGGTGGCCAATACCGACAACGACTCCGTGCAGGAGCGCACCCACCTGTCGTTGCTCGCCTCCTATCGGGTCGAGGGACTGATGATCAATGCCGCAGGCCGCCCCACCCACGAGCTTCAGGCCATGGTCGAGCAGGGCCTGCCGCTGGTCCTGCTCGACCGCTGGCTGGAATCGTTCGGGGCGGACGGGGTCGGGCTCGACAACACGCTCGCCATCGACATGGCGGTCGATCACCTGAGCGAGCGGGGCTATCGCCACCTGCTCTTTCTCAGCGAGCCGGTCGGGCTGGCCAGTCCTCGCCAACAGCGCTGGCAGCGTTTCGAGCAGCGCCTGTCCGAAGAGCCGGCCCTCCACGGCGAACGCCATGACCCGGCGCTCGACGACACCGCAGTGAGTGCGATCATCGCGGCGTTCCTCGCCCGAGCCGGCCGGCCCGCCGCCGTGCTGTGCGCCAACGGCAACGTGACCCTGGCAGCGACCCGCGCTCTCCAGGCGCTGGGCATACGCCTGGGTGAGGTCGGCCTGCTGGGTATCGACGAGCTCGACTGGTGCAGCCTCGTGCCACCCGGTATCACCACCCTGGCCCAGCCCACCGAGGCCATCGGCCGTGCCGCTGTCCAGCAGTTGCTGGCGCGGCTCGATGGCAGCGGGCCGACACCGCCGCCACGCCACGTCCTGTTCCCGCCGACACTGATCGAGCGTGGCTCGACCCGCTTTGCGGCTTGCGACATCGACAATGCCAACATCTGACCGACAACACAGGAAGACGCCATGAACGACGCGACACTGCCCCCGGAAATCCTCGCCTTCGGCGAAGCCATGGCGCTATTCGTGGCCGAACATCCCGGCGCGATGGAGGAAGTGGAATGCTTTAGCCGCGGCATCGCCGGAGCCGACACCAACGTCGCCATCGGCCTGGCCCGGCTCGGCTTCCGGGTCGGCTGGCTCAGCCGCGTCGGCAACGATGGCTTCGGCCGCTATATCCACACAACGCTCGAAGCCGAGGGGCTCGACTGCCGCTATCTGACCACGGATCCCGACCACGCCACGGGCCTGGTCTTCAAGGAGCGCGCCGAGGGCGGCGCCGATCCTCGGGTGGAGTACTTCCGCCGTGGCAGTGCGGCCAGCCACCTATCGCCTGAAGATGCCGCCCAGGTGGACTTCGCCGCCGCCCGTCATTTGCACGCCACCGGCATCCCCCCGGCGCTCTCCGACAGCTGCCGCGAGCTGACCCTGGACATGTTCGAGAACGCCCGGACGCAGGGCGCGAGTATTTCCTTCGACCCCAACCTGCGCCCTAGCCTGTGGCCCAGCGAGAGCGCAATGCGCGAAGCGCTGAACGTGCTGGCGGCAAAGGCCGACTGGGTGCTGCCGGGTCTGGCCGAGGGTCGCCTGCTGACCGGACTCGACACACCCCGCGACATCGCCGCCTTCTATCTCGAACGTGGCGCCAAAGCCGTGTTCCTCAAGCTCGGTCCCGAGGGGGCCTACTACCGTGGCATGCTGGAAGGCCACGAGGCAGAAGCCACGCTCGCAGGATTCCCGGTCGAGCGTGTGGTGGATACCGTGGGCGCCGGAGACGGCTTCGCCGTGGGCGTGATCAGCGCCCTGCTCGATGGCCGCTCGCCGCAGGCCGCCGCCCGTCGCGGCAATCTGATCGGCGCCCAGGCCGTACAGGTGCAGAGCGACATGGAAGGCCTACCGAGCCGCACGCACCTGACCGAGCTCGAGCGTCATCTGCCAGACTTGGCGTGATGGCCAGACCCAACGACGGCCTGACTCAACAACGGAGCGAGACAATGACAAAACGCATCGTCGCCTACAGCCGCCTCAAGCCAAAGCATCTCGATCAGCTCGGGCAACGTTTTCATGTCGACTATTTCGAAGCCCTGAAGGACACCAACGATCCTGACTTTCGCGAAGCGCTGAGCGAGGCCCATGGCATCGTCGGTTCTAGCCTGCTCATTACGCCCGAGCTGCTCGATGCAGCCCCGCAGTTGGAGGCCATTGCCAGCATTTCGGTGGGTTACGACAACTACCCTGTCGAGGAACTGACTCGCCGCGGCATCCTGCTGTGCAACACCCCCGACGTACTCACCGAGACCACCGCCGATACCGGCTTCCTGCTGATCATGGCCACGGCCAGGCGCGCCATCGAGCTGGCCGAATTCGTCAAGCGCGGCGATTGGCGTCAGAGCATCGGCGAGGCCCACTTCGGCAGCGACGTACACGGCAAGACACTGGGTATGATCGGCTTCGGCCGCATCGGTGCCGCTATAGCCCGCCGCGGTGCGCTAGGCTTCGGCATGCAGGTGCTCTATTCGAATGCCTCGCCCAAGCCAGAACTGGAACGGGAGCTAGGTGCCACTCGCTGCGAGTTGGAAGCGCTGCTGGCACAGAGCGACTTCGTCTGCGTGACCGTGCCGCTCTCGGCAGAGACGACCCACCTGATCGGCAGACGCGAGTTCGGCCTGATGAAGCCCTCGGCGATCTTCGTCAACGTCTCCCGCGGCAAGGTAGTCGACGAGGCGGCACTGGTCGGCGCGCTGGAAAGCGGCGAGATCCGTGCTGCCGGGCTCGACGTCTTCGAGCAGGAACCGCTGTCGCCGGAATCGCCGCTGCCGTACATGGCCAACGTGGTGGCCCTGCCCCATATCGGTTCGGCGACCCACGAGACCCGTGAGGCCATGACCCAGCGTGCGGTGGACAACATTACACTCGCTCTCGAAGGCAAGCGTCCCATCAGTCTGGTCAATGAGGAGGCCTTCCTCCAGCGCACCACTTCACCTTAAGCATTATCGACATCTCACTCTCACCGCGAGGAACCTACATGCCATCACCGCTCTGCCTGCTCTTCGACTCCGACGGCACCCTGGTCGACAGCGAGATCCTGCTCGCCGAGGTCATGGCCGAGGTCCTGCCCCGCCATGGCCTGCCCTTCGCGGCCGCGCAGTACATGGAGGAGTTCCGTGGCGTTCGCTTCCTGACCATTGTGCTCGAGCTGGAGCATCGCCATCGTGCGCTGGGCGACACACAGCGCCAGGCCATGGAGGACGAGATGCGTGCGCTGATGGAAGCACGCATGCGCAAGCAACTGATGCCGATCGCCGGCATGGCCGACGCCCTGGCGGCACTGCGCAGCCATCCTCGCGCGGTGGTTTCCAACGGCCCGGAGCGCAAGATCCGCTGCGCCATGGAGTGCGTGGGTTTCAGCCATCACTTCAGTCATCTGTTCAGTGCCTACAGCCTGGGCGTCTGGAAGCCGGACCCTGCGCTTTACCTCATGGCGGCCGAAGCCATGGGCCACCCACCGGAGCGCTGCGTGGTAATCGACGACGCCGCCGTGGGCGTAGCGGCCGGCATGGCGGCCGGCATGCAGGTGATCCATCTCAACCGCTTCCCCGATCAAGAGGCGACGCCTGCCGGAGCCATAGCCATTCACCACGCCAGCGAGCTGCCGGCCGCCATTGAGCGCCTGTCACGACAGACCCAGACTGCGCCTTTCACGCCGCAGCGCAGCATTAAGTGACCTAAACATAAAGAGATCCAAACGTCGTAGCAGCGCCAACTCCCGGCGTTCGTCCCGCCACCGCTGACTTGCATCCTTGCCGAGACGCTACCTACAGTGAAAAAGCACCTTGCCAAGGAGAGGTCGAAATGAAGCCAAGCGCGCTCGCGTGCAGCCTGCTGGTAGCGGCCTTCGCCGTCGCATCGGCACTCGCCGCGCCGGAAACCGCCGAGACCGAGAGCGACTACGCCACCCAAGTGGAAGGCATGAGTCCCGAGGAGTCAGAGCAACAGCTGGAACCTACCAACGAACCCACCGATCAGGCTCGCGTCGAGACCCGGGAGAAGGCCTTCGGCCGCTACCTGACCAACCAGGATGGCAAGAGCCTCTACGTATTCATGCAGGACGAGCAGGGTAGTGACCACAGCACCTGCGACGAAAGCTGCGCCATCGCCTGGCCGCCTTATACCACCGAGGAAGCACCGGCCGCCGGTGAGCAGGTCGATGGCGACCGCCTGGGCATGATCGAGCGAGAGGACGGCACCCTGCAGGTCACCTACGACGGCTGGCCGCTCTACTTCTTTGCTCGCGACGTCTATCCTGGTGACGCCCTGGGCCAGGGTCTCGATCACATGGGCGGCCCCTGGTACCTAATCTCGCCCGAAGGAGAAATTAACGAGGACGCCCCGGCGGAACAGGCCGAGCCGGCGGAGTTATGAGCCATCCGGGCAAGGGCCACGGCGGGCGTCCGGGCGGCTGACCACCATTACTTCGCCTGCTAAACTCTGCGATTCCGCTTACGCCCGGAGTTTGCATGCCTGCCGCCGCCAAGTCGCTGCCCACGCCTCGTCAGTGGATCTCCCTTGCCGCCACCATCGCGGTCACGCTGTTTCTGCTGCTGACGCCAGGCGCATCGCTGCTGGCTCGGGCAGGGGCCGTCATCGGCTTGTGCATCGGCCTGTGGGCCACCGGCTGGCTACCGCAATGGCTCACGGCGCTGGTGTTCTTCACGCTGTGCACGGTGGCGGGTGTGGCACCGGCCGATATCGTCTTCGCCGGCTTCGGCTCGGCAGCAACCTGGCTGGTCTTCTCGGGTCTGATCATCGGAGCGGCGATACAGTACACCGGGCTCGGCACCAGCCTGGCCCAGGGTGTCGGCCCGTGGCTGGAAGGTTCCTACCGCCGCGCGTTGATCGGGGTGATCCTGCTGGGCCTGGCGATGGCCTTCTTCATGCCCTCCGGCATGGGGCGTATCCTGCTGATGGTACCGATCCTCACGACCCTGGCCGACCATCTAGGCTACGAGCCCGGCGAGCGAGGGCGTACCGGGCTGATTCTCGGCGGCATGATGGGTACCTTCCTGCCCACCTATGCCATTCTGCCGGCCAACGTGCCCAATAACGTGCTGATGGGGGCTGCCGAAGCAGTGCTGGGCACGCCACCCAATTATAGCGATTACCTGCTGCTGCACTTTCCCGTGCTGGGGTTGCTCAAGACTCTGCTGCTCATCGCCGTCATGTTGTGGCTCTATCCGGCACATTCACCGCGTCAGACAACCACCACTCTGGACGCACCTTCCCGGCTCTCCCGCCCCGAGCTCGGCCTGGCTGGCCTGCTGTCGGTGGCGGTCCTGCTATGGATGAGCGACGCCTGGCACGGCATATCGCCGGCCTGGATCGGCATGCTGGTGGCGCTGGTGTGTCTGTTTCCGGGCAGTCGCTTGATGGGCCAGAACCCATTGCAGTCCATCAGCTTCGATTCGTTTCTCTATGTGGCCGGTATCGTCAGCCTCGGTGCCCTGGCCTTTCACAGCGGCCTGGGCGAGCGCGTGGCAGGTAGCCTGCTCAGTGTGCTACCACTGCACGAGGCCACGGACGCCGCAGCCTTCGGCATGCTTTCCGGGCTCGCCATGCTGCTCGGCACGTTGGTCACGCTGCCCGGCATCCCTGCCATCCTCACACCCATGGCACCCGGGCTTGCCAACATCACCGGCTGGACCCCAGAAGCGGTCTACATGACCCAGGTGGTCGGTTTTTCCACCGTGCTGCTGCCCTACCAGGCGCCACCGTTGATCGTCGGGATTCTGGCTGCGCGGATCTCGCTACGCGAGACGACCAGGCTCTGTCTGGCCACAGCCTTGCTCAGCGTACTGCTGCTGTGGCCGCTGAACTATCTCTGGTGGGAATGGCTCGGCTGGCTGTGAAAGGAAAAAAGATCGCCCCCGGCCAGCCGGGGGCGATCGAGCGGAAGGCTAGAAGGCCTTGGCCATTACCAATCCTGATCGGCGTCACCTTCCTCTTCCCACTCTTCCTCTTCATTCTCTTCTTCCCACTCGTCAGTGGTTTCCCACTCTTCCTCTTCGTTCTCCTCTTCCCACTCGTCGGTTTCCCACTCTTCCTCTTCGTTCTCGTACTCGATGGTGTCAAAGTCGGCGCCGCCTTGAGCATTGCCGTTAGCGTCCGGAGACGTTTCTTCCGGATAGACGTCTTGATCCTCTTCCTCGGCAGTGAAATCGGCCAGGGCCAACGGGCTGGCGGTCAGACCAAAAGTGATGCCGACGACACCGAGCTTCTTGAGGAATTCCTTGGACATCATGTCGTACCTCCAATGAAGTGTGCACTTCTTGCTGGATGTATTTACCGAAATCGCAGGTCAGATTCCGACATGATTGGTAGAGCGAAATGCAGGCCAACCCAGCGCAAATTTTCATTAAATCATATATAAAACAGCAACTTGTATTCATACGGCTTTGAAAAATCACTCTTGGGAAGCGCCTGGAAAGTGGTGAAAAATGTCACATGAGCACAATATGACCGTGCCACTCGTCTGAGCCTGGGCAGCACTGCCTATCAACGAAACCCGCCCCCGGCAAGGCCGGGGGCGGGTCGAGGCGGTTGATCCTATCAACCTCAGGTCACGTCGCCATCTTCCCTGACAACGACTGCCCATCCTTGGGCGTCAGAATTTACCAATCCTGGTCGTCATCCTGATCCTCTTCCCACTCTTCCTCTTCGTTCTCTTCTTCCCACTCATCGTCGGCATCGAAGCCGGTGTCGCCTTCAGCACCAGCACCCACATCGGCATCAGCATCAGTGCCTAAGCCGCTATCGCCCGTTTCAGCGCCAGCGTCGATACCGGTGTCGGCTCCAGCGCCAGCGCCTGCACCAGCGTCCTCACCTGGGACAGTCTCCTGAGGCACGGCACCCTGCTCATCCTCTTCGTCATGGAAATCGGCAAATGCCAGTGGGCTAGCAGCCAGGCCGAAAGTAATACCGACAACGCCGAGTTTCTTGAGAAATTCCTTGGACATCATGTTCGCACCTCCAAAGGTGTTGAACGTGAGTTTCCTTGTGAAGCCGAGGCTTCGCTCATCATGCGGTGAGCTAGCGGAAAGGTTGGCGCTACCTGCTCACCGACATCTCTTACTCCTCCTGAGAGGTGCAGGCGCCGGGCCAACATGACCAAGCCTTACTTAAAAATCACATAAAAACAGTTACTTATTTTATATATCAACCTGCCAGAAGAAGAACCAATGGCCATGCCTGGCGTGGTGACATCTGGCACATGGGACGGTTCTAGGCAGACTCACCGGCTAACCAGGAAAGGCTTGTGCTCACGTTGCAGTAGACAACGCAATGTTACCTGTGACTTGAACACCTCGCGCTTACGCGCAATACTTAGGAAACAGCGTTCGCAAAACCATGCGGGCCTAAACTTCACGGCCCGCATGCCGATACAAGAGGTAAGTACTACTCGACAGTCCTGGACTGCGAAGGAATCTAGGTATGATCCGCCCCTTATGCCTGCTTTTCGATTGTGATGGCACGCTGGTCGACAGCGAGCCTCTGCTGGCCGCCGAAATGGCAGTCAGCCTGACCCGGCTGGGGCTTCCCTTCCAGGCCAGCGATTATGTCGGTGAATTCCGCGGCAGTCGCTTCCGCAGCATCGTGGCAACGCTCGAGGAGCGCTACGGCAGCGTCGATCCACTGCATCTGGCTGAAACCGAAATCGAGATGCGCAGCAATCTGAATCGTCGACTCGAAACCGAGCTCTTGGCGATAACGGGGGCGCGCGAGGCGCTCCTGGCGCTGGTCGACTACCCATGCGGCGTGGTATCCAACGGTCCCGAGAACAAGATTCGCACCTCTCTCAAGGCCATCGGTTTCGCCGACTTCTTTGGCACGCACCTCTATAGCGGTTACACCGCCAACTACTGGAAGCCCGACCCACGCCTCTACCTGCATGCCGCCAGCATGATGGGCTTCGACGCCGAAGACTGCATCGCCATCGACGATGCCCTGGTAGGCGTCAAGGCCGCTCTGGATGCCGGCATGACGGTGGTGCACCTGAACCGCTACCCCGACGCCGAAGAGACACCCGAAGGGGCGATCATGATCAGCAGCATGTACCAACTGCCCACGGTGATCGAGAATCTGGCGCACACTAGGGCCATGGACAGTCGGCAGGTTGCGCACGCTCGCTAGCCCTGACTTGTCCGAAAAACTGGCCTGGCCCCTCCATATCGGCCCGTTGGCCTGATGCGTTATCATTTGGCCCTACCCTCGCCTGCGATGCCAGGAGCTTTTTCGATGGCCTCACTGCATGACCA
This sequence comes from Billgrantia zhangzhouensis, assembly GCF_021404465.1. Taxonomy (GTDB): domain Bacteria; phylum Pseudomonadota; class Gammaproteobacteria; order Pseudomonadales; family Halomonadaceae; genus Halomonas; species Halomonas zhangzhouensis. The sequence continues at coordinate 117,873 of NZ_JABFTT010000013.1, read as the reverse complement.
ACTGCGCGGCCTGGTCTATTCCACCGAACATGGCGACATCTGCCCGAGTTGCCGCCAGCCACAAGACGACTGCCGCTGCGCCGAACTGGCCGAACAGGAGCGTATCGCAGCGCTCGACGGTATCGTGCGCATACGCCGTGAAACCAGCGGGCGCAAGGGCAAGGGAGTGACAACGATCAGCGGCCTCCCCTTGTCCAAGGCAGAACTCAGGACGCTGGCCAAGTCGCTCAAGAAGCGCTGCGGCACGGGAGGCTCGGTCAGTGACGATGGGGTGATCGAAATCCAGGGAGATCATCGCGAACCGCTCAAGGCCGAACTCGAGCGCCAGGGCTACACCGTCAAGCTCGCGGGCGGTTGACTCGCGGGCGCAGGATAAGGGAGGAGACATGGCTTTTCGTCTGTCCACTACAGGCAGGATGCGCTTCACGATCAGTATGCTGGCTCTCCTGGCGCTGGCCGGGTGTGCCAGCGCCCCCGACTTCACCGAACTCACCGCTCAGGTCGAGCCCCCGGCGGGGCTGGAGCCTGCCGCGGACGCCGAATTGCAGGTGCAACTGCGGGATGCCGAGGGCACTCTGGCAGCAACCCATGCCACACCGCGCGGCAGCGGCCCCTGGCCCGTCGTGCTGCGCTTCGATCGTCGCACTCTCGAGGCGGCCCGCTCACCGCAGTTGGCGGCCGAGCTGCGCCAAGGCGGCAGCTTGACTCATGTCACCGCGGAGCCTGTCGCCGTATCGGGTACCGACGCCAGCCCCGTCAGCCTGCCGCTAGCCCCGCGCCCGTAAACCCAGCGGGATAGTCGGAAATGCCGCTGTCGGTGCTGGCCCCGGCACCGGTGAGCACGGCCAGGCGCGGATGCACTCGATGAAATTCCGCAGACACTCGACCGCTTCTGTCACGGCAGGCTGTCGTGTATCGTTCATCGTCTATCCATCATGCTGCGGTGCATTCTCAGGCACGGACGTGGCCCTTTGCGCCTCAGGTTGTCTAGAATGTAATGCTTCTGTGACTCTCACCGGCAAGGACGATGCCCATGGCCTGGCTGGAATACCTACTGCCCCTCATTTTCCTGTTCCCGCTTGGGGCCATGGCCGTCATCGTCATTGCCTTGCGTAACCTACATGACGCCCGGGTACGCTCGCCGTTCAATGCCCGCCCCCTGCGCGAACCGGGCCAGGCCCTGCGTAACCGTCTCGACGGTGCCTTTGCCACGCTGTTCCTCAACGGCGCGCTGGGCCCCATCGTCACCCTGGCCCCGCTGGTCTACGGCATGGGCCGCATGCTCTTCGCCAGCCGCCAGAACTGGATCGAATGGGCGCTCTATGGCGCGTTGAGCACGGTTCTGGTACTGATCTATTGTTTCCTGCTGATTCGCGACTTCCAGCATATTCGGCGCATCAAGCTGGGGCTGGCCTGCGAGCTGGCCGTAGGCCAGGAGCTGGAGCGTCTGGTCAGCCCCGAGGCCCACCCCTATTTCGTGTTCCACGACGTTCCCACCGACAGCGACATCATCGATCATGTGGCCATCACACCGCACGGCGTGTTCGTGGTTGAGACACGCGCCCGCACCCGGCCGCTCACTGCGGACGGACGTGAGATCAACGTGGTGACCGTCGAGCCCGAACGCTTGCGCTTTCCCGGCTGGAGCGAGCATCGCCCGCTGATCAAGACGCTGCGCGCCTCGCACTGGCTCGCCGCCTGGCTCGAGCGACACTGCGGCCAGCCGGTGCCGGTGATGGGCGTGCTCGCGCTGCCGGGCTGGGACATCACCTGTGCCGGAACGCCCGATGGGCTGATGGTCGTCAGCGGCGAGTCGCTTGCCGACAAGTTGCAAGCACGTCATCTGGGCACACTCGACGACGCCCTGCACGACAAAGTCATCGAGGCCCTGGTCGAGCGCGCCGCGGAACTGGACCGCAACCCGACGCTCTACGAGCCCTCGATCTGAGCTTGCCGTCGTCGCCTTTCGATCGAAGCTCCCATCCCGTCAGTCCCCCCTTAGGCGCCCGCCCATCTCCTGGGCCAGGTCGACGGCGTAGTGATCGGTCATGCCGCCGATGAAGTCGAGCATGCGCCGATAGCTGGCGTAGAGCGACCAGGAGGGGCGCGGCGTGTTCTCGCCGATCAGCGCCAGCACACGCTGATGCTTGAACGTCGAATGCCCGGTGAAGTGCAGCTCATGGGCGGCGCCGATGAAGGCCTCGAGCAGGATGCCCAGGGTGGTATAGGCGCCGATTTCGAGCTTGGCCTTGCGTTCGTTCTGGAAGATACGCTCACGGGCCAGTTGCTTGGCTGCCGCCACGCCCCAGCCCAGATCCGGATGGCAGAGCTCGAGCAGGTCGCTGGTGAGCGTGCCATTGAGCAGCGCCGTCTCGTGCTCGACGAACACGGCGCCCACGTCGTTGACGGCTCGCTCCATGGCGGCACCGCGTAGTGCGGCGATACGTCGCCGCTGGGAGACCCCGTCGCGGGCCATGCGCGAATAGTCCGGCGGCGCATCGCCGGCGATCTGCAGCAGCACGTCGGCGACCTCGTCAAAGCGCAGAATGCCCATCTCCAGGCCATCCTCGAGATCCAGCAACGCGTAGCAGATGTCGTCGGCGGCCTCCACCAGCCACGCCAGAGGATGCCGGCACCAACGTCCCTCCCCGCGCGGCAGCAGGCCCAGGCAGCGGGTCACGTCCTCGAGCAGCGCCTTTTCCGACTGGTAGCAGCCGAACTTGCCGGCGCTGCCGCCGTGCTCCACCGTCCAGGGATACTTCAGCAGGGTGCCCAGGGTCGCCGCGGTCAGGCGCATGCCGCCGCGAAACTGGTTGTATTCGATCTGGGTGACGATGCGAAACCCCTGGGCATTACCCTCGTAGGTCAGCAGGTCGGCCCGCTCATGCTCGGTCAAGCCTTCGAGCAGGCCGCTGCCTTCCGCTTCGGCGCGCTTGAACCAGTCGCGGATGGCATACTCGCCGGCATGGCCGAAGGGCGGGTTGCCAATGTCGTGCCCCAGGCACGCGGCCTGAACGATCACGCCGAGGTCGGCGGGTGTGATCCATTGCGGCAACCGCTCGCGCAGCAGTTCGCCCACGATCATGCCCAGGCTGCGCCCCACGCAGCCCACCTCCAGCGAGTGGGTCAGGCGCGTGTGGATATGGTCGTTGTCGGTCAAGGGATGGACCTGGGTCTTGCGCCCCAGCCGCCGGAACGAGCCGGAGAAGACGATACGATCATGATCCTTGTGGAACGGGCTGCGGCCGATTTCATCACGCCCGCTGATGGGCTTTCCATGTAGCCGCGAAGGGTCGAGCAATTGCTGCCAATGCATCTGCGTCATGGGCTTCCTCCTGAAGCCTTCATTCTGGCACTGCCATGGGTGACATGACCATCATCGTCGCCATCGTCTCGCTTGTGGCCTACCGCGGGACTTGCCTAACTTGTCATACAGAGAGGCCCACACAATCGGCAAGGAGGCAGATATGGCACGCAAACCCGATGCGCCCCGGCCCGAGCAGCCGGGCGATGAAGCACCTCCCGGTACGCCCGGAACCGGCGAGAACGTATGCCCGAAGTGCAAGGGCGAGGGCCGAATCGGTGACGGTACCTGTCCCGAGTGCGGCGGCTCCGGCTACGTCATCGAAGGGATAGGCGGCGGATGAATGTTTCGCCGCGCTGGCGCCCTTCACGGCAGAAGGCCGAACCTGCGCGGCTCGGCCTTCTGCTTGTACGTTCGATATGTCTGGTTTCGATACGCTTCGCGGCTCAGTAGTCGTAATCGCTGCCCTTGGCATAGCCGCTGGTATCGCGACGATAGGATGCCGTTGGCTGCAGCCGCGGCCCCGGCGAACGTGCCGGTGACGGGAGGGCAGCGGGACGTGAAGGCAGCCCACCACTGCGCGCCGCGGCTCCACGGGCACGCTCCAAGCCCTGGGGGAAGCCGCTGCGTGTGCTGTAGTCGGGTGTACGCCCAGCCTGATAAGCGTGACGCCGGGTTTGATCCCGAGCGCAATATAGGTGCCCTGCGGCACATGCGCCTACTCCGACCAAGGCAAGTTTGACGTTGCCCCGCTTGGGATGATCGCGATCGGCGAGCAAGGCCAGCAGGGCCGCCAGGTCCAGGATATCGCCGGCACTACGCGCCCATAGTGCGGGTTTGGGATTGACCGAGAGCGCGCCAAAACCGGTCGCGACACCGCGTGCTCCGCAGGTACGCACCAAGGCTTCGGCCCCTTCGACCCCGAGCGCGCGGGTCACGCTGCGCGGCGCCAGCAGTTGATACAGGCCCAGTCCAATGCCGAGCCAGCCCAGCCCCCGTACCAGCCGGTCGCTGGGCTGTAGTGAATGGCGACGATCGATGTTCATGCTCACCTCCTTGTTCGTTTGCCTGCTACCAGCCGATCAGGGCTTGAGCACCACCTTCACGCAGCCGTCCTGCTTGTCACGGAAGGTGTTGTACATGTCCGGCCCCTGCTCGAGCCCGGCACTATGGGTGACCACGAAGGAAGGATCGATCTGCCCATCGTCGATCAGGCTCAGCAGCTCGTCGGTCCAGCGCTTGACGTGGGTCTGTCCGGTGCGCACGGTCAGGCCCTTGTTCATCAACGGCCCCATGGGCACCTTGTCGATCAGGCCACCATAGACGCCGGGAATCGACAGAATGCCCCCCGGGCGACAAACGTAGATCATCTCGCGCAGCACGTGGGCGCGATCATTCTCCAGCATCATCGCCTGCTTGAAGCGATCGTAGACCGAGTCGATGGAACGCGGCACATGGGACTCCAGCCCCACCGCGTCGATGCACTTCTCCGGCCCCTTGCCCTGGGTCAGTTCCTGCAGGCGGGCGAGCACGCTCTCTTCATCGAAGTTGAGCGCGATTGCCCCACCGGCCTCGGCCATGGCCAGGCGCTCCGGTACGTTGTCGATCGCCACGACCTGTTCTGCCCCCAGCAGCACGGCGCTGCGCACGCAGAACTGGCCGACCGGGCCGGCACCCCACACGACCACGGTGTCGGTGGGCTCGATGTCGCACTGCACCGCGGCCTGCCAGCCGGTGGGAAAAATATCGCCGAGGAACAGTACCTGCTCGTCGGTCAGGCTGTCGGGTACCTTGACGTGGGTATTGTCGGCGAAGGGCACGCGCACGTATTCCGCCTGACCGCCGGCATAGCCACCGGTGAGATGCGAGTAGCCGAACAAGCCGGCGCCAGCATGACCGAAGACCTTGTCGGCCAGTGCCTTGTTACGGTTAGAGCGCTCGCAGAGGGAAAAATTGCCGCGCCGACACTGCTCGCAATCGCCACAGGTGATGGTGAAGGGCACCACGACACGGTCGCCGACCTTGAGGTCGCGGGTCTCGGCGCCGACCTCCATCACCTCGCCCATGAACTCGTGCCCCACCACGTCGCCCGACTCCATGGCCGGAATGAAGTGGTGAAAGAGATGAAGGTCAGAGCCGCAGATGGCGCAGCTGCTCACGTTGATGATGGCGTCGCGGGGATCCTCGATGCGAGGGTCGGGAACCGTTTCGTAGCGAATGTCATTCTTGCCGTGCCAACACAGCGCTTTCATTGACTCTCTCCCTGTCTGTCCGCATGAGCGAATGTCCTGACCTCACCATAGTGCAGGCCCGACAAGCAGCAGGTAAGGGAGTTTGGTTCCTCGGTTACGGTCCTTTGCCAAGCTCGGTTTACCTGTCCAGCAAGCCAAACTCAAACTTAGGCAGTCCATGCCTGAGCCGCGCCAAGATCGAGCTCGAGTCCATCCTGTGCCAGTGCCACGTTGGGTGGCAATGCCAGGGGCACACTCATTAGCTCGGCATCCACCTCATGGCCAAGGTGCGTCAGCCATGCCTGCCGTGGAGCCAATCGCTCGAGGATCTCCAGTGCCATGGGTACCGTGTTGTGGTTGCGCGGCTCCGCATGGCTGCCCGGATACGTGGCGTCGAGTACGACCACATCGGGCCGCCAGTCTCGCAGAAAGCGATCAGTCTCGACCGGCAGGCCGCAGGTATCGGTGAGATAGGCCAGACGCGTACCGCCGTCATCCAGGCAGAACCCCAGTGTCGGTTTGCTGTGGGTGAGCGGTACCGGAATCATCTCGCACCCGACCAGGCGCAGCGGCCGGAACGGCTTGAGCCCGGGCTGAAAATCCAACACGCCGGAATGCTTGAAGAGATCGGCACAGCCATGGGCATCCTTGGGCCCGTAGACGGGGATCGGCTCGCCGGTGCCCCAGCGCAGGTGAAAGAGCCCCTGGACATGGTCAGCATGGTAGTGAGTCAGCAAGATCGCCGCCGGACGCTCGCGCTCACAGCTTTCCGCCAGGTCCATGCGACCGGCATCGAGCAGGTAACGGTGGCCATCCACCCTCACCTCGGCGCAACAGGGCCCGCGTCGATGACAGCTCAATACCCGGGCACGCTCGCACGCCATGCAGTCACAACCGAAGCGCGGCACCTGGGCGCTGTCGCCTGTGCCGATAAAGCGCAGCCTCATGACACGCACTCCTCGGACAGCCAGGCATCGAGCGCCGCCACGGTGTCTGACAAGGCTCCGCTGTTATCGAGCCGATGCACCCCGGGGCAGGCCTGGTCGAGCCGACGGTGGCGGGCCAGCCGCGCTTCGATCTCGGCGGGGTTCTCGCGACCACGGGACATCAGCCGCTCGTAGAGCACCTCGGGGCGCGCAGAGACCAGCACCGGGCGCAGTTGCCGGCTGAAACGCGCCTCGGCCCTTGCCAGCGCATGGCGGCTGCCGTTCACCAGCACCGTCATGCCCCGTTCGAGCCAGGCTTCCACCTCGATGCCCAAGGCATAATTCAGGCCGTGTGCCTGCCAGTCGAGGCAGAACAGGCCCGCCTGGCGGCGCCAGCTGAATTCTTCTCGGCTGAGGCTCACGCAGTCCTCACTGGCGCCGCTCTCCCGGGTGATATAGCGATGAGCCACCGGCCACTGTGGATGACGGCGCCGGGCAGCGCGCAGCAGGCTGTCCTTGCCCACCCCGCTGGCCCCCATCACGTAAACCAGTCGTCCCGCCTCGCCAAGGCCAGCCATCAGTGCACCTGCCGGCCAGCCGACCAGACTCGCTCGACCAGCGGATGATCGTCGCACAGCCTGACCCGGACCAGGTCCGCGCGCGATCCCGCGGCAAGCCGCCCACGGTCGGTCAGACCCACGGCCTCGGCCGGTATCCGCGAAGCAGTGGCCACCGCACGGGGGAGCGTATAGCCGCCCTCCATTCGCGCGATGCGGAACACGGCATCGAGCAGCGCCGCCGGGTAATAGTCGGAAGAGAGCACGTCCAGCACACCACGTGCTACCAGATCGGCAGCGGCAACATTGCCGGAGTGCGACCCGCCGCGCACCACGTTGGGCGCACCCATCATGACCGCCATGCCGGCGCGGTGCGAGGCCTCGGCCGCCTCCAGGGTTGTCGGGAATTCGGCGACCCGGGTGCCGTACTCGCGGCTCTCGGCGACGTGTTCCAGGGTGGCGTCGTCGTGGCTCGCCAGTGCCAAGCCGCGGGAGTGGCACTCGGCGGCGATGGCGCGTCGATGCTGGGCACTGTAGCGGGCACTGCTGGCACGCTGCTGGGTGACGAAGGTCTCCAGCTCGCTGTCGCTCAACCCGTACTTGCCCTGGTAATAGGTGCTGTAAGCTTCGAAGGAAACGAACTGGCGCTGACCAGGGGTATGGTCCATCAGCGACACCAGGCCCAGTCGCGGCAGATCGGCGAGTTCACAAAAGCGCTCCAGCGTTTCGGCCTGGCTGACCTCGCAGCGCAAGTGCAGGCGGTGGTCGACCCGCGCCAGCCCGCCGTCGACGATATCGTCGATCGCCCGACACATCTCGGCGAGCGCCTGGTGGCGCATGCTCTGCTTGTTGACGTCGCCAATGGCCACGGCATCGAACACCGTGGTGATGCCGCTAGCCGCCATCTGGGCGTCGTGGGCCAGCGCCGCCTGGCGCGCCGGCCAGGCTACCTTGGGGCGCGGCTGAAAATACTTCTCCATATTGTCGGTATGCAGCTCGACCAGCCCCGGCAGCAAATAATCGCCGTCGCAGTCGATCGCCGCCGAATGCCGGCTCGGGGCGATATCGAGCCCAGCGATGCGTCCGTCGCGTATCACCAGACTGCCCGTCACGACCTCATCGTCGAGTACCAGCCGGGCATTGCTGAGAATCTGTTCACTCATGGTCGTTCTCCTGAAAAAGCTGGCTGGCATCGATCCGCGCACGGCTCGGGTCGTCCATGTAGTTCTCGAGCGGCAGCAGGCGATCGGCCACGCGCTCGCGCACGTCCTCGTCGTGAAAGATGCCGAGCATGGCGGCACCGCGAGCCTTGGCCTCGCGAATCAGCTCGATCACCACCGCGCGGTTGGCGGCATCCAGTGAGGCAGTGGGTTCGTCGAGCAGCAGCAAGGGATGCTCGCCGATGAAGCCGCGGGCAATGTTGACGCGCTGCTGCTCACCTCCGGAGAAAGTCCCGGGCGGCAGCGACCATAGCCGCTCGGGCAGGTTGAGCCGGGCCAGCAGAGTCTCGGCGCGAAGCCTGCTCTCGACGGCATCGGCTCCGCGTGCCAGCAGTGGCTCCATCACCACCTCGCAGGTCGAGACACGCGGAACCACCCGCAGGAATTGGCTGACATAGCCGATCACGTCGCGACGCAGGGCATGCCAGGCGTGAGCCGGCAGTTCGGTGAGCGTCAGCGGCCCGTCATCGAAATGCAGGCGAATACGCCCATGTCCGGCCAGGTAGTTGCCATAGAGAATCTTGAGCAGCGTGCTCTTGCCGATGCCGCTGGGGCCGGCCAGCACCAAGCATTCGCCGCGCCGGAGATCGAGCGCGAGATCGCGCATGACCGTGAGCGCGAGCCCGCCCTGGCCGTGTAGCACGAAGCCCTTGCCCAGGCCTTCGACGGTGAGAATCGGGTTCATGATCGTCTCCTCGGTCAGGGTGTCAGCACCGACGACACCAGCAACTGGGTGTAGGCGTGCTGCGGATCGTCGAGTATCTGGTCGGTGAGTCCCGCTTCCACCACCCGGCCACGGCGCATCACCAGCAGCCGGTGGGCGAGCAGGCGGGCCACGGCGAGGTCGTGGGTCACCAGCACCATCGACAACCCAAGCTGGCGCACCAGGGTGCGCAGCATATCGAGCAGGCGTGCCTGCACCGAGACGTCGAGTCCGCCGGTGGGCTCGTCCATGAACACCAGCCGCGGCCGGGTGACCAGGGTGCGGGCGATCTGCAGGCGCTGCTGCATGCCGCCGGAGAAGGTGTGTGGCACGTCGTCGATGCGCTCGGGGTCGAGTTCCACCTGGGTCATCCAGTCCTGTCCGGCGGCTCGCAACTGGCCATAGTGGCGCTGGCCCAGTGCCATCAGGCGCTCGCCGACGTTGGCCCCTGCCGATACACTCATGCGCAGGCCGTCGCGCGGGTTCTGATGCACCAAGCCCCACTCCAGACGCAGCAGGGCGCGGCGGCGCGCCTCGCCAATGGCGTAGAGGTCGGTCTCGAGGCTATCGCCCGGGCGGTGATAGACCACCCGGCCGGCATCCGGCGCTTCCAGGCCGGCCAGCACGCGTAGCAGGGTCGACTTGCCGGAGCCGGACTCACCGACGATGCCGAGCACCTCGCCGGCATGCAGGCGAAAGTCGACCGCCTCGCAGCCCTTGCCGGGGCCGTAGAGCCGCGTGACCTCCTGTACGTCAAGCAGGACGGGGCGAGCCAGGTCAGGGCAGCGGAGTGATGGAGCAGGCTCTGCTTCAGGACATTGGGAACCAGGAAGATCGGGACGGCTCATGCGCTCTCCTCGCGGCGGCGTTCGCAGTAGTCAGTATCGGAGCAGACGAACATGCGTCCGCCGGCGTCATCGGTGATCACCTCGTCGAGGAAGCTCTCAGCGCTGTCGCACAGTGCGCAACGCTCGTCCCAGCGCTGGATCTCGAAGGGGTGATCCTCGAAGTCGAGACTCTCGACCCGAGTATGCGGCGGTATGGCGTAGAGCCGCTTCTCCCGGCCTGCGCCGAACAGCAGCAGCGCGGGGCTCATGTCGAGCTTGGGATTGTCGAACTTGGGGATCGGCGAAGGATCCATGACGTAGCGGCCATCGACCTTGACCGGATAGGCGTAGGTGGTGGCGATATGCCCATGCCGGGCAATGTCTTCGTAGAGCTTCACATGCATCACCCCGTACTCCTCCAGGGCGTGCATCAGCCGGGTTTCCCGCTCGCTGGGCTCGATGAAGCGCAGCGGTTCGGGTATGGGCACCTGGAATACCAGGATCTGGCCCGGCTCGAGCGGCGTTTCGGGGATACGGTGGCGGGTCTGGATGATGCTGGCCGCCCGTGTCGCGGTTGTCGTCTCGACCCCGGCCACCCGCTCGAAGAAGGCACGAATGCTGACCGCATTGGTGGTGTCGTCGGCGCCCTGGTCGATCACCTTGAGCACGTCGTCGGCACCAAGAATGCTGGCAGTGAGCTGCATGCCACCGGTACCCCAGCCATAGGGCATGGGCATCTCGCGGCCGCCGAAAGGCACCTGGTAGCCGGGAATGGCCACCGCCTTCAGCAGGGCACGGCGGATCATGCGCTTGGTCTGCTCGTCGAGGTAGGCGAAGTTGTAGCCGTTCATACAGTGCTCCCGGGATTCGCGGTGTCTGCTGTGCTTGCCTGAGGTTCACCCTGGGACGGCCCGGCTTCGGCGGCCTCGGTCCGGCCGGGGGATGTCGCTTCGTATTCCCGTCGCAGGCGGCGCAGCAGTTCCAGCTCCGACTGGAAATCGACGTAGTGCGGCAGCTTGAGATGCGAGACGAAGCCCGAAGCCTCGACGCTGTCGGCGTGGGCCAACACGAACTCGGCCTGCTGGGCGGGGCCCTGGACCTCCTCACCGAGCTCCTCGGCACGCAGCGCCCGATCGACCAGGGCCATGGCCATGGCCTTGCGCTCGCTGTGGCCGAAGGCCAGCCCGTAGCCCCGGGTGAACTGCGGCGCGGCCTCACGAGAGCCGCCGAACTGGTTGATCATCTGGCATTCGCTCAGCGCGATCTCGCCTACGCACACCGCCTCGCCCCACTCCTCGACGAGGATCTCCACCTCCACCTGGCCCAGGCGGATCTCGCCGGCAAAGGGGTGGTTGCGCCCATAGCCACGCTGGGTGGAGTAGCCCAGCGCCAGCAGGTAGCCCTCGTCGCCACGTGCCAGCATCTGCAGCCGCGTGGCGCGGTCGACCGGATAATCGGGCGGCTCGCGGGTGATATCGCAGGGCTCGGCACCGTCGTCGAGCTCGCGCTCGATCACCCCCTCGGCATCGAGCAGTTCGAGGATCTGGGGGCATGGCTCCAGGGGCTGCTCGCTACGCTCGGGTGCCGGCGCATCGCTCCCGGCGAGCAGCAGGAAATCGAGCAGACGGTGGGTATAGTCATAGGTCGGTCCGAGCACCTGGCCGCCGGGAATGTCTTTGTAGGTGGCACTGATGCGCCGCTCGATGCGCATGCTGCCGGTGTCCAGCGGCTCACTCACCGCCAGGCGCGGCAGTGTGGTGCGATAGGCGCGCAGCAGGAAGACCGCCTCGATCATGTCGCCGCTGGCCTGCTTGATGGCAAGCGCGGCGAGCTCGGGGTCGTAGAGCGAAGCCTCGGCCATGACGCGGTCGACGGCCAGGTGCAGTTGGTCCTGAATCTGCCCGACCTCGAGTTCAGCCCGCTCACGCTTGCCGCGGCGGCGGTCGGCCAGCAGACGATGGGCGTTGGCGATGGCGCGCTCGCCCCCTTTGACGGCTACATACATCAGACGACCTCCTCGATTCGAGTGGTGCGTGGCAGTGCGGCGAGGCGCTCGCCACAACCGAGGATGGCATCGAGACCACACGGAAAGCCTTGGCGATTGGCAGCAAGCCGCAGCATCAGGGGGCGAGCGCGCTCTTCCATACGAAGCGTGCGCTGGGCCGGTATGCCCGGCCCACTCAGCCGCCAAGTGCCGCTTCCGGTGTCGCCGCTATCGAGGAACTCGAGTGCGACCAGCAGCGTGGTACTGCGCTCGGGGTACTCGTCGCTACCCAGCGCAAACTCAGGCGCCTCGCACAGCGTCGCCGGCGTCATCAGCGCGAAATCCGCCGACCCCGGTTCATCCGTCAGGCAGCAGCCGGTATGGAAGACCAGCGCCTCGCGCAGTGCCGGAGTATCCAGTGCAGGGGCGAGCAATACACGGACATCGAGATCGCACAGGGTCAGCAGCGCACCCCATAGTGCGGGGCCAATGACGTCTTGCGGCGGTGCCGGGGCCGCCAGGGTATGCAGGGTGCCGGGCTCGCTCATGGCCGCCAACAACTGACGGAACATACGCTGGCTGTCATGTACGGGATCGTTCAGGGTCGGCCAAGGCATGTTCACTCCCCTCTCACCAGGGTGAAGAAATCGACACGGGTGGCCGCGGTATCGCGTGCCGCCTCGCCACGTCGCGCCTCGAGCGCATCTTCCAGCGGCGCAATCAGTTCACTGTCGATGTGCCGCGCCCAAGCCTCATGCTGGGCACAGGCGTCGATCAGTGCGATCAGCTCGGCATGGCGACGGTCGCGCCCGCGCACCCATCCGTGGCCGAGGGCGCCGGCAGCGGGCGACGCCTCGTCGAGCACGACACTCGCCCGGGTCAGCGTCATTTCGCCAAGGTTGAAGGCACGGCCGGTACCGCCCATGCGACCTCGCAGCATGGCCATGCCGGTCTCGGGGCCGCGTACGCAGCGATGGGCGACACGAATGCCGAGCGTGGCCCAGCGGGTCTCGATCTGCTGCCGTAGCGACAGCGCCAGCACCCGCTGGCGTCGCGCCTGCGACATGCGCCGGTCTTGCAGGGAAATCATGAGGGCACCTCGTCGGTGGGATCGAAATCGATGTGGTAGGCGAGCCGGTCTGCCCGGGCGCGACCGATCGAGACCTCGACCAACGTTCCGTCGCGGTCGACGTTGTCGCTCGAGAGCTGCAGCAGCGGGGCGTTGAGCGGACAGCACAGATAGCGTGTGTCGTCGCGGGTGGCACTGCCGGCCTCGATGCGTACGCGCCGACGAACCAGTTGAAGCCCGTAGTGCTGGTTGAGCAGGGCGCGGGTGGAGCCACCACGATAGCGCTGCTCCCAGCCGGGTACCCGCGTGGGGTCGAACCAGTGACGCAGCAGCATCACGGGAGCGCCGTCGATATGGCGCAGGGTATCGACGCACAACAATTGCTCACCGGGGCCTCGTCCGAAACGCTGGGCGATCGCTTCGGGAGGCACGTCGAGCCCCTGCGACAAACAGTCGGTATGGGATACGAACCCCAACTCGGCAAGGTTTTGGGTCACCTTGCTACCGGCGCTGACCGCATAGTCGAGGCGGCGGTCGACGACCTGGGTGCCTCGCCCCTGGTGGCGCGTCACCATGCCGGCGGCTACCAGTTCATCCAGCGCACGGCGCACGGTATGGCGGTTGACCCCAAAGCGCTGGGCCAATACCGCCTCGGTAGGCAGCAATTCGCCGGGGGTATAATCGGTACGCACCTCGCGAGCCAGCGTATCGGCCAGCTCACGATAGCGCGGCGTTTTGTCGATCGAGCCTCCGGTCACTTGTCTAGACATATTCACTCCAAAGAAAAGTGCCGTTTCCATCAGAAACTAGATGAAACGCTTGCGGACGGTTTGCGACAGCATGTCGAGCAGGGTGACGGCGACGATGATCACCAGCATGATCGTGGCGGTCTCGGCATACTGGAAACCACGCATGGTTTCCCACAGCGCCACGCCGATACCGCCTCCACCGACCATGCCGAGCACGGTGGCCGAGCGAATATTGGACTCGAAGCGGTAAAGACTCACCGATATCCATAGCGGCAACACCTGGGGAATCAGGCCGAAGACGATCTCCTCGAGACGACCGGCACCGGTGACGCGAACGCCCTCCATGGGACCGGCCTCGCTGGCCTCCACGGCTTCGGAGAAGAGTTTGGCGAGAACACCGGTGGTGTGGACGAATAGCGCCAGGGTACCGGCGAAGGGGCCAAGCCCCACGGCAACCACGAAGAGCATGGCAAAGACCAGCTCGTTGATGGCTCGGCAGGCGTCCATCAAGCGGCGCATGGGCTGGTAGACCCACCACGGCACCAGGTTCTCCGAAGAGAGCAGGCTGCATGGGATAGCGAACGCCACCGCCAGCAGTGTGCCCCAGATGGCAATCTGTACGGTCACCAGCATCAGATCGATGTAGTACCCGAGGTTGCCGAAACGCGGCGGGAAAAAATCACCGGCGAGTTCGGTCATGTTGCCAGCGTTAGTCATCAATGCACTGGGTTGCATCTCGGCGCCTTGCCAGGCCCAAGCTAGCACCGCTAGTGCCATGCTCCAACCGATTAGATGCAACCAGCTACGCTTGGCCGGTGTGCTGGTGAGCATGGGGGGCGACATATTCATGGGGTCTCCCTAAGAGGGGCTGACATGCCCCTCTTGGCATCGTGTTGGCGGCAGACTTACTGGGTCACAGCGGCCATATCGGGCGCTTCCCGCTCGGACTGAGCGGCTTCGCGAGCCTCGAGGCGCTCGTCGAGCACTGCCAACTGCGCATCCAACTCGGCGAGTCGACGCGCCTTGTCGTCGGCGGCGATGCCATCGTCGTTCTCGATCTCGAGCCGCTGCTTGAACAGCTCGAGCTGGCGGATAGGCAGCAGCTGATCGTTATCCGATGCCTTAAATCCGGCCCACTGCAAGGACGCAATGATCTCGTGCTGCTCGGCAGTCTCACCGTAGTGCTCGAAGAAGTCGCGCAGCTTCGCCTTCATCTCTGCGGGAAGTGCCTCACGCCATACCAGGGGGTTGGAAGGAATCAGTGGTGACTCCCAGATCACCTTGAGCTGCTCGGCCTTGTCGGCCGCATTCAGCTCGAGACGCTCGAGAGCCCCGCTATTGAAGGTGGCGACATCGATCTGCTGGTTAGCCACCGATAGTGCGTTGGTCTCATGATTGGAATTGAGCGAACGCTTGAATGCCTGACGGGGATCGACATCGTTCTGAGCGAAGACGTAATAGCCAGGTACCAGGTAGCCGGAGGTAGAGTTTGGATCCCCATTGCCAAAGGTCAATTCGCTGGCATTGGCGAGGATGTCCTCGACGGTTTCGAAAGGACTTTCCCTGTGCACGATCAGCAGGCTCCGGTAGCCGGGCTGCCCATTCTCGTGCACGACCTGGGCGAAGATTTCGCCCCCAGCTCGGTCGACCGCCTCCATTGCCGACTTGTTGCCGTACCAGGCGAGGTCGATCTTGTCGAAGCGCATGGCCTGGATCACCGCCGCGTAGTCATTGGCGAAGAACGGCTCGACCTCGATGCCGAGGGATGCCGACATATCTTCGAGAAACGGGCGCCACTGTGGTTCCTGGTTCTGGCTCGACTCGGTGGAAATGATGCCAAAGCGCAGGGTATCTAACTCCCCGGCGGCGGCATACTGGCTACCCAGCAGACCAAAACTGGCGATAACGGGTAGTGTGATGCGACGTAGAGCACGGCATAGCATGGTCGGGTTCCTCATGATCGGTCGGAGATTCAGCCGACAGCCCCCAAGGCCACCAGACTGTCGTTGGGTGCAGATGTGTCGTGCATTTCGTCCAGGTCGGCATTGTCATAAAGTGCCTGGAGTCGGGAATCGGTCAGCTCGGCGGTGGGACCGTCGTGATAAAGGCGGCCTTGCTTGAGGGCGATCGTGCGCGGGCAATAGCGACGCGCATACTCAACCTGATGCAGGGTGACGAGGATGGTACGCCCATCCTCGGCATTGATGCGCTTGAGAATGTCCATGACTTCCCGGGCACTGCGCGGGTCGAGAGAAGCGATGGGCTCATCGGCGTAAATAATGTCGGCATCCTGTACTAACGCACGCGCGATGGCGACACGCTGCATCTGACCGCCGGAGAGCGTATTGGCACGTTGGCCAGCAAGCTCGCCGAGCCCTACTCGGGCCAGGGCATGACGCGCTTGGCTACGCTCCTCCTCGCTGAAGTGTCCCAGCAACGCTCGCCAACGCGGCATCGAGCCCAGGCGACCGATCAATACATTGGTCATCACACTGAGCCGCCCTACCAGGTTGAACTGCTGGAAGATATAACCGGTACGGCAACGCTCGGCACGAGAGCGTCGGATCAACCGGCCATCGCACTGGATGTCATGACCCATGACGGTGACACGGCCACCGGTTTGGCGGTTGGCGACGGTCAGCCCTACGAGATGGCGCAACAGAGTGGACTTCCCCGAGCCGGAAGGCCCAATGAGGGCCACCATTTCGCCGGCTTCGATCTCGAAGCCGACCTCGCTCAGTACCTGGGTCTGGCCGAAGCTCTTGCTGAGTCGTTCGACAGCGATACGGGTGATCGACATGATGCCTTCCTCTATACGGATGGCATCAGTGTCACGGCAGGAGATGAAACGCAGTTGTCTAGACAATAACAATTGCGTGACATCGGCACGGCCAAAAGTCACACCACCAGCGAGTCTCGCGGGTTGCTGCGACGACACAACAATGCCTTGGCGCCATTCGTCATCGCAGGGTCATGCCAGTGTCATCGCAATGTCATGCTTCTCACCAGCAGCTCGGCTTAATCCTCCGCCAGCGAGGGCAGCAGCGTCTTGAGCTTGCGCGTCAGCGTATTGCGCCCCCAGCCGAGCAGTTCGGCGGCCTCGCCCTTGCGCCCCCCGGTGTGCTTGAGCGCGGTCTCGATCAGGATGCGCTCGAAGTCGGGCACGGCCTCCTCGAGCAGGTGGGTGTGTCCGGCGGCCAGGGCACGATCGGCCCAGTCACGAAAGGCAGCGCGCCAGTCGCCGCTGGGCGCTTCGCCGCTTTCGCCGTGGCGCAGTTCCGGCGGTAGGTCTTCGACAAGGATCTCGCGCCCCGAGGCCATCACCGTCAGCCAGCGGCAGGTATTCTCCAACTGGCGCACGTTGCCTGGCCAGGACAGGCGGGTGAGGTGAGCCTCGGCGTCCTTGGTCAGCACCTTGACGTCGGTGGCGAGTTCCTTGGCCGCCTCGGCCAGGAAGTGCCGCGTCAGGCGCGGAATGTCCTCGCGCCGCTCCGCCAGCTTGGGCAGATGGACACGGATCACGTTGAGACGGTGGTACAGGTCCTCGCGGAAGCGGCCATCCTCCACCAGCCGTTCGAGGTTCTGGTGGGTAGCAGCAATGATGCGTACGTCCACCTTCACCGGCGTGTGGCCACCCACGCGGTAGAACTCACCATCGGCCAGCACCCGCAGCAGCCGGGTCTGGGTCTCGGCGGGCATGTCGCCAATCTCGTCGAGGAACAGGGTGCCGCCGTTGGCCTGCTCGAAGCGCCCCTGGCGGCTGGCGGTGGCGCCGGTGAAGGCGCCCTTTTCGTGGCCGAACAGTTCGGACTCGATCAGGTCGCGGGGGATCGCCGCCATGTTGAGGGCGATGAAGGGCTGGCTGGAACGTGGGCTGTGCTGGTGCAGGGCGCGGGCCACGCGCTCCTTGCCGGTCCCCGACTCGCCATTGATCAGCACCGTGATATGCGAGTGCGACAGCCGGCCGATGGCGCGAAACACCTCCTGCATGGCCGGCGCCTCGCCGATGATTTCGGCGCTTAGCCCTTCCGGCACGCTGACCGGCCGCTTGCGTTCGCGGGCGTGGGCCACGGCGCGGCGCACCAGGGCCAGCGCCTCGTCGACGTCGAACGGCTTCGGCAGGTATTCGAAGGCGCCGCCCTGGTAGGAGGCCACGGCACTGTCCAGGTCGGAGTGGGCGGTCATCACGATCACCGGCAGCTCGGGATGGACCTCGCGTATCCGTGACATCAGGTCCAGGCCATCGATACCGGGCATGCGAATGTCGGTCACCAGTACATCGGGGGGGGTATCCAGCAGGCGGCTGAGCGCCACGTCGGCCCGGTCGATGCACTCGACCTCGAGGTCGGGCTGGGCCAGGGCGCGCTCCAGCACCCAGCGAATGGCGCGGTCGTCGTCGACCACCGCGACACGTGCGACATCAGTCATGGCGCCTCTCCAAAGGAATAAGCAGACGAAATTCGGTGTGTCCGGGCCGGGACTCGCATTCGATCAGCCCCTGATGCTGATGCAGAATGCCCTGGGCGATGGACAACCCCAGCCCGCTGCCGTCGGCACGCCCCGAGACCATGGGATAGAACAGGGTCTCCTGCAGGCTCTCGGGGATGCCGGGGCCGTTGTCGATCAGTGCCACCTCGCAGACCAGGCGGTGGCGCTCGGCACCCAGGGTGAACTGACGCCGCGCCCGGGTGCGCAGCAGCAAGCTCGGTGCTTCGGTTCCAGCCTCGGTCATCGCTTCCACGGCGTTGCGCGCCACATTGAGCACCGCCTGGATCATCTGAGCCTCGTCACCTGGGAAGTCCGGCAGGCTGGGATCGTAGTCACGCTCGATCGTCACGCTCGGCGTTTCCGCCATTAGCAGCGCGCGCACCCGCTCCAGGACCCTGTGCACATTGAGCGGCTCGTGGCGCAGCAACTTGTTCGGCCCCAGCATGCTGTCGACCAGGTCGCGCAGCCGGTCGGCTTCCTCGACGATGATGCGGGTGAACTCCTTCAGGGCAGGATCGTCGAGGTCGCGCTCGAGCAGTTGGGCAGCGCCACGAATCCCGCCCAGCGGGTTCTTGACCTCGTGCGCCAGGCCACGTGACAGCACCTTGATCGCTTCCTGACGGTTGAGCAGGGCTTCCTCGCGGGAGATGCGTAGCAGGCGGTCGCGCGGCTCCATTTCCACCAGCAGTTCGGGCATCGACAGCGGCGTGACCGTGTAATCCACGGTGACCGCCGTACCGCCGGGCAGTGCCAGCCTGACCTCGCGCTGAGTAAAGGGATGCTGGTCGTCGCGCGCCTTGGCCAGCACCTCTCCCATGCCGTCGTCCCCGGTCAAGAGCGCTGTCAGGCTGTGGCCCTGCACCCGGCCCAGGCTGACCGCCAGCAGAGCCTCGGCCGCCGGATTCATCCAGCTCAACCGCAGCTCGTCATCCAGCAGCAGCACTGCCGTGGTGAGGTGTTCCATCAGGCGTCGATACATTTACGACCTTCCCTCGGTGAATGCAGTAATGCTTAGCGCGACGCTTGCATCGTCATGGCGCATCGGCAGGAAGCGCTCCATTGCCGATACAGTGCCCGGCAGTCCAAGGCTTAACATTCCTAGCAAGAAGTGCGCCAACCCCTATTGGCGCGGCATGGCGCCGTTTCAGAGCGAAAGCGTGATCCTGTGCGCACCATAATGGTGCATTAATGGCAAAGCTGCTAGACAGGAAGCATGGTTTGCCTCTGTCCTGGTGCATCGGACTTGGTGCATCGAAGCACAGGAATGACCAACCATTGAGGATCGGGTAACCAGCATGGGGCAACGTACCTCGGCATGCCGTCCGTAGAGCGAGGCCGGCACAACGAAAAAGGGCCCCGCGATGCGGAGCCCCTGATGCCAGACCGGCGCCTAACCGCGCCGGACGCGGCTGCTTAGCAGCTGTAGTACATGTCGAACTCGATCGGGTGCGTGGTCATGCGAATACGCTCGACGTCTTCCATCTTCAGCTCGATGTAGGCATCGATCATGTCGTCAGTGAACACGCCGCCTTCGGTGAGGAAGGCACGATCCTTGTCCAAGGCTTCCAGGGCCTGATCGAGGCTGTGCGCCACGGTCGGCACCTTCTTGCCCTCTTCCGGCGGCAGGTCATAGAGGTTCTTGTCCATGGCGTCGCCGGGGTGGATCTTGTTCTTGATACCGTCGATGCCGGCCATCAGCATGGCGGCGAAAGCCAGGTAGGGGTTGGCGGTCGGGTCCGGGAAGCGGGCCTCGATGCGCTTGCCCTTAGGGCTCGCGGTGTACGGAATACGGATCGACGCAGAGCGGTTGCGCGCACTGTAGGCGAGCATGACCGGCGCTTCGAAGCCCGGCACCAGACGCTTGTAGGAGTTGGTGGAAGCGTTGGTGAAGGCGTTCAGGGCACGGGCGTGCTTGATGATACCGCCGATGTAGTACAGCGCCATTTCGGACAGGCCCGCGTACTGGTCGCCGGCAAACTGGTTCTGACCATCCTTCCAGAACGACTGGTGCACGTGCATGCCGCTGCCGTTGTCGCCGACCAGCGGCTTGGGCATGAAAGTAGCGGTCTTGCCGTAGGCGTGAGCCACGTTGTGGATCACGTATTTCATTTCCTGGACTTCGTCGGCCTTCTTCACCAAGGTGTTGAACTTCACGCCGATCTCGTTCTGGCCGGCGTTGGATACCTCGTGGTGATGCACTTCGACGCTCTGGCCAATGGCTTCCAGCGTGTTGCACATGGCACCGCGAATGTCGTGGAAGCTGTCGACCGGGGGCACCGGGAAGTAGCCGCCCTTGACACGCGGACGGTGGCCCAGGTTGCCGCCTTCGACCTGACGGTCGGTGGACCAGGCCCCCTCTTCGGAGGTGATCTTGTACATGGCGCCTTCGATGTCGGCCTTCCAGTGAACCTCATCGAAGATGAAGAACTCGGGCTCCGGGCCGAAGAAAGCGGTGTCGCCCAGGCCGGTGGACTGCAGGTAGGCCTCGGCGCGCTTGGCGATGGAACGCGGATCGCGATCATAGCCCTGCATGGTGGCCGGCTCGATAATATCGCAGCGCAGCACCAGGGTGGCGTCCTCGGTGAACGGGTCGAGGAAGGCGGTACCGTCTTCCGGACGCAGGATCATGTCGGATTCGTTGATGCCCTTCCAGCCGGAGATCGAGGAACCATCGAACATCTGGCCGTTCTCGAAGAACTCCTCGTCCACGTCACGGGCCGGAATGGTAACGTGCTGCTCCTTGCCCCGCGTGTCGGTGAAGCGCAGGTCCACCCATTTCACGTCATGTTCTTCGATCAGGGCGAGAGTCTTGGCTGACATGTGTGTCCTCCGTTTGAGCTGTGGCTCGATTCGATTGGCTGAAGTCCACTGGTGCTGGTTCGTTGCAGCACCCGTTGTAGCACGCTGTGGGCCAGCTGCCCACGTTCGCCATACACAAGCATGGCGAGCTGCTCATGCTAATGCAGATGCTGTGCCAATCTTGCACCAAGCCAAGACAAAAAAATGGCAATACATTGTTTTACAAGAAATATAAATTGCACCGCACTGTATCGACCTGCACCAAGCCTGCCCGCCTAGCCACTTCGAGCCCCATCGGGATAGAATTTATGCGCCATCATGGTGCGCATGAATCGACAATGCACCACTTGGGTGCGATGGCGGCGCTCTTCTCAAGCAGTCTCTACCGACACCCGCGCCTGACAGGCCCGCAGTCGCTCGAGCAGATCGGGCAGGGCGTCGCTGCCCAACTGCGGGTCGAAGCCGCCGATGCGCTCGAACCAGGTTCGCACCACCCAGAAGGTGTCCAATGGCGACGGGCGCTGCAGCAACCACCAGCGTCGCAGCCAGCCATGGCGACGCACCGGCAGTATGGCCGCATCCCACTGTTCGCCCGGCTCGATCTCGACCAGCCAGTGGCTCAACCAGTTCATTGCACGGCGGTCCGCCAGCCCGGGAAACAGCAGCAGCTCACCACGGCTGGCTCTCACGGCAGCATTGAGCCGGCTCCCCAGGGGTGTGGAGCCACACGACAACAGGGTTGCCCGATAACGCTGCGCCAGGGCCGGCAAGCGGTGGTCCCCGGTATCGTCCACCAGCAACAGTTCATAGATCCCCTGCCACCGCCTGGCCGCCTGCTCGAAAGAAACCAGATTGCGTGGCAATTTCGCGCCGGCACTGCGAGCATCGAGAATGACACTGGAAAGGGGCATGGCACAGGGCTCCACCGAGGATGGGAGGGCCGCTCGCAACGCGGCCGCGTTACAGAGTGTGTGAATAAGTGTAGAAAAGTAGCGGCAAAATGCCCTTACTGAATTTCTTCCCATCGCGCTCTCCCACTCATGTCCGCCATGACGAAACGACGGCATGGCCCGGACCACCCCAAGCGGATGGGGAAGCGCCACGCCCCAGGCTGATGCCCCCCCATATTGAGAGGTTGTGCTATTCCCCTTCCCCGCTTACCTGTACAATGCGCCTCCACTCCCTACCCCGCGCCTAGGGTACGTCCTCCCGATGTGTACATAGGTGCGCCCCTGTTGATGAGTCACACCCTATGAACACAGCTGTAACCCCCTCTCGCATCGAGAGTTTGCGGAATATCGCCATCATCGCTCACGTCGACCACGGCAAGACCACCCTGGTCGACAAGCTGCTGCAGCAGTCCGGCACCCTGGATCGCAAGGCCGAGGGGCAGGAGCGGATCATGGACTCCAACGACCAGGAAAAGGAGCGCGGCATCACCATCCTGGCCAAGAACACCGCGATTCGCTGGCAGGACGGCAATGGCCGCGACTTCCATATCAACATCGTCGACACTCCCGGACACGCCGACTTCGGCGGCGAGGTCGAGCGCGTGATGTCGATGGTCGACTCGGTGCTGCTGCTGGTCGACGCCGTGGACGGCCCCATGCCACAGACCCGCTTCGTGACCCAGAAGGCCTTCGCCCAGGGCCTCAAGCCGATCGTGGTGGTCAACAAGATCGACCGCCCCGGCGCGCGTCCCGACTGGGTCATCGACCAGATCTTCGATCTGTTCGACAACCTCGGCGCCAGCGACGAGCAGCTCGACTTCCCGATCGTCTACTGCTCGGCGCTCAACGGCATCGCCGGCATGGATCCGGACGCGCTGGCCGAGGACATGTCGCCCATGTTCCAGGCCATCGTCGACATCGTCGAACCACCGGCCGTGGAGCTCGACGGCCCATTCCAGATGCAGATCTCGGCGCTGGACTATTCCAGCTACGTGGGCGTCATCGGCCTTGGCCGCATCAAGCGCGGCTCGGTCAAGCCCAACCAGCAGATCGTGGTGATCGGCACCGACGGCAACACCCGCAAAGGCAAGGTCGGCCAGGTGATGACCCACATGGGCCTCGAGCGCGTACAGACCGAACTCGCCACTGCCGGCGACATCGTCTGCATCACCGGTATCGATGAACTCTCCATCTCCGATACCCTATGCGACCCGGTCGCCGTCGAGGCGCTGCCGCCGCTGTCGGTGGACGAGCCCACCGTCTCCATGACCTTCCAGGTCAACGACTCGCCCTTCGCCGGTCGCGACGGCAAGTACGTCACCAGCCGCAACATCAAGGATCGCCTCGATCAGGAGCTGATCCACAATGTGGCGCTGCGCGTGGAACAGGGCGAAAGCCCCGAGAAGTTCAAGGTCTCCGGCCGCGGCGAGCTGCATCTCTCGGTGCTGATCGAAACCATGCGCCGCGAAGGTTTCGAGCTGGCGGTGGGCCGTCCCGAGGTGATCATCAAGGAGATCGACGGCGTCAAGCAGGAGCCCTACGAAGAGGTCATCATCGACTGCGAGGAGCAGCACCAGGGCGCCATCATGGAGGAACTCGGCTACCGCAAGGGCGAGCTGACCAACATGAATCCCGATGGCAAGGGCCGCGTGCGCCTGGACTTCATCATCCCCGCACGCGGGCTGATTGGCTTCCGCGGTCAGTTCCTGACGCTGACCTCGGGCACCGGCATCCTCACCAGCCGCTTCGATCACTACGGCGCGCTCAAGCCCGACGCCGCCATCGAGCGCCGTAACGGTGTGCTGGTCTCCATGGTCGATGGCAAGGCGCTGGCCTATGCGCTGTACGCCCTGCAGGAGCGCGGTAAGCTGATCATCGATCACGGTACCGAGGTCTACGAAGGCATGCTGGTGGGTATCCACAACCGCGCCAACGACCTGGTGGTCAACCCCACCAAGGGCAAGAAGCTCGACAACATGCGTGCCTCGGGCAACGACGAGAACATTGTGCTGACCCCGCCGGTGAAGTTCAGCCTGGAGCAGGCCATCGAGTTCCTCGACGACGACGAGCTGGTGGAAATCACCCCCAACCACATTCGCCTGCGCAAGAAGTTCCTCAAGGAGCACGAGCGCAAGCGCGCCAAGAAGTAAGCCTCGCTCGCTTCTCAATGACACCCGCCACTCGGCGGGTGTCGTCGTTTTGCACGAGGTGAATCTCCAATCCAAGGCAGGCCGATAGGTGGCGTTCGCGGGCACCTGGCCTAGACTCTACCCAGCGCCTCGCATCTGCGTGGCCGAGCCACCGATAGCCAAGAACACTACAGGGACACAGCCATGAATGGACTCCCCCTCAAGCCGCTGTGCTGCGGCGCGGCCCTGGCCGCCATGTTCGCTGCCGCTTCCGTCAACGCCGAGCCTGTTGCCACCGAAGCCGACCAGGCGGTACTCGATGCCGCCGAGCGCCACGAGGAGCCGTTGCTCGAAACGCTCGAAACCCTGGTCAACATCGATTCCGGCACCACTTACGAGCCGGGCCTGGCCGAGGTCGAGGCGATTCTCGACGAGCGCCTGCGTAAGCTGGGCGCCGAGGTCGAGACCCATCCCTCCGAAGAGCTTGGCGGCAATACGCTGGTCGGCACTCTTGAGGGTAGCGGCGAGCGCGACATCATGCTGATGATTCACTACGACACGGTGTTCGGCGAGGGAACCGCGGCCGAGCGGCCGTATCGCACAGAGGATGGGCGCGCCTTCGGCCCCGGCGTGGGTGATGCCAAGGGCGGCGTGGCAATCATCCTGCACAGCCTGGCGATACTCGAGGAGCTGGAATACGACGGCTATGGCACGCTGACGGTGGTGTTCAATCCCGACGAGGAGCGCGGCTCGCTGGGCTCCCGCGATCTCATCCAGCAGCTCGCCGCCGAGCAGGACGCGGTGCTGGTGTTCGAACCGACCCTGGGGGAAGACGGCACGGATGCGGTAACTACCGTGACCAAGGGCATCAACTACGCCTTTCTCGAAGTGACCGGCCGTGCCTCGCATGCCGGTAGCGCCCCGGACGAGGGGCGCAACGCAGTGATGGAACTCTCCCATCAGTTGCTCCAGCTCAGCGAACTTGGCGACCCCGACAAGGAAACCACCCTCAACTGGACGGTGGTCGAGGGCGGCGGCACCCGCAACATCATTCCCGAGTACGCCCGGGCCGAGGGCGACATGCGCTACTTCGAAGCCGACGAGTACGAACGCGTGAGCGAGGAAGCCAACGAGATCATCGCCAGCCGCCTGATCGAGGATACCGACGTGGAGTTCCGCCTGGAGCGCGGTCGCCCGCCGCTGCCGGAGAACCCGCAAACCCAGGAACTGGCCGAGACGGCCAAGGCCATCTATGCAGAGCTGGGCCTGGAACTCGGTGCGGTGGAAATCGGCGGTGGCACCGACGCCGCCTACGCCTACCAGCCCGATGCTGAGCGCCCGGCAGTGCTCGAGTCACTCGGCCTGGTGGGAGGCCGCTACCACAGCAGCGACGAATATGTCGAACTGCACAGCGTGGTGCCGCGCCTCTATCTGGCCACGCGCCTGATCATGGAACTCGCCGAGGAAGCCCCCTGAGCGGGAGGCACCATGCCACTGGCCATGCCCACCATGAGGTGGGCATTTTCTTGCCGCACCCATCAGCGGCTACGCTTCTCCGTAGGTGATCGAAATCGACTTTGCAGGAGAACTTGATGCACAAGCATGTGGAATGGGACGACCCCGGCGCCGACAGCGTGATGCGCCATTACGAACACTCCCCCCAAGGCTACTCGGAGCCGGGGTCTGGCGATATCCTCTCGGCGCGCTACCAGGGCATGGTGGTACGGGTGAAGGTCGAGGCCTACGTCGACGGCACCAGCATCGGCAGCGTGGCGGCCTTGATCGAGCCGCACAGCGGCAAGCGGCGCCAACTGTTCGGCAAGCTCGCCGTAGGCGACACGGTGCGCCTGCCGGATGCCAGTCGCGCCTTCGAACCACGCCCGAGCGACAACGCCGCACAGGACGAGGAGCCGCAATGACTTCCACGAACCCATGCCCCGGTCATCTATCGTTTCCAACGTAGCCTTAACGTTCGTCCACTGGCCATGGCGCGGGTTCTGTCGCACAGTGTACGCGCTCATCGAGCGCCCCTATCCGACCGGCGCCCGGTGGTGCCACACTCAGGCTCACAAGGCCGCAGGTCGACGCTTCGGAAACATAATGAGCACGCACAACGTCTGGACACACAAGGGCACCTTCCTGCTCGCCGCGGTCGGCTCAGCAGTGGGGCTCGGCAACCTGTGGCGCTTTCCCTATCTGACCGGCGAGAACGGCGGCGGCGCCTTCATCCTGATCTACGCCCTGACCATCTTCGCCATCGGCATCCCGATCCTGATCGCCGAGACCATGCTCGGCCGTGCCAGCCGCAGAAGCCCGATCATGGGCATGCGCTTCCTGACCCGTACGCATGACACCTCCCGTGCCTGGGAATCGATCGGCTGGCTGGGAGCCGCCGCGGCCTTCCTGATCCTGAGTTTCTATTCGGTGATCGCCGGCTGGGCGATTCATTACACCTGGCAGATGCTCACCGGCTCGCTGATCGGCGCTGATGCCGCCGCCATCGGCGCCGGCTTCGAGGCCTTGCTGGCCTCGCCGGGCCTGCTCACGCTCTACCACACGCTGTTCATCATCGCCTCGGGACTGATCGTGGGCATGGGCATCCACAAGGGCATCGAAAGCGGCCTGCGCATCATGATGCCGGCGCTGTTCGTGATCCTTCTGGTGATGCTCGCCTACGGCATCGCCAATGGCGACTTCGGCGCCGCGGCAAGCTTTCTGTTCACCTTCAATGTCGGCGACCTGAGCCTCGAAGGTTGGCTGCAGGCCATGGGCCAGTCGTTCTTCACCCTGAGCCTCGGCATGGGGGCGATCATGGCCTACGGCGCCTACATGGCCAACGACGCCTCGCTGAGCCGTACCGCCTTCGCCGTCGCCTTCATTGACACCGCCGTCGCCATGGTAGCAGGGCTGGCGATCTTCTCGCTGGTATTCGGCGCCGGCCTCGACGCCGCCGCCGGACCGGGCCTGATGTTCGTCACCCTGCCACTGGCCTTCGCCGAGATGCCCTTCGGCGGGCTGATCGGCGGGGTGTTCTTCATCCTCGTGCTGGGAGCGGCAATCAGCTCCTCGATCTCACTGATCGAGCCGGTGGCCGCCTTCCTGGTGGAGCGCTTCGACCTCACTCGCCCCCAGGCAGTGTTCGTCATGGTGGTGGCCAGTTGGGCTTTGGGCCTGCTCACGGTGATCAGCTTCAACCTGTGGGCCGAGGCAAGCCCCTTCCACACCTTGTTCGGCCGCAGCGCCTTCGATTTCATCGAGCTGCTGACCAACATCTTCATGCCGCTGGGCGGCATGCTCATCGCGCTGTTTGCCGGCTGGGCGCTGACCCACTCGGAGGTAATGAAGGAGATGCGCACCAGCGAGACCTGGTTCAGGACCTGGCGCTTCCTGGTACGCTTCGTGGCACCCGCCGCGGTTGCTTTCGTGTTCCTGCGCACCATTCCGCAGGTAGAAGGCTATCTGGTGCCGGCCATCGGCGCCCTGAGCATCGTCGGCGCCTTCGCCGCCGGCCGTACGTTCCTGGCCGAGAAGCGCCAGGATCGGTAACAAGAAGAACTGTCGCCGCCTGCGGGCGGCGGCTCGATATACGCCACCCGGTCTCGCATCAAGCGGAGAGACCGGGCGCATAACAACGATATAAAGTGCAGGAACCAACATGCCATCCATCATCGACGTCAGGCACGTCTACAAGGCCTTCGGTGGCCTGAAGGTGATCAACGACTGCTCCATCCAGGTCGAAGAGGGCTCGATCACCGGGCTGATCGGCCCCAACGGGGCAGGCAAGTCCACCTTGTTCAATATCATCGCCGGCGCCCTGCTGCTCGATAGCGGCCAGATCCTGCTCGATGGCGAGGACATTACCAACCGTCCCGCCAACGAGCTGTTCCACAAGGGCCTGCTGCGTACCTTCCAGATCGCCCACGAGTTCTCCCATATGACCGCGCTGGAGAACCTGATGATGGTGCCGCCGCAGCAGGCCGGCGAGAGCCTGTTCGACGCCTGGCTCAAGCCGGGCCTGGTACGCCAGCAGGAGGATGAGGTACGCCGGAAGGCGCTCGAGGTGATCGACTTCATCGGCCTGCATCACGTACGCAACGAGCTGGCCGGCAACCTCTCCGGCGGCCAGAAGAAACTGCTCGAACTCGGTCGCACCATGATGACCGATGCCCGCGTCGTGCTGCTCGACGAGATCGCCGCCGGGGTCAACCGCACCCTGCTGGGTGATCTGGTCGACAACATCGAACGGCTCAATCGCGAGATGGGCTACACCTTCCTGGTCATCGAGCATGACATGGACATGATCGCGCGCCTGTGCGACCCGGTGATCGTGCTGGCCCAGGGCAGCGTGATGGTGGAAGGCAGCATCGAGGAGATCCGTAACAATCCTCAGGTGATCGAGGCATACTTTGGTTCGAATGTAGCCTGAGGGTTCGAACGTAGCCTGAGCCCAGGCGCATAGACCCGACAAGAAGAACAGCAACGATAGCGCAGAGAATTCACGATGCCATTACTCGAAGCACGCGACGTGCACGGCGGTTACGGCGGCATGAACATCCTCAACGGGGTGAACATGTCGATCGAGGCCGACGAGGTCGGTGTGATCGTCGGCCCCAATGGCGCCGGCAAGTCCACCATGCTCAAGGCCATTTTCGGCCTGCTCACCGTCAGCCAGGGCGAGATCCTGCTGCGCGGCGAGCCGATCCACAATCTGCCGCCCAACAAGCTGGTACAAAAGGGCATGGGCTTCGTGCCCCAGGAGAAGAACGTCTTCCCCAGCCTCACGGTGAAAGAGAACCTGGAGATGGGCGCCTTCCTCAAACCGGGCAACGTCAAGCGCATGCTCAAGCAGGTCTACGACTTCTTTCCTCCGCTCTACGACAAGCGCCACCAGCCCGCCGGCGAACTCTCCGGTGGCCAGCGCCAGATGGTCGCCATGGGCCGCGCGCTGATGGCCGAGCCCGACGTGCTGCTGCTCGACGAACCCACCGCCGGCCTCTCGCCGCTCTACATGAACGAGATATTCGAACGGGTGAAGGAGATCAATGCCGCCGGTGTCGGCATCCTCATGGTCGAGCAGAACGCCAAGCAGGCCCTGGCCATCGCTGACAAGGGCTTCGTGCTGGCCGCCGGCAAGAACCGCTTCACCGATACCGGCGCCGCCCTGCTCGCCGACCCGGAAGTGGCCAAGAGCTTCCTCGGCGGTTGAGCCCCGAGCCCGTACTGGAGAGTGAGTCGTGAACGAACTGGTTTTCTTCATCAACAACGTGATCATCGCCGGCAGCGTGACCGGCTCGATCTACGCCATTGGCGCCGTCGGCGTGACGCTGGTCTTCAGCATCATGCGCTTCGCCCACTTCGCCCATGCCGACATGATGACGTTCGGGGCCTTCATGGTGCTGCTGCTGACCATGGCATTTCCCGGCGTGGGCGGAGCGGTGGGGCTGCCCACCCCCATCGTCATGCTGCCGCTGGCCATGGTGCTCACCGCCCTGCTCGCGGTCGGCATCGACAAGGCATTCTACAAGCCACTGCGCGCCCATGGCGTCAAGCCCATCGTCATGGTGATCGCCTCGCTGGGTGTGACCCTGATGCTGCAGGGGCTGATCCGCCTGTTCGCCGGCACCGGCTCGCAGAACCTGTACCTGGCCGGCGAGCGCAAGGAAATCTACCGCCTCGACGTGCCGTTCGAACTAGCCACACGGCCGATCATCGTCACCGAGCCGCAGATCATCCTGTTCATCCTGACCATCGTCTGCGTGGTGGGGCTGCACCTGTTCCTCAACCGCACCCGGCTGGGCAAGGCGATGCGCGCCATGTCCGACAATCCCGACCTGGCACGCGCCTCGGGCATCAATACCAACCACATCGTGGCGGTGACCTGGGTGGTCGCTGGCGGCCTGGCAGCCATTGCCGGCACCCTGCTCTCGCTCGACGTGACCTTCAAGCCCGATCTGAGCTTCTTTCTGCTGCTGCCGATCTTCGCCGCGGCCATCGTCGGCGGGGTGGGCCACCCTTACGGAGCCATCGCCGGAGGCTTCGTGGTGGGCTTCGCCGAAACGCTGGCGGTG
This sequence comes from Billgrantia zhangzhouensis, assembly GCF_021404465.1. Taxonomy (GTDB): domain Bacteria; phylum Pseudomonadota; class Gammaproteobacteria; order Pseudomonadales; family Halomonadaceae; genus Halomonas; species Halomonas zhangzhouensis. Next base: position 87,869 of record NZ_JABFTT010000013.1, on the reverse strand, counting down.
TTCAACTGGACGGTGCTGCTGCGCCCCATTGCGCACCTGTTCCCCGAATGGGTCGAGATTCCGCGCAACCTCGCCTTCGTCGGCACCGAATACAAGATCGTGGTGCCCTTCTTCATCCTGGTGGCGATCCTGGTGTGGCGCCCTACCGGCATCTTCAAGGGTAAGGTGATCTAATGAACGCTCAACGTACCGAACGCCGCGAAGATATCATCGCCGCGCCGTCACGCTTCCCGCTACGAGAAGTCATTCTCTTCGGCACCCTGCTGGTGGCGGTTCTCGGCGTCTACGCTGTCATGGGGACCGCCTACAGCACGCGCATGCTGGTGGAAGCCTCCTGCTACGCCATCCTGGCCCTGGGGCTGACCATCCAATGGGGCTATGCCGGCCAGTTCAATGCCGGCGTGATGGGCTTCGTCGCGCTGGGCGCCTTTGCCACCATGTTCCTCAGTGTACCGGTCAACGACGCCTTCTGGGGTACCGAACTGCCTGGCGAACTCGGCCGCGTGCTGCTCTACGGTGCCGCCGCGGCGATGCTGGTCTATGGCGCCACCAAGCTCGACCGCGTCGGCGTACCGAAGAAGCTGCGCACGCTGATCGCCATCATTCTCGCCGTGGTGCTCTACCTGGTGGTGATCAGCATGATGCGCGGCGTCACTGGCGAGATACAGTCCCGTGCCGGCTTCATCGGCGGCCTGGGCCTGCCGGCCTGGAGCGGCTGGATCGTCGGTGGTGCGCTGGCCGGCGCCATCGGCTACTTCATCGGCCATATCTGCCTGGGGCTGCGCAGCGATTATCTCGCCATTGCCACCCTCGGCATCGCCGAGATCATCAAGGCTTTCCTCAAGAACTCCGACTGGCTGACCCGTGGCACCGCCACCGTTTCGCCGCTGCCCTGGCCCACGCCGGGCCCCAGCGAGCTGGGCTTCACCCTGGCCCGGTCGCTGTACCTGTCGGTCACGGCGGCCATGATCGCGGTGATCTTCTTCCTGCTGCACCGCGCCTACCACGCTCCCTGGGGCCGCATGATCCGCGCCATCCGCGACAACGAGATCTCCGCTTCGGCAATGGGCAAGGACATCAACAAGCGCCGCCTGGAGATCTTCGTGCTGGGCTGCATCCTGATGGGCATCGGTGGTGGCGCGCTGGCTTCGTTCAACAGCATCTTCGACCCCAACGGCTTCCTGCCGCTGAACCACACCTTCCTGGTACTGGTGATGGTCATCCTCGGCGGGCCCGGCAACAACCTGGGCACCATCTTCGGTGCCGTGGCGGTGTACATCATCTGGCTGATGTCCGAGCCGCTGGCGCTGTTCCTGATGCATGGGGCCGCCGCTCTCGGCGAGGGCTGGTTCGGCTGGGAGCCGCCGGGCAACCTCGACAGCCGCGCGCTCCAGGCCCGGGTATTCGTGATCGGCCTGCTCATTACCCTGGTACTGCGCTTCGCCCCGCAGGGGTTGCTGCCCGAAAAAGTCAAACACCACGGGTAGAGAGAGTAATTTGCGACATAAATCCGCACCTCTCTAAAATCTACGTTCAATAAGAAAGCCCCCGGCGGGAATTCCCGCCGGGGGCTTTTGCTTGCACTTGCTGCTTCAGTTCAGGCTAGCGTCAGTCCTGGATCAGGCCCTTGCCGACGAAGGCACCGCCTTCCACCGCCATTTCCAGTACCACGCCCGGCACGTCGCCGTTCTCGTCGAACTCATGGCTGCCGGAGGCACCCTCGTAGTTGATCTCCTCGCCGGCCGCGATCAGCTCCAGAGCCTTCTCCCACTCGCCGGGCAGGATCACTTCACCGGGAGCGGAGGCGACGCTGCGCAGCGCCTGGGAAAGCCCCTCACGCTCGGCACTGCCGTTCTGCTCGATGGCCAGTGCCAGCAGGAAGGCGGCGTCGTAGGCCTGGGCAGCGAACACCGCACTGGGATCGAAGCCGGCCTCCTGGGCCGCCTGGCTGAAGATCTCGGTACCCGGCAGTTCAGGGCTACCGGGGCGGGTGGCGATCATGCCCTCGAGGGCATCCGCACCCACCGCACCGACCAGCGAATCCCCTACCATGCCGTCGGCACCGGCGTACTGGGTGAACGCGCCGCTCTCATAAGCCTGGCGCAGGATGGTCTGGCCCGAGCCATCGGCATAGGCCAGCACCACCAGGGTCTCGGCACCGCTGGCGGAAAGCGAGCCCAGCTCGGAGCGATAGTCGGCGCGGCCGTCTTCATGGGCCAGGTTCTCGGCTATCGTGCCACCGCCCGCCTCGAAGCCTGCGGTGAAGGCGTCCGCCAGGCCGCGACCGTAGTCGTTGTTGACGTAGGTGACGGCCACTTCGTCGAAGCCCTTCTCGAGCATCAGCTTGGCCAGGATCTCGCCCTGGTAGGCATCCGAAGGCACGGTACGGAACACCAGATCGTTGTCGTCCAGCTCGGTCACCGCCGGCGCCGTGGAGGCCGGCGACACCATTACCACTCCACCAGGAATCGCCGCACTGTTGGCCGCGGCCACGGTCGCCCCGGTACACAGCGCACCGACGATGGCCGTGACCTGCTCGGTATTGACCATGCGGTCGGCCGCGTTGGAGGCCGCCGAGGCATCGCTACAGGTAGTGTCGGCATTCGGCATGACCAGTGTCTGCCCGCCGAGGATGCCACCCTGCTCGTTGATCTGCGCCACCGCCAGCCGCGCGCCGTCGAAGATCGGAGGGGTCAGGCTCTCGATCGGGCCGGTGAAGCCGCCGATGAAACCGATCTTGACCTCTGCCTGCGCCGCTCCGGCAAGCGCCACGCCGGATGCCGCGATTGCCATCGCCAATAGGCTCTTCTTCATTTGTTCTTCTCACTCTGGTTGGAGACGTCGATACGTCTGGTTACAGAAGGCACTCTCTAAATCTGGAAGGCTCCGCAGTAAAACACAAGCCCCCCATACCAACGTTTACCCCCGGCCCGCGTCGCCAACTCCTTATCGGCAATGGAAAACCCTGATAAGTACCTCCCCCGACGTTCAACGCTGCCGGTTGCACCAACCAACCTTTGCCTATACTGATGCCCGCATGCTACGAAACAGACAGGAGCCCGCCATGCGCTCCGACGAAAAATCCTGGGCCGCCTTCCTGGCCTTCCTCGAGGAGGTGCTATGACCCGGCCATCGAGCCCCCTGGTCGTGACCGAACTGACGGGGAGCCATCATGAGGTCGGTGCGGAACACGGCCGTATTCACCGGCACCTGATCGAGCGCAGCATCGCGGTCTACGGGCAACTATTCCACGATTTCGTGGGCATTCGCTGGGAAGAGGCCCGCGACCGTGCCTGCCACTTCGAGGCCCAGATCGCGCTGGGCTTTCCCGCAATTCTCGAGGAAATGAACGGCATCGCCTGGGGCGCGGGGGTCGACTTCATCGACATCCTGACGCTGAACTGCCGCAGCGAAATCGCCCTGACCCAGGCCAACGGCGGCTGCTCGGCCTTCTCGTTGCAGCGCCACGGGCAACAATGGCTGGCACAGAACTGGGACTGGCGCCACGACCAGCTCGACAACGTGGTAGCCCTCCACATCCGTGGCGACGGCCGCCCCGAGCTGGTGAGCATCGGTGAAGCCGGCATGGTCGGCAAGATCGGCATGAACGCTTGCGGTGTCGGCGTGTGCCTCAACGCCATTCGCTCACAGACCTGCGGCGCCGGGCTGCCGATCCATATCGCCCTGCGCAAGATCCTCGAGAGCCCCGATTACGACAGTGCGCTTGCGGTGGCCACCCATGACCGGGTCTGCTCGCCCGCGCACTTCCTGCTCGCCAGCGCTCAGGGCGACAACGAGGAGGGCCAGGCCGTGGGTCTCGAGGTCCAATCCGGTGAGCCCGGACGTATCTCACCACGCGACGGTATCGTCACCCACACCAACCACCTCTATGCGGATAACACCCCCTGCCCGGTGCAAGACTTCCCGCGCATCGACTCCCACCCACGCCTGTGTCGGCTCGATGCGCTGCTGCATGACGAGCTGGTTCCGGATGCGCGCCTCGACGAGGCCAGCCTGTTCGACATCCTCAGCGACCATCAGGGAGCGCCGCTGTCGATCTGCCGCCACTTCAACCCGGATCAGCCCGCCGAGGAGCGCATGGAGACCCTGTTCTCGGTGGTGATGAACCTGAGTGAACGGCGCCTGACCCTGCGCCACGGCAAGCCCTGTGAAAGCGACGACAGCCTGCGCCTCACCTTGAGCTGAAACGCCCCAGATCTTCGCCGTGCGGGCCGGACTCGGGCAGCTCGCCTTTCAGATAGCGCTCGGAAGTGAGCAGGAACGAGCGCCGGAACAGGTCATGCCGGGCCTCTTCCCGATACAGCTGAAGCAGCTCGAGCTCCTCCTGGGAGAGAGTGGTGTCGTGGCGCGGATACTCCCGGGCCATCCGCACCGACCCTGAAGTCGCATCGCAGATCTGCAGCGTAGGGTGGGAACTGGCGGTGTTGGTGCGATACATCATGGCGGCCTCCCTTGGCATATTAATGATAACAATTATCATTAACTACCAAAAATCTAGCTCCCACCCTGATCTCTGTCAATTCTCAAGAAGAAAAATCATTCTCATTTCATGACTACCTTGTCGAGACCATAGCTCGCTGCTACAAAGCCAATGCATATCATTCTTATTAAAGGAGACGCGCCATGAAAGCCCTGTTACCCCTTCTGTTGCTGACCAGCCTGCTGATCGCCCCAGGCTATTCTCAAGCCCAAACCCAAGCCGGTTCCAGTCCCGCGCACTTCAAGGGCGAGCCCGCCGAGACCCTGAGCCAGGCCGTGGCCAACTTCTCCGAGTACAACCAGCGCCTGGCCGAACTGCTCGTCCAGGACGAGTTGAGCCTCACCGACCTCGGTACCGTGCACGAGCTGACCTACACCCTGGAAAACGCGCTGGAGAAGATTCAGGAGGAAGTGGAAGCCATGACGCATATCCTGGAGGAGGTGCATCAGGGCTCGGAAACGGGTGATTTCGAACACGTGCAGAGTAACGGCGCCGCCTACCTGGAAGCCGCACAGACACTAGTACCCTGACGGCAAGCCACGGCACCGGCCGGCCCGGCCGGTGCCGCAGGCGTGGGAAACAGAGCCCCGCTAGCCGGCGAGCGCCTCCTCCACCACGGCGCGTGCCTCCTCGCTCATGGGTAGCGTCAGCGCGAGCTCATGGGCACGCGGCGACATCTTCTTCCAGGTCATCTGTACGATGCGCACTAGGTGGTCGTGCTCCACCTGCTTGGAGAAATCAGCGAAATAGTTCTCGAGGAACACCAGGCAGGCGCAGTCCTCCACCGCTTGGGTGCCCGGATCACGGCCCAGGCCCTGCTTGCGGATCATACGAGAGACCTCAGCGGCCTCCTCGGTCGGATAACCGGCCGCCTCCATTACCCGCGCAGTGGTATCGCCGGCCCGCTTGCCCTGATCGCGGCGCCAGGTGAGATACCCCACCCGCCCCTCAGGATACTCACTACGCGGCACCTGCCAGCGCTGCAGATGCTGCGCCCGCACGGCGATCCGCACCAGCTCGCTCGGCGCTTCCTCCACCCGTTCCAGCCAAGCGCTCATGCGCCCCGCATGCCAGAGTTCCTGGGGCAGGGATTCACCCTCGACCTCCACGCGGCGCGGATCCTCGGCGTGCAGGGCATCGAGTTCGGCCATGGCACGCTGGAAGGGTGTTTGATCAGACATGGATGAATCCTCGCAAACCATTATTGCCACAGCATACCGCACCCCACGGATGGCTCACGAGCCGGCTGTCGTCGAGCAGCCCTGCCCTCCGCCCACGCGCTCCCGGCCAGGGACATCTCATCGACTTGTTGTCGACGCCGTGCGCGGCCGGGCACAGAACGTGCGTACCGGCGCGACGGGCCGGGACTACCTCGAGCGGATCAAGGCGCTGATACAGTAGCGTTTTCTGAGCACCCGCGCCTCCTGGCTCATGGCATCAACGCACCAGCATGCGCGGCAACACGTCCTGCCCGTTGCGCCGATGCCAGACCACCATCGCCACGTGGCCCACGATCAACGCCAGCAACGTCCAGCCAAGCACACCGTGGAACAGGCTGCCCGCGGCCACCATCCACTCGATACGCTCGCCCTCGAAGCCGGGCATCAGCGGAATGCCGAACGGCTCGAAGGCGCGCCCTGAGCCGTACTGGCGCAACAGTGCCACCGAAGGCACCACCAGCATCAGCCCATACAGGGTCAAGTGCCCCAGGCGTGCCGCCGCACTCAGCGCCGGCGGCTGGCTAGCCCGGCTGGCGAAAGCCCAGGCGACCCGCACCACCACCAGCGCCAGCAGCAGAAAGCCCGTTGGCCGATGGGTGGACCAAAGCAGCTCGTCAAGCGCCGTATCGCTCAGCAACACCCGCACGCTCGTGGTAGTGAACTGCCAGGCGAGCAGCAGTGCCATGCCCCAGTGCAGGTAACGGTTCACACGGCCGTAATGGGCCGCCTCGACAACGCTCATGATCGTCTCCTCTATCCTTGGCCAGACAAACGGCCGCGTTACGCTTGGTTCTGCCACCGTAGCGGGAAATTGAGGAAATGGTATGAAGAACCGGGCGCGGCGCTTCACTTGCGGGCCCGCGTCCCGGCTCGGCATGATAAGAGCCCTGTTCCCCCGACCCGGAGCCTGCATGTCGATCTTCTCTCGCCTCAAGGAAGCGGCCTCGCCCACCATCGGCCTGGGCTGCATGAACCTCTCCCATGGCTACGGCAACCCCGTTCCCGAACCCGAGGCCCTACGCGCCCTCGAACAAGCCTTCGAGATGGGCTATCGCCACTTCGACACCGCCACCCTCTACGGCGCCACGGCCAACGAGCAAGTGGTAGGCAAGGCACTGGCTGGCAAGCGCGACCGAATCTTCCTCGCCAGCAAGTGCGGCATGGCCATGAACCCCGAACTCGGCAGAAAAGTGATCGACGGCCGCCCCGAGACGATTCGACGCCAGTGCGAGGCAAGCCTCCAGCGGCTGCGCACCGACCACTTGGACCTCTACTACCTGCACCGGCTGGATCGTCAGGTGTCCATCGAAGAGAGTGTCGGTGCCTTGGCGCGACTGGTGGAAGAGGGCAAGATTCGCGCCATCGGGCTCTCGGAAATCTCCGCCGCCACCCTACGCCGCGCCCGAACCGAACATCCCATTGCCGCCGTGCAATCCGAATACTCGCTGTGGACCCGTAACCCCGAGATCGCCCTGCTCGAGGCCTGCCGCGAAGCCGACACCGCACTGGTCGCCTTCAGCCCGCTGGGGCGCGGCTTCCTGGCCGGCGCCGTTACCGACGCCAACCAGCTCACCGAAAACGACGTGCGCCACGGCATGCCGCGTTTCAGCGCCGACAACCTGTCGCGTAACCTGCGCCAGTTGGAAAAACTCCAGGCCATCGCCAGCGAACGGGAAGTCACCACCGGCCAGCTCGCCCTCGCCTGGCTCATGGCCCAAGGCGATGACGTGTTCCCCATCCCCGGCACCCGCTCCATCGCCCACATGCGCGAAAACCTCGCCGCGGAAAACCTGCGCCTGGATGCCGCCACCCTGGAGCGGCTCAGCGCCATCCTGACGCCGGACCAGGTCGCCGGCGCCCGCTATGGTGAAGCGCTGCAGGCGGAGATCGATACGGAGGAGTTTGGGGGGTAAATGCACAGCTCTAGTAGGCCGCGCAAGTCTCACCATCGCGATAATAAACCGGTATTACTGGCTTCTATCCGCGTGCCGCGTGGCCCGTGCGGATCGCGACACGAGGACATCATCCACCCCATAGGGTCGTAGAAGTTCCTACCCACGAGGCCCGTGCGGGATCGCGACGTCATCGAATAGACCGGTGAAGATGTCTGCGGCGTTTCTATCCGCGCGGCCCGTGCGAGCCGCGACTCGGTGCTGGCCTGGACGGCCAGCTCGTGGAAGTTGTTTCTATCCGTGCGGGCCGCGACGCCCTGCCGGGCGGATGGTGAAGGGGCCGATGTTGTTTCTATCCGCGCGACCCATGCGGGCCGCGACCCGGCGACTTGCCGTCTGTCCCGCCCGCTACAACGGGTTTCTACCCGCGCAACCCGTGCGGGCCGCGACCCAAACGGCGGAGCCCGGCGGCACCAGCTACCGCGTTTCTACCCGCGCGACCCGTGCGGGCCGCGACGTGATGCTCAACCTGGTGCGCGAGGGCGCTGCCGAGTTTCTACCCGCGCGACCCGTGCGGGCCGCGACCTGCGTCGACATCACCCTGCACACCGACTACGTGGCGTTTCTACCCGCGCGACCCGTGCGGGCCGAGACCATTTCGATCCACTCAACAAGTACGACCGTACCCAGTTTCTATCCGCACGACCCGTGCGGGCCGCGACTGACGCTCGGCCTCAAGCGCGGATATTGAGCCATAGTTTCTATCCACGCGGCCATACGGGCCGCGACTCACCGAACGCTCCGCCCAGGCAATCATGGCCATGTTTCTATCCGCGCGACCCGTGCGGGCCGCGACAGGCGTTCCGCGACGGCGGCAGCGAGGCGTTCTCGGTTTCTATCCGCGCGGCCGTGCGGGCCGCGACCCGGCTCGTCGACTGGCTGCTGCCACCCTTGACCAGTTTCTATCCGCGCGGCCGTGCGGGCCGCGACCTGTGCAGCGCCGTGGCCAGCGAACATGTCGGCCTGTTTCTATCCGCGCGGCCGTGCGGGCCGCGACCTCTGGCTTCGGTTCAGCGGCAGCCACTAAAGGCAGTTTCTATCCGCGCGGCCGTGCGGGCCGCGACGTCCGCGATGCTCCCCGTTGATCACGTCACCATCGAGTTTCTATCCGCGCGGCCGTGCGGGCCGCGACTCAATCCGCTGGCCGGCTGGCACTACCGGCGCCAGGTTTCTATCCGCGCGGCCGTGCGGGCCGCGACGCGATGCCGCCGCCAGTCGTGAACTCTCCGAACGGGTTTCTATCCGCGCGGCCGTGCGGGCCGCGACTTGCGAGAGGCCGTGGTGGCGGTGCTGGTAGACGGTGTTTCTATCCGCGCGGCCGTGCGGGCCGCGACTCCCTGGCCACCTTCGTGCCCATGGAGACGACCGGGTTTCTATCCGCGCGGCCGTGCGGGCCGCGACCTTTCCCCGATATCACGCAGGGGGAACACCACCATGTTTCTATCCGCGCGGCCGTGCGGGCCGCGACTGGCGGCGATTCAAGAGGCCATCGCCACGCGCAAGTTTCTATCCGCGCGGCCGTGCGGGCCGCGACCAGAGCAGGCGCGAGATCATCGCCGTCGTCACACAGTTTCTATCCGCGCGGCCGTGCGGGCCGCGACCGTTCTTATGCAGCGCTGCCTCGTCGATGTTCACGTTTCTATCCGCGCGGCCGTGCGGGCCGCGACTCGTCGGGGCGGGCCTGCTGCTGACACGCCAGGGCGTTTCTATCCGCGCGGCCGTGCGGGCCGCGACTCGATTGGTTCCTGGCGGGCGACATCACCCAAGCCGTTTCTATCCGCGCGGCCGTGCGGGCCGCGACCTGACCGTGACGCGCCCGAAGGCGGTTTGCAGCGGTTTCTATCCGCGCGGCCGTGCGGGCCGCGACACAAAACGACAGTGAACTGCAGCTCGGTTGATGGTGTTTCTATCCGCGCGGCCGTGCGGGCCGCGACGACCTCGGAGACTTTGCTGTCGTTGTTTAAATTGTGTTTCTATCCGCGCGGCCGTGCGGGCCGCGACTTAATGACCAATGCTACTCCCACCACAGCAGATCTTGTTTCTATCCGCGCGGCCGTGCGGGCCGCGACCCACCCCGAGTTTGAGGAGCTGCAAGCGGTCCTGTTTCTATCCGCGCGGCCGTGCGGGCCGCGACTTGCCATCGATACAGTGAAGCCGGATCTCGCCAAGTTTCTATCCGCGCGGCCGTGCGGGCCGCGACATGGCGGGGCACTGCCCGCCAGAATCCCAAGTGGGTTTCTATCCGCGCGGCCGTGCGGGCCGCGACATGACCGAGCAACACGACACTACCGCCGCTGATGTTTCTATCCGCGCGGCCGTGCGGGCCGCGACCTCCAGAGCGGCGGCGTGCATGTTGATCAGCTCACGTTTCTATCCGCGCGGCCGTGCGGGCCGCGACGAGTCGCTGGCCGTCAGCCTGTTCCTGGAGCTGTGCGTTTCTATCCGCGCGGCCGTGCGGGCCGCGACGTATGCGCGCGGCGCGCAGGTCACCACCGCTATCGGTTTCTATCCGCGCGGCCGTGCGGGCCGCGACGTGGCCTGGCAGCGCCTCCTGGCACGCCTGGGAGTTTCTATCCGCGCGGCCGTGCGGGCCGCGACCAAGGCGCGCCGGCGGGTGGTGAAGCCCCGCATTTGTTTCTATCCGCGCGGCCGTGCGGGCCGCGACGGGGGCGATATTAATGGGGGGCTCGGGGGTGGGGGTTTCTATCCGCGCGGCCGTGCGGGCCGCGACGCATTGGGGCTGTTGGGGAACCACTCCGCGTAGCGGTTTCTATCCGCGCGGCCGTGCGGGCCGCGACCTTGGGGTAAGCACAACAAGAGCTAGCAAACCGGCGCGGTTTCTATCCGCGCGGCCGTGCGGGCCGCGACCAGACCAGTGACACCAGAAGGATTGCGAGCAGCTGTTTCTATCCGCGCGGCCGTGCGGGCCGCGACCCGGGCCATCCCGTTGCGCATCACTCCCGCCAAAAGTTTCTATCCGCGCGGCCGTGCGGGCCGCGACCGGAGACTTCCCAAGCATTCGATATGCCGCGTGACGTTTCTATCCGCGCGGCCGTGCGGGCCGCGACGAAGCCCTTCGCGCCGCCTGGCGCTTCATAGACGAGTTTCTATCCGCGCGGCCGTGCGGGCCGCGACGGGGGCACCTGATGACCTTCCGCAACAGCGCCGAGGTTTCTATCCGCGCGGCCGTGCGGGCCGCGACGGCCAGCGCTACAACGTGACCGACCCGCTGAGCCCGTTTCTATCCGCGCGGCCGTGCGGGCCGCGACGCGCCGGCGGCTTCAACTGGGTATGACGATGAGCGTTTCTATCCGCGCGGCCGTGCGGGCCGCGACACGCGCTATTCCCGCGGCGCGGCGATGCTCGGCCAGTTTCTATCCGCGCGGCCGTGCGGGCCGCGACTCGGCGAGGATGACGGCGAGGTGCTGACCCTGGGTTTCTATCCGCGCGGCCGTGCGGGCCGCGACCTCGCTGATGCTCGGCTTCTACACCGCCGCCGAGATGTTTCTATCCGCGCGGCCGTGCGGGCCGCGACAAAACCAGGTCGATAACATCTTCGCTTCGGTGTCGTTTCTATCCGCGCGGCCGTGCGGGCCGCGACCTGCCTCCACCATTTCGTGACAAAAACAATCGACTTGTTTCTATCCGCGCGGCCGTGCGGGCCGCGACTCGAGCTGACCCCCAAGCAGTCTCGATTCGTCGATGTTTCTATCCGCGCGGCCGTGCGGGCCGCGACAACTACGGTGACTTCCTCATCGTTAGCAATAATGTGTTTCTATCCGCGCGGCCGTGCGGGCCGCGACACGCTGCATATGCCTGCTACCCTCAATGGCGGGCCGGTTTCTATCCGCGCGGCCGTGCGGGCCGCGACTGTTCGTTACGGTCTTTGCAATGAGTCAAAAGCCATGTTTCTATCCGCGCGGCCGTGCGGGCCGCGACCTGAGCGATTTGCTCAAGCGCCGCAGCATTGTCAGCGTTTCTATCCGCGCGGCCGTGCGGGCCGCGACCATTACAGCGCCTGACACTGGCGCTACCGGATAACTGTTTCTATCCGCGCGGCCGTGCGGGCCGCGACGAGCGATTTGCTCAAGCGCCGCAGCATTGTCAGCGTTTCTATCCGCGCGGCCGTGCGGGCCGCGACGCTGGATTAGCAGCTATCATCTACGGCTACTGATGGTTTCTATCCGCGCGGCCGTGCGGGCCGCGACCTGGCTATATCAGCAGGGCCGTCAGATCGGCAGAGTTTCTATCCGCGCGGCCGTGCGGGCCGCGACGCTTCGCGCAACAAGTCGAGGTAGTAGCCAACCTTGTTTCTATCCGCGCGGCCGTGCGGGCCGCGACGACCCTAGCCAGACCGCCCTGATCAAGGCGGTCGAGTTTCTATCCGCGCGGCCGTGCGGGCCGCGACGATATGAGCCACGTTAGACCAAGCCTGGTTGACGAGTTTCTATCCGCGCGGCCGTGCGGGCCGCGACGAGTCAGCCGCCTACTGGGCGCAGCGCTTCGCTGAGTTTCTATCCGCGCGGCCGTGCGGGCCGCGACACGTCGTCCGTGGAGTAGGCATAGAGACAATCGGGGTTTCTACCCGCGCGGCCGTGCGGGCCGCGACGCGAAGCCGCTCGCGTCCTCGGTGTGCAGCCGCTGCTGTTTCTATCCGCGCGGCCGTGCGGGCCGCGACGTAAGCCGGAAAGATTGCGTGCCGTCAGCAGCAATGTTTCTATCCGCGCGGCCGTGCGGGCCGCGACCTGGGATCAGGGCGCCAACGAACCGGAGCAGGTAGTTTCTATCCGCGCGGCCGTGCGGGCCGCGACGGGTGGCATGGCGTCGAGATAACGCCGCCGAAGATGTTTCTATCCGCGCGGCCGTGCGGGCCGCGACGGTGGCATGGCGTCGAGATAACGCCGCCGAAGATGTTTCTATCCGCGCGGCCGTGCGGGCCGCGACCCCGCCACGTGCGGGCCTTCTTCGTTCGCATAGGAGTTTCTATCCGCGCGGCCGTGCGGGCCGCGACGAGCCAGAGCGCATTTCCGCGCCATGGATCGTGGCGTTTCTATCCGCGCGGCCGTGCGGGCCGCGACGCGAGGATCGCCATGACCCGTTCGCGATGCGCCTTGTTTCTATCCGCGCGGCCGTGCGGGCCGCGACCCGAGGCGTGCCGCGAGCGCGTGCTGTGGGCGATGGTTTCTATCCGCGCGGCCGTGCGGGCCGCGACGTTTCTTCGCGTACCGTTGCGGGCAAGCCAAAAGGTTTCTATCCGCGCGGCCGTGCGGGCCGCGACAAGGCGCTATGGGACGCAGAGGCTGCCGCGCGCGGTGTTTCTATCCGCGCGGCCGTGCGGGCCGCGACTGGTAATCCTCGGTTGCGTCGAGCAGCCCCAGGCGGTTTCTATCCGCGCGGCCGTGCGGGCCGCGACCCGAGCTGTCCAGCGGCACCAGTTCGGTGTACTTGTTTCTATCCGCGCGGCCGTGCGGGCCGCGACATTATCATCGGATCCGAGCTGCATTCCATCAGGCGGTTTCTATCCGCGCGGCCGTGCGGGCCGCGACGCTACCGCAATCCCGAGACGACGATGAGCGTTGACGTTTCTATCCGCGCGGCCGTGCGGGCCGCGACGTGACGCACACGCGGCCCTCGCCAAAGCCCGAGGAGTTTCTATCCGCGCGGCCGTGCGGGCCGCGACATCCCGCTCATTCATGGCGTTGCAGAGCAGGGTCACGTTTCTATCCGCGCGGCCGTGCGGGCCGCGACGCAAGCAGGCCAAGGCCTGATCACCACCCTCAAGAAGTTTCTATCCGCGCGGCCGTGCGGGCCGCGACCTCCTGGGCAGTCTTGGTCATGTCTTTATCCCTTACGGTTTCTATCCGCGCGGCCGTGCGGGCCGCGACGTGGCAACCGCAAAGGGCCGGGGCGTACTTACGTGTTTCTATCCGCGCGGCCGTGCGGGCCGCGACGCGCCGGCGGCTTCAACTGGGTATGACGATGAGCGTTTCTATCCGCGCGGCCGTGCGGGCCGCGACTCGTGGCTCTGTCGTGGCCCTGTGAATCGACGTCAGTTTCTATCCGCGCGGCCGTGCGGGCCGCGACTCGATCATTGGTGGTTTTCATTTCCAATAGATAGTTTCTATCCGCGCGGCCGTGCGGGCCGCGACATGTGAGCGCCATGTATTCCATCCGCAAGTCATGGTTTCTATCCGCGCGGCCGTGCGGGCCGCGACTGGCCATCCGCCAGCACTACCAGCAGCGGCGCAAGGTTTCTATCCGCGCGGCCGTGCGGGCCGCGACGATATGACGCTATGACGCTGGCGTTACAAGAAATGTTTCTATCCGCGCGGCCGTGCGGGCCGCGACTTGCGCTCGGCGCCATGCCGCAGCAGGGAGTGAATGTTTCTATCCGCGCGGCCGTGCGGGCCGCGACTGGTCGGGGGCGGGGCTGTTGGCCCACTCTTCGTTGTTTCTATCCGCGCGGCCGTGCGGGCCGCGACCCGGCGCCGATACCGCCAGCGCCACCGCCGCCCATGTTTCTATCCGCGCGGCCGTGCGGGCCGCGACCCATATCGTTCATTTCGCTTCTCTCGCGGTTGACGGTTTCTATCCGCGCGGCCGTGCGGGCCGCGACCCATATCGTTCATTTCGCTTCTCTCGCGGTTGACGGTTTCTATCCGCGCGGCCGTGCGGGCCGCGACAACGGGAGGTTGAGACCCCCGTTACCACCGGCACGTTTCTATCCGCGCGGCCGTGCGGGCCGCGACCCTTCGCAACAATGTGCCTGCAGCAGAGCCAGTGCCAGTTTCTATCCGCGCGGCCGTGCGGGCCGCGACGTGAGTACAAAGGGCCTGGGCCATGGGTGCGAGTCGTTTCTATCCGCGCGGCCGTGCGGGCCGCGACGCCTTGGCCAGCACCAGCCGGTGGGCCGCGAAGGCGTTTCTATCCGCGCGGCCGTGCGGGCCGCGACCCGAGCAACACGACGCCACCAACGGGGCGAGACGCGTTTCTATCCGCGCGGCCGTGCGGGCCGCGACCGCCCGTCAATCTGACCTGCTGCCCGACGTGACTTTCGTTTCTATCCGCGCGGCCGTGCGGGCCGCGACGAGTCAGCCGCCTATTGGGCGCAGCGCTTCGCTGAGTTTCTATCCGCGCGGCCGTGCGGGCCGCGACTTGTCCAGGTACACGCTGTTGTACGCCTGGCCGAAGTTTCTATCCGCGCGGCCGTGCGGGCCGCGACGATCTTGTTGCCCTCGGCGTCGTGCGTGGCCGGGATGTTTCTATCCGCGCGGCCGTGCGGGCCGCGACTAGGTGTAGCCCAGCGCGGCGGTCTTCACTTCATGGTTTCTATCCGCGCGGCCGTGCGGGCCGCGACATGAGCAGCTATGGCGAGTTCATTGACGACGTGGTGTTTCTATCCGCGCGGCCGTGCGGGCCGCGACGCCGCATGAAGCGTTCACCGATTCGCAGAAAAACGGTTTCTATCCGCGCGGCCGTGCGGGCCGCGACGATCACAGTATCCAACCTTGAGGTCTTTCTTGATCTGTTTCTATCCGCGCGGCCGTGCGGGCCGCGACCAGCGACGAGGTGCGCCAACTGCTCGCTATCGAGTTTCTATCCGCGCGGCCGTGCGGGCCGCGACGGTTGCCATCGTCCTTGCCCACGCCAACCAGGGTGTTTCTATCCGCGCGGCCGTGCGGGCCGCGACGTTTCGGCGTTCATCAGGGCGCTAACCAGGCTGTTAGTTTCTATCCGCGCGGCCGTGCGGGCCGCGACGTGCGGCATTGCGTGGACCTCCTATCAAACGGGTTGGTTTCTATCCGCGCGGCCGTGCGGGCCGCGACAAGCTTCGCGGCCAGGCAGAAGGCGAAGGCGCCGCGTTTCTATCCGCGCGGCCGTGCGGGCCGCGACGCGGGTTTTTTGTGCCTGTGAGAAAAATTATGAGTTTCTATCCGCGCGGCCGTGCGGGCCGCGACCTGGCGAGGGGGTGCGATGTGAGCGACCAGGAACAGTTTCTATCCGCGCGGCCGTGCGGGCCGCGACCCAACGCTGACCGCGAGCGCCTCGAGCAGCGCGTGGTGTTTCTATCCGCGCGGCCGTGCGGGCCGCGACGTGCAGGTGCACTCAATCGCCTGTTTTTCTGTGGGTTTCTATCCGCGCGGCCGTGCGGGCCGCGACGTCACGCCATCGTTGAGCGGATGAGGCCATGATCGTTTCTATCCGCGCGGCCGTGCGGGCCGCGACGGCTTGATTGGCCCGCAGCGGTGCGCGCAGGAACGTTTCTATCCGCGCGGCCGTGCGGGCCGCGACCCTCCTCTGTTGTTGGCGTGCTGTGCATCGGTTATCGTTTCTATCCGCGCGGCCGTGCGGGCCGCGACGGCGTTCACCCGCCCTGCGCTCCTAGTGCTGGATGTTTCTATCCGCGCGGCCGTGCGGGCCGCGACGATATGTACTTGGCAAGGTCCGACTTGTTCGAGATGTTTCTATCCGCGCGGCCGTGCGGGCCGCGACGACCGAGATGCATCAGCACCCTGATCGTCGCGTAGTTTCTATCCGCGCGGCCGTGCGGGCCGCGACCTTAAGTTCCAGCTCCTGCACCTTTTTTCGCTCTGGTTTCTATCCGCGCGGCCGTGCGGGCCGCGACGAGTTCGCCCTGGGCGACCATTGGCATGATCTGCCGGTTTCTATCCGCGCGGCCGTGCGGGCCGCGACCGGGTTCGTGGAGTGGGTCAGGCATGGACAGCAACTGTTTCTATCCGCGCGGCCGTGCGGGCCGCGACGAGGTTGCCATCGTCCTTGCCCACGCCAACCAGGGTGTTTCTATCCGCGCGGCCGTGCGGGCCGCGACTAGGTGCGGGCGATGTATCCGCAGATGCCCGCCACGTTTCTATCCGCGCGGCCGTGCGGGCCGCGACTTCTGCTGCTGTGCTGTCTCGGCGCGGTAGGTGTCGTTTCTATCCGCGCGGCCGTGCGGGCCGCGACTTTATCAATACGGGTTCTATGCCGTGGACATCCTTGTTTCTATCCGCGCGGCCGTGCGGGCCGCGACGCGAGGGCGTGAAGTGCTGCCGCCGCCACGATTGGTTTCTATCCGCGCGGCCGTGCGGGCCGCGACGCGCGCCGTACGCTGGTTACTGCCGACATGGTGGTGTTTCTATCCGCGCGGCCGTGCGGGCCGCGACCGTGGAGCGCACCATCACCTGGTCGATGCGCTCAAGGTTTCTATCCGCGCGGCCGTGCGGGCCGCGACGCTCGGCATCTGCCTGGCGCATACCTACGAGAACGTTTCTATCCGCGCGGCCGTGCGGGCCGCGACGTCGTCATTTTAGCTTCGCCAGGGTGGTCCTGAGCGTTTCTATCCGCGCGGCCGTGCGGGCCGCGACCCTTGGCCAGCACCAGCCGGTGGGCCGCGAAGGCGTTTCTATCCGCGCGGCCGTGCGGGCCGCGACCGGGGACGCCCAGGCGACCCGTGACGCCAACTACGTTTCTATCCGCGCGGCCGTGCGGGCCGCGACGCGATTCCTTCCTTGCCCACTACCCTCCTAAGGGGTTTCTATCCGCGCGGCCGTGCGGGCCGCGACGCCGCCAGGAGGGTCGCACGCTGGATGAGCCGTGGTTTCTATCCGCGCGGCCGTGCGGGCCGCGACCTGACGTCCACTTGCCTACATGCGGGATGTATTGTTTCTATCCGCGCGGCCGTGCGGGCCGCGACTCGCCATGCTCGTCGGTGCCGATGACGGCATTCGGTTTCTATCCGCGCGGCCGTGCGGGCCGCGACGGTATCTGGAGTCATAGCTCCCTCCGGTTCACAGGTTTCTATCCGCGCGGCCGTGCGGGCCGCGACATAGATGAGGCGACCGGCTATCAGCATGTGCGTGGTTTCTATCCGCGCGGCCGTGCGGGCCGCGACCTGGCAAACGATCAGCGTTACGTAGAGCGAGGAAAGTTTCTATCCGCGCGGCCGTGCGGGCCGCGACACGTTTAAACATTATGCCCGTCTCCGTTTCATAAAGTTTCTATCCGCGCGGCCGTGCGGGCCGCGACATTATATCGGCTGATGTAGGCGCTGCGCCTGATGTAGTTTCTATCCGCGCGGCCGTGCGGGCCGCGACTGGCGAGTCGCCCGTATCGCCGAGCTCATCGGCGAGTTTCTATCCGCGCGGCCGTGCGGGCCGCGACGTCACTCATCGCCGCGGGTTACAACACCGAGCCGGTTTCTATCCGCGCGGCCGTGCGGGCCGCGACTTACATCGGCAGCCTGCAGTCGGCTTGGCTCAATGTTTCTATCCGCGCGGCCGTGCGGGCCGCGACTGGGGTTGGCGAGCACGGCGGCGCCCATGGCCTTGTTTCTATCCGCGCGGCCGTGCGGGCCGCGACTTGGCTATCTCGGCAGCAAGTGGGCCACCGCCGAGTTTCTATCCGCGCGGCCGTGCGGGCCGCGACGCCACCTTCGCCGCTGGCTGGCAGGTGGCCAACTGGTTTCTATCCGCGCGGCCGTGCGGGCCGCGACGCGCTCGGCGAGGCGATCCTCGCCGTTGACGCGGGTTTCTATCCGCGCGGCCGTGCGGGCCGCGACAAGTGGCTTTTTCACTGTGTTGCTCCATGCGATGAGTTTCTATCCGCGCGGCCGTGCGGGCCGCGACGGCAACGACCAGCATCGACTGCCAGGGCATCCGCGTTTCTATCCGCGCGGCCGTGCGGGCCGCGACCCGGCGGCCACATGGTGACCTGCCGGCGCCGTTGTTTCTATCCGCGCGGCCGTGCGGGCCGCGACTGGCTGCCCGCCGCCGGGCTACGGCTCTTGGAACGTTTCTATCCGCGCGGCCGTGCGGGCCGCGACACCGTAACCGCTGGGCTGAGAGCCATCGAGGGAGTGTTTCTATCCGCGCGGCCGTGCGGGCCGCGACGCTCAGCCCAGGTGATGCCCTCGATCAGGCAGCCGTTTCTATCCGCGCGGCCGTGCGGGCCGCGACGTCAGGCCTCCTCTTTCTTCACTGACTTGCCGCAGTTTCTATCCGCGCGGCCGTGCGGGCCGCGACCCGGCACGGTGATTATCAGGCTGCGCAAGCATCCGTTTCTATCCGCGCGGCCGTGCGGGCCGCGACCTAACAGCAACAGCAACGCTGGCCGACGGCAGCGTTTCTATCCGCGCGGCCGTGCGGGCCGCGACCCCGTGGCGAAGTGGTTATCACCGTGCTGTCACGCGTTTCTATCCGCGCGGCCGTGCGGGCCGCGACGTAAAAGACGCTACGTCGATCACGCCCGCCCGTGGCGTTTCTATCCGCGCGGCCGTGCGGGCCGCGACAAGCCGATCATGATGCGGTCGAGCGCCTGCTGGCGTTTCTATCCGCGCGGCCGTGCGGGCCGCGACACGGGTCGGTGACGAGCACCGGCTCGCCGAGGGGGTTTCTATCCGCGCGGCCGTGCGGGCCGCGACGTGGGGCGCCTATCAAATCATGGGCTTCCACTGGTTTCTATCCGCGCGGCCGTGCGGGCCGCGACTCGTAGTCTTTCTGGGTCTTTGCTGCTAGCTCAAGGTTTCTATCCGCGCGGCCGTGCGGGCCGCGACTCGGGGCCGAAGCGCTCTTCGGCGGTGCGCTCCTGTTTCTATCCGCGCGGCCGTGCGGGCCGCGACCACCGTAACCGCTGGGCTGAGAGCCATCGAGGGAGTGTTTCTATCCGCGCGGCCGTGCGGGCCGCGACATCCGGGGCGAACTGATCGTCACATGCCGTTGATGTTTCTATCCGCGCGGCCGTGCGGGCCGCGACACTATCGCGAGCGCGCCGAGGCTCGGGTGCTGGCGGTTTCTATCCGCGCGGCCGTGCGGGCCGCGACGGGGCGCGCTGCCATTTGAAAACCGCCATTAACGGTTTCTATCCGCGCGGCCGTGCGGGCCGCGACCTGGCCATGCCCAGCGAGCGCTGGACCGATGTGTGGTTTCTATCCGCGCGGCCGTGCGGGCCGCGACCAGTTCGCCGAGATGGTGAGCGCGGGCCGCTTCAAGTTTCTATCCGCGCGGCCGTGCGGGCCGCGACTCCCGCCGCTGGCTTTAACGCCCTGTGCGAGCACCCGTTTCTATCCGCGCGGCCGTGCGGGCCGCGACGACCAGGTGTTGCCCGACTGGGAGATCGAGCACCTGGTTTCTATCCGCGCGGCCGTGCGGGCCGCGACGACCCTGGCTCGGATATTTTTCCGACCCCTGACGGAGTTTCTATCCGCGCGGCCGTGCGGGCCGCGACTACTGCGAAGCCCACGCCCACCTGGCGGTGACATGGTTTCTATCCGCGCGGCCGTGCGGGCCGCGACGGCTACCCCACCGAGCTGATCCCCGTGCACCCCAAGTTTCTATCCGCGCGGCCGTGCGGGCCGCGACGAGTTCAACGTTCAGGGCCTGCTGCGCGGAGACCAGTTTCTATCCGCGCGGCCGTGCGGGCCGCGACGCCCAGGTAGGCAGCGAGGTCGCCCTTATTCGTCAGGTTTCTATCCGCGCGGCCGTGCGGGCCGCGACCGCAGCTCGTCCAGCCGCTGCATGCCGATCGCGTAGTTTCTATCCGCGCGGCCGTGCGGGCCGCGACCAGCGGCCCTCGTCGTAGCTGCCCCACTGGCTGGAGTTTCTATCCGCGCGGCCGTGCGGGCCGCGACCTCGCCGGTCAGGGGGTCGACGCCGAGGATCTCGTTTCTATCCGCGCGGCCGTGCGGGCCGCGACGCCGATCTGAGTCGTCAGGCGGCCTAGCTCGCTCGTGTTTCTATCCGCGCGGCCGTGCGGGCCGCGACATCCTGCATAGCCCGGCTGGCATCCGCGAACGACCGGTTTCTATCCGCGCGGCCGTGCGGGCCGCGACGGCAGCCTCCATCTCCTTCTCGATGTTCACCGGCGTGTTTCTATCCGCGCGGCCGTGCGGGCCGCGACCGAGCGCTACGTGCTGGCCCGGCGCGGCCAGGTGTTTCTATCCGCGCGGCCGTGCGGGCCGCGACGGCGTTGGGCCTTCGGTGACGACGAGCCCGACGAGTTTCTATCCGCGCGGCCGTGCGGGCCGCGACTCGCGCGTCTCGCATTCGGTGTTGGCCTGGGTGGCGTTTCTATCCGCGCGGCCGTGCGGGCCGCGACGGCCTTGCGTTCCCGGCGCTCGGCAGCCTCGACGAGTTTCTATCCGCGCGGCCGTGCGGGCCGCGACGACTGGACCCGCCGTTTCGCCCGGTGGGTGCACGAGTTTCTATCCGCGCGGCCGTGCGGGCCGCGACCAGCTACGACGAGGGCCGCTGGCTGGCCGAGTTGTTTCTATCCGCGCGGCCGTGCGGGCCGCGACGCTCCATGCGGGCGCTGGCCAAGGCCGGGCGAGGCGTTTCTATCCGCGCGGCCGTGCGGGCCGCGACCAGTACTGCGAAGACGCTGCGATATGGGCCGCCGAGGTTTCTATCCGCGCGGCCGTGCGGGCCGCGACGCGCTCGTGACCGGCAAGGGACTCGCCAAGCTCCAGTTTCTATCCGCGCGGCCGTGCGGGCCGCGACGTATCCATGTCCTCATGGCCGAGCATCTCGCGCCAGTTTCTATCCGCGCGGCCGTGCGGGCCGCGACGCGAGCACGCCGACCAGCGTGCTGTTCTGCTCAGTGTTTCTATCCGCGCGGCCGTGCGGGCCGCGACTGGACAGCGCCAGCCCCAGCGCCAGGTGGCTATAGTTTCTATCCGCGCGGCCGTGCGGGCCGCGACCTTGTTCTGACCCGTTTGGGTCAGCACGGTATAGTTTCTATCCGCGCGGCCGTGCGGGCCGCGACCCGGGGCGCCCGGGCGGTGTGGTTCGACGGCGAGGTTTCTATCCGCGCGGCCGTGCGGGCCGCGACGTTGACTGGGCGTGCAGCAGGCGCTCCAGGTAGGAGTTTCTATCCGCGCGGCCGTGCGGGCCGCGACGCGCTTCGATCGTCGAGTATCGCAACACCGTGCAGTTTCTATCCGCGCGGCCGTGCGGGCCGCGACGCCAGTTGCAGCAGGGCCAGCAGCGTCGGTGTGTTTCTATCCGCGCGGCCGTGCGGGCCGCGACGTCAGTGACCTGGAGGAGTTCGGAGGGGTGGCATTTGTTTCTATCCGCGCGGCCGTGCGGGCCGCGACGGTGTCTGCCACCATGGTGCAGACCGGTTATGGCGTTTCTATCCGCGCGGCCGTGCGGGCCGCGACGGCATCTCGGCGACGATCTTGCCCTTGCCGATATTGTTTCTATCCGCGCGGCCGTGCGGGCCGCGACGCCACGTCTCGCCCAGCCGGGTGGAGCGCCTGGAGTTTCTATCCGCGCGGCCGTGCGGGCCGCGACCCCTTGAACTGCGCACCCTGATCTATCGCCAAGAGTTTCTATCCGCGCGGCCGTGCGGGCCGCGACCAGGTCGACACCGAGCCAACAAGGCTTGCCGAGGTTTCTATCCGCGCGGCCGTGCGGGCCGCGACCCGCCTCTCGGGCCCGGTTGCGCTGGCCGGCCACGTTTCTATCCGCGCGGCCGTGCGGGCCGCGACGATGTGCTGGCTACAGAGGCGAGCACCGACGACGTGTTTCTATCCGCGCGGCCGTGCGGGCCGCGACAGGCGACCAGCGACGCTCCCAGCAGGCCGACAATGTTTCTATCCGCGCGGCCGTGCGGGCCGCGACGCTGGCCGGCATCAGTTGGCGGGAGGTGCCGGCATGTTTCTATCCGCGCGGCCGTGCGGGCCGCGACGTTGCCGACGTGATCGATCAGTACAGGGTGCCCGTGTTTCTATCCGCGCGGCCGTGCGGGCCGCGACATATCCTGCATGTAGCAGGCAGCGGGCTACCAAATGTTTCTATCCGCGCGGCCGTGCGGGCCGCGACTAAAAAGCGGAGAGGGGTTTATTCTCTCCGCACTTGTTTCTATCCGCGCGGCCGTGCGGGCCGCGACTCGTTGATCAGGCCCGCCTTGAGGTTAGTCACAAGGTTTCTATCCGCGCGGCCGTGCGGGCCGCGACGCTGGTCGTGCAGGCGGTAGAGGTAGAGGTTTGTGTTTCTATCCGCGCGGCCGTGCGGGCCGCGACGTGCTGGCACTCGAACCACCAGCCGTTCTCGATCAGTTTCTATCCGCGCGGCCGTGCGGGCCGCGACGGCTGGTCGTGCAGGCGGTAGAGGTAGAGGTTTGTGTTTCTATCCGCGCGGCCGTGCGGGCCGCGACAAGGCGGCCCCGAAACCCGCAGAGGAGAAGGGTGTTTCTATCCGCGCGGCCGTGCGGGCCGCGACGATCGCCCCGGGCGAGTGGTCCAGCACTTCCATGCCGTTTCTATCCGCGCGGCCGTGCGGGCCGCGACGCGCAGGGCGATCGCCTGGGACTTGTGGGCGTTGATGTTTCTATCCGCGCGGCCGTGCGGGCCGCGACGTTTAGCTCTCTGATCCAAGGAAGTTCAAGCGAATGTTTCTATCCGCGCGGCCGTGCGGGCCGCGACCCCTCCACCCGGCGTGGCTAAGCCCAAGGAGCCGCGTTTCTATCCGCGCGGCCGTGCGGGCCGCGACACCGCCCAGGGCAGGAGGCAGCGCGCAAGCGGGCCGTTTCTATCCGCGCGGCCGTGCGGGCCGCGACAGGAAGACCGCGCGATTGTCGAGACGTTTAAGGAGTTTCTATCCGCGCGGCCGTGCGGGCCGCGACGGTCCTTGGCGGTCCAGTGCCCGCGATACGGGAACGGTTTCTATCCGCGCGGCCGTGCGGGCCGCGACCCAAGACCGCCACACCCGTTCGACGCCATCCTTGTTTCTATCCGCGCGGCCGTGCGGGCCGCGACGGTGGCATGGAGTCGAGATGACGCCGCCGAAGATGTTTCTATCCGCGCGGCCGTGCGGGCCGCGACTGTTTCTTTATAACGCTTTGATGGATAAGGTGAAATACCTGTAGTTCTGCGAAACAGGATGCTGAAGCAGGAAATACTGCCTGGCGTTCATGGTCAGACATAACAAAAGTATAAAAATCAATTTATTAAAGAGCTGCGAACCTACCAGAAAAATTCAGGACACTTATGGTTCGCAGAGCAGGGGGACTAGAAAACGAGGGGGCCATTCATATCCAAGGCAGGCTTGGCGCCAATATGCTCGATACGGTTCTTCCAGTTCTTTCCCAGAAAGTAGAAGCGCAAGCTATCCACTTCATCATCGATCAGGTCGATTAGCCGCTGCCGAAGGCGAACCCATTGGTCAGGATCGACCTCGATCTCGAAAACAGAGAATTGCACTCGCTGCCCGACATCACGGCAAGCCTTGGCAACCCGGCGCAATCTTCCTTCACCACCCTCTGATGACGTGCTGACGTCATAGCTGACCAGAACCATCATCGCTGTACTCTCCTAGTCGAGTCACTTCCACAAGAAGGGCGGGTAGGCATCCAAGTCGCCGCGCAGATGGCGTGCCAGCAACTGGGCCTGCAATATCGGCAGCATGCCAATCGGAGCCTTCTCGCCGATAAAAGCGTGGTTAAGCTCTTCACGCTTTCTCTCCTGATAGGCGGTCAGTACCGTCTTGCGCGCATCGTCGGTTAATACCACACCACCACTTTCAGCAACCGTAAAATCCTTCTCCCGCAATTGCCGGCGATTGACTAGCGACAACGCCAATCGGTCTCCCAATAGAGGCCTGAACTCCTCGGCAAGATCGAGCGCCAAGCTGGGCCGGCCGGGGCGATCCCGATGAAGAAAGCCTACCGACGGGTCCAGTCCTACGCTTTCTAGCGCCGAACGGCAGTCATGAGTCAACAACGTATAGAGAAAGGACAGCAGTGCATTGAGACGATCACGCGGTGGACGACGGTTGCGGCCCGTGAAGCGGAAGGCTTCACCATCGTGGCGGATGAGACTATCGAAGACGCCAAAATAGACCTGCGCAGCTTCGCCCTCTAGGCCACGTAACCTATTTGTCGTGGATTCATTCAATAGGTCCCGGGCGATCCGGCTTAGGCGGGTGCGTGCCTTTTCCAAGCCCTCTCGCTCGGGCGGCTCCAGCTTGCTACCGTAGTCTCGTAGTCCCCTGGCGATTACCGCACGTTGGTTATGCACCTTGCCAATCAACAAACCGCGAACTATATCGGCACAATCAACCTCGTCATCGCTGGCACGGTATTGTGCACGCCTCAGCAGCACATTGCCTGACACCGGCCCCTCGATACGTGCAAGGAACTTGCCGTTGGGGCTCAGGTGAGTAATGGTGACCCCTTGTTCGGCACAAAAGCCCATTAATGGTGGAGATACCAGCACCCTGCCGAAGCAGACCAGTGATTCGAGCATGTGGATGGGGAGCCGTGCCCGCTCCTTGCCTTCGACATCCATGACCACATTGGCGCCATCTTTCCTGAGCCAAGCACCCTCAGTGGTGATGTAGAGTGTATTGAGCTGGCGGCGCATACGATTCACTCAGCCAGAGATTGAATTTGACGCTCCAGCCAGCGGCCTGCCGATCTCTGCTTACCCATAACTTGAGGTTGGCAGGCATCTATCAGCGAGCAGTGGTCGCAGCGCTTTGGCTCGTAGGTGGCGGATGGCGTGTGGTTGCTATCGAAGAGGGCTCGCGTCTCTGCGACGACTCGCAAGGTCAGTGTCCGAAGCTCCTCGTCGAACGCGACGGTCTTTCTCCGCCGCGTCTTGCCGTAGTAGAGCGCGCCCTCCTCGATGACAAGGCTCAGCATCTCCTCCAGGCATAGCGCCTGGGCACAAAGTTGTACTTCATCGGCTCGATGCGCCTTGGGCCGGCCACGTTTGTATTCTATGGGCCTCACCACATGAGGTTGCCGGGATTCATCGAACTCAACCACATCGGCAACACCGGTCAGCCCCAGCCGTTCATTGGCCAGAGGCAATGCCATGGTGGTATGCACGCCGCGCCGACGCTCGTGACCGAGACGATCGGCGCGTTCATGCAGGATGCGTCCTTCTGCGGTATAGCGGTTCTCAGCCCACTGCTGTTCGAGATGAATCAGCGCACACTGGCGCGGGCAGAACAGCATGTGCTGCAGCGCCGAGAGCGGGATCAGGCGGACCTCATCCTCCATGGTGCTATCTACAAGCGCTCTTCGACGCTAACGCCAGCCGGTAGCGCTTCGACGTCGACCGTGACTCGATAATCGCTGTAGTGCCGGGCAGGGGTATCGGCTTCGCCTTCGACTCGCTCGACCTTTACGCTGTCGAACAGCAGATGCGCTGGGGCATTACCCATCGGATTATCATGCTTGAAGACAATCAGTTTGCGTGCCGACATCTCGCCGCGTGCTGCAGAGCGGTCATGCTCGAACATATTGATCAGCGCGCGCCACAGCAGTTCGAGATCAGCATCGGTAAAGCCGGTACGCTCGGCGAGCTTGGCCGAGACATAGCCATGCACGCGGTAGAGACCATAGGGAATGATGTGCTTACGGCCCATGGTGCGCTCTTTTTCGAGGTCTTTTTCATTGGTGACCGCCATCCGTGTGATCGAGACCTCCATGGGCACGACAGGGTCGATCGAGCTGGCAAAGGCCATCTGCACCGGGCCGCGTACCTGGCCGGAGTTGACCTCGGTGGTCATCACCGCACCGAAGGTACGCACATCGAAGAAGTTCTGGCACATCCAGGCGGTCAGCTCGCGTGCCTTGGCCTCACTCTTCGGCAGTTTTTTCGGCTCAGGCTTGATATCGAGTGCGTCATACGCCTTTTTATGTTGGTTGTTAAGAACCGACTTTTCCTGCATATAGATGGCATACCCGGCCTCGTCCTCCTTTTCCAGCGCAACATAGTTGCGAATCTTGCGCTTTAAACAGACATCAGTAACCAGCCCCTGGTTAGTTTCCGGGTCGAGGCGCGGCAGGTTACCGGCATCGGGATCGCCGTTGGGGTTGCCGTTGGTGACATCGAACAGCAGCACGAACTCATAACGGTTGGCGATGGCAGTCATACGTCTTCTCCCTGCGTGGATTCTTCTGGTGTCGTTTCATTGTCGCGCTTGGTGAAACGCGCCCGCGACTGATGGTAATAACCGATGGCAAAGCGCCCCTGTTCTTCGATCTTTAGATGTTTGGGAAAGGTATCGCCGAGGCCGTTGATGATGGCGCCGATTTCACGCTCGATGGTGTGTGCCAGCCCACCTTTATCCTTTTTGCGCATATTCGATAGATGATTCTGCGCATTGCGCAGCAGCATCGGGAAGATGCTGGCCGGCGTCGCCGACGCCGCGCCGTAGTAGCGGTCACGAATGGTGGCGTTGACCTGGTCGCCGAGGGCGCCGCGCTGGGCGCTTTCCAGCTCGGCAAACAGTCGTCCGAGCAGATAGCCGGGATGGGTGGAATGAGGATCGAGACTCACGGGCACCTCCTGAGTATGGGAATTGGAATGCGCCGCAAGTCGCGCCGCTCGCGCGAGTACGGCCTTGCAGAGCGCGATACGCGCCCCGGTGATGTGACCGTCATTGCGAAACCGCATGACGAGATTGGATAGCAGCGACTGCGGATAACGGCTACCGGTGAGAATCGCGCGCATCAGTTCACCGGCAAGCTGCGGTGCCACATCGTCTACCTTGGGCTTCTGGCCGCCGTGCATCGGTGCAGTCTGTAACGCCAGCCACCAGCTACCCGGTGCGATGCCTTTCCACGGCGTTGGCTCTAGCGCCAGATCCCGATGGTGCTGTGCGTAGTGGTGAGCCAATCGCTCCAAAGTATCAGTACACCAGAAACGCACCGATAGACGTGCCGCATTGGGGGCCAAGCCGAGTACAAAGAAGCGTGTATCACTTTCTAGCCGGGGGTCGAGCTTCGCCAGCGGACGCCCTTGAGCAACCTGACCCAGCAGGCTGCCCAGTTTTGCCGCCTCTTGTTCGTCACTCGGCGGCTTGTTGAGCATAGCGAAGAAATCTTCGGCGGCCTCGGCGTGCGCCGCATCACTGGCCTCGGCCCAAAACACCATAGTAGTATCGCCGATTTGCAGGTGCTGATGGTTGTCGCTGTCACCGCGCAGCAAATGGTTGAGTGCTGTGGAGTAACCGAAGATGGCGGCTTTTGAAATGGCAGCGTTAGCTTGCCCTTTATGGCCGTACGAGTTGTAGGCATCGCTATTGAAAGATACGAGAGAAGCCCCCGATGACTGGGCGCCCCTGACTCCTCGTATGGCCGGATGATCGGTGCCAAGAGTGGCCGTTTCACCGGTAATCAAACACTGTCCGAGCTCTCCCTCATCGTTTTCCAGTGCTGTCCGCCACAGCTCACGCACCACCGGGTTTTCATGTAGATAGCGCTGCTGGCCGTCGAGACGGAATACAATGTTGGTGTCCAGCACCTCTTCGCTGTAGCCGGGAAGCACGGCCAGTTTCTCCGGCTGCCAGTGCTTGAGCAATATCAGGAAGGCGCCTAGCTCAGCATCATCGCAGCCGCCGAACAGTGTCACTTGACGGGCCTTGAAGGCGGCGTGCTCATCTGCCAGGCGCTTACCCTCTCCAGCGGTAACTCCCAAGGAATAGGCCGTCTTGTCCCACAGTGGATAAGCATGAATTCCGGATGTGCGGCGCTTGTCGACCGGCACTTGAAGCGGTCGTGGCCTGGGCTTCTGGCCTGATGTATCGCGCAAATCATCAATGGCGACGGGCTCGCCCTCACGGGAAAACACCAGCGCATAGCTGATCTTCTCGCTACTGAAGCCGGAGACTGGCACCTTATCCTGAGACGCGAGACGCTGATAGTAGTCGTTGAGCGCGGAGAGGATCATGCCAGTGCCTCCGAAAAGGGCGGCACTTCGATCACGCCGTCCTGCATTTTGGCGCGGAAGAAGCGCGGCGTCTTGCCGTTGGCGAAGTCGATGTCATGTAGCATGAAGCCAAGATCGCGTTCACCACTCAGGCCATCATCTACCACCGGCATCTGCTCATCGGCCTCGATCAACTCGAAAGCTGCGGGAAATTCCCGCGTTCCCAGGCATGGCATGTGAAAGCACTGCCCCTGGCGGGCGCGGCGATTGAAGATATCGAGGTGCTTGCCGGGTGTATCGCTGTCGTCGGCGCGGGACGTGAACTCGAAGTGCGCTTCGATCACGTAGCCAACATCGCGTAGAATGGTCGCGGCGCGCTGCTGCCGGTTCTGATCGACGAAGTAGTGAACCTCATCGACGCGACCCGTCTTCATCGCCTTGGACACCGTGCCTGCTGGCAGCTTTCCGGCCACCTCGTTGCGGCGGATCGATTCGAAGCGAATCGGCTTGAGGACATGAATACGATCCACGCACCAGCGAATCGCTGGCTTCCAGTGGATGGCCTCTAAGATGCCGCGTGCCGCTGAGGGCGTGATCACGTCGTAGGAGACTCTTTCCGTCTTGAGCTCAGGGCGCGTGAAGCAGGCCCGTTCCCCCCAGATATGCAGCCGAACACCGAATGCCATTTTATTTCCTTTATATATCCGCGCCCCGGAAGAATCGGGGCGACATATGTTCTTTATTGATTTCCAAAGGAAAGTTTCTATCCACTCATCCTCAGAGAAGCCAGCCCTTAATTCCTAATGCTGCTATAGCAACGCTGAACAATGAGACGAGCCAAGACAGCTTAAAGGGACATTTCAGCTCTAACGTGACGTAGCCTCTCTGAATTTTACAAAGCAATGACCAGTCACCTCGTTGCTTCCCTTCCTCATCTCCTGACGAGACCATGGCAATGCCCTCTGACCGCTTGACAAAGCAAGCTTAATAGAGAGGCAAAGCCTTATCAACTTCTTTCCCTTGGAAATCATATGATCAGGTTTTCAGCTTTTATAAAAGTCGGCTCGCTCCAGTTCAGCCCTAGCCACTCGTCATAAAGATCCTCGTTAACCAACATCATGAATTGGTCGCCGAATTTGTCGGGTTCGACAGCCACAATGGCACCGACCCGCTCCAACGCGGCGAAGCCCTGCTGTGGCACTTGAACGGTATAAGGCTGCAGCTTGCGGGCGATACCGCCGACACCTTTGGCGGCAGCGAGCGCTTTGATTGCATCGCGAGCGGTGTCATCGAAGGGAATGATCACGGTACGCTGGTTGTTCTCGATCATGCGAAACTTCTGCTCCAGCGTTTCGAACGGCAGCCCTTCCAATCGCCCTTTTTCACACAGGCCAAGCAGATCGTGCCGGTCCAACGCCTTGTCGCCCTGCTGCCAGTAGAGCAGGCGGAAATAGGCATCGATGGCATCCAAAGAGAGCGGATCGTCGCCATGCTGCCGAAGTACTTCACGCGTCACCTGGGCGAACTGCTTGAGTTCCGGCGGCGGCGCCCAGTCTTCGTTGGCGGTGGCAAAGATCGCGACCTCACTATCTGCCGCCCTGCGTTTGCCTTCCCTGTTGCAGCGCCCGGCGGCCTGGGCGATGGAGTCCAGGCCCGCTTCAGCACGTAGAACACGTGGGAAGTCTACATCCACGCCAGCCTCAATTAGAGATGTCGAAATTACTCGGCACGGTGCGCCACTTTCGAGAACCTCACGTATTTCAGCGAGTACCTGGCGACGATGCACCGCGCACATCGACGTGGTGAGATGATAGGCGCCAGGCTGATCGGCAATCGCTTCGAACAGTGCCCGAGCGTGACGGCGATTATTGACGATGCACAGCACCTGTTCGGTGGCGAACAGCTCGTCGCGTAGCGCCGCGTCGTCGAGGGTGCCGACATGGCGTACGGTGACACGCTCAAGCTGGCGATAGAGCTGCTGCGGATTGGGGGCCAGTTCATGCAGATCGCGCAGGCCTCCGGCAAAGCTGCGCTCAGGGTCATCGGTCTCGGCCAGCGCCGGTTGGGTGGCGGTGCATAGCACTACACTGGTGCGGTAGTTGAGCGCGAGTTCGTCCAGTGCCGCCACGCTAGGGCGCAGCAGCGGAAGCGGCATGGTCTGCGCCTCATCGAGAATCACCACGCTGCCCGCGATGTTGTGCAGCTTGCGGCAGCGTGAGGTCTTGGCAGCGAACAGGCTCTCGAAGAACTGTACGGCGGTGGTGACGATAATCGGCGCGTCCCAGTTCTCGCTGTCACGCTTGAGCTTGTCGCGGCTATCGCGATCCTGTCGACCGTGCGGCGCATCGCTATCGAACGCGCTGTGGTGTTCCAGTACGGCGGCGTCACCATACTTGCCTAGTGCATGACGAAACACGGCGGCGTTCTGTTCAACGATGCTGGTGAACGGGATCACGTAGATCACCCGGTCCATACCGTGGGCGATGGCGTGATCGAGCGCGAAGGCCAGCGAGGCCAGCGTCTTGCCGCCACCGGTTGGCACTGTCAGTG
Source organism: Billgrantia zhangzhouensis (assembly GCF_021404465.1). Taxonomy (GTDB): domain Bacteria; phylum Pseudomonadota; class Gammaproteobacteria; order Pseudomonadales; family Halomonadaceae; genus Halomonas; species Halomonas zhangzhouensis. Next base: position 56,987 of record NZ_JABFTT010000013.1, on the reverse strand, counting down.
TAAACCGCCCGGGCGGTTTCTCGGCCTGGGTGCGCACATGGGTAAGTATCTCGCCGCGCAGGCGATTGACATCGCTATCGGCCTTGAAGGCGGCCAGATAACTATTCAATGCATCACGCAGCACACCAAGCCCGGGGCCGCCGCCGCGCGTATGAGGCAAACCTTTCTCATGCACTGCATAAAACGCCTCGGTCTCGACAAAATCAGCATCGACCAGGCAGGAAAAGAGCATTCGAGCGAGAAAGGCGTATTGAAAGAAAGCTCTGTCAGGTTGAGGCTGGAAACGCTCGGGAGGTGGCAGGCTTTCGGGCAGCACAATTTCTTGCTGCCATATCGGGTCGAGAGGGGGCAAGTCGGCCTCTAAGCGGCTCTTCAGCGGGGTACGTTCGCCGCTATCCCTTCCATTGGCCAGCCCTGCATGGTGGCCGGCAATCAGATAGGCCAATAGCTGACCAAGCTGAGGATATTTCTCGATGGCGACATGGGCACCTGCCGTGGAGTGGTTGACACGCTCCGGCGAACCTTCCAGACGCCGCTGAAAGGGCACCGTGTACTTGCCAAGGTCGTGCAGCAGCCCTGCGGCTTCACCCCAGGCCTCTGCACCGAAGCGCGCGGCACGCGCGGCGGTCAGCCGGCTAACTGCGTTCAGGTGCTCTGCTAATGGCTGCCAGGAAGCCTTGTCGGTATCCTCAGTGGAATGCGCATAAAACATTGAGCGCCCTGCCTATCGTATTTTCTAGTCCTTTTAGACAAACATCTATCGTAACTTTTCGCTACAAAAAATTATTCTTAGGTTGAGATAGATCATGTTCGCCTCAAACCACCTCCGCCACTTCCTCAAACGCCAGCCTCGTCCCCCTCGGGCGAAGGCCCGCGGGGTCTCCCACACCAAGGTTGATCAGGAAGTTGCTCTTGTAGCGGCCGTTGGGGAAGAACTCCTCGTCGACCATGGCGTTGTCGAAGCCACTCATGGGGCCGGCGTCGAGCCCTAGCATGCGTGCGGCCACGATGAGGTAGGCGCCTTGCAGGGTGCCGTTGCGCCAGGCGGTGTCGCTGGCCTTGTCGGGGTTTTCGGCGAAGCGCTCGCGGGCGTTGGGCGAGCTGGGGAATACGCGCGGCATGAATTCGTAGAAGTGGGTGTCGACGGCAATGATCACGGTGGCTGGGGCTTCGTGGGCCTTGTCGCGGTTGCCTTCGGAGAGCGCCGGCATCAGGCGCGACTTGCCCTCGTCGCTCACCACGAAGACGTAGCGCGCCGGCTGGCAGTTCATCGAGGTGGGTCCCCACTTGAGCAGATCGTAGAGTTCACGCAGGGTAGCCTCGTCGATAGGCGCCGGCTTGAAGCCGTAGTGGGTATGCGCTTCGCGAAAGACGGTGTCGAGCGCGGTATCGTCGAGGGGCGGTCGCATGAGGTCTCCCTGCAGTGGACTTCTCTTAATATCAGCTTACATGATGCGCCGCGGGCAGGTTTTCGGAGAAGTAGATTTCCATGGCCACCGGGGCAACGTCGGCCTGCTCATCCGTTGCTGCGGCGATGGCTCGTGAATAGATCAGGTCCGGGCTCTGGGTGATGACGGCATCCATCGTTCCATCAAGCAGCATGCTACGGGTGTCGGGCGTCAGTCCATGACCGATGAAGCAGATGTCAGCCTCTCGCCGCGATTCGCGCAGTGCCCGCCCGATGCCATCCGACGCACCGCCCACATTGTAGATGCCCACGATATCGGGATGTTCTTCCAGAAGGCGGCAAGTGTTCTGGTAGTTTTCGTCGCGGTTGTCATGCCCTTCATGCGGGCCAATCACGCTAAGGTAGGGGAAGTTAGCCTCCGTCAGGGCCAGGAAGCCCATCTCGCGTTCCATGTGGGCACGGTAGGCTCGGCTTGCCGCAATGAGCGCCAGCTTACCCGAGTCGACATGACAGAATCGCCCCATGATCTGCGCGGCGGTGCGCCCCGCGGCGAAATTATCGATGCCGAGATAGACGTGCCGGTTCGAGCTAGGTAGATCGGAAATAATGGTGATGATGCGTTTTCCCGCCATCACGAGTTCGTCGATGGCCTGCCTCACACGTGGATGATCAATGGCCATGAACACGACGGTATCCGCGCTTCTGCCGTAGCGCCTCAGCGCCTGTGCCAACGCATCGGGATTGAAGCTCTCGATGAAGTGGCTCCTGACCTTGACCGGCCCCGGCGAGAGATCGGCCAGTTCGCGCACGCGAGTATTGAGCCCAGTGAGATAGGGATTCGTTCCCCTGGGCAGGAGAAAGACCACCTTGGCAAAGCGCGGACCCAACCGTTTGCTCAACTCCTCCTCGTCCATGTAGCCGATGTGCACTGCCGCTTCGAGCACCCGGCGAAGCGTGGCCTCCCGCACGCCCGGCCGACGGTTCAGAACCCGATCCACCGTCGCTGTCGATACTCCGGCCATGGCGGCAATATCCGGTATCAATGGACGCTTTCCATCAAAAAACATCAAAAAGTCCTCATTGCCCCTCTGGAGGCTCCTGCCCTAGCCTTGAGAATCGTAGGGTATGAACACCATCACCTACAAATAAATAAAAAAACATCATCTGGAGAACGTCATGTTCAACAAGATCTACAAGTTCGGCCGGCTGACGGCCATGGCGGGTGCGCTGTTCATGAGCGCCGGTACGGCTACTGCCCAGGAAGTCACACTGCGCTATGGCCACATGCATACACCAAACTCGATCGCCGGCATGCAGGCCGAGTGGCTGGCCGAGGCCATCGCGGAGAAGACCAACGGCGAGGTCGTGGTGGATATCTTTCCCAACTCGCAGCTCGGCAGGCTGCAGGAGCTGGCCGAAGCGGTATCTACCGGGTCGATCGCCATCTCCCATAACACGGCCGGCGCCATCGGCTCGCTCTACTCTCCCTTTGCGGCATTCGATACGCCCTACCTGTATCGCGACATCGATCACTTGATGGCAGTGATGGACGTGGACTCGCCCGTGATGCAGGAACTCAACGAGGGGCTAGTGGATGCTTCCGGGGTGAGGTTGCTCTATGCCTTCTATTTCGGCACACGCCATCTGACGACCGACCGCGAGGTAAGGACGCCGGACGATCTTGAGGGCGTCAAGATTCGTTCCATTCCTTTCCCGATCTACATGGCCACTGTCGAAGGCATGGGCGCGGTCCCCGTTCCCGTGGACTGGGCTGAAGTTCCCACGGCACTGGCAACCGGCGTGGTCGAAGGCCAGGAGAACCCGGTTAACGTGGTCGTTACCTCCAAGCTCAACGAAGTGCAGAGTCACATGATGCTGACCGGCCATATCAGCGCCGCCCAGGTCATCGTCATGAACGACGATACCTGGCAGTCGCTGTCGCCGGAACATCGAAGCGCCATTACCGAAGCCGCCGCTGAAGTTCGCGAACGAGCCACTGCCGCCATGCTGGAAGCGGAAGCCGAGGACTTTGCCTCCCTGCGCGCCGCGGGAATGAACATTGTCGGCCCCGAGGAAGGCATGGATATCGAGGCATTTCGCACTCGCGTTCGTAATCGTATTGCCGAGGAGTTCACCGCGCAGTACGGCGAGTTGTACGAGCAGATCGCAGCCGTCGACTGAGCCATGAACGAGCACAAGCCGATTGCCGGACGAGCGGTCACCTGGCTGACCCAAGCGTGCCTTGGAGTGGCGATGGTACTGCTGGTTCTCATTGCCGTACTGATCGTGACCCAGGTCGTGGCGCGCAACCTGTTCAACACTGGCCTGCCCTGGGTCGACGAAGCCGCCCGCTTCGCCGGCATCGCCATGGTGTATCTCGCGGCCCCGTTTCTGCTGCTGCGCGGCCAGCATGTGGCGGTCTCGCTACTGGTGGAGCTACTGCCCCGGCTTGGGCAACGGCTCTGCCTGGTGGTGGGCGAACTGGCGACACTGGGGTTCTGCGTCCTGACGCTGTACGGCTTCTATCGCTTCCTGTTGCGTGCGGGGCGTTTCGCGACACCGGCAATGGGCATGCCGAACCTGTGGTTCTACATGCCTGCGCTGGTGGGGCTGGCCCTTCTCGCGCTGGTTTCCGCTTACCGCCTCGGTATCTTGGCCGCGGGCCGGGAGGTGCAGGAATGACCCTTACCCTGCTGGTACTCTTCGCCCTGTGCCTGCTCATCGGCGCGCCGGTAGCCATCAGCCTTGGCTTGTCGGCCGGGCTCGTCATCCTGATTCATGACTTGCCGGTGACGGTACTCGCCCAGCGTGCCGTGAATACGCTCGACAGCTCGCCTCTGCTGGCGGTACCGCTGTTCATACTGGCGGCCTCGTTGCTGGGGGCGACGGGAGTAACGACCCACCTGTTCGATCTCATGCGCATGCTGGTGGGGCGAGTACGCGGCGGCATGGCCCACGTCAATGTCCTGGTCAGCCTGATATTTTCCGGCATGTCGGGGGCAGCGCTGGCGGATATCGGCGCGCTCGGCGGCATCCAGATACGCCAGATGGTGCACCAAGGCTACAGCCAGCGCTTCGCCTCAGGCGTGACCATTGCGGCAGCCACCATCGGCCCGATCTTTCCTCCGTCCATTCCGCTGATCATCTTTGCCACCGCGGCCGAGGTGTCGACCATTCGTGCTCTGCTCGCAGGAGTGGTGCCGGCCATCGTGGTGGCAGTGGCGCTGATGGTCCAGATCGCGCTGATGGCCCGCCGCCACGACCTGCCGCGCGACGACGTACGTCCTTCCCTGCCCGCCATTCGGCGCAAGGCCTGGATCTCGTTGCCCGCGCTGCTCGCTCCGGTGCTGCTGGTAGGCGGCATGATAAGCGGCTTCTTCGGCCCCACCGAAGCGGCAGGAGTCACGGTGGCATATGCCGTGCTGATCGGATTGCTGGTCTATCGTTCGCTCAGCCTGGAAGGGTTCATCGGATGCACGCGAGAAACGGTGCTGGCCACGGCCAACGTACTGTTCGTAGTGGCAGCGGCAGCTCTCTTTGCCTGGGTATTGACGATGGATCGGGTACCGGCGCGAGCCGGGGCATGGCTGCTGGAGGTATCCGAAAACCCACTGGTCCTGCTGTTGATCCTGAACCTGCTATTGCTGGTGGTCGGCATGTTCCTGGAAGCCATCGTGGCCATTCTGATCATTGCTCCCATCGTCACACCCGCGCTATTGCAGGCCGGCGTTCCGCCGGAGCAGTTGGGTGTGGTGTTCGTGCTCAACCTGATGCTCGGGCTGCTGACGCCCCCGGTGGGCATGAGCCTCTACATGGTGTCGATCATCACCAAGATGCCACTGCAGTCGGTCATTCGTGGCGTCGCCCCTTTCTATCTTTCCCTTTTCGCAGCTCTTGCGATGGTGACGCTGATTCCCGGCCTTTCCACCTGGCTGCCCAACCTTGTCATGAAGTGAGATTCCATGAGCAGACATCTCGGCGCGATCCGCCAACTGGGATACGTGGTAACGGACATCGAAGAAGCGATGGACTACTGGTCCAAGGTCATGGGTGTCGGCCCGTTCTTCTATAACCCCCGCGTTCCAATAGAGAATTACACCTACGAAGGGCAACGGTACGACGTTCACAATTCGGTCGCTTTGGCCAATTCGGGGTTCATTCAAGTCGAGTTGATCCAGACTCGTAACGATGCTCCCTCGATGTATCGCGACTTTCTCCAGGCAGGACACACCGGGCTCCAGCATGTGGCCTTCTGGACGGAGGATTACGACACCGACCTGGCCGCCATGGAGGCCCAGGGCTTCCGAGTCAAGATGAGCGGCGAAGTCGGCCAGAACGGTCGTTTCGCCTATTTCGACCGCGAGTATCACCCCGGCACGGTGATCGAGCTTTCCGAAGTACGCGGCCCCAAAGGCGACATGTTCCGCCTGATCCGCGAAGCCTCACAGGACTGGGATGGCAGCGACCCGGTCCGCCCTTTCCCCTCGCTCGATAGGGCAGAACCATGATTCGTGCTTCCTATCTGGTGGAAACCCCGCTGGATCCCCAGGCGGTAGCGGAAATGATGGCGGGGGAACAAAGCTCGGGCACCTTCGTACGTGTCGAAGGAGAAACCGAAGCGCTGCGAACACGATTCGGTGCTCGTGTCGCCAGAGTCGAGATAGTCGACGAGTGCGACAGGCCCAGCCTGCGCAGCGCTTATCTGGAGCGTAAGCGCGCTTCGGGCCCCTGGCGCCGCGTTGCGGTGGAGATCGACTATCCCGAAGAGAACGTGGGCCTCAACCTGCCCAACCTGGCGGCGACGGTGGCCGGTAATCTCTTCGACCTGGGCGAGGTGACGGGGCTACGCCTCACCGGGCTGACCCTGCGCCCCGAGTACCGGGACCGCTACTTGCTGCCCCGCCTGGGCGTGGCCGGAACACGCACGGCATTGGGCGTCCAGGACAGGCCGTTGTTCGGCACCATTCTCAAGCCCAACATCGGCCTTTCCCCCGAGGAAACCGCCGATCTTGTCGAGCGCCTGTGCGAAGCGGGAGTCGATTTCATCAAGGACGATGAAATCGCCGGCAATCATCCCCACGCCCCCGTACGCGAGCGAGTCAGTGCGGTGATGGCCCGGGTACGTCGCTGGCGACAGCGCAGTGGCCGTGACGTGATGGTGGCGTTCAACATTACCGATGAAGTGGATGCCATGCGCGGCCATGCCGAGCACGTCGAAGCGGAAGGCGGCAATTGTGTGATGGCCAGCCTCAATTGGTGCGGCCTCTCGGCGATGCAGAGCCTGCGCGCATCGACGCCGCTGGCCATCCACGGGCATCGCAACGGGTTTGGTGCCTTCGCTCGTCACCCGGCGCTGGGGATCGATTTCTCCGCCTATCAGGTCCTGTACCGGCTGGCGGGAATCGACCATATGCACGTCCACGGCATGGGCGGCAAGTTTGCCGACCTGACTGAGGAAGTCGCCCATGCGGCGAAACTTTCGCTGCAACCGTTAGGCCAGTCGGACGACCGGGTGATGCCGGTGTTCTCTTCCGGCCAGTGGGCGGGCACCCTGCCGTCGACGCTGACGGAAACCGGCAGCGCCGACTTCATGTTCCTGGCCGGTGGCGGCATCCTGGCCCATCCCGATGGCACCGCCGCAGGCGTCAGGAGCCTGCGCGAGGCTTGGGATGCCATACAAGCCAACGAACCGCTGGAAGCTCCCGGCCGGCCTGCGCTTGCTGCCGCACTCGACTTCTTCGGAGCACGCTAGGCATGCGCTACGTATTCGTTGCGGATGACTTCACCGGGGCGTCCGATACGCTCGCAACACTGAGCCGGGCAGGCCTGCGAACGCGGCTCTACCTGGCTCCCCCCACCCCAGAAGAGGTACGCGATCTCGACGCTTTCGGCATCGCGACGGCAGCTCGCAGCATGAAACGGGACGCCTTGACCGCCACCATGCGGCATATCGCTGAAGCCCTGAAGCCTCATGCACCGGAGGTCATCCATCTCAAGGTCTGCTCGACTTTCGACAGCAGCGTAGACATCGGCAACATCGCCACTGCCATGAGCATGCTGACCGAAAGCCTCGCCCCTGCTACTACGGTCGTCCTGGGAGGGCAGCCAAGCCTCGGCCGCTACTGCCTGTTCGGCAATCTGTTCGCCAAGGGGGGCGATGGTAACCTTCACAGGATCGACCGCCACCCCGTCATGCAGGATCATCCCGTCACGCCAATGCGTGAAGCAGACTTGCGCCGCCATTTCGCTGCCCTGGGGCTGCCTAACCTGGCACTGTTCGATCTCCTGGCGCTACGCAGCGGCGAGGCACTGCCCAGCACTCCAATGCTGTGTGACGTATTGGACGAAAGCGATCAGCGAACCCTCAAGGGTCGGCTGGTGAATTCGCCGTACCCTCAATTGTGGGTCGGAGCCAGTAGCGTGGCCGAGACGTGCTTTCCCGCTACAACTCGGCCTTCGCTACCGGATACCTTGCCCGGCCCATTATTGGTCTTCGCAGGCAGCCGCTCACCAATGACCGCAGCCCAGGTCATGGCGGCAACTGGCTTCACCAAGGTCGCCATACCTGCCGCATCCCTTGCGCAATGCCCCGACGTCCCCTGTCGGCAGATTCGCCAGCTTCTGGCCTCGGGCAATCACGTACTGGCAGTGCTCGGCGAGGACTCGGCCCACGGTCTCTCACCAGCAGACATGGCCCAGCGCTCCGCCGAGCTGTTGACCCACCTATTGTCCGAACGTACGGCTGGCACGGTACTGATCGCGGGTGGCGACACCTCCAGCCTGGCCATTCACGCTCTCGCCCCATGCAGCATCGACTATGCCGGACAGCTGTCACCTGGCGTTGCCATCTGTCGAGCCCACTTCGCGGATGGCAAACGGCTGCCCATCATCCTCAAGGGCGGCCAGATGGGCGGCCTGGACTTATTCGACACGGTTAGCGCCATGGTTCGGCAGGAGCCGCTATGATTAGGATGACCGGCCCAGCCTGCTGCCAAGGAGGAAGTGAGCATCTGCGGCTGAAATGCTAGGCTCGTTTCGTCCACTCATGGAGACCATCATGCCTCGGTACCGACGCTTCATTTGCCTGCTCCTGTCACTGGGCCTGAGCCTGGCCTTTGCCGCTCCCACCTTCGCCCAGCAGCCCACGCAGGAGTACCAGGCCTACGAGGATGCCCTGGCCCGCGGCGAGCGCCACGCCAACGTTTGGCAGTACGGTTGGGCGGGTGTATACGCCACCACCCTGGCAGTGAATGCCTATCAGGCCAGCGAGGCGAATGACCGCGACGATCGCTACGATGCCCGGGTGGGCGTGGTGAAGTCGGCCCTGGCGCTGGCCGGCACGCTGATGGATCGCCAACCGCACCCGGCGGCATACCGCGAGCTGCGTGAGGGCGATGGTGACATCGAGAGCGCCCGCCGATTGCTCCATGCGGTAGCAGAGGAAGAACGCCAGCGCCGCAGCCTGGAGGCACGCCTCGGCTCGCTGCTGGTGAATACGGCCTCTGGGCTGCTGATCGGGGTAGGCGACGGTCGTGGCCGCGACGGGGCGATCAACTTCGCCACCGGCATGCTGGTCAGCGAACTGCAGTTGCAGACCCAGCCACGCCAGGCTTCGGTGGCCATCAACCGCTTCAAGCCGGCACGGGTCTCGCTGGGAGACATCCATCTCGAGGGCGAGTACGCCTTCCTGGTAACACCCAACCAGGTGGGAGTCGCGCTGCGCTATTGAGACAGGTCGTCGGTTTTCCTCCTGCCGGCCCATCGCTCACGAGGTGGGGGCAGGCCCACTCATTGCTCAGGAAAGCCTCACCCTTCCGCTCGCGGCCAGTGTCATGGGCTGCGCCGCATCGGGATCTGACGCACTTGGACTGGTGAGCTTTCGCCCTCTCCTAAGGGCATTATGGTTCCCAGACCGCCCTCTTATTTGTTATGTTATATCTTAGTTTATTCCTCAAGGGCCATCTCATGGCACACCGCACGCATCGGCACCGCCCCGAAGGGCCGTGCCATTTTTCGCTGATGTCGCTTTCTGCCACGCGCCGCCTGCTGTTGGCCGCTGCGCCGCTGGGCGTCCTCTGGCTCGCCGTCTCCTGGGCGGCAGGGTGGTTGGGCTGATGACCGAGACGCCCCCCTCACGCCTGGAGCTTCACGACCTGCAGCTGGCCCAGGCCAACCGCACCGTGCTCGAGCATGTGAGCGGCCGCTTCCGCGACGGCGCGATCACAGCGCTTGTCGGTGCCAACGGCGCCGGCAAGAGCACGCTGATCCAGGGCATCATGGGCATGCTGCGCCCGGTGGCGGGCAGGGTGGTCTGCACGGCGCCCAAGGAGCGCCGTGCCTGGCTGCCCCAGCAGTTGGCGCTGGACCTCACCTTTCCCATGAGCGTGGAAGAGCTGGTGATGACCGGTAGCTGGCCGAGCCACGGCGCGCTAACCGGTTACTGCGCCCGTCACTACCGGCGCGGCCGCGAGGTGATGGCGCGCCTGGGGATTTCACACCTGGCCCATCGCCCGCTAGGGGAGCTTTCCGGCGGCCAGCGCCAGCGCGCGCTGATCGGCCGTACTCTGATGCAGGAAGCCGAGCTGCTGCTGCTCGACGAACCCTTCGCCAACGTCGATGCGGAAACCGTCGAGGTGCTGATGACGGTACTGCGCGACATGGCGGCCGAAGGTGCCACCATCATCGTGGTATTGCACGACATGGAGCAGTTGGCCCGCTTGGCGGAAGAAGTCGTGGTACTGACGGGCGGCCACGCCCGGTGGACCACCGCCCAAGCCCTTCTCCAGAGCCAGCCTGCCCACCTCGGTTCGGCACGGCTGGCCCTGGGCATTCCGGGAATCGACGCATGATGGAGCTGCTTCACGAGTGGCTGATCGCCCCCTTCGACTACGGTTTCATGCGCCGCGCCGCGGTGGCCGGCCTGGCTCTCTCGCTGGCGGCCCCGCCCATGGGCGTGTTCCTGATGCTGCGCGGCATGAGCCTGATCGGCGATGCCATGGCCCATGCCATTCTGCCCGGCGTGGCGCTGGGCTTCCTTCTGGCGGGCTTCTCGCTGCCGGCCATGAGCCTGGGTGGCGTGCTGTCAGGATTGTTGATTGCGGTACTGGCCGGCAGCGTGTCGCAAATGACCGGGCACCGGGAGGACTCGGCCATGGCCAGCTTCTTCCTGATTTCGCTGGCAGCGGGCGTCATGCTCGTCTCGCTGGGGGGTAGCAGCGTCGATCTCACCCATGTGCTGTTCGGCTCGATCCTGGCAGTGAACTCCACTGCGCTGGTGTTGATCGCGGCAATCAGCAGCGTGATCGTGATCACCCTGGCGCTGATTTTTCGCGCCTTGGTGGTCGAATGCCTCGATCCGCTGTTCCTGCGCGGCCAGGGCAAGCAGGGCAGCCTGGTGCACGGCATCTTTCTCGGCCTGGTGGTGCTCAACCTCACCGCCGGGTTCCAGACCCTGGGAACCTTGATGGCCGTGGGCCTCATGATGCTGCCGGCCACCACCGCACGCTTCTGGAGCAAACGCCTGGAGGGATTGATCATCATCGCCATTATGCTGGCCGTTTTTGCCAGCCTCGGCGGGTTGCTGCTCTCCTACCATCTCAGCGTTCCTTCGGGGCCGGCCATCATCCTGCTGGCTGGCGTTGGCTATGTACTCTCCGCACTGCTCGGCCGCCATCACAGCCTGCGGGCGAAACTGCGACGTCATGCCGTGCCTCTCGGCACACCCGAAACGCACTGAAACACATTAAATATCGGCTATTTAAAGGGGGATTTCCATGCGACACGCCTCATCCGCCGCCCTGATGCTGGGCGCCTCGGCCATGCTGGCTCTGCCTGCCGCCATTGCCGCCGAACGCGTTCAGGTCGTCACCAGCTTCAGCATCCTGGCCGACATGGCGCAGAACGTGGGGGGCGAGCACGTGGAGATCACTTCGTTGGTCGGCCCCGATAGCGACACTCACGTCTTTTCTCCCAGCCCGCGCGATGCACGCTCGCTGGCCGATGCCGACCTGGTGGTCTTCAACGGCCTGCTGTTCGAAGGCTGGATGGAACGCTTGATCGACTCCAGCGACTACAGCGGCCCGCTGGTGACGGCCACCGATGGCATCGAACGCCTCGACTACCATGGCCACGACCATGAGCACGCGCACGGTCACGATGACCATGGCCATGCGCATGATCACGACCACGACCATGCGCATGGCGACTACGATCCCCATGCCTGGCAGGACCTGGCCATGGGCAAGGTCTACGTGGGCAATATTCGCGATGGCCTGATCGAGGCGGACCCGGACAACGAAGCCACCTACCGCGAGAACGCCGCGCGCTACATCAACGAGCTGGAAGCCACCGATGCCGAAATCCGCGAGCTGCTGGGCGAGATTCCGGCCTCGACCAGCGTGATCACCGGCCACGACTCCTTCGGCTATTTCTCCCACGCCTACGGCATTCGTTTTCTCTCGCCGGTAGGCCTCTCCACCGAAGCCGAGCCCAGTGCCGCCGACATGGCCCGGCTGACCGACGTGATACGCGAGCAGAACGTACGTGCCCTGTTTCACGAAAACATGACAAGCCCAGCAGTGATCAACCAGCTCGCCGAAGAGACCGGCCTGCCCATCGCCGGCACGCTGTACGCCGATGCTCTCTCTTCAGAAGGTGAAGCCAGCACCTACCTGGGCATGATGCGCCACAACGCCCAGGTGCTGCATGATGCCCTGGCCGAGCCGGGCCATGACGATCATGGGCATGGTCACGATCATGACCATGGGCATGGGCATGGGCATGGGCATGGGCACGACCATGGTCATGATCACGGCCATACACACTAGACGTCCCCCAGCATGACGCAAGAGGCGCCACACGCGAGGCGGCGCCTCTTGCTTTTCTCGAGTCGGTAACGGCTCTTCATGCGCAAACACCAGGAAGTACGACTAAGCGGGTAGGCCTCTCATCGCAACCAACGCCCTGAACCCTGACACAACAAGACAGAGGGGCGGTTGAAACATGCATGACGATGCCCAGCACGAACGTGGGGAGAGGCTCCCTGCACCACTTTTCCGCCGCACCTTTCTCGGCGTGTCCACTGCCACAGGCGCCACGGCGGTACTCAAGCCTGGCGAGCTGCTCGCCCGGCAGCGCCCCTGAGATAGTTCACTCGTCTCCTATCCTGACCCGGCCATCAAGGTCGTCAACGAGCGTTGCGGCGCCTACCAATGCCGCGCTCGTTCCCGGTTCATGATCGGCCGCCATTCGGCATGTTTCCCTCTTAGGCCCTGGCACGTTCTGTCACCTTCGACTGCTCGCTCTCACTTGGTCAATTTTCGAAGCACAACTAACTCTTTGTTTTTTTCTAACCAATGGCAACTTTCCCAAGTGCTTTTTATTTCTCCCCATTTAAACCTGCAGAGTTTCGCAAATGTTGTTGCAGTCGAAATGGCACGAAATGCAAACATTGTGGCGCGATGCGTAAACCTGGTCACTCGCTTTCTTCCTACTATGAACAGGGCATGCTTCGGGAATGTAGCCGGCTCGACCGTCAGCTCACACCCTTTGCACAAAAGTTCACCAAATTGCGCACAGGTTTATCCACAGCCTGCCGCATCGACCCACAGCCTCTCACAACAACGACAAGGGCAAACAATGACAACGACACGCCGCTTCGCCCTGGGAGCGCTCGCCGCTTCCATCATGCTCGCCGGCCACACAGCACACGCCGAGATCACTGACAACGAGATACGAATCGGCTATCTGGCCGATATGTCGGGCCCCTATCGCGACCCCATCGGCCCCATGGGACAGGACGCCATCCAGATGGCCATCGACGATGTCGGCGGCAGCGTGGCCGGCGCCAACGTCGTGGTCCTCAGCGCTGACGACCGTAACAGCCCCGACGTGGGCTCGAGCATCGTTCGTGAGTGGATCGACGAGCGCAACGTCGACATGGTCACCGGCCTGGTGGCCTCTTCCGTCACCCTGGCCGCCATTCGGCTGCTGGAGGAAGAGAATCGCCTGGGCCTGGTCAACGGCGCCGTCTCTTCCGGTGTCACCAATGAGAGCTGTTCACCCAACCACATTCACTGGGTCTACGACACCTGGGCCATGTCCAACGGCACCGCCAAGGCGATCACCCAGGAAGGCCGCCAGAACTGGTACCTGCTCAGCGCCGACTACTCCTTCGGCCACGCCTTGGAGGGCGACGTCGAGCGAGTGGTACTGGAAAACGGCGGCAGCGTCGTGGGCAAGGCACGCCATCCCTTCCCCAGCAGCGATTTCTCCTCGTTTCTGTTACAGGCCCAAGCATCCGGCGCCGACGTGGTCGCCCTCAACAATGCCGGCTCCGACACCATCAATGCCATCACCACCGCGGGCGAGTTCGGCATCACCCAGGCCGGTCAAGTACTGGCCGGCATGGTGCTGTTCAGCACCGACGTGCGCAGCATCGGTCTGGAAGCCGCGCAGGGACTGCAGTTCACCAAGGCCTGGTACTACGACCTCAACGACGAGACCCGCGCCTGGGCCGAGCGTTTCCGCGAGCGCACCGGCAACATGCCGACCATGGTCCACGCCGGGCTCTACTCCAGCACGCTGCACTATTTGCAGGCCGTCGACGCCATCGGTACCGACGAAGCCCAAGCCGTACGCCAGCAAATGGCGGCTACGCCGATCAATGACATCTTTGCTACTGGCGGCTACATCCGCGAAGACGGCCGCATGGTGCATGACATGTACCTGGTGGAAGTGAAGACCCCGGAAGAATCGCAGAACGAGGACGACCTGTTCCGCGTGGTACGCACCATTCCCGCCGAAGAAGCCTTCCGCCCACTTTCCGAAAGCCAGTGTCGTCTGGTCAACGGCGCTTGAACAGGAGGACGAGATGAGGATCCAGCAGAACACCATCGGCGCTGCGCTGAGTCGCAGCGCGCGCAAGCACGGCGACAAGCTGGCGCTGGCCTTCGAGGGCCGGCGCTGGAGTTACGCTGAACTGAACCGGGCGGTGAACCGGGTCGCCAATCGCCTGCTGGCATCGGGCCTAATGCCGGGCAATCGGCTGGCTGCCTATGGCAAGAACTCCGACGCCTACGTGATCGCCTGGCTGGCCGCCACCCGTGCCGGCCTGGTGCACGTGCCGATCAACTTCGCGCTGAGCGCCGACGAGTTGCGCTACATTCTCGAGCAATCCGGCGCAAGCGCACTGCTCAGCGACCTGAGCCTGGCCGACAACGTGGCCAAGGCGAGCGAAGAGCTCGGTCTCTCGCTTTCCGGCACGCTGCATGCGGAATCACCAGACGGCTTCGACGTGCTGCAGGTGGCTCTCGACGAAGATAGCGATGACAGCGAACCGAACATCGAAATCGATGCTTCCAGCCTGGCCCAGTTGCTCTACACCTCGGGCACCACGGCGGCGCCCAAGGCGGCGATGATGACTCACCAGGCGCTGCTCGCCGAGTACATGGCCTGCATGGTGGAGCTCGACATCAAGGGCGACGAGCCGATGCTGGCGGCCCTGCCGCTCTATCACTCGGCGCAGATGCATGTGTTCCTGATGCCGGCGCTGCTGCTCGGCGCCCCGGTGCACCTGCGCATGGCCCCACTACCTGACGACTGCCTGGCGCAGATCGCTGCGGAAGGCATCGTCTCGTTCTTCGCCCCACCCACTGTGTGGATCAGCCTGCTGCGTCACCCCGCTTTCGACACCTTCGACCTCACCACGCTGAAGAAGGCCTACTACGGCGCCTCGATCATGCCGGTGCCGGTGCTCGAGGAGTTGCAGCAGCGCCTGCCCGGGGTGGGACTCTATAACTGCTACGGCCAGAGCGAGATCGCCCCGCTGGCCACCGTGCTACGCCCCGAGGAGCACGCCGAGCGCCCGGCGTCGGCCGGTCGCCCCATCCTCACCGTGGAGACCCGAATCGTCGACCTGGAGATGAACGACGTGCCGCCAGGCGAGCACGGCGAGATCGTGCATCGCTCACCGCAGCTGCTCACCGGCTACTGGAACAAGCCCGAGATGAGCGAGGAAGTTTTCGCCGGCGGCTGGTTCCACTCCGGCGATGTGGGCTATTTCGACGAAGCGGGCTACCTGTACATCGTCGACCGCATCAAGGATGTCATCAACACCGGCGGCGTGGTGGTAGCCAGCCGCGAGGTGGAAGAAGGGTTGTTCAAGCACCCCGCTGTCTCCGAGGTGGCCGTGATCGGCCTGCCGGACGCAAAGTGGATCGAGGCGATTACCGCCGTGGTGGTGCCCAAGGAGGGCATGGAGGTGAGCGAAGAGGAACTGATCGCCCACGCCAAGGCCCACATGGCGCCCTACAAGGTGCCCAAGCGCATTCTGTTCGCCGAGGCCCTGCCCAAGAGTACCGCCGGCAAGATTCTCAAACGCCACCTGCGCAAGGAGCTCGGCTGATCCATGACCATGCCGCAAGACGACCTGACGCCGCTGTTCCACGACACCATCCGCCGCTTCCTCGAGCAGGAAGTGGCGCCCCACTACGAAGCGTGGGAAGAAGCTGGCGAGATGCCGCGCTCACTGTGGCAGCAGCTTGGCGAGGCCGGCCTGCTGGGCATCGACCTACCGGAGGAACTGGGCGGTAGCGGCGCCGACTTCGCCATCGTTCAGTTGGCGCTGGAGGAGATCTCGCGGCAGGGCTTCGGCGGGTTGGCCAGTGCCTACAACATCCACGCCAACATCGTCATACCCTACCTGCTGCACATCGGCACGCCGGCCCAGCGCAAGCGCTGGCTGCCGGCCATGGCCAGCGGCGAGACCATCGGCGCCATCGCCATGACCGAGCCCGGCGCGGGCAGCGACCTGGCAGCGATGAAGACTCGAGCCAGCCGTACCGAATCGGGCTGGCGGCTCGACGGTAGCAAGCTGTTCATCACCAACGGTCAGATCGCCGACCTGGTGATCGTCTGCGCCAAGACCGACCCATCCGCCGGCGCCCGCGGCGTCTCGCTGTTTCTGGTCGACACCACGCTGGCCGGCTTCTCCCGCGGCCAGCCGATCAAGAAAATCGGCCAGCACGCCAGCGACACCGCCGAGCTGTTCTTCGACGACCTGCATCTGCCGGCAGACGCCCTGCTCGGCGAGGCGGGCGCCGGCTTCGTCTACCTGATGCAGGAGCTACCCCGCGAGCGCCTCGGCGTGGCGGCCCAGGCATTGGGTGCCATGGAGGGTGCGCTGGCGCTGACCCTCGACTACGTGCGCGAGCGCCGCGCCTTCGGCCGCGCCGTGGGCGAGTTCCAGAACACTCGCTTCACCCTGGCCGAGGTGCGTGCGCAGATCGACATGGGCCGCGCCTACTTCGAGCAGTGCGTGGCGAAGTATCGCCAGGGGGAGATGAACGGTACCGACGCCGCCATCCTCAAGCTCCAGCTCAGCGAGATGCAGTGCCGCACCATCGACGCCTGCCTGCAACTGTTTGGCGGCTACGGTTATACCCGCGAGTACCCGATTTCGCGCTTCTACCTGGATGCCCGCGTGCAGACCCTCTACGCCGGCACCTCGGAAATCATGAAGGAAGTGATCGCCCGCTCGCTGCTCGGCAAGAGCGACGCGGCCTGATGGCTCACAAGATCCAAGACAGGAGAACCTCATGCGGCTCGATTCCGTCGTCATTCTCGGCAGCGCCCGCACCGCCATCGGCAGCTTCGGCGGCAGCCTGGCCGGGCTCGCTCCCCATGAGTTGGGCACCGTCACCGCCCGCGAGGCGCTGGCTCGCGCCGGCGTCGAAGCCGACGCCATCGACCATGCCGTCTACGGCCATATCATCACCACCGGACCCCAGGACGCCTACCTGGCGCGCCACATCGCCCTGGAAGCCGGCGTGCCCGAGGGCGCAGCGGCGTTCAACGTCAACCGCCTGTGCGGCTCCGGCGTGCAGGCGATTCTCTCCGCTGCCCAGCAGATCGTGCTTGGCGACAGTCGCCTCGCGCTGGCCGGCGGCTCCGAGTCGATGAGCCGCGGCGCCTACCTGCTGCCTCCTCAGGCGCGCAACGGCCTGCGCATGGGCCACGCCAGCGTTACCGACCTGACCCTGGGCGTGCTCAGCGACCCCTTCGGCAGCGGCCACATGGGCGTGACCGCCGAGAACATCGCCTCGCGCTGCGGGCTCGAGCGCGAGGCAATCGACCGCTTCGCCCTGGAGAGCCATCGGAAGGCCGCCCGCGCCATCGCCGAGGGCCGCTTCGAGAGCCAGATCGTGCCGGTCACGGTGCGCGAGGGTAAGAACGAGCGCCAGTTCGTGCACGACGAGCACGTGCGCGACGGCGTCACCCTGGAGGATCTCGCCCGGCTCAAACCCGCCTTCGCCAAGGAGGGTGTGATCACCGCCGGCAACGCCTCGGGCATCAACGACGGCGCCGCCAGCCTGGTACTGGCCCACGCCGACGAGGCCGACCGCCGCGGTCTTGCGCCCCGCGCACGGCTAATCTGCGCCAACACCGCCGGGGTCGAACCCAGCCTGATGGGCCTGGGACCGATTCCCGCCGTGCGCCGCTGCCTCGACGAAGCAGGGCTCAGCATGGCCGACCTCGACGTGATCGAATCCAACGAGGCCTTTGCCGCCCAGGCCATGGCGGTGGCACGCGAGCTCGACTTTCCCGCCGAGCGGCTGAACCCCAACGGCGGCGCCGTGGGGCTGGGCCACCCGGTCGGCGCCACCGGCGCGATCCTGACCATCAAGGCGCTGGCCGAGCTGGAACGCACCGGCGGCCGCTACGGACTGATCACGCTGTGCATCGGCGGCGGCCAGGGCATCGCCCTTCTGCTTGAGCGCACCTGACAGGAAAGACGGCACCGGGAGAATCACGGGAGGCGTGCATGTCAAAGCCTCAAGCCACCGTCACACTCGATGATTCGTCCGGTGAAGTAGTCGTTGTCAAAGATGAACGCCACGCTCTGGGTGATGTTGTCGGCGTCGCCCAGTCTTTTCAGCGGCACGCTGGCTGCCACTTTCTCGTACATGTCGGGACGCATGGCGGCTGTCATGGGCGTCTCGATGAACCCTGGCGCCACCGTGCCCGTACGAATGCCGTACCTGGCCAGTTCCTTGCCCCAGGTCACCGTGAGTGCATGCACTCCAGCCTTGGCCGCCGCGTAGTTGCTCTGGCCCATGTTGCCCGCGCGGGAGATGCTCGAGATGTTGACGATCACACCCCCGCGCCCCGCTTCGACCATCTGCGTCGCCGCTTCACGTCCGCACAGGAAGACGCCGGTCAGGTTCACGTCGATCACTCGCTGCCATGATTCGAATGACATACGCTTGGTAACCGCCCCGTCCTCCACCTTGAGCAGCAACGCGTCGTCAGTGATGCCGGCGTTGTTGACGCAGCCTGCTACCGGCCCCAACCGCTGAGCGACATCGGCGAATGCCTCGACTACCGATGATTCGTCGGCAACGTCCAACTGAAAGGCGTGAGCAGTGATGCCTTGCGCCACCAGCGAAGAGACCGCCTCGTCCAGGGTTTCCGCACTTCTGTCGAGCAGCGCGACTGTGGCGCCCTGGCTGCCGAGGCACTGCGCCATGGCATAGCCGAGCCCGCGAGCGCCACCCGTGATCACAATGACCTCGTCGTTGATTTTCATGTGCTTCTTCATCCTGTCGTCTTGTCAGAAGCCGACCTTGTCGGCGCCTTTCAACTGCAGCAATTCACGCGCCTCGTCGGGGGGCGCGATCTCGAAGGAGAGTCCTTCGAGTATTTCCCGCACCTTGGCCACCTGGCTGGCATTGCTCTCGGCCAGCTTGCCCGGCGCGAGCCACAGCGAATCCTCTAGGCCTACCCTCACGTGCCCGCCCATGGCGGCAGACTGGGCGGCAATGCGCATCTGGTTGCTGCCAGCGCCCAACACGGACCATTCGTAGCCATCACCGAACAGACGATTGGCGGTACGCCGCATATGCAGCACGTCTTCCGGATGCGGGCCGATACCGCCCAGGATGCCGAACACGCTCTGCACGAAGACGCGCCCGTCGATGAAGCCGCGATCCATGAGATTGCGCAGGTTGTAGAGATGGCCGATGTCGTAGCATTCGCACTCGAAGCGAGTGCCGCTCCCGGCGCCCAGCGTCATGGTCTTCTCGATATCGGCAAAGGTGTTCCTGAACACCAGGTCGCGACTCTTCTCGAGGTGCTCCACCTCCCACTCGTGCTGGAAACTTTCATAGCGCTTGAACATGGGGAACAGGCCGAAGTTGATCGAACCCATGTTGAGCGAGGCAAGTTCGGGCTTGAACTCGATGGCCGGCCGCATGCGCTCCTCCACGCTCATGTGCGGGCTGCCGCCGGTGGTAAGGTTGACTACGGCGTCGGTGGCCTTCTTGATGCGCGGCAGGATGCGTTCGAAAACGCTAGGGTCCTGGGTAGGCTTGCCGTTGTACGGATCACGTGCATGAAGGTGGAGAATGGCGGCGCCGGCCTCGGCGGCAGCGATACCTGCCTCGGCGATCTCCTCCGGGGTGACCGGCAGGTGCGGCGACATGGAGGGGGTGTGGATCGCGCCGGTCAGGGCGCAGGTGATGATGACCTTGCGTTGTGATGCCATGGTTAATCTCTCCAGCTATGTCAGGTCCAGAAGCATTCGGTGCAGCACCGATGGGCCATCGGGAGCGTCGTAATAAGGCACAGGCGAGCCGTCTGGCACCGGGAATTCCGGTGCCAGCGTTCAGGCGCTACCTGGAGGTGTCGTTTACAACGATTCGACGTTGGCGCAGACGCTCAGCGCTTGACCCGAGATGTTGGCGCCGGCGGGGGCGGACAGGAACAGCGCCATGGCAGCGATATCCGTGGGCTCGACCATGCGCTTCATGGACACCCCCGAGAGATACTCTTTCTCCATCTCGGCGTAGCTGAGCCCGCACTTGGCGGCCCGGTCCGCGATGACTCTCTCGATGCGCGGCCCGCGAACGATACCGGGCAGGATGGCGTTGACCCTCACTCCCTCGGTGCCGAGCTCGGAGGCCAGGCTCTTGGTCAGGCCGACGATGGCCCACTTGCTGGCCGCGTAGGGCGTGCGATAGGCGAGCCCCAGGCGACCGGCCACCGAAGACATATTGATCAGCACGCCCTGGCTCTCGCGTAGCAGCGGAACGGCCCGGTGGGCGACCCGGTACTGGCCGTTGAGATTGATGTCGATGGTACGGGTCCAGGCCTCGTCGTCGACCTCGTCGATCCCGGCAGTCGGCCCGGCGATGCCGGCGTTGTTGATCACCACATCGAGACCACCCAGCCCAGCGACATCCTGGAACAACTTCTCGATGTCGGCCTCCTGACTGACATCGGCCACGGTGTGGCTGATCCCCTCGGGCAGCGCAGCCAGCGCCTGGGTATCGATATCGCAGACGTGCACCCGGGCGCCCGTTTCGTAAAAGGCCTGGGCCATGACCAAGCCGATGCCATTGCCGCCTGCGGTGATCAGCACCCTGAGGCCAGGGCGTGGAATCAAGCTATCGATGACTTTCATTGTTTTTTACTCCATTTCATCTCAGGACCGATCTGATTCATCTGTCCATCAACAAGGAAGGCAGACCGGTAATCAGCACGGGGAAGAACGCCATCAGCAGGCAGGCCAGCACGATCAGCGCGCAGAAGGGAATCACCGCCTTGTAGAGGTCGATGATCTCGACCCCCTTGGGCGCCACGCCCTTGAGGTAGAACAGCGCATAGCCGAACGGCGGGGTGAGGAAGGAGGTCTGCAGCACCACCGCCACCATCACCACGAACCACAGCACGTCGACCCCCATGTCGGCGACGATCGGCAGCATGATCGGGAAGCTGAGCAGCACGATGCCGGTCCAGTCGAGGAACATGCCCAGGAGGAAGACCAGGAACAGCATCAGGATCAGTGCCCCGGTGGTACCGCCGGGCATCGCCATGACCAGTTCGCTGATCACCGTCATGCCCCCGCCGCGGGAGAACACCCCGGTGAAGGCGGTGGCGCCGACCAGCACCAGCATCACCATGGCGGTGGTCTTGCTGGCATCGATCAGTGTCCTGAAGCAGGTGGTGAGCTTGCGGTCACCGAAGATCAGGAACAGCAGGAAGGCGATCCCCACGCCAATGGCCGAGGCCTCGGTGGCGGTGGCGATGCCGGTGAACAGCGCACCGAGCACACCGAGGATCAGGGTCATTGGCGGCAGCACGTACTTGGCCAGCATGGCCAGCAGTTCGCCGGTGGAGACGTTGGCCCGCTCCTCGGCGGGTACCGGCGGACCATAGGCCGGCTTGACCAGGCAGATCACCAGCACGTAGAGGGCGTACATGGCGCCGAGCAGCAGTCCCGGCACCAGCGCGCCGGCGAACAGCGCCCCCACCGACACCGGCGAATAGCTCGCCATCAGGATCAGCATGATGCTGGGTGGGATCAGGATGCCCAGGCAGCCGCTGGCCATGATCACACCGGTGCTGAGTTCCTTGTTGTAGCCATACTTGAGCATGGGCGCGAGGGCGATCATGCCCATCACCGCGATCGAGGCGCCGACGATGCCGGTGGTGGCGGCGAGCAGCACCGAGACGATGACCACGGTCAGCGCCAGGCCGCCGCGGAGATTGGCCAGTAGCAGGCGCATCGCCTCGAACATCTTCTCGGTGACGCCTGAGTCGTTGAGGAAGCGCGCCATCAGCACGAACAGGGGGATGGCCACCAGGACGTAGTTGTCCATGGCGTTGCCATAAATATTGTTGATGATGGTGCCGAGCACACGCTCGCCCGGCCCCAGATAGGCGCCGACGACGGCGACGCCGCCCAGTACGAAGGCCAGCGGATGGCCCATGAACAGCCCGACGAGCAGGCCGCCGAACATCACCAGGGTCAGCATTTCCGGACTCAGGTTCATGCGGCTTCCTCCCGGAGCTGACGAACGGCGCGGATGACGATGGCAAGGGCCTGCAGCAGGATCAGCGCCGCCGCCAGCACGATCACCCCCTTCACGGGATAAACGGGAATGGAGACCACACCATAGGTGGTTTCACCACGGCTGTAGGAGCGCATGAAGAAGCTCCAGCCCAGCGTCAACATCATCCAGATGAAGGGGACGAAGAAGATCAGGTAACCGAGCAGGTCGAGTACTGCCTGCTTCTTGCGCGACAACAGGCGCTTGAGCACATCGACCTCGACGTGGGCATGATGGCGCAGCGCGTAGGCGGCCATCAGCATGAAATGGGCGCCGAACAGCATCTTGGTGATGTCGAAGGCCCAGTCGCTCGGTCGCCCGGTGAACAGGCGCAGGGCAATATCGTAGAGCACCACCAGGGTGATGATGGCGATCAGCGGTGCGATGACTCGCCCGAACACCTCGTTGAGCGTGTCGATCGCCTTGGCAATCGCATTCATGGGTCAAGTCTCCGACCTCAGGACTGAAACGCCCCGGCCAGGCACCGGGGCGACGTGAGGAGCGCCTTACAGACAGGCTTCGATGGCTTCGAGGTCGGGCAGGTTGTCGAAACTGCGGCTCATGTTGTAGGGCACGGAAACATCACGCCAGTTGGCGTAGTGCTGCAGGTAGCTAATCATGGAGTGGTAGACCTTGGCATGGTCCGGGTGCTCGCAGGCACCGCGCACGATCACCTCGTTGGTGATTTCCTGGATACGCGCCATATCCTCTGCGCCGTAGGTGGAGATCTCTACCCCGGCTTCCCGGAACTTGACCGTACCCTCGGTCGACTGGCGCTCGGACCAGGCCAGCGACCAGGCCATGGTGGCATCGGCGGCGATCTTCAGCTTCTCCTGGGTTTCCTCGGAGAGCGCATCCCAAGCATCCTGGTTGATCATCACGCCGAACACCGTGGCTGATTGATGCCATCCCGGTGTGGCCCAGTAATCCGCAACTTCAGCCAAACCGACACTATAGTCAATGCCCGGAGCAGAGAACTCAGCAGCATCGACCACGCCACGTTCGATGGCCTGGTAAACCTCACCGCCGGCAAGCGTCACTTGGGAGCCGCCCAGTTGTTCCAAGACACGCCCTTGATCACGGCCAGCAATACGTAGGCGCTTGCCGTCCAGGTCGGCCAGGCTCTTAATAGGAGTACGGCCCATGAAGCCGGATTCGTTATTCAATATTCCATAAGGAAGGTAAACCAAGCCAAATTGTCCGTATATCTCCTGATAGAGTTCCCGGCCTCCCCATTGCTGGATCCAGTTCAGGTAGTCGACGGCGTTGAACAGGCTGGTCGTGGTGGCCAGCGGCGAGAAGGCGGGGTTGCGGCCGGCCCAGTAGCCGGGCCAGTCGCCAGCCGCCTCGATACTACCGGTCTCGGTGGCGTCGAACACCTCCGTACCTGGCATGAGTGTTCCACCGGCAAAAAACTCAATTTGCAGTTCATTACCGGCCAGCTTATTAACCAATTCGGCCCAGTGTCGATCGATCTTGACTGCATCGATGCTGTCTGGCCAGGTGGAGGTCATGGTCCAGCTTTGCTGGGCTTGAGCGCTAGTGCCAAGGGAGGTCAGGATAGCAAAACTGGCGGTAAGAATAGCGTGCTGGTATTTCATTTTATTTTCCTTCGAAAACTCAGCCAACAGGCTGATTTTTGAGAAATCTAATAGTTGTTTTCAGATTCCTCCTTGGCATACATGCACAAGAAGGCGCCCGTTAACGAGCGGCGACAACACCTCCCACCTCAAGGCACTTCGCGGCAAGCCCGTTTTGCAGAGCTGGGGAGCCATATTGTCTGGGGCTACTCTACAAAGGTATTCTAGGCTAGCGGAAGGTCGAAACCGGTCTTCATGAGGTCTTTTTCGGACATTCTTGACGAGGCTCTACATGCCCGGTTTTCAATCCAACCTCTTGAATCAAAAAATTTATGCTCCGTACAAAATTGCCGCTTTGGTGGGAGCTGTGGCAGAACAAGGCATTCCGGCCGAGGAGGTACTGAGGGGCCTGGGCTTGAGTCAGGAAGCGCTCACGGACCCCGCCACACTGGTCTCGATAAAGCAGTACATCGATGCCTGCACCAACGTCATCGAGGCAGGCGCCAACCTTTCGACCCCGTTTGAAACGGCCGCCAGGCTACATTTGACCGCTTACGGCATGTACGGTTACGCCTTGCTCACGAGTCCGACTATAAGAGACTATTTCAATTTCGGTGTGAAATATCATCCGTTGGCCACGCCGACAATGCATATGACCTGGCGTGAAACTGAAGAGGCAGCCATTTTCGAGTTCAGGGAAGCCTACTCTTACATTACCAATACCAAGACACGAAATTTCTTGATACAGCAACAGTTGGCTCAGAACGTCATTCACATCCGTGACGCAGTGGGTCCTAGCTTGACGCCGATGAAAGCTCTGCTTTCCTATCCGGGAACCGACATCACGGAAATTCATGAAAGGTACCTGTGCTGCGATTGCTACTTCGACCAAGAGACGAGCGAGATCCACTATCCCAAGGAAATTCTCGATCAGTCGCCCCTTCTGGGTAACCAGCTCTCCATCAAACTACTCCAGGAGACCTGCAACCAACTCCTCGGCCAAACCAAGATTTCTTCAGGAATCACAGGGGAGGTCTATCAGATCCTGATGATGTCGCCGAACAGCTTTCCCAGCATGGAGGCCGTCGCCAATCTGCTCTGCATCACCACACGTACCCTGAGAAGAAAGCTGGACGCAGAGGGAACGAGCTATCGGGAAATCCTGGATGATGCTCGCTGCACGTTGGCAGCCGAGTACCTTCAGGCAACGAAAATGAGTACTGAAGATATCGCGGCGAGGCTGGGCTTCAGCGACAGCGCGAATTTCCGCAGGGCCTTCAAGCGCTGGACCGGCAAATCACCGTATGCGTTTCGAAAAGGCGCTTCAGGTTAATTCGTCCGCTAACTATCAAACCGGCTCGGCAGGATGACGTACCTACTACCGCTTTCTATTGGTATCTAACAACGAGGTGTTGCCTCGTGAGAGTTCAGCCTTTCCGATTTCCGGACATCTGTGCGATTCTTTCTAAACGTTCAATATATCCATATCGCATTGCAGCAGAGCTGAATACTGTACGAAGGTAATAAAAAAGGTCTGAGTCGCTGTATTCAGAGCAGGAGCGACTGCCCTGCGCAGCAGCCAGACCACCCACGAGAGGCCATTCATGTCGAACGTTCAGTATTACGATAACAAACCCTGGATGAGCCATTACCTTGCCGTCCGCCCTGACACCGGTGAAGCCGCCGCCAGCCATCACCTTCATGATAGCCTGCCGGCACTCATCCAGGCGGCCGGGCAGACCTACAGCCAGCAACTCGCCTTCACCACCTGCATGCCCAACGGCATGAACGGCCGCCTGACCTACGCCGAAGTGGAAGAGATGTCGGATGCCTTCGCCGTTTACCTGCGCGAATGTCTCCAATTGGAAGCCGGCACCCGCGTGGCCGTGCAGATGCCCAACTGCCTGACGCTGCCCGTGGTGGCCTTCGGTATTCTCAAGGCCGGCTGCATCCTGGTGAACGTCAATCCGCTCTACACCAAGCGAGAGATGGCGCATCAGTTCAACGACAGCGGCGCCCAGGCCCTGGTCATCGTCGACATGTTCGTCGACAAGCTGGAGGCGATCATCGAGCAGACGGGGATCAAGCAGGTGGTGGTCACCTCCATTGCCCAGTGGTTCCCGCCCATGGTGAAAGGGGTCTTGCAACTGGTGCTCAAGTATTGGAACCGGGTGATTCCCAAGCACCGGCTGGATGTCGAGAGCATCGATCAGGCCCTGACGAAAGGGCGCCAGGCGAAGACCGCCGGCATCGATGTTCGCGCGTATTGGCAGCATCTGACCCGTGCGGATACCGCCTTGCTGCAATACACGGGCGGCACCACCGGGGTCAGCAAGGGCGCCGAGCTGACCCATGGCAACCTGATCAGCAACCTGGAGCAGGTCGACTCGGTGGCCGGCAGTCACATCGAGCCCGGCAAGGAATGCATCCTGACGGCGCTGCCGATCTACCACATCTTTGCCTTCACCGTGAACCTGCTGGCCTTTTACCACAAGGGCGCGCACAACATTCTAGTGCCCAATCCACGGCCGATCCAGAACTGCCAGCGCGCCTTCGACAACTACGACATCTCCTGGATCTCGGGCGTCAACACGCTTTACAACGCCCTGCTGAACGAAGAATGGTTTACCGTCTATCCGCCCCGCTCCATGAAGGTGGCGCTGGCCGGCGGCACCGCACTGCACAAGGCGGTCGCCGAGCGCTGGCACAGCGTGGTGGGCAGCCCCATCGTCGAAGGCTACGGCCTGACGGAAACCTCCCCCGTGATCTGCTTCAACCCCATTGGCCAGGAGCGCCCGGACTCCATCGGCATACCCGCTCCGGATACCGACGTGCGCATCGTCGATAATCAGGACGAGCCGGTAGCGGTAGGTGAACCGGGAGAAATCATCGTGCGTGGGCCGCAGGTGATGAAGGGCTACTGGAACCGCCCCGAGGAGACCGCCAACGCTCTCAAGGATGGCTGGTTCTACACCGGCGATATTGGTGTCATGAGCGAAGACGGCCGTTTCCGCATCGTCGACCGCAAGAAGGACATGATTCTGGTCAGCGGTTTCAACGTCTACCCCAATGAAGTCGAAGACTGCATCGCCCGTATTCCCCAGGTACAGGAATCAGCGGTGATCGGCGTTGCCGACGCCCAGACCGGAGAGGCCGTGCATGCCTATGTGGTGCTGCGCGAAGAAGGCATCAGCGAGAAGGATGTCATCGCCCACTGCAAGCAGGAGCTTGCCGGCTACAAGGTGCCGAAAAAGGTGGTGTTCTGGGACGAGCTGCCCAAGACCCCCGTCGGCAAGGTACTGCGCAAGGAAGTGCGAGCCGCCGCCACTGGCGGTACCCCCTCATCGGTCGCGTAACGGATCTGATAACAACAAATGCTGGAGCATAACGAATGCTGAGCCCATTGGAAGAGACCCTGCTCTCCCTCATGATGGTGATCATCATGTTCGGCATGGGGTCGTCGCTGACCTTCAAGGACTTCAGGCTGGCCATGCGCCACCCGCAGGCCGTCGGTGTGGGGTTCGCCTCCCAGTACATGCTGATGCCGTTGATCGCCTTCCTGCTGTCGCGGGTACTGAACCTGACCCCCGAACAAACGGTGGGCCTGATACTGGTGGGTTGCATGCCCGGCGGCACCACGTCCAACATCTTCGCCTATTTCTCGAAGAGCCTGCTCAGCTTGAGCATCATGATGACCATCTGCTCCACCCTGGCCGGTTTCATCATGGTGCCGCTGCTGATGGAGCTCTACACCCAGGGCATCGACGACGCCTTCCGCATACCGCCGGACCAAATCGCCCGGCTGCTCTTCGTGCTGCTGATCCCTACCCTCATCGGCATGTGGCTGCGGCGCAGGAACTCCAACGTCGGCGCCGTCATCGAGCTGATGGGGGGCATCCTCGGGGCGATCGTCATCCTCTTCCTGGTGGTCACCTGGGTACCCAGGAATTGGCGCCTGCTGGTCGAGACCGGCTGGGAGGTCTATGTCGCCGTCATTCTGATCGGCCTGATCGGCTTCACCTTCGGCTACCTGTTCTCCCGCGCGCTGCGGCTGAATCCGCAGAAAGCCAGAACAGTGTCGTTGGAAACCGGCATTCAGAACGGTCCGCTGGCGGCGCTGATCGTGATCATGACCTTCGCCGATGAAACCCAGCAGCTGGCCCTGCTGATGCCGGTGATGTACTCGCTGTTCATCGTTATCAACTCCACTATCGCCACGCTGTTCTATCGCCGCATGACCCGGCGCGAGGAGCTGGCACGGGATCAGGCCAAGGTCGAGCCGGCCTGACGGCGCGGGTTCAGGCGCTCTGGGGCAGCCTTGTACTCGCCCGCCGGTAAGCGGCGGGCGAGTTGCCCGTCCAGCCCTTGAAGGCACGGCTGAAGCAGGCCAGGTCCTGAAAACCCAGCTCGTCGGCGATGGCTAGCAGCGGCCGCTCGCTGCGGGTCAGGGCCTGGATGGCGAAGTCGCGCCGAAACTCGTCCTTCACCGCCTGGAAGTGAGTGCCCTCGGTGGCCAGCCGCCGCGACAGCGTGCGCACCGACATGTGCAGCGCCCGAGCCACGTCATGCACCGAACCTGAGGTGGCCAGATGGCGCGCCAGGTGCTCGCGCACTCGATGCGACACCACGCGATCCTCGAAGGAGACGTAGAACCAGTCGGCCGGCGCCCGGCGCAGGAAGGCGCCCAGGTGCTTCTTGGTCTGGCGGATCGGCTGCTCGAGCAGGGCGGCATCGAAGTAGATGGCGGTCTGCTCGCGCTCGAAGCTCACCTTGCCCGGATAGAAGTAGAGATAGTCAGCGCTGTGGGATGGCTGCGCGTAGGCGCACTCCATCATCACCGGAGGGATCTTGCGTGCGACCATCCACGAAGCGATACCGTGGAACAACTTGAGCATCAGCTCGTGCACCAGGATGCGGCTGCCCGCGGGCGGACGGTGCTCCACCAGCGCCACCCGCGCCAGCCCGTCCTCGACGCGAGACTCATAGCCGAAGTCATCCAGCACGATGCGGAAGAACAGCGTGTAGCGATGCAGTGCCACCTTCAGCGTGGGCGCCTCCAGCACGCTCAGGCACAGTAGCTTGAGCGTGCCGCTGCGCAGCGGCCGGGCGAAGAAGCCCGGCGTCTCGTCGTCATACGCGTTGACCAGCAGCCGGTAGAGCGTAGCGAACTGCTCCACGGTCACCCGCCCATGGGGCGCAGTGAGCAGGAACGGCGAAATGCCTGCACGAGCGAGATAACCTTCGCGGGCCGCCTCGCTCTCGGGCACCCCGCGGAACAGCTCGTTGACGAAATGCATGGATACCGTGACGGTCACGCTCGCCTCCCTCCGGCTTCGGCCTGGCGACATCGGGCCGCGAGCTCATGGTAAGTTACTCGCTGCCTTGGTTGGATACTCTGCAACCCTGGCATCATCGCTGCAATGTCGACGGGAGCCGCCATGCTCGAATTCCGCCAGGTTCACAAGACCTACGCCACGCCCCAGGGGCCGCTTGCAGTGCTGGAGGGCGTCGATCTCGATCTGCGCGGCGGCGAGAGCCTGGCGCTGATGGGCGAGTCCGGCAGCGGCAAGTCGACCCTGCTGCACCTGGCGGCGGGACTCGACCTGCCGGACAGCGGCGAGGTGCTCCTTGCCGACCGCTCGATCTCCGCGCTGGACGAACCGTCCCGCGCCCGGCTACGCCGCGACACCCTGGGCCTGGTGTTTCAGCAGTTCCACCTGGTGCCGAGCCTGAACGTGCGCGACAACCTGCGTCTGCAAGCGCGGCTGGCCAGGCGCGAAACGCCCGAGTGGTCATCGCATCTGATTGAGCGGCTGGGCCTGGCCGGCCTGGAACGGCGCTACCCCGAGCAGCTCTCCGGCGGCCAGCAGCAGCGCCTGACCATCGGCCGCGCGTTGGCGCCACGCCCCGCCCTGCTGCTGGCCGACGAACCCACCGGCAACCTCGACGAGACCACCGCCGGCGAGGTGCTGGCCCTGCTGCTGGAACTGGTGCGCGAGGCCGGCAGCGCCCTGCTGATGGTGACTCACAGCGCCCAGGTGGCGGCACCGCTGGATCGCTGCCTGCGCCTCACCCACGGCCGACTGGATTCTCTCTCCGAATCGGGGCTCACGGAATCGGGGTCCACGGAACCGGAGCCGAGCCGCCGCTGATGCTGACCGCCTTCGCCACCCTGCTCTCCCACTACAAGCGTCACCCCGGCCAGCTCGCCATGCTGCTGCTTGGGCTGTGGGTGGCCAGCGCCCTGTGGAGCGGCGTACAAGCGATCAACGCCTCGGCCCGCGATAGCTACGCCCGCGCCGAGGCGCTGTTCACCACCGGGCTCGACCGCCTGGAGCGCCGCGACGGCGAGCCACTGACCCGCGACGACTACCTGCGCCTGCGCCGCGCCGGCTTACCCGTTTCGCCGCTGTTGGAGGGCACACTGGAGGCGCCGGACGGTACCCAACTGACGGTGATCGGCATCGAGCCCTTCACCCTGCCCGGCGATGCCCCCTTCGCCACGGCGGGTAACACATCTTCAAGCCCAGGTGAACTCACCGACTTTCTCACCCCTCCGTGGCAAACCCGCGTCGCCCCGGATACCCTGCCGGCGCTGGGGGTGAGCCACCGCGATGCCCCTGGCGCCGAGCCGCGTCTGGCCGGCCTGGTCGAGGCCCGGCTGCCGCCACTGACTCTGGCCCCCATGCTGCCTCCCGATACCTTGGTGATGGACATCGCCGCCGCCGCATCGCTGCTCGACAGCGGCGAGCGCCTCACCCGCCTGGTCACCGCCCCTGAGGCGCTCGCGCAGGCCCCCGAGGGGCTGGTACTGACCCGGGCGGCCACGCTGGTCTCACCCGGTCAGTTGACCGAGAGTTTCCACCTCAACCTCACCGCCATGGCGCTGCTGGCCCTAGCGGTGGGGCTGTTCATCGTGCAGGCGGCGCTGGGCCTGGCCCTGGAGCAGCGTCTGGGGCTCTTGCGAACGCTGCGCGCCCTGGGGGTGTCAGGGCGCGGGCTGGTCGGCCTG
Organism: Billgrantia zhangzhouensis; assembly: GCF_021404465.1. Classification (GTDB taxonomy): domain Bacteria; phylum Pseudomonadota; class Gammaproteobacteria; order Pseudomonadales; family Halomonadaceae; genus Halomonas; species Halomonas zhangzhouensis. The sequence continues at coordinate 26,096 of NZ_JABFTT010000013.1, read as the reverse complement.
CTCGCCCTGGAATTGTTACTGCTGGGCATCATCGGCGCCCTGGCCGGCATCGTCAGCGGTGTGTGGCTGGCCCGGGTACTGCAGCCCGACGTGGCGGCCACCTTGGGCAGCCTCTACGGCGCCGACGTGGCGGTCACCCTCAACCTACCGTGGCACTACTGGCTCGGCGGGCTCGCCGTAACCCTGGGCGGGCTGCTGCTGGCCGGCAGCGGCGTGCTGTGGCGAGCGGCCCGCTTGAGCGTGCTGGGCCTGGGCCAGGCCCAGGCCTGGCGCAGCGGCTTTCATCGTCAGCTGCGGTTCATGGGCATGGCGGGTGGCATCGTGGCCCTGGGCGGCCTGGCCCTGTGGCTGTGGCTCGCCTGGCAGCCGCCGGGTGAGGGGCTGCTGGCCGGCTTCGGCCTGGTCGCCGCGCTGCTGCTGGCCAGCGCGCTGTGGCTGCCGCCGCTGATCGCCCTGCTGCTGGCCGGGCTGGCTCACCTGCTGCATCGCCGCCCCTTGGCCCAGTGGGCGCTGGCCGATCTGCAGCTGCAACTGCCGCGACTGGCGCTGGCGATGATGGCGCTGCTGATCGCGCTCTCCGCCAACCTGGGCGTGAGCAGCATGGTCGGCGGCTTTCGCCTGACCTTTCTCGACTGGCTCGACCAGCGCCTAGTGGCGGACTTCTACCTGCGCCCACCCACCGAGCAGCACGACGACATCTACACCTGGCTGGCCGAACACAGCGAGGTCGTCGAGCTGCTACCCACCCGCCGCAGCGAGGCCACGCTGGTGGCCGTGGAACGAGGCACTGACGCGCACGAACGAGCCCTGCCGGTAGGTGTCTATGGCATCACCCCCGGCGCGTCGCTGTTGCCGAGCTGGCCACTGCTGGCGACCCGGGCCGGCCGCGACGAAGCCTGGCAGGCCTTCGCCGCGGGCGAGGCGGCCTTCGTCAACGAGCAGCTCGCCATCGCCGAGGGGCTCGCCCCGGGCGACCGCATCACCCTGTCGGCGCCGGGTAGAGAAGCGATTCTACCGGTGGCCGCCGTTTACCCCGACTACGGCAATACCCGTGGCGAAGTGCTGCTGGCCACGCCGGAGCTTGCCAGCCGCTTCGCCGCCCCGCCGGGCTCCATCGGTATCGTGCTGGCCCCGGGCGGCGACGAAGCCGCGCTGCGAGCAGGCTTGCGCCAGCACTTCGCCATCGGCGGCGACGAGCTGGTGGACCAGCGCGAGGTGAAGCGCATCGCCACCGGCATCTTCGAGCGCACCTTCACCATCACCCGAGCGCTCTCCGCGCTGACCCTGGCGGTAGCCGCCTTGGCGCTGCTGGCGAGCCTGCTGGCCCAGGCCCGGGAGCGTCGCCTTCAGTTGGCACCGCTGTGGGCGCTCGGCGTGCCGCGCCAGCGGCTGGTGACGGTTCAGCTGGCGCAGCTCGGCGGTTCTGCCTTCGTGGTCGGTGCCCTGGCACTGCCACTGGGCACGCTGCTGGCACGGGGGCTGGTGGCGGTGATCAACGTGGCGGCCTTCGGCTGGCGCCTGCCGCTGTACGTCTTCCCCGGCGAGATGGCACTGACGCTGGCCACTGCGGTGGGCGTGGCCCTGGTGGCGGCAGCGCTGCCGGCAGTGAAGCTGTGGCGCACGCCGCCCCGAGCCTTGCTGGCGGAGGAGTCCACATGATCCGTTGCAGCACTCTATCAGCGCTGCTGGTCGCGCTCTGGCTCGCGGGCTGCAGCGAGGAGCCGCCACCCGGCGAGACCGCCGGTTTCGCCGGGCTGGGTCAGGAAGCCGGCGACTTCTCCCAGGCCCAAGAGGGCATCCGCCTGAGTTTCCCCGAGGACCACGCCGCCCACCCGGACTACCGCATCGAGTGGTGGTACCTCACCGCCAACCTCGAGGACGAACGCGGCGAGCCGCTGGGCCTGCAGTGGACCCTGTTCCGTCAGGCGCTCACTTCTCCTGACGAACGCCCCGACTCCGCCCCCTGGGCCGCCGACCAGCTGTGGATGGCGCACATGGCGGTCTCACAGGGAGAGACCCACCGGGTGGCGGAGCGCTTCGCCCGCAGCCATTCCGGGCAGGACGACGGCCAGGCGGGCGCGGTGGCCGAACCCTTCCGCGCCTGGATCGACCACTGGCAGTTGGCCAGCCGTGTCGAACATGACGAAAGCGACACCTTCGCCGAGCTCACGCTGACGGCTCACCAGGATGACGAGCACGGCGGCTTCGGCTATGACCTGACTCTGGTCGCCGAGGGGCCGCTGGTGCTGCACGGCGTGGCGGGCTTCAGCCAGAAATCCACCGACGGCCAGGGTTCGCTCTACTACAGCCAGCCGTTCTGGCGCGTGGAGGGCGAGGCCACCCTGGACGGCGAGACCCGCGTGGTGAGCGGGCGCGGCTGGCTCGACCGCGAATGGAGTAGCCAACTGCTGGGGCCCGAACAGCAGGGCTGGGATTGGTTCTCGCTGCATCTGGAGAGCGGCCACAAACTGATGGTTTTCCAACTGCGCGGTGGTGGCGCCGATGGCGGCGACTACCGCTCCGGCACCTGGATCGACCCCGAGGGCGAGCCCACCGCGCTGGCCCCGGACGAGATCGCCATGACGCCGCTGGCCACCCAGCGCGTGGCAGGGCACGAGGTACCGACCCGCTGGCGCCTGGAGATCCCTCGCGCCGGGTTAGATATGATCGTCGAGGCGCCCCACGCCGAGCGCTGGATGGACACCAGCGTATCCTACTGGGAGGGCGAAGTGATCGCCTACGATGCCGAAAGCGGCGAGAATCGGGGTATCGGCTATCTGGAAATGACCGGCTACTGAGGTGCGCGAGGAGGGCCCATGAACCTGCTGGATGCCATGACCGCCTTCGCGCGGGTCGCCGAACTCGGCAGCTACACCCGTGCGGCGGAAACATTGGATCTCTCGCGCACGCGTATCTCGCGCCTGATCATGGAACTCGAGAGCCACCTGGGCGTGCGCCTGCTGCAGCGTACCACCCGGCGGCTGCACCTCACCGAAGCCGGTGAGAGCTACCTGGCCAGCGTCCAAGGCATCCTGCAAGCGCTGGATGAGGCCGAGGCCGAGCTGGGCGCCGGCACCAGCGAAGTGCGAGGCCGGCTACGGGTCAACGGCCCGATGTCCTTCGGCACGCGCTTTCTCTCTCCGCTGATCACGCGCTTCATGCTCGAGCACCCTGCGCTCGAGGTACGCCTCGATCTCAACGACCGCCGCGTGGATCTTCTGGAGGAGGGTTACGATCTGGCCATCCGCATCGGCAGCCTGCCCGACTCCAGCCTGGTGGCGCGGCGCCTGGCGCGCTGTCGCCTGGTGCCGTGCGCTTCCCCTGAGTATCTGGTCCGATTCGGCGAACCGCGAACGCTCGCAGAACTGACCGAACACCACTGCCTGCGCTATCGCACTATCGGCGGCAGCGAATGGCAGTTCGGCGGGCAGCGCCTCACGGTTCATGGTCCGCTGGAGAGCAATAACGGCGACGTGCTGACCCAGGCCGCCGAGGCCGGGCTGGGCATCGCCCATCAGCCGAGCTTTCTGATCACCGAGAGCATCCGCCAGGGGCGCCTGGTACCGCTGTTGCAGAACGAGGAGCCGGTCATGCTGGGAATCTACGGCGTCTACCCGGCGCGACGTCACCTACCGGCCAAGGTCGAACGGCTGCTCGACTACCTTGCCGAAGCCTGGGGCGATCCACCCGAATGGGAGCGGGACATAGGATTGTCGCCCATTACGCAATAAAGTTGTTCACAACAGGATGATTATCCCAATAAAAATGCGGCGTAGAGTGAAGGCATCCCTGACAACAACGGAGTTCTTCCCATGCCAACCACCGCTACCCCGATTGCCGCTTCATTGCCTCACGCCGCACAAACACAATCTCAAGCCCATGCCACCGCCCTGCTGCGCGTGTCACTCGGCGTCATGGCCTTGGCTCACGGCCTGCTCAAGGTGTTCGTCTTCACCGTGCCCGGCACCGTGGGCTACTTCGAGTCGCTCGGCCTGCCCGGCTTCATTGCCTACCTGACTATTCTGGCCGAGGTCGGCGGCGGACTGGCGCTGATGCTCGGTATCTACACCCGTTGGGTAAGCCTGGCCCTGGTGCCCATCCTGCTCGGCGCCGCCTGGGTCCATATCGGCAACGGCTGGGTCTTCTCCAACCCGGGCGGCGGCTGGGAATTCCCGGTATTCTGGATCATCGCCCTGCTGGTCCAGGCCGGCCTCGGTAGCGGCAGCTTCATCGTCAGCCGTCGCTTCGCCTGACCTCTCTGCCTGAACTGGCCCACTGCCTGGCGCCGCCCCGCGGCGCCAGCCTTCGAGGAGCTTTGCCAAGGAGCTATGCCATGTTGCCCAGCCTGTTCATTTCCCACGGCTCGCCCATGCTGGCCCTCACCCCAGGGCCGGCCCATGACTTCCTGCGTGAACTCGGCGCCGGTCTTTCGCCCAAGGCCATCGTAGTGGTCTCTGCCCACTGGGCCAGCGAGCGCCTGCTGGTGAGCGTCAGCCAGCGACCCGAGACCATCCACGACTTCGGCGGCTTTCCTCGTGAGCTCTACGAGTGCCAGTACCCGGCACCGGGCGACCCCGAGCTGGCCCTGCGCTTGGCCCGCACGCTCAATGCCGTGCCGGTGGAGCGAGGCCTGGACCATGGTGCCTGGGTGCCGCTGTCGCTGATGTTCCCTGCCGCCGACGTGCCGGTGGTGTCGCTGTCGCTGCCAGTGACCTGGTCGAATCAGGCGCTGGTCGAGATCGGCGCAACACTGGCAGTGTTGCGCTCTGAAGGCATGCTGGTGATCGGCTCGGGCAGCCTGACCCACAACCTCAGCGAGATTCAGGTGCAGGGCGCACCGACGCCGGCCTGGGTCGGCGAGTTCACCGACTGGGTACACGGCAAGCTGACGAGCGGCGAACGCGATGCGCTGCTGGCGTGGGAAACCGCGCCCCAGGCACGGCGCAACCACCCCACGCCGGAGCACTTCCAGCCGCTGCTGGTGGCGCTGGGCGCGGGCGGCGAAGCCAGTCGCCTGCACCACAGCGTGGAGCATGGGGTGTTGGCCATGGATGTCTACGCCTTCGCCTAGAACTCCCGCTGGTGCCGCGCCCGGAAATGCGGCTCGCCCGGTGCCACGTCGTTGCGCACCGCCGCCAGCAGCGCGGCATCCAGGCCAGGGGCATCGAGAGGGAGCAGGCCACACTGCGACAGCGCCCGGCGCAGCCCCACCTGCTCATCGATCCGCTCGAACAGCACCCGCACGCAGCAGGGCATGCGCTCGCTATTGTCCGCCACGCCGAGCCGAAGCCCGGTCAGCCGTGTTACCTGGCTCTGGAAGGTCGGGAACAGAATGGTATGGGTCACTTCATAACCGTTGAGAGTTTCGTAATCGGTCAGAAAGATACGGTCGGCGAGCTTGACCGCGACCCCCGTGTAGCGGTTGTGGCAGGGTCGAGCCTGATTCGCACCCTGCATGCGCTCGGTGCGCTGATAGACGACGCCGCTCTCCCGTTCCTCCAGACACACCAGCGTACGTATGACATGCCCGGGCTGAGCCATTGAGTGGTAGTATTCGAAGTAGCGCCCCAGGTAGCGAGCCATGCCCTCGCGGCCGTGCTGCAATAACGCCTCCGGCCAGCCGACGCCTTCCATGCGCGACGGCTCACGCAGCAGCCGTCCCGCCTGAACCAGAGAAATGAAGTTTTCATGCGGCAGATAGAGTTCGTGCTCTTCCACTCCAAAGAAAGCGCAGAGGCGCCGCATGGCGGCATGCCGGGGCCGATAGCGCCCATTCAGGTAGCGGTTGAACTGAGCGCGATTGATCTCCAGCCGACGGCATACCTCGGCAATCGAGGGGTAATAGCTGCATAGCAGCCGAAGGTTGGCGACAAAGTCGTCGTGCATGTGGGCTCCCGATGCGCCATGCAGGGTGGTGCAGTCTGGCGCACTTACCTTCGCAGAATCTGCATCAGAGTGCAACGTAGCGCCAAATCCCACCCAGGCCTGGAATTGTTTCAATCCTTTTCCAACGCAACCGCTTCCCTCATACCGGATCGGCGCCGAACAATAAAATGACCGAAAACCATACCGTATTACGCATGAACTTCTGGTCCGGCCTGGGCGTCGCCACCTTCGCGGTGCTGCTGCTCACTTGGGTCGTGCCCCATTACGGCGGACGCGGCTTCGCCGTCGGCATGCATCCTCGTACCCTGGCCACTCTCGGCGCCTGGATCATGCTCGTTTGCGCCCTGGCCCTGGTACTGCTCAGCGCTATTGCACTGATCCGCCAGCGCCTGCCGTTCTTCCGCCTGCCCAAGCCGGGGTATCTGTGGCATCAGACCTGGCCGTTTCTCTTCGTGCTTGCCTTCATCGTGCTGGTGGATCGTTTCCCGCTGACCTGGGTAGCGCCGTTCCTGATCGGCTCGCTGTTGCTGGTCCTGGGCGAGCGGCGCTGGTATGTGGTGCTGCTGACGGCGATGATTCCCGCCATCGGGCTGTATGGGTTAACGGCGCATCTGATGCGCATCGGAGTGGTGTGAGATGATCGGGTTCGATGCCATTCTTGCGTCATTTGCCGCGGCGCTGCACTACGAGTCGATCGCGATCATTCTCGGCGGGGTGCTGCTGGGTTATATCGTGGGGGTGATCCCGGGTCTCAATCGGGCGGTGGCAATCGCCATTGCCATTCCCCTGACCTTCTACATGTCGGCCTATGCGGCCATCGCCTTTCTGATCGGATTGTCCAAAGGCACCGCGGCGGGCAGTGCGGTGTCGGCGATTCTGCTCAATACGCCGGGCGAGCCGTCGTCGGCGGCGACCTGCCTGGACGGCTTTCCCATGGCGCGGGCGGGCAAGCCGCGCAAGGCGCTCAAGGTGGGCTTGTTGGCCTCGGTGATCGGCGATCTCCTGGCCACGCTGCTGTTGATTGCGGTGGCGATTCCCTTCGCCTCGGTGGCGCTCAAGTTCGGTCCTTATGAGCTGGCGGCCATTCTGATCTTTGCCTTGGTGTTCATCGCCGGTATGGCGGGGGGCTCGTTCCTCAAGGGCCTGGCGGCCGGCGGCATGGGGGTGATTCTCGGAACCGTGGGGCTCGATCCCGAAACGGGCGCGGCACGCCTGACCTTCGGTCATGCCGAGCTGATGGAGGGAGTGCCGATCCTGCCGCTGGTGATCGGCACGCTGGCCTTGGCCGAGATGTTCGTGCAGCTCGATGAGTATCGCCGCAACAGGGGCGCCAGCGTGATCAAGCTGGGCAAGGACAAGCAGGACAACCTCTCCTTCCGCGAGTTCAAGGGCACCCTGCCGACGATCTTCAAGAGTACCGGGGTGGGGGCCTTCGTTGGTGCCCTGCCGGGGCTGGGGCCATCGGTAGGGGCGTTCATGGCCTATGGCCTGGCCAAGCGCAGCGCCAAGGATCCGGACAGTTTCGGCAAGGGCAATCCAAACGGCATCGCTGCCGCCGAGGCGGCGGACAATGCGGTGATCCCGGCCAGCTACATTCCGCTGTTCGGCCTGGGCATTCCAGGCAGCGTGTCGGCGGCACTGCTGGTCGGGGCGTTCATGATCCACGGCATCCAGGTGGGGCCGTTGATGCTGCGCGACCATCCCGAGATGCTGTTCACCCTGTTCTCGGGGATGATCGTGGCGAGCCTGTTGATGCTGGCGGTGGGCTGGTACGGCCTGCGCATTTTCGCCAAGGTCACCAGCGTGCCGCCGCACATCGTGATCCCGGTGGTGATCTTTCTCTGCCTGGCGGGCATTCAGGTACAGGGCTACGGCACATTCGGCCTTGTCACGGTATTTGCCTTCGCCATCTTCGGCTACTTCCTGAAGAAGTTCGACTACTCCTTCGTCACCTTTCTGGTGGCGTTCATCGTCACGCCGATGCTGGAAATGAACCTGCGCCAGGCAGTGATTCTCTCCGGCGGCGACATCGCCATTCTGCTTGACCGCCCCATCGCTCTGGCCTTCGTCGTCTTCACCGTGCTGATGACGCTGCACCTGGCCTGGAGCAGCTACCGCCAGTGGCGGCAGAAGCGGCTGAAGGCGGCAGGCAGTTGAACCCGAAACCGGCATTGGCCGACCTAACCACCACAACAATGTAACTACGAGGTTCGACGCATGAAAATGAAACTGCTGGGTACCGCCCTTCTCTCTTCCGCCGTGGCCTTCGGTGCAGCCGGCATGGCCCAGGCCGATGAGTTTCCGACCAAGCCGCTGACGCTGGTGGTAGGCTTCGGCGCAGGCGGCTCCACCGACATCCAGGCCCGCGTGCTGGCCAACGTGCTGGAAGACGAGCTCGGCCAGCCGGTCAACGTGGTCAACCAGCCTGGCGCCGGCGGTGGCGTGGCCCTGGCCCGCCTGGCCAACAACACCGACGAGGGCTATACCTTCGTCTTCGGCACCTCGATGACCATCACCTTCGGCCCGCTCTCCACCGAGACCACCTACGACCTTGACGATTTCCGTTACGTGGCCGGCGTGACCCTGGGCCAGTCGGCCATGGTGACAGGGGAAGATCGCCCCTTCGGCGACAGCTGGGAGGAACTGGTGGAGTACGCACGGGAAAACCCGGGCACCAGCTATGCCACTCAGACCGCCCTGGATCGCATGATCATCGAGTACATCGCCCGTCAGGAAGGGCTCGACCTGCGCATCGTGCCCACCTCCGGCGGTGCCGGCATGGCGCCGCTGATTCTCTCCGGTGACGTCGATTTCGGCTACAGCGGCGGCACCCACTCCGGTTACGCCGAGACCGGCGAGATGCCGGTGCTGCTGAGTCTGGCCGAAGATCGTCTGGTGGCCTTCCCCGATGCACCGACCCTGCAGGAGGCTGGCTACGACATCAATGCCGCCGAAATCCGCGTGGTAATGGTGCCGAAGGATGCTCCGGACGCCCACGTCGAGCGTCTGGCCGAAGCGCTGGAAGCCGCCACCCAGGACGAGCGCTTCATCGAGATCACCGAAGAGCGCATCCTGATGCCGGTGACCTACCTCCCCGAAGACGAAGTGACCCAGACCCTGCGCGACCAGGTGGAGGGCTACAAGGCGCTGATCGAGGAGCTCGGCGGCCTGCCCGACGAGGAGTGATCGCGACCCGTTACTCTAGCTCTAGTGCCGACGCCGCCCATGGGCGGCGTCGCTGCTTACGTGAGCCTGGGTACTCAGTCGCCCAGCGCTCCCAGGCGATCAGCCTGGACCACCTCGATCCAGTAGCCGTCCACGTCCTTGACGAACACGACGTCCTTCATCTTGCCCTGGTCGGAGCGCTTCACGAATTCCACTTCGTTGGCATCGAACCACGCCTCGGCGACCTCGAGGTCCGGTACCGAGAAGCAGATATGGCCAAAGCCCTGGGGCTGGGCATTACCATCGTGATAGGCGAAGTCGTCCTGGCTCTCGGTGCCCCAGTTATGGGTCAGCTCGAGCAGGCCTTTCTGGCGGAAGGTCCATACCGTGCGCTCGCTTTCCTCCTCGGGTGCCTGCTCGTTTTCATCCAGCTTGGCCAGGAAATAGAGCGAAAACCCCATCTCTTCGAAATCGAGGCGGCGCATGACCTGCATGCCGAACACTCGCGTGTAGAAAGCCAGTGACTTCTCTGGATCCTTGACCCGCAGCATCGTGTGGTTGAGGCGAAAGCCCTGCGAATCCGCCGTGGGCACCTGCACGCCGGGATACTGCTCTCCCTTGAAGCTCATGCTTCTCTCCTTACCTTAGGCTGTGGCATGGGCTCTCGATGATGCGGGTCGCTTTGAGGTTTTTCCAGCCGCCAGCCGCTGCAATACGCTCCCCGTTCGCGCTAAAGTAGGAAAAATACTGCTGCGTAGAGCGACCGCCGATGCCGACCTCATCCCCGTCAAGCCCGCTTACGCTGAGGCTGTTCAGCCATCTCGCTGGATGCTCTTTATGCCAGTTGGTCTGCCTGCTGGCACTGACTCTGCTGGCCGGCTGCGCCAGCCGCGACCTGGCCACCCACGACCCGCGCAGCGACGCTCTTTCCATCGAACGCGCCCTGATACTCGCCACCGCCAAGAATGCCTTGGGCACGCCTTATCGACTGGGCGGCAATACGCCGGAGGGGCTCGACTGCTCCGGGCTGGTGGAAATGGCCTATCGTTCGGCCGGCATCAAGGTTCCGCGTACCGCCGACGAGCAGTACCGGACACTGCCCGCCGTCGATCGTGCCCAGCCCGGCGATCTGCTGTTCTTCGGCGACCGGCGCAAGGCCACCCATGTCGGTATCTACCGCGGTAATGGCCAGATGATTCATGCTCCAGGTAGCGGGCGCGAGGTCACCAGCGTGCCGCTGCATATCGATTACTGGCAGGATCGCTTTTTAGGTGCCGCCGGCCCCGCGCCCTGAACTCTTTCGTCAGCACAGGTAAGATGAAGGGCCTTCAAATCACAGCGGTGATACCATGCCTCTCGATCTTTCTCTCTATCTGGTAACCGACCCCGAACTCTGCGCCCGCCATGGCCTGGTGGAGACCGTGGTGGCCGCGGTGCGTGGTGGGGTCACCGTCGTGCAATTGCGCGACAAGCAGGCTGCCGATGGCGAAATGATCGATCAGGCACGCCGTCTCAAGGCCGCGCTGGCTGGCAGCGGCGTGCCGCTGATCATCAACGATCGCCTGGCGGTGGCAGTGGAGAGCGGCGCGGACGGGCTGCATATCGGCCAGGATGATGGTGACGTGGCCGTGGCCCGGAGCGCCCTGGGCGAAGGGGCGATTCTCGGCCTCTCGGTGCAGAACCATACGCAGCTTGCCCGCCTCGACCCGGTTGCGCTCGACTACCTCGGCTTCGGACCGGTATTCGCCACCTCGACCAAGCGTGACCACGCCACACCGCTGGGCTTCGACGGCCTGGCCGCTCTGGTGGCGGCAAGCCCGCTACCGGCGGTGGCCATTGGCGGGCTCAAGGCGGAGCATGCCGGGAATGTGCGGGGGGCTGGCGCCAAGGGGCCGGCCGTGGTGTCGGCGATCTGCGGTCAGCCCGACCCCGAAGCCGCCGCCCAAGCGTTCTTCGTCGATTGAAAGCATGGTGAGTGACGGGCAGTCACGGCACCGACTCAGGAGCCGCGGCGCTCCTGCTCGCGAGCGAAGCGCTGCATGATGTCCAGAGTCTCCTGACTGACGTGGTGCTCCATGCCTTCGGCATCGATACGCGCGGTGCGGTCGCTGACCCCGAGGGCACGCAGAAACTGCAGTACGATGGCATGTCGCTGGTGGGACATCACCGCCATCGCCTCCCCTTTCTCGGTCAGGAAAAGCGAACGGTAGGGCTTGCTGGAGACCAGCCCCAGCGCCTTGAGTCGGGTCACCGTCTTCGACACCGTGGCCTGGCTGACGCCCATACGGGCAGCGATATCCGTCGCGCGGGCCTCACCCTGATGCTCCAGCAGGTCGGCGATCAGCTCTACGTAATCTTCGAGAAGCTCGGTTTCATGAGCGTTGCGCACGGCAGCGTACTGCTGCGCATGCTGGTCGCTGGGCGGCAGGGCATCCGCCTTGCAAAGGCGATCCGGCGTCACATCGTTCGGGGAGTCGGTCATCGCGCCAATATAGCCAAAGTCCTGATAGGGCAGCAACTGGCGCCCGATAGAGAATTTCTACTATCCTGCAACTTAACCTTGGCTAAAATACTAGCCATACACTTAGAAACTCACTGAAACGAAACAACCATGCTTCAACGGCCTGCGACAAAGGGCGGCCCGCGCTAAAGGAGATCGATCGATGCCCCTTCCCAAGGGAGTGAAGCTGCTCAGCGTTCTTGCGCTGTCCCTGCCGTTCACGACGACTCATGCCGAGGAGGCCCCGCTCAGAGTGGCGGCCACCTTTTCCGTGCTGGGCGACCTGGTACGCGAGGTAGCGGGCAATGCCGCCGAGGTGGCGGTGCTGACACCGGTCGGCGCAGAAGTACACGAGTGGGAACTGGTGCCGAGCAACTTCATCGCCCTCGAGAGGGCCGAAGTCGTGTTCTACAACGGCTATGGCCTCGAACAGTGGATCGGCCAGGTCGAAGCCACCGTGGGCGACGGCGTACCGCTGGTCGCCCTGGCAGAGGAGAGCGGCTATGCCACCCAGCCGATCTCTACCGGAGAACTCGCCGGCGAAACCGATCCGCACATGTGGATGGATCCACGCGCCGCCGCCGAATACGTCCGGGTGATCGCCGACACTCTTGCCGGGGCTCGGCCGGACGATGCCGAAGCCTTCCGGCAACGCGCCGAGGCGCTGAGCCAGTCGCTGCACGACCTGCACGAGGAGTTGGACGTCTCTCTTGCCGAACTGGCCGAGGAGCGGCGCCTGCTCATTACCAGCGAGGCGGCCTTCGTCTACTTTGCCGATGCCTTCGGCTTCGAGCACGACGGCATCTGGGGCACCAATGCCGAGGAAGAAGGCTCGCCGCGACAGATCATGCGTATCGTCGACAAGATAGAAGAGCGGAAACCGGCCGCCATTTTCTGGGAGAGCACCATTTCCGATCGTCACGTGCGCAGCGTGGCCAATGAAACCGAGGTTCAGATTGCCGGCCCTCTCTATGTCGACTCCCTCAGCGAGCCGGACGGCGAGGCGCCGAACTATCCTGCCATGCTGCGCCACAATGTGGCGCAGCTGATCGAAGCTCTGGGAGGCGATCATGACTGATTCGGATCCCGCGCTCGAAGCACGCCGGCTGTGGGCGGCCTACCACCAGCGGCCCGTGCTCGAAAACATTTCCCTCTCGCTGCCCCAAGGGCAGTGGACGGCGATCGTCGGTCCCAACGGCGCGGGCAAGTCGAGCCTGCTCAACCTGATGATCGGCAGCCTTGCACCGCTGCGTGGCGAGCTGAAGATACTGGGCCAGAGTCCAGCCTCGCAGCGCAGGGCCGGCAGCATCGCCTACATGGCCCAACAGGAGCGCATGGAGTGGGACTTCCCCATTTCGGTGCGCGACACGGTGCTGACCGGCCGCTACGGCCTGATGCGCCATGATCCCTTATGGCAGCGGCTGCTACCGAGACAGTGGGCCAACCCCAGCCACCGCCAGGCCGTGGAGGCCGCGCTGGAAGCCGTCGACATGGCCGACCATGCCGCACGTCCCATCGGCGAGCTTTCCGGAGGCCAGAAGAAGCGCGTGATGCTGGCACGCGCCCTGGCACAACAGGCCAGGATTCTGCTGCTCGACGAGCCGTTGGCGGGGGTAGACCCACCCAGCGAAGCGTTGATACTGAGCACGCTCGAGCGCGAGCGAAGCACCGGGCGTACGATCATCATGGTGACCCACGACATGCCCAGCGCCCGCTTGTATGCCGACAACGTCCTGTTGATCAATCGCACCCTGGTCGGCATGGGCTCGCCGGACGAGATGCTCAGCGACGCCATGCTGGCGCGCCTGGCGGTAGGTGTCCTCGAAGCATCGCCCGGAGGTGCGCGTGTTGCCGCTTGAAAGCCTGGCGCTGGGCACGATCGATGCCCTGACCGCCCTGTTGATGATGGTGGTGAACCTGCTGCCCGACAGCCTGGCCGCGCCCTTCGAATACCGCTTCATGCAGCGCGCCCTGCTCACCTCGGTGCTCGTAGGGGCGATCTGCGGGCTGCTCTCCTGCTACGTGGTGCTCAAGCGCTGGTCGCTGCTCGGTGACGCCATCTCCCATGCCGTGCTGCCCGGCGTGGCCATCGCCTACCTGCTGGGCTGGCCGTTCTTCATCGGCGCGTTCGTCACCGGAGCGCTGACCTCGCTAGGCATCGGCGCCATCGAGCGGCACACCCGCATCAAGTCGGATGCGGCGATGGGGCTGATGTTCACCGCCGCCTTTGCGCTGGGCATCGTGATCATCAGCAAGATCGCCACCAGCACGCACCTGATGCACATCCTCTTCGGCAACGTGCTGGGCGTGCAGACCTCGGCGCTTATCCTCACGTTGGTGGCCAGCCTGGTGGCGCTGCTGGTCATCTGGCTGGCCTATCGCCCACTGCTGCTCTATACCTTCGATCCGCAGCAGGCCCAGGCGCTGGGCTTCAACACCAGCATCATCCACTACGGCCTGATCCTGCTGCTGACGCTGACCATCGTCGCCAGCCTGGAAACCGTCGGCATCATCCTGGTGGTGGCGATGCTGATCACCCCCGGCGCCACGGCCCACCTGCTCACCGATCGTTTCACCACCATGCTGGCGATTTCGGTCAGCGTCGGCGTAATCTCAGCCGTGGTGGGACTGGTGCTCTCGGTCAGGCTGGACGTCGCCTCTGGCGGCGCCATCGTACTGGTCGCCTCAGGACTCTTCCTCGTCGCACTGCTCGCCGCGCCCAAGCATGGCCTGGTGGCCCGCCACTGGCGGCGCTGGAGGCTCAACCAGACCAGCCAGACGTAGACTAGAGGATCGGGCACTTAGGGAAGCACTGAACAAATCGACGAGCGAGATGAAGCGCAAGGCGCACGGAGCACAGGAACCGGAGCATATGGGGTATATGTGAGGATTCCGCGCACCGCGCAACGCAGCGATTCACTCGCGCAGGCATTTGTGCTGTGCTTCCTCACGAGGTGGGGCGACGCTTCAGCGTGGTCCGGCGGTCGTGATAGGCGATCGCCAGGCCACTACCGATGATTAGAGCGCTGCCGACGAAAACCCACACATCGGGCACCTCGCCCCAGAACCACCAACCCAGCAGTACCGCCCATAGCATGGCGGTATAGTCGAACGGTGCGGCGATGGCCGCCGGAGCTAAGCGAAAGGCCATGGTGATGCAGGCCGTGGCACCCACCCCAATGACCCCGGCACCGAGGAAGCCCAGCCAATGCCAGGGATGGGGCGTTTGCCAGACCCATGGCAGAGTGACGGAAGAGACCACCAGCGGCACCAGGGTGATGTAGAACACCATCGCCCAAAGATGCTCGCGGCCACCGTAGCGTCGTGAGGTAATCATCAGCAGCGCATAGAAAACCGCCGCGGCCAGCATGACCAACGCACCGGGATGGAAGCCCTCGCCACCCGGCCGCACCACCACCATCACACCGGCAAAGCCCAGCAGCGAAGCCGCCATGACCTGGTGATCGACCCGCTCGCCGAGCAACGGCACCGAGAGCAGCGTGACGAATAGCGGTGCAGCAAAGGCGATGGCCGTAGCCTCGGCCAGCGGCAGCATGGTCAACCCCAGTACGAAGAAGCCCATGGTGCCGGTGTAAATCAGCCCGCGCACCAGGTGAACCCCGGGCCGACGAGTGCGTAGCTTGGTCAATCCGCCACCGAAGTATGCCAGCACGGCGATCAACGGCAGCGAAACCAAAGTGCGGAAGAAGATGATTTGCAACGGCGAGTGTACCTCGCCCAGCCACTTGGCAATGGCATCGCCAATGGCCAGGCAGAGCACACCGGCACACATGAAAAGAATTCCCTTCAAAGACGGCGACATGCCCCCTCCCCGTTGAACTGCCCCTTATTGGTGCATGGATCGACACCCTAACATAGCCGACCTCGCGGTCCCGGGCGATGCCAATAACGCACCCGCGGAGCCTGTAAGCGGCCCTGGCCTGAGCGACTCATGAGAAGAAGCGACATCGCCCCGCATCCGCGGGGCGATGTCGTAATGGCATTTGTCGAAATGACTTTGAAACGCTGCTTCAGTAGTGAGCCACCACCATGCAGTCCATACCCTGGGCACGCAGGCTGTTGCAGGCGGAGTGGGCATCGCTCTCCTGCAGATCGACCAACCGGGCGCGGAAGACGCGTTGATCTCCTCCCGACTCAGCCACCGAGACACGAACTTCGCTGAGCAGGCTGGCCAGTTGGTCGGCCGCACGAGAAGCAAGGTAGCGGGCCTGATCGGGATTGTTGAAGGCTCCGACCTGTACCGCCCAGTTGCCACCGGCGCGTCGTTGCGGCGCATCGGCCTGAGCGATCAGGGCACGGATCGGATCGTCGGCGGAGCCCATCTCGACTCCCACCTCCGATTGGAAGGAGTAGCGCCGCTCCGATTCGGAGCTGGCCGGCTGAGGCTGCGACGCCGGGGCAGCCGCCAACTGCTGAGCCGATGCAGGCGGACTATCCGGCAATTCCATTCGATCGCCCAGCACATCGGCCCGAGCGATCCAGTCGCCTCGCTGCAGCATGGAGAGCCGAGCGAAGCCACGGTCGAGCAGGTCGGACATGTGAGTATCGCGCGAGGCGGCGGTAAAGCCCCCCATTACCACCGAAACGATACGGCGATTGTCGCGTATCGCCGAGGTCGCCACGTTGAACCCCGAAGCGCGGATGAAGCCGGTCTTCAGTCCATCGGCACCGGCATAGTTGCGCACCAGCCGATTGTGGCTGGTATGGGTGGTGCCGCGGTAGGTGAAACTCTGGGTCGAGAAGTAGTGGTAGTACTGCGGGAAGTCCTGCATCACGCGAATCGACAAAGTGGCCATATCGCGCGCCGTCGTCACCTGGGCGTTGTCCGGCAGGCCCGAAGCGTTGCGGAACACGGTGCTGGCCATGCCCAGTTCCTGGGCACGCTGGGTCATCATTCGCGCAAACCCCGACTCGGTATTACCCAGCGCCTCGGCCACCACCACGGCCACGTCGTTGGCGGAACGCACCACCAACGCCTTGATGGCATCCTCGACCGAAATGGTGCTACCCGCCGCGAGCCACAGCTTGGAGGCGGGCATCGAAGCGGCATGGGACGATACCGGCAGCGCCTGGTCGAGGCTCATGCTGCCATTCTCGAGCGCCTCGAACAGCAGGTAGAGTGTCATCATCTTGGTCAGCGAGGCAGGATAGCGAGTGGCATCGGCATTGGCCGCATGTAGCACGTCGCCGCTCTCGACATCGATCACGATGGCCGCGTAGCGGGGGTTGGCCTGCGCCATACTGACTGTCAACAGTTGAAAGCAAAGAAGAAAAAAGATGGCCACACCGAGGTAGTGTCGGTTGTAGGAGCGCATGACGAACACCTCTGGTTCCCTTGTAATTCCCCTGTAGTCCGTTTCTAAAGCGGACCTAGCCTCAGTATGGCGGTTAGCGAAACGCTTTACAGCCGGAATAGCAAGTTTTTTGCTATCTTTCGGCGGCTTTCATCAAAGATCGGTTTATTAAACAACCGGTATGACATGCCTGCCTTACCCGATCCTGTCAGGGTGCTCCCAGGCCGGAAAGGGATCGGACAGAGAGGCCCAGCCCGCAGGGCCATCCGCCAGTTCGGCAGGACCGATCAGGCAGTCGTCCAGCGCCTGGCGTATCCTGGCCTCGTCGAGATTCTGCCCGATGAAGACCAGTTCCTGGCGCATGTCGCCAAAAGGCTCTTCCCACTGCTCCATGATATAAGCCCGACTCTCTGAATCCTTGGGCCAGCGCGATTCGGGCACTGCCTTCCAGAACATGCCAGCGAAGCCGTAGTGGGCGATACCGCCCGCCTGGCTCCACTGCCCGGCAAACTGCGGCCGCGTGGCAAGCCAGAAGAACCCCTTTGACCGCAGCAGCTTGCCGCCGAACCAGTCGCCATGCAAGAGGTCGTGAAACTTCTGTGGGTGGAAGGGTCGCCTGGCACGGTAGACGAAACTCGAGATGCCGTACTCCTGGGTTTCAGGCACGTGTTCGCCACGCAGCTCCTTGAGCCAGCCCGGCGCCTGCTGGGCCCGCTCGAAACTGAAGCGGCCGGTATCGAGCACCTTGTCGAGCGCCACCCGACCTTGCGCCATGGGAATCAGCTCGGCGTCGGGGTTGAGCGAGCGCAATACGGCCTGCACCTCTGCCAGCCGCGCTTCGTCGATCAGGTCTGTCTTGCTGATCAACAACACGTCGCAGAACTCGATCTGGTCGACCAACAGGTCGGCCACATTGCGGTGATCCTCCTCGCCCAGGCTCTCACCCGCCTCGGCCAGAGACTTCGCCGCGTAGTACTGCTCGAGGAAGTTGGCGCCATCGACTACCGTGACCAAGGTGTCCAATCGAGCAACGCTGGAGAGGCTCTGTCCCTGCTCATCTTCAAAGGTGAAGGTCTCCGCCACCGGCAACGGCTCGGAGATGCCCGTCGATTCGATGACCAGATAATCGAAGCGGCCTTCCCGCGCCAAGCGGCTCACTTCCACTAGCAGATCCTCGCGCAGCGTGCAGCAGATGCAGCCGTTGCTCATCTCGACCAGCCGCTCCTCGGCTCGATTGAGGGCAACTTCCCCGTCTTGATTGCCAGGGCCACCCCGCACCAGGGCGGCATCGATGTTGACCTCGCTCATGTCATTGACGATCACCGCCACGCGACGGCCTTCCCGATTGGCCAGGATATGGTTGAGCAAAGTGGTCTTGCCGGCACCGAGGAAGCCGGACAGCACAGTTACGGGCAACAGGTCACTCGTCATCATTGGTCTCCTCTCGATTTGCTGTAGTGATGCTCACGCTGCTCCTGGCGCTCCTTGGCCTCCAGGCATAGCTCTGCCGTCGGCCTCAGCAGCAGGCGCGGCAGGCCGATGGGCTGACCGGTCTCGGCACAGTAGCCGTAGTCGCCCTCCTCGATGCGTCGCAGCGCCTGGCGGATCTTGCGCAACAGTCGCGTCTCGCGGTCGGCCTGGCGCAACAGCAGGCGCAGTTCCTCCTCAACCGCGGCACGATCGAGGTCGTCGCCACTGCGCTCGTTGTCGCCAATGGCCTTACGCACCTCCTCCAGATGCCCTTCCACCTCGGCCTGTTCGGCCAGGAGACGGCCCCGGAAGTAATCGAGCTGGGTGGCGTTCATGTATGCCTCTTCGGGCATGGCCAGCAATTGCTGCGCCTCGGAGTTGGCCGACATGGGTCTCTCTCCTGAAAAGGATAAGTTATAACATAACAATTTTGACGTCGCACACCCTCCTCAGCCGCCGCTTTGCCAGATTTAGAAATTCAAGTCAGAACACTGGCCTACGTTACAAGAGCAGCCTGTCAGTTCTTACTCGTACTTCACCTACGAAGGCGACGTCCTTGACGTGCTCAGCCATGAATGCTCGCCCTAGCACGACAGCCGCCTGTGAATTCATCCAACACAATGAACATTGCTAGACGACGAGATTAGCTTCGCCCCGCACGAGGTATGGCAGCCATGAAAGGCCACCGGCTTGCCATCGAGCGTGATGGTGGGGTGGCCCTCGACGATACTGCATACCCCATGCCCTTTTTTCGGGCAGCTCACTTTGTCGCCCACCACCGCCACCGGCTTGCCATTCACCTGATAGTTGGACTGGGCGCTGACTACCCGGCCACCATGGGTCGTGGCGTCACCCAACAGAATCACACCGTCGCCGGAGTCGAACATTGCACTTCTCCTCTCTCCGCTCCCCCCGTGCCGCAGAAGCCACTATCCTTTTCTGCAATCCCCACGTCGTCCGACGCGCACGCGACGCCTGACAGCATCATCAATAGAGTCACTCTCCGCATGTGGCTCCCCCTAAGGTTGCTCAAAAGTATCCCCGAAACAGGAAGTAGAAGATTGTCAGCGCCTCCGCCCAGCCCAGCAGGAAGCAGAACAATGGCCAGAGGGCTTCGCCTGCCTTGAGCGGGCGTTCGTTGTGGCGATTGCGCACGTATGGGTCATCCGGCGCCACCCTGCAGGCTTCCTCGACCCCGGCCGGCCAGCGCGGCACCCGGCAGGTCCACTTGGCAAGGATGCGACCGGTACCGGCCCAGGCGACCATCAAGGCGAACACCACCTGGAAGATCGGCGAGTCGGCCATGACACGAGTCGCCTGAACCAGAGAATCGAAAAAGCCCTCGCGCCTTCCTTCCAGCGCCAGCACGCGCTGATCGACCCGGTAGGCCTGGATATGGCCGTCCGGCTCCTCCATATAGCGGCGCACCAGCTCCCAGATTTCCAGCGTACCACGCATCATCTTGGCCCCTTCGTATTTAAAGAAGACCAGGTGGTGCTGAATGTTGCCATCTGCGTCCTTGACGTAGCCCCGCACCTCCTCGCGCCCCATACCGCGACGCTCCTCCGAGGCGGACGCCTTGCTTTGATAGAAGTGGATATCGTCCCAGTTCATGGTGACCACGCCCATATCCTGGGACCAAGCGTAGACCTTGCGGTCGATCCGGTTGAAGCGTATGGGGTAGTGGGTCTTGCGGAACATGTCCCAGCGAACAAGGGTGGTTGCTACAGGTAAAACCAATACGACTAATATAAAAAGAGAAAGCCAAAAAAAAATAATAATAGGGAGGGGTATTTCTCCGCTTTTGTGCGTCAGTATATACAGCAAAACTCCCAGGCCAAAAAGGAGAGGACCAGCTCCCATAAGTCCGAAGGTGGAATGGATGCCTCGCCACCGATTACCAGAATCGACGACCTCCAAGAAAGTGGAGTTGACCGCGATCACCGAGTCATTGAAGCGCCCAGCGTCGATACCCGGCACTTTCTGTTTTTTCGCGAGTGAGGGGCTGTGCTTACCAAAGCCCCGTATCTTCGATAGGGTGCTGGAGAAGCCCCAATTGGCGCGTATATATAAATTATACAAGTCCCTGGCCGTGGATGGCATGTCAGCGTTGCTCCTGCGTGATGGCCTCGAGGCGCCGCATTTCGCCTTCCAGCGCTGCCGTTCCCAACCCCAACTCGCCACGCACACCAAAGGCGCATTCGGCCAGCCACTCCTGTAGAGCATCCTCGGTAAACCACCAGATGGCGAGGGCCGCTGCAATGGCGATTACGCCCAGCACACCGGCAATGCCTGCCCTTGAGGGAAAACGGCTCAAAAGTATCCCCGAAACAGGAAGTAGAAGATTGTCAGCGCCTCCGCCCAGCCCAGCAGGAAGCAGAACAATGGCCAGAGGACTTCGCTTGCCTTGAGCGGGCGTTCGTTGTGGCGATTGCGCACGTAAGGGTCATCCGGCGCCACCCGGCAGGCTTCCTCGACCCAGGCCGGCCAGCGCGGCACCCGGCAGGTCCACTTGGCGAGGATGCGGCCGGTACCGGCCCAGGCGACCATCAAGGCGAACACCACCTGGAAGATCGGCGAGTCAGCCATGAGGCGGGTTGCCTGGGTCAGGGAGTCGAAAAAACCCTCGCGCCGCCCTTCCAGCGCCAGCACGCGCTGATCGACCCGGTAGGCCTGGATATGGCCGTCAGGCTCCTCCATATAGCGGCGCACCAGCTCCCAGATTTCCAGCGCACCACGCATCATCTTGGCCCCTTCGTATTTAAAGAAGACCAGGTGGTGCTGAATGTTGCCATCTGCGTCCTTGACATAGCCCCGTATCTCCTCGCGCCCCATACCGCGACGCTCTTCCGAGGCGGACGCCTTGCTTTGATAAAAATGAATGTCGTCCCAGTTCATGGTGACTACGCCCATGTCCTGGGACCAGGCGTAGACCTTGCGGTCGACCCGGTTGAAGCGCATAGGGTAGTGGGTCTTACGGAACATTTCCCAGCGGATTAGAGCATTTATAAGGGGGAGCCCCAAGCACGTCATCAACAACAAGGCGATAATTAAAAAAATGTAGAGGCCTAATGGAAACCGATCTCCATATACGAAAATGCCATAGCCTCCTCCAGCCAAACCAGCCAGTGCAGGAATCGTCCCCGCCAAGGCAAAAGCTGCAGTTATGCCTCGTAGCCGATTCCCAGAGTCGACTATCTCTAGAAAGGTTGAATTGATTGCGATCACCGAATCATTGAAACACCCGGCGTCAATACCCGGCACTCTCTGCTGTTTCGCCAGTGGCGGGTTGTTCTTACTGAAGCCTCGTATCTTCGATAGGGTGCTGGAGAATCCCCAATTAGCCCGTATATAGAGATTGTAAAAATCTCTGGATGTGGTGCGCATCCTTAGCTTCCTTCCTGAGTGATGGCTTTGAGGCGCTGCATTTCACCTTCCAGCGCTGCCGTTCCCAAGCCTAGTTCGCCGCGCACACCAAAGGCGCATTCGGCCAGCCACTCCTGTAGGGCATCCTCGGTAAACCACCAGATCGCAATCGCTGTCCCAATGGCAATAATGCCGAGCACCCCGGCTGCCCACCATAGGGCGACCGTTGGCAAAGCAACAAGCAGGCCAGTGCCACCAGCTACTTTGGCAACAGCACTCAAACCAGCAAAAAATACAGCAAAGCTTGCCAAGACGGTGCTTCCTCCAGAAAACATATATAGCGTCCCCATCACTGGCTGGTTATCTCCAAATTTTTCAATACCCTCCCACACATCCATCACACCCAAGGTGACGCCACCAGCCAGCCCTAAGCGAAGCCCCAGTCGCAGGGCGCGATGCTGCGCGCTAACCAACAGATGGCTCGACGTCACGAAGGTTCTTTGGGCCTGGTTCAGGGTCGCGCCGATCAATTCCAGTCCGGCCCCGGCGGCGGCCAGCCCCGCGCCCATCAGGCGCCCCTTTTGGCGGGTCGTGGTGTCTTGCAGCCGGTGCATGGTCGAGAGGTAGCTGTTGAAGGCGCAGATGGCGAACAACGCATTCAACACCCCCGCCGAGACTTCGCGATTGGCCATCAGCGTGGCGAGCTTTTCGCCGGTACCCCCCTGGCTGCCAATGTCCGACATCGGCTCCAGCGCGCCCATGGCTTGATTGATCAGCCGGGTCTCGGAGCCGCCGTAGTCGCTCAGCGAGCCCAGCTCGATCCGGCGGACCGCGAAGGTGATGTCCTGCCGCCCGGCGGCGGCGTTGCCCATCCGCCGCAGCGAGCGTGTCTCGACTTCCAGCTTGCGCTGAAAACGCTGCCGGTCGACGCCTTCGAGCTGGGGGTAGAGGCGCTGTAGTTCGTCGCCCAGGGCGGGGATCGCCTGGCTCAGCGTGGTGCGGTGCTGCGTGAAGACACGCACCGGCTGCCCGGCGGTCACGCCGAGGGCCACCAGCAGGGGGCGGGGCAGGCGCTCGCCGTTGATTGTGCTCATCATCGGCCCGAGCAGGCGGCCGACCAGCCAGGCGGGCGAGACCATTTCGTCGGGCAGCCCCTCCGTCAGGCCGACGAAGCTGGCGATCAGGGTGCTCCAGGGGAGTGTGCCGAAGGCGTCTCCCGATTCGGGCGGGTCGCCCGCCGCGGCGTCGACGGCGGACAGCATCTGCTGCCGCAGCGTCTCCTGGTTGAGGCATAGCGCCCGGAGCAGCAGGTTGTCGTTGGCGATGTCCTCGGAGGCGAGCCACTCCACGTATTGCGTGAAGGCCGGCGCGTAGCTCTGGGTACCCAGCAGCGCGGCGGAGACGACGGAAACGAAGGCGACGCCCGATTCGATGTCGCGGTCATCGAAGCGGCTGTTCAGGTAGTCAAGCAGTGCACCGCCGGTCAGCCAGGCCAGATACGCTTCGACCAGCGGCCGCATGGTCTCGGCGTCGTAGGCCGCCAGCGCAGGCCGGTAGGTGTCCTGCATCCACCTGTCGGGTTCGCCGTCACGTAGCTTATCGCCGTATTTCCGCCACTCGGCATCGGCCTTGGCCTCGAGTTCCTCATCGCTGATGGCGTCGATGACGCCGAGCCGGAAGGCTTCGACCTCCTGGCGGAAGTCGGCGTTTTCCCGTTGGCGGTGTTCGAAGCGAGTCTTCATGTTGGCTTCCATGCCGGGGGGCCCGCCGTAGCTGTTGTAGTATTCATCGCGGAGCCGTTGCTCGACGATGTCGTCGACATGCTGCAGCCTGCCCCGCTCCTCGTGGCCATCGCGCAGTGCGTTGATGACGCCTGCGGTGACGAAGGGGCGGTGCAGGGGCTCGCGCTGGTTGAACTCCTCCTCCCGCACCTCGAGCAGGCCGGCGAGGTCGCTGGTCACGCCGGCAGGGTCGTCGAGCACGAAGAAGGCGGGCGCCAGGCCGCTGGGTTCGGCCTGCCGTGCCGCCCAGCGCAGGAAGCCGTCGAGATCGTGGCGCATGCCGTTGACCGGCGCCAGACTGTGGCTCAGGGCATGGACCTCGGTGGCATCGTCCGCCTCCTCTTCCCGAGGGCGATGCGGGGCCCATGGGAAGGCGGCTTCCGCCAGGCAGTCGCCGAGTTCCGCCAGGGGCCTGGCATGGGGGGCGTCACCGGCCTTCCAGCGCGGCAGGGAGAGACGGCGCATGGTGTCGCGGCGGCCGTCGTGGTTGGTGGCGTACTCCTTCCAGACGCGCTTTGTCCAGCGGTCGTCGGAAAACGTCATGTAGAGGTCGCCGGCCTCTGCGGCGGCCGGTAGCGTGACGCAGCGGCCCGGATAGACATGCTCCGGATTGGCGCGGCAGGGAAAGTCATCGTCCAGGAGGGGGGCATTGATGCCGGCATCCCACTCTCCCGGCTTATCGGGGTCGAGCGCCAGCAGTTCCCGCTGGGTGATATCGATGTAGCGGCCGAGAAACCCGTCTCGCGTCACCTGATAGCCCTGCCAGCACTCTCTGGCCGCGTCGAAGAGGTAGAGGAATCCTTCCCGCAGGAGCCGCAGCGTATAGTGCTGGCCGTTTGGCAGGGGGGTGCGGGAGACGCTGTCGTCCTGCAGGTCTTGCGGTAACCTGGGGGCACCGGTACTCGGTGCATCGCTGCGTGCCACGGCATAACGCACCGGCAGGATGGGCAATCCGCCGCCACCGCAGAAGTTGCAATCCGGGCGGCCGCTGTCACTGCTCATGTCGTGCTCCTCAGGTCGGAAATGATGGTACTCCAGGCCATCTCGTCCAGATGGCTCAGGCGCTCGGCGAAGCCCGGCGCGCCCAGGGCGGCCTGCTCCAGAAGGTGGCGTATGCCTGGGTGGGTGGCGAGATCGGGGTGATGCTCGGCGGCGCTCTCCGCCAGGCTCTGCTGGTCTTCCACCGGTAGCCCGAAGGTCTCGTCCACATACCGCATGGTGGCGTCCAGCCATTGCCAGTGGGCCGTATCCTGTGGCCACTGCGGAACCGCCGTCGCCAGTCGGCGCAGGCTCTGGTTCAGGGCGGCAAAGCGGTCGAGGCTGCTCCATTGCTGGCGAGTCAGGGCCAGCCAGTCGATGGAGGGTCTGGCGCCGATACGCTCGACGATTCTCCATTTGCCACGGGCATCGGGCCAGGACCATTGGGTGATCGGCCCCAGCAACCGGGCGAACTGCTCGGGGGACAACAGCCAGAGCAGATGACGGAATACGTCGGGGTCGTAGTAACGCAGCCACCAATACCGACGGTCGCCAGGACGGCGCTGCAGCAGTTGTCGGTTCAGGTGGGCGGCCGTATGTTCTAGGCTCTTTTCGCTGGCGAGGAACGCCGAGAAGAAGGCGATGCCGCGCTTGCGGTAACGCTCGGCGCGGCGGATGAGGTCACCGTGCTGCGATGCCGCCACGTTGCCCAGGTCGACCAATTGAGGCAGCCGGTGAGAACGCACGGGAGCCGGCACCGTTTCGAGAGCCTGAACGGGAAGATCCCGCCAGTCCTGCTCCTGTACCCGCAATGGGTTGAGCAGTGCGAATGGGAAGGACGCCAGAAGATCCACCGTGAGCGCGCCTGCCATCTTGACGACAGGCTGATCCTCTGTGTGCTGCTGTCGATGTTGCGACATGCTCAATGTCCTACCGGTGCAGTTCCGGCAGACGCCTGGTCGGCACTGGCAAATTGTTTTTCACACTCTCCCTCGGGCAACTCGGGCAAGGGCCCATCCATGCTCGCCGGGCCGCCGAAGAGATGCTGGGCGCCCTTGACGTCGATCTTGCCGGGGGCGTGAAGGTCGATGTTGCCGTCCTTGATCCGCACGTAGGCGCCGCCACAGACCAGCAGGATCTCCTTGGCCGCGTTCAGCTCGATGCCTTGTTCGGTCGAGGTGACCTTGACGTCCTTCTCGGCAGTCAGCTCCAGCGCGTCGCTCTGTGCCTGCACCTCGACCTTGCCCCGCGCGGCGAACAGTTTGATACCCGCCCGCTGCACGAACAGCGAGAGTCGCTCGGAGAGGGCCGCGATCAGGCTGCGCCCGGTGGCCAGGTTGATGTCCTCCCCGCTGGTCACGCTGAGCGATTTCCCCTGCGCCAAGTGCGTGGATTCGGGCGTGCTCAGCGCGATCCCCGCCGGCGAGGCCAGTTGCAGCCAGGGGGCCTCGAGGCGGGCCGCTTCGCCACGCCCGCCCTGGCTGGCGCCCTGGGCGGTGGTGTGGTCGGCTTCGCCCGCTCCGCCGCGCTGGCCATGGCGGCCTTGGGTGTCGTCGCCGGCTTGCTTGAGGTGGGCGCGGGCGTCCAGGGGCTCGGCGTGGTGCTGCACCGCGCTCTCGCTGAGGCTGTCGGCCA
>NZ_JABFTT010000012.1 GCF_021404465.1 Billgrantia zhangzhouensis | reverse complement strand
TCGACGAAGGCCTCGATGGCTCGGACCGGGTTGTCCTCTGCGACGAAATCATCCAGAAGCTCAGGGAACAACGTGGCTTGCGATCGAGACTCTCCTGCAACGAATCGCTTCATCGGCACCTCCACGAGCAGTCACAGGGAGAGTATAGCGGGAGCCGCGTTTTCACACAGCCTCGGCCGAATGCAGATACAAGCTAAGTAACCAGCCACGCCTCCCCACTCTCCCAATAGCAGCTCTGCCAAACCACCGCGGCCCCATCCCCCGGGGCCGCCGATAAAGCAGGCCGCCCCGCTACAGCGTCTCTTCCAGTAACATCGCCAACCGCTTGTGATGCAGGGCATCGGCGGCCGCGTCGTAGCTGGGGGCGTCCTTGGCGGTGAAGCCGTGGGCGGCGCCCTTGTAGAGTTCGGTGGTGAAATTCACCCCGGCCTTGGCCAGGGCTTCGTCCAGGCGGGCGATCTGGTCGGGAGGCAGTAGATCGTCCTTGTCGGCGTGGCCGAGATAGACACGCCCCTTGATGGTGCCAACCACGTGCACGAGGCTGTTCGGGTCGTCGGCCTTGGCCAAGTTGGCCGAATGAAAGCCAGCCGCAGCGGCAACGCGCTCGGGATGTTCGGCCGCCATGCGCAGCGCGAAGGCGCCGGTCATGCAGTAGCCCACTACGCCTATTTTGCCGTCGGCGAATTCGGCCTCGGTGTCGATGCATTTCAGCAGCGCGGCGAAGTCGCGGGACAGTGCCTCGAGCGTGAGGTGGCCGGCATAGCCGAACAGTACCGATCGCACGTCCGGGTCGCGGAAGGATTTGCCCTTCGGCACGACAGGGCCGTGTACATCGCGATAGTAGATATTGGGCATCAACACGGCATAGCCATTGTCCGCGATCTGCTGGGCTTTCTCGTGATAGCAGGAGCGCAGGCCGCCGATGTCGGTGAACAGCACCACGGCCGGCAGCGGGCCTTTGGCGCTCCCGGGCGTGAAGACATGAGCGTCGATGGTGCCGTCGGCGGCGGGGATTTCGATAGCGCGAGACATAGCGGACTCCGGGTTTGTCAATGGCAAATGGACGGAAGTACGTCGGGTAGCGCAGCGGCAGCGTTCATCGTGGGTCGCGTATGGCATGCGGTGTAGCCGGCAGCGTTACCTCGACCCTGAGCCCATGGGGGCTGGCCTGCTTCAGGGCCAGTTGGCCACCGTAGAGTTCTACCAGGTCGGCGACGATCGCCAGCCCCAGCCCAGAGCCGGAGCGCCGTTCGTCGAGCCGGCTGCCGCGCATTAGCGCTTCGCTGCGCTGTTCGGTACTCATCCCGGGGCCGTCGTCGCTCACCTGCAGCCGATGCTGGTCGGCGTCGCAGGCAATATGCAGGGTAACGCGCCGTTCGGCCCAGCGCAGGGCATTGTCGAGCAAATTGCCGACCAGCTCCTGGAGGTCCTGCGCTTCCATCGAGAGGGCTAGCGAGGCTGGGATGTCGCTCTCCAGCACTAGGCCGCGGCGCTCGGCCAGGCGGGTCAGTCCCTCGAGCAGCGGCGCCAGGGTGTGGGCAACATTGACCGTGCCCAGCCAGCCGCTGTCGCCGGCGGTGGAGGCCCGTGCCAGATGATGGCGCACGGCGGCGTCGATGCGCGCAAGCTCTATCAGCAGCGGCTCGCGTGTCTCCTCGGGCAGGCCAGCCACCTTGAGGCGCAACACACTCAGCGGTGTCTTCAGCGCATGGGCCAGGTTGCCGGCAGTGTGCCGGCTACGCTCGATCAGCCGTCGATCGCGGTCGAGCACACCATTCATGGTGCCAGCCAGTTGGGCAAGCTCGGCGGGGAGCATGGTATCCAGTCGCTCGGCGTCACCGGCTTCGACGCGCCGCAGGTTGTTGCGCATGCGCCGTAGCGGGGCCAGCCCCCAGCGGATTTGTGCTGCCAATGCCAACAGCAGCACTATGCCCAAGCCTAGCAGGGCCGCCGCCAGCAGTTGCTGGAAGCGGCGAATTTCGGCATCCAGCTCGCTACGCTCCAGTGCCACGCTGACGTGTAGCGGCGCGTCGAGTCCTGCCAGGCGAATATCGCGCTCGATGACCCGTAGGCGGCTGTCGCGAGGGCCATGCTCATCGCGCACGCTGATCTGGCGCTGGTTGGTTACCGGTAGCCGCTGGTCCCATAGTGAACGGGAGGTGATCACCTGGCTGTCACCATCGCTGACCTGCCAATACCAGCCGGAAAAGACCTGCTCGAAGCGCGGGTCGCCAAGGGTGCTGTCGAACTGCAGGACTTGCTCGAGCGGATCGTACTCGACGCTGGCCAACACCACCTTGAGCAGCGCATCGAGACGCTCGTCAAAGGCTTCGGTGACGCTAAGGCGAAAATGGTAGGCGAGTGCCATGCCCGACAGCGGCAGGGCAAGCAGGATCAACAGCAGTGACGCCAGCAGCAGGCGGGTGGCGATCGATGCCCGCGACAAACGGCTCAAGGCGCCTCTCCCTCGACCAGCCGATAACCCTGGCCGCGCAGGGTGGCGATGCGGGTGGCGCCGAGCTTGCGACGCAGCCGACTGACCTGGACATCGATGACGTTGGAGTCTGGTTCATGGTCGCGGTCGTAGACGTGCTCGGCGAGCTCGCTGCGGCTGACCACACGCGGTGCGGCGTGCATCAGGTAACCGAGCAGGCGGCACTCCTGGGCGGTGAGAGCGATGGGGCGCCCGGCCAGGGTGACATGGTGGGTGTGGGTGTCGTAGGCCAGCTCGCCGACCCGCAGCACCGGGTGGGCATGGCCGTGGCTGCGGCGGACCAGCGCGCGCAGGCGAAACAACACCTCGGCGGTTTCGAACGGTTTGGTCACGTAGTCGTCGGCGCCGGCCGAGAAACCGGCCGCCTTATCGGCCCAGCGCTCGCGGGCGGTGAGGATCAGTACCGGCAGGTCGATGGCGGCCTCGCGCCACTCGCTCAGCCAGCGGGTGCCGTCTCCATCGGGCAGTCCCAGGTCGAGAATCACCGCATCATAGGACTCGGTGTTGAGTAGGAAGTCTGCTTCTTGGCCGCTGGCGGCATGCTCCACCACCCACTCGGCGTCGCGCAGTGCCTGGCCGAGTGCGGTGGCCAGCGCCTGGTCGTCCTCTACCAGCAGTAGCTTCATCGTCCACCCGTCATGGTCGCCGCATGGCGTTGATGTTGATGCCTTCCATGGCCATCAACTGACCGCTGTGGGCATCGAATTCGAACTCCACGATTTGCCCCTGGGGGCCGATCATCTTGATCTCATAGAGTAGCGTCCCGTCGTCGCGTTCCAACTCGACCCCCAGCACATCGCCCAGGTAGTGTGTCTCCAGCCAGTCGAGGATCCGCTCCAGCGGCACCAACTCGCCACGACGTACCTCGCCGTGCAGCGGCTGGTGGGTGTCGGCGGTGCCCGGCAGCCCCACTCCCAGCACTAGTGCAAGGAGCACGACGCGGGCGAGGCACTGGCCGCTAGGCATGTGGCGGTAAATGATCATGGCGCTAGGGTGCCAGGCTCAAGATGAACGCAAGATGAACGAGGCTGTCAGCTTACGGCAAGACTCGGCGTGCTAAAACTAGCCGTGCAATCAGCCATAGTGTCCAACACCAAGGAGGAATCTTCATGAACCCACGTAAAGCGCTACTCGGCATCCCCGCAGCCGCACTGCTGATGGCGGCCGGTGTGGCTCACGCCGACCAGTTGGCGATGGATCGCCTGGACGATATGCTCGCCGCGGCCAACGACTACGGCATTACCCACTTCGAGGAGATCGAGGCCAAGAGCCGCGACAGCGTCGAAATCGAAGGCTGGATCGACGACGAGTGGTACGTCGATGTACGTATCTTGCTGAACAATGGCGAGACGCTGCAGGAAGAGCGCGAACGGCGTGTCAGTGGCGCCTGGGGCATGAGCGAGGAAGACGTGCGCAGCGTCTTCGAGATCGCTGCCAGCGAAGGCATGGTCTCGTTCGAGACGATCCAGATCGACAAGCGGGGTATGATTGAAATCGAGGGCGACGACGAGCGCGGCCGCGAACTCGAGGTTTACGTACGCCAGGGTAGCAACAGCGCCAGCGGCGTCGACCGCGACTAGGTCCAGTACGCCGCGGGGGCACTAGGCCCCCGCGGTGCCATCACTCAACTTCCTGGTTATTGCCGCGCTTTCAGCAATCGATACGCGGGCTGTGTCGATTTCGCGATGCCTGGCTCGACTCCCATTGGCTAGCAGCCAATCAGGAGGATGAGCTTATGCGCAAGGTGATCGTTGGTGCCATGCTGTCGCTCGATGGCGTGATGCAGGCGCCCGGCGGACCGCAGGAAGACCCGACCGGTGGCTTCCGCCATGGCGGCTGGGTCGCGCCGTTGGTGGGTGAGGTATTCGGGGAAGAGATCGACAAGCTGTTCGGTCAGCCGTTCGACCTGCTGCTCGGGCGCAAGACGTATGAAATCTTCGCTGCGCACTGGCCCTACGCCGAGAAAGGGCCGGACGACTCCATCGCCAAGACCTTCAACGCGATCAAGAAGTACGTGGCGACCCGAAAGGGCCTGGAGTTGACCTGGAAAGACTCGGTGGCGCTGCGCGACGCGGCAGCCGATGTTGCCAGGCTGAAGCAGGAAGATGGGCCGGCGCTGATTACCCAGGGCAGCACCGAGCTGGTCCACACGCTGCTTGCGCACGATCTCGTCGATGAACTCAGGCTATTCATCTGCCCCGTGGTGCTGGGGCAAGGCAAGAAGCTGTTTGACGACGGTGCGATGGCAGCGGCATTCAAACTCGTCGCCAATCGAGTGTCGCCCAACGGCATCGTGATCGCGAATTATGAACGCGATGGCGCGGTGAAGACCGGCGACTTTGCCATGGACCCACCCACGGCGACGGAAGTGGCACGGCGCGAGAAGATGCAGCGGGAAGGGTAGGATGAAGTCTAACCCAACGCCCTCCTCAGGAACTCCAGGAACCGGAAGTCATTGGCATAGGCGACGTTGATGCGCATGGCAGTGCCGTCGATGCCATCCGGGCGCAACGAGAAGATGGCGCCGGGTGCGATGAAGATGCCCTCCTCTGTGGCACGTTTGGCCAGCTCCAGGGTGTTGATACCGGCAGGCAGCCGGGCCCATAGATAGTAGCCACCGCCGGGGCCGCTGATATCCTCGATGCCTGCATCGCGCAGGGCGCGCCGGGCGCTGGCGCTGGCCTTGGCGACCCGCTCGCGAAGCTGCACCAGATGACGGCGGTAGCGCCCCTTGACGATCAACTCGTGGATCACCGATTCGATGAAGGTGGAGGAGTTGACCACGGTGAGCATCTTGATGTCGGTGAGGGAGCGGATCAGCGCACGGCTGCCGGCGATGTAGCCTGAGCGCAGCCCGGTGGAGAGCGTCTTGGAGAAGGTGCCCACGTAGATGACGTTCTCCAGTCCATCCAGTGCGGCCAGGTGGGCACTCCCCTGCGGCAGCAGGTCGGCGAACACGTCGTCCTCCACCAACACCACGCCGTGCTGCTCGGCGATCTTCAATAGCTGATGCATGTTGCTCAGCGACATGCTGGTGCCAGTGGGGTTGTGGGCGTTGGGTTGCAGGAAGAACAGCCGCGGCCGGTACTGGCGCACCTTGCGCTCGAACTCCTCGAGGTCCACCCCTTCCGACGTACGCGAAACGCCCACCAGCTTGGCCCGTGCCAGGCGCAGCTTGCCGAACAGCGGATAGTAGCCTGGCGTTTCCACCAGCACGCTATCGCCGGCATCGACGAAGTGCCGGATGATCAGATCGAAGGCATGGTTGGCCCCGAAGGTGAGCAGCACCTGTTCCGGGGCGGCAAGGATGGAACGCCCAGCCAGTACCCTGGCAATGGCCTCGCGCAGCGGCTCGAAACCCTGCGGCATGCCATATTCGAAATGCGCTTCTTCCTGGTCCGTACCGCGCCGCTTGAGTGCACGGGAAAGATCGAGCCCGCCCATCCAGGCGGCTGGCGCACGGCCGTCACCAGCACGGACCGCGAAGCTACCGACCAACTGCTCTCGCAGGAGAGAGACACTGTCGATCGCCTCACTCAGGCTCTCGCGCTCTTCCACCGTGGCTTGTGGACGCGTTTGCGAAACGAAGAAGCCGGCGCCATGACGGGCCTGCAGGCGTCCAATGGCCACGAGCTGATCGTAGGCATCGATGATGGTGTTCTTGGCCACACCGAACTGGCGAGCCGCCTCGCGAATGGAGGCGACCTTGGCCCCCGGTGCCAACCGGCCCTCCTCCATGGCCTTGAGCAGCGCCTCGGCAATCTGGCCGGATTTGGTCATGCTCACTCTCTCACAGCGAATTGTAACCTTCCTAGCGAAGGTACAGTACTTGGAACAATTTTCACAACTGTACCTTATTCTGTTCCTTCGTTTTGCCGAAGCTGGCACTGCCGGTAACGGCTCATAACACCAATAACGATTTACCTGGAGTCACGCATGCCAGCCAAAGACAGGGCTTTCCTGAATGTCTGGGACGATACGGTTTCGGGCAGGGATCTGCTCATCTCGCTCACCATCGCCACGCTATTGAGTCTGGGTGGCTATCTGCTCGCACCGTGGCCTGCCCCTGGGCCGCTGGTGCTGGGGATTGCCGGTGCCATTCTCGGCTTCTTCATCAGTGCGCTGCTGTTTCGTCCCAAGCGCCGCCTCGACATCGAAGGGGAGGCGTAAGCATGGATCCGATGATTCTCATACAGATGCTGATCGCCGCCGTGATCGGCGTAGTGGTCTATACCGCCATTGGCGTGGCGCCCGGCACCGATGAAACCGCCGTGCTGGCGCCCGTTACCTTGGCGCTGGTGGTAGCCGGCATTCCGCTGCCCGTGGTGCTGGCTTTCTTCATGGCGGCCATCGTGGCCAAGAAGCTGACCGATTCCATTCCTGTTTCGGTGGCAGGCATTCCCGGCGGCGTGATGTCGGCGCCAATGGTGGAGCACGCCATGACGCTGAAGCGCGAAGGACAGGCCACCCTGGCGATCCGCAAGATGGCCTCCGGCTCGGTGATCGGTACCTTGGTCGCGGTGCCGATCAGCTTGTTTCTCGCCTTCCTGCTCACTCCGCTGGCGGATGTGCTGGGCCAGTATGCCAGCCAGATCTTCTTCCTCGGCGCGGTGTTCCTGGCGCTGATGAGCCGCGAGAAGGTCATCAGCCTGGTCAGCATCGTGGTACTGGCGGCGCTGATTCAGGCGCTGCGCCACTTCTACTGGGGCATGGGCGTGATCCCCGAGGGGCGGGTGGTATTCATCTCGTTCTTCCTCGGCATCACCATCGGCCCGATGATGTTCAACCTGGCGCAGCTTCTGGTGAACCGCGAGCGTCGGGCCATGACGGTGACCGAACCCAAGACCATCCAGATCTACAAGACTGACGACGAGCACAAGCTACCCAATCCCTTCCGCATCCTCACACGGCAGGAAACGGCCTCGGCCGCCGCCAGTTCGGTGTTGGGCTCGGTCACCTTCTTCATGAGCCCGGTAGGCATCACCATCTTCCTCGGTGAAGTGATGTCGAGCTGGGTGAAGGGTACCGTCGAGAAGGCCAGTCGGGCGCTCTCCTCCATGGACGCCGTGACCAATGCTGCCTATATCGCTGGCATCCTGATTCCCCTGGCGGCACTGGGCATTCCCATGAGCCCCATGGCTATCGGCCCGGGCAATGCCTTCTTCAATGCCCCGCCGGTGCTCACCCTGGAGCAGAACGCACATCACCTGATGAGCTTCTCCGAAATTGCCATTGCCAGCATTCTCGGCGCCGGTATCGCATTGCTGATCACCTACCCCATCGCGGTTCGCTACGCACGCCAGATTTGCGTCTTTGTGTTCCGCCATATCCCCCATGAAGCCTTCCTCGCCATGTTTTTCGCCCTGGTCATGCTGCTGGCCTACATGGATGCCGGGGTGATGGGCATCCTCGGCGTGATGGTACTGGCCCTGGTGGCGGGCCTGCTGAACCGCTGGGGCGTGAACTACGGCGTGCAGTTCATGACACTCTACGCCGCCCCGTGGCTGATGGGGCTGCTGGCCTGAGGCCCTTGGTTTTCTTTCGTATCGTCTTTCATTGCTTTTGACAGGTATCGACATGGCTCATAGCACTTCCCGAATCGCCGGCTTCTATCAGCTCTCGCCTCAGGAGCGGCTCGCCCAGGTGGCCGAAATCACGGGTCTCGACGACACGGGTGTGGCACACTTTACCAATATGGGCAACATCGACCCGGAAACCGCCGACTCGATGATCGAGAACGTAATCGGCACGCTGAATATACCGCTGGGTATCGCCACGAACCTGATCATCGATGGCGAGGAGCAGTTGGTACCGATGGCCACGGAGGAGTCCTCGGTGGTAGCGGCAGTATGCAATGCGGCGCGCCAGTGTCGGGAATCCGGTGGTTTCGTTACCGATGCGTCGGCACCGGTGATGATCGCCCAGGTGCAGCTCGTCGAAGTGCCCAATCCTGAGTTCGCACGTCTCAAGCTGTTGGAGGCACGCGAGCGAATCCGCCAGATCTGCGATGCCACCGATCCCGTGCTGCTCAAGCATGGCGGTGGTTTTCGCGACCTCGAGGTACGCGTGCTAGACGACATGCTGATCGTGCATCTGCTAGTGGACGTGCGCGACGCCATGGGCGCCAACGCAGTTAACTCCATGGCCGAGGCAGTGGCACCTTCATTGGCGGAGTGGAGCGGAGGCAAGAGTCGGCTGCGCATTCTCTCCAATCTGGCCGATCGGCGACTGGTACGGGCCCGGGCTACCTGGCGCCTTGACCAGATCGGCGGGAAGGAGGTACGCGACGGCATGCTCTCGGCCTACCGCTTCGCCGATCTCGACCCTTACCGGGCGGCCACGCACAACAAGGGCATCATGAACGGGGTCAGCGCTGTGGTGCTGGCCACGGGCAACGACACCCGAGCCGTGGAGGCTGGTGCGCATGCCTTTGCCGCATGCACGGGGCGCTATCGCTCTCTCACTCATTGGGAGATGGACAGCGAAGGCAACCTCACCGGTACGCTGGAATTGCCGATGCCGGTCGGCCTGATCGGTGGCGCCACGCGGGCTCATCCTACCGCGCGCTACTGTCTGGAGATCCTCGGCGTGACCCAGGCCGAACGCCTGGCCCGGATCATCGTGGCGGTGGGCCTGGCACAAAACTTCGCTGCCCTCAAGGCACTGGCCACCACCGGCATCCAGAAGGGTCACATGGCGCTGCACGCCAAGAACATCGCGCTGATGGCGGGCGCCAAGGGTGACGAAGTGGCCATCATTGCCGATCTGCTGGTGCAGAAGGGCAGCGTGCGGGTCGACGTTGCCGAGAGCGAGCTGGCCAAGCTGCGCCAGCGCTGAGCCGTTCGCGATCGCAACCTCTTGGAGGCCCGGCGAACCTAGCTCGCCGGGCGCTTTTCGTGTATTGCAGCGTATACTCGTCGCTCTCTCGCAGTGCTTGCAGGAACGAGACGTGAAAATCGACAACCGTTACGGCTCGCTGGCGGCTTGGGTCTATGACCTGGATAAGCCCATAGGCCGCAGCTTCGGCGACATCGAGTTCTATGGCCGTCAGTTGGAAGGATGCAGTGGCGCCATTCTAGAGCCCGCCGTGGGCAATGGGCGTATTTTCATCCCCTTGCTGGAACAAGGTTTGCGAATGGTAGGGTTCGATGCCTCGGAAGAGATGCTGGTTCGCTGCCAAGAGCATTGCGCTAGCCGAGAGCTGACGGCGGTACTTAGCCATCAGCGCTTTGAGGCGTTCCATTATTCCGAACGTTTCGAAGCCATCATCGTACCGGCCGGCTCCTTCCAGTTGCTGAACTTCGAGCAAGCTCGCGTTACCCTGCTGAGATTTCATGAACATCTGATGCCCGACGGCCGCTTGCTGCTGGATCTGGATGCCGCGGATTCGCTCATCGAGGACAAGGGTGGACAGCGCAGTTGGCCGGTCGGCGAGAGCGAGCTGCTCACGCTTGCCGCCTCGCCTCCGGAGGTGGATTACCTGGCGCAGCGAACCCATGCCCTGTTGCGCTATGAACACTGGGTCGAGGGGCGCTTGGTACTCAGCGAACTGGAGCGATTCTCTCTGCGTTGGTGGGGCCTGCAAGAGCTCACTCTGCTCCTGGAACAACTTGGCTTCACGCATGTACGGCTCTATGGCGACTATAGCGAGGAGCCGCCCCGGCAAGGTTGCCAGATGATCACGGTCGAAGCGAGGCGCTGAACTGAGCACTCGCCCGCGCAACTTCCAGAGCAAAAAGCAGAGTTCTCTCGTCGCCTTGCTGCCCTAGGTTGGCATCGTCTACCAACCGGAGTGGCAGCGATGAAGACGATCGATCGCAGCATGGGGCTCACGGAGTGGGTTTTGCTGCTGGCCTTGTCGGTGCTGTGGGGTGGCTCCTTCTTTTTCGTCGGGGTGGCGATCGCGGAGTTGGGGCCGCTCACCATCGTGGCCCTGCGCGTGGGGCTGGCGGCGCTGGTGCTCTTGCCCTTGGCGCTGCTGGTGGAGCGCTTCTGGCAGTGGCCGGGGCTGGATATCTGGGCGGCGGTGTTCGGCCTGGTGCTGTCCTCCACCACGTTGGCCTACCTGATCTATTTTCGCCTGCTGGCAAGCGCAGGGGCGACCAACCTGCTGCTAGTCACGTTTCTGATTCCGGCCAGCGCCATCTTGCTGGGTATCTTCGTGCTGGGTGAGCGGCTGGAGTGGCGCCATCTGGCCGGGATGGGGCTGATCGGGCTTGGGCTTACGGCCATCGACGGCAGGCCGTTGTGGTAGTTTCGAAAAATGGCTTACGCTTACCGGAAAGCCAGGCGAGAGGGAGCGAGCCGATGAAGCTGTGTGCCGTGCAGTACGCCTCCGTGACGGGCGATATCGAGGCCAACCTGAAGCGCCACGTGGCGTTCATCGAGCAGGCGGCAGCGCACGATATCGAGCTGATCTTTTTCCCCGAGCTCTCGCTGACCGGCTATGAGCCCTCGCTGGCCAAGGCGCTGGCCACTCACGTGGAGGATCCACGGCTGGATGCGTTCCAGCTCCTGAGCGACACCCATGAGATCACCATCGCCGCCGGGCTGCCGCTGGTCACCTCGACCAAGCCGCAGATCGGCATGGTGGTGTTCCAGCCCCATGTGGGGCGCCAGGCCTATGCCAAGCAGCTGCTGCACGACGACGAACTGCCCTACTTCTCGGCCGGCGAGCAGCCGATGCTGATCGAAACCCGCGAACATCGCCTGGCCCTGGCGATCTGCTATGAGTCGCTGCAGCCCGATCATGTCGCCACGGCGGCAAGTCTCGGCGCGGATGTGTACCTCGCCAGCGTGGCCAAGCTCTCGCCGCGCATGGACGAGGCCTACGCCTACTACGCCACCTTCGCCCGCGAGCACGCCATGACGATACTGATGGCCAACTGCATCGGTCCCTGCGATGGCGAAACCGGCGGCGGCCGTTCGGCGGCCTGGATCGACCAGGGCAAGCGGGTCGCCACCCTCGATGGCGCGCAGGAAGCCATGCTGCTGCTGGATACCGCCACGCTGGCCACCCGCGTCCTGTCCCTGCCCGCCCCTGCCGCCTAGCCGTTTCCTTTCGCACCCGCGCCGGCCCCCATGGGGACGCGCACTCCTCGACCACAAGACAAGGAACCCACCGATGGTAACGCTGCTGCTGTTGGCTCTCGGCCTGGTACTGTTGATCCTGGGCGCGGAGGGTCTGGTACAGGGCGCATCGCGCCTGGCGGCTCGCCTGGGCCTTTCCCCGCTGATCATCGGTCTCACCGTGGTGGCCTTCGGCACCAGCGCCCCGGAACTCGTCGTCAGCCTCAAGGCGGCTTTCAGCGGCCAGGCGGGCATTGCCATGGGCAACGTGGTGGGCAGCAACATCTTCAACGTGCTGTTCATCCTGGGAGTCTCGGCGCTGATCGTGCCGCTCGCGGTGGCCCAGCAGCTGATCCGCCTGGATATTCCGCTGATGATCGTGCTCTCCCTGGTCGTGCTGGCGATGGCGCTGGATGGCAGCATCGGCCGGCTGGACGGTGGGCTGCTGGTTCTGGGCCTGGTGGCCTACACCGGCTTTCTGCTGCGGCAGGGCCGGCGCCAGGCGCCCGCCAACGAGCCGGCAGTCGACAACCGCGAGGCAAGCCCCCGCCCCGGGTGGCAAGACGCGCTTTATGTCATTGGTGGGCTCGCCATGCTGGTGGCGGGCTCACGCCTGTTCGTCGACTCGGCCGTGGTGATGGCCGCCTGGTTCGGTGTCAGCGATCAGGTGGTCGGCCTGACCGTGGTGGCGGCGGGCACTTCGCTGCCCGAGGTCGTGACCTCGATCGTCGCAGCCCTGCGCGGCCAGCGGGACATCGCCGTGGGCAACGTGGTGGGCAGCAACATCTTCAACCTGCTCGGCGTGCTGGGCCTCACCGGCCTGATTGCCCCAGCCGGCATTGCCGTGACCGAAGCCATGCTCAGCCTCGACCTGCCGGTGATGGTCGCCGTGGCCGTGGCCTGCCTGCCGATCTGTTTTACCGCCCGTGCCATCGACCGCTGGGAAGGTGCCGTGCTGTTGGGTTACTACCTGGCCTATACCGCCTACCTGATCCTGGCCGCCACCCACCACGACGCACTAGCCGGATTCAGCGCCCTGATGCTCTACTTCGTGCTGCCAATTACCGCTCTGACGCTCGCCGTGCTGGTCGTTCCGGAGCTGCGCCGGAACCCGACTCGCTAGAGGCAGGGGGCGGCCAAGCCCCCTCTGCCATGGCTCGCGCGATTCAGCACAGCAGTCGCGCCAGGGCACCGTCCACATGACGCTTCCAGTCCTCTGGCGTCGTTTCCTGGAAGCCCGTGTCGCCGAGAAAAGCACTGCCAAACACCACATCCGGCTCGAGCTCACGCAGCAGCCTGAGGCTCTCGGCCAGCGTTTG
Source organism: Billgrantia zhangzhouensis (assembly GCF_021404465.1). Lineage (GTDB taxonomy): Bacteria > Pseudomonadota > Gammaproteobacteria > Pseudomonadales > Halomonadaceae > Halomonas > Halomonas zhangzhouensis. Next base: position 161,692 of record NZ_JABFTT010000012.1, on the reverse strand, counting down.
CCGATCTCTTTCATCGTTGTGGCCTGGAATGAAGCCGGCGCACCAGTCGCCCTGCTCGCCACGGTAGAGCGTGTCGCCGGTGAACAGATAGCGCTTGCCATGGGGCGAGTGCACCAGGAAACAGGTGCTGCCTGGGCTGTGTCCCGGAGTGGGGATCACCTCGACGTTGCCCAGGTGCATCTCGCGCCGCTCGAACAGGATGTCAGGCGTGCGGTAGCGGGCAAAATCGTCAAGCTCGGCGCGATGGCCGCCCAGCTTGGCCCCGAGTCGCTGATGGATCGTCACAAGCGTTTCCCCCAGTTCGTCCCGGTGGCTCAGATACTGATAGGCCACGCCGCCCAGCTCCTCCATCCTGTCGAACTCATGCTGATGGCCGGTGTTGTAGAAAAGCACGTTGCCCTCGTCACGAGTCAGCAGATAGGCATGCACGGTCAGCCCAGGAAAGGGGCTCTCGACTTCGGTTTCCCAGATATCCGGTTGCACGCGTTGCATGGTTCGCTCCTTTGTATGGCTACACTACCGGAGCGTAAAACCTCAAGTTAAATACAGGTCAATGGATGCCTCCGGTTGCCCGCTATGTCTCATCGCCGACAGGTTGCTTGAATTCCACTCCTTGTAAACATACGATTCATATATCAATCGTATATTGGTGATCCTATGGGTATCGTAAAGATCAGCGATGAGCTGCATGATGAGATCCGCAAGGCCAGCAGCCCTATGCTCCGTTCCATCAACGCTCAGGCCGAGTATTGGATAAAGATTGGCATGCTCGCCGAAACCCATCCTGAAATGACATTTCGTGACATCATGAAGGGACAGTTGAAGGCAGCCTCGGTGAATGTCAAACAGGTCATCCATGGATGAGGTAGTCATCAAAGAGCCCGAAGAACTCGACCTGATGCGCCAGTCGGGGCGGTTGCTCGCCTCGGTATTCACCTACCTCGACGCCCATATCGAGGCCGGCGTATCGACCATGCAGATCAATGATTGGGCGGAGGAGTACATTACCCACACCCTGCAGGCCCGCCCCTCAAGCAGGGGGCAATACGGCTTCCCCTTCGTTCTCAATTCCTCCTTGAACCACGTTGTCTGCCATGGCATGCCGTCGGCAACGAAGCTTCTCAAGTCCGGCGATATCGTCAATGTCGACATCACCCTCGAGAAGCATGGTTTCATCACCGACTCCAGCAAGATGTACATGATCGGTGCCGTTTCACCGGCTGCCAAGCGGTTGGTGAGTGCCACCTACGAGGCCATGTGGCAGGGCATCGGGGTCGTGAAACCTGGGGCGACTCTCGGTGATATTGGCTATGCGATCCAACGGCATGCCACCGCATATGGCTATTCCGTAGTCCGTGATTATTGTGGGCACGGTATCGGCAGGGAGATGCACGAGGCTCCCCAAGTCTTGCACTACGGTCAACCTGGGCAAGGCCTGGTGCTACAGGAAGGCATGACCTTCACCATCGAGCCGATGATCAATCAAGGCAAGGCCAAGGTAAAAACGAAGCGCGATGGCTGGACCGTGGTCACCAGCGACAAGATGTTATCTGCCCAGTGGGAGCATACGATCGCAGTGACAGCAGATGGCTATGAAGTGTTGACCCTGCGTGATGATGAACGTCTCCCCCGTTCTGGCCCGTAAGAGTCCTCTACCTTGACCCGCCAAACGCTCGAGAAATATCAGGTGCTGGTCTATTTAGCGTTCATCGCCATGGGCTTGGCTCTGGGCACGGCCCTGCCGGGGCGGGTTGGCATGCTGGAAGCCCTGCTGTGGCCGCTGCTGGGGGCGCTGCTCTACGTCACCTTCACCCAGGTGCCATTGACGCGGCTGCGCGGCGCATGGCGCGATACGCGCTTCATGGTGGCCGCAGTGGCGGGCAATTTCCTGCTGCTACCCTTGGTCGCCTGGGGGTTGGCGAGCCTTTTCGCTGCCGAGCCGGCGGTTCGCCTGGGCATGCTGCTGGTATTGCTGGTGCCATGCACGGATTGGTTCATCACCTTTTCCCACCTGGGTGGTGGCAGGACGCACTATGCCATCGCTCTCTCGCCGATCAGCCTGCTGCTGCAAATCGCGCTGCTGCCCGTCTATCTCTGGCTGTTCCTGGACGAAAACCTGCGTCTCGCCATGGTACGGCATGAACTGCTGCTGGCCTTTGCGGGGTTGATCCTGCTGCCCTTGCTGCTGGCCTTCGTGACCGAGACCTGGGCTCAGGGACGCCACAGGCGCGAAGCTGGCATCGAGCGCCTGGGATGGCTGCCGGTGCCGCTGCTAGCCCTGGTAGTGTTCAGCATCGCCGCTACCCAGGTCGGCGTCGTTGCCGATTCGTTACCCCTACTCAGCGGGCTGCTACTGGCCTTCACCGCTTTTCTGATCGCCGCCGCACTGCTGGCTCGCCTGTTGGCCCGAGCGTTCGGCCTCCCCACTGCCCAGGGACGCGTACTGGCCTTCAGCCTGGGCACGCGCAACTCCTTCGTCGTTCTGCCCCTGGCGCTCTCTCTTCCCGCTTCCTACGAACTGGCGGTGGTTGCCATCGTGTTCCAGTCGCTGGTCGAACTTATCGGCATGGCGATCTTCCTGTGGTGGGTACCCCGGCGCCTCTTTCCCGCTGCCTCCTGATTCAGCCAGGCATCCGCACCCAATGCCAAATTGGCATGGAGTGCGAGTCACTCGGGAAAACTATACTCGTTACGTTACGCACCGATTGGACACCCAAGAGAACAGCACCATAACGATACAAAAAGGTTCTTCCCATGCTCCCCTCCCGGCTTATCGGTTGGCTGCTTCTTTCCCTGCCCGTGGTGGCGGTGGCCGTCGTCAATCCTGCCCCCCAGGCAGACGAGGCAGCGCGCAAGGCCGAGATACTGGAGCAGGTCGCGGCCCCCGATGTACAGGTCAGCGAGCCCGTGGAGCCGCTCGACGAGCAGGAGGCACAGGTCGTCGACCCGGAGGGCAGCGACCCGCTGGAAGAACCGCTGACCTGCCTGGCACGCACCATCTACTGGGAAGCGAAGGGTGTACCGGGCCGAGACATGGAATCGGTGGCCAACGTGGTGATGAACCGGCTGGCCAGCGAGGAGTTTCCCAACACCATCTGCGAAGTGGTGAGACAAGGCTCCGAGCAGAGCCCATGCCAGTTCTCCTGGTGGTGTGACGGCAGGCCCGACGAGGTGATGGAAGGCGACGCCTATGAAGTAGCCAAGGAAGTTGCCCGCCGGGCGCTCAATCAGGAGTTACCCGACCATACCGACGGAGCGCTCTATTTTCACGACCGTACCGTTCACCCACCCTGGGCGAACGAATTCCTGCTGACCGCCGAGACCGAAGCCTTCATCTTCTACCGCCCCGACGTCACCGATGCAGAATGAACACTTTCTCGCCAACTTGTGTGAAGCAGCATATTTTACGGCCGAGTTCGGTTTGACGCGGCTCGTCGCAAAGCTTCACCATGTGGAAATAAAACGGGTATCCGAATTAAGTGGTTGACGATCCCTTCTGATCCACCAAAACCTTAATCTTCCAAGAAGGTTGATAGGTCGACGCCGAAGTTCTTCTCGGGCTCGGAGAGCCCCCTGCCGTAGGTCTTGGTGGCCTTGCCCAGGAACGGGGACTCCTTGGTCTGGGGGGCCTTCTTCTTGTGCTTGGTGGTATTGAGCATCCGGGCCCGCATCACCTCGAATGAGGAGCCCCGGCCATCGCGGTTCTTGTCCTTGGCCAGCCTGTTGATCGACTCTGTGAAGGAGTTGGTGACTGGGATGTCGGTCTCGAAGAAGGTCAGCATCTCCTCACGCCATTCACGGCACTGATAAGATTCTTCCAGACTTCCTTCTGCCCCTGCGATGTTGTCAACGTACTCGAAGGTGCTGGTGCATGGCGTGCGGTTGATACTGAAATGCCTTTGCCGATGCCCAGGTGCCAGCGGAAGTGTGGAGTGCGGAGCGGAATCCGCCCCGCACAGGGATAGGCCGAGGTGGGCTCAAGTGAGGGTTGTGTCCGGTTGTTCCCCACTACCCCCGTGTTCGATTATTGCCTCGGATTTGAGCACATGGGGAGTATCGTAGGCGGCTTGATCGAGTTCACCTTCACTGCGAGCGACCAGGCAGGTTACAGCGCAGTCGCCTACTACGTTCATCGACGTGCGCGCCATATCGAGGATCCGATCAATGCCAGCGTCGCGGTCAGCACGATGGTCAGATACTGGCTGATGCTCAGGTCGACACCATAGGCCTGTGCGATGAACACTGCAACTACGCCTTGGTAAAGCGCAGTACTCCTCGACATTTCTGGGTTTCAGACTCGACGCCATCCTATTTCGTTGCTACCGAATGTAGGAAGGCGCGAGTCAGAGCTTTGCGCCCTTGTAGTAAGGTGAGCGCAGTTGGCTCGGCCTGAGATCGCCACCTGAAATCAGTACTCTCGAAACATCCGCTCAACCTCCGTTCGGTCACGACTGCGTGTCAGAGCAAGCTTGAGAAGAACGCTAGCTTTTTGAGGCGGCAACGTATACGAGGGGATTGTTCCGGATTCCCCGTCCATGACGTCGTCAATAACGGTAAGTCCATTGAGGGTTCGGCTAGATCGGATCACAACAATACCTGCATCGGTGGCTCGCCTAAGCGCTTCTCGCCAAGGACGGCTGATTGCTGATCCTCCCGCTCCTGCTACTACCAGACCCGTGAACTGGCTGGCGTAGTAATCCACTATGTGGAGGGGCTGTGCTGGCCGAAGAAGAGCACGGGGACAGACGGCAGTTGAGTTACGGTGTTTAGATCAAATTCTGACGATGATGTATGGCGCTTTTCTGATCGGTACAGGTAATGGAGATCATGATCACGGATGTAGCCGAGGCACCCGTACTCTCGACCTCCGAAGGCGTCAACTTTGAACGTGCTGAGCTTTTGAACATCCCGAGCGGAGTAAATGGTGTCTTGGAACACAACTAACGCGCCTCGTCCTGCCGATTCTGGGTGCGCCGCGACCGCTACGGCCTGGTACAGGTTCAGTGGTCCGTCAGCGCTAGTTGCTGTCGCGGGGCGCATTGCCCCGGTAATCACTATGGGTTTGTCGGTGTGGCAGGTCAGATGTAGAAAATAGGCAATCTCATCCAGAGTGTCGGTTCCATGGGTGATCACTATCCCATCCACGTCGGTTGCTGTTAACTCGACGACCCTTGCTGCCAACCCTAGCCATTGGTCTGCGGTCAGATCCGTACTGGATTGGCTGCAGAAGTTCTCGCCCTTGATTTGTGCAAGGTCGGATAGCCCAGGCACCGAACCGGCCAAGGCATCGACTTCGAACACACCGTCTTTGTAGTTAGTGGTGGCGCCGGGGGCCCCGGCGGCAGAGATAGTACCACCGGTGGTGATGATAGCTACAGTTCTTGATGGCATTGTTGAGTTTCCTTCTTCTCTAGAAAAAGAATATTTCGATGAGGAAGAGCCCGAAGAGTGCTCCTAGAGCTGAAATAACGTTGGCGACCGTAAGGGTCTTCAATGAGGTGTTCATGTTAAATCCGAGCGTGTTGTTGTAGACCCAAAAGAAGCTATCGTTGACGTGGCAAGCGATACTGGCCCCTGTAGCCGCGGACAGGAAGAGCAGGATCGGATCGATATCCAAAACGTTAACCAGGGGGGGCACAAATCGTGACTGTCGTGATTAAGGATGTGGTGCCCGATCCGTTGATTAACTTGATGATTGCGGCGATGGTGAATGGAACGAGGATAAATGGCATCCCGGTGTCAACAATGGAATTGGCGAGTGATTCACCGACCCCTGAGGAACGGAGGATCGCTGCAAGCGCGCCGCCTGCCGCGACTATAAAGACGATAGGGCCTGCATCGCTTAGAGATGAGTTGATGATTCCACTCATGCCCTTATCAATATGCTTATGATAGACAAGAGCTGAGACGATGACGCCGATAACCAGAGCCATGGTCGGGTCACCGATGAAGGATGTAATCTCGACGATTCCCGAGTTCTCAGCATAAAATGCTGTGGTTAGTGTATTCAGTAGAATCATAAAAAGGGGGACGGCCAAGGGTAGGAATGCGGCGGCAGCACTGAGCTCCCTAAGCTGTCCAACTTCTCTTGGTGATTGGCTGCCTTCAGCTGCGGGTTGCTTGTTTCCCCCACGTACTGTTGCTTCTTGCTCCTCAAAGCCAGCACCAAGCAATTCATCATCTTCATGTGCAGCGGGTAGCTCATTGTCATAGACGAAGTACTCTTTTGGCTTTCTGGCCAGAAAGAAGTGGGCATAGCCCCAACCGAAGACGGTGTAAATGATCGCAAGGATTCCGCCGAAAATCATTACCTTGCCAATGTCGATGTCGAGTAGAGCGGCTGCAGCCAGCGGGCCTGGGGTGGGAGGGAAAAAGACATTAGTGGCTAGAAGACCGCTGGCGAGCGAAACGCCGATTACCGCACGGTGCTGTTTCGCGTTCCGAGCAACGGAACGTACTAGGGGGGAAAGCATGACGAAAGCCGCGTCGCTGAAGACTGGAATCGAGATAATGTAGCCTGAGATTGCCATTCCCAGCGAGGAAAGCTTCTTTCCGACCACGTTTATGAGGGCGAACGAGATGCGGGTAGTCGCGCCAGAGGCTTCCAGGAGCTTGCCTAGCATCGTGCCGAAAATGATTACTAACCCGATGTCCAGAATAGTTCCGGAAAAGCCTTCCTGGATCGCCCCGAGGCTATCCGACGGTCCCAAGCCACTGAGGACGCCAATGACCATGGCTGCAGTCAGCAATCCTAGAAAAGCGCTAAGTCTGAACTTCCCTACCAAGACTAGCAGCGCAATGATACCTGCCAAGAAAACCATTATTGTGCTGAACATTTTGACCTCTCTTATATCTTTTGTTAGCAAATTATCAATAGGTTCATATAAACAACTAAAGTTATCGTTATACGGCTCTTTTCGGTGCCTGATGCACTCAAGCTACGGGGCTCTTACTTTGCGTCTATAACCTCTCTTTGCATTGGAATAGGGCGCGAAAGTATCGACTCCTTCGGGAGGGTAATGTTGGTCTTAGAGCGTCTTCTTCATCACCGCTGTGGCTTCTATTTCCACCGCAGCACCGAAGTGAAGTTCCTTGACTCCCGCAACGGCGCGAGCAGGGCGATGATTATCAAGCCAGCTTGCATAAATCTCGTTGAACAGCGGCCAGTTGCTAATTTCAGTGACGTAGATACGCACCTGCGTCAGCCTTGTCTTGTCAAGGCCTACGCATGCTAGGCAAGCGTCAAGGTTCTCAAGCACTTGATGAGCCTGTTCCTCGAATGAGGCATCGCTTAGAGGCGTGCCATCCTGCTGGATCGGGAGCTGACCCGAGATAAACACCTGGTCGCCTGCCACGCATACGTGGGAGTAGTGTCCTGCCGGAGGTACGATTTCTGAACTGTTCTTACAAAGGATATCGACGTGTTGATTAGCTTGGTTCATTAAGTGGTTCTCCTTATGAGAGACAAAGGGGCCTTTACCCTCCAATCGAAGGATTGAAGGCCGGAAGTAAATTGAGTGGACGGCCCGGTTACGGGCCATCAGAAGATTACGAAGTCAGTAAGTTAGCGAACCGCGCCATATCAACGTTGCCGCCACTTATGAGCACGCCTATACGCTTGCCTTGCAGCTCGGTTTTCATCTGCCGGGCCGCGGCGAAGCCAAGGCAACCAGTTGGCTCGACAACGAGTTTCATGCGCGTTGCCATAAAGGCCATGCAGTCGATGAGCTCAGCATCCGACGCGGTCAGAATGTCATCGACATCACGCTGGATGATGGGGAAGGTCACCTGACCGAGATACTGGGTCTGCGCCCCATCGGCGATGGTCTTGGGCGTGTCGATGTGGACGATGCTGCCAGTGCGGAACGAGCGCTGGCCGTCATTTCCCGCCTCTGGCTCGACGCCGTACAACTTGCAACTCGGCGACAATTCCCGCGTGGCCAGCGCACAGCCGGATAGCAGCCCACCGCCCCCCAATGGCACGAAAAAGGCATCCAGAGAGCCGACTTCCTCAAACAGCTCCTTCGCGGCCGTCCCCTGGCCACTGAGCACGTCGGGATGATCGTAAGAGGGAATTAGCGTCTGGCCATGCTTCTCGGCCAGGTCGCGACCGATCTGCTCACGATCCTCGGTATAGCGGTCGTAGAACACCACATTGCCGCCATAGCCTTGTGTTGCTGCCACCTTGGCTGCCGGCGCATCGTGCGGCATGACGATCGTTGCCGGAATGCCCAGGATCTTGGCTGATAGCGCAATGGCCTGGGCATGGTTGCCGGAGGAGAACGCGACGACACCGGCCTTGCGCTGCTCGGGGCTGAATTTCGACAGGGCGTTGAAAGCGCCGCGGAACTTAAAGGCCCCCATGCGCTGGAAGTTCTCACATTTGAAGAACACCTGGGCGCCAAGCGCTTCGTCGACGGTGCGGGATGTCATCACCGGCGTCTTGTGGGCCTGGCCCTTGATACGCTCAGACGCTGCGGACACGTCATCGAAAGTGGGAAGATTGATCATTGGAGTCCTCTCTTGGCCTGTCTCCTAGGCCATACAGTGCCGATACCCGCGCCGACCGCGGATGCTTTTGGTAAATGAGCCGATCTACGCTCAGCTCCTGCAGCACAAATTCAGTCATGTCGAATGCGGCTCAGGGACCTCGCGAATGACCAAAACACCTCGTCCGGAATGAGCCGCGTCTGTACTCCAAAAGCTCAAGATGCGGCTGTCACTTCGCATAGCTGTATACCGATGCGCGGGAGACCCCCAAGTGCGCGGCAACGATTTCCATCGCGCGACGTAACTCCAGCAAGCCCTCCGCCTTCAACTCCTTGACTAGGGTGCGACGGTCTTCCGCCTTAAGGGCTCGCGGCGTGGTGGCCAGGCGTGCTGCGAACTCATCGATGCGGGCACGGATGGCGTCTGCGCCCGTAGGGTCCAGCGACTCTTTGGCGGGGGGGGCCATCTGAATATCGACGAACTGATTCAACATGCCTTGAAAGCCCTGGAACACGGTGAGGTCGACGTTCATACAGAGCGCTGCAATGTATCGCCCATCGGAATCCTTGATGCCGATCGAGGTGCTCTTGACCTGGCGGCCATCTGAGAAGCTATTGGGATAGTTGGCGATGACCTGCTCGAACTCGGCATCCATGATGCGGGCAAGTCCGAGCTCGGTGGCCGGATGGCCGACTTCGCGGCCAGAAAGGTTGTTGTGGATCGCGAGCACGGCGTGTGAGGGGTCCAGCAGGTCGTGCACCACGACCTCGCAGAATGGAGCGAACGTCTTGGCGAGCCCGTCAGCGACCTGTTTGAGTTGCTCGAGCAGCAACCGCTGCTCCTGAGTACGTTGTGTCATGGCAAGGGCCGGTGTCGTTGATGTTTTTGACAGTTTGTCCAAAGATGGACAATCTGTCAACATACAACTTCACCACGTTTCCTGAGCGAGCGCCTCCCATGACCACCATGCAAGAACTTGGCACGCCCACCGCCCTCATCGACACGCAGCGCATGCAGCACAACATCGAACGCATGCAGGAGCGCATGAACGCCCTCGGAGTGCGCTTCCGCCCACATGTCAAGACCAGCAAGTGCCCGTCCGTCGCGTGGGCGCAGATAGCAGCCGGGGCGCAGGGCATCACCGTCTCGACGCTCAAGGAGGCCGAGCAGTTCTTCGACGCAGGGATTACCGACATCCTGTATGCCGTTGGCATGGTGCCGAGCAAGCTCCCGCCAGCGCTCGCGCTTCGTCAACGTGGCTGCGATCTGAAGATCCTCGCGGACAATGCCGCAGCGGCCCGGGAAATCGGAAGCTTCGGTAAAGCGCATGGGGAAGTTTTTGAGGTATGGATCGAGATCGACACCGACGGTCACCGCTCAGGCATCAAGCCAGAAGAAGATGTCCTGCTGGAGGTGGCGAGTGTGCTTCAGGATGCTGGCATGCGCCTGGGTGGCATCATGACCCATGCGGGATCCAGCTACGACTACGACAACCCTGCAGCCTTGCTGGCTATCGCTGAACAGGAACGGGCGGGCGCCGTGCGTGCGGCTCAGAGACTTCGTGATGTTGGCTTGTCGTGCCCTGTTGTTAGCGTCGGATCGACTCCGACGGCTTTGTCGGCCGAACATTTCGACGATGTGACTGAGGTGCGGGCCGGCGTCTACGTGTTTTTCGACCTGGTGATGCGCAATGTTGGCGTGTGCACGGTAGACGACATCGCACTGAGTGTCCTCACGACCGTCATTGGCCACCAGGAAGAGAAGGGGTGGGCCATCGTCGATGCCGGTTGGATGGCGATGAGCCGTGATCGCGGCACACAAAAACAGCAGCATGACTTCGGCTACGGCCAAGTGTGCTCCGCAGACGGGAAGGTGCTGGAAGGTTATATCCTGAGCGGTGCCAACCAGGAGCATGGGATCCTGTCCCGTACCGGTGAGCCGGACCGCAGCATTGCGGAACGTTTCCCCATCGGCATGCGGTTGCGCATCCTGCCCAATCATGCGTGCGCGACCGGTGCGCAACATCCTGAGTACCAGGCCGTGATGTCCGATGGCAATACCGAGACTTGGCTTCGCTTCTACGGCTGGTAATCAAGGAGTCGACATCATGAAAAACGCAACATCTAGCGGTTCCCGCCGCATCGTTGTTCTCGGTACCGGTGGCACCATCGCCGGTTCCTCCCCACAGGCCGGTGACAACATTGGCTACGTCGCTGGGACTGTGCCCGTGAGCGAACTGCTCGGCGGCATCCCCGCTCCGGACGGGTTCACTCTGCATGCGGAGCAGATTGCTCAACTGGATAGCAAGGACATGGATTTCGCGACCTGGCACGCCTTGCGTGTACGCAGCGAACACTGGCTGGCGCAAGATGATGTCGCGGGACTGGTCATCACGCATGGAACGGACACCATCGAGGAAACATCGTTCTTCCTGCACTCGGTGATTCAGTCGTCCAAACCCGTTGTGCTCACTTGCGCGATGCGCCCCTCCACCTCCTCCGCTCCGGATGGGCCGCAAAATCTGTGCGACGCGATAGCCGTGGCGACTACAGCAGGGGCAACGGGTGTAGTCGTAGTGTGCGCAGGAGAGGTACACGGCACGGTGGATATACGCAAGGATCATCCCTATCGTCTGAATGCGTTCGGCTCCGGGGATGCCGGCCCCATCGGTTATGTGGAAGAGGGACAAGTACGACTGCTGCGGCGCTGGCCGCGAGAAGGCGCATTAAACAAAACGAACGCATCAATTACCCTGCCGACCGCTGATAGATGGCCCCGGGTAGAGATCGTTCTCAGCCATGCCGGCGCTAGCGGCAAGTTGATCGATACGCTCATCCGCGAACGGCAGGAAGGGCATCCTGCCGCAGTGGCGGGAATCGTGCTGGGCGCGACAGGCAACGGCAGCCTGCACCATGATTTGGAGAACGCCGCGCTTCGGGCTCAGGCCGCCGGCATTGAGGTGATAGTCGCCACGCGGTGTGCTGAGGGGCGGATCCTTCCTGCTCCAAACGCATCTTTGTCTGTAGAGGTGGATCTATCGCCGGTGAAGGCCCGGGTTGCGCTGCTCCTCAAACTCTGCGAAAGAGCGATCGACCCGCTTTGAGTTATCGCAGATAGCGCAATCGAGGATTAGGTTCTGTACGAAAAGTCAGCGCGTAGGCAGCGGCTTATGCAAGCCAGGCATACCATGGCGCGAAAGCTACGGGCCGGCTTGTCATAGCGCGTAGCTATTCGCCGTAGTACCTTGAGCCAGCTAAAGGCACGCTCGACCAAATTGCGCTGTCGATACTTGGGCTTGTCGCCCCCCCCAGGGGAATCCAAGACGAAATCCGTAGAGGCTGCGAGTAGGTGCCTTCTAGCGATAACACGAAATCAACCAAATATTCCGGATACCCAATAAATCATAAACAAACAACACAATAATCAGATCAATCAACCGTCTCCGCGCCGAGCACAGCTGATCGGGCCGGCTCGCTGGGCCGCCTGACGCTACTGGCTGCACCAAACATCGGCCAGGTATCTCCTGCCCAGTAGGGGCACCTCAATAGTTCACAAAAGCCCCCATTACGTAGCCCACCAGCGTTTCGCAGGCCTGGCTGGCTCCGGGCCGCTTGACCAGCGTTAGCTGATATTCGCCCAACGGCGGCAGCAGGCTGGGGTCGATACGCCGCAACGGTGGGCGCACCAGGCTCTGCGGGAACGGAGATACCGCCAGGTCGGCGATCATGGCAGCCTCCTGACCGGCACAGTGTTCGCAGGAATAGGCGATGCGGTAGCTCAAGCCGGCCCGATCCAGCACTTCCAGCGCCATGCCTCGCCAGGCGCAGCCCTGATGTGCCAGCGCTACCGGTAGCGGCGAGCGCTGGGCGGCCACCCCGCCTTCCCGACCCGCCCACACCAGCGGCTCGCTGTGCACGATCTCGCCGCGCGCCTCCTGTCCAGGGTTGCCCGCCGTGACCAGTACCAGGTCGAGTTCGCCGGCATCCAGTCGGGAGAGCATTTCACGACTGCTACCTACCACCACATCGACCTGCACCGCCGGGTGAGAGCGGGCGAACTGCGCCAGCACGCCCGGCAGGATGCGTGTGCCTACGTCGTCGGTGGTGCCAAAGCCCAGCCGGCCCGAGACGCTGGGCGCCAGGAACTGTGTCACCGCCTCCTCGTTGAGCTTGAGCAGGCGCCGCCCGTAGCCGAGCAGCACCTCCCCTTCCGGGGTCAGCCGCACCTGGCGGGCCTCGCGCACGAAGAGCGCCTGGCCGAGCGTTTCCTCCAGGCGCTTGATCTGCATGCTGAGTGCCGAAGGGGTGCGGAACACCTGGCGTGCGGCTCGGGTAAAGCTACCGCACTCGGCAATCGCGACGAAGCTGCGCAGCACGTCGCTATCGAGAAGTGGCACGCCCTGAGAAACGGAGCCCTGAGAAACGGAAGCCTGAAGAGCGGCGGTATGGGGAGAGGCAACTTGAGTCATGTCTCGACCTTTCAATTTTTCTTAAAGGACAATGTAGACCTTTTCGTTTGATTGATCCAATAGACCAAGCCAAGCTCTTCCTCAAGAGGTCGCGACCCTCCTTTTCCACAAATTGACCCGGCAACCGCCCCGACGGCGGCTGCCCGTCAGGAGGTGCGACATGAGCCAGTACGAACCGCTGCGCCAGCCCCAGCCAACCGCCAGGAAGCGCCCGGCCCCACCGCCCCAGCCAGACTTCTACATGCCGGCCATGCCCCCGCTGGGGCTAATCCACGCCCTCGAGACCAAGTGGCAGGACTACCTGCGCCGGCGGCGGTTTCGCCAGCGCTTCCTGCCGCTGCTGGCGCACGACGACCATATGCTCGAGGACATGGGACACCGCCGTGAGGACATTCTCTGAGCCTCGCGCCTGCCGCTGAAGGAAGACGCCACAGAAGCGCTGATGCAGCGCCGGACGATACGCAAGGCAGCGCAGCAGAGGCGTCGACGTTAGCGCAACCCGCTTGACCTCAGCTGCGCTTGAGGTCGTACGGTCCTGACACCATCACCGCAGCGAGAGGAAAAAGCATGCGCATCATGACCGTGGGAGCGAGCCAGGGCCTGGGCCGGGCCTTCATCGAGGGGCTGGGCAACAAAGGCGATCACCTGATCGGCGTGTCGCGCAGCGTTCCGACGAGGCTGCCGGAACGCGCCGGCATCGAGATCGACTGGATTGCCGCCGACCTGGCCGCTCCCGAGCGAGCGGCCGCCACGCTGGCTGAGGCCGTGGAAGCAAGCGGGCTCGACGTGCTGATCTACAACCTGGGGCTGTGGGAAAGCCGGGCCTTCGAGCCGGACTACCGCTTCCTGGCTGACAGCCCCGCCGAGATCCAGCACATCGTCACGGTCAACGTCAGCGGCGCCATCCTGCTGATCCAGGCGCTGCTTCCTGCGCTGTTGCGCTCCCGTTCCCCGCGCATCGTACTCACCGGCTCGACCTCCGCGCTGCCCGGCCACGGCCGGCCGGAGGTCGCCTTCAGCGCCACCAAGTTCGCCCTGCGCGGCATTGCCGAGGCACTGCGCGAGGGCTTTCGCGAGCAGCGCCTGGCGGTGACCTGCCTGCAGCTCGGCCACCTCAATACTGAAGACGGCCTGGGCGTGCCACCCGAACGCGCGGCCCAGCGCGGCAACGGCGAACTCATCCCCATGCACGACGTGGTGCAGTTGGTGCGCACCCTGCTGACGCTATCACCAAGTGCCTATGTGAAGGAGGTGGTGATGCCGGCAATAGGCGATGCGCGCTTCTAGCGGCTCCTCTCTAGCCACTTACTCAGGTGCCAAGCTGCTCACCTTCGGAGGTGGTGTCGGCGAGCGTCTCGGCTCGCCGCAGCAGCACGCGCTCCTGCTCCTGGGTCAGCGCCAGCCCGAACCGCTCGCGCAGCACGCTGGGCAGTTCACCGGCTGCGATCCGGTGCAGCTCCGGCGCCTTGCCCGGGTGGAAGATTTTCAGCTCGAGATCGGTGAGCGCAAGCCGTACCTCGGCGCCGTTGTGCTGAGCCACGATTCGCCGCACGAAGGGCGATCCGGGATGGTGAGAGGCCAGATAGTTGTATTCGCCAGAGTCGGCACGGTAGTTGGGTTCGTTACTGAACTGATAGATGTTGAACCATTCACCGAGGCGCTTATGACGCAGCAGCCAATACCCCAGTGGCGAGCGCTCCAGGCGATACTCCCAGGGGCCATGGCTCGCCTCGCTGTTCACTTCGAGCAGGATCGGCTCACGCGGGCCGATATTGCCCACCCCGACATCGACCATCCAGTCGTTACCTTCCGCTTTTACCACCAACATCGTATGACCGAGCGGAGTGACGATGCTCGCGTCCTCGCCCATCAGCATTCTCGCGTTGCGCCCGGCGACCTCGAAGCCCAGCCGGTCCAGCACCGTGGCGAATAGCGTGTTGTGCTCATGGCAATAACCGCCGCGCCGGCGCCGTACCAGCTTGTCCTGAAGGCCTTCCAGGTCGATGCGGATCTTGCCGCCGGTGACGATTTCCAGGTTCTCGAACGGCACTGCGGCGAGGTGCGCCTGCTGCAGGGCCTTGAGAGTCTCCACGCTGGGCGTAAGGGGCCCCCGATAGTCGATGCGTGCCAGATAGGCCTCGAGATCGAGCGCCGCTGTCTCCCACCGGGCCGATTCATGGCGTGGTTGAGCGTTCCGTACAGCCTGCATGTCGTTCTCCTTTTTCTCTCAAGGGCAATCGTTAGGCGCAGGCTAATACCTCAAGTCAACTTCAGGTAAAGCGGAGAAAACTCAATCGCTCTCATAGCCAGAGGCAATCCCCTCGTTAGAGTCTTGAACATTATTCAACCAAAAGGTTGACAATACCTTTCACTGCGCCTATATCAACCATATGGTTGAATATGACGAATCGCATCTGGACCGGGTCTTCCATGCCCTGGCCGATCCGACCCGACGCGCCCTGCTCGAACGGCTGGCGGTCGGTGAGCGCAAGATCGGCGAGCTGGCCGCGCCGTTCCCCATTTCTCTGGCCGCCGTTTCCAAGCACGTGCGCGTGCTGGAACAGGCCGGGCTGGTGGAACGGCGTATCGAAGGACGTACCCACTACTGCAGGCTGCGGCCGGAGCCATTGGCCGAGGCGGAACAATGGCTAAGCTTCTACGAAGGGTTCTGGAGCCAACGCCTGAACGCGCTGGAAGCGGCGCTCAAAGCCGATCCCGGCGGCGAATCGACGAAGGGAGAGAGGCAAGATGGATGACAGCGGCTACGGTAAGGATATTGCCGAAGACAGCATCCGCTTCGAGCGCCTGCTGCCAGGCCCCATCGAGCGGGTCTGGGCCTTCCTGACCGAATCCGACAAGCGCGGCCTGTGGCTGGCCTCCCGTCGCCATGGAAATGCGCCAGTCAACCTGTCCTGAGTGGAGAAACACCATGAACCGGTCTACCGCCCTGCCTTCCATCGTCTCCGAAGAGGCGTGGCGCAGCGCCCTGGAGGAACAGGTCGCGCGTGAAAAGGCCCATACGCGTGAACGCGACAGGCTCAACGCCGCGCGGCGCCATTTGCCGATGACCGAGGTGCGCACCGATTACGCCTTCGAAGGGCCACAGGGCGAAGCCACCCTGCTCGACCTGTTCGAGGGGCGCCGCCAGTTGATCGTTTACCATTTCATGTTCGGGCCCGACTGGGAGGCCGGCTGCGACGGCTGCTCCTGGGTGGTGGACGCCATGACCCACCCCGCCCACCTGAACGCCCGCGATACCACCCTGGTGCTGGTCTCCCGGGCGCCACGGGAGAAGCTCATACGCTACCAGGCGCGTATGGGCTGGCAGCACCCGACGTGGTACTCGTCGCTGAATAGTCGTTTCAACCAGGACATGGGCGTGACGAGCTGCCACTGCGACGCCCCCGACACCGACCGCGGCGAACGGCATGGTATCAGCGTTTTTCTGCGCGACGGCGAGCGGGTGTATCGTACCTACTTCAGCGGCAAGCGCGGCGTGGAGTACCTGGGCAGCCTATGGACCTACCTGGACCTGACGCCCTACGGCCGTCAGGAAACCTGGGAGGACTCGCCCCCCGGCTGGCCGCAAACGCCACCCTACGTGTGGAACCGGCGTCACGACGAATACGAGACGTGATCACGCGTACGGCGAGCCAGGAAACAACGACAACAGAGGGAAACCATGACCATGAAGACCATCGGCCTGCTCGGCGGCATGAGCTGGGAATCCACCGTAAGCTACTACCGTGCGCTCAACGAAGGGGTGAAGGCCGCCCTGGGCGGATTTCACTCGGCCAAGCTGTGTCTGTACAGCGTCGACTTCGCCGAGATCGAACGGCTGCAGCACGCCGGCGACTGGGACGCCACCGCCGAGATCCTGAGCCGGGCCGCCCGCAGCGTGGAAGCCGGCGGCGCGGATTTCCTGCTGATCGGCACCAACACCATGCACAAGGTCGCGCCGCAGGTGGCTGAAGCGGTCTCGATCCCGCTGCTACATATTGCCGATGCCACGGCACAGCGTCTGGCCACCGACGGCATTCGTCGCGTCGGCCTGCTTGGCACCCGCTTCACCATGGAGCAGGACTTCTACAAGGGGCGAATCGCCGAAGGCTTCGGCATCGAGGTGCTGGTGCCCGATGAGGCTCAGCGCGACCTGGTGCACGAGGTGATCTACACCGAACTGTGCCTGGGGCAGGTGAAGGAGACATCGCGCCAGCGTTACCTGGAGATCATCCAATCGCTACGCGAGCGGGGCGCCGAGGCGGTGATCCTCGGCTGTACCGAAATCGCCCTGCTGGTGCAGCAGCGCCATACCGAGGTGCCGCTCTACGAC
Organism: Billgrantia zhangzhouensis; assembly: GCF_021404465.1. Lineage (GTDB taxonomy): Bacteria > Pseudomonadota > Gammaproteobacteria > Pseudomonadales > Halomonadaceae > Halomonas > Halomonas zhangzhouensis. The sequence goes on along the minus strand of NZ_JABFTT010000012.1, from coordinate 144,401 downwards.
ACCACGGCCATACACGCCGAAGAGGCAGTGAAGTGGGCACTACAGGGATAGGCTTGAGCTGAAAAATCTTCGAGCGAAGGCCAGGGCTTAGGCCCGTTCCCTACGGGCCAACGCACTTCCCACATCCCTGTGGGTCGCAACGGCAGGAAAGCCGATTTGGACAGCTCTGCTGCTCGAAGAGCGAGCGACAGGGATGTCGCGAGTCCAAAAGCGGAGTTTACAGGTTGTAAATGAGTACTTTGATCGGACTCGCGCACGAGCTGATTTTTAACGCCGTATGGCCAAGTGCAGAAATTTTTCAGCCAAGACTAGGCGTAAGTATTGATCTGGGTACCCACCATCCCTTCATTGGCCAGCTGCGGCTGCAGTGAAGCCGAGGCCATGAGTGCGGCAACCTGGTCCTTCTGCATATCCAGGGCATCCTTGTAGACCTCGAGCTGCACCTGCTGTGCGGCTTGGGCCTGCTGCATGACCAAGGCTTGGCCGACGATGGCGTTGACGGCTGAATCCATATGACTTGCTCCCATTTTTACTTCTTCTGTTAAGCCACGCTAACAGCTAACAAAGGCGAAGGCAAAAACGCAGCCCGCCGAAGCGGGCCGCACTTTCAGGCAGTGTTCCTGTTGAAACGGTTTTCAGGTTCCGGCGGTCGCCAGTGGCCGTGTCCGTACGCCCATCAGGATCATCAGCGCGGCCAGCAACAGCACCGCACCACTGGCGGCGAACACGTTGAGGGCTCCGCCCAGGTCGAAGATGACACCGCCGGCCGCTGCCCCGGTCGCGATCGCCAGGTTGATGGCGGCCACCAGCAGGCCGCTGGCGCTCTCGGCTTCGTCGGGCACCGTGCGGGTGAGCCAGGTCGACCACGCCACGGGAATGGCGCCGAAAGCCAGCCCCCACAGCGCCATCAGCGCGGCGTCCGTAGCCGGCGTGCTTTCCAGCACCACCAGTGCCACCCCAAGCGCGCCCATCAGCAGCGGCATCGCGATCATGGTCAGCCGCAGGTTGCGCTCGACCATCCAGCTACCCAGGTAGTTGCCAAGGAAGTTGGCCATGCCGAAGCCCAGCAGGATAGTGGCCACTCCATTCACACCAACCCCCGTCACGGTTTCGAGGAATGGGCGAATGTAGGTGAAGAAAGCGAAGTGGCCGGTGAAGACCAGTGCTGCGGCCAGCATGCCCAGGCCCACTCGCGGACGCATCAGCACGTCGAACAGGGTACGCAGGCGAGTCATGCCACTGGGTGCCATGCGCGGCAGGGTGAGAAATTGCACGATCAGCGCCAGCACGCCCAGTAGCGCCGCCATGCGGAATACGTCGCGCCAGCCGAGCAGGTCGCCGAAGTAGCTGCCCAGCGGCGCCGCGGCGATGGTCGCCGCGGAAACCCCGCTGAACATGATCGAAAGCCCCCGTGGTACCAGATCTTCGGGCACCAAGCGCATCATGGTGGCGATCGACATGGTCCAGAATCCGCCCAGCGCCATCCCCAACAGCACGCGCCCAATCAGCAGTACCGTCAGGTTGGGCGCGAAGGCGACCAACAGATTCGAGGCAACCAGCAGCATCGAGAAGCCCAGCAGCACATGGCGACGGTCGATGCGGCGGGTGGCGGTGGAGATCAGCAGGCTGGTCAGCAGCGCCACCGCCGCGGTAACCGTTACTGCCTGACCCGCCATGCCTTCGGTAATGCCCAAGTCTGCCGCCATGGGTGTCAGCAGGCTGGCGGGCAAGAACTCCGCCGTCACCAGCCCGAACACACCGAGGGCCATCGAAACGACTGCCCCCCAAGCGGGCCGTGCCCGTGGTGCCAACTCGTTCATTCTCGTTCTCCTTTCCTAGAGAAGCTTTCATCAGGAACGAGAAGACTAGAGGGACCGAGCCGGACGATCTATGCTAGAAGCTCTCGAATAATTGATCGTTCATCCGGAATAGCATGAACGGGCGCTGAAGGTGGTTGCGCAGATACGATGAGGAGGAGCGCGAGATGCCGAAACCGGAATTACCCAACGACCTGGTCAGTGAGCTGCTGCTCGGCATGCGCCTGCGAGGCATCGCCTATCGCCGCATCCAGCTCTCACTCCCAATGGGGGTGGAGTTCGGCCAGGTGGCGGGCTGGGCGCAGTTCCACTTCGTGGCCCGCGGCCCCGTCTACCTGCGCAGCCCCAGCGGCAGCGTTCATACCCTCTCGACCGGCGATGCGCTATTGCTGCCACGCGGCGGCCTGCATGCGCTGCTCTCCTCCCCCGACCAGCCGGCCCAGGATGTTGCCGCCTTCGAAAGCGCCAGGCTGTGCGAGGCAGTCAGTGCGATTCGCGCCTGCCCGAAGAATTGCACCCTCGACGGCGCCCTGACCTTCAGCGGCTGCATGGAGTTCGACCTGGGCAGCATGCACGCCCTGGTTTCGCTGATGCCCGAAGTGATGTACGTCGGCACCCTGCTCGAGCGCCAGCCCGAAATCCTGCCCATGCTCGAGGCGATGGAGCGTGAGGCGAAGAACGAGCGTGCGGGTTATGCCGCCATTCTGGCGCGGCTCGCCGATGTGATGGCGGCCTTCATCGTGCGCGGCTGGGTGGAGTGCGGCTGTGGCGATGCCAGCGGCTGGATCGAGGCGCTGCGCGACCCGCGCCTGGGCCGCGTCATTGCCGCGCTGCATCGCGAGCCGGGGCGCAACTGGACGGTGGCGGAACTCGCCGCCGAGATGGGCAACTCGCGCTCGGTATTTGCCGAGCGCTTCCTGGCGGTAACGGGCATGACGCCGCACCGCTACGTGACCGAGCTGCGCATGCGCCTGGCAGCTCAGTGGATCGGCCGCGAGCGCCAACCCATCGAAACCGTCGCCTACCGCCTGGGCTACGGCAGTACCGCGGCCTTCAGCCGCGCCTTCAAGCGCATTTACGGCCATCCACCCGGCGCCCTGCGTCATCAGCGCGAGCCCGCCCCCCTCCAGCAAACCTCCGCTTCCGAGAGCCCCCATGAACGAAGCCCAGTCGCTGCAGCAGGCCATTGACGAGCCGGTGCGCCTGGCGGAGTACGACCCCGCCTGGCCGGCACGCTTCGAGGCCGAGCGCAAGCGTCTGCTGGAGCGCTTCCCCACCGCGCTGATCGACGTGCAGCATATCGGCAGCACCGCCATCCCCGGCATGCCGGCCAAGCCCATCATCGACGTCATGGCCGGGGTTGCCTCCATGGCCATGGCCGATTCTCTGTTCGAGCTCATTCTCGATCACGGCTACGTGACCTCGGTCGAGTTCAACACCTGCCTGACCGACCGCCGCTGGTTCATGCGCCACGTCAACGGTCGCCGCACCCACCACCTGCACGTGGTGGTGCACGGAGGCAACCTGTGGCACAAGCGGCTGGCCTTTCGCGACGCCCTGTGCACCGATGCGGCACTGGCCGAGCGCTATGCCGCCCTCAAGCGCGAGTTGGCTTCGCGTCACCACACGGATCGCGAAGCCTATACCCGAGCCAAGGGGGAATTCGTAAGGTCAGTCATCGCTCAGTAAAGATGTACGGCCTCGAAGTGCGCCACGGCAGTGCCTGACGCATCGCGCAGAGTCAGCGTCTGGCCTTCGATCTGCCAGGTCGCCGTCGCCTCCAGTGCGGCCAGGAAGGCCTGCTCGGTCTCGCCGCCTTGCAGGCAGGCCATGCGCGTGGTGATCAAGGGGCCGAAGTGAAGAGCGTCGCTCTCCAGCCGATAGTTGCCCGCCAGGTGGTTGCATCCGGTGGAGCCCGCCACGCGGTTCTCCTCGGTGTGCAGCACGAAATGCGCCTCGCGCTGGTTGTCCACCGCCTCAGGGGTCGCATCGCTGACCTGGGTCAGTTTCCAGTAGGTGTTCTCCAGTGGCTCGTCGTGGGTCATCGAGCCCTCCATGGCGGTACAGCCCATCAGCACGATGGCCAGTGAACTCAACAAGGTGGCAAAGCGCTTTTTCATTCTCGTTCCCTCGGCAAGCAGTCTCGACTCCCGCCGCTATCGCAACGGGTTCCATGTGCCGTAATGTCGGAGAAGCCGCGGCGAATAGCCAGCCTGAATTACGCAGATACTGGGGATTTCGCGCCCTCAGCCACAAGGCCAGGCTGACACCGTCTGGAGTATCTAATCAAGAATATCAATGCCTCGGTGTCCTTCCTCGACACCTTCCACCAGAATGACGTCGCCCATAGCGTTGGCGGTGCGAAGCGGCAGAATGCGCCGGTAGGCCTCGGAGCGATACCAGGCCCGGGCCTGTTCCAGGCTGGGGAAGCCGAGCATGATCGTGTCGCCCTGCCAGTTGCCTTCCAGCACTTCGGTGTTGCCGCCGTGGACCAGGTAGCGGCCGCCGTAGGGCGCGAGGGTGGCATCGATCTTCTCCAGGTACTCGACGATCTCGGGGCCCATGGCGACATCCTGCAGGCGGGCGATGGCGTAGGCGGTCATGGCGTTGCTCCTGTGGTGGGTTTGCCTCGACAGCTTCGTCCACCTCGTGCAGCCTGGCGATTACCTACAAGGTAATAGTCAAGCATATCGCTTGGCGCGAAGGAAATGCTGGACAAATAGCCGAGCGAGATGAAGCGCAAGGCGCACGGAGCACAGAACCGAGCGAAGCGACAAACAGCCGTAGGCTGGCCCCGAAGGGGCGAGAAGCCGGAGGCTGCGAGTCAACCGGAGCATATGGGGTATATGTGAGGATTCCGCGCGCCGCGCAACGCAGCGATTCGCTTGTGTAGGCATTTGCGCAGTGTTTCCCTAATCTGATGCCATGACCATGAACTCCACTACCCCCGGGCAGCTGTTGAAGATGTGGCGCCAGCGGCGGCGGCTGAGCCAGCTCGCACTCGCCGCCGAGGCCGACATCTCCCAGCGCCACCTGAGTTTCGTCGAATCCGGCCGCGCCACGCCCAGCCGGGAGATGCTGCTGCGCCTGGCGGAGCAGTTGGGCATTCCCCTGCGCGAGCGCAACCGGCTGCTGCTCGCCGCCGGTTACGCTCCTGCCTTCGGCGAGCGCGGCATCGACGCGCCCGAGCTGGGCGCGGTGCGCGGCGTGATCGAACGGCTGTTGGCGAGCCATGCCCCCTACCCTGCGCTGGCCGTCGACCGCCACTGGCACTTGCTGATGGCCAATCGGCCGCTCGAGGCGTTGCTCAACGGAATCGACACCGAACTGCTGAAGCCCCCGGTCAACGTGCTGCGGCTCACGCTGCATCCCCAGGGGCTGGCATCGCGCATCGGCAATTTCCGTGAATGGCGCACCCATATTCTCGAGCGACTGGCACGCCAGGCCGAGACGACCGCCGATCCGGCGCTGGCCTCGCTCGGCGAGGAGTTGAAGGGCTACCCGGCACCGGCCGGCGCTCGCCCCCACCTGGCCAGCGTACCGTCGTGCCACGGCGGGATCGTCGTGCCGCTGGAGCTGGTCATGCCGGATGGCCGCGTGCTGTCGCTGTTGAGCACCACCACGGTGTTCGGCACCCCGCTCGACATCACCCTGGAGGAACTCGCCATCGAGTCGTTCTTCCCCGCGGACGCCGACACCCAGGGCGCGCTGCAGCAGTTGGCGGCGGCTTCCTCCGGCTAGCAAGATAAGCAGATCTTGCCGAAGTGACGCCCCGCCTCCTCGTGGCGGAAGGCGTCGGCGATCTCTTCCAGAGAAAAACGACTGTCGATGATCGGGCGTACGCCACTGGCCTCGATGCCGCGCACCATCTCCTGCTGGTGGATACGGCTGCCGACGATCAGCCCCTGCAGGCGCGCCTGCTTGGCCATCAGCTTGGCGGTGGGTACCTCGCCCCCACGCCCGGTCAACACGCCGATCAGCGAAATATGACCGCCGATGCGCACGGCGTCGATGGACTGCGGCAGCGTACCCGGTCCCCCGACCTCGATCACATGATCGACGCCCTGGCCGTCGGTGAGCGCCTTCACCTTCTTGCCCCACTCCGGCTCGGCCTTGTAGTTGATGGTGTGATCGGCGCCGAGCTGCTTGAGCCTTTCGATCTTCTCGTCGGAGGATGAGGTGGAGATCACCCGCGCGCCCATCGCCTTGGCGAACTGCAGGGCGAAGATGGAAACGCCGCCGGTACCCAGGGTGAGGATGGTATCGCCGGCCTTGAGGTTGCCATCCACCACCAGCGCGCGCCAGGCGGTGAGGCCCGCGGTGGTCAGCGTGGCGGCTTCCTCATGGCTGTAGCCTTGGGGCGCATGGGTGAACCAGGTAGCCGGGCGAATGACCTGCTCGCGGGCGTAGCCATCGACACCGTCGCCGGGGGTGGTCTTGAAATCGCCAACCCGCGCCGGGCCGTCGAGCCAGTAGGGGAAGAAGGTGGAGACCACCGCATCGCCCACGGCGAACTCCTCGACGCCCTCGCCCACCGCCTCGACCACGCCTGCACCGTCGGACATGGGAATGCGGCCATCCTCGGTTGGCATCTTGCCGGCCACCACGCCGTAGTCATGAAAATTGAGCGAACTGGCATGCACGCGCACACGAATCTCGCCAGGGCCCGGCTCGCCGGGCGCCTCCCGCTCGACGATTCGCAGATGTTCCAACCCACCGGGGCTCTTCAGGGTTACCACTTTCATATCGACACTCCTCTATCTTTCACTGCCTTTGGCATTTACTAAGAGTGCCAAGAGACTAGTCCATCATGCCGGAGGAAGCGCAAGCGATGGCGCGCTGCAGGTAGACCGCCAGCGCTTCCACCTGCGGCTTGCGCTGTGCCCAACCCTCACCACTCCCTTCGAGACGTTCCCCTTCGAGATAACCGCGCCGCGCCAGCGCCATCACGGCCTGGTGCTCGGGAGGCAGGCGTTCCAACGCCCAGGCGGCGGCCACATCCTTGGGCGCGATCTCTCCCGTTACGAGGGTCATCCACATCCGTGCCAGGGTCAGCAGCACGTTGCGCTCGTCGCCCGGCAATCCATCGATCAAGCTGGGCAGCGAATCGATGATTGCCCGCCGCAGGTCCGCCTCGGGAATCGGCGCGATCAGCTCCGCGAGTTCCGGCCCGTACAGGACCAGGCTCGACTGCCTGGCGGTGGTCAGCACCACGGCCAGGTCGGGGTCGGTAGTCGCCGGCGGTATCCGGCCCTGCTCGAACTCGTCCCGCAGCCATTCACCGTAGACCAGCTCGCTCCTCGGCGGGTAGTGCCACGGCACCAGCGCCTGCCGGCACAGCACCGTCACCTCCAAAGGCCGGGGCGAGCCGTCGTTCGCAGGGCTACCGGAGACTCGCATCAACGCCTCGATCAGGCGCCGACGCACCGGCTCCTCGGGTGACTGGCTGACGATTACCAGCACATCCACATCGCTATTGGGGCGCAGGCCGCCGGTCAGCACCGAGCCGAACAGATAGACGCCGACCACGCTCTCGCCCAGCTCGCGAACGATGATGTCGAAGGCGGCCACGGCCTCCTTGGGTAACAGCCGTTCGGTCGCCTGGGAAGAGCGCTTCATTCGTTATCTCCATTGCCTCCTGCCATGCCCCGAGCCTCTGCCAGGGCAGGCGCCCGGCGGTCGGCGTTATGCGTTGTCGCCCAGGGCCGCCTGCGCGTAGCGCCGGGCCGGCAGCAACAGCGCGGCCATCGCCACGCCGACGGCACAGGCGGCCAGCAGCAGGTAGAGCCGGACGAAACCGCTGGCCGGATCGTACCCCCAGGCCACGATCGGCACGGCCAGGGCACCGACGCCCAGCGACAGCACATATTTCACGGCATAGACCCGCGCCCGCCAGCCGCTTGCGGTATGACGCGCCACGATGGCGTCCTGCACGGGGATGACACCGAACACCGTTATCATCAACCCTAGCGACAACGCCACTACCCACCACTGCCCAACTTGCCCCATCAGCAGGAACAGCGGCATCTGCAACAGCGCCAGCAGCAGCATCAACCATCGAGGCGAGACCCTGTCCACGGCCTTGCCGGTGACGAGTTGCGCCATGGAGGCGCAGGCAAAGACCAGCGATGCCAGGCCGGCAGCGCTGACCAGACCATTCCCGCCACCGCTGAAGGCGTCCTCCATGATCTTGGGCAGCACGACGGTGGTGGCCGCGAACACGAGCCCACCCATCAAGGCCGTGACGACCAGATAGGCGAGGATTCGCCCGGGCAGCGCCGCCGAGGTCTGCACCGCTGCCGGGGGTTCGGCGGCGGCAGACACCCCGCGCGCACCGCGTTCGGCCGGAACCAGCGCCAGGTAGGCGATGCCGCTCGCCAGGCACAGCGCACCGGGAATCAGGAAGGCCGCCTGCCAGCCGAGCATGCCCGCGAGCGCACCGGTCACCAGCGGCGCCGCCGCGACGCCCATGTTGCCCCACACGCCGTTCACGCCCAGCGCCTGGCCAACCCCTTCGCCGCTCTCCGCGACCAGGGCGATGCCGACGGGATGATAGATCGCCGCGAAGCTGCCCATGAGGAACAGGCCGGCGGCCATCTGGTAGGGGCCGCTGGCGAAGCCGGTGAGCAGGGAAGCCACACCGAGCCCCAGGAACATCACGGCCATCATGCCTTGGCGGCTCCAGCGGTCGCCCAGCCAGCCCGCCGGCAGGGTGAAGGCGGCGAAAGCGACGAAGCCCGCCGTGGCCGGCAGCAACAATGCACCGTAATCGCCCTGGCCACGGCTCTCGAGCGCCACCGCCACCGTAGGGTGTATCAGCATGAAATAGTGGGCATAGGCATGCCCCACGTTGAGGAACAGTAACCGAATGCGATTGCCGCTCATGGGCAGGCTCCAGGGTTGCCGGTCTTTCAGGCTAAACTGGATTCGAAGCGGCTTCTCTCGCCATTCCGACAGGATATATCGCGCAACGGACAACATGACCCACGCCACTCCCCTGCCACGCGACGAGCTGCAGCGACGCATCGAGAGCGCTCCAGGCCCCGTGCAACCCTATGCCTGCGACTATCCCGCCGGCTGGGATACCGGGCTCCATCATCACGTGCGCACTCAGCTCGTCTTCGCCACCCACGGCGTGATGACGGTATCGACCCCGGCAGGACGATGGATGGTGCCGCCCCAGCTCGCGGTATGGATACCGGCTCGCCAGGAACATGCCCTGCTGATGCACCGGGCCGTGAAGCTGCGTACGCTCTATCTCGATGAGCGCCTACCGGGGTTACCCACCCAGCCGCGCGTGATCAACGTCTCGCCATTGCTGCGCGAGTTGATATTGCGCTTGATGGAACTGCCGGCCGAGACGACCGCCCACGGTGTCGGCGCGCGACTGGTCGCGGTGCTGCTGGACGAACTGCACGAAGGGCCCACGCTGCCGCTGCACCTCCCCGAACCCCACGACCCCGCGCTGCGGCGGATCTGCGACGCCCTGCGCGACGACCCGGCAAACCGGGACGACCTGACCACCTGGGGCCGCACGGTCGGCGCCTCGCCACGCACCCTGGCGCGACGCTTCCAGGCGCAGACAGGCATGGGATTCGCTGCCTGGCGACAGCAGGCCCGCCTGCTCGCCGCCCTGCCCCTGCTGGCGGAAGGGCACTCGGTCACGGCCGTGGCCCAGGAGGTCGGCTACGAATCGACGAGCGCCTTCATCGCCGCTTTCCGACGCAGCCTGGGGACCAGCCCCGGACGTTACTTCTCCCGCCCGCCCGAGGGCGCTTGAAACCGGACGATCAGTCGCCGTCCGGCACCAGCACCAGGGAGCCATCGGGCAGGCGGTAGGTGGTGCCGGCACGCACGCCCTGTCCCTCGCCGAGGGTGCCGCTGGATTCGAAGCGCTCCAGCGTCTCGCTGCGCTCGCTGGCCACGCCGCCCTCGCTGTCGGCGTGATACGCCGCCTCGCGCTGGGCGACGACGATCAGCAGCAGCACGATCATCACCAGGAAGACATCGATGACGTTGACCACCGAGAGCAGCGGATCGTCGTCCTCCATATCCAGGAAGCGCCTCATGCCGTTCCTCCCACGCCCCGCGTCCCGGCCACGGGCACGGCGCGCTCACGCTCGATGCGGTGCAGCGAAGCGAGCAGCCAGCGCCGCCGCACGGTGACGATCCAGTAGGTAATGGACGCGGTGATCAGCGCCAGGATCACCGCCGCGAAGGCCACCACCAGTTGCTCGCCGACGCTGGCGAGGTCGCCGTCGCCCAGCGCCAGCAGCGCCGGCCCCAGCGGGATCATGGTGGCCACCAGGCCCAGCATGGGCGCGGTGCGCGAGACGATGCGCAGCGGTTCCAGGCGGCGCAGGATGAGCAGTTCCAACCCGTCGCTGTCGTCGCTGCCGTGTTCGCGGCACCAGCGCGCCAGCGGACAGGCGTGGTCGCCCCGGCGGCGCTGCCAGGTTTCCATCAGGAAGCTGCCCAGCGCGTAGAAGGAGTAGGCGAAAAGCAGCAGGATCAGCGCCAGCACCGGCAGCAGAAACAGCCGCCCCAGTTCGTACATCCAGAGTTCGAGAGTGGTCATATCAGGACTTCATGGTCAAAGTTGCATGGATTGATGGAGGGAGGCGGAGTGCGCGTGGGCGCGTCGCCACTGGTGCGCCATGCCCGCCGCGACCAGCAGCGCCAGCGCGATGAGATAGGCCAGCTCCCGCCACAGGGGGCTTGCGCCGGCCTGGCCGGGCTCGGGGGGCGCTTCCGGTAACGGCTGGATGAGTTCGCCCACCACCGGTACCGCTTGCGGCGCCTGGCCTTCCCGCCCGAAGCCGGTTGCCGCTTCGTTGTTCTCTCCCTCGCTATCGAAGTCCGCCGCCAGGTCGGCGATAAAGGCTTCCCGCGCGGCGCTGGTGGGCACGTGCTCGGCGAGCTGGCGCCACTCCCGGTGCAGTTCGGCCAGGGAGCGCCGGGTGGCGTCGTCCGCGTCCCAATGACCGGTGCGCACCGCGTCCAGCATCCGCTCGGTCATGTTGAGGAAGGCTTCAGGGTTGTGCTCGCGGAACCACACCTCCAGCCCCAGTTCATAGACGTCGCGCAGGTAGATGTCGTGGAAGCGCTGCCACTGGTCGTCGCGCACCATCTCCGGCGCGGTGGCCTGCCAGCCCCAGAGGTTATCCACGGTGGCCTGCAGTTGGGTGGTGCCGGCGTAGCCCTCTTCCATCATGCTGGTCAGCCAGCGCGGGTGGTGATAGCGGGTGCGCAGCTCGCGGGAGAGGAAGTGGCTAGCCGTCTCGATGCGCCCGGCGCCGGGGTCGCGCAGGTTGCTGATCATCAGCGCCGGCCGCTCGCCGCCCGCGGCATGCACGGCGGCGGAGAGCCCGCCCAGGTAGGAGAAGGGGTCGTCGGTGCTGAGCAGGCCGAAGAGGTGGGAGCTGCGCGCCAGCACGGCGCTCTCCACCCCGGCGAGTTGCGTGGCGAAGAGGTCGAACTGGGGCACCCGCTCGCCCCAGTGGGTCGGGTCGGGGCCGTAGACGTGGTCGAAGCGCTCCAGGAAGATCCGCCCCAGCGCCGCTTCGTCGTTGCCCTCGGCGCCGGACCAGGCGTCCACGTCGGCGGCGACATCCGCCATGCCGCTGCCGTATTCGCCGCTGGCGGAGGAGAACAGCCGTGCCCGGGAGAGCCGCCGAGCGTCCTCGGCGTCGAGCCCCGCCGCCCGCAGCCGGTTCTCCAGCACCCGGCTGGCGCGGCGCACCGGGTTGTCCGGTTCGTCCAGCACCGCCACCTCCGCCACGGCCTCGGCCAGCAGCGCCATGGCGTCGGCGAAGGAGTCACGATAGAGGCCGGTGGCTTGCAGCACCACGTCCACCCGCGGGCGGCCCAACTCCTCCTGGGGAATCACGCGTACCCCGGCCAGGCGCCCGCGTTCGTCCCAGCGCGGCTCGACGCCCAGCGCCGCCAGCGCCTGCCCTTCGATCACTCCGTGGTGACGCATCGCCTCCATGGCCCATAGCGAGAAGGCGATGCGCCGGGGCGGCCGGCCATGGGCCTCGATATGCCCGGCGAGCAGTTCCTCGAACAGCTCTGCGCCGGTCTGGTAGGCGGCGCGGGTAGGTACCCGCGAGGGGTCGAAGCCGTAGAGGTTGCACCCGGTGGGCAACGAGTCCGGGTTGCGCAGCGGATCGCCGCCCACCGAGGGTTCGATGAAGTGCCCTTCCAGCGCCGCCAGCAAGGCGGGCAGTTCGTTCTGTTGGCGCAGGTCGGCGAGATAGGCGTCGCCGCGCTCGATCCAGGGTTGCAGCGCCGGGTCGTCGCTGGGCGCCCCTTCGATCAGCGCCCGGTGGAGCACCTGGTAGGGCAGGGAATCCTGCACCGCGTTTTCGGCGTCGCCGCTGAATAGCTCCTCGCGCGCGTGGGCGTCCGCCTCCAGCACGCTGTAATAGGGTTCGCCGAGCATCTGCATCACGGTGGCGATCAGGTGCTCGTCCCGCGCCGGCCGGCCGAAGGTGTGCAGCCCCAGCGGCTCGCTCTGCACGGCGAGCTCGTGGATATAGTCGTGCAGCCGCTCCAGATAGGCGGGGAATTCCGCCTCGCCGATACCGCCGCCGTGGCCCAGGTCGTCGTTCACGCCCAGCTCCTCGCCCAGTTCGAGGATACGCTCGCCGACCCGCCGCCGCGCCGGGCCGTCGTCCATCTGCTCCCAGTCGTGGACCAGGTCGTGCAGGTCCACCAGCTCGAAATAGAGCGCCGCGGGGGCGAAGGGCGGAGTCTGGTGAGAGACGATGGTGGCCCGGGCGCGGCGCCGGGCCAGGGTCGCCTCGGCGAGGTTGTCGACGATGTAGGGATAGACGTGCGGCAGCTCGCCAATCACCGTGTGGGGCGCATCGCCACGGGCCAGGCCGCGCGCCTTGCCGGGGCCGTACTCCGCCGTGCCGTGGGTGCCGAAGTGGATCAGCGCGTGGGCGCCGAAGCGTGCCTGCAGCCAGGCGTAGCCGGCCAGGTAGTCGTGGCTGAAGGGCAGGTCGGTGTCGTGATAGCCGTGGACGTGCTCCACCCCGGCGTCATGTATATGGCGCGGCGGCTGGGGCAGCACCACGGCGTTGCCGAGGCTCAGGCGCGGGATGACGAAATACGCCTCGCCGTCGTCCTCCACCCAGGTGCGGGCCCGCTCGACGCCGCCCCACTGCGCTTCCACCGCGTCGCGCAGCGCCGGGTCCTGACGCTCCAGCCAGGCCAGGTACTCCGCCACCGGAAAGCGCTCGGCCAGCCCGGCTTGCTCCAGGGCCTCCAGGGCCGCCCGCGCCTCGTCACGTTCTGGACCGCTCTGGGGTTCTGGCCCGGCCTGAAGTTCTGGCCCATCCGGGGGTACGGGATAGAAGATCTTGACCAGTTGCCGCCCCGCCTCCACGAGTCGCTGCGCTTCCACGGCGCGCACCGCGTAACCGGCCTCTTCCAGCGCGGCGGAGAAGGCCGCCAGGCTCTCCGGCACGTTGAGGTGGGAGGCGGAGAAATTGCCGCGCCCCGGCGGGTAGTTGTAGAGGTAGATGCCGAGCCGCTTGTCGGCATTGTCCAGGTGCGCCAGGGCGGCGTGATTGAGCGCCCGGCGCACCAGGCTGCCCAGCTCCGGCTCGATGGGCACCAGTTGCCGGTCGCTGGCACGCTCGGCGGCGACCACCGTGGGGTCGGTGATGCCCGCCATCTCGGCGGTGGCGAAGTAGACCGGCGTGCGGGTGCGCGGATAGCCCTCGGGGTCGGCGCGCCACTCGGCTTCGTCGCCGGGCGTATAGAGCCCCTGCAGTACCGGCACACCCAAGCGTTCGAGGTCGTCGCGGCGCCCTTCGGGGTTGAGGGTGATGCGGTAGTTGAGCAGGGCGTCGACGACAGTTTCGCCGTTCTCGCGCAGCAGCGCCGCCATACCGTGTTCCGGCGGGGCCATCTCGGGAAAGTAGAACACCAGCGGCACCGCGCCGGCCGTCTCGACATGGGCGACGGTGGCGTCGATCCAATCGGTGAGGCCATAGCGCACGTGGCTGTCGTGCACCGCCACGCCGATCACCGGGGCCCGGGGCGACCACTCATGCCCCGATGCTTGCGCATACCACTGCCGGTAGGCGTCCAGGTCGTCGAAAATCAGGCCATCGTAGCGAGGGTGGTAGATGCCAAGGTCGGGAAAACGCCGCGGCTCGGGCACCGCCTCGTCATGCCGCCCCAGCAGCGGGCCGGTGAGGTAGGCGAAGAAGGCCCGCAGGTTGCCGGGGCCGCCCTCGCTCAGGTAGGCGGCAAGCCGCTCCGCCCGTTCCGGCGCCACGCCCACGGCGCTCACCTCGTCGCGTTGGACGAAGACCGCCTTCGCGCCCAACTCGGCGGCGCGGGCGCGCAGTGCCTCCACCAGCGCCTGGTCGTCGCGCTCGTGGGCCGGGGCGAAGAACAGCGTCAGGTCGGCCCCGACCTCCAGCCGCTCGGCGCTGCCGCCCAGCTCACGGGCGTGGCGCGCCTCCACCCTCACCCCCGCCTCCCGGCCCAGTGCCTCCATCTGGCTCAGCAGGCCGGGACGCACCGGATTGTTGGCGATCAGCGACAGACGAGGCTCGCCGGCACTCGCCGCTGTGCTCATAACAGCGCCCGACGCCGCGCTGGAGAACAGGCACGCCACCAGCACCCACACCGCCCCCCACAACGGCCTGACCATCAGAACTCCCAATTGGCGGCTACATGATAAAAACGCCCGCGAATCTCGTGGCCGTAGGCGTCGTCCACCTCATGCAATTGCCGGTCGGTGAGATTCTCGACGCCGGCGCGCAGGCTAAGCTGCGGCGTCAGTCGCTGGCTGACCCCGACGTGCCACAGGGTGTAGCCGGAGGCGTTCTCGTCATTGATGCGCTGGTCGCCGATGTATTCGCCGCGCAGGTTGAGCCGGCCGTCCTGCCACAGTTCCGCCTCGGCCAGCAGGTTGAACCGCTGGCGGGGGCGGCGCTCCAGGCGCTGGTCGGTCTGGCGGTCGCGGGCCTCCAGGTAGGTGTAGTTGCCGCGTAGCCGCCAGGTCTCGCCGGGCTGCCAGCCGAGCTCCAGCTCCACGCCCTGGGTGCGCGCCCGCTCGACGTTGCTGTATTCGTGGATCTCCGGCGCCATGGGGCTGCGGCTGCCGCAGTTGGCGATGCAGGCGGCGTCGATCAGGTCCTTGACGTCGTTGCGGAACAGCGTCGCCGAGGCGTGCCAGGGTCCGGCGTCGTGCTCGATGCCGAGGGCGTAGCTGTCGGTGCGCTCCGGTTCGAGGTCGGGATTGCCGACGAACTCCAGCCACGGCATGGGTGGGCCGCCGATGAAGTCCGGCGAGGAGCGGCGCAGGTCCGGCGCGGCGAAGCCCCGGGCATAGTCCGCCTTCAGCCGGGTACTGTCGGTGAGCGCGTAGACGCCGCCCACGCGCGGACTCAATTGGCTGTCGTAGCGGCTATGGTCGTCGAGCCGCGTGCCCAGGGTGAGGATCAGGCGGTCGTCCAGCAGGTAGCTGCGGTTCTGCACTAGGGCGCCTCGGTGACGCACGCTCTCGTCCAGCTCCTGGACTCCCGCGCGCTCGCGCTGGAAGCTCTCGAAGCGTACGTCGCCGGCCAGGGTGAGGGTGTGGTGCCCGCCCCAGTCGCGGCTAGCGCTGATATCCAGCACGTCGTCGGTGTGCACTTCCTCGCGGGAGATCTGGACCTCCTCGGAGTCGCTGCGCGAGCGGTAGAGATCGACCCGCGAGCTCCAGGTATCGCCCTGGTAGTCGTGGCGAATGCCGACGCTGTAGCGTTGCAGGTCCAGTTCGCGCCAGTCGTCGGGGCCCGGCCCGGTGATGGTGTCGCGCTCGTCGTCGCTGACGTTGAGGAACAGCTCCCAGCGGCTCGCCTCGTTGGGGCGGAAGTCGAGGCTGCCGTAGCCGGTGAAGGCGTCGCGCCCCTCGCGGTGATCCATCTCCGGGTCCTGGCGGTCGCGAGCCGGACTGCGATCGTACACGTCCAGGCCGAAGGTGGCCCCCACCCGCTCGCCGATCGGCCCGCCGGTGAACAGGCTGGCGACACGCTCGCTGCCGCCGCTCTGGCGCTCCACCCAGCCGTAGCGCGTGCCCAGGGTAGTGGTCCATTCCTCCGGCGTGCGGGTGATGACGTTGATCACCCCGCCCAGCGCATCGGCGCCATAAAGAGACGAGGTGGGGCCGCGCACCACCTCGATACGCTCGATGGCGGCCACGGGAATCTGCGCCATGCGGAAGTCGCTGTGTCCGATCAGTTCGTCGGTGACGTTGAGCCGGCGACCATTGAGCAGGATCAGGGTGTGCTCGGGATTGAGGCCGCGCACGCTGATCAGGCTGCGACCATCGCGCTCTTCTTCCAGCGAGATACCCGGCACATCGCGCAGCATATCGGCCAGCGTCGCCGCCGGCGTGCGCTGGATGTCCTCGCGGCTGATCTCGGAGTAGCCGGTGGGCGCCTCCTCGCGGCGGATCTCGGTGCGGGTGGCGGTGACCACTAATGGCGAGAGGGTGCGCGGCTCGCCGGCTTCCCCCATGTCGGCCCAGGCCACCGGCCCCATCAGCAGGCAGGCCAGACTTCCGCCCAGCCAGGTATGTCGTTGCCGTCCCATTCGATTTCCCCCTGCAAGCGTATGCGATAGACGAAACGTTATAACATAACTAGATAATCACATGGCAAATACACTCGATTCCTTGGCTGAGTTCATGGCGCCAACCCCCGATGTGACCTAGGGTTAGGCGTGTCCAACAAGCGGACAGCTCCTCGCCCTGACAACACAACGGGTACTGCCATGGATGCGCATTCCTCACGTGGTGTGGCCGGCTGGGCCGTCACCGTTCTCGCTGTCGTTCTGCTGTTGCTCGGCCTGGCCATGTCGCTGGGCGGCGCTTATCTGCTCTATCTCGGCGGTACGATCTATTTTCTCCTGGCCGGCATTGCCACGCTGGTGGCTTCCGTCATGCTCTTGCTTGGTTTGCCATCGGGAGTTTGGCTCTATGCCGCTACCGTGGCGGGCACCTTCCTCTGGTCGCTATGGGAGATCGCGAGCAAGGGCTGGATGCCGGCCTGGCACATCGACCTGATGGCACGCACCGGGTTCATGGCCGTCCTGCTGGCCATTGCCCTGCTGCTGTTGCCCGCGATATACCGCCGCGGCTACTACCAGCCCAGATTGCCCTACGCCGGTCCACTGCTCGGCGTGCTGATTCTTGCCGGCTATTTCGGGTCGGTGCTATGGCTCGTTTTCGACTCCGGTCCCGACGCCCCCACCACGGTGGCGGCCGAAGATATCCGCCAACCAAGCGCTCCCGACTCCACCGACTGGGTTGCCTATGGCGGCAGCAACCTGGCTCAGCGCTTCTCGCCGGCCGATCAGATCACGCCGCACAATGCCGATCGGCTTGAGGTCGCCTGGGAGTTCAATACCGGCGACGAACCGCCCAGCGAAGCCGCCCCTTACGCCTTTCAGAACACCCCGCTGAAAATCGGCGACAGCCTCTATGTCTGCACCCAGAGTAACCAGGTCTTCGCCCTCGCCCCGGGCACCGGTGAGCAGCAGTGGCACTTCGATCCGCAGGTCACCGTGGAAGCCCAGGAACATGTCTTCTCGACTGCCTGTCGTTCGGTAGCCTATTTCGAAGCTCCCGAGCCGGTGGAAGAGTGCCCACGCCGACTGCTCCTGGGTACGCTGGATGGACGGCTGATGGCGCTGGACACCGATGACGGTTCACCGTGCAGCGATTTCGGCGATAACGGCACTGTCGACCTCAACGACCGTATGGATCCGCAGGCGTTGGGGCTGCTCTCCAACACCTCCGGACCGACCGTGGTGAACGGCATCGTCGTGGTCGGCCATCAGGTTACCGATAACCAGCGTCGCGACGCGCCTTCCGGCGCCGTACGCGCCTACGATGCCATTACCGGCGAGTGGCAATGGACTTGGGATGCCGTATGGACCACTCCGGACCGGCAGCCGCCTGAAGGCGAGGTCTACCCACGCGGCACACCCAACGTGTGGTCAGCGATCTCCGCCGACGAAGAGCTGGGGCTGGTCTACCTGCCAACCGGCAACCCTACCAACGACCAGTACGGTGGCGGTCGCAGCCCCGATGAGGATGAATTCACCGCTACGCTGGTTGCAGTGGAGGCCGATAGCGGCGAGGTACGTTGGAAGTTCACCACGGTGCTCCACGACCTGTGGGACTACGACCTGGGTGCCCAACCCGCGCTGATCGATTTTCCCACCGCCGAAGGCCCTCGCCCCGCCGTCGTTCAGGCGACCAAATACGGGCAGGTGTTCGTCTTTGATCGGGAAACCGGCGAACCGCTGCTGCCCATCGAGGAGCGCCCGGTACCGCAGGGCACCATTGAGGGTGACTGGACGGCCGAAGTGCAGCGCTTCTCACCGGGCATGCCCAACTTCGGATCGATACCCGGCCAGGAGGTCGAATACTTCACCGGTGCCCATACCTGGGGCACCACACCGCTCGACCATCTCTACTGCCGCATCCAATTCGAACGCATGCGCTACGAGGGCATGTTCACCCCGCCGACCCTCGATCATCCCGGCGGGATGCTACAGTTCCCGGGCATTCTCGGCGGCATCAACTGGGGTAGCGCCGCCTTCGATCTCGACAACGGCCTGATGATCGTCAACAACAACCGCATGCCATCGAGCGTCGTACTCTATCCGCGCGAGGAAGCCGAGGAGATGGAGAACATCGCACCGATCGGCGAGGAAGACGCCAGCTACATCGACCAGGAAGCACAGCCGATGCTCGGCGCACCGGTAGCCGCAGAGCGCGGTGCCTGGCTCTCGCCGCTGGACATGCCCTGTACCGCGCCGCCCTGGGGCTTTCTCAGCGCCACCGACCTCGCCACCGGCGAACTGGTCTGGTCCCGGCCGATCGGTACCAGCTTCGACCAGGGCCCCTGGGGCATTCCCACGCGATTGAAAATGACCGTGGGCGCTCCCACCAGTGCCGGCCCGGTAACAACCGCCGGCGGCGTAACCTTCATCGGGGCCACCATGGATGACTATATCCGCGCCTTCAACAACACCAGCGGCGACATGCTGTGGGAGGCGCGCCTGCCAGCAGGCGGCCAGGCGACGCCGATGACTTATATGCACGAGGGACGTCAATACGTGGTGATTGCCGCGGGCGGAGCCTTTCAGGCCGAGACCAGCCTGGGCGACAGCGTGATGGCCTACGCCCTGCCCGAGGAGTGAACCGGCCTCGCTGGGAGAGGTTGAAGAGCTGGTTGGCTCGGCACTTAGTACCGCGATTTCCACGCGGGCGGCGGGCTCAGCTACCAGGACGAGGCGGCATTCCGTGAGCGCCTGAAAGCGGAGAAGCCCGCCTGGGCACGGCGGCTGGAAGGGCTCGACGACGAGGCGCCGATTCCCTTCGCCGGTTGGGACGACTGGGACGAACAGGGCGCGCTCAAGCCTGGGCACCCCGCAGCCTGGACGCTCTGACTCATCCCCTTGCGCTAGGGTGTGAGGCGCTCCACCAACGGTTGGATCGAGACGTCACGCGGCTCGCCGTCGAAGTCGTCCTGGATCAGCTCTGTCGCGCGCCGTTCGAGATAGCGACCCGAACCTTCGACCGCGGCGATACGCTCGATGTCGGCCAATGATTCGATCAGTTGCGGCGTCAGGCGGTCGAGCACCGGGCGCACCTCCTCGGCGAGGTCGGGCGGGTCGGCGAAAGTGGAACGCCCCTCCTGCAGCCATTGATGGTGCAGGCGCCGTTGGATCTGCTTGCTGGCTTCGAACTGCTTGTCGAAGAAGCGCCGGGCGAAGTCCTCATCGACGCCGGCGGCTTCGGCATCCTCCGCCACCTGGTCGAGGATCTGCGCCTCACGTTCGGGTGCCTCGATGGGCGCGCCACTGTTCCACTTGGACTGGGCCACCAGCGGCGCCACGTCGAGCCGCTCGTCGATCAGCCCCAGCATACGGTCGATGGCCGCCTTGTCCTCGTCGGGTGGCTCCGGTGGCTGCATCTGGCACCCTGCCAGCAGCAGGGCCAAGGCAATGGCAAGCCAGCGTCCGGAATGGATGGGCAACGTCTTACGCAACGACATGGCGATCCTCGCTCGGTTATTGGAGATGATTCGAAAGGGTACTCCAATTCGGCTCAACGCTCTCGCTGGGATTCCCGCCACTCCTCGGCGGCCTCCTCAACGCCGGGTTCATCACCGCGGTTGCGTGTCCCCTGGCGATAGGCCTCCTCCTCGCGCACGTCCTCGATCACGCTCATCAGTTCCTCCACGTCCACGGTGCCGATGTCATGCTCGAAGCAGCCGGTCAGTCGGCTCTCGGGATGCAACTCGCCGGATTCATAGAGCGCCCAGATCTCCTTACCGTAGTCGGTGCCGAGCAACTCCGGAGCGAAGCGGCCGAAGTAGCGGCGCATGTTGTCCACGTCGCGCTCGAACATCCATTCGGCGCTGTTGTTGCCGGCGGCGTCCACCGCCTGGGGCAGGTCGATGATCACCGGACCGTCGGTGGCCAGCAGCACGTTGAACTCGGAAAGATCCCCGTGCACCAGGCCGGCACACAGCATCTTGACCACGTCGCGCAGGATCTTGGCGTAGTACTCGCGGGCCTGCTCGGGGCTCAGGATCACGTCGTCCAGGCGCGGGGCGGTCAGGCCCTCGGCATCGCTGATCATCTCCATCAGCAGCACGCCATCAATGAAACCGTAGGGCTGCGGCACTCGCACGTCGGCCGCCGCCAGCCGGTAGAGGGCGTCGACCTCGGCGTTGAGCCAGGCCTGTTCCTGCTCCTTCTGGCCATAACGGGTCTTCTTGGCCATGGCCCGCGCGCGGCGGCTGTTGCGTTCGCGGCGTCCCTCCTGGTACTGCACCGCCTGCTTGAAGCTGCACTGCTTGGCCTCCTTGAAGACCTTGGCGCAGCGACGCTCGCCGTGGGAAATCACCACGTAGACCTGGGCCTCCTTGCCGCTCATCAGTTGGCTTTCGACTGCGTCGATCAAGCCGTCGTCGATCAGCGGCTGCAATCGCTTAGGTACCTTCACCTATCCTCCTTCTGTTCTCAGCCGCTATCAGCGACTGACGCGCCGGGCGCGAAACGAACGCCCCTTGAGTTTGCCCGTGCCGAGCTGGGCGAGAGCTGCCTTGGCGACCTCGCGCTGCACGGCGACGTAGGCGCTGCGCTCCAGCACCTTGATCTTGCCCACCTGCTTCCCCTCGATGCCACCCTCGCCGGTCAGTGCGCCGAGAATATCGCCGGGGCGCACCTTCTGCTTCTTGCCGCCATCGAGCTGCAGCGTGGCCATCTCCGTCAGGAAGGGCTCCCGCGTCAGCACGTCGCGCGGCGGCAGCGGTGCCTCCTCGAGAGGTTCACCGAGGAACTCGTTCAGCCGCTCGAGGCGATAGGCCTCGCTCTCGCTGACCAGGGTGCAGGCGATGCCGGAACCGCCGGCGCGGCCGGTACGCCCGACGCGATGCACGTGGACTTCGAGGTCGCGGGCGATCTGGTAGTTGAATACCGCATCCAGCGCGGCGATATCCAGCCCGCGGGCCGCCACGTCGGTGGCCACCAGGATGGAGACGCTGCGGTTGGCGAACAGTACCAGGATGCGGTCGCGATCGCGCTGCTCCAGGTCGCCGTGCAGCGCCAGGGCGCTAAAGCCCGCTTCACACAGGGCATCGGCCAACTCCTGGGTTTCGCGCCGGGTGTTGCAGAACACCACGCTTGCGGTCGGCCGATGCTGTAGCAACAGCCCGCGCAGGGCTTCGAAGCGCTCCGCCTCGCCGGCCACCCGGTAGACGCGCTGGCGGATGGTGTTTTCATCATGGCTTTCGGCCACCGCCACCTCGGCCGGGTCACGCATCAGACCCTGGGCGATGCCCCGAATCTCGTCGCTGAAGGTGGCGCTGAACAGCAGGGTCTGACGGCTGGCGGGCGTCGCACCGACGATTGACTCCAGACTGGGCTGAAAACCCATGTCGAGCATGCGGTCGGCTTCGTCCAGTACTAACACGTCGAGCGCGGCGAGATCGAGCGCGCCCTTGCGCACGTGCTCTTCGATGCGGCCGGGCGTTCCCACCACCACATGCGCGCCGTGGGCCAGCGAGGCCAGCTGCGGGCCGAAGGGCGCCCCGCCGCACAAGGTCAGCACCTTGACGTTGGGCAGCGTGCGCGCCAGCCGCCGGATCTCGCCGGCCACCTGATCGGCCAGCTCGCGGGTGGGACAGAGCACCAGTGCCTGAACCTGAAAGCGCGGGATATCGAGGCGCGAGAGCAGCCCCAGGCCGAACGTCGCCGTCTTGCCCGAGCCGGTCCTGGCTTGGGCAATCACATCGCGGCCCTCCAACACCGGCGGCAGGCTGGCGGCCTGGATCGGCGTCATGGCGTGGTAGCCGAGCGAATCGAGATTGGTCAGCAGCTCTGGTGCCAGCGGCAGCGAGACAAAGGCCCCATCATTGGGAGAGTCGGACACGGAAATGGACCTACGAGAATGAATGGCGAAGGCACCGGCCGAGGCTGGGCTTCGTCTAAAGGAAGGCGAGCAGCATAGCAGAAAATGGTGAAACGCATCTTCCTACCGGCAGTGCCGGGTCAGCGAGTGCTTACTGGGGGTGTACGGCGGAACGTGGAACAGGTTGAGCCGGCACGGCGCATGGCGCCATGCCGTCTCGTCATCATGCGGGCAAGCCGGAGGCTCGCCCTCTCAGGTGGAGGTCAGCGCGGGTTCGGCACTCGCCTGGCGCGGCTCGTTCATGCGCTCCTCCCAGCCGCCAGCCAGCGCCCGGTAGAGTCCCACCAGGGCGGTGGAAGCGCGCACGTTGGCTCGCGCCAGGCCATCCTCGGCCTCGAGTCGCGAACGCTCGCTGTCGATCACCTCGAGGAAATCGATCACGCCGACCTCGAAGCGTACCCGCGCCTGACGGGCCGCCTCGGTGCTGGCCTCGGCGGCCGCCGCCAAGTGCTCACGTTCACGCAGCAACTGGGCGTAGCGGGCAAGTGCCGTCTCGGCTTCTTCCAGCGCCAGCAGTATGGTCTGCTCGTAGCGCGCCAGGTTGGCCTCGGCCTCGGCATCGGCGGCGGCCATGCGTGCGCGCACCCGGCCGCTGTCGAGGAACGACCAATCCACCCCCAGCGCCACCAGCCGGGTCTCGCTGTCGCGGCCGAACAGCTCGCCGGTGCTGGCGGCTTGGGTACCGAGCAAGCCACTCAGGGTGAAACGCGGGTAGAGGTCGGCTGTGGCCACGCCGATGCTGGCGGTGGCGGCATGCAGGCGTCGCTCGGAGGCGGCGATATCGGGCCGGCGGCGCAGCAGTTCGCCGGGCAGCCCGGCTGCCACCTGGTCAGGCAGTGCCGGTAGCGGCGCGGGTGCCTCCAGTCGGGCGACCAGTGCGGCGGGCTCGCGCCCGGTCAGCACCGCCAGGCGATGGGTGATGGCAGCGATCTCAGCCTCGAGTGCCGGGATGCGCGAAAGCGTGCTTTCGAGCTGCGCCCGGGCGCGCACGCTGTCGAACTCGGTGCCGCGTCCGGCCTCCAGCCGTGCATCCACCAATTCCAGCGACTCACGCTGGTAGTCGGCATTGTCCTCGGCCACGCGCAGTTGCTCCTGCAGGCCGCGCAGGCGCATGTACTGATCTACCAGCTCGCCGACCACCACCACCTGCATGGCGCGCACATCCGCAGCCGATGCTTCCACTTCGGCCTGCTGGGCTTCCACGGCGCGCCGCACGCGGCCGAAGAAGTCGAGCTCCCACAGCGCGGCGACGCCGGCGTCATAGCTCTCGAAGTCGCGCTGGGAGCGCGTCGCCTCGGGCATCTGGTCGGCGCTGACACGCTGGTGGGCGGCGCCGCCCTGGGCGGTGACGCTGGGCGCCAGGTCGCGACGCGACTGGCGCAGTAGCGCCAGGCTGCGGTCATGGCGCGCCAGGGCGATGCGCAGGTCGTGGTTGGCATCGAAGGCCTCCTCGACCAGCTCGGTCAGCAGCGCATCGTCGAAGCCGCGCCAGAATTCCCGCTCGACTGCTTCCATTGTGACCAGCCCCGGCTCCGCGCGTACCAAAGCAGCGGGCTCGGGCAGTGTCGGCGCGCGGTAGTCGGGCCCCACCGCACAGGCGGCCAGCGCCAGAACGAGCGGCAACGGCAGCAGGTTACGCATGGCTCTCATGGGTTTGGCCAGATCAGGCATGGTAGGCGCCCTCCACGGGTTGTGCATCGCCGGGTTCGGCCTGCCCACGCGTGACCAGCTTGCGCAGGGCGACGTAGAACACCGGGGTCAGGAACAGGCCGAACAGAGTCACGCCGAGCATGCCGGCGAACACCGCCGTGCCCAGTGCCTGGCGCACCTCGGCGCCGGCACCGCCAGCCAGCATCAGCGGCACCACCGCGGCGGTGAAGGTGATCGAGGTCATGATGATCGGGCGCAGGCGCAGGCGGCACGCCTCCAGCGCCGCCTCGACGATGCCGCGTCCCTGCATCTCCAGCTCGCGAGCGAACTCGACGATCAGGATGGCGTTCTTGCACGCCAGGCCGATCAACACCACCAGGCCCACCTGGACGAAGATGTTGTTGTCGCCACCGGTTAGCTTCACGCCGATCAGCGCCGAGAGCATGCACATCGGCACGATCAGGATCACCGCCAGCGGCAACGTCCAGCTCTCATAGAGCGCGGCGAGCGCCAGGAACACCAGTAGGATGGCCAGCGGGAACACGATCAGCGCCGCCCCGCCCTGGTTGACCTGCTGATAGCTCAGGTCGGTCCATTCGAAGGCCATGCCGGCAGGCAGCCCCCCCGCGGCGAGCTGCTCCACCACCTGGATGGCCTGGCTCGACGACAGCACGCGCGGGTCGGCCTCGCCCATCAGATCCGCCGCCGGGTAGCCGTTGTAACGAATCACCGGGTCGGGGCCGAAGCTCTGGTCGATGCGGATCATGCTGCCAATCGGCACCATCTCCCCATAGACGTTACGGGTACGCAGGCGATCGATGTTGGCCACGTCCATGCGGAAATCGCCATCGGCCTGGGCCATCACCTGCCAGGTACGTCCGAAGCGGTTGAAGTCGTTGACGTAGACCGAGCCAAGGTAGACCTGCAAGGTCTCGAACAGGTCGGTCAGCGCCACGCCCTGGGTCTTGGCCTTGACCCGGTCGACGTTCAGGTCGAGCTGCGGCACGTTGGACTGGTAGGAGGTGATCGGGTAGCCCATTCCCGGGGTCTGCGCCAGCGCCCCGCTAAGGCCATCGACGGCGTTCTGCAACTCGCCGTAGCCAAGGTTGGCGCGATCCTGCACGAACAGCGAGAATCCCGAACCGGAGCCGAGCCCCAGGATCGCCGGCGGCATGAAGGCGAAGCTGAAGGCCTCCTGCAGGGCAGCGAACTTGCCGTTGAGCTCGGCGGTGATCTCCTCGGCACTGCGCTGGCGGTCGCCGAATGCTTCCAGGCCAAAGAACACCGTGCCGGAATTGGGCGTGTTGGTGAACTGCAGAGGATTGAGGCCCGGAAACGCCACTGCCGCCTCGACTCCTTCGGTCTCCAGGGCCAGCTCGGTCATGCGCCGGATCACCGCCTCGGTACGATCGAGCGAGGCCCCTTCGGGCAGCTTGGCACCGCCGATCAGGTACATCTTGTCCTGGGTGGGAATGAAGCCCCCCGGCACCATCTGGAACATCACGCCGGTACCCGCCAGCAGCAGCGCGTAGACGGCGAATACCGCGCCGCGCCGGCGCAGGCTGCGCGCCACGCCGCCCTGATAGCCGTTGGAACTGGCAGTGAAGAAGCGGTTGAAGGGTCGGAACAGCCAGCCGAACAGGAAGTCGATCAACCGCGACAGGCGATCCTTCGGCGCGTCGTGGGGCTTGAGCAGCATCGCCGCCAGCGCCGGCGACAGCGTCAGCGAGTTGATCGCCGAGATCACCGTGGAGATAGCGATGGTCACCGCGAACTGGCGATAGAACTGGCCGGTGACGCCCTCGAGGAAGGCCATCGGCACGAACACTGCGCACAAGACCACCGAGATGGCGATGATCGGCCCGCTCACCTCACGCATGGCCTGGTGGGCCGCTGCCAGCGGCGCCAGCCCTTCCTCGATGTTGCGCTCGACGTTCTCCACCACCACGATGGCGTCATCAACCACGATACCGATCGCCAGTACCAGGCCGAACAGCGTCAGGCTGTTGATCGAGAAACCGAGCAGATAGAGCACGGCGAAGGTGCCCACGATCGACACCGGCACCGCCAGCAGCGGGATCACCGAAGCCCGCCAGGTCTGCAGGAACAGCGTGACCACTAGCACCACCAGCAATACCGCCTCGAGCAGGGTCTTGATCACCGACTTGATCGAGTCGCGCACGAACACCGTGGGATCGTAGACGATGGTGTACTCCACGCCTTCGGGGAAGCGCTGGGAGAGTTCCTCCATCTTGTCGCGCACTGCATCGGATAGCGCAATGGCGTTGGAACCGGGTGCCTGGAAGATACCGATGGCCACCGCCTGCTGGTTGTCGAGCAGCGCCCGCAGCGAATACTCGGCGGCACCGAGTTCGATACGCGCCACGTCGGAGAGGTAGGTGATCTGCCCGTCGCTGCCCGCCTTGACCACGATGTTGCCGAACTCTTCCTCGGTGGTCAGGCGTCCCTGGGCGTTGATCGAGACCAGGAAGTCGGACGTGGTCGGCGTCGGCGGCGCACCGAGCTGGCCGGCCGAAACCTGCACGTTCTGCTCACGGATCGCTGCGATCACGTCGCCGGCGGTGAGCCCACGCGCGGCGGCGCGGTCAGGATCGATCCACACCCGCATGGCATAGTCGCCGGCACCGAACATCATCGCCTGGCCCACGCCGGGCAGGCGTGCCAGCTCGTCGCGCACGTGCAGCGCCGCATAGTTGCGCAGGTAGGTACTGTCGTAGCGGCCGTCGGGCGAGATCAACTGCGGCACCATGGTCAGATCGGGCGACTGCTTGTCGGTGGTCACGCCCTGGCGGCGCACCGCCTCGGGCAGCCGCGCCAGCGCCTGGCTGACCCGGTTCTGCACCTGCACCTGGGCCTCGTCCGGGTCGGTACCGGGACGGAAGGTCAGCGTCATCGCCAACACCCCGTCGGAGCCGGCCACCGACTTCATGTACATCAGGTTCTCGACTCCGGTGATCGCCTCCTCCAAAGGCGTGGCCACCGTTTCGGCGATCTCCCTCGGGTTGGCGCCGGGATAGACCGCGCGCACCTGCACGGTGGGCGGTACCACGTCGGGGTATTCGCTGATAGGCAGCAGCGGGATGGTGATGGCGCCGGCAATGAATATCAGGATCGACAGCACCGCGGCAAAGATCGGCCGGTCGACGAAGAACTTGGCGAAATTCATGACAAGACTCCCTTACGGGACGGACACTGGGTCCGCCCCGTACAAGTCAGGGGGGGGTTATGGTCAGGAAACGCTGCACAAATGCCTGCGCGGGCAAATCGCTGCGTTGCGCGGTGCTCGGAATCCTCACCTATACCGCATAGGCTCCGGTTCCTGCGCTCCGTGCGCCTTGCGCTTCACTCCGCTCGCCGATTTGTTCGGCATTTCCTTATCTGGAGTCGTGCGGGGCGGTGCAGCAGCTCAACGCATCGCGGCGTATTCTCCGGCCGCGCCTCCCGAGCCGCGCATGTCGACGCTCTCCGCCGCTACCGGCATACCCGGGAAGAAGATCCGCTGCGCGCCGCTCACTACCACCTGGTCGCTGGGTTCGAGCCCAGCCGTCACCACCCGCAACCCGCCGACCATGCGCCCGAGCTGCACGTCGCGGCGCATGGCCCGCCCCTCTTCGTCGACCACGTAGACGTACTTGCGGTCCTGATCGGTGAGCACCGCCTTGTCGTCGATCAGCAAGGTGTCTTCGGCGCTGCCCGCCAGCAGCTGTACGCGGGCGTACATGCCGGGGGCGAAGCGGCCTTCGCTGTTGTCGAGTACGGCGCGGGTCAGGATGGTGCCGGCTTCGGCATCGAGACGGTTGTCGACGAAGTCGACCTCGCCGCGGTAGGGATATCCCTCGTCGTTGGCCAAGCCGACGCGTACCGGCAGACTTGAGCCGCGGAACTCCGCCCGCTCGCCGTTGCGCGACATCGCCTCGTAGCGCAGGTAGGCCTGCTCGTCGCTATGGAAGTGCACATGAACCCGGTCCAGGGCGACGACCCGGGTCAGCGGCGTGGCTTCGGAAACGAGGTTGCCCGGCGTGACCAGTGCCCGCCCGGTGCGCCCGGCAATGGGCGCACGTACCTCGGTGAATTCCATGTTGAGCCTGGCCGTCTCGGCGATGGCCTGGGCCGCCAGAGTATCGGCTTCCGCAGTGGCCGCCGCCGCGCGACGCTGATCCAGCTCCTCGCGCGAAATAGAGCGGGTTTGCGACAGCGCCTCGGCCCGTGCGGCTTCGCTGCGTGCCAGCTCGGCACGCGCCCGGGCACGCTGCAACTCGGCCTCGGCTCGCTCCAGCTCGGCGCGATAGGGACGCTGATCGATGACGAACAGTACGTCGCCCTTCCCGACTTCCTGGCCTTCGCTGTAGTTGACGCTCTCGATGTAGCCCGACACCCGTGGACGCAGGTCGACCGTCTCCACCGCCTCGATCCGGCCGGTGAAGGCGTCCCACAGTTCCACGTCTTCGACCAGCACCTGGGCCACGCTAACCTGAGGAGGCGGCGGTCCCTGCTCGGCACCCGCCTGAGTGTCGGCCTGGCTCTCGCATCCTGTCAGAACGACGAGCCCGGCGACCATGGCGATAACCATGAGCGTTCGCCGGCTGTCTCTCTTCTCGAACATCTTGTGGACGTTCATCGTTTCTTTTCTCCCTATACCAAGTAGCGATTCGCAGTGCCGATACAAGACTTGGCCGACAATCTCTTCACGAATTAATTATGCTTAGCCTTTTCCCTATCACGACTCATGTCGTTGGGCGGCGTTATTAATCGACAACTGCCAACTTTGCCGAATGTCACCATATAGAGTTACGGGGCACTTGATTAGTCGGGCCAACAGGGAAATACTGTCCCATTGGCGGGACAGTCACCGTGCAGCCGTTCTCGTCTTCTCTTGCTCTGTGGTGTTTCCCCCCCCCTGACATTGCATGCACGGCACAGGACAATGACCATGCTGCAAGACCTCAACGATGCCCTGATCTTTGCCAAGGTCGTGGAGCAGGGCAGCTTCATTGCCGCCGCCAAGCAGCTTCGCCTCTCCAAGACCACTGTCAGCCGCAAGGTACAGATGCTCGAACAGCGCCTGGGTGCCCGCCTGTTGCATCGCACCACCCGCAGGCTGAGTCTCACCGAGGCAGGCTCCATCTATTTCGATTACTGCAACCGTATCGTTCGCGACCTGGGTGAAGCAGAAAAGGCCGTACACCACTTGGAAGAAAGCCCCCGCGGCTGGCTCAGGGTGACTGCTCCCTTCACCATGTGCACCGAGTTCACCTCGGTACTGATACGGGATTTCCGTCAGCTGCATCCCCAAGTACGCATCGATCTGGTGCTCTCCAACGAGCGTCTCGACCTGGTGGCCAATCAGATCGACGTGGCGCTACGGGTCGGCCCACTGCCGGACTCCAGCCTGGTGGCACGCCCCCTGGCCCGCTTCCGCTCGTTCGTCTATGCCAGCGAAACCTACCTCGCTCGACATGGCGAACCTCGAACGCCATCGGACCTGGCTTCTCACCCGGTGCTGGCCAAGGCCATGGAACAGCGCGGCCAACGCTACGTCTGGCAGTTGAGCAACAGCGCGAGCCGGGAAACCGTCGAGGTCGAGGTCGATCCGGTCGCCATTGCCAACGACCCCTTCGCCCTGCGCGGCATGCTCGAAGACGGGCAAGGCATCATGCTCGCCAACGAGTTCGTCATCTGTCTCAGTGCGGAAGCCACGAGGCCACGGCGCATCCTGGAAGGCTGGGAGGGCCCCATGGTCGAAATGAATGCCGTCTTTCCCGGCGGCAGCCTCGTCTCACCCAAGGTGCGCACCTTCGTCGACTTCGTCGTCGAGAGCATGCGAATCGAAAGCCTGTCGGCACCCGAGCCATGGCAGCCTCCGGTTTACACCGGCACCCCGACCGAGGCCATCGACGAGCCGGCTTGAGCCGGCTGCCGGGGCACCGCATGCCGCTGCCTTACTCGATGTCAGCCAATACCGCCTCGGCTTCGATCTCGATCAGCCACTCCGGCTCGGAGAGGCCGCTGACGATCACCCATGAACTTGCCGGCGGCGATTGAGGGAAGCGCGAGCGCAGCGCCTGCACGACTCCCTCCTGATCATAGCGGGCAGGCTCGGTGATATAGATACGCAGCATTACCACATGCGACAGGTCACCTCCCAGCGTGGCGAGGATCGCTTCGATATTGTCCAGCGCGGCAAAGGTCTGGCCCTCGAGGTCGGGGTCGACCAGGCACTCATGAGCATCGACACCGACCTGTCCCGAGAGATGCACACGATAGCCTCCCCTCACCATCACGGCCTGGCTGAAACCGTACTGCAGCGTATCGGGCACACCACGCGGGTTGATGACTTCACGTTCCACGCCCTTCATACCTTTCCTCCTCCTGCCATGGGTTCGTCTTGTCTCAGGATTCCACGTCCAGCGGCCGACCATGCTGGCGTTCGCCCTCTTCTTCGGTGTCCAGTCCCAAGAAACCACCCGACTGGCGACGCCACAGCGAGGCGTACAGGCCATTGCGCACCAGCAGTTCGCTGTGCGTGCCGCTCTCGACGATGTTTCCCTCATCCAGCACGATAAGTCGATCGAGCATGGCAATGGTCGACAGGCGGTGCGCGATGGCGATCACCGTCTTACCCACCATCAGGGTGTCGAGCTGCTCCTGAATGGCCGCCTCGACTTCGGAGTCGAGTGCCGAGGTCGCCTCGTCGAGCACCAGGATCGGTGCATCCTTGAGCAGCACACGGGAGATGGCGATACGCTGACGCTGACCACCGGAGAGCTTCACCCCGCGCTCGCCGACGTGTGCATCGAGACCGCGGCGGCCCTTGTGATCGACCAGGTCGAAAATGAACTCGGCATGGGCCCGGCGTACGGCTTCCAGTACCTGCTCATCGGTCGCCTCGGGGCTACCGTAGCGGATGTTGTCGCGCACCGAGCGATGTAGCAGCGAGGTGTCCTGGGTCACCATGCCGATCTGCCGGCGCAGCGACTCCTGGGTGACCTCGGCGATGTTCTGCCCATCGATCAGGATGCGCCCACCTTCCAGGTCGTAGAAACGCAGCAGCAAGTTGGCCAAGGTCGACTTGCCGGCGCCGGAGCGCCCGATCAGGCCGACCTTCTCTCCGGGCGCGATGGTCAAATTCATGCCGTCGAATACGCGGTTCTTCTCGCCATCGGGCCGGGAGTAGCCGAAGCGCAATGCGTCGAAGCGTATCTCGCCGCGTGACACCTCGAGCGACTTGGCATGAGATGCGTCCTTGACCTCGGTCTCGCGGGCGATGGTGTTGATGCCGTCCTGCACCGTGCCGATGTTCTCGAACAGCCCCGCCACCTCCCAAAGGATCCAGTTGGACATGAACCGGATGCGCATCACCAGGGCGATGGCGACCGCGATCACCCCGAGCGACACCGCCTCCAGATACCAGGCACCGATGGCGATCGCCGCCACCCCCGCCAGCAGCAGCGAGTTGAGCAGCGTCAGGCTCACCGTCAGCTTGGTGGCCAAGCGCATCTGACGATGCACGGTAGTCATGAAGCCCTCCATGGCATCCCGAGCGTAGTCCTGCTCGCGCTGGGTATCGGCAAACAGCTTGATAGTCTGGATGTTGCTGTAGCTGTCGACGATGCGCCCGGTCATCCGCGCGCGGGCGTCGGCCTGTTCCATGGAGACCTGGCGCAGGCGTGGCACGAACACTTTCATGATCGCGATATAGCCGGCCAGCCAGGCCACCAGCGGCAGCATTAGCCATGGCTCGGCGCTACCCATCAGCAGCATGGCGCCAATGAAGTAGACGATCACGTAGACCAGCAGGTCCATCAGCTTCATCACCGTCTCGCGAATCGCCAGTGCCGTCTGCATCACCTTCTGCGAGACCCGCCCGGCGAACTCGTCCTGGTAGAAGGCCATGCTCTGGCTCAGCATGTGGCGATGCGCCAGCCAGCGTCCGATCATCGGGTAGTTGCCGAAGATGCTCTGGTGGGTGATCAGAGACTGCAGCAGGGTCAGCAGTGGCAAGCCGATCACCACCAGTGCCGCCATCCCGGCCAGGCGCCAACCGTACTCGGCGAAGAAACCGTCGCGCTCGGCCCCCGCCAGCCAGTCGACCAGCTCGCCCATATAGCTGAAGAACAACACCTCGGTGGCCGAGACCAGCGCAGTGAGCAGCGACATCACGATCAGCAGCGGCAGTACCGGGCGCGAGAAGTGCAGGATGAAGGCGCCCAGCCCCCGCGGCGGCGTTTCGGGTACGCCCGGAGGATAGGGGTTAACCAGATTTTCGAAGTAACGGAACATGACAACTCCATCGTCAAGTAAACTTAGGCAATGAGAAATCCGGCAATATCGCTTTCCGGAGCCGATGGCCCACCCTTGACCGGTCCATCGGGGCTGACAGGATGCAGGCTAAAACCTAAACTTAAATTTAGGTCAAGAGCCCAATTGAAAAATATGTGCGGAAAGAAAAGAGCAAAAAACCAAACTTCCTGATCTCTTTTCTCACCCATCCTTATATATCTAAAATCGGAAAAAATCGTTGGAGGAATATCGGCATGTCTTGTCAGGAACTTGAAGGGAGGTTAAAGACGTCTGCCCCATCGAAGTCACGGAGGCGCAAGATGCCGGCCTACCTTCAGCGCGACCTCAGCGTCGGCGAAGTTGCCAAGCGTAGCGGCCTGGCGGTTTCGGCCATCCACTTCTACGAGGCCAAGGGGCTGATCAAGAGCCGCCGCAACGCTGGCAATCAGCGTCGCTTCACACGCGACGTGCTGCGCCGCGTGGCGATCATCAAGGTCGCCCAGCGTACCGGCATCACCCTAGCCGAAATTCGTGCCGCCTTCGATACCTTGCCGGACTTCCGGGCGCCGACCGCCACCGACTGGCAGCGCCTCTCGGCGAGCTGGCAGCATGCCCTGGATGACAGGATCGCCCGGCTCACTCAGCTACGCGACCAGCTCGACCACTGCATTGGTTGCGGCTGCCTGTCGATGCAGGAGTGCCCGCTGCGCAACCCCGAGGATGAGCTGGCCGAGGAGGGTTCGGGACCGCGACTGCTCGATCCCGACTGAGCTTGCGTTTAACTGCTTGGCTACATTCCCTTCGGAAGCTGCTATCTTCGGGGGAGCCTCAGGAGAGCCGCCATGCATGAGTCCCTCACCCTTTATACGAACCCCATGTCCCGTGGACGTATCGCCCGCTGGATGCTCGAAGAGATCGGTGCCCCCTATCGCACCGAGATCGTGGAATTCGGCCCTACCATGAAGGCGCCCGAATACCTCGCCATCAATCCCATGGGCAAGGTGCCTGCCATACGACACGGCGAAACGGTGGTGACCGAATGTGCCGCCATCTGCGCCTACCTGGCCGATGCCTTTCCCGAAGCCGACTTGGCGCCGCCGCTCACCGAGCGCGGCGCCTACTATCGCTGGCTGTTCTTCGCCGCCGGCCCGCTGGAAGCCGCGATCACGGATCGCGACCTAGGCATGGAGCCCAACATCACGCAACAGGGCCGTGTCGGCTATGGCAGCATCGAGGCGGTATTGGAAACCCTGGAGATAGCCGTCAGCGCGCACGAGTACATTGCCGGTCCCCATTTCTCTGCGGCCGATGTCTATCTCGGCTCGCACATCGGCTGGGGGCTACAGTTCGGCAGCCTGGAGTCGTGCCCCGCCTTCGTCGATTATTGGGCGCGGGTCAGTGACCGCGAGGCCTATCGCCGCGCCAACTCACTCGATGATGAGGCCATGCACCACCACGGCTGAGCCGTGCTCCCATGGCCCCAGCACGAATCACTGGGTCTCGTAGGGGCGAACCCATAGATCGTCCGGCTGATGACGGCTGAGGATCTGCTCCGCGCCGGATTTCGCGGTATCCGGCACGATCACCTTGACCTGCCTTGCCTCCTTGTCGAAATAGAGCTTTTCGCGCGGAAAGCCCTCGGAAATGAGCTCGTCGTAGGCATTGGTAGCTTTCATCAGGTCATGATAGGTCGCCGTTACGGTCTGCGTCATGGCTTCCTCCCACTGCTTGGCTGTGGTGGCGTCTGGCAAACCGTCAGTACAGGTTCGCCGAGTGCCTTCAGTATAGTGGCTGTTCGTGGCTCAGCCGGGACTGACGCACCCGGCCCACCACCGTGGACCAGGCTTCCGCTGGCTTCGATTATTCAGTCCCTCCTGCAGTCTCGACCTCGCCGAGCATCCAATCGTTGTCGGTAAGGGGTTCGCCTCCCCGTGGCGTCACTCGCACGGTATCGCTGAGGCCGATGCCCCACTGCCCCGGCACGCGCAAGCAGAGCGGCAAGTGGAAGACCATGTCGCCCTCGAATTCATGCATCTGGCCACGGGCGATGTAGCCGCTGCCTTCGACCCAACTGGGCGGAAACTGCGCACCCACGGCATAGCCGAACACCCCCGAGAAGAACACCCGCTCGGCATGGGGCCGAAGCACCGCCTCGGCGGCCCGGGCGGCATCGTCGAAGGTACTCCCGGGTCGCATCGTGGCGACGAGAGCCTCGAAGAGGTCGCGACACACATCGCGCAGCACCAGCATCTCACGGCTGGCGCCCCCCGCCACGACGGTCTTCATCATCGGCGCGGTGTAGCGCCGGTAGGCGGAGCCAAACTCCAGGAATACCGGCTCGTCCCGGGCGATCTGTTGACGCTGATGATTGAGGTGGATCACGCTGATGCGCTGGCCGCTGGTGACGATGGGCTGCATGCTCATGAACTCGCTGCCGGCCGCCAACATGGCCCGTGCACCTTCGGCCGCTACGTCGCCATCCGCCATGCCGGGGGCAATGACCTGCGCGGCAGCTGCGAGTCCCAGGGAAGTGATCCGGGCACTCTGCCGCAGGCAGGCGAGCTCCGCCTCGCTCTTGACGATGCGAATGCGGTCGAGCAGCTCGCCGCCATCGTCACGGAAGCGCTCGACGCCCAGGCGCGATTGCAGTTCGCGCAGCACGCCATGGCGCAGCCCTGCCCCGTATAGATCCAGGCCAATGGCCTGAAAAGACGCCAAGGTCTCGGCCAAGGGCTCGATCACCTCACCGAGGCCCTCCCAACGATAACCCAGCAGCTCATCGACCCGAGCAGTGACCACCGCCGGCCCGGTCTCGATGGAGGGTACCTGCAGCACCAACCGCTCGGCCGAGCAGACGAGGCAGGTATGCACCGAGACCTCGAAGGTGTTGTAGCCGGTCAGATAGTAGATATCGGCGGGGTCGGTCAGCAGCAGGGCGTCCAGCCCCGCCTCGCGCATGGCGTCGCGTACCCTGGCCAGGCGAGTGTCGAACTCGCTCACCGGAAAGGCCAGTTCACTGGCTTCGAGCTGCGCCGCCAAGGCGTGGCGGTACTGAAGGTGATCCATGACGGGCTCCGCAGTGATGGGTGTATCGGACAGTGTAGCCATGACCCGCAGCACGCCAGCCGCATCAGGGCGAAATAGGGCTGTTCCAGGGCTGGCCGGTTTCGTAGAATCCAGCCTCGTATCCGATGCAACAGGACAACGTTATGGGCAGGGCCTTTCAGAACCGCAAGGAATCCATGGCCAAGACGGCCGCCGCCAAGACCAAGGTGTACAG
Source organism: Billgrantia zhangzhouensis (assembly GCF_021404465.1). Classification (GTDB taxonomy): domain Bacteria; phylum Pseudomonadota; class Gammaproteobacteria; order Pseudomonadales; family Halomonadaceae; genus Halomonas; species Halomonas zhangzhouensis. Next base: position 108,850 of record NZ_JABFTT010000012.1, on the reverse strand, counting down.
CAAGTACGGGCGCGAGATCTATGTCTGCGCCAAGCAGGGCGGCACCGATCCCAACGGCAACCTGGCACTGCGCGGGCTGATGGAGCGCGCCAAGAAGGACCAGGTGCCCAGCCACGTGATCGAGAAGGCGCTCGACAAGGCCAGCGGCGTGGGGGGCGAAGACTACTCACCGGCGCGCTACGAGGGCTTCGGCCCGGGCAATTGCATGGTCATCGTCGACTGCCTGACCGACAACCCCAACCGTACCTTCGGCGACGTGCGCGCCTGCTTCAACAAGGCCAAGAGCAAGCTCGGCACGCCGGGCAGCGTCAGCCACATGTTCGACCATTGTGCCATCCTCGCCTTCGTCGGCAGCGACGAGGAAGCGGCGCTTGAAGCCTTGATGGAGGCCGATGTCGACGTGACCGACATCGAGAACGAGGAAGGCCGGATCACCGTCTTCGCCCCGCATACCGAGTACGCCAAGGCCAAGCAGGCCTTGATCGACGCTCTCGGCGAGATCGAGTTCGAGGTCGACGAAATCCAGTTCGTGCCGCAGACCACCACGACGATTGAGGGCGACGACATCGCCTTGTTCGAGAAGCTGCTCGACACGCTCAACGACCTGGACGACGTACAAAACGTCTTCCACAACGCCAAAGTGGCTTCCTGACGCAATGCCGCGCCGGGCTGACGGTCCGGCGCGGCATCTGCCGCTATGCTTCGGCGAGATTTCAGCTACCCTTCGAGGGTGATGAACCGCCGTCGTGCGGCTTGACGTCGGGCGCACTGGATCCGCCCTTCTTCGCAGCTTCGTCTCGAGGGCGCTCGGGGCTTTGGGAAGCGTTTTCCGTGCTGCCAGTACGCCCAGCGCCCCCAGCGCCGGCCTTGGCGAAGCGCTCTTCGCTGGAGGCATTCTCCACGTAGCTGGCCGAGTTCGACGACTGGGCCGAGCGCGCCTCTTCCTTGACCCGTTCGGCGGTCTCGTGAATCTTTTCCTCCGCTCGTTCCAGTTGCTCCTGGCCAAGCGCCTCGGCACGATGCATGGCCCGATCGCGGACCTCACCCAAGTGGCGGTTCTCGACGCGTGTCGGTGAGAACAGGCTACCCAACACCGCACCGACGGCCACGCCCAACGCACCAGCCACCAGCGGATGTTCCTGCACGAAGTGGGTGGTCTGGCTGCCGACATCCTGGACCCGGTGCGACGCGGCGTGCATGGCCGCTTGGCGCTGCTCGCCAAGATGTGAGGCACGCTCGCGGACCTGCCCACTCAGATTCTCGGCGCGGTCGCGGATGCCCTGGGCCATCTGCTGCGCCTTGCGTGTCATGCCGCCACCATGGGCATGCGCCCCGGCACCGTGCTGAGGAGTGGCTCCCATCGCCGCCGGGTCGTGCCCCAACGTGGTGGTGCCTGCCCCGCTGACGGTTTCATGGCTGCCGCTGACGGGCATGTCGTCACCGTTGGGCATGCGGGTTTGCGGCATGGCGCTGCCGGGGTAGCCAGCAGGACGAGGCAATGCTTCGTAGCGGTCGTGATGCGAGTTTCGCTGTGCCAGTACCAGCCAACCCAGGCCGATGCCGGTCACCATCACGGGCAGCGGATTTTCCTTGATCGTTCTTCCCAGGCGGGAGGCGATCCGCTCGGCCCCGCCGTGACGCAGGTAATCGTAGGTCATGTTCATAAGCTGCTCGGGAGAAAGTTTCTCTTCGATTTGATGTAGGGTCTCATCCAGGCGCGCCCGCGCCTGGTAGATCTCGTTCTCGATCTCTTCGGAACGGCGCCGACCGTCCTGGCTCATTTCAGCTCCTCCTTGACCGCCTCTCCATGCTGCTGGGTCAGTGTCCTGTCGCGGCGCAAGCTCGCCATGGTGCGGGTAGGCATCAGGCTTTCCCGCTTGAGCTTCTTGCGCCCCGCCTGCAGCATGACGAGACCGATCACCACCACCGCGCCACCCACGATGAGGGCAGAGAGCCAAGGGGTGGTTTCAGGCGGCAGCACGGTATTGAGGCCGAAGACCGCAGCGGCAAGGAGCACCAGAAAACCACACATCAATACCGCGCCGGCGATGGCAATCGAGGCAAGGGCTCTCATCGCCTGGCTGGTCTTTTCGCTCATTTCGGCCTTGGCCAGCTCGGACTCCTTGCGCACCAGAGCGGTGACTTCGTAAGCCAGGTTCGAGAAAAGAGTCCCGATCGTAGAGCTCTCCGTCCGGATTCTGTTTTCCGCTTCCATGAGGTCATACCTCCCTTCCATTAGGCGGTAACGGCGAATGACATCGCTTCGCGCGGCCTGACTCAGTAGCCCTGGGCGCCGTCCTGGCTGGAGCTACGCAGGAAGCGAGACAGCATGAAGCCTGCCGCGATCGCCCCGCCCATGAACAACGCAGGATGCTGCCGGTTGTACTGACGTGTCTGATCCAGCAGGGTTTCCAGGTCACGCTCGCGAAGGGTGCGCGAGAAGGCATCGGAGCGCTTGGCCAACTCATTGACGCAACCGGAAAAATAGGGCTGCTCCTGACGCTCGAATTCATCGGCCATCTTGTGCAGCACCGTCGAGACCTTCTCCGCCTGTTCGGCCGCTGCCGTCTTCTGACGGTCGATGAGTCCTTCGGCCTGCTGCCGGGCGGCATCGCGCAATTCGTCCCGGGTCTCCTCGGCCTGCTGGCGGATCTCTTCGCGATCGAGGCCGTGCCGGTCACTGTCGTTGTCGGCACCAGCTTCCCGGCTCGCGCGGCTATGGGTATCGCTCATTCGCCACCTCCATGTTTTTGCCAAGTATCACTACGCCCCCGCAGGGGCTTCATGCAATCCTGTGCTGACCAGGCTCGCAGCCTGGCTGACACTCGCAAAATAGTACTCGTGGAGGGCCTGTCAATTTCGCTGGGGAAAGGGGAAACGTGGAACACAATGGCGCAATGAGCGGATAACGATCGTTACTCTCTGCCCCGGTAACTCACCATGGCGAAACGGCACTTACCTCGCGGGCACACCCCCGCAACTTGGGTCAGGGCTGTCGGGGCAAGCGGGCATGGCGAGAGAGAAAGTCGTCTATCGAGGCAGAATACTCCGGCTCGCTTTCGACAAAGCCGGTATTGTGACCGCCGCGAATGGTGAGCATCGCCTTGGGTTCGTTGGCAGCGGCGAAGACCGCCTCTCCCTCGCCATAGGGAATGATCTCATCGTCGCGGCTATGGATGATCAGCAAAGGCGCCTCGATCTGCCTGACGTAACGCTCGGTGGGATAATCCAGCGTCGCCAGCCAACGCACCGGCAGGAAGGGGTAGAGCCGCTGCCCCAGCGCCGGCACCGAGCGAAATGGCGATTCTAGGATGATCGCCGCCGGTTGCTCCCGGGAGGGCAATGCTGCAGCCAGCTCCGCGGCCACGGCGGCCCCCAGCGAGCGCCCGAACAGCACGATCCGGTCGGCAGGAACCTCCTGCTCGATCAGCCAGCGCCAGCCGGCCCGGGCATCCTGCGCCGTTCCCGCTTCGGAGGGACGCCCCTCGCTGCGGCCGTAGCCACGGTAGTCGAGAATCAGCACCGACAGGCCCAGGCGATGAAACTGCCGGATCGAATCGAGGCGATGGGAAATGTTGCCCGCATTGCCATGCAGGAACAGCAGGCTGCCGCGGGCGTTCTCGACGGGAATCCACCAGGCGTCCAGGGTCAGGCCGTCTTCGGTCGCAAGATCGACTTGCTGCCATGCCAGGCCGAGGTCGGCGGGAGTGGCGATATGCTCACGCCCCATATGCGGCAGATAGAGCAGCCGATCCTGAAAGGTCCAGGCCAGCAGCACCACGAGGGCATAGATACCGGCCAGGGAGGCGATCACGCGCAGCATGTTCCCGGCTCCGCCGGCTCGCTAGCCGGCCTGGGTAAAGGCCCGATAGGCCTCCCACGCATCGGCCACGCCGGCCTCGAGGAAGCGCTGACCATGCTCCACGCTGGCAAGCGCGGGATCCGAGCCCATGCGACCGTCGGGGAAGCGCCGCCGAAACTCGTCGGCGTCGCATTGGGCACTGCCGCGAGATGCGATGCGCGGCGACATGTCCACCTGCTTGACGGCCTCGGGTCGCGCGAACCAGGAGAGCGCAACCTCCGAGGCGGTGGCGTGGGTGCCTTCGGCATCGCCGTAGAGCGATTCGGCCAGCTCGCGAACTCGCGGGCCGGCGAACCAGTTACTGGTGGTGAGGTGCAGCTCGGTGGCTGGCTGGGAGCCGTATCCCAGGCTGCGCTCACTGTAGATCTCGGCGAAGGCCGCACTCATGGTGCCGATGTTGCCGCCATGACCGTTGAGAAAGAAGATGTGCGTGAAGCCGTGACGCGAGAGCGACGTGACGGTATCCCGCAGCACGGCGATCAAGGTACTGGGACGCAGGCTGACGGTACCGGGAAAGGCCAGGTGGTGCTGGGCCATGCCCAGGTTCTGGGTCGGGGCCACCAGCACGCCATGACGCTCGCCGAGTTCCCAGGCGATGGTTTCGGGACAGATGGCATCGGTGCCCACCAGGCCGTTGGGCCCATGCTGTTCGGTGGAGCCGATCGGCACGATGATGCCGGTCTTGCGTTGCAGGTAGGCTTCGACCTCCTGCCAGGTAGCATGCTGCAGCCGCATGTCGCCTCCTCGTGGTCAGCCCTGTCCGCCGCTACGGTCGCAGCCCATCGTGCCCGCCTTGGCCCAGTTTTCGCCGTCCACTTCGCTGAAGAACACCTGCACGCTCTCCTCGGGGGTACCGTAGACCTCGACGAAGGCTTGGGTGATACGGCGTGCCAGCTCGCGCTTCTGCGCCAGCTCGCGGGGAAACTGCTGAATGGTCACGATGGGCATGTCGGCTCCCGTTTGGGCAGGGTCATGATGGACAAGGCTTCATGGTCGGCCGAAAGCGGCCTTGCCGCAACCCGATCATGACGTTGCCCCGGTGGGCTGGGCGGAGCCCGTCAGACCCGTTTCAGACCAACACATGGGTCCACATCGTCACTTACCAAGACAAAATGCCACGTAACATGTTGAAACGGCGCACCTCCCCTTCACAGGCTAGATTTTAATCAGCGGCACGAACGCCGCCGAGGAGCAACGAACGAACCCGAATGGAGAAGCACCATGCCAGCTAAGTCGGAAGCTCAGCAGATGGCGGCCGGTGCCGCCCTTGCCGCCAAGCGTGGTGAGAAGAAAGTCAGTGAACTGGAAGGGGCATCGAAGCAGATGTACGAGTCCATGGATGAAAAGGAACTCGAAAAAATGGCTTCGACCAGCCAGAAGGACAAGCCCACTCACAACCGCAAGTCGTGAGACATCGCCTGCTGTCCCCTCTCGGCACATAGCGACTAGGCTTTGAAATGCCTAGCAGATGTATTGTCACATCGGTGCCAGGGAGACGAGACATGCAGGAGCGCGACGTCGATGTTGCCATCATCGGGGCCGGCACGGCTGGCCTGAGCGCCTGGCAAACCGCCAGGCAGTACAGTGACGAAGTGGTGCTGATCGAAGCCGGCGAGCCCGGCACTACCTGTGCGCGGGTAGGCTGCATGCCTTCCAAGCTGCTAATCGCCGCGGCCGAGTCGGCCCACCAAGCGCGTGAGGCGGTAGGGTTCGGCATTCGAATCGGCGATCTCGGTATCGACGGCAAGGCGGTCATGGCCCGCGTCAGGCGCCAGCGCGACGCCTTCGTCGAGAGCGTGCTCGATTCCATGCAGCGTATCGAGCCTCGCAACCGTATCAAGGGCCACGCCCGCTTCGAGGCGCCCCACACCTTGCGCGTGGGCGACGATCTGCGCCTGCATGCCCGTACCATCATCATCGCCACCGGTTCACGCCCCCACCGGCCCGACGCCTTGCACCCGGCCGGCGATCGCTTGGTCGACAGCGACGGCGTATTCGAGTGGGAAGACCTGCCCGAATCGGTCGCCGTCTTCGGCCCGGGCATCGTCGGTCTGGAGCTCGGCCAAGCCCTTGCCCGCCTGGGCGTGCGCCTGCGTATGTTCGGCAAGAGCGGTTCGCTCGGTCCGTTCGGGGATCAGGCGCTGCGCGACTATGCCGAACGCGCCTTCAACGACGAGTTCTACCTCGATCCAGCCGCCCAGATCGAGACCATCGCACGTGACGGAGACCAGGTGGCGATCACCTTCATCGAACGCGACAGCGGCCAGCGTCTGACCGAGCGCTTCGACTACCTGCTGGCGGCCACCGGACGGCGCCCCAACCTCGACCGTCTCGATCTGGAAAACGCCGGGCTGGCGCTGGACGACAAGGGCGTGCCCTTCTACAACCGCTTCACCATGCAGTGCCGCCGCGCCGATGGCGAGGGCGACGACGGCCATATCTTCATCGCCGGGGATGCCAGTCAGGAACTACCGCTGCTGCACGAAGCGAACCAGCAGGGGCGCATCGCCGGGCACAATGCCGGGCGCTACCCCGAGCGGCGTGCGGGTCGTCGCAGTACGCCGCTGTCGATCGCCTTCACCGATCCGCAGATGGCCACGGTCGGTCTGAGCCGCGATGAAGCGGCTGACCGCTTCGGCTGCGACGGCGTTGCCGAGGGCGGCGCCTCTTTCGAGGACCAGGGGCGTGCCGTGGTGATGCGCCAGAATCGGGGGCTGATGCGCCTGTACGCCGAGCATGGCTCGGGGCAGTTCCTCGGCGCAGAACTGTTCGGACCGAGAGTGGAGCATATCGCCCATCTGCTGGCCTGGGCCCTGGAGCAGAAGATGGGCATCGAGCGCATGCTGGAGATGCCCTTCTACCATCCGGTGCTGGAGGAGGGCCTGCGCAGCGCCCTGCGTGATCTCAACAGCACACTGCTGCAGGGTCCCGCCATGACCGAACGCTGCCTCGAGTATGGCCCGGGAGGCTAGCCCCTGCTCGACTGGTGAACGCTGTCGGCAGTATAGGCCTGTGATCGATACATGGGGGATGAGCCTGCGCGAGAATCCCGGCATGGCATATCGGCAAGTCCGGGTTATGCTGATGGATAAGAGTATGAGATACCTTGATGCAGGAGACTCCGATGGCCGATATCGCCTCACGGCTGAAAGCCGTACAGGAAGGCATCGAGCGCTTGGCCGAGCTTGCCGCTCCCGACCAGGCCGATGCCGCGAGTCGCCTGGTACAGAAGCTGAAAGGGGAGCTTGACGACGCCATCGCCGAGGCGAGCGGCGGACCGCAGGAACCTTCAACCTCGGCTAATCTGCCACGCAACCCGCGCCACGTGGAGATCCGCTGCCCGATCTGCTCGCTACGCTCCTTTACCTACCAGAAGGGCACCATGCGCCGCTCGGACGAAACCGAATCCGGTTTCGAGGCGCTCTACCACTGCCTGAGCTGCGGCCACGAGGCATGGCACGAAGCGTAAGCGGGAAGCCCTCCGCCCGAGCCGTTCACCAGTTTCACTCCTCGAACTCCGAGAACGCTCGCTCGCAGCCCATGCCGACCTGCTCGCCGCCGCCCGGATCGACCCATGGCAGGATCGCCAGGGGCGGTGCCACGATGGCTCCCAGCAGCGACAACGCCCCGCGCGCAATCAGTTCCTCGGTGATGACGTTTACCTCGGGGTCACGCAGCGAGCCCTGCAATTCCACCGGCGAATTACCGGTAAACAAGGTGGGATCGATATTGTGGCCCTGGAAGGCCAGGTCCATTCTCTCCGTTTCCAGGTCGACAGCTCCGGCCCCCTCGAAGTGGGCGATCTCCGTCGCCATGAAGAACCGAGTCAGGTCGGCCAGGCCCCGGTCGATGGCAAAACGCACGTAGGTACATTCCAGCTGTACCTGATCCTCTCCCGTGAGCGCCGCCACCAGCGCATTGGCCACGTTGAGCGGCAGTAGTTCGGCAGCGATGATGTCCAGCCAGCCCTGGGACATGGCCAGCTCCAGCTCGCCATCGAGCCCGGCCATGACCTCATGCATGGAGCGCCCGCGATAACGGAAATCGCCGCGCCCGCCGATCCTGCCGAGGGTGTCGCGGGCCACTTCGGGCAGGCCGGCCTCGTCCAGCAAAGCCGCCAGGTTGACTTGGTCCAGAGCCAGCTGCAGATCGCCCTCGATGGCAGCCTGGCGTGAGTCCATGATCCAGGAGGCACGCACCTCTCCCCCGCCGAGCCCAACTTGCAGGGGCTCGACGATCATTACGCCCTGCTCGAGCTCGAGAGCCAGGGCCAGATCCTCGAACGGCACATGCTCCGCCTGCACGTTGGCCGCCTCGTAGTCCAGAACGATATCGGTATTGCGCAGAGCTTCCAGATCCCAATCACGATCGGGGAACAGCATTGCGGCGCGCCGTTCCTGCGCTTCCCATTGCTGCTGTTCGGGCGTGGCCGTCTCGCCCGGGCCGGTTCCCGGCGAGATGCCCAGCATCGGCAGTAGGTCATCCGCTTCCAGTTGCCGGGACACCAGGGTCGCCCATAGCTTGGGTCGCTCACCGAAGCGAATGCTCACATCTCCGGCCACATCGCTGTCACCGAAGGTGCCCTCGAGACCATCGACACTGAGCAGGTTCTCGCGGAAGCTCACGTAGCCGCTGACATGATAGGGCGGCAGTTCCGGCAGGTTGATTCCGGTCAGCTCGGTGAGTTCAGCCAGGCTCGGCCCCTCCAGTCGAGCACTGCCCTCTAGCGACTCGAGGGCGAAAGGCTGCACCGCACTGCCATCGATCCACAATAGGGTCTCGCCGCTGGCCAACTCGCCGGATACCGGATAGGGCGCTTCAGGATCGGCGAGATCGAGCAGTGACCCGATCAACAGGTCGAACTCGAAGGGTTCCTCCTCGTAACTGCCCTCGCCCACCAAGTGTATCCGCTGCCCTTCCACGCCCTCGGTGCGGGTATCGGCAGTGAACGACAGCGACAGCCCCCAATGCTGGGCCTGGTAATCGAGGGCCGTATCCTCGAACAGCAGTCCGCCGTCGACCACGCGGGTATTGAGACTGCCATTCAGCGTGCCCAGCGGTCCAAACCCGAACGGAGCGAGCGCCGCCGTCAAGTCGATGCGATCCAACTCCGCTTGCAGCTCGGCCAGCAGGCGCTGGTCCTCGCTCTCGAGCCAGCCCTGGACGTTCAACGAACGGGGCGACTCCTCCTCGAGCTGCTGCTGGGCCTGTAACCGGGAGATGGTGAGCCGACCTTCTTCCAGGGTCGTTCTCACGGCCAGGTCATGCAGGCTCTGACCGGCATAATGCAGCCGGCCAAGAGACAGGTCGACATCGGCCTCGAATGCCTTGAGCCCCTCCAGAAGCCGTGCCACGTGCCGATCCCACTCTGCCTCTTCCTGCGCCTCTTCTTCCGCCGCAGTTTCATCGAAGAGCCCCCAGCGGTCCAGATCGAGTTCGTCGGCTTGCAGTTCGGCCATCAGGCGTGGCACGTCACGCCCCATGTCCAGCGCCAGGTCACCGCTCAATTGGCTGTCGCCGATACTCCCCTGGAACGCCTCGATGACGCCACGGCGTTCCTCCACGTCGAGGTGCAACAGGCCCTGAAACTCGAGTGGATCGTCCTGTAGCCGACCTTCTCCGAGCAGTTCCAAGCTCAGCTCCTGGACGCTTTCTCCGGGAGTTGCGAAGGCGATATCGAGATCGATGTCCTGGCCCGTATCCCGATAGACCAGCCGGCCTCGGTCGATATGAAAGGCCTTAGGCCAGAGGGGGATCTCCTGCGCCTCGGTCGGCTCCTCTGCCAACAGGTCATCGAGATTGGTGGTGCCATCTTCTCGACGCAGCACCACCACCTCGGGTCGCTCGATAGCGAGCCGCTCCAATTCGATCTTCCCTTGCAGCAGGACGCCTACGTCCAAGGTCACCGTCAGTTCGCCGAGGCGTGCCATGGGATCCTCGGCCCACGGCGCGTTGGCGATGCGCACCTCGTCGAGCCTCAGCGTCAGCGGTAGGCCCCAATCGATGCCGTGATCGCCAATCTCCACCTCGCGCCCCAGCTGTTCGCTGGCCTGGCCTGCCAGCCAGCCGCGGAACCAGGAGGATTCGAGGAACAGGGCGACCGCCGCCAGCAACAGCAGCACAGCCCCCATCGCGATGACGATTCGCCGAGCTACCTTGTTCACCGTTCCGTCCATGGGTTGTGATTGATCGACACCCTTACCATGGACAGAGAGAAGGCGTAGGTCCAATCCCGCAGCCAACCGTTCTGCGCGCTTTCCTGGCAAGACTTCACACTCGCTAACCTGCCCGGGGCACGTAAAGCTTCTATGCTGGAAACATGACGTCTCGACCGTTGCACACGGTAAACAAGGAGAGACTGCGGGATGTTCCCAGCCGGAACGGGAGGTTCGTATGAAAATCTACAAACCGGAATGGCACTGTACCTTCACTGTGAACGAAGCCGCCGGCGCATCGTCGAGTTGGCGTGAGAGGCTTGCCTGGCACATTCGCCGCTGGGCCGACAAGCTCGACCGCAAGGGCCGTACCGTCACGATTGAATGCCAAGTCGAGCCTGCCGTGACCGCGGAAGAGATCGATACCTGCCTGGTCAAGGGATTCGAAGTCACTCACTCGCTGCTCAACCAGTTGGCTCAGCAGGCTGCCTGCGAGGACGTGATGCGGGATGCCAAGGCCGATTTGTTCGAGCAGGGGCCGCCACGCTGACATTGCCTGGTTCGAGCCGGGAACGACGCACGTCAAGGAACCGATATACGTATCGCCAAACGTGCTGGTAAGCGCCGCCAGCGGCGCCGTGGGTTCGCTCGCGGTACATAAAGCGATTTCATTGGTTACCCGCGCCCACTTGGCTTTTCTCCTCCCCCTAGCCTTCTCTTCGTCTGATTCTCCTTACCCTGGACCCATTGCCGCTCAAGTTCCTTCCTACGGCGCCGATAGGACAAGTGACGTGCTCTGGTCGCGTGTCATCGATAGAGGCTTCCGCCACGAGCCTACTGACGTAGCGAAACGGCACACTTCGTGAAAGTCCGGTACAAGTTTGTTATTCTGGAAAAGTAGTTTTCGTCAAAGAAGTGGAGCGAAACATCACGATCGATCATTCATAACCAAGCCAGTGCAGGAGGTACTCATGCGAGTCTACAAACCTGAGTGGCGGTGCACGTTCAGCGTATACGAAGGCATGGAAGAGACGAGCGGCTGGCGTGAGCGCCTTGCCTGGTTCATTCGTAGCCTGGCCGACAGGCTGGACGGTAGCGGCAGAACGATCAAGATCGACTACGACGTAACTCCCCATATCAATCGTGAGGAGGTGGATAACTGTCTCGGCAAAGGCTTCGCGGTTACCCAGAGCCTGCTGACCCAGTTAGCCCACCAGGCCGCCTGTGAGAACGTCATGCGCGAAGCCAAGGCGGAGCTGTTCGAGGAGCATCCGCAGCGCTGAGTGACTTTCAGCGACTTCCCCACGCCCCATACGGCCTTTCTCCGTATGGGGCGTTTTTACGTCAGACACCTGAAACAAGAGGGCGCAAGACCGACGGTAACAAATCTTATGCTGCGGTGCAGCAAAAAGCAGGCTAAGCTGGCAGAAGTCCTGCAAAGAGGGCCAAGCCATGAACCAAGCACCGTCATACCGTCCCCCTCTCGACGACGAGATCGTTCGCTACTGGATTCGCCACTCCTGCCAATGGCAGGCAGCCCACGAAGCCTGGCAAATCTATCTCGAAAGCTTCCCATGCGGGTCGACACCCAGGCAGCAGTCCGAGCTCGACTAGGTCGAGAAGCGTCTCGACTGGCTGGCCAAAATGGCTGACGATAGAGAGACCAACGATGCGGGAGCCTGCTGAGCAATATGGCGGATGAGCGACATCGCGTTACCGCGTTTGCCACCGGAGTCGCCGGGTTCACGGCCATGAGCCTGGTCTCGAACCGTGCCTTTCCCCGCCATTCCCATGACCAGTACGGCATTGGGCTCATCTGTGCCGGCGGACATCGCTCCTGGAGCGGTGCCGGCCGGGTCGATGCCGTGACGGGCGACATCATCACGGTCAACCCGGGTGAGATGCACGACGGTGCCCCGCTAGGCGGCGCTTCGCGTGCCTGGCACATGCTCTATTTCGATCCCGACCTGATCCGGGAAATCTTCGACGGCGACGATGCGTCGGCCGAACTGGCCCGCCCGGCTCTGGACGATCCCCTGCTACGCAGGCTCATGGAGCGGCTGTTTCAGCATCTCGCCGCAGCGCCGGGCGACTCCCTGGCCCTGGAAGAACATTGCCAAGCGCTGCTAGGGGCAGCCTTCTCGCGCCATGGCTCGAGGCGTCCCTCGGCTTCCCATAGCGTACCGAACGCTATCGCTAGAGTACGCCAGCGTCTCGACGACGCCCCTCACGCCCCCACCACCTTGGGCGAGCTTTCCGCCATGGCGGGCCTGAGCCGCTACCAGTTGCTGCGCAGCTTTTCCCGCACGCTGGGGACCACGCCCCATGCCTACCTACTGCAGCGACGGGTACTGATGGCCAGGAGCCTGATCGCCGACGGACATTCGCTGAGCCAGGCGGCCCTGGCAGCGGGCTTCTCCGACCAGAGCCATATGAGCCGAGCCTTTACCCGCCAGCTCGGTCTCCCTCCGGGCCGCTACCGCCGCGCGCTCCTTCCTGCGTGACCTGCAATTTCGTTCAAGAAACGGCCCCCATGGCAACGCCACGATAGCGTCGAATCGTTATCGGAGCCCTACCATGACACTGGACTACCTGTTGACCTCGCTGGTCGTCGTCGCCGCACCCGGCACCGGTGTGTTCTACACCCTCGCCACCGGGATCACGCATGGCACGCGCGCCAGCACCATCGCGGCGCTCGGCTGCACTCTCGGCATCGTGCCGCACATGCTCGCGGCCATCACCGGCCTGGCTTCGCTGCTGCAGGCAAGCGAGACAGCGTTCCAACTGCTCAAGCTGCTGGGCATCGCCTACCTTCTCTACATCGCCCTTAGCATGCTGAACTCGCGGGAGGAAACGCTACCCACCGCCGCCCTCGCCCCTCTTCCCGCCAGGCAATTGATCGGCACCGGCGTGCTGCTCAATCTGCTCAACCCCAAACTCACCCTGTTCTTCTTCGCCTTCCTGCCGCAATTCGTCGACGCCGGCACCGCCCCGCTCATGTCCATGATCCAGCTGAGTCTCGCTTTCATGCTAATGACATTTGTCGTATTTATCGTCTACGGCGTCGGTGCGGCCACTGCACGTCAGCGGATCCTGACTCGCCCGTCCATGCTGACCTGGCTGCGGCGCGGTTTCGCCGCGGGTTTTCTCGCCATGGCGGCGCGTCTGGCCCTGACCGAGCGCTAGCCTGGCCGCCGTGGCCGCCTATGGCTACGCTCAAGTCTGGCCACAGGCGCCTGCCGCGGCCCACGCCAACAAGGAAGAAAGCGAGACACGCCATGAAAAAAGCACTTCCCATCCTGGCCTGTCTGGGAGCACTGATCGCCATACCGGCATTCGCTCATGAAACAGCCGGGAGCGCCCCCGAGTGGAACGATGCCCTGCTCGATGCCGCACGCCAGGTAACGCTCGGCCCGCGCCCCCTGTTTCTGCTCAACGACATGAGCGAAGAGACCGAGCGTGAACGTGAACTCAAGGCCGAGTTGCTCGAATGCGCCGCCCAGCACACGGACTGGCAGGCTACCAATCTTGCCATCGCCCATCGCGGTGCACCGCTGCAGTTCCCCGAGCACACCCTCGAATCCTACCTGGCCGGCGTTCAAGGCGGTGCCGGTATCGTCGAGTGCGACGTCACCTTCACCAGCGACAATGAGCTGGTGTGTCGCCACTCCCAGTGCGACCTGCACTACACCACCAATATCGTGGCAACCGAGCTGGCCCAGAAGTGCAGCGTGCCGCCGGAAATCAATAGCGAAAGCGGCGAGCTGACCAATGCCGCCGAGATCCGCTGTTGTACCAGCGACATCACCCTGGCCGAATTCCGCACCCTGCGCGGCACCATGGAAGGCGCCAACCGAGAGGCGCACAGCCTCGAGGAGTACCTGGCTGGGACTCCCGGCTGGCGCACCAACCTCTACGCCACGCGCGGCACCCTGATGAGCCATGCCGACACCATCGCACTGTTTCAGGAACTCGGTGTGAAGATGACCCCCGAACTCAAGGCGCCCGACGTCGAGATGCCCTTCAACAGCATGAGCCAGGAGGATTACGCGCAGAAGATGATCGACGAATACAAGTCAGCGGGCGTGTCGCCCAGCGATGTCTTCGCTCAATCCTTCAATCTCGACGATGTGCTCCACTGGATCGAGAACGAACCTGAGTTCGGCCAGCAGGCGGTGTATCTGGACGGCCGCTACGACGATGAGGGCTTCGACCACACCGTCCCCGACACCTGGTCGCCGAGCATGGAAGAGTTGGCCGAACGGGGCGTTCGCATTCTGGCCCCGCCCACCTGGATGCTGCTGGCCGCCAACCCGGGGTTCGGTGAGGGCGACAAGCGTATCGTGCCATCCGAGTATGCCGAACGGGCCCGCGAAGCGGGGTTGGCGCTGATCACTTGGACGCTCGAGCGCTCGGGCCCGTTGGCCGAAGGTGGGCAGTGGTATCATCACACCACCGAGGAGGTGATACGCCGCGAAGGCGATAAGCTGATCACCCTCGATACGCTGGTTCAGGATGTCGGTGTCATTGGCATATTCAGCGACTGGCCCGCCACCGTGAGCTTCTACGCCAATTGCGTCCAGCCGCGCAGTTGAGGAACTAGCCAGCCGATGGTTGCGATCGTCGGCTGGTCAATGCCGCGTTTGGGGCTGCTTCACGGTCATGTAGCGGCCGGGGAGGAAGCCATCGTGAAGTGCAATGTCAGCACACGCCACTCTCCATCCTCCTTGTGCCATAGCTCGCTGAAATGCAGCCAGGGTCGGGATCGCTCGTCACCGACGATGCGGCCCTGCCCATAGATCGACACCACATTGCCCAGCGCCAGGACCTTGAGGATGGCGTCCTCGGCGCGACTGCCGCGGGCGAACCATTGGCCGGCCGCCACGGCCTCGGCAATACTGCCTAGCTGATCCAGCTTGCCCTGCAGGCCTGCCGCATTGATCACCATGAAGCCGTCGCTCTCGATGTGATCGAGCCGACCAACGTTGCCATCGATATAGGCGGCATACCATTGCCGACGTGTCTCTAGCAATTTCTCGTGCACCGTGCCCTCCAATAAGCCCAGCGCCTGGACGATACTGCCTGCCGTGACGACAGCAGGCTTAGGAAGACATCCATACTAGCCTAGAGACACAGAAGTACTATCAGACATTGCCCCTGAAGTGTGTAAGCCATGTCGTACGTGGCGGCCATAGCTTACGCAATCACCGAGACAATCCAGTGTCGGACTAGAGCACGCCACGAATGCGGTCGGCATGCTCCGCCAGCTGTTCCGGCCGGGCCTGGGGCAAGCCTTCGAGCCGGATGTCCTGCATCGCATCGATCGGAACCAGATGCAGGTGCACGTGAGGAACCTCGAGCCCGACGATCATCATTCCCACGCGCTCGCAGGGGAAAGCTCGCTTGAGGGCCTTGGCCAGCTTTTGCGATACCGTCATGAGATGAGCGCTCAGCTCCACCGGCATGTCATCCCAATGGTCGATCTCCTCACGTGGAATCACCAACAAATGGCCGGGCTTCATGGGGTTGAGGGTCATGATGGCGACGCATTGCGCGTCTGACCAGACGAATTCACCGGGCAGCTCGCCGTGAATGATACGGGTAAAGACACTTGCCATTTCGATTCTCCCTGTCTGAAGAGGCCGAGTAGGAATGGACGACGAAGGCAGTCTCGCCTGAGCGACGCTTGCGGTCTACCCTCCCATGAGGTCAGCAACCACTACCAGGACGGAACTTGAGTCAAATGCATCATTCCGCCTGAACCCCATCGACTGTCGTTCAGACTCAGCCATGCCACCACCCCTGTCTCCAAAAGGGAACACTTAACTTATTGGTTTCTCTATAAATTCTTAAAAATGCCAAAATTGTGTCTCCAAACAGCAACGAGACAACCTGGCTTTGGCCTTTCCAAGCGGCTGCAGACGGAGTCTCATCCGCCAAATGCGGAACTAAGCCACTGTTTCTATAAGAGTATGAAAAATCTTGGCATCCTTTTCGCTTATGTCCTTGCAATAGAAGGTACGGCGAGTAGCGCAAATGCGATACAGCGTCATCCGTGACCAGAAACGTCTGTTTCGTCATGAATCGACGCATCCAGGATGAAGCCAGGCAAGATGTTTCTCCTGTTTTCACCGGCCAAAGGCACGCTCTTGCGATGAGTTAGCACTATCCTTTAGTTCCCTGCGTACTTGGGCCGCTCTGCGGCCCTTTTTTTAGCCCAAGGTACAGCAAGACATCGCAGGGATACGTGAGAGGAAGCTGGCCAAAGTCGTCACCTTGCCCCGGGCCAAAGGCCCGTACGGCCCAGGAAAGAGACGAATGCCATGCAGACGAAGTCCAAATCTACACCGAGCAGCAGAACCGGTCTTGCAGGATGTGCCTTGGCTGTCGCCCTGGTGCTCGACGCCGCACTTGCCATCAACGGCCTGGTACCCGAGAGGGCCGCACTCTTTCCCAACGCTACCGCTTTTCTGGATTCACTGGCAGCCGAGCCTACCGTTATCGCCGGCTTCGCCAGCGGCATCGCTCTGATGTTGCTGTTGTTGCTGCCGATACACCATGTCTACCGCACCCGCGAAGTACGCCTGCTACAAGAACGCGAGCGCCTTGCGGCCCACAACGCGAAGCTCGTTCGCCAGGCTGCCAGCGATGGCCTGCTGGGTATCGCCAACCGCCGCGAATTCGAACGTGTATTTAAGCTGGAGTGGCTCCGCGCGGCGCGTGAGCGTCAGCCCCTGAGCCTACTGATGATCGACATCGACTGCTTCAAATGCTTCAACGATACCTACGGTCACCAGGCCGGCGACACTTGCCTGCGCGAAGTGGCCAAGGTGCTGCGCGCCGCCGCCGCCCGGCCAGGCGACCTCGTTGCTCGCTATGGCGGTGAGGAAATGGCACTGCTGATACCGCATACCGGTATGGAAGGCGCCCTACGCATGGCCGAGCGAATCCATACCATGCTGGAGGATCGCGCCCTGCCCTTTTCCGCTTCTCCCGTGGCTAAGCATGTCACGGTCAGTATCGGCGTCTCCTCGATGCTGCCGGTACGCCACGCCAATCGTTCCGTCCTGATCAGCCAGGCCGACGAAGGGCTCTACGCGGCGAAGGAGGGTGGACGCAATCGCACGGAGGCCGTGCCAAACCTGCGGCTCATCGCTCCCGAAGAGGCAGCCCCCTTGCGATCCGCCAGCCGCGCCCAGGGCGCCTGAATGCCAGCAGCGAGATGAACCGTGCTGCCAACGTCGCCAAGCGTCTCCCATCATGCTGCCTTCGTCGGCTTTTAAAGTTGCCCCATGCATACTTGGCGGGTACTATCCATAACGCTCACCGGCACCTCATCGATGAAAGCGATAACCGCCACACGATAACCTGAGGTAAAACCATGGGAGCCCAACCCAAAAAGTTGCTCGCATTTTGCCTGGCAGGATGGTTCACGGTATTCGCAGCCAACGCCTGGGCTCATGAAGTCGACGCTCAGGAAGAAGGCATTGCCTCCTACTATAGCGACCGCTTCCAGGGCGCCACTACCGCCAGTGGCGAACCCTTCGATCAGCAAGCCCTGACCGCCGCCCACCCCAGTCTTCCCCTCGGCACCAAGGTGGTCGTCACACGGGCGGATACCGGACAGGAAGTCGAGGTTCGGATCAACGATCGCGGCCCCTTCGTCAAGGGACGCATCATCGACCTCTCCAAGCGCGCGGCGCGCGAACTCGGCATGCTCCATCGCGGCACCGTACCGGTCATGGTCACTGCCATACAGTAGCCGACAGCCAGTTCTTCCAGGCTCCATCGCCCGGGCGATAACCGAGTATCGCCGAGTCGTTCCTGTCAATATTACAGTTCCCCCCACCCGGGTCGATATACCTGATGAGCGCATGGCAGGGAGCGCCATGCAGCTCGCACGGTTTCAAGCGACGCAGGGGGAACATAACGATGAACACAATGAACGTGCCGAGATTGACCGAGCCAGAATCGGAATCTCTCGATAATCGGACGCTATGCAAGCGCCTAGTCATGGCCAAGATGCAGCTGGACCGGCTGGTGCGCGATACGACCAGCAAGGATCTGAGCGCGCTCAGCGCGGCCCGCGTGGAGTTCGCTCTTGCTTCGCGGGCATTGGCCGACGCTCTCATCGCACAGGAGGAAATGACAACCTAGTTTTGCGCCATATCACTGTCAGGCGGGTCGACATTGGCACCGCGAGTCGTGCTACCGGGCTCTACTTCGATGGCAAGGGCATCAGACGCAGTTGGTCTAACCGCTCCCAATCGTGCTCATCGAGTCCACTCAAGCGAATGGCCTGCTGGCCAGGGACCGCCAGTTCTGCCGTGTGCCAGGCGCGCTGCAGCGTGCTGGTCACGACTCGCTCCAAGGCATCCGCTTGCCCTCGGCCTCGACCAGGATGGCAACGAGGGCCTTCTCTCCCAGGCCGCTGAGAACCTCGATGCGCAGGCTCATGCGTCGGGCTCTAGACACCAACCCTCGTGCAGCAGCAGCGCCACCCCCTGCCCTTCGGCCAGCGCAGTGTGATGATAAGCCAGCAGCGTCTCGCCGCTTTCCAGGCGCAGGTGCAGCTCGTGGCGCTCGCCGCGAAAGGTCGCGCTCTCCACCCGCGCTCGCAGGCCGCGCTGGGAAGCCGACTCGGGCAGCACCGTGACATGCTCGGGACGCACCAGCACCGGCTGGGTGCGCTCGGTGGCGACGGCGGTGAGTCCACGCATCAATGCAGCCTCTTCCAGGTGCAGCCCCGGCCGCCCCGCAGCCACCTCGAGCAGACTGCCCTGGCCGATGAAACTCGCCACCCAGGCGCTGCGCGGTCGGCGGTAAAGCGCCTCTGGCGTGGCCCACTGCTCCAGCCGGCCGCCACGCATCACCGCAATGCGATCCGCCAGCGACATCGCCTCGCTCTGGTCGTGGGTCACGTAGATCATGGTGGCCCGGGTGCGACGATGAAACTCGCGGAAGCTCTGCTCCATGGTCGCACGCAGGTGGCGGTCCAGGTTGGCCAAGGGCTCGTCTAGCAGCACCACTTCGGGGTCGGTAACCAGGCAGCGAGCCAGCGCCACGCGCTGACGTTGCCCGCCGCTCAGCTCCTGCGGCGAACGCGCGGCGTAGGCGGCAAGATCCACCAGGGCCAATGCCTGGGCCACCCGGCGCCGGTAGGCATCACCCTCCAGACGGCGCAGCTTGAGCGGGTAGCCGACATTGTCGGCCACGCTCATGTGCGGCCACAGGGCATAGGACTGGAACACCATCGCCATGTTGCGGCGCTCGGGCGGTACGTGGCACTCACGGCTGGCCAGGGTGCGATCGCCCAAGCGAATCTCGCCCTCGCTAAGCGGCTCGAAGCCGGCCAGCATGCGCAGCATGGTGGTCTTGCCGCAGCCGCTGGGGCCGAGCAGAGCGACGAACTCGCCCGGTGCGACATCCAGCGAGAGCGCATCGACGGCACACTGCTCGCCGAAGCGTTTGGTGACACGATCTATCGTCAACCCTGCCATGGCACGACTCCCTTGGGCAAGCGCGGCGCCAGCAGACTGAGCGCCAGCATCAGCGTCGCCACCATCATGACCACCAGTACCGAAACCGCGGCGGCCAGTACGCTCTCGCCCCCCTCGTCGAGGTTGAAGATCAGTACCCCCAGGGTTTCGTTGCCGGCACTCCACAACAGCGCCGAGACAGTCAGCTCATTTACCGCCAGCAAGAACACCAGCAGTCCACCGGCGAACAGCGCCGGCGCCACCAGCGGCAACACGATGCCACCCAGTCGCCGCCAGGGTCCGGCACCAGCAAGCTGTGCGGCCTCCTCCAGCGAGGGATCGAGCTGAGCAAGGCCGGCTGCCACCGGTTTGAGGCACACCACCAGGAAGCGCGCCAGGTAGGCGACGAAAATCAGCCCCAGGGTGCCGTAGAGCGCCACGTTAACCACGGGAATGGGACGCACGAAAAGCAGGATGCAGGCCACTGCCAGTACCACGCCCGGCAGTGCGTAGGGCAGCTCGATGGCACTGAGCGCCAGGCTCTGCCAGCGCTGCGGCAAGCGCTGTAGGCGGTAGGCCAGCGGCAGGCTGCAGAGCATCAGCACCACGGCGGCACCGCCCGCCAGCCACAGGCTGTTGCGCACCGCGCGCCAGGTCGCCCCCTGGCGGCCGATCACCTCGTGATAGGCATTCAACGTGGCGGTCTCCCAAGTGAGCGCCACGCCCATGGCAGGCACCAGCGAACTCACCACCAGCGCAGCCAGAGGGGCGACGAGTATCGCCAGCAGTACCGTCACCAGTAGTACGGTCACGCCGCCGCGCCAGCGCCCCAGCGAAAAGTCGTGGGCACGCCCCGAATGGCCCACCAGGCCGAAGCGGCTGCGCTTCATCCACGCTTGTTGCAGCGCCACGCCAGCCAGTGCCAGCACGCCGATCAACAGCGACAGCGAGGCCATTTCGGCCAGCACGCCGGTACCAAAGCTGGCCATGCGCTGATAGATCAGGGTCGGCAGTACATAGTAGCCGGCGGGAATGCCCAGCATGGCCGGGATGCCGAAGTTGCCCAGGCTGGAGATGAACGCCATGGCGCCGCCTGCAATCAGGCCACCGCGGGATACCGGCAGGATGATCTGCCCCCATACCTGAGCCTGGCGGGCGCCGCTGATACGAGCCGCCTCGACCAACTCACGAGGCAGAGAAAGCAACGAGGTACGCAGTGCCAGGAACACCAGCGGCGCACTCTGGATGCCCAGCAGCAGGGCGATCCCCTCGGCGGAATAGAGCGGCTGAGGGCTGCCCAACGGCGGCGCCATACCGATGCTCTTCAGCAGCGGGCTGGCGGGCCCGAACAGCTGCAGCCAGCTCAACGCCGTGACCTGGGGCGGAATCATCATCGGCAGCATGAAGCAGAACACCAGCCAGGCTTTGCCGCGAATGTCCGTCAGCGTGATCACGAAGGCGAACAGGCTGCCCAGCGCCAGGGCGATCAGCATGCCCAGTCCCGAGGTGTAGAGGCTGCGCCACAGCGCCCGCCAAGTACTCTCGGCCTGAAGCACGCGCCACAGCGGAGCCTCGCTGCCTTGGGCCAGGTCGCCCAGCGCTTCGAACAGCAGGCGCAGACTGGGCACGAGGCTGAGCGCCACGATAGCGATCGTCAACAGGGTAAGCAGCCAGCGTTGCTGGCTGCCTTCGGTCAGGCTCGGTGCCATGATCAACTGCCGAACAGGTCGCCAAAGCGCTGCTTGAGCTCGGCTTCCCTGGCCAGGACACTCTGGGTATCCAGCGGCATCAAGGCGATCTCGTCACGCGGGGGGAAGCCCTCGGGCGGCGTCACCTCGGGGTGCGCAGGCAGATAGCCCTGCTCGCTAACCAGCTCCTGCCCCTCCTGCGAGAGGACGAAGTCGACGAACTTCTGCGCCGCTTCGAGGTTCTTGGCACCCTGCATGATGGCGACCGGCTCGGTCACGGCGCTCACTCCCTCTTCGGGGAACACGAACGCCACCGGTGAGCCCTTGGCAGCCTCGCGAATCGGCAGGAAGTCCACCACGATGCCGTAGGGTTTGCTGCCCGCCGCCACCGCATTGAACACGCCGCCGTTGCCGCCCTGGGCCTCGGTGCGGTTGGCCTGCAGTGCCTCGTAGTAACCCTCGCCCAGTTCGGGATGGGCCTCGACCGATGCCATGTGGATCAGCGCGGCGCCGGAGTATAGCGGGCTCGGCATGGTGACCTGCCCGGCGTATTCGGGTTGGGTGAGTTCCTGCCAGCTCTGCGGCTGACGCTCGGCGCCGGTGTTGTAGACGATGCCCGTAGTGATCAGCTTGGTGCCGTAGTAGTAGCCCTCAGAATCGTACAGCTCGGCAGCGTAGGGCTCGCGCTCGGGGCTCAGGTAGCCCTGCAGGTGCCCCTCCTGCTTGAGCGACTCCATGGTCATGCTGTCGGCGATCAGCAGCACGTCGGGATTGCTGACGCCAGCGGAGAGTTCAGAACGCAGGCGGGTCATCAGTTGCGTGGTACCGTCGCGCACCCATTCCACCTCGACTTCGGGATGAGCGGCTCGAAAGGCATCGACGGTCTGTTGGGCGTCGCTGTTGGGCTGGCTGGTGTAGAGCACCAGCTTCTCGTTGGCGAATGCCGGGAGGGTCAGACCGGCAAGCAGCACGGATGCGGAAAAGGCCGTTACCAAGGAGCGCTTGTGCATGAGAAAACCTCCGATGAGTGAGTCTCATCCAAAGTACTGCCGTTAGCTTACAGCTCGGTGACAGCCAGTGTTCCCCGATGCTTATACCTTCTTGACGAACTCCGACTTCAACTTCATCGGCCCGAAGCCGTCGATCTTGCAGTCGATGTCGTGGTCGCCTTCCACCAGGCGAATGCCCTTCACCTTGGTGCCCACCTTGACCACCGACGAGGTGCCCTTGACCTTGAGATCCTTGATCACGGTGACACTGTCGCCATCCTGCAGCACGTTGCCATTGGCGTCGCGCACCACCTTCTCGTCGCCAGACTCCGATTCATCCGCCACGCTCGACCACTCGTGGCCGCACTCGGGACAGGCGTACATGTCGGCAACTTCGTAGGTGTATTGAGAATGGCAGGCGGGACAGTTCGGCAGTGAGCTCATGGGCTTCTCTTGGACAGGTTTCGCAGAGCGCGAAGCATGCCAGAGCGTCCATAGGGTGTCCAATGACATCCCCGGCACAAGCCTCTATCCCCTAGCCCTTCAGCCCCTTGGCATAGAACGCCATCCCCTCGCTACAGCGAAATCCGAGCCCCTGGTAGAACCCGGCGGCCTGGCTGGCTCATTCATGCCTTCTCCTAGCGCTTGTCCTGGGTGTTGTGCTCGAAGTCGCTGGCATCGTGGCGCTCATGCAACTGCATCTCCTGTGGACCGAAGGTACGGTTGACCATGCGCCCGCGCTTCACCGCCGGGCGGGCATCGATCTCCCTGGCCCAGCGCTGCACGTGCTCGTACTCCTGCACCTGCAGGAATTCGCCGGCATCGTAGGCGCGGTCCAGCGCCAGTTGCCCGTACCAGGCCCAATTGGCGATATCGGCGATGGTGTACTCATTGCCACCCAAGTAGCGGCTCTCGGCCAGGCGCCGGTCCAGCACATCGAGCTGCCGCTTGGCCTCCATGGCGAAGCGGTCGATGGCGTACTCGATCTTGATCGGCGCGTAGGCGTAGAAGTGGCCGAAGCCGCCGCCCAGATAGGGTGCGCTGCCCATTTGCCAGAACAGCCAGTTCAGCGTCTCGGTGCGCCCGGCCGGTTCCTGGGACAGGAACTCGCCAAACTTCTCGGCCAGATAAAGCAGGATCGACCCCGACTCGAACACCCGGGTGGGCGGTGTGGTGCCATGGTCCATCAAGGCCGGAATCTTGGAGTTCGGGTTGACCTCGACGAAGCCGCTACCGAACTGTTCACCCTCGCCAATACGAATCAGCCAGGCATCGTACTCGGCATCCTTATGGCCTCTCGCCAGCAATTCCTCGAACATGATCGTGACCTTCACCCCGTTGGGCGTGGCCAGCGAATAGAGCTGGAATGGATGCTTGCCGACCGGCAGTACCTTATCGTGGGTGGGGCCGGCGATGGGCCGGTTGATGTTGGCAAACTGACCACCGCTCGCTTTCTCCCATTTCCACACCTTCGGCGGTACGTACTCGTTTTCTTGGCTCATGAGTGCTCCAGAACGCAGAGTGTCGAAGCGTCCCGCTTCCCGACGGGATGAAGGACGCGTGCAGTAGAAGAAAGATAGCCTGTTAATGGTCTGACATCGAGCCACAGCCTGACCCGTTCAGGCGCGCGCACCGCCCAAAGGCCCATGCCATGCGGAACGGACCCAGCGCCGGATCACATCGGCATCGCCACTGATTGGTCGAGGGCGGCCGAACCCAAGGCAGGATCGTTCTAGAGGGGTGCTGACATTCCCCAGGCCGATGCCCTAACGGACGAGTTGGCAATTGGGCGATGTCCGGCTCAGCGATTGGCGCTCGAGACGATCAACGTGCCGCCGGCGCCCAGGAACAAGCCCCCGGTAGTGCGATGAAACGCCCGCATCCTGCCGGGGCTATCGAACCAGCGGCCCAGCCCCGAACCCAGAGTGGCGTAGAGCGTCATCAAGGTCGTGTCGATGACCAGCCAGGTCAGCGCCAGGATGACGAACTGAATCAACTGCGGTTCGCCGATGGTGATGAAGTTGGGAAACAGGGCAGCGAAGAACAGCAAGTCCTTGGGATTGCCGATACCCACGAGAAATCCCTGACGGAACATGGCGGGAACCGATTGGCCCTTCACCGCCGCTGGTGCATCATTCAGCGGCGATTGGGGCCTGGCCAACCAGGCCTGCAATCCCAGATAGATCAGGTAGGCGCCACCCAGCAACTTCAACACGAAGAAGGCGGTTTCCGAGGTGGCCAGCACGGCACCAAGCCCCAATGCGGACAGTGTCATCAACACCAGTGAAGCCACACCGCCCCCCAGCACCGTGGCGAAAGCCCGGTGCCGGCCGAAACGCAGGCCATGCGTGGTGCATAGCAGCGCCACCGGCCCGGGAAAGATGATCAGGGCCGTAATCACGCCCACGTAGGTTATCCAGGTCCACCACTCCACGAGCCATCTCCTTGTAGATCACCATGTCACCTGCGGGCAGGCGGTCGACAGCAAAGTTCGAGCTTACCGCAAAGGCTATTGTTGCGCCTGAAGAGACAGAGGCTCCCGGGGTGTCCTCTGCAGATAGGCCAGGTGGAGAAAAGGCACCAACAGCGGGCTGGCAAATATGCCCAAAGCAATGATGATCCCCCACTCCGGTAGCTCCCAACCGAAGGCGACCAGGCAAAACAGCATCAAGGAGACGGTTATCAACCCGGCGCCCATGCAGGCGGCTCGCCACCACCAGAGGAGCCGTGCTCGTCGTGTCAGGTAAGTGATTGCCGAACACCACAGCCCGACGATACCCAGCATGCCGACCAATGCGAAGAGCATGATCGCGAGTTCTTCCAGCCCCCAGGGAAATCCCACCGTCATGAGCAGGGCCAAGCCGAAAAACAGGCAGAACACACTAACCGGCAGTGCCAGCAGGAGCATCTCGGCAACGATCAGAATCTTGTGGCGCAACTCCCTATTCATGCTCTTTCCTGTCTCTTACGCCGTGCGGTTATGGTTGCCGAACTCAACCACCAAGGTACTTCTTGAGAAAATCAATCAGATACTCATGATGGAGATTTTCGCCGGCACTACCCGGTATGTGATCTTCTCCCTCGTAGTAATGCACTTCGGGTGTGCGCCCATGCGCCTGGAGTCGCTTCTCCAGGCGTCTCGTCATTTCCACCGACCACATCCTATCTTTCGTACCATGGGAGAGGAATAGCGGCCCGGGATATTGCTCCACTTCGATCGGTGTCGTGGGCAGTAGTCCCTCGTTCCGCCATGTCCAGGCTCGCCTGCTCGCATCCCAGGCCTGCCAGCCAGGGTCACCGGAGTCACGATAGCTGGGAGAGTCGAAGGCTCCGCAGACCACATCGGGAGGGCTGTGCACTGCAACGGCTTCGGGAAGTCCCGTCATCTTCTCCTTGGCCATCAATGCAGCGAGAAGCAACGCATGCTCGGCTCCACGCGAGACACCATAAAGGCCGACTCGCGTACCGGCATACGAAAAGGCACGCAGTGCAGCCAAGGCTTCCACGCTGCGCTCAAGTGAATAATCGACGATGCTTCCAGCGTTCCAGGCATTACCACCGCTGGAATAGCCCAAAGGAAAGGTCAGAAAGCCGTGGGCAGCCAGTATCACGGCGTTGCGATGGCTCCATCCTGACCAGGCTCCTTCCGAGCCATGCAGGATCATGACGGCGGGGAAAGGCCCTTCTCCAGGGGGGCCATAAGTGGTACCCCATTCGGGAATGAGGCGTCTGACGATGCGCAGCTCCATGGATGACTCCTGTCGTTGTACCCGCTTTCAGCGCTCCATCTCCCCGAGCAGTTCCAACTCAGCATCGTGCAGTGACACGAGCAGCGGCTCGCCGCGCTCGTTGACGCGAAACTGCCCATAGCGTGCGGGTTCGTAGCGCTCGGCGTGGCCTTCCTGGAAGAAGAAGGCATCGGTAGCGAACCGCACGCGGCCATTGCGCACCCGGTAGCGCAGGCGCATTTCGTCGGCGGCGAGGGAAGCGTGGCTCGCGCCCAGGCGCTGGAAATGGGCCACGCGCTCTGCGTCCAGGCGGACGACGACATGCCCATCGGCGGCGTTCAGTTCACCGCTCTGCCAGCGCCTTTCATGCAGTGCGTCCTGGATCTGGTTGCCGATCTCGAAGTTCAGCGCCATGTAATCGCCCTGCATCAGCGAGCGCGGGTCCACCGGCGCCAGCTCCAGGTAAACCATCTCGCCCTCGGCCAGGTGGCGCTCCTTGGCCCGGATGCTCCAGTTGACCAGCGTCAGGATCAGCACGGTGGCGACTACCACCACGACCCTGTCGAGCTTGGCTGTCGCGATCATCGGCTTGCCCCCTCCCCCGCATCGGCCCTGCCATCGTCCTTTCCTTCGATTGGCCACCAGCGGCGCAGCGCCCAGCGAATCGCCAACAGCAGCCCGCCCAGGGCGAACAGGGTCAAGGCCTTGCTCAGCAGGGTCACCTCGAGCCAGTAATAGTAATTGGCGATGGAGAACAGCAACAGCAGCACTCCGCCCCCCATCACCAGCCGGTGGCCAATGGCAAAGCCCAACATCACCACCACGGCGCCCTGGATCAAGCCATGGGCCTGCAGCGAAAGCAGCAACAGAAGCATCATGGCACCATAGGCGGCCAGGCGAACGCTCGGTACTGTGGCCTGGGCGTGACGCTTGAAGAGCTGCCGGAGCAGCAGCAAGAGCGCCAGCGCGCCCAGGACATTTCCGGCCCAGGGTTCCAGCCAGGCCAGGCTGGCGCCGGAATCGTAACGCCAGTTGAGCAGCGGCTGGCCAAGGTACGCCATGGCCTGGATGGCCACCAGGCCAAGCAGCAGGCCGAGGCCTAGCGCCTCCATTGCCCGCACTCGGGCCGGCCAGCGAAACTCGTTGAGGAAGAGTACGACCAGCGCCAGCAGCACCAGGCCAACGGCCATGGAGGGTACGGCGATGCCTTCGGCCAAGGCCAGATAGAGCGCCAGGCTGGCGGCAAAGGCGGAAAATGCACGATGCGTGAGGCTCGGCATCGCCAGGGCGAGCGCAACCTGCAGCACCAGCAGCGACCACCACAGGCCGACGGTCGTACCCTCCAGCAGGGAGGCGATTGCCCAGGCCACCAGCAGTTGCCCCGCCAGGCTCGCGGCCAGCGCCAGGTGCTCCAGGAAATCTCCCTTGGCCATCTGCAGCGCCATGAAGGCACCGGCGATCATGACCAGTCCCAGGGCGGCGGCGGCAGCGCTATTGTCGAGCACGAACACCGCCCCCATGGCGAGAAAACCGAGCAGGAACAGGGCGGCAAGCCACCCCGAGAAGGCCTGCAGCGCCCGCACGAACCAGGGCGTATCGAGCTCTGGCGAGCCTTCGCCTGGCGTAACCTCGATACCGGCCTGGACAAGTCTGTCCCTGAGCGTCATGCCGACATCTCCACGTGAAGCCGCTTGAGCCAGACCACCGCCGCACCTCCTAGCGCCAGCACCACCACAGCCAGCAGCAGGAAGCCGCCGGCGTCGGCCTGCCACAGCAGGTGCCGGGCCAGAAACAGGGTGACCACGGCAATGACCGACAAACAGCCCCCCGCCAGCATGAACAGATCCGGCCGCCAATGGCGATAGATCGCGTAGAGCGCCGCCAGCCAGAACGAGTATGTCAGCACGGCAGGCGAGAAGTCGGTCCGCCCGTCGAAGATGAAGACCATCACCAGCAAGGTCAGTGGAATGCCGCTGCCCAGCGCCAGCAGGCACGTGGCCCATCCGGTTGATAGCCAGCGCCAGCGTCGTGCGCCCAGCTCCCACAGGGCCAACGCTGCGGTATTGAGTGCGAACAGCCCCCACAGGGCGGCAGTGTCGCTGACGAACAACGCATCGAACGCACCGCCCCAGGTGCGGAAATAGAGCACGAGGGAAAGATTGAGCAACCCCAGCCACAGCACCCAGAGCGCATCGAAACGCGCCACCAGGGTCCAGGGCAGCATCAGTACGGCCCAGAAGAAGAACAGCTGCCAAGGGTCGGCCCCAGTCTGGTACACCTGGCCGAACAGGGCCAACAGCACGCCCAGCAGCAACGAGGCCGCCATGAGTGCCACACGCGTCACTATGGTTGCTTTTACACTGTCATCCGCTCCGCCGCGCCCGGCAGCCCACCAATAGACGCCGATAGCCACCAACAATGCCGCCTGCACCAGCCCGAAGCGCAGCCAGCGCCCCATCTCGGTCCAGTTGTAGGCGATAAGAAACAGCAGCCCACAGGTCAGCGCCAGCGTGCCCAGCCACAACAACAACCGATCCAGGAACACGCGCCAGGCCCGCCCCGTGGGATGGAGTCCTGAAAGCGCAACCGTCCGCGTCACTTCCTCGCGCGGTATGGCGCCCTGATCGATCAACCCCACCAGCTCACGGCGAATGGAAGCCATATCGTGTCCTTCGTGCCTTTTCGTAACGTGGCTGATAGCAGAGTACAGCGCATCGCGAGAGTCGCCTGCCATTCAGCACTTGCTAGAGCGCCTCCACTACCCGCCCCGCCTCGACGATGTCCTGCTGGCCAAAGACTTGCACGCCGTGTTGACGCAGCAGCGCTGAGGTGACCCCGGCGCCAGCCCTTTTCTCTCCCGAGAAACTGCCGTCGTAGATCTGCATGCTGCCGCAGGAGGGGCTGTGCTCAGTCAGTACCGCCACCTTGATGTCATGCTTCCGGCACAGTTGAAGTGCCAGCGAGGCTCCCTTCAGAAATACCCTGGTGAGATCGACACCGCAGCGGTCGACGACCCGCGCAGATCCAGCCAGCACCCCGTGCCCATCGCCCGTCACGATCTCGGCGGGAGCCCTGGGCGTGGGCAAGCCGGCATCGACCTCTGGACATACCGCAACCACCCGTCCCTCAGCCTGCCACTGCGCGAGGATCTCCGAGACCAGGCTCTTGGCAGCGCCATCGTAGCGCACCCGCCTGCCCAGCAGGCACGCGCTGACCAGCACCTTCTCCATTGGATCTCCTCATTCGCCCGGATCGTCACTTCTCAGCTCTATTGACCACCGAGATAGCGCGGCACGGCGACGCCTTCAAGTTCCTCGTGAGGAATGCGCAGCTCCGGCTGGCCAGCGGCATAGGGAGCGATCTCATAGACGTTATACTTGACCGCCCAAGCCGTCTCGAGTGGCGCCACGTTGCGATTCTCGCTCAGTGGCCAGTCGGCGGCGAAATCGTCCCCCAGTTCCTGCTCCCGGAGCCAGCGCACATGGGCCCGGGCAACCGCTGCCTGAAAGGCCTCGTATTGATCGTCGAGCAGCATGTCATCGAGGGTCACGACCTGCCCCAGACTCTCGTCAATTACCATGAACTCGGTCAGCGGCATACCGTGGGCCTGGCCCGCCTGGTAGACATGAGTATTCAGTTCGATGATCAGCAGATCGTCATGGCGGGAGATGACTTTTGCCTCGAGCAGAGCCTGACTGGCGCCATGTGGAGAAAACCGGCGCGCTTCCCTGGCCTGCTCGAAGAAAGCCTGAGAGTAGTCTTCCCAAGAGTCAGTCGGCCACTCGGTCTCGCTGTCGGTCATTCCCTGTCCCATGACCAGCAGCCGTGTGCGCAGCGCTTCGCTCAGCTCCGGCGAGGCGGGGAAGTGCAGTGCACTCACCTCCACCTTGGCACAGTGTTCCGTTGGACAATCCGTCTCCATGAAACTTGCCTCTACGGCCTCGTAATCCAGCTGGCTCGCCTGAAGCGGCACCTCCTCGGCCCGACACCCGGCCAGAGTAGCCAATGCCAAGGCGATTAGTACGACGTTGCGGTATGCCATCCTGCTCCCTCCCGTTACGTGACGCCTCGTTGCCTTCCTGTTGTTTACTGTAGCGCCGTATTAGGCGGGTAACGAGAAACCTGGGCCGACACTCACCACCGCACCCTCGCCGCGACGAGAATGCATTATCGCAGCGAGGGGGCCCGCATGGCCCAATGGCGTTGCTGGTATTCCATGAATCCAGACCTATGCGTCAGGGTTGCCCAGCGCTTTCAACCGTTCGGCGCTCAGCGCAAGATCTTCGTTCCTGTTGACCCCGACACCGCGCTCGATGATGCTCCGCGCGATCTCCTGCGCCTCTTCCAGGGAGTGCATCACGAAGGTGCCGCACTGGTACTCGTTCAGCTCCGGGATGTCTTCCATCCGCTTGACGTTCAAGACGTCCTGCATCGCCGCGAGCCATGCTTCACTCACACGCTCCTCGCTGGGGTTGCCCAGCAGGCTCATGTAGAACCCTGTGCGACAGCCCATCGGTGAAATATCGATGATTTCGACATCCTTGCCGTTCAGGTGATTGCGCATGAATCCTGCAAACAGGTGCTCCAGGGTGTGAATGCCCTTCTCACCCATCATGTCTTCGTTCGGCTTGTTGAAGCGCAGATCGAACACCGTGATGGTGTCGCCGGAAGGCGACTGCATGGTCTTGGCGACGCGCACGGCCGGGGCGGCCATGATCGTGTGGTCAACGGTAAAGCTATCGAGTAAAGGCATGTTCAATCCTTCTTGCCGGTCAGGTTCGCCGAAACGCCCATGGTAGCATGGGTTGCCCACCGGCCCGGAACCAACGCTGAGCGCTCCGTCACACGCCCTCTGTTGCGTCGCCCCAGTTCCACTCGCTGCGCGCCACGGCGTCGTGAGCATGCAGGCTTTCGGCATGCACCACGCGCAGCCGAAAGCCATCGATACCGGGCTGCTCGCGCAGGGCATGGTGCAGGCGGCGCGCAGCGTCCTCGCAGAACATCAGGTTCTGGCCGTTGGCCAGGGCAAAGGCTTGCTCGTCGATCCGTTTCACCGCCGTTTGCAGTGCGGTACCCAAGGCACGCTCCGCACGATCCACCAGCGCGAGCAGCGGCAGCTCGTCCTGGCCGTCTGCCAGGCGCAGCGAAAGGTGCGCCTGACTGCGCTGACTGTGGGGCGTGGCCAGGATGCCCTGCTCACTGCCGAGCCAAGCCCGCACCGCCTCGCGGCTGACCGGCATGTCGGTGAAGTCCTCGTCGAAGGCCTGTTGAATCAGCTGACGCGCCAGGGCGGCCGAGCAAGGGCAGGTGGAGGAGTAACCCACCGTGAGATCAAGCGTGGCGTGAAAGCCTTTCTCGTCGCGCCGGCAGCGCACGGCGAAGGGATAGCGCTTCCAGCCCGCCAGAGGGCTGATCAGCGCGGGACGCTTGAGCATCGCCTCACCGCTGAGATCGAGGAAGGCGCTATGCGAGAGGCCCTGATGACTGTCGAGAAAGGCATCCAGCACCGTCGCCACGCGTACCAGTGAAAGCTCGCGCGATTCGAGTTCGGCCAGGGCCAGGTAGAGGCGAGACATATGAATGCCACGCGCGGTGGGATCGTCCAGGCTGACCCCCGCCGAGGCGTAGCCGGTGACACCTTGGCCGGCGACCTGCAACGGCAGGGCGATATTCTCCATCCCTACCCAGCTCAAGGTGCCGAGACGAGAGGCGGGAGCCGTGGCGATATCTTCCAGTGCTAACCGATTCATCGGGGGGACTCTTTACGCGTTGAAGGTCGAATTGATACAACACAACAAAATTTGCCGAGGGGTCTTCCGCGCCAGACTTCAGGGCGCCTGGGCAGGCTGGAAGTAGTCGAACAGACGCGAGACTGCCTCCGGCGCCACGCCGGTCGTGATGAACACGAAGCGCGAGACGCCGTCAGCGCACGCCTCGACCGGCAGCGGCTCTGGCGGATGGAAGATATGCTGCACGCCATGCAGTGCGAGCGGCTGCTCTCGTCCAGCGACCTTCACGATGGCCTTCACCCGCAGGATTTTCTCGCCCAGCAATGACATCAGCAGGTCCAGCCAGTCCTCGAGGACTTCTGGCGCGATGGGCTCCTCCACGGTGAAGCAGAACGAGCGGACCTGTTCTCCATGACGGCTGAGAACCGGCCCGGATTGAGGCGACAGCATCGACACCAGCGAGCCGGGAGTCGCTTGTATCGTGTCCATAACAGGCGCGACCTGGGCATAGGAGGCCGCGCTCAACCAATGGTTCGCCTGCCGGCCCTGTGCCGAGAGGCCCTTCCCGGTGAGCTGTTCGGCCGCAATCTCGCCATGACTCACCTGCAATTGCTCGGCAGCCGGATTGATCCGGGCCAAATGGCTGGCAAGCCGTGACAGCCGCGCCCCATCCACTAGATCGGCCTTGGTGATCAACAGCCGGTCGGCGATGGCCGCCTGACGCTGTGACTCACGATGGGCATTGAGCGTCGAGATGCCGCTGGCGGCATCCACCAGGCAGATCACACCATCCAGCACCAAGCGATGTGCCAGCCAATAGTCGGTCATCAGGGTGTGAAGAATGGGGGCCGGATCGGCGAGCCCAGTGGTTTCGATGATGACGCGCGAAAAGGGCTCACCACCTGCGCGCTCTATCGCATCGAAAGTCCGCTGTATGGTGCGGCTCAGATCACCACGAATGGTGCAGCACAGGCAACCGCTGCTCATCTCCACCACGGTATGTTCATCACCTTCGGCTACCAGGCGGTGATCGAGCCCGATGTCGCCGAACTCGTTGATCACCACCAGCGCATCCTTCATGACGGGCTGTTGGACAAGACGATTGAGCAACGTGGTCTTGCCGCTACCGAGAAAGCCGGTCAGCACGGTAACGGGTATCAAGTCGTGGGTATCTGGACTCATGGGCAACACCGTATCGGGGGGGAGCGAACCAACGAGACCGCCCCACGTGGGATGCGATCGCGTTGTTCTCATACAAACAATGATATAACATAACAAATCTTGATTTGCGATGGTTGCCAACCACCGTGCCGTCCTTAGCACCTTGCTTTCAGTCGCTGACCCGAGACGACTCATAGTGCCGCTTGATGGAGGATTACGCATGTCCAGAGCGAGGAAGCTCGCCCTTGTTGCAGGCCTGACCCTACTGTGGCTTCAGCTACTTTTCACAGTGCAAGCCGAGGAGAGACTCAAGGTCGTGGCGACCTTCTCGATCATCGGCGACTTTGCCCAGCAGGTCGGCGGCGAGCGGATCGAGCTGCATACCATAGTAGGCCCAAATGCCGACGCACATGTCTACGAGCCCAGGCCCGCCGACGCCATGGCACTGGCCCGCGCCGATGTCGTGCTGACCAATGGCCTGATGTTCGAAGGCTTTCTCACGCGGCTCATCGAGGCAAGCGGCACCACGGGGAAAACCATCGCACTGACCGAGGGTGCCGACATCCTGCGCGACCCGGAGGGTGGTCATTATCACTTCTATGGCGATCACGCCGTCTTCCACGAAGCTCCCTTCGATCCCCATGCCTGGCAGTCGGTGGCCAACGCCAAGGTGTATGTAGAGAACATTGCCAGCGCCTTCTGCGAAGCGGACGAAAACGGCTGTCCTCTTTACACCCAGAATGCCATCGCCTACCTGGCGATACTGGATGACCTCCACAAGGAGGTCGGCCAGGCCATCGCCGCCATACCCGAGGGGCGTCGCGTGGCCGTGGTGTCACACCACGCCTTCCGCTACTTCGAAGACGAATACGGTGTGGTGTTCCTTGCTCCGCAGGGGCTTTCCACTGAGGCCGAAGCCACCGCCGCGGACGTTGCCAGCCTCATCGATGGCATTCGCGAACAGCGCGCCGCCGGAGTCTTCGCCGAGAACATCTCCAACCCGCGCCTGGTCGAGCAGATCGCCGACGAAGCCGGCCTGACTCTCGGCGGCACGCTCTACTCGGATGCGCTGTCCGCGCCGGACGGCCCTGCCTCCACCTACGTAGAGCTGATGCGCCACAACGCCACCACGCTCAGCAGAGTTCTGGCTTCCGATTAAAACCGTCGCCCCGTCAGCCTGCATTTCGTCACCCAAACCAAGGAGTTCAAGAATGGGAAGAAAACCACTTAGCCTCACCATCTCACTGCTGGTCGCCGGGCTAGCCTCCGGCAGCGCCCAAGCCCACGACGACGAAGCCACGGCCTGGCGGCTGTTCATCGCCGACCACAGCGAGCCGGTAGTCCACGTCTTCGATGCAGTGGAAGGCAAGCCATTGGCCTCGTTCGACATCCACGGCCCGGCATCGCTCTATCGCAGCCACAACGGCGAAGCCGTGTTTGCGGTGCAGGGCTCGTCCGATGTCGTCACGGCCATGGCCACGGGCATCGCCTTTCACGACCACGGCGACCACGCCGACATCGAGATCGGGGAGCCCCGGCTGACAGGCACCGAGATCGAGGGCGAATACCCGGTGCACTTCGTGGAGCACCAAGGCCACTGGGCCGCATTCTTCGACAAGGAAGGCGTCGCCAGAATCTTCCGCGAACGCGATGCGTTGGCGGGAAGCGTCGAGATTCGCGAAGTGGATGCCGGCGTCCCCCATCACGGCGTGGTCGTGCCCTATGGCGATTACGACCTCGTTTCCGAACCTCACCCCGAGGATCCTTCGAACCTGCCCATCGGCATCCGGGTGCAGGATCGTGACGGCAATCAGGTCGGCGACCTGGCCGAATGTCCCGACCTGCATGGCGAGGCCGCCACGGGCAATCTGATGGCCTTTGCCTGTGCCACGGGTCTGCTGATCGTGCGTTCCTCGGAGGGTGAGCCTGCCATTGAACATCTGCCCTATGCCGACACCCTCCCTGAAGGCAAGGCAACCACGCTGGTCGGCGGTCGCGGGCTGCAATATTTCTTGGGTAACTACGGTCCCAGTAGCGTCGTGCTGATCGACCCGAGCGAAGAGGAGGCCTTCCGCCTGATCCAGCTGCCCACCCGCCGCGTGCACTTCGCCGTCGACCCGATCCGCGCACGCTACGCCTACGTGTTCACCGAGGATGGCCAACTCCACCAGCTTGACGTGCTCGGGGGCGAAATCACCCAATCGCTGCGGCTCACCGGCCCCTACTCCATGGATG
This sequence comes from Billgrantia zhangzhouensis, assembly GCF_021404465.1. Taxonomy (GTDB): domain Bacteria; phylum Pseudomonadota; class Gammaproteobacteria; order Pseudomonadales; family Halomonadaceae; genus Halomonas; species Halomonas zhangzhouensis. The sequence goes on along the minus strand of NZ_JABFTT010000012.1, from coordinate 73,824 downwards.
GCCACTGGAGGGATCCGCGTCCGCGTGTGACGGTAGCCGGTGAGAGCGTCGTCGTGACCGACCCGCTCGAAGGCAAGCTGCACCTGGTGGATGCGGCGAGCTTCGAGAAGACGGGTGAGCTGGAAGTCGAAGACACGCCTTTCAGCATCGTCGCCGTGGGCGGTACCGGTGTGGTGCATGACCATGATCATGGACATGGGCACGACCACGACCACGACCACGACCACGACCACGACCACGACCACGACCACGACCACGACCACGACCACAGCCATTGAAGGCTGCCTAGGGCGGGCCGGCAAGCGCCGGCCCGCTTTCCCTCTTGCTGAATGGCAGCATACCTATACCACCACCATCACTATCAGAGCGCAGGCCAGCAGGACGAGATAGGCCTTGGCGTGCAGGCGGTCCGGGATGCGGCCAATGAGGGGAGCTGCCAGCCTGATACCTAACCATGAGCCGATCACCAGAACCAGAAAAGCCCGCAGATCGATGTAGCCCGCGTGCCAAGGTCCCAGGGTCTCGCTCCTGTCCCAGGCCAGCAGCACATAGGTCGCCGTGCCGACCAGTGCCATCGGCAGCGTAAGGGGATTGGCCAGACCGGTCGCCTGCACCATGGTTGTGCCCCGGCGTCGCAACAACGGCACCGTCATGACACTCCCTCCAACGCCAAGAAAAGCCGCCACGCTACCTATCAGCAGACCCGCTCCAGCCGTCACGCCTCGCGACATGGCTCTGGCCCTACCGTTCTGGCCAGACAAGAACCCGGGCCGAAAGACACCATCGAGAATCGTGATCGCCAGATACATGACGAAGGCCCAGCGCACCCAGTCACCGCGCAGCGAGATAGCGGCAGAAGCACCGATGATGGCTCCCACGGCAACGTAACCGGCCAAGGGCCACAGCGGTCTCCATTCGAGCGCTCGGGCCCGATGGTGGCGCCACGTGGCCAACGAGGCGGCGATAACCATGACACCGGTTGAGGTCGCCACGGCGATCTGCATGGCTACCAGCCCAACGGGGCTGTCCGCACCATGGGCAGCGGTCAGCAAAGCGTACAGCAAGGGCACGACGACGAAGCCACCACCAAACCCGAACAGGATGGTAGTCACCCCCGCCAGCCCGCCGAACAGGAACAGCAAGAGATACATGAAGGAGCTCCCGGCAGAACGAACGAGAGCGCAGGATAAGCCGTGATGCCGCTGGCCAACTTTCGCGGATATGCCAATAATGCTCGTAAGTTGGCCACCATGGAGTCGCCATGCGCAACATTGCCCTGAGCAGCGTGGATGCCACACCCCGTGAAGTACTCGCCATTGGCACCGATTACCCGCACGGCACCCTGCTCGACACCCATACCCATCGGCGCGCCCAGTTTCTCTACGGCATGACGGGGCTGATGGAGGTCAGCACCAACGACGGCACCTGGGTCGTGCCACCCTACAGCGGAGTGTGGATTCCCGCCGAAAAACCGCATCGTGTGCGCATGCTGGGTGTCAGCACACGCAGCCTCTATATCGAACCACAGGCCGCACCGCGTCTCGTCCAGCACTGCGAGGTCCTGGTGGTAGGTCCACTGCTCCATCAGTTGCTGCTCGCTTCCGCCGAGGTGCCCGCCGGCTACGATGAAACCGGCCGCGACGGTGCCCTGATACGGCTCATTCTGCACGAGCTACGCGACGCAGCTACCCTGCCGCTCTTTGCCCCCTTGCCCTGCGATCCTGGGTTGGCACGACTGTGCACGATGTTTCTACAACAGCCGAGCATCCAGGCATCCTCCGCCGAATGGTCGCAACGTCTGAACAAGAGCCCGCGCAGCTTCTCCCGCTTTTTCAAACAGCAGACGGGGCTGTCATTCAGTGCCTGGCGCCAGCAGGCCTGTCTGCTGGCGGCACTGCCCAAGCTCACCGCGGGTGTCTCGATCACTGCCGTCGCTCTGGAGCTGGGCTACGACAGCCCCAGCGCCTTCTCCACCATGTTTCGCAAAGCACTAGGGCAGCCACCCTCCATATTCGTGGCCTCATCCCGCACGCCGATACCCAGCCAAGCGGTTAACGCCGCCAGCAATCAGAACGTCATGCCGAAGGTGGCGAAAACGCTGCGCGGCGCACCGGGGAAGGTGGGCACGAACGAGCCACCGGAATCGTAGTAGCGCTTGTCGCCTAGGTTCTGAACCATCAGTTGCACCCGGTAACGCTGCTGCTCACCGAAGCGATAGATCGCATTGGCATCCCAGCGCGTGTAGGAAGGCAGCTCGAAGCTGTTGGCGGTGTTGGCCTGGCGCGCTCCCACGTAGATGGCACCAAGGCCCACGCTGAGCCCCGAGGCCTGCCCGGCAAAATCGTAGGTGGACCATAAGCTGGCGGAGCTGCGCGGTGCATTGGCGATCAGATTGCCGACAAGCTCAGGATCGCTGTCCTCGCTGATCTCGGCCTTGAGCTCCGTATAGCTGGCCAGCAGCCGCCACTGCGACGTTACGGCGTAGGGTACGTCCAGTTCCCATCCGCGGCTGCGCTGCTCGCCAACCTGGATCACGTAATTGAAGTCGTCCGGGTCGGAGACCACACCGTTGCGACGGCGGAGGTCGAACAGCGCCAGGGTGGGCTCCAGGCGCCCATCGAGCAGGCTGAACTTGGCACCCACCTCGGTTTGCCGCCCTCTTGAGGGTGAGGGCAGGCTGCCTTCGCGCAGCATGCCGTTGAAGGGCTCGGTAAGGAAGGATTGCGCCCAGCTCGCGTACAGCGAGACCTCCTCGCTGGGTGTCCAGGTCAGGCCCACGCGCGGCGAGAACGCCTCGTCGGTGCGCGTCAGGCGCCCCTCCACCGGCAGGTACTCGGCCCGGGCGCCGCTGCGCGAACGGTCGAAGCGACCGCCCAGCAGCAGCCGCCAATGGCTGCCGAGCTGCAACTCGTCCTGCAGGTACAAGCCTACGTTGTGGCTGTCATAACTCGATGCATCGTAGGGCTCCAGCGGGCCGCCCGGCGCCTGGCCATGCACCGGGGCGTACAGGCTGATCGGCAGGTTGACCGGGAAGCCCCCTGGGCCGAGGAAAGCGTAGGCCTCGAAGTCCCACTCATCGTAGTTGTAGTCGGCGCCCAGCAGCACGCGGTGTTCCACTGCCCCCATGTCGAAACGGCGCGACACCTCCGCCATCAGCGAGGCGTCGGTCTGCTCGTCGACGCTGCGCTGTCGGCGACGATTGACCTGCGGGTCGTCCGTATCGGCGCCGCTGATCGGGTTGAAGCCGTAGGGATACCACAGCGCATCGGTGCGCGCCCACGACGCCTGCATCCCGCTGCGCAGCTCCCAGCCGTTCTCGAAACCATGCTCCAGCACCACGGAAGCCAGCGCACTCTCATTCTCCAGGCGGGTGTCGGGCTCGGCATAGTTGCGGTGAATCGGCACCTCGAGGAACAACGGACTATTGCCGAAACCCCGGTCGAATGCAGAATCGCGCCGCCCCAATTCCAGCTCAGCGGTCAGCGTGGTTTGTGGCGAAGGCTGCCACTGCACGACCGGCGAGATGAACTGGCTTTCGGCATTCACGAAGTCGCGAAAGCTGCGGTTGTCCTGCCACGCCCCCGTGACCCGGTAGCTGACGGTATCGCTCAATGGCCCCGTACTGTCGAAAGTACCTCGATAGAAGTCGTAACGACCGCCGGTCAGGTCTAAGCGCGTTTGTGCCTCCTCCTGGGGCTGCTTGGTCACCAGGTTGACCACCCCGCCTGGTTCGAAGCGCCCATACAGCGCCGAAGCAGGTCCCTTCAGTACCTCGATCTGCTCGATGTTCACCAACTCGTCGACCGGCGCGAATACGCTGCGGCGAAAACCGTTCTTCAGGTTCGCTGTGGTGGCAAAGCCGCGCAGGCGAAAGCGGTCATTACTGCCACCCCAGCCGACCTGCGGCGTAACGCCGGGCACGGTACGCACCGCCTCGCCGAAGGTAGTAACGCCACGATCCTCGATCAGCTCACGGGTCACGGTCTGGATGGAAAAAGGCGTTTCCTTGACCAGGGTATCGCTCTTGTTGGCCGTGGGTGCCACCACATCGCGATAGGCCCTCTCGCGCGTACCCAGGACCGTGATCTCTTCAAGCTCGTACTCGGAACCGCTCGCCAGTTCCTCGGCACCAAGGCCCGCTATGGGCAAGCCGGCCAAAAGCACACACGAGGCGATCAGGCAAACAGGACCAATGCGCGTGGCAACGGTGCCAGGGCGAAGGGAAGGTGGGGCTGTGTTCACGACGGTTCCTTGCGAAGGGAAGGTTATCAACAATGTTATGAGATAACATTACCACTACAATTCGCAAAAAACACGTTGCCCACCTATTCTCCCTTCCGCCTCATTGACGAACGGCACCGAGAGGCTCGAAGATCGCCGGGCAGCGGAGCATACTCTGTTGGCACGAATCGTCGCGCCATCGAGACGAGGCCTGAATGTCCCAGTCCCAACAACCGCCGCTGCGTGTCGGCTTCATCCTATTGCCCCTGTTCACGCTGAATGCCTTCGCCGGCTTCATTGATTCGCTACGCCTGGCCGCCGACAAGGGCGGACGCAGCCGGCAGATTCACTGCAGTTGGCAGATCATGGGCCCCGGGCCGGTTACGTCCAGTTGCGGCCTGGAGGCGACGCCGCAGACCTCCTATCACGATCCGAGCCACTTCACTCATATCGCCGTGTGCGGTGGCAACAACTACCTCGATCCGCATGAGGACAAGGCGCTCAGCGAGTATCTGAGGGAGGCCTGCAAGCAGGGTGTCAAGCTGGTCGGGGTCTGCACCGGGACCTTTGCCATCGCCCGCGCCGGACTGCTCAAGGGCCAGCGGGTATGCGTTCACTGGAACGTGATCAACGACTTCCGCCGCCAATTCCCCCAGATCGACGCCACGCCCGACCGGCTGTTTCTCGAATCGGTACGCGTCATCACCTGCGCTGGTTCATCGGGAGCCACCGACATGGCGCTACACCTGATACGTCGAGAATGCGGGCCGGACAAGGCCCAGCAGGCCATTCGCCACATGATTCTCAACGGGATGCGTACCTCCAACTCGCCGCAGACCCACTTCTTCGAGGCCATCCAGGACATACGCGACGAGCGGGTCAGGGTCGCCGTGTTGACCATGGAGCAGTCACTCAACACACGCCTGGACAGCCAGGCCCTGGCCGAGCGCATCAACCTCAGTCCGCGCCAGCTTGACAGGTTGTTCCAGCAGGAAATGGGCACCACGCCCATGCGTTACTTCAAGACCATGCGCCTGCGCTACGCCGAATGGTTGCTGCAACATACCGACGGCTCGATCGCAGAGATCGCCGCCGAGTGCGGCTTTTCCGATGCCTCCCACCTGGCGCGTGATTTTCAGGCCCACTACACCTACAGCCCCAGGCAGTCGCGCCGCAAGGGGCTACGCAACCAAGCGAGCGCCGAGGCCTCCTGAGCACAGCGACCCGAGCGGCGCATGTCCAATATCTCCCCTTTCTTGTCTGTTTTCTTCTATAAGCGGCCACCGCACGGCCCTACCCTAGAGACACGTGTTCGTTCACCCAGTGACACGACTCCCCTCTAAACAACAACCCATGGAGCGTCACCATGAAGTGCAAACTCCCGCGTCTCCTGACCGCCGTGGCAGTGGGCCTCGGCATTGCCGGTTCCGCGACGGCCGCCGAGCTTGAACTGCGCGCCGCCACGATCGGCAGCCAGCAGGGCATCCAGATGGCCGGCCTCAATGCGCTCGCCAGTCACGTGGCCGAAGCCACCGCAGAAGGCGTCGAAGTCCGGCTGTTCCACTCCGGCGCCCTGGGCGACCAGGTCAGCAACATCGAATCCCTGGACACCCGCACGCTCGATATCGCCACCATCGAAACGCCGATCACCACCATTGACGAGGACATGGGCATTCTCTCGCTGCCCTACCTGTTCCGCGATCGCGACCATGTCGCCAGTGTGCTCGGTGGCGAGATCGGCGATGCCCTGAAGCAGCGGCTGCAGGAGCAGGGTTACCGGGTCATCGGCTTCTACGAGGGCGGCTTCCGGCACATCACCAACAACCGCCGCGCCATCGAAACGCCGGACGACCTGAGCGGCCTGCGCATCCGCACCCCGGGCAGCCGCCAGCGGGTGGAGATGTTCAACGCCTACGGTGCCAACGCTTCGCCGCTGCCCTACCCGGAGCTCTACTCGGCGCTGCAGACCGGCGTCTTCGACGGCCAGGAGAACCCGCTGGTCGAGGTCGAGGCCAGCCGCTTCTACGAAGTGCAGGATTACCTCTCGCTTTCAGGTCACGTCTATACCGTGGGCTTCCTGCTGATGAACGAAGCGCGCTTCCAGGACCTTCCCGACGAGGTGCAGCAGGCGTTGCTGGAAGGCGGACCGAAGGCCTTCGACGCCACCGCCGACTTCGGCGAGCGTGCCGACCAGAGTGTCATCGACCTGGTCGAGCAGAACGGCATGCAGGTCAACGAAGTCGATCTCGATGCTTTCATCGAAGCGTCCCAGCCGCTGTGGGAACGCTTTACCCAGGACATGTCGGATGAAGCGCGCGAGCTGGTACAGCGCATCGCCGAGCATCCCTGAGCCTCACCGTGTCAGCCCGGCGGGCCGCCCCGGCCCGCCACTTCCCTGCAGGAGCCTCCCATGCTTGATCGTTTTTTCGAAGCGGTCGCGGCACTGCTGTTGTCTGCCATCACCCTGCTCGCCCTGGCGGCCGTGGTTGCGCGCTACCTACTCAATGCCTCGCTGTCCTGGAGCGCCGAGGTGCTGGTGGGTCTGCTGGTCTACGTGACCTTCTTTTGCGGTTACCTGGCGCTGCGCAAAGGGGCACATCTGCGTATCGACGTGGTGGCCGCCTGCCTTCCCGCCCGCGGCCAATGGATTCTGTTCTTCCTCAACCAGGCGCTCATCGGCGTGGTTTGCGTGGTCATGGTGGTGTGGGGGCTGGAACAGACCCTGACCTTCTCCCACCGCACCACCCTGATGTTGGGCGCCCCCCAGTGGCTGTTCTACGCCGCCGTGCCCATCTCCGGCGTGGGTATGTTGTTGGAACTGATTCGCCAGTGCATTGCCGCCGTCAAGGCCGAGGTACCTCCTTATGAAGCCGCCCGGCAAGCCGCGCTGGAGGAGAGTGCCTCATGATCCTGCTTGCCATCCTTCTCGCCCTGCTGGCCCTGATCGGCCTGGCCATGCCCATTGCCTTTGCGCTGACCCTGGTCTCGATCGCCGTCCTGGCCTTCTCCGGTGTCGATATGTTGGTCCTGGTGCAGCGCCTCTATCGTGGCACCGAGTCATTTCCATTGCTGGCGGTCCCACTGTTCATCCTGGCCGGACAGATCATGAATCACAGCGGCATCTCGGCGCGCCTGATCGATCTGGCCCGCGCCCTGGTCGGTGCCATTCGTGGCGGCCTGGCGGCGGTGAACATTCTGACCTCAATGTTCTTTGCCGGCATGAGCGGCACCTCGATGTCCGATACCGCGGCCGTGGGCGGCGTGATGATTCCACAAATGATCAAACGCGGTTACTCGGCACCCTTCACAGCCGCAGTAACGGCGTCGTCCTCCACCATCGGCATCATCATTCCGCCCAGTGTGCCCATGGTCCTGCTCAGCGCCTATATGGGTCTTTCGACCGGCGCGCTGTTCGCCGCCGGCCTGATCGCAGGTGCGCTCACCGCCCTCGGCCTGATTCTGATGGCTTGGTGGATCTCGGTGAAACGACAGTATCCCATCGAGTCCGCCTTCTCGCTGAGCGAGCTGGGTCGCACCTTCATCGGCGCCCTGCCAGCCCTGATGATGCCGATCATCATCCTGGGCGGCATCCTGGGCGGCATCTTTACGCCCACCGAAGCCTCTGCGGTAGCGGTCGCCTACGGCGTGCTGGCCGGCATGCTGCTCTACCGCTCGCTTTCGCTTCGCGCCCTCTATCTCGCGCTGGTGGAAAGTGCCGTGCTCACCGGGGCGGTGATGTTCGTGACCGCTGCGGCGCATACCCTGGGCTACACCTTCACCTACCAGAGCCTGGGTCAGTTGATTCTCGGCCCCATCGCGGCCCTCGACATGGGTCCGATCGGCTTCCTGCTGATCCTCAGCCTGGTACTGATCATTGCCGGCACCTTCCTCGATGGCATCGCCATGATGTTCATCGTGGTGCCGCTGTTCCTGCCCAGCGTGCAGCTGCTCGGCATCGATCCGCTGCAGTTCGCCATGGTGGTAATCCTGTGCTGGGGCATCGGCCAGCAAACACCACCCGTCGGCGCTGCGCTATTCATCACCAGTGTGATCTCCAGGGTTGATGTGATTCGCATCACCTACGCCAACTTGCCCTTCATCGCCGTAATGCTGTTCGTGTTGCTCGCCGTGATCGTCTGGCCGGAAGGCATCGTCATGAGCGTACCCCGCTGGCTCGGCCTCTAGCCGTGCACTGCGTACCCAATCCTCAACGCCAAAGCCAAAGCCAAAGCCAAAGCCACAGGAAGACCCAATGAACAATCAGCAGTTTCTCGACGTAATCTATACCCATACCGAAGGCGAGCCGACCTGCATCGTCCATGGCGGTATCCCCTATCCCTTCGGCGGTGACATCCTCGACAAGCGGCGTTATCTCCAGCAACATCACGACCATGTGCGGACCAGCCTGATGCGCGAACCGCGCGGCCACCAGCACATGTTCGGCGTGTTTCTCACCCCGCCCTCCGATGACGATCACGACGCCGGCATGCTGTGGATCGACGGCGAGCAGTTCGTCGACATGTGCGGCCACGGCACCATCGCCCTCTCCATGGCCATGGTCGCCCATCGCCTGGCGCCCCCTCCGCAGGAGAATGGCCTCACCCGCATCCGCTTCGAAACCACCGCCGGCACCGTGGTTTCCGAGGTGAAAGCCGACGCCGACAAGGTGCACTGGACCCGTTTCGAGAACGTGCCCGCCTTCGTCATGGAGCAGGACATCCCCATCAACGTACCCGGCCTCGGCATCCTCAAGGCCGATCTGGTCTTCGGCGGCAACTTCTTCGCCATCATCCGGGTGCCCGCCGACAAGCAGCCCATCTGCCCCGACAACGGCAGCTACTTCTCCCGCGCCGGCCAGGCCGTGAAGGCCGAACTCAACGCCCGGATGGAGATTCGTCACCCGACCCATCCGCACATCAACGGCTTGAACTTCGTCACCTTCTGGCACGAGGGCTCGCAGCCAGATTCGCTCTACCGCAACGTGCACGTGTTCTCCGACGGCAAGCTCGACCGCTCGCCCGGCGGCACCGGCACCAGTGCGATGATGGCCATGTTCCATGCCCGCAACGAGCTGGAAGTGGGCCGTCCTATCCACTCCGAGGGCCTGCTCGGCAGCGGCCGCTTCACCGGAGAGATTCTTGGCGAGACGGAAATTGGCGGCTATCGGGCCATCCGCCCCAGCGTACAGGGCACCGCCGAGCTGATCGGCTACGCCAAGTGGCTGATCGACGCACGTGACCCCGTCGGCCGCGGCTTCGTAATCCGCTGACCCAGCGATTCGCAACGACGAAAGACGCCGCCCCCGGCAGGCCAGGGGCGGCGTTGTCATGACGGGACGAGCCCGGACTCAGGCGGGAAAGCGCCGCTGCAACTCGGCCACCTGCTCTTCGGTGAGGACGCGCGGATTCTCCCCTCGCAGCAACAAGAACAATTTTGCCGTCTCCTCCAGCTCCTCGGTGGCGTATACCGCTGCCTCCAGGTCCTTGCCCGCCACAACCGGTCCGTGATTGGCCAGCAGCACGGCGCTGTGCTTGCCTGCCAGACCGCGCACGGCATCGCCCAACTTGGGGTCGCCCGGTACGTGATAGGGCACCAGCGGCAGCTTGCCGACCCGCATCACGTAGTAGGCGGTGAGCGGCGGAATACAATCGCAGGGATCGACACCCGGCAGGCACGAAACCGCCACCGAGTGAGTGGAGTGCAGGTGCACGATGGCGCCGGACTGGGGACGCTCGGCGTACATCGCCATGTGCAGGAACTGCTCCTTGGTGGGCTTGTCACCGTCGAGCCATTGGCCCTGCCCATCGAGCCGGGAAATGCAGGCTGGATCGAGACGTCCCAAGCAGGCATTGGTCGGCGTCATCAGCCAACCGCCATCGTCCAGGCGCACGCTGATGTTGCCGCTGGAGCCCATGGTCAGGCTACGATCGAACAGCGACTTGCCCAGGGTAGCGATCTGTTCGCGCAATGTGTTCTCGTCATGAACGCTCATGGCAGCACCTCAAAGGCTCGGGTAAAGAAGTCGACACCACCAAAGTTGCCTGATTTCAGCGCCAGCGACAGCGGCGCCTCGCGACCTGCCAGTGGAGCCTGGGTCCAGGGCACGCCGGGGTCGATCTGCTCGCCGATGCGCAGGGTCTCGATGCCCAGCGCCGACACCACCGCACCCGAGGTCTCGCCACCTGCCACCACCAGCCGGCCCACGCCCTCGCTCACCAGTGTCGCCGCCAGTTGGCTCAGCGCACGCTCGACGAGCTGCCCCGCATATTCGACGCCGAGTCTGGCCTGGGCGGCTTTCACCTTTTCCGGATCGGCCGAAGCGTAGACCAATACCGGTCCGCCGCTCTCCAGGGCGTTTCGTGCGAAGTCGAGCGCCGCCTCCCATTGTGCATCGCTCTCGGCCAGAGCCAACGGATCGAGGGCAAAGCCGGGATGGTGCTTTAGAAAGTGCGCTACCTGCCCCAGCGTGGCCCGGGAGCAGCTACCGGACAGTACCAGCGCACCGCCGCCACCCGGCTGCAGGAGGCCTGGTTCCGCGATCTCGGCCAGCCAGCCAAGCTGGCGATAGCGGACAGGCAGCGCCTGCCCCAGCCCCGAACCGCCAGTTACCAGTGGCATCGCCTCGCAGGCCTCCGCCAGCACATCCAGGTCTCGCTCGTCGAGGGTGTCACAGATCACGTGTCGCACCCCCTGTTCGGCCAACTCCGCCAGGTGCCGTCGGGTCGCCTCGACGCCCTGTGCGAGTACCGGACGCGCCGCCAGGCCGACGGGGTGCGGAGTCTGCGAGGCGAGCACGCGCACCAGGTCGGCATCCGTCATGGGCGTGAGCGGGTGATGCTGCATGCCGCTGTCGTTGAGCAGCCGGTCAGCGACGAACAAGTGGCCCTGGTAGACGGTGCGGCCGTTCACCGGGAATGCCGGCACCATTACCGTCTGCGCCACGCCCAACCGCTCCAGCAATGCGTCGGCCACCGGGCCGATGTTGCCACGCTCGGTGGAATCGAAGGTGGAGCAGTACTTGAAGAAGAACTGGCGGGCGCCTTGCGCCTGCAGCCACGCCAGGGCGGCCAGCGAATCGGCCACGGCCTCGTCCGCCGGGCAGGAGCGAGACTTCAGCGCCACCACCACGGCATCGACATCGCTCACCTCGATCTCCGGTCCGGGCACACCGATCACCTGCAGGCAGCGCATGCCGCTGCGTACCAGGTTGTTGGCGAGGTCCGTGGCGCCGGTGAAGTCATCGGCGATGGCACCCAATACGATGGTCATGGATTACTCCGCTGTTCGGACGACGAGGAAGCGGCAGGCCTGTTGCGCAGGCGCTTCACCATAGGTGTGACGATGGCAACGGCGAGCAGCAGGAAGGCGACGATCAGCAGGGTGGCGCTGATCGGCCGCGTGAAGAGGATCGACAGGTCGCCCTGGGACATGGAGAGCGTACGGCGCAGTTCGCTCTCGGCGATCGGGCCGAGTACCAGGCCGAGGATGATCGACACCAACGGAAACTTCAGCTTCTCGAGCAGATAGCCAAGCACGCCGAAGCCGAGCATCAACCAGACATCGAACATCGAGTTGCGCACCGAGTAGGTCCCCACGATGCAACACATGACGATCAGCGGGCCCAGCGCCGAATAGGGCACGTTGAGCAGCTTGGTGAACAGCGCAATGAACGGCTTGGAGAACAGCAAGATCATGAAGTTGACGATGAACAGGCCGGCGAATACGGCATAGATCAGATCGCTGCTGGTAATCATGAACATCGGGCCAGGTTGCAGCCCATGCATGATGAAGGCGCCGAGGATCACGGCGGTGGTACCGCTGCCCGGTATGCCAAGAGCGAACAGCGGTACCAGCGCTCCCATGGCCGCGGCATTGTTGGCCGACTCCGGCGCGGCTACACCCTCCGGTGCGCCCTTGCCGAATTTCTCCGGATGCTTGGACCAGCGCACTGCCTCGCTATAGCTGACCATGGCCGCCGTGCTGGCGCCGATGCCGGGCAGAATGCCGGTGATCACGCCGATCAGTGAAGAGCGGGTCAGCGTACCACCGATCTGGCGCAGGATCGGCAGGTCGAAGATCTTGATCCTGACCTTCTTCAGCGGCTGGTGGCTGTCCTGGTCGAGTGCGCGTTTCATTACCTCGGAGATGGCGAACAGTCCCACGATCATCGGGATCAGGCCAACGCCCTCGGCGAGATTGAGGTTGTCGAAGGTATAACGGCTGGTGCCGGTGAGCGGATCGATCCCCACCGTGGCGATCAGCAGACCTAGCGTCGCCCCGATAAGGCCGTAGATCAGGCGACCACCCAACGAGGCCACCACCGTCAAGCCGAGGATGGCCAGGGCGAAGTATTCCGGCGACGAGAAGCGCAGCGCCATGGAAGCGAGAATCGGCGTGAACACGATCAGCGCCACGGTGCCGACGAGACCGCCGATGGCGGAACTCAGCACGCCGATGCCCAGCGCCTTGCCGGCCTGGCCCTGCTGAGTCATCGGGTAGCCGTCGAAGGCAGTCATCACCGCTTCGGGCGTGCCTGGCGCGCGGTACAGGATCGCCGTGATCAGGCCTGAAAATACCGTGGCCCCATAAATGGCCGTGAGCAGCATGAAGGCCGTGGTGGGCTCCATGCCGTAAGTGACCGGCAGCAGAATCACCACCAGGATCACACCGCTGATGCCCGGCAGCGCGCCACCGATGAAGCCGATGAAAACCGCAGAGGTCAGCAATAACAGGTTGAGTGGCTGCAGCACCACGGCCAACCCGCCGAGAAAATGTTCCAGCATCGTCAACTCCCGGAGCAAGTCGATAAGAGTGTCATCGGGGTGGCCTCACGGAAGGGGGATGCCAAGCAGGATGACGAATACTCCCTGCATGAGGGCCACCGCCACCACCATGGTCACGACGATGGCCAGCCACGAACGCGCCCCCAGCAACAGCGTGCATAACAGCGTGAACATGACACTGGCGGCCAGGAAGCCGACGGCTTGCATCAGCACGGTGTAACCCACCGTGGCCGCCATCAGCCACCAGTGCCGTGTGCTGGCAAACGAGAGCTTCTGCGCCGGCGCCGTGCCGCCTTCTTCCGGTTCGGAATCGCTCGTGTCATGAGCACTGCGACGACTATCGCGCCAGGTCATCGCCAGCAGCGCGCAGCCAAGCAGAAAGAGCATGGCAATCAGGCTCAGCGGCCACACCCGGGGCCCGATGAAGGTGGAAACCTGCGCGGAACTGGGAAATTGCAGCGTGGGTACCAGACTGACCAGGGCGAGCAGGATGATCGCCAGCGCAAAGAGATAAATCCTGACTTGCATGTTGGCCCCCGAAGGGAACGTCGCATGACCGGCTACGGACCGGCCCATGCGGTGGGTGTAGGTGGGAGCGGACTACGCTCCCACCGGTGCTTGCTCGGGACGCGTCAGTTGCCGTTCTGCAGCAGGCGCGAATAGAGCTCGTAGTTGTTCTCGAGCCGCTGGCGGTACTCTTCACCGCCCATCCAACCCTCGCGATAATCGAGATTCACACGCTCGGCATAAGCCTGGTATTCCTCTGAAGCGAAGATCTCCTGGAATACACCTTCGAGGTGCTGGACGAGCTCAGTCGGGGTATCCGCATGGACGAAAACCGCCCGGTCGTTGCCATCGGTCAGGTCCCAGCCATGCTCCACGGTGGTGGGTACGTCGGGATAGTGGTCGAGACGCTCCTCACTGAAGATCAGGATCGGCGCCATCTGGCCCGCCTCGATATAGCTCAACAGCGGGCTGAGCGAAGTCGTGGTGGCATCGATGTTGCCGCCCAGCACGTTGGCCGTGGCGTTGCCGGTGCTGTCGTAAGGAATGAAGTTCATGTCCAGGCCGGATGCATCACGCAGCGACAGGAAAGCCACATGATCCGGACTGGCCGTGTGCGTGCCGCCCACCGTCACCTTACCCGGGTTCTCTTTGGCATACTCCAGGAACGACTCGAAATCTGGATAGCGCTCCGGATTGACGAATAGCGCCATGACATCCGACTGCATGCGGGCAACGGGCGTGAGCTGATCCAGGCCGATCGGGTTCTGCCCGGCAGCCAGAGAGGTCACGTAGGTGGTCGAAGCAAAGTCCAGAGTATGACCGTCCGGCGCCCCGTTGGCAGTACGCTGGTGAGCCAGGGCTCCCGAGGCCGAGGGCAGATTGACGACGGTAATGCGCGCCCCGCCTACCGCCTCTTCGAACATCGGGCGCACCACGCGCGCGAAGTTATCGACGCCCCCGCCGGCGCCCGCTGCCACCAGGAACTGGATCGGCTTGCTGGGGTAGTCGGCTACTTCATTGGCGCTGGCGCCCATGGCCACGCCGACCAGGGCCAGGCCCAGGGTAGCGGCTTTCAGTGTTTTCTTGGTGAGCATGTCGTTCTCCTATCCTAATTGTTATGCGTGCCGTTCTGGCTGGGTGGGTGGGTGAGTCAGCCGATCGCATTGTCGGCGTTCTGGCGAAGCGATGATGGGGCGTCCTGCCCGTGGAACAGACGGTCCTGCTCCTGCCGCAGTTGGTGGAGTCGCGAATCGGGTAAGGCAACGTCCGCCAGCGTGATCGGCTGGTTGGGGGCGATGTCGCGAATGACCTCCGCCCCGGGAAGCAGATAGAAAGGCACCATGGCCTCGGACGAAAGTGGAGCACCCGGGTGCACCTCGGGGCGCAGACCCTCGATATGGCGGTGATGACCGCGCATCTCCAGCCGCTGCCCGGCACGGATCGCCTGGGTGGCGCGGGCGGTCAGGTCGAATTTCGGCGCAGTTGCCCGGCCACCGCCGGAAGGCAGACCATTGAGCACGGCATCGAGCAACGAGATCGGCGCTTCCAAACCAAGCAAATGGCGCGGCAGGTAGACCATTGCGCAGTTACCGCTGCGGCTGAGAATGTGTCCCTTGTCGCGCAGCAGCGACCACACGTGCGGATCCTCGCAACGCACGACGATGAACACCCCGCCGGCGAAGCTGATCTCATCCGGACGGCGCAGGCAGTTGAACACTTCCAGGCGATCACTACCCTGCAGCGCGCCACCATGTGTCTCGAGATCCAGCAAGGTCGGCACCTCACCGATCCGCAGCACCATGGCATGGAACTCGGGGCGGTCGGGGCCGAGCCCGGTGGCATTGGCCACGTTGACCATCTCACACAGGTCGGGCACGGAAATCTGCGGAATGGCGGCGAGGGCCTTGCCGCGCGCCTCGACGGTCTCACGCTCCGCGCCCTTGGGCAGTTCCCACAGCTCGGCCAAACCGGGCGCCGGGAAGGAAACACCGTTGCACTGCACGCTGCCCGCCGCCTCGTCCCAGATGAAGTCATATTCGCTGCTCTTGCCAGCCGCGATGATTTCGAACCCCAGTGTCCTGGCCCAGGTGACGAGGCCGATCAGCAGGCTGGGCTGATCGCCATCCAGCGGCGTGAACAGGCGACCCTGGCGATAGGCCAGTTGGGTCAGGTACGGCCCTACCACGGATTCGGTCTCTTTCGTGGCAATGCCAACATGCTTGCCCGCCAGCAGGGCCGCTTCGGCATAGCAAGCGCCCACCTCGGGGATACCGGTCGACTCCACCAGAATGTCGAAAGGCAGTTCCTGCACATCCTCGAAAGCGCCCGCGGCAACGTACGCCCCTGACTGCCAAGCCTTCTTCGCCTCATCGGGAGAATGGCATACCATTATTTCGGCATCGGGTACGCCGGCAAACCGCAGTGCCTCAGCGGCTCTCTCCGGCGTGACGTCGATGGCAACCCGCGCCGCCAGCCCCGGCATGCTGCGAGCCTGGCGCAGAACACCTCGCCCGAAGTCACCGGCGCCTGCCACACAGGCCTCGACAATTCTTTCATATTCAAAATGTTGCAAGTAGTTCATGAGTAATTTTCTTCCCGTGCCGGTCATCTTTAAGGGGCTGCGCCTTCCTAGGGCCGGCCATTTCGTTTCACCTGTCTAAGGCCTACCTGCCCGGTCACGGACGGTGGTCAGACGAAGCGTAATCTAAGTGAAATGTAATGGTATGCCATTTTTAGGGTCAACAACCCCAAAGTACGACTTTAGTCTTTTGCCTGGCCAGAATGAACGTAACTCATTGAAAATTGCATTATAAAAAACCAGAAAGGCAGAAGGTAACGGTTTGAAAGAGCGAAAATGGTATGCCATTCTTGGCGCTCGCACTCGGAGTGAGGCAAGCCAATGGAAGAAGTCGCTCAGTCAAGCCACGCAGGACTCGTCGAGAAAGTGGCCAACTACCTGCGTGAACATATCGTGATGGATCACTTCCAGCCCGGTCAGCGCCTGCCCGAGCGCACCCTGGCCGTGGAACTCCAGGTCTCGCGTACCCCGCTACGCGAGGCGCTCAAGATCCTGGCCACCGAGGGGCTGGTCGTCATCTCTCCTCACCGTGGGGCGGTGGTCGCCGAGGTAAGCCCAGCCGACATCAAGGAGAAGTCCTACGTCCTGAGCGTGCTGGAACAGGCCGCCGCCGAGCTCACCTGCATCAACGCCAGCGACGACGACATCGCAGAACTGCAAGCACTTCACTATGAGATGAAAGCCTGCTTTCTACGCCGTGATCGTCAGAACTACTTCCGCCTGAACCAGGAAATCCACAACCGCATCGTTGCCTTATCGGGCAACTCCACCTTGATCGACATGCATGCCAACCTGAGCCGCCAGCTCTATCGGGTGCGCTATTTGTCGAACCAGAAGAACGAGAAATGGGCGACCGCCATGGAAGAGCACGAAGCCATCATGGCAGCGCTGGAAGCGAGGGATACTGAACGGGTGGGACGCGAGCTACGCAACCACCTGGGCAAGACCTGGGTGAAATACGCCCATGGTGAGCCCGTCGAATGAAGCCCCCCAGCCTGTCATCACCCTGACGTAGACAGATCGCACACAAACCGCACGCCTCGATACCACTTCCTGTCGAGAACCACCCGTGCGCGAGACCTGTTTTCGGGTCCTTCCAGTCATTGCCATATGACATGTTATAACGTAACTTTTCAGATCTGGATCAACTCCCCCCTTTCTGAACAAAGGAGCATTGGCGGTGAAAAGAGCATTGACACAAGGAGTCAGCCTACTAGCAGTCGGCTTACTGGTATTGGGGGGTGTGCAAAGTGCGGTGGCATCACACAGCGGACATAAACACGACCACAGCCATGACCACGACCACGACCACGACCACGACCACAGCCATGATCATGACGAGGACATCTATGCCGGCTACTTCGAAGACAGCCAGGTAGAGGATCGCTCGCTTTCGGATTGGGAAGGTGACTGGCAATCCGTATTCCCCTATCTGGAAGACGGCACCCTTGACGAGGTCTTTGCCCACAAGGCAGAACAGAATGGCGAAAAGACAGCCGAAGCGTACAAGGCCTACTATGCGACAGGGTACCAGACGGACGTAGATCGTATCGTCATTGAGGGTGACACCGTCACCTTCTATGAGGAAGGCAACGAAGGACGTTCTGGCGAGTACGCCTATGATGGGTACGAAATCCTGACCTACGCAGCAGGCAATCGAGGTGTCAGATACGTCTTCGAACTCGCCGAAGAGGCTGACGGTCTGCCCCAGTATATTCAGTTCAGCGATCACGCCATCTCTCCGACAGACGCCGATCACTTTCACCTGTATTGGGGAGATGATCGTGAAGCCCTACTGGAGGAAGTCACGAACTGGCCGACCTACTACCCATCCGCATTGGGTGGGCATGAAATCGTCCATGAGATGATGGCCCACTAAATGGACCAGGGCCTACCCATGCGAGCGGGCCCTGTTGCGCTCATGCCAGCCGAACCGAGCGGCTGGCGCACATGGGCGGGACGCACGCGCTTGTTGACCAGGGCAATGGCGGCGGCGTCGAGGTATGGGGGCTCGAAGCGGTCAACTCGCTCCCTCCCCATTCGACAACCGAAACCTTAGCCCCGGTTCGGCCTGCTCGGCCGTGAGGCGCCAGCCATGCGCCAGGGCGATCTCCTGGCAGATGGCCAGGCCGAGGCCCGCTCCATGGTCGCGTCGATGTGCAGCACGCCAGAAGCGTTCAAACAGCCGGGGCAGTTGTTCCGCATCGACGCCGGGGCCTCTGTCCCGCACGGTCACCATATCGCCCTGAACCTCCACGCTGACGGAGGTCTGTGCGGGTGCATGCTGGATGGCATTCTCCAGTAGATTCTTCATCAAGGTGAAACAGGCCGAGCGGTCCGCTTTCCACTTCACGTCGCCGACAGCACGCACCGCCAGGTGCACGTCGGCGGATTCCGCCATGCGCTGCAAATAGGAAGCGGCATCGTGGGCAACCTCCTGCATCCCGACGGTGGTGAAGTGATAGTTGTGCGCTTCGCTGGCTTCCGCCAAGAGCAGCAACTGCTGCACCTGTCGCGTCATGTATTCGACGTCGCTCAATAGCGAGTCGCGATCGTTCTTGCCAGCGTCTAATAGCTCTATCTGGGCACGGATCAGCGCCAGCGGCGTCTTCAACTCATGTGCCGCATTGCCGAGGAACTCCTGCTGTACGCGATAGCCTCGTTCGAGACGCTCCAAGGCCCGATTGAAGCTGTCCACGAGAGGGGCGATCTCCGCGGGCACCGCTTCCGTCTTCAGCCGGGCACTGATGAAGCGCGGCGAGATGGCCGCGGCGGACTCCGACACGTCGCGTAGCGGCTTGAGGGTGTAGCGCAAGGTGATGTAGGCACACAAGCCGAAGGCGACGAACAGGACGACGCCGAAGACCACGATGCCAGCCACCACGTGCGGATAGGCAGCGCGATGAAGGAGATCCACGAACCTGGCGCTGGCCGCGAACTGCAGGTACCACGTTCGCCCAGCATGTTCGAGGGGGTCCGTGGCGCCGAAAAAGGTGGTTCCCTCGTGCTCGAAGGCGAAATTGCCACGCTCCAGCCAAAGAAGGTCACCTCCGGCCGGCCAGAATGCCTCTCCGGCGCTAGAGAAAAAAGCGCCGTTCCCGGCGTCATCCAGAATCCGATAGGCCGTTTCTCGCTGCGGGCCTTCGAACAACCAGGCGAGCTCGTTCAAGCGGTGCGAGTCGATTCCCACTGGCCTACCATTACTGTCGAATTCGATATCGTCCGACAGTCCCTCTGCGGCATTGACCAGTTCCATCCGGGCCAGGACGTTGGTCTGAAGCACCACCACCGCAGCGATCACGAGCAGCGTGAGGCTGAGTATCATCCCTGCCACATAGGCCAGCAGCACCTTCAGGCTAATGCTATTCAGCGGCATCAGCTTCACGAAGCGCATAGCCCACCCCCCTGACGTTGACGATCCGCTGGCGCGAACCGATGGCGAGCAGCTTGCGGCGCAGGCGGTGCAGGGCCACATCCAGAGCATTCGGCGTCACCGCCTCGCTCAGTCCCCAGGCCGCTGCTTCCAGCGCACTGCGACGCACGACCTCCTTGGGCTTATGCAGGAGCAGTTGCATGATGTGCAGCTCCGCCGGGGCGAGGGCGACGCTTTCGTCGCCGCGGCATAGCACGCCGGCTGCGGGGCGCAGAGTGAGATCACCATGGCTGGGGTCGAGCGGGTGGAACGCCACGGGACGGCGCAGCAGTGCCCGCACGCGCGCCACCATCTCGTCCATGGCGAACGGCTTGGGCAGGTAGTCGTCGGCGCCGGCTTCGAGCCCCTGTACCCGGTCATGCAGCGCATCGCGCGCCGTCAACACCAGGCAAGGCACACCGAGACCGGCGTTACGCATTTTCTGCAGCAAGACGAGGCCATCCCCGTCCGGCAGCCCCCGGTCGAGCACCAGGGACTGGTAGGAAACTTGCTGGACGGCCGCCCATGCACTGTCAATGCGGCCAGCCACATCGGCGGCAATGCCGGCGGCTTCCAGCCCCCTGCACATCAGCCGGGCCAGCCGGTCGTGGTCCTCGACCAGAAGTATCCGGCTCATCAGAAGCGGTAGATATAGCCAAGGAAGACACTATTCGTCGTCGAGCGATCCACCAGCGGGCTGTCCTTGATCTCGTCCGCCAGGCTCGTCACCTCGACTCCCATCAGTATGGAATGCTGCTTGTTGAACATGTAGACGCCTCGCACTCCCGCCTCGATGTTGGTGGCGGCTTCCCCCGCGTAGGCGGGACGACCGAGACGCACCTCATTGTCGCGCACGCCGAAATAGTAATCGACGGTCTTTTCGTTCTGCCAGCTCGCTCCTACATGCGGGGTGAGCAGAACATGATTGCCGAAGCGCCACGTTCTCTCCACGCCGAGATTGACGACCTGGCCGTTGCTGTTACCCGACGCGTCGGCAAGCCATTCGGCGCTGAGGTCAACCAGGTCGCTGCTCCATTCCACCTTGCCGCCCACCCAGAAGCCACCCTTGCGCTCGCTCATGCCATTGAGGATCGGCGCGTCGTCTTCCTTGTAGCCGCTACCGTCGTACTTACCGACGATACCAAAGTTGAGCCGTTGAGAGTCGCTGATGTCGAGACTCGGCAGCTTGAATTCGATTTGGGGGCCAAAGAGGTGAAGGTACCGGTTCTCGAACTGGAGCAACGGTACTGGCGTGTTATCGCGGTCGATACCCGCGTAGGGCTCCTGCTCACTCATAACGCCGAGGCCAAGCCCCCAGGTGGTGGAGGACGACTCAGCGTCAGTCGGCTCTTGGGCCGTGGCCGTGGCCGAGGCGAAGAGTCCAACGGCGAGCATTGAAGCGGCTGCCATACGCGAGGCGGAACCAAGGAAGGTCAAGGCAAACGAGGACGATAATGTCATGACGGTTTCTCGCGAGTTGTTGAAAGAAGCCCACTTTCTCAGTCGCCTACTTACGGAAAACTTACTGAAAACACTCGATCGCTCCGAACCATCAGTAAGGCTTCTGAAAGGCGCATTGCCGGAAAGTCCCGTCCCATGAGAGACGAGGACACCGCATGCTCCCACCCACCGATGTCATTCCCGTTGCCTTCATGCCCCGCCGACGACGTGCGGCAGGAATCGGGGCGCTTCCCGGCCGCAAGCCGCAGTGGCTTGCGACCGGGCTCACCATCGCAGCCGCCGCGCTGCTCGCCGGCTGTGCATCGACTCAGCCCGAAACCATGCCCGGCAGCACCGCAGCGCCCGTTGCCGCGCAATGGCACGCTCCGTTGCCTCACGGCGGGCAGTTGGGGAACCTGAGCCGCTGGTGGGCGCAATTCGACGACCCCTTGATGCTGCGCCTCATCGAGGAAGGACAACACGCTAGCCCGACAGTGGCGCAGGCAGCTGCGCGCATCGCCGATGCCCAGGCCGCTCGCGTGGCGCAGAACGCCGCCCTACTGCCCTCGCTGGATGCCAGCGTCAGCGCGAGCCGGGGACGACCTGACCTGGAGACGCCGGTCGGCACCGAAACCTCGGCAGGCTTGCAGCTCGGCTGGGAGCTGGACCTGTTCGGCGCAGGACGTGCCGCCGCTGATGCCGCGCGTGCCCGGCTCGCGTCCAGCCAATCCGGCTGGCACGACGCCCGGGTCTCGATCGCTGCCGAAATCGCGACGACCTACGTCGAGCTACGCGCCTGCGAGGCCTTGGCCGAACAGGCCGAAATCGATGCCCGATCGCGGGCACGGACGGCACAGGTTACCCGCTTGGCCACGGCTAGCGGTTTCCGGGCTCCCGCCGAAGAGAACCTGGCGAATGCCAGCGCAGCGCAAGGCAACGTAACGCTGATCGAGCAAAGGACGCAATGCGAACTTCTGATCAAGGCACTGAGCGCCCTGGCGGCGCAGGACGAAGCGGCGCTGCGGCGCGAACTCTCCACCGCAACCGGCCGGCTGCCACAGCCAGCCGAGCTCGCCGTCACGGCAATGCCGGCCGAGGTGCTGGCGCAGCGCCCGGATATCATCGCGGCAGCGCATGACGTGGTGGCGGCAAGTGCCGATTCGGACCAGGCGCAGGCACAGCGCTGGCCCCGCATTGCGCTGACCGGAAGCATCGGCACGACACGCATCGTCAGCGGAGGCATCAGCACCAATGGCAGCGTATGGAGCATCGGCCCCGTAACGGTAACGCTGCCGCTGTTCGACGGCGGGACGCGACGTGCCAATGCAGAAGCGGCACGCGCTCGCTACGAGGCCGCCACCACCGTCTATGCCGCCCGCCTGCGGGAAGCGACCCGCGACGTCGAGGACGCTCTCGTCATGCTGGACAGCACGGCGAAACGCAGCGGGGATGCAGCCATCGCCGCCACTGGATTCGAGCGCTCCTACCAAGCCACCGAAGCCAGCTACCACGCCGGTACCGCCAGCCTGTTCGAACTTGAGGATGCACGTCGCAGCATGGTTGCCGCACAGAGCGCCGTGATCGAATTGCAGCGCGAGCGAATCGCCACCTGGATCCGACTGTATCGCGCGCTCGGCGGTAGCTGGCCCGCTGACGAAGACAAGGAACATGACAATGAGTAAATTACGTTCACTGGCGGTCATTGCGGTGATCGTTACCGTAGCAGTCGCCTGGGTCATGCACGCCTCCCGCGGCACCTCGGGCAGCGCTGCCAGGGACAGCGACGCCGCGGCGATCGCCCAGCCCGCACTGAGCGTGGCAGTGACCACACCACGGCCCGCCATGCTGCCCACCAGGATCGCCGCGCACGGGAACGTCACGGCTTGGCAGGAAGCCAGCATAGGCACCGAGGCGAACGGCCTGCGCCTGGCCAGCGTCGAGGTCAACGTGGGCGACGTCGTGCAGCGCGGTCAGGTACTTGCCACGTTCGCCTCCGATACGGTGAGCGCCGAACTCGCGCAGAGCCGCGCTGCCGTCGCCGAGGCCGAAGCGGCACTCGCCGAAGCCGAGGACAACGCGCAGCGTGCCCAAGAACTACGGGCGACAGGCGCGATGGCGACCCAACAGATCCTTCAGTACAGCACGGCGGCGCGCACGGCGCGGGCGCGCCTGGAAGCGACTCGAGCCGTCGAGCGCGTGCAGCAACTCCGCCTGGCCCAGACCCAGGTGCACGCCCCCGACGATGGCGTGATCTCGTCCCGCAGTGCCACGGTTGGCGCCGTACTTCCCGCGGGCCAGGAACTGTTCCGCCTGATCCGGCACGGGCGACTGGAATGGCGGGCCGAGGTTACCGCTTCCGAGCTGGAGCGGCTGCAGCCCGGCCTGAGCGCCAGGGTCATCTTGCCGGGAGGCCGCGAGCTGGAAGGTCGCGTGCGCACGATCGCGCCACTGGTGGATAGCGCCACCCGCAATGGGCTGGTCTATGTCGATCTACCGATAAGCGACGTCGCCCGGGCGGGCATGTTCGCACGTGGCGAGTTCGAGCTGGGGACGCGCCAGGCCTTGACCTTGCCGCGATCCGCCGTGCAGCTACGCGACGGCTTTGGCTACGTGCACCGTGTCGATGGTAACGGCCGGATAACGGAGTTGAAGGTGCTACTGGGCCAGCACACGGATGACCGTATCGAAATTCTCTCCGGGCTGGAGCCCGACGCCACGGTCGTCGCTTCGGGCGGCGCCTTCCTGGGCGACGGCGACCAGGTAGAAGTGATCGAGGGGCTTGGCGAGAGCGCAGAAAGTTTGGCAACAGCGCTGAATGTGAGGCAGCCATGACGCTCAACACCTCCTCCTGGGCGATTCGAAACCCCATCCCGGTCGTTCTGCTCTTCGTACTGTTGACGTCGTTAGGGCTGATGTCTTTCCGGGAAATGGTCATCCAGGACTTACCGGATGTGGACATACCCCGGGTAGTCGTCTCCGCCTCGCTGCCCGGTGCAGCCCCGGCCCTGATGGAGAACGAAGTCGCGCGCAAGATCGAGAACGCCATTGCCACGGTGGACGGCGTCAAGCACATCACTACCACGCTGACCGATGGGCACGCCGAGATCGGCACCGAGTTCCGGCTGGAAAAACCGGTGCAGGAAGCGGTCGATGACGTGCGCGACGCCGTCTCGCGTATACGCTCGGAGCTGCCTGCCGAGCTACGCGACCCGGTGATCCGGAAGCGAGGCTTCTCCGAAGACCCGCTTCTGCTCTACACGGTGGCCTCCTCTCATCTGGACGAGGAGGCGCTGTCCTGGTTCGTGGATGACAGGATCGCCAGGGCCGTTCTGGCCGTGCCCGGTGTGGACTCGATACGGCGGATCGGCGGTGTCGACCGCGAGGTCCTCGTGGCGCTGCACCCGAACCGCCTGCAGGCATTGAACACGACGGCACTCGACATCTCACGGCAGTTACGCCAGGCACAGCGGGAAGCGCCCGGTGGACGCGCGAATGTCGGAGGCGCCGAACAGGTCGTGCGCATCCTCGCCAATACCGGGTCGGCGGCCGAACTGGCGGCGATGGAGCTGGCGCTCAGCGACGGCCGCCGCATTCGCCTCGGCCAGGTCGCGAGCGTCACCGATACCGTGGCCGAGCGGCGTTCGGCGGCGTTTCTCGATGGAGTGCCTGTCGTCGGCTTCGAGATGACGCGAGCACGCGGGTACGGCGAGGTCGACGTGGCCGAAGGCGTCAAGTCCGCCCTCGCCGCCTTGCAGGCGCAACACCCTCATGTCGAGATCCAGCAAGCCTTCGACTTCGTCGAGCCTGTACGGGAGAACTACCGGGGCTCCATGCGCATCCTGTACGAGGGCATGCTGCTTGCCGTGCTGGTCGTGTTCTTCTTCCTGCGCGACTGGAGGGCGACGCTGATCGCCGCCGTGACGCTACCGCTGTCGATCATTCCGACCTTCGGCCTCATGCACCTGATGGGCTTCTCGCTCAACATCGTGACGCTGCTGGCGATCTCGCTGGTGATCGGCGTGCTGGTGGACGATGCCATCGTCGAAATCGAGAACATCGAACGCCATCTGCTGATGGGTAAGCCTCCGCGCCGGGCGGCGATGGATGCGGCGGCGGAAATCGGCCTGGCGGTAGTCGCCACCACCTTTACGCTGATCGCCGTTTTTCTCCCTACGGCCTTCATGAGCGGCACGGTGGGACGCTTCTTCTTCCAGTTCGGCTGGACGGCCTCCGTGGCGGTACTGTTCTCGCTGGTGGTGGCACGCCTGCTCACGCCAACGATGGCCGCCTACCTGCTGCGCAAACCCGGCCAAGGCCATCGCGAACCGAAGTGGATTGCCTACTACCTGGCCGGTGCCAGTTGGTGCCTGCGCCAGCGCAAGACGACGCTCGTCGCAGCGGCCGCCTGCTTCGCCGGTGGCCTATGGCTGGCAACGACCCTGCCGGGCGCGTTCCTCCCCCCCCGAGGACAATTCCCAGACGCAAGCGATGCTGACTTTGCCGCCCGGGAGCACCTTGTCGGAAGCGACAAAGCTTGCCGAGCAGGCACGCGCAAGGTTGGAGGAGCATGAAATGGTCACCCGTGTCTTTACCGCCATCGGGGACGCATCGGCTGGTAACGATGCCGATGTTACCAGCGTGATGCTGACCGTAGGTCTGGTGGATCGCACAAACCGTGCCGGCATCACGAGGCAGACGATCGAGCAGCAGCTGCGCGATGCGCTCGCCACCCTTCCCGGCGTGCGAACCAGCGTGGGCGACGACGACATCTACGAACTGGTACTGGCCGGAGAGGATAGCCGGCTTCTCGAGCAGCATGCCCGGCAAATAGAGCAGGATCTTCGCGCCATTCCTGGCCTCGGCGCCGTGAGTTCGACGGCCAGCCTGGTCAGGCCCGAGCTCATCGTACGCCCCGATTTCGTCCGCGCCGCCGATCTTGGCGTGTCGGCCTCGGCCATCGCTGACACGCTGCGTATCGCCACGATGGGTGACGATACGGAGGATTTGCCGAAGCTGAACCTCAGTGAGCGCCAGGTGCCGATCATGGTGCGCCTGGCGGATGCCGCCCGGCAGGACATCGCGACCCTCCGGCGCCTGCCCGTCCCCGGTGCGAGGGGGATGGTGCCGCTCGAAAACGTGGCGTCTCTCGAATAGAGCAGCGGGCCGGCGGAAATCACCCGGTACGACCGCCTGCGCAACATCAACTTCGAGGTAGTGCTGCAGGGGCGCCCGCTAGGGGAAATCGAGCAGATCGTTCAGGAGCTGCCCAGCGTGCGCCAACTGCCGCCGGGCATACACCAGGCGGCGGCTGGCGATGCGGAAGAGATGGCCGAGGTGGCAGCGGGCTTCGCTATCGCGATGCTGACCGGCGTGCTGTGCATCTACATGGTGCTGGTACTGCTATTCAGGAGTTTCATGCAGCCGGTCACCATCCTCGTGGCGCTGGTGCTCTCCGTTCCCGGGGCTTTCCTTGCGCTGTTCGTCACTCAGTCGGCGCTGTCGCTTCCCGCACTGATCGGGCTGGTCATGCTGATGGGCATTGCCACGAAGAACTCGATCCTGCTGGTGGACTACATCATCATCGCCCGCCAGGAGCACGGCCTCGACCGCCGGGACGCCATTCTCGATGCCTGCCGCAAGCGTGTCCGTCCCATCGTGATGACAACGATCGCCATGGGGGCAGGCATGATGCCCGTCGCCTTGGGTTGGGCTGGCGACCCCAGCTTCCGAGCGCCCATGGCCTTCGTCGTGATCGGTGGGCTGATGACCTCGACGCTGCTGAGCCTGCTCGTCATTCCGGTGGTGTACAGCTGTGTGGACGATGCTGTGGGCTGGGCTGCCAGGCGCTTCGGGCGATTGATACCTGCGCCTCATTACCCAGCGGATTAGCCTAGTCGTACTCCGAGTTTCGATAAGCGCTTGCCATACCTTGCGTAAAACTTGCCTGATCCTGTCGAGCGCCGGCGTAAGCGGAATCGAAAGGGCTCGCCGGCGTTATGGCTCGCGAAATTTACGTCTGGGTATGTGTTGGGTCATCAACGAAGAGGCGAAGGGCAGCTACCCGCTATCCCGCTCACGCCGCAGCTAGTCTTCTTCGCGGTACATCAATCGAGTCGCCAGTGCACACAGCGCAATGGCCGTGGCCCCGCAGAGGGCGATAGTCAAAGGCATCAGCGCTGGTCCCTGCGTGGCCAGACTGACGACGTAGCCCACACCGGCCGCCAGCAGGTAATGTAGTGTGCCCATCAGTGCCGAGGCCACGCCCGCCTGCCGGCCGCCATGGTTCATGGTCAGCGCCGTCAGGTTGCCAAACACCAGTCCGAGCGCCCCGATCGCAACCGCCAGCAATCCCACATAGACCTCGAAAGTGGCCAGGCCGGACGTGACGGCTAGAGTTAACAGCGCGCCGGCCAGGGCGTGCACACCAAGCCCGATATAGGTAACGCGTGCTGGCGTCATGCCGCTCACGGACAGCCAATTGGCCAACGCCCCGCCCAGAATCAGCCCGACCGAGTTGGCGGCAAACAGATAGCTGAAATGAGTCGGCGTCATACCGAAATGCTCGGTAAACACGAAGGCGGCGGCACTGATGTAGGTAAACAGCGACCCCAGTACAAAACCGCCGGCCGCCGTATAGGCCATGAAAACCCGGCGGCGTGACTGGGCAAGGTAGCCCTGCACCACGCTGCCCACGCTCAACGCCACGCGATGCTCGGGGTCGAGTGACTCAGGAATGGCCTTCAGACTCCACACCAGACCAATGCCTCCGAACAACGCCAGCGTCCAGAAGATACCGCGCCAACCGCCGTGCTCGAGCAGAAAACCGCCCATCATGGGGGCCACGACCGGGGCAATCATCATGACTTGCATCAGCAGCGAAAAGATTCGGGCAGAACTGTTCACGTCGCAGAGATCGGCCACGATGGCACGCGGGGCGACCAGCCCGGCCGCAGCCCCGATAGCCTGTAGAAAGCGCGCGGCCAGCAGCCACTCGAGCGTTGGCGCGAGGGCCGCGACCACCGAGCCTGCCACAAAGATCACGAGCCCCACCATGAGTGGCATGCGCCGCCCAAAGCGCTCCAGTAGCGGACCATACAGGCACTGCCCCAGCGCCAGCCCGGCCAGAAAAACGGAAAGCGTTTGCTGCACACTGCCGGCCGAGACGTCATAGGTCTGCGCAATCATCGGCATGCCGGGCAGGTACATGTCGATGGCCATGGCATCGAGTGCGGTCAGCAGGGCCAGCAAGATCACCAGCGCCATGCCCACAGTGCTCTGGTAGGTGCTCGCGCGAGCAGTCTGTTCAATCATGACGTTAACCTTTAACAAGCCTTGCGATGCTGTCGCCCATGAGATGTTCAAGTGCATTGAGGCGTGCCTCGAAACGCGCCTGACCGATATAAATCAGTGCCACGTGCAGGCTATCGACCATGCCCATCCAGGCGTGCCCCATGATGTCAGCGTCCCGATCGGAAAGGACACCTCCGACATGGCGGCGCAGCGCTGTCGTAAAGTCCGCCAGCAGTTGCTGCATGTAGGTCTCGTAGCCCTCCTGAAGCTCGTGAAAGAGCGGCTCAGGCGGGATATAGGCAGTACGCAGCAAAAAGCGGAAATGCTCGGAATCGGCGTAGCGCGCCAGCAGGGACTCGCAATAATTCTGCCCTGGCCACTTGGGATCGGGACGAGCAAAGCAGTCACGGGCAAAACGCGCTTCGCTGTGCAGCGCATCTTCAAAGACCGCCAGAAACAGCGCGTTCTTGTTTTTGACATGCGAATAGAGCGACGCCTTGCGAATCCCGGCGTCAGCGGCAATACCCGACAGCGATGCCCCTTCATAGCCATGCCGGGCGAACTGAACCACTGCTGCATTGAGCACTCGCTTGAGCGCGGGTGTCGTGGTGGATGGCATTATCTGTACTCTAGGAAGTGGTAAACCCGGTGACGCTCGCCACAAGATTTCGAACACCGTGCAGCGCATCCTAACTCAAAAAGCTACCGACCGGTAGGTAGTTCTGATAGTTAAAAGAAATGGCCACGAGGGCCATTTTCTATCGCCATCAATCCGGGTCGCTACCAGGTCAGCGTCTGACCTTCGAAACCAACCTTCGAGGTCTCAAACACCGCTCGATCCGACCCAGCGTCCCGCTCCGGCTGGGCAAACGATAAGGTGGGTACGGTAAGCAGGGCCGTGGAGACAACACCAAGGGCTTTGGCGATCGGCATGAACTTGTTTCCTTCGTGACATCATCAGTAGCCAACCGTGAAGCGCTGACGTACATGAGCGGGTTTTTCCAACTCATCTACCAGTGCGATGGCGTAGTCTTCAAAGGAGATACTGGAGCCTTCCGCATGGGTCAGCAGCGTATCCTGTCCAAGACGAAACCTTCCGGTACGTTCGCCGGGAACGAACTCTGCCGAAGGCGACAGGAACGTCCAGTAGAGATCATCAACGCCGCGAAGGAAGTCCAGAAACTCACTGCCAGCGCGCGCTTCGGGCTTGTAGGCTTCGGGGAAATCCGGCTGATCGATGACCTTCTCGCCGGGTGACACCTCAAGGCTGCCTGCCCCGCCCACCACCAGATAGCGCGTCACCCCACTATCGCGTACCGCGCCCACCAGTATCTTGACGTTGCTGGCCGTAAAGGGCACGGCACTGATGACCGCATCATGCCCCTTGAGCAAGGCGCTCAGCACCTGCTGGTCGTTGGCATCGCCCTGCCTCGGCGTGACGCCAGGCAATGAGGCGATTCTGTCCGTATGGCGAGCAATGGCTGTCACCCGATGCCCCCGATCGGACAGTTCTGCGAGAATACGTGAGCCGGCATCACCCGACGCCCCGATAAGCGCAACATTTGCCATGAGACACTCCTATAAGTTCAGTTTTTTATACTTGGTCTAATTTTCAGACCGTGAGGTAAACTTAAAGGAGATACCGTGACCGCGCAAGAAGTCACCTTTACCTGACCGGGTCACGACAATGCGACCATGCACCACCATTCATTCATGGAGAAACAATGACAATGGTTCCTGACGGCGAAGAGATGCTCGAACAGCCCTGCCCGATTCGCGACGTGCTCGACCGCATTGGTAATCAGTGGAGCCTGCTGATCCTTGAAGCTCTGGCTCCCGGCACCCTGCGCTTTAATGCCCTGATGCGCGAGATTGACGATATCTCGAAGCAGATGCTCTCCCGCACGCTCAAGCAGTTGGAACGGGATGGCTTCATCACGCGCACGCTCTATCCCGAGGTTCCCCCTCGGGTGGAATATACCCTGACCCCTCTGGGCCGCTCCTTTCTCGAGCCGATGCAGCAACTGGTGGCCTGGGCAGATACGCATCACGGCGACATTGTGGCTGCCCGCACACGGTATCAGGCCCTACAGGAGCAGACCTGAAGCTTCTTTCTGCACTGCGTTCAGCTCCGTACGGACCAATTCCCGAAAGACGCGTACTCGCGCCGGTGCATTTTGGCCACTCAGACTGTCTGCCGGATATGGTCTATCGCGCCTTAGCGGTAGCCCATCGGTACCTTGCTGACCGGATTGATTGTGCTGCGCATTTTCTGGGTAATGAGCCAGCGCCGGCAGCGCCCACGGCAGAGCCCGGCCACCAAGCTGGTAAAAGCTGGGCATGGCCTGCTCTTCGCCGGGATGCTGCTGGTGCCCCTGACTGATGTTCTGGTCATGCTGGGAGGAGGGTATGGACTGACTGCTTTCGGAGTGGGGATAGTTGCAGCGGGTGAGGAGATTACCTGGGCCACCTGGACGAAGAGAAGGATGCCCCATGAGAGCATCGTCATTAGCCTAGCCGCGCTCCGGGTTGCGATAAGCGCTTGGAGAGATGCCAACTTGGTGGCGGAATACCTGCGAGAAATGACTAGGGCTCGAATAGCCTACCTCCATTCCGATATCAATGATGCTGCAGTCGGTTTCCAGCAGCAGCTGACGGGCCCGGTCCATGCGCAGACGAATGAAGTATTGCGACGGCGATAGCCCGGTCGCCTGCTTGAACAGCCGGCTGAAGTGGTATTCGCTCAATTGCGCAGCTTCAGCCAAGTCCGCCAGAGAAAAGGGCTCGGCCAGGTGCTGATCCATCAAGTCGATGACCCGACGCAGTTTGTAGGCTTGCAGCGCGTTGCTGCGCCTGCCCATGAGTTCCGGGTTGCGGTAAGTCCGAACGAGGTGGACGGACAATGCCTGGGCCAGGCTGCGGACGAACAGTGGGCTGGGCTCGTGCTGTTTGACCAGCTCCAGCCGTATCTGCTCGAGCAGCATTCGCACCAGATCGTCTTGTCCGCCGGAGATATCGAAGAAGCTGATCGGGCCGGCCTGACTACCCAGCAGGTGGCGGGTGGCTTGGTCGATCAGCGAATGGGCCAGATACAGATGCATCACCTCGAAGGTGTCGCCCCCTCTGGCCTGCCAGCGCATCTCATACGGCAACGCCGTGCTGGTCAAATAGAAGTCCCCCACCTGCACCTGCGCCACTTCCCACTCACCGCCCAGGGTGCGTTCCTCGACGATGGCCGATCCGGACAGCACCATCACGAGCAGCGGTTCAGCCACGGCCGGAATCAGTACGGGTTCAGTGATGCTGTGATGCGTGAAGAGTTGCAGCACAACGTCCTGTAGCTCAGAGCGTTGCGGCAGTGCAAGGTGCTCGCTCGGCATGCATTGCCACATGGCCTCGGCTGGGATTCGCAAAGCGTCCTCAGGAGTAGGCTCGGCCTCATTCACGATCTGTCCATCCGCAATGCTCCGGTAAAGACGACAGTCCCGATGCAGTTGGGCGCAAAACTGCGATAGCCTGCGCAAGCCTCCCAAAGCCGCTCCCGCCTGCCTGCGCGACAGTAAAACCGTCATCAACGACCGCACCCCGTTGGGTGCTGGCCGGCGAGTGTCTCGCTCGGCCCCGACTATGGAGAGACAATATGACTGGTATCATAGACACTGTTCCACAGGAAGTTGAAGGCAAGGTCGCCTTGGTAACGGGCGCTGCCAGCGGCATCGGTAAAGCCATCGCATTGCTGCTGAACGCACGTGGCGCGATGGTCGTCGCAGAAGATTTCAACCCCGCCGTCGAAGAACTGGCCCGGCCGGGGCTGGTGCCCCTTGTAGCCGACATCACCCAGGACGGCGCCGCTGAACATGCGGTTGCCCTGGCGGTCGAGAAGTTCGGCCGGCTCGACATTCTCGTGAACTGCGCAGGCATCATCATCAACAAGCTGGTGCAGGACATGACGCGGGAGGACTGGGAGCGCGTTCAGGCCGTGAACGCGACGGCGGCGTTTCTGCATTGCCGCGAAGCCGTGAAAGCGATGAAGCCGAACAAGTCGGGCGCGATCGTCAATATCGCCTCTTATGCCTCGTACTTTGCCTTCCCGACCATTGCGGCATACACCGCATCGAAGGGTGCTCTGGCCCAGTTGACCCGCACGCTGGCGCTTGAAGTCATCGAGCACGGTATCCGCGTAAACGCCATCGGAGTGGGCGATGTCGTCACCAACATCCTCAACAATGTCATGGAAGACGGCCCTGGCTTTCTGGCCCAACACGGTGAGGGTGCGCCCATTGGTCGCGCAGCACAGCCGGACGAGATCGCCGAAGTGGTCGCCTTCCTGGCATCGGAGCGCGCCAGCTTCATGGTCGGCTCTGTCGTCATGGCCGACGGCGGCATGACCGTCATGGCAGGCTGAGCGAGGGGTCGCCCAACTGTGGCGCTGGAGGCGCTGGCGGTTGGGCTGCCCCGCTCTGCATTGAGAAAGAGTCCAGTGGATCCAGGCCTCCTTTATCAGGCCGCGGGCCTCCCTTGCCCTGAATTCCGGCATTGTTGAAGACGCCATCGATCTGGCCGAAGTGGTCCAGGGTCCTGCCCACGGCCCATTCAAGTGGTTTCGGCAAAGCGGTCCGATTCCGCCTGTACCTTCATCAGGTCCTCCCGTGTATCGACGTCAAGCGCCCAATCCGCGGGAATGGCCACGGTGGCCGTATGCGCCAGTGACTGAAATAGCTGGCCGGCACCGGCATCGCCCGCCAGGCCGGTCAAGCTGTCGAAGACCGCTCGATCGAAGAGCGCCGGTGGCGAATGGACCGCTCCCGACAGCGACATGACCGCGCTGCGCTCCGGCGTCAGGGCATCGCGCAGGTCGACGAGATGGGCGTCGGGCACGTTCGGCATGTCGGCGAGCAAGACCAGGGCCGCATCGACGCCCTGGCATTGGCCGGCTTCACGGATGCCGGCGGCCAGGGAGGTCGACAAGCCCTTCTCCGTTTGTGCATTGACCACGACGGTCCAACCCGCGGCGCGCAGCTCCACCGCTCGCGTGGCCTGATCAGGGCCGACGACCGCGATACGAGCGGCAAGATCATGCCCCTGGAGTGCTGCTGCGGCACGCTGGATGACGCGCTGCCCGCGCAACCGCGCCAGGAGCTTGTCGCCCTCTTCAAAGCGACGGGACTGCCCTGCGGCCAACAGTACGAGTGCCGTCGAGGCAAAGGGGCATCGCACCTTGCGCTGATAGGCTTCGACGATCTCCGCAAAAACGGATACGGCAAGCGTCGACGCCTCGCGCATTGAGGGAAGCAGGCCAACAGGGCCGTGGATTCGTCCGATCTGTCTCTGGGTGAAACCAACCGCACGAAGCCTTTCGCAACGTCGGGCATGAGTCGTCTTGCTGCCAACGGCACCGATGTAGAAGGCGGGGCCTTCAAGGGCCTGGGCAAGAAGTCGCTCCTCCCAATCGACGTCATGAAAGGCGAGGAGAAAGGCAGTCCAGGGGTCGTCGTTCAGCGCCGGAAGCGTCGAGGGCAGCGTCAGCTGCGTGACGTTATCGATTCCCAAACGCCGAGCCTCGTGGGCTTCGGCATCCTCGCGGAGTTGCAGCTCGGTTTCGATACCGCTTGCCATGGCGAGCCGGACAAGCGCCAGGCTGTCGGCTCCGCGCCCGGCGATGCGCAAGCGGAGCTTGGGCGTATAGCGGAAGGACGACGCGCTTGCCACGGTCGAGTGTCCCAACCAGAGATCGCCGGATGGCAAAAGATTGAGCGTCACCGGCTGACGCGAAGCAAGCCGCTCGTGGCACGCCCGCAGGATACCGGCCTCTGCCTTGGGAAGGACGCAAATCTCTATCGCCCCACCGCAGGGAAGCGGCATATCGATGAAAGGCGAGCCATTGCCGTATCGCAGGCGTTCGACCCGCCCCGAGCGAAGCGCTTGCCGAGCATGATTCACCACATCCGCATCGATGCAGCCGCCCGAGATATAGCCGCATCGTTGGCCAGTGGCGGACACGGCCATCAGGGCACCCGGCATGCGCACCGCGCCGCCTTGCGTCGCCGTCACGACGACGAGTGCGACCTCACCCGCCCTGCACCAGGCGAGCCATTGGCAAAGGACGTCCTGTGCATGTTCCAGATACACATGTTCAAGATTCATAGCGGGCCTCGACAGGTCGGCATTCGCCAACGCTAGACCTGGATGTGATCGGCCAATGGCAGGTGGCGGATCCGTTGCTGCGTGGCGGCGAACAGCGCGTTGGCC
Source organism: Billgrantia zhangzhouensis (assembly GCF_021404465.1). Taxonomy (GTDB): domain Bacteria; phylum Pseudomonadota; class Gammaproteobacteria; order Pseudomonadales; family Halomonadaceae; genus Halomonas; species Halomonas zhangzhouensis. The sequence goes on along the minus strand of NZ_JABFTT010000012.1, from coordinate 39,344 downwards.
AGCGCCGGCGCGAGTGGGGGAACGCCCGGTTCTCCCACGCCTCCCAAGGGAGAGCCGATTTCGACGATACTCACCACCACCGCCGGCGCCTCCCCGATGCGCAGCAGCGGGTAATCGTGGAAGTTCGACTGTTCGGCACGGCCGTCGCGGATCGTCACTCGCTGTCGCAATGCCGCACCGAGCGCATCGATGACAGAGCCCTGCATTTGCGCCTCCACCTGGTCCGGATTGATCGCATGCCCGCAGTCGATAGCCACATGGACTCGCTCCACATTGATGTCATCGTCGTCGACGCGAGCCTCGACCACCTGAGCGACGTAGGAGCCGTAGCTCTCGACCACCGCCAGGCCGCGTGCGACTCCCTCCGGAGCCGGCTCGTCCCATCGCGACATCTCGGCGACCCGATCCAGAACGGCGAGCATTCTTTCCTGCCCTTCGCTATGGCGGCGGCGAAATTCCAGCGGATCGCGGCCCGCTGCCGACGCGCATTCGTCCATGAAGCTTTCGAAGAAGAAGCCGTTGAAGGAGTGGGCAATCGAACGCCAGGGGCAGAGCGGGATCGGCAGATCGACCACGGCGTGCTCCACGACGAAGTTGGGGATGACATAGCGCATATCCGACAGCCCGCCGAGCGAGAAGGGATCGAAATTGGCAAGGTTGCCTGTCGCCTGCGCCATCTGCTCGGGATCCATGCCATATTCGCGGCCCATCTGCGGCCCGGCGAGTCGGATGCGCATGCCGGTGATGTTGCCGGCATCGTCCAGGGCCGCCCGGAAGCGGCACCTCATCGTCTGGCGGTACTGGCCCTGCCGAACGTCGTCCTCGCGCGCCCAGAGCACTTTGACCGGCCGGCCATTGACGGCGCGGCTGGCGAGCGCCGCCTGAAGGGCGATCTCGCCATGGGTCTTGCGACCGAAGCCGCCCCCCAGATAGGTGGTGTTGATGAAGAGCCGTTCGGCCGGCAGCTGCAACGCGTTCTCGAGCGTCATGCGAACGACATCCTGGCCCTGGGTACCGATCCACAGCTCCGTCCGCTCCTCGGTGGATTCGGCGGTGCAGTTGATCGGCTCCATGCTCATGTGGGTGAGAAGCGGCACCGAGTACTCGGCTTCGACGACCTGGCCGGCGGTCGAGAGCGTCGCCTCCGCATCGCCGCGCAGGGTGGAGACGGGAACGTCGGGCCGGTCCAGCGCCTCGCGCAGCATCGTGTCGATCGCCTCGGTGGAGAGTGCGTCAGCATCCGTGGCGGTGAAAGTGATGCCGAGCGCATCGGCGGCCCGCTTGGCCTGCCACCAGGAATCGGCGACCACCACCGCGCCGCGCGGCACGCGCACCACCGCGACCACGCCCGGCATACCGGCGACGCTGCTCTCGTCGAACGCCTCGATGTCGGCGGAAAAGACAGGGGCGAGCCGGACGGCGCCATACAGCATGCCTTCGCGCTCGACGTCCACCGCGTACACCGCCTTTCCCGTTACCTTCTCCGGCGTATCGAGGCGCGGCACCCGGCGTCCGCTCAGCGTTCGCTGGTCTTCGGGGCGCAGAGTCGGTTCCTCCGGCACCGGCAGCGACGAGGCGTCTTCCACCAGCTCGCCGAAGGGAATCCGCCGGCCGCTTCCGGAATGGACGATGAAGCCGTTCTCGGCATGCAAGGCCGCGGGCGCCACCCCGAGCCGCTCGGCCGCCGCCTGTGTCAGCATCTCCCGTGCCTGGGCGGCCGCGAGGCGCAACGGGTCGTGCCAGAAACGGATGCCGAACGAGCCTACGGAGCGCATCTGGCCGATGAAGGGAATCCGGTAGTCGGGCGTCGGCTGGTTCGGCATGCCCACTACGATACTCGACCAGTCGGCGCCCAGCTCATCGGCTAGGATCTGAGCCTGCCCCGTGTGGGTTCCTTGGCCCATTTCGCTGGTAGGCAGCAGGAAGGTCACCTGGCCGCTCGTATCGATGCGGATGAAGGCCTGCGAGAGGCCTGCCGCCTCGCCCTGCCCTGCCCATATCGGCAGCCGAAGGGGAACGACGAGGGCGACGCCGGCGGCGACGGCTCCGGCCAGGAAGGATCGGCGGGTAAGGGAGACATCTTGGAGTTTCATCGTTCTACCTGCGCCTCGGGTGAGAGGGATGGAAAGCAATCGATGGAATGCGGTGCTCGTCAAGCCTCGGAGGCACGGTGAATGGCCGCCCGGATACGCACGTAAGTACCGCAGCGGCACAGATTGCCGGCCATCGCCGTATCGATCTCCGCATCGGAGGGGCTCGGATTGCGCGCCAACAGAGCGGCCGCGCTCATGATCTGCCCCGACTGGCAGTAGCCGCACTGCGGTACGTCCAGCTCCACCCAGGCCTGCTGGACGGGATGAGCCCCCTCCTCGGACAGCCCCTCGATGGTCGTGACGGACCGGCCCTCGGCGGCAGATAGTGGGAAGACACAAGCACGTACCGGCTCGTCATCGACATGCAGCGTGCAAGCACCGCACTGCGCAATGCCGCAACCGTACTTGGTGCCGGTAAGCTTCAGTTGCTCCCGGATCACCCAGAGCAGTGGCGTATCCGGCGCGGCGGCAACCTCTACCGCACGCCCGTTGAGCGTGAATGCTGTCATGATGCGGCTCCTTGAACCGTGGCACCCTAGTAGGCGTTGAGCATTTCGACCGCTTGGTCGAAGTGTCCGTCACGCTCCGCCCAGCGCAGAAAGTCGACCCGCTTCACCAGGATTTCTCTGGGCGTTGGTTGTTGGCGGAACAGCGCCATGGTCTCCTCGATGAAATCGGCCAGCGGCATGTAGCCTTCCCGGGTCGACTGGCCAGGGGTGAGCTCGGTCTGCACCGCCGGAGGGGCAAGTTCGATGACCTCGACCTTGCCCTTGAGCTGTTCCCGCAGGGAGACCGTATAGGAGTGGATGGCGGCCTTGGTGGCGTTGTAGGTCGGTGTGGCGCTCAGCGGTACGAAGGCCAGACCGGACGATACGTTCATGATCGCCGCGTCCGACTGACCGACCAGATGATCGGTCAACGCATTCGTCAGCCGGATGGGGCCAAGCAGGTTGGTGGTGATCGTCCGCTCCGCATCGCGCAGGTCACGGGTCCTGGACAACGCCTCGCGCCGCATGATGCCGGCGTTGTTGATCAACACGTTGAGGCCGGGATGCTCGGCGACGACATGCTCGGCAAAGTCAGCGATGGCCTCCGGGTCCTCGACGTCAACCACCATGGCGTGCATGTCGCGTCGGCCGGCAATGGTTTCCTCCAGCGTCTCCTTGCGCCGCCCGGCGACGATCACGACGTTACCCAGTTCGTTGAAGCGCCGGGCAAGTTCCCGGCCGATCCCGGAACCGCCCCCGGTGATGAGAATTGTGTTTTCCGATGTTTTCACTATGTCGTCCTCTCTCGGGTGGTGGCCGAAGGCACTGAGACCTTGGCCGCGTCATAGTGATTTTGACGGCTTGGCGGTACCAAGACTTGCCGACACCTGCGTAAAACTTGCCCGATCCTGTCGAGTCGGTGCCATCGCGGCGCCGCCATGGTAGGTTCTAGCAGGAATCACGGGAGACAGGTATGGATTCGCTCAAGCAAGCTGTCCGGGCTTATACCCACCGCCACGCCAACGACAGGGGACTGGCCCTGACCCCACTGCCAGGCTTGCGCATGATGTGCATCGAGGCGCCGTCCGGTGAACTGCATTCGGTTTACAAGCCGCTGGTATGCCTGGTGCTGCAGGGGGCGAAGCACTTGACCGTCGGGAAGGAAGAGCGAGTTTTCCATGCCGGGCAATCCGCGATGGTGAGCGCCGACATGCCGGTCGTTGGCCGGATTGTTCAAGCAAGCCGAAACGAGCCCTACCTGGCGATCGCAGTCGAGCTGGACATGGCGATCCTGCGCGAACTCACCGCCCATCTCGGTAGCCCCCGCCCGCAGCGCTCATCCGAGATGCCCACGCTGTTCGCCGTAGACACCGAAGCCGCGCTGCTCAACTGTGCATCACGACTGATGCAACTGCTGGACCGCCCCGAAGCGGCACCGCTGCTGAGCCCGGGCATCATGCGGGAGCTGCACTACTGGCTGCTGTCGGGACCTCACAGCACCGTCTTGTGCACACTGGCGGATCCGGACAGCCACGCCGGCCGCCTCGCCACCGCCATCGCCATCCTCAGGGCCGAGTACCGCTCACGCGTGCCTGTGGAACGACTGGCGGCGGAAGCCGGCATGAGCCTCACCTCGTTTCACAAGCACTTCAAGCACATGACCACGCTGACGCCGGGGCAATATCAGAAACGACTGCGCCTGATCGAAGCACGCCGGCTGATGCTCGACGAAGGTTTCTCGGCAAGCAAGACCGCCTTCGAGGTGGGCTACGAGAGCGTCTCGCAGTTCACCCGCGAATACGGCCGCCTGTTCCAGGCGCCGCCGAAGCGTGATGCTCAGCGGGTTCGAGAACAATCGAGTGTTCACAGCCCATGCTCGCACTCCCAGCCATCCCCAGTATTGCCAGCGAAAGCCGTATCGCCGAGTTAATAACTGCGATTCCATGTCTTGGCAATCAACCACTAGGCCTTTTCCAAAGTAGCTACAGGCGGCGTGACTGGGTTAGGAGGTGATGAACGCAGCAGGGTAGCCAGAACCAGTGCAAAAACACTGACCCAGAACACCAAATGGAACCCGCTTATATGCGCAAGCACCAGCGCTTCACGCGTCAGCACATGGGCGATCCCCGTAAACCCCATATTCGAGAGATTCTCAACAACGGCAGGATCGCCCGCCTGCAAATACAGGCTCAGTGATGTACGGCTCGCATCCCCTGCCATCCGTAACCAGGTTGACATCACGGTGCCTGCCACGACCGGGGTCATTACACGGGCGATCGGGATATAAGCACCCAGCGCTACCGTATGCTGCGGATTAATATTCGTGACGAAAGCAGCAATCAAGCCAATCAGCATAATGCTTTCACCCAGGGCTTGGAAAATGAGCATGTAGATAAACTGGTCCGTTCTCCAATTGTGGTTGATGAAGCCCCCCATCCATGCGACGATGGCAATCATCGTCAGTCCCAGAATAATTAGCAGCCGTGCCTCTATCCGCCTAGCCAGGAAGATAGCCAACGGTATCGAGGCCAGATAAGCGCCGAATGCAATGAAAGTAGCAGTACTGACCTGCAGTGGTTTGAGGCTCCCCATTTCTTGAAGAAAAGTCGGAATAAGCAGTGACGTAGGTGTCATCAGAACACCAAATAAGCAGGCAATCACCATGCAGATTCTGACATTCCAGTTGCTCAGCCCGATAAGATCGCCAAACCTGTTTCCCTTGGTTATTACTGCACGCATAACGGCAGAGAAAAAAAGCACACCCCCACCTGCCAAAGCGGAAACGACGAGCCCTGAGCCCCACCACCCCAAGCGCTCGGCGGATTCAAGACCAATAAAAATCAGCACCAATCCACTGCTGAATAGCACCATGCCTCCCCAATCCACTTGATGCCATTTTTCACGTTCGACGGGCGTCAGCGGTATCGCTTTCCACGTCAGCAGAGCAATCACCGGTGCGACAATACTCGCTGTCCAGTAGACCCAGTGCCAACTGATCTCTTCCACGAAAAACCCCGAGACGCCGACCCCCGCATCCATACCCGTTGAGACACGCAGGCTATAGGCTGCCATGACCATGAGCCAGAATTGTGGCTGTAGATTGCGTAGCGCCAAAGAAATCGTCAGAGGGAGGTAAATACCCAAGCACAACCCTACGATAGAATGCAGGATCAGCAGCATCGGATAGTTCTGCGCGAACGCGGGGATTAGCAAGGTGGCCAAGCCTAGAAGCATGCTGGGGGCCACCAGTACGCGAGTCGGACCAATCACCATGGCAAGCCAAGGCACCACTGGCATCGTCACCAACTGAGCACCATTGAGTGCCGTGCCCAGCCACGCAGCCTCCAGCACATCCAATCCAAACTGACCACGCAGGTCGGGTAACGCCATGGAAAACAACCGCCCCTGCAGGGTTGTCAGCACCGCTCCCAGAAAAATTGCCATCACCGTCATAACGGGCCGAGGTCGGTTGGGATTGGAAAGCATGCCTAAGAGCCTCATGGGTATTCCGCTCCCTCGTGCGATGCAAGACTTACCGCCTCTGACAAGATGGGCGGATAGGGTGTTATCGGTTCTCCTTTGGTATTGATATCAGTTTTAACTGACATTCCCGGAAGCAGCTTAGAAATAGCTTCCTGCCCTGGATCCAGTTCAATACGAACAGGTATTCTCTGCACAACCTTGGTAAAATTCCCCGAAGCATTATCAGCCGGCAACAACGAGGTTTCAGCACCACTCATGGGCGAGATTTCCGCAACACGGCCATGGAGCTTTATTCCGGGCAATGCATCGACAGTCAGTTCAACCGGCTGACCGGCCATCACACGGGCGAGCTGCGTCTCCTTGTAATTGGCGATGATGTAAGGCCGCGCTGATGGAACGAGAGAAACGACCTGTGTTCCAGAGGTAACCAGACTGCCAAGCTGTATTTGCTTTTTCCCAATGACGCCATCGAAGGATGCTACGATTCGCGTATAGTCAAGGTCATGTCGAGCAGCTTCGAGATCGGCGGTGGCCGCATCCAATTCAGCGCGACGAACGACCCTCTGCCCCTCTAGAACATCCAGCGAAGCGTTTGCCAATTCCAATTCTGCAATCGCCTCATCATGTTGACTTTCGGCGTGGTCCAAGTCCGCCTGTGCTCTTTCGAACACTTGGCGGGAAAGCGCCCCCTCCCGGACAAGTTCAGACTGGCGTTCTGGGCTAGTGCGATACTGATTTACCCTTACCTCGGCCGCGCGTACTTTGGCCCGCGCCTGTTCAATGCGAGCACGCTGCTGGGCAACCTCTCTATCAAGGTTATCCAGATCGGCCTGAGCCTTGGCTTGGGCCGCTTCTCTGGCAGAAATCCTGAGTCGGATATCGGTATCATCGATCTGCGCAATGAGGTCACCAGCCTGGACGGCTTGGTAGTCGCCTACTGGCAATGCCTTGACATACCCAGAAACCTTGGCACTTAATGTCACGAAATCGGACTTTACAAAGGCATTCTGAGTCGTTTGAACAGTTCGATTGCTTGTCCAGTAACGCCAGTTCGTCGTGGCCATCACCACTAATACAATAATGGCAACACATCCTACCCATGGCGCCAAGCGAAGAACCAAGGACTGCCGCTTACTCACTTCAGGCGTATTCATGATGACTCACCCCGTGAAATTCATGTTTGCGTTCGAGGTATCGAAACCGCCGCCCAGAGCGCGGTGGAGTTCGGCGTCAAGCACCAAGGCTCGCGACCTTATATCCGCTTGCTTCTTACGTGCCTGAAGTAAGGCGTTTCGGGCATTCAGCACGGTCAGATAGTCAGTCAAGCCAGACGCGTACTGCCGCTCGGCGAGATCGAATGCGGCGAGCCTGGCAGTCAGGGTTCGCTCCTGAGCTCGAGCTTGTGGTTCCAGCGCACCCAACGAGACCAACTGATTCGACACATCACGGATAGCCGTCAGCAACGCTTGGTTGTAGGTTTCAACTGCGGCATCAAGCTCCGACGCTTGCGCTTTTAGTTGTGCACGCAACCGGCCAGCGTCGAAAATAGGCAGGCTGATGGCGGGCTCAATGCTGTAAGTGCGGCTACCTGCATCCAACCAGTCGGACAGGCCCACGGATAGGCCTTGTCGAGCCAAGCCGGCGAAAGCGCGCAAGTTGATATTGGGATAAAAATTGGCTTTGGCCGCTTCAACGCCCTGAGTGGCAACCTCCACTCGCCAACGCGCCGCCACCACATCGGCACGCTGGCCAATCAATTCAGCAGGTATTGACGATGGCAGGGAGTGCCGTGTTGGCTCAACGTTTGGCACCGCATCGACCAACGCATCCATCGGCAACCCCGCCAAGGTTGCCAACGTATTTCGCTGCAAGCCGATCCATTCATCAAGCTCGGCGATGTCGCGTTCCGTAGCGAGCAGTTCGCCCTCGGCTTGCCAGCGTTCAACCTCCGTGTCGAGCCCTTCCCGAACTCGGGACTCGACAATACGAAGAGCCCGAGTGCGCATCTCGAGTGCGTCCTCGGTTAACGTCCTCAACTCCAGCAGCCTGGATAGTTCAAGCCAACTTTTGACAATCTGGCTGGTGAGCAAAACCTTGGCATCTTGCGCCTCGGCCAGCCGTGCTGCCGTTTCGCCCAGCGCTACGTTCAAGGCCGCGCGCTGGCGTCCCCAGAAATCGAAGGTATAGCGGGCTTCAGCTCCAAGGACATAAGCCGATCCATAGTGCCCCGCCAAAGGCGCGTCGGCATCGTATTGCTCTGCATAGCGTTTCCGCGTTGCACGGGCACTTCCATCCACCTTGGGACCACGTTCCGCACCGGCTTGATCAACGACCGCAGCCGCTTGTGACACGCGTATTTGAGCCAACCGTATGTCAGGGCTCTGGGAAAGCGCCTGATCAATCAACGCATTCAGCCCGGGATCATGATAACGCCCCCACCAATGCGGTGATGGCCGATGCCACCCCGTATCCATGGCCCCAAGTGATTCGGGGGTATGCAAAGTGGCTCGAGGATTACCTACATCCCCCATGCTGGCGCAGCCCGAAAGCGCAACTACGAATACCAGGCTCCAGAGGTATCTCATTTATCAGCACCAATCTAACATTGTTAGTCGACAGGCTACATGCTAAACTAACAGTGTTAGATGTCAACCCTCGAAGAGAAAGAACATGGCGACAAAGGCACCTAGAATCGAACGCACCAAGGTCATTGGGACCGCACTGGCGCTGCTCGATCGGTATGGGATTGAAGGACTGACGATGCGCAAGCTGGCACAAGCGCTCCAGATACAAGCCCCTTCGTTGTATTGGCACTTCGAGAATAAACAGTCGCTTATCAATGGAATGGCCGATGCCCTGGTTGACGCTGTGGCACGGGATCTACCTGAAGGACAGCCATGGGAGGAACGCGTTCGACAAGTCGCCGTAGAACTTCGACTCGCTCTGTTGCAGCACCGCGATGGCGCACGAGTATTCGCCGGCACCTATGTCGTTACCGACAACGTGTTGCGCACTGGCGAAGCCATGATCTCCGCCTTTATGCAAGCGGGGGCAGATGCGGAACTCGCCGCCACCTCCAGTTTCACCGTGACCTACTATGTGCTGGGCCTCGTGATGGAGGAGCAAGCACTGGGTCCCGAAAGCACTCTGGACCTGGCTGCACGCAAGCAAGCTTTCCTCGACTCGGCGCGAGAAAAATACCCATACAGCTGGGCCGCACGCGAAGCGATCTTTTCAGAGAATTTCAATGCTCGTTTTGAGACTGGCCTAGACTTGCTCATCGCAGGAATCAAGCAACGAATCGCCGCAGCTCATCCTTGACTGCAATCCTCCAGAGGGGGTCATATGCATATCGACACCAGCCACTTTCCAAGGGTTTGGGTATCTTCTGTTGGATCTTCCAACTGGGAATCGGAACTGGATGGCTTACTGCACCAAGGCGACCGTTTCGTCCTGCTGACGCGCGAGGTACCGGGCAAGGGGCAGGAAGCCGCTCAAGAAGAGAGAAAGCGCGCCGTCTTGTGGCTCAAACGTAACCGTGAACGACTCAAGCAAGTGTGCGCAGGTAGCATCGTCGTCGTTACGAACCCAACCGTTGCGCTATCCCTGCGTGTCGCCTTGGCCCCACTGGGCAAGGCATTCGGCTATCCCGTCCGGGTCGTAGCAGAGAACTCTATCGATATTGAGATCAATAGTTTACTAGAGTGTTCTTGAGCCGAATTCTTCTGACAGTGGTTCGCACCTGACCACTGGCGAGCCGTTGCCCACGCGCCCGCGCCTTCATTTCCCATAGCATCCTTCACGCGGGAATACGGCCGCCTGTTCCAGGCGCCGCCGAAGCGCGACGCGTTGCGCCCACGGGGCATCATCGAAGAGGATGCGAAGGCCAGACATCCGATGTCGCGTCCTTCGCATGCGAGCGTGCCAACCAGGCGTAGATATTCATCTCGCCGGGTTGGCCACACGCCCGCGGTTATCACCGCCTAGTCACTCAAGGGGAGTTTCTCGCGCCCAGCTGCTCGAGCAGCAGTTCCGCAACCGGGGTCGAAGACGCCGGGTTCTGGCCAGTAATCAGCAGATCGTCGCTGACGACATAGGGTGCCCAGTCATCTCCGCGGGAGAAATTGCCGCCCTTGGCCTTGAGTTCGTCTTCGACCAGGAACGGCACCACCTCGGTAAGCTCTACCGCCGCTTCCTCGGTGTTGGTGAAGCCGGTGACTTGCTTGCCTTCTACCAGCGGTCGGCCATCGGGCTTCTTGACATGACGCAACACGCCCGGCGCATGGCAAACCAGCGCTACCGGCTTGCACGCGACGAGGAAGGATTCGATCAATGCGATCGAGTGCCCGTCCTCGGCCAAATCCCATAGCGGACCGTGGCCGCCCGGATAGAACACCGCATCGAAGTCGGCTTGATTCACGCTATCCAGGCGCACGGTCTCAGCCAGTTGAGCCATCGCCTGCGCATCGGCCTCGAAGCGGCGGGTGTCGTCGCTCTGGAAATCCGGCTCGTTGCTCTTGGGATCGAGCGGCGGTTGGCCACCCTTGGGCGAGGCCAGTACGATCTCGGCACCGGCATTCTTGAAGACATAATAAGGAGCGGCCAGTTCCTCAAGCCAGAAGCCGGTCTTGCGGCCAGTGTTGCCGAGTTGATCATGCGAGGTCAAAACCATCAGAACTTTCATGCTGTTTCTCCAAGCCGAGAATAAGAAATAAATTAGACCGGTCGTCTATAAAGTGAACATAGAAATGCACCTCCTGAGAAGTGCGGCTGCATCCTTCCTTCCGGTCAGTAGGGAAGATGCAGAATCTGCCGAGTGGTCCGCATGGCCATCTCGAAAGGCTGGGTATTGCGGGCGACCTTTACCATCACGCTGGCACCTAGCCATAAATGGTAGAGGCTCTGTGCTGCGGCATCGGGCGTATCATCGACGGACAGCGAGCCTTCTACCACACCGGCTTCGATAGCACGTGCCAGGCGATCGATGATACCGGCCGTTCCACGCTTGAGCGCCAGACGCATGGTTTCCGACAGGTCGGCAACTTCCGCGCCCAGCTTCACCGTCAGACACTTGCCCTGACAGTCCAGAGAGGACTGCATCTCCTGCCAGTTTTGCCAGTAGCCCATCAGCCGCTGGGCCATATTCAGGCCCGGCGCGCTCAACGTGGCATCCAGATCGGCCAGATAGTCCTCGAAGTAACTTTCGAGCAGAGCTTCCCCAAAGGCGTCCTTCGAGCCGAAGTAGTGATAGAACGACCCCTTCGGAACACCAGAAGCAGTCAGAATCTCGTTGATGCCAACGGCGGAAAAGCCCTTACCGGCCATGATTCGCTGGCCATTGGCAAGAATGCTCTCGCGGACATCGTTGGTTTCGGTCGTGGAAGCGCTCATGAGGCAACCATACATCCAATTAGACCAGTCGTCTAGCTCTATCTTTGCTCGTACATCGCTTGAGATAAGCCGCGGCCATCGCGAACGGGCCCTTGTAAGCCTTGGCTGAAATTGTTGTAAGCCATATCTCAACCCCTCGCTCATTCATGACCCAGCGCTCCAGGCGAACAATAATGAATTTCAATAGGGAGAACGACCGAGGGATTGAGGATGAGCTTACCGAAGACTGGCAGGGTCGTATTCGTCACCCTACTGCTTGCCGCCTGCTCGCCAGCCAGCGGCGAGCCGCCGGCGCACTATCTGGAGCGAGCCGGTGCCGCGCTGATGGAAGCCAGTGGCGATACGCAGCGGCTCGAAAACGCGCTGGCGATCTACAACGAGGGACTGGAGCGCCACCCCGACAACACCGAACTGCGCAGTCACCGCGCCAACCTGCTTTCCGGCCTGGGCCGCTACGAGGAAGCCAGGCGCGACCTGGATGAACTTCACGAAGAGGGATTGCACAAGGGAGGCATGCTGCTGCGCTGCATGGTGCACGAGCGTCTGGAAGGAGCCACGGACGATGCCTTGGCGTGCTATGCGGAGGTGGAAGCCGCCTACGTGATGGCCGGCGAGCCGGATGACCGCCCGAAGGCCAACCACATCCTGGCAGCCCGTCTGGCCGGCTCGCCCCAGGCCGAAGCGCTATTGCTGGAATGGCAGGCCAGTGAGGCCCCGGCGGAAGACCCGATACTGGGGGAAATGCTCGAGATGGAGCGGGAGGAGTTGATCAGGAAGCTACTGCCCTGAGGCTTGCTGTTCGTCCAGCCCGTGATCCGCGCGGCATTGCCACCGCACCGCTACAGCGATACCCCCTGCAAGTGCTGCCTAGCGGCATCGATGAAGGCGCGCACGTTCGGGTGGTCCCGGCGACCGCTCTGGAACAGCAGTGAGATGGGCAACGCGGGAGCGGTGTCGTCGCTCAGGAGGGTCTCGAGCCGCCCCGCCGCGACCTCCTCGGCGACCTGGTAAGAGAGCGTGCGCACCACGCCGAGCCCGGCGACCGCAGCGGCGATGGCGGCGTCCATGTGGTTGACCGATAGCCTGGCGGAGCGCCCGGAACGCCGAACATCGTCGACGCCCAGCCCACGATACGACACGGCCTCATCCTCGATCAGAATCAGATCATGCTCGCGCAGATCGGACAGGGATGTCGGCCTGCCCCGCGCGGCGAGATAGGCCGGGCTTGCGCTCAGTACCCGCCGCACCTGGCCGATTCTCAGCATGTGCAGCGAGCTGTCCGGCAGTTCGGCGATACGCACGGCAACATCGATCCCCTCCTCCACCAAGCGCACCACCCGATCCAGCAACAGCAGCCTGACCTGCAGCTCGGGATACTGCCGCAGCAACTCGGTCACCACCGGCAGCACATGCCGCCGGCCGAACATGACCGGCGCCGTTACCGTCAGGGTGCCGCGCGGCGTCGAGCGGCCGCCCCGAACGCTGTCGACCGCCTCGTCGATCTCGGCGAGCCCTGCCCGGCATCGCGCCAGAAACAGCTCACCCTCCTCGGTCAGCCGGACGCTGCGCGTGGTGCGCATCAGCAGCCGAGCCCCCAGGCTCGCCTCCAGCGCCGCGATGGTCCGCGTCACGGTGGTGGGCGACATGCTCAGCCGCCGCCCCGCCTCGGCAAAGCTCTGCTGCTCCGCGACGCAGATGAAGGTTCTCAGCGTTCGCAGCCTGTCCATCGCGCCTCCTCGCCCTCGCCAGCCCGCCACCGAGCATTATCGTCGAAAACCGCAATGATAAAGTGCGATTTTGACGGATTCTCTCAACCAAGGGCGAGAGCCAGAATGCGAAAGACAGATAAGAACCCCGAGGACAATCCCATGAAGCTCTACCATTTCCCACTCTCAGGCCACGCGCATCGCGCCGCGCTGTTCCTCTCCCTCGCCGGGGTCGAGCATGAGCTGATCGAAGTCGATCTCGCCGCCGGCGCCCACAAGCAGCCGGAATTTCTCGCCCTCAACGCCTTCGGCGAAGTGCCGGTGCTCGACGACGACGGCACCGTCATCGCCGATTCGCTGGCGATTCTCGTCTACGTGGCCAGGAAGATCGGCCCTTCTCATTGGCTGCCGACCGAGCCCGCCGACGAGGCGCGGGTGCAGCGCTGGCTCTCTGTGGCGGCCGGCAAGATCGCCTACGGCGCCTGCGCCGCCCGGCTGATCACCGTATTCGGCGCACCCTTCCGTGCCGAAGAGGTGATCGAGCGTGCCCACGCCACCCTCACCGTGATGGAAAAGACGCTGGAAGGCCAGCGCTGGATCGCCGGTACGGCACAGCCCACCATCGCCGACGTCGCGCTCTACAGCTACGTCGAACGTGCCCCCGAGGGCAACGTGGACCTCTCCGGCTACCCGAGCGTGCGGGCCTGGCTGCGCCAGATCGAAAGCCTGCCCGGTTTCGTCCCCTTCCAGCGCACCCGCGCCGGGCTCGAGGCCTGAACCATCCCCTTTCCACCAGGAGCCATCACCATGCGTTTCGACACCCTACGCCTCGACCATATCGGTATTCGCGTCACCGATCTCGCCATCGCCGAAGCCTTCTACGCCAAGCTGGGTTTCCTGCGCGATCCCGAGGAGTTCGCCCCCGAGGCCAAGGCCTGCGGGCTCGTGCACCCCACCGGCCTGCGCATTCACCTGATCTACAACGGCGAGCCCGCCGAAGTAGGCAACGTGCTGCTGGACGCGCCGATCAAACGGCCTGGCTACACCCACGCCGCTTTCATCGTCGAGAGCATGGACGAACTGGTAGTCTGGCTGGCACGCGAGGAGATCGAGATTACCGAAGGACCGGTCACCATGGGCCACGGACGTCGCAGCGTCTGCTTCATCCGCGACCCCGACCGCAACGTGCTGGAGTTCAACGAGATACTGGCGTAGCCGCACTGACACTCTCGGCACTCTCGGCAAGGCATGCTAAATGCCGTATGGGGCCACGGATGGCCCCATACGGTTGCAAGTTTCCTGTTGCTTCAAAATGATGGTCAGCGCTTATCTCGCAAATGACGATGGAGCCATGCTCTCACATCGACAGTGTAAATGCCTTTTGCATGATTATACGTTTTTGATTTTTCCCACCACATGCCTGTACCGAGAGCAAATGCCTTGCGGTAGCGAAGCATGACATCATCCGGCGACTGAGAGAGTTGCTCATCGAGCTCTTCAAGGGATAACGCAACGCGCTTGACGGCCTTTCCCGTTGCCTCTTCGACGATCATAGCCAGTTGGCCGTATGAGAGGGTATCTCCTGCCACGAAGACCACTTCGTTGCGAATGCGAGGCTCTTCAAGGTATATCTCGGTCGTCAGAAGGCCGATATCTTTGGGAGTCGTGACGGTGACACGCGTATCCCAGCTTCCGAGTGCGCGGACGGTGCCGGTTTCCAGGTCAACGACACCGAAGTCAGGCTCGAACAGGAAGCTCGTAAACATTCCTGTCGAGACGATGACCCATTCGGTTGCTTCCTGCGAGCGCAATAGTTTCCTCACCTCGTATTGCTCATCCCATACAGGTTGGCCACTTCCTTTTCCAACGATGTCGTAATCGACCCCGAACTGCCAGGGGAAATACCTATTGACTCCAGCGGCTAAAACCGCATGCGTAACCTTCATCTGTGTGCCGGCTCCTGCCGCGAAACCCGTACAGCAGATGACCGTATGAAACTCTGCAAACAATTCGGCAAGGCTCGCCTCAGTGCCGTCGGACAGATCGAAGGGTAAGATCTCTACCCCAAGCTTACCGAGCTCTTCCGTCGCTTCTTCCTTGTACTTATCCGGCGATGTGGTGAAGCCAGGTTCTACAAGGACGCGGACACTGTCAGGGCTGACCCTGGATGCCATGTTTTTGATCACTTGCATGCCGAGCTGACCGGCTCCAAGGATAAGGATGTTTCCAACACTGGTTTTTTCATTGATGGGCATGTGCCTCTCCTGAGATCGATGAGATCTTCAAGTTACGGTGAAATCGGATGACTTAATCGAAAATCACCCGAAACGACTCACATGCAGGATATGCGCTGGCGCATGGATTTATAACAGCTCTCTCTGAAAAACAGAATCACGAAAATAGAAATAACTCACACCTCTATTTCACTTTTTGAAAATCAATTTTTCAGGAAACGGAATTAAACGCCGCTGCGTAATCGACTATGCTAGTTTCCATCGTGTTTATACGGAGTCGACCCATGAAAACAGCTTATTCCCTAACGCTTCACGATGGCACACGGATGCCTGCATTGGGCTACGGTTTGTGGCAGGTCCCGAAGGAAAATAGCGCCGCCCTGGTCAGTCACGCCCTGCAAACCGGATATCGCCTGATTGACACGGCAGAGGCTTATGAAAATGAAGAAGGGGTCGGCAAAGGGATACGCGACAGCGGAGTAGCGCGAGAAGATATCTTCGTGACCACGAAGGTCTGGAATACACATCATGGCTATAATCAAACCCTACGCGCCTTCGATGCCAGCCAGCAACAGCTCGGCCTCGAGAGGATTGACATGTATCTGATGCATTGGCCTTCACGCACTCGCGATGCCTATGTGGAAACGTGGCGGGCAATGATTCGCCTGCGCGATGAGGGTCGGGTCGGTACCATCGGTGTCTGTAATTTCTCGATTGGCCAACTGCAGCGCTTGATGAGAGAAACAGCCGTGACTCCGGTGGTCAATCAAGTCGAACTGCACCCCTATTTCCAGCAGAAAGCACTAAGAGCGTTTCATCGTGAACAAGGCATAGTGACCCAGTCCTGGAGCCCACTGGGCTTGTGGTGGCAGAATCCGGATCCCGCCGCATCTCCATTGGAGCATCCGCGAATCCGGGAGCTCGCCAAGCGACATGGCAAAAGTCCGGCTCAGATTATCCTGCGCTGGCACCTCGACAGTGGCCTTGCCACTATCTCGAAATCCGTGCGAACGGAACGCATTATAGAGAACTTCCAGCTATTCGACTTTGCACTGACACCAAGCGAAATGAATGAGCTGGCCGGGCTGGATCGTCGGGATGGCCGACTGGGGCCAGATCCGGAGACAGCCGAGTTTTGACCCCCTACGCCCGAAAGCAACCAGCATTCGGGCATAGGCTACAGGAAGCCAGGGAGCCTAATACATGGATCGACTTCAAGCCATGCAGATATTCGTCCGTGTGGTTGAGATGCACGGCTTCAGTAAAGCCGCGGAGAACCTGGCCCTTCCTCCCTCGACGGTCACTCGCGCCATCAAGGAGTTGGAAAATCACCTTGGCGTGAAACTGCTCCAGCGCACCACACGGCATTTGAACCTGACCCAGGATGGAAGTCTTTACTACGAGCACTGCCACCGACTACTGGCCGAACTGGAGACTGTCGAGGCAGGCCTTCGTGGCAGTGATGAACGGCTCAGCGGCAAGCTTCGAGTCGGCATGACTGCCTCGATGGCCAAGCTGTTCGTACTGCCTGCCATCAAGCCATTTCAGGCCCGTTACCCCGATGTGGAATTGACCCTGATCTTGAGCGACCGAACCGTGGAGCTGGTTCCGGAGGGCATCGACTGCGTCATTCGTGCCGGCGTCCCCCAGGATTCCCCTACCCTGGTGGCGCGTCGCATTGCCAGCTTCGAGTGGGTGACATGCGCCTCGCCCGAGTACCTCAAAGAACATGGTGAGCCTCACTCGGTGGAAGATTTGAAACACCACCATGCTGTCGGTTTTCTCTCCGGGCACCAGGGCCGCTCCATGGATTGGCGCTTCGTGGTAAACGATGAAGAGCAAGTCATACGGATGAGCGAGAACCTGATCGTCAACGACACCGAGACCTACATCGCTTGCGGCTTGGAAGGCTTGGGGCTGATACGTGCGGCAAATTACATGGTGATGCCTCACCTACGCAGCGGCCAGCTGCAGCGAGTGTTAGGCCACATCCAAGCGCCGAACGTGCCCATATCGGTCTTGTACCCACACAACCGCCACTTGTCGCCCATCGTGCGGGCCTTCGTGGATTGGATGGGCGATCTCATGCAAGATGCCGAGCGCCAGTGACAGGTCGACAGCCCCGCTGCACCGAAATGACCGCTCTGGGGAGAAACCAGGGATGCATCAGGAATACTGACACTCTCGGCAAGGCATGCTAGGCGCTGTATGGGGCTAGAGATAGCCCACCGCTCCTGCCCTGCCCGAGCTATCAGGTGTTGGGCCACGTCAGACCGCATAGCTCGCTGGCCTATTTACCACCTGTAGAATATGCCGAGCAATGCGCGAAGCAGAAGTCCCTCACATTGATAGCAGCCCCAGACCAGAAGGAAGGTTCTCCATACGCTCCCACTGGATTCTTAAAAATTGCAGTGGGTTGACGAAACGCATGAGTTAGTAACCGATCACCACACGATAGCTTCTATCACGAAGATTTTTGGCCACTTAAGCCTGCTTTAGAGTCAAGATTCCGCAATGCAACCTCACAAGCATTCATGACGTGCATACTAGCCGTCTCTTGAGCCTTTTCCGCATCTCGATCCCGAAAAGCTTGAACCAAAGTGTCAATTTCCTCTAGGCTCTTGGGAAGCCGGTCTGGGTTTATAAGGGAAGTCGCACGCAACATGTTGATCCGGGAGTACAGCCCCCGCAGGATTTCCCAGACAAGTTCGTTACCGCAATTTCCTAGCATGGTGTCATACAGTCGCGATTTGGCTTGAAGCACCTCCTCACGGCTGTTGTTCTGTGCCGCACGCCCCAACTCTTGAGCTGCCTGCGAAAACTCTTCGATCATCTCATCCGAAGCTTTAAGTGCAAACTCTCGCGCAGCATAGCCTTCCAAAACTGCACGAAGCGCATATATTTGGCGCGCCTCTTCTCGCGAAATAGTGGCAACGATAGGACCTTTGTACGGGATAATCTCGACGAGTTTTTCCGCTTCCAAGCGCCGTAACGCTTCGCGAACCGAAGCTCGGCTTACCCCGAGATCTTCGCAAAGTTCGCGTTCGATCAACCGTTCGCCCGGGAGATACAAACCGGACATGATCGCGCGACGAACGGTGTCCTCAACCTTCTGACGCAGCGTATCTGGTTGAATTACCCCGATTTTCATCATGTCTCACCGCTGTTACCTGACAAATTTTCGAAGATATTAACATGTCACCAGGAGAGCCGCAGAATCAAATCCCTGGACATTCGACACACCTGGGCGCGTGTCCGTTCCCAACACATCTCAGGTGCTACCATACCGTGCAAGTTCCTCCCTCAGAATTGGCGCAGCCATCTCTGCACCATGCATTCCGATAAGGCTCACGACCTCCAGCACTTCCATCAACTCCTCCTTGGTTGCGCCGTAGCCGAGGGCATTCTTCATGTGCATCCTCAGCCCCGGGACGTAGAGGTGTGTCGCGGCAGCATCAAAGGCACAATAGATGAACTCCTTCATTTTGGGCTCTAATACGCCGTGCCGCCACGGATAAGCGGAGAAGTCGAGGTATCCTTCGAAAAAATCCGGGTCCAATTCCAGCAAACCGTCCCAGAAAGCATGCCAATACCCTCGGTCGCGGGTGAAATCCGCCTTCAGCTCACCCTGCCGTTCCGTCAGCGGACCGGACGCCTCGTGCCGACCGGTTTCCTCTAGCACCTCCAGCAGCAGGGGAACGCCGATATTGCAAGCATGGATACCGAGCGTAGCGGTCAAGGCAAGCACCTCCGCCAGCTCTTCCGCCGAGGCTCCCGCTTCGATTGCGTTGCGAACTTGCCGCCGTACTCCAGGGGCGTAAAGATGGGTGGCGGCGGCAGAGGCCGCCAACCCCACGAGCGCCCGGTTCTTGGCTCCGAGGAAATTTTTTCGCACCGGGACGGAAGCCATCCGACGCCATGTTTCGAGGAACCCAGGGGAGAGTTCAGCAAGCGCCTCCTGCTCTTCATCCCAATAGCCAAGTTCTCCCTCCACCTTGCGACGAAGGTCGGCAGCGTGTGAAGTCATTCTGTCGCCTCCGCGAATTGCGCCGGAGTCACCTCATCCTGCCAGTCCGTTTTGCCAAGGGAAATCGCCGTATGCAGAAGATAGCTGTTCGAAGCGGCCCCATGCCAGTGCACCTCTCCCGCGGGGATCCAAACGGTATCGCCGGTCCGAATGGCTCGTGCCTTTTCCCCCGCAAGGCAGATCCACCCCTTACCGGCGACGACCTGCAGGATCTGGCCTTGTTCATGGGTATGCCAATGGGTCCGGGCGTTCGGAGGGAAGAAAACATTGTTGATCGTCACCCCGTCGGTCATGGGCATGACCGGATCGGCCCAGACCTCTCCCGAAAAGGTAGCGCCTCGCATTTCGGATGGGAGACTTTCAGTTCGGCCATGAAAGATTTGCATGATTCTCTCCTTATGCCTGATGAAGGCGAATTCCACCGGAAACATCGCCGATGGCATCGACGACACGATTGGAAATGACATCTCCGTAACCAAGCGCGGTCGCGAGACCAAAGCTTGCCATAGGGCCGGAGGTATTCAGGGAGGCGACACCGAGTTCGTGTAGCAGGTCGGTGTACAGCACCACATCCTTGGTCATGAGTTTGGAGGTCAGGCCGCCTTCGAGGTAGTCGCCATCGACAATCCTTGGAAAGCGGTTCAGTGTCGCGAAATTCACACCGCTGGAAGCATTGATCACCTCGAGCAACCGGTGCAGATCGAGGCCCGCTTTCTTCCCGGCCACCATTACCTCAGCCGTGGCGGAAAGACTGACGGCGTTCAGGAAATTGTTCAGCAGTTTGGTGGTGTGCCCCGCCCCGCTGCCGCCCATCAGGACGACCGTCTTGGCGATAGGCGCGAACACATCGTCCAACCTGACTAGGGCAGCCTCCTCACCGCCGACCATGAGGGTCAGAGCCCCCACCTCTGCAGCTGCGGCACCGCCTGAAATACCGGCATCCAGGTAGGACACTCCCTTTTCAGCAAAGCGTGCAGCCAACCGACGGGTGGTGGATGCCGAAGACGTGCTGAGATCGACGATGATCTGCCCCGACCGGGCATTGGCAAGGGCACCACCTTCACCTTCGACGACCTTTGTCACTACCTTGCTGTCCGGCAGAGACATAAGGACGATTTCGGTCTTGCCGACAACCTCCGCGATGGACTCTACAGGCTCTGCCCCCGCCGCTGTTACAGCGGGGGCATTCGGATCAAAACCGAGAACCCCGATTCCGGCATCGACAAGGCGCCGTGCCATTCGTCCGCCCATATTACCCAACCCAATGAAGCCGATAAGCCTTTCACTCATGAAGTACCTCCCAATTCAGAAGAAACGGCCAGTAATCCGAAGTCCGGAGAGGGGCCAACGCCATTAGTGACGAAAGGTGACGCTTCGCCTTACACGGATATGATCTTTCGAAGGGCACTCAACCGAACGGTTTCGCGCATGACGTTCGGTCAAGCCGCCTGTCCATTGCGATTCAAGAGACTTCCGTCGCATCATTCCCCTGAGCAGCCTCCCACTCGCTGATCGCATGACTTGCCGTGCGGAAAGCGGCTAGCGCTGCCGGAGCGCCACAATAAACCAGAGTCTGTAACAAGACGCCCTGAATTTCGCTGCGACTTACTCCGTTGGTAAGCGCTCCTTTCACATGCACGGCCAGCTCGTGTTGCTGATTCATGGCGGTCAACATGGCAATGTTGATCATGCTGCGCGTCTTGAACGATAAACTCTCATCCCCCCAAACTTCGCCCCAGCAGTACTTCGTAACGAGGCGTTGCACCGGGCGATTGAAATCGTCAGCTGCAGCCCAAGATTTTTCGACATGCTTATCACCAAGAACAGCCTTTCTATTTCCAAATCCTTCGTAAAACATTTCACTCTCATCACTCATAACATCAGTCTCCAATTTTCTTTTCTTGGCGATTATGGTTTTTAATAAGATAGCTCGGGGTGATAGCCAACTATCGCTTTAGTCTCAAGGTATTCTCGCAAACCGGCCTCGCCCCATTCTCGGCCATTCCCCGATTGCCGAAACCCACCGAAAGGTGCATGGAAATCGGCCGAGGGGTAGTTGATATGTACCTGCCCACCTCGCAGCTTACGAGCGACTTGCCGCGCACGATCGAGACTGCCGCTTTGCACGTAGGCAGCAAGGCCATAATTTGAACTATTGGCGATCTCGATGGCTTCCTCTTCACTATCGTAGGCAAGGATCGAGAGCACCGGCCCGAAGATTTCCTCTCGTGCAATGGTCATCTCCGGCGTCACTTCAGTGAAAATCGTGGGGCGTACGTAGTAGCCTTTTTCCAACCCCTCGGGCCGTTCCAGCCCACCGACCTGCAGCGTTGCACCTTCGTCGATGCCTCTCTGGATGAGCTTGCGAACCCGCTCGAACTGGGCACGGTTCACCAGGGGACCCAGGTCGGTCTGCAGATCCTTGGTATCGCCGAGCCGGAATTTAGCCGCAGCCGCAACTGCCAGCTCGACGACCTCCGGCATTTTCGCGCGCGGCACGATCATGCGGGTAGGAATCGAGCAGGATTGGCCAGAGTTAGTAAAGCAAGCCGCCACCCCCTTTTGCACGGCCTCGGTGAAATCGACATCGTCGAGCAGGATATTGGCCGACTTGCCGCCAAGCTCCTGGGCAACCCGCTTGACGGTCGGCGCGGCGGACTTTGCCACCTCGATGCCCGCCCCGGTCGATCCGGTGAAAGAAACCATGTCGACCAGGGGATGCGAGGAGATGACGGAGCCCACATTCGGCCCGTCTCCGTTCACCAGATTGAACACACCGGGCGGAACGCCAGCCTCATGTAAAACCTGCGCAAAAAGGATCGCGCTGACCGCCGAAAACTCGCTAGGTTTCAGCACCATGGTGCAGCCCGCCGCGATGGCAGGCGCAACCTTCACCACAACTTGGTTGATCGGCCAGTTCCACGGCGTAATCAGACCGCACACACCGACCGGTTCATGGCGCAGCCGGGTGGTCCCACTCCTGCCATTCTCCTCGAAGGAGAACCGCTCCATTACCTCGATCAACGCATTCAGGTGCAGCGCCCCACGAGCCGCCTGTGCCTTGCGCGAAAAACCGATAGGGGCTCCCATTTCCTGTCGCATCGCCTCGGCGAACTCTTCCCGCCGCTCTTCGTAAAGCGCAAGAATCCGGCGCAGAAGCGCAATCCGTTCCTCCGGCGTGGTTTCGGAAAAGGCGGGAAGCGCCGCATGCGCGGCCTGGACCGCACGCTCCACATCCTCGGCGCCGCCCAGAGCGAGCGTACCGAATTCCTCTTCGGTTGCCGGGTCGATCAGGGGGAACCGTGCAGGGGAAACAGGCGCCACCCAAGCTCCATCGATGTAAAAGCGGCTCAGATCGGGAAGGGACATCGGCTCACTCCTCCTCGGCCAGCAGAGCATACATTTGGGTATGGTCGGTGGAGGCATCGACGCTCACGGCGATTTCATGCCAAAGCGCGATACTGTGTTGGCCCAACCGCAGCGGGTAGGACAACGATGCGGCCAGATCGCGTGCGATGCCCAGGTCCTTGTCCATCAGGCGCAAGCTGAACCCCGAGGCATACGTGCCGCTCAGCATGAACTGTGCGACCTTGTTCTCCGAAGTATTGGTACGTCCAGACGATGCATTCAAAACTTGAGTCATCACTTCGGGGGCAATGCCGAAGCGCTCAGCCACATGCAGCGCCTCGACCGTGGCAAGAAGCCCCGAGGCAGAGACAAAATTGTTCAAGGCCTTGGCCGCGTGTCCTGCCCCCGCTTCGCCGATGTGTAGAATTGATCCCCCCATGGCCTCGAGTACGGGCTGCCACTTGTTTCTCAAAGGCGCCGCACCGCCGACGAGGATCGCAAGCGTACCCTCGGTCGCCCGTTTCACACCGCCCGAAACCGGCGCATCGAGGTAGCCCAGCCCCTTTTCCTTCAGCCGATCCCCAAGCTCGCGTGACCGCACCGGGCTGGAGGAACTCATGTCGATCACGGTGGCCCCAGTCGCCAGCTTATCGACCCAACCCTGCGTCAGCAGCACGTCCTCGACGCTATCGGAATTGGGTAGCATGGTAATAAGAGCATCGAGATTCCCCAGCGTTTCATCCGTAAGCTCCCGCGCCCCCAATTCCGCGCACAGTTCCGCCGTGCGTTCGGTATTCACGTCTTTCAAAAGCAGCACGTAGCCAGCGCGAGCCAGGCAGCGCGCCATCGGAGCTCCCATCATGCCGAGTCCGACGAAGCCAATCGTAACCTGATCCATTTCTCCTCCTATGGTGAAACTTCAGTGGACCCTTCGGAAGTCAACGCAGCGCGGAAAAGTCGGTGGGGATGAGAAAAGAGTTTTCGATACGAGTGACGATGGGTTTCTCTCGCTCCGTCTCCGCACGGCGGGCGATCCATTCCGGATCCTGCTGAAAAGCATTCCAGCGCGCCTCGCGTTGCGCCATGTCTTCCCACTTGAGCAAGTAGGTAAGCGCGTGATTGTCTGCACCAACCGCTGTCGTCCAGAATCCGATCTGTTCGATCCCGTACTTATCGAAAAAACCGAGAGTCGTCGAACGGAATCGGTCCAGCAGAGCCGGAAGCCTGGTCGGGGCACAGTAATAAATACGCATTTCAACGAGCATCTTATTTTCCTTTATTGATCGTGTGGGTTGACCGGCGGCAAGTCGAGTCGTGCAATCCAGCCGTCGCTGTCGGCATATGCGGGCGGATAAATGGACAGCACCTTGGGATCATGCCCCGGAATGACGTGGGCCTCGGAGTCCGCCAGCTCGCGAACCCTCTTGTAGCCCTCGAACATGTCTCCCAGGTTGAATACGACGGGATAGGCCAGCCTGAGCTCGAGATTGGCGAAGTAATGTGCCGCGTCGGAGGCGAGAACGACCCAGCCCCGCTTCGTGCGCACACGCAGGATTTGCAGGCCGTCCGAATGCCCGCCGACACGATGCAAGGTAATACCCGGCAACAGCACGTCTTCCGGCTCACGAAAACTCAGACGCCCCGAGAAAAGACGGTCGATCATCACCTTCACGTCTTCGACGGCATAGGGATGATTGATTTCGGGGTGGCACATGCACCGGCCGGTGCAGAAGGCCAGCTCACGCTCCTGAACGTGAAAGCGGGCATTGGGGAAAAGGTGATGATTGCCCGCGTGGTCGTAATGAAGGTGGGTCAGGACGACGTCCTTAACCTCCGCCGGGGCGATACCCAGTTTCGCCAACCCCTCTTCGACCGGACGCACGATCCTGCGCTTTCGCTTGTCGGCCATCGCCTGATCGAAGCCGGTGTCCACGACAATGGTATGCACCGCGTTGCGGATGACCCAGATGAAGTAATCCATGGCCATCGGGCCGTCGTGGATGTCTCCCCCGAGGAAATTCTCCCGGGCACGCCGCTCATGCTGCGCATATTTTATCGCATAGATCTCATACGTATCGGAACTCACGCTCGGCTCCCCCTCTGTCTCCTTTGACCCGTTCGGCCACACTCCAACCCTAAGCGACACATCACGATCCTTGCATATTGTCATACAATAGGTCAATACGACAAATACACTCCGCTTCCTGGCGTTCGCCTATCGACTGATTGACAGACTGTAAGACAATATGTCAATCATTGCACCACAAGTTCGCCTTGGGGTCGAACACATTGGACGTACAAAAACGAATAGAGCACCCAACAACCAAAAATGGAGTATGGCCATGAGGAAGATCCAAGCATTGATCAAGGGCTCAGTGGGAGCGATAGGTCTTGCCATGACGGTGGCCGGCCCGATGACCGCTATGGCCCAGGAATTTCCCAACAAGCCCATTACCATCATCGTGGGAGCGGCACCGGGCGGAGCGACCGACCTTCTCGCCCGCCTCATGGGGCGGGAAATGAGCGAGTACTTGGGCGCGAACGTCGTCATCGAGAACGTGCCCGGCGCAGGCGCGACCATCGGCATGACACAGGGTGCTTCTGCCGAGCCCGACGGATATACGCTCAGCTTTGGCAACATGGGGCACCTGGCAGCCAACGTTGCCATCTACGACGACCTGCCCTTCGATCCGATCGAGGATTTCGAACCCATCGGGAACGTCGCCAACGTGCCCATGGTGCTGACGGTGAGCAACCAAAGCGGGTTTGAGACCCTCGAGGACTTCCTTACCTACATGGAAGAGAACCCCGGGCTTGCCAACTTCGGCACATCCGGGCCCGGATCAACGGGCTGGCTTGCCCCCAGCCTCTTGTTGAGCCTCGCTGAGCTCGAGGCCGAGCTGGTCACCTACCAAGGCGCAGGACCGGCCCTGAACGATCTGTTCGCAGGTGTCATGGACGCCCAAATCGATCAGACGGCCACGATGATTCCGGTGCATACAGAAGGCCAGGCCAAGGCGCTCGCCATTACGAGCGAGGAGCGGATCGACCAGTTGCCGGACGTGCCGACCTTCGCCGAAGCAGGCATGCCTGAATTCGACATGGTCGTGTGGAACGGCCTGGTCGCTCCCGCCGGAACCCCCGAAGACGTTCTCGTGCGACTCGAAGAGGCCGTCAACCATGCCCTTGAAAGCGAGGCGCTCAACGAACGCTATGTCGAACTTGCCATGCAAGCCCCGTCCCCCGAGGTACGCGGTCGCGAAGCTTTCGGAGCGCTGATCCAATCGGACGTCGAGCGCTGGCTCTCCGTACTCACCGACATGGACTAAAGCATCGCAGGCGCTGCGGCCAAGCAGCGCCCCCTTTCATCACACGGAGGAGGCTGGCGAGATGTCCGACAACGCCCTTTCCGCATATCTCTCGGCAGGGGCCGTCGCCCTCTTGGGCGGAGGCTTCATACTGGGGTCGGCAGGCCTTGACGTTGGTACGGCCCGGTCGATGGGGCCGGGGTATTTTCCCCAACTTATCGGCTATCTACTCGTAGGCAGCGCAGCACTCATCGCTCTTTTAGATCGGCGCCCAGCAACGGAGAGCGCAGATTTCGCACCTTTCCTCAGCGTCACAGCAGCGATATTGGCCTTTGCCGTCTTGGTACGTATTTTCGGTTTCATTCCCGCCCTGGTGGCTGCGGTTGTGATTTCAGCCATGGGCGACAGGGCGTTCGACTGGATGCAGTCGATATTGGTTGCAGCAATGCTGTCGGTTTTCAGCTGGATAATCTTTGTGCTGCTCCTGGGGCTGCGCATGCCACCATTCAGCTGGCCATTGTGAGGCACAAATGATCGAAAACCTTCTCCTTGGCTTTTCACAAGCGCTAACGGTCGAGAACCTTTTTTACTGCTTTACCGGTGTATTCGTAGGCACCTTCATTGGCGTTCTGCCAGGTGTTGGCGCCTTGGCAGCGGTTTCACTGCTCCTTCCGGTAACTTTCTATCTTGAACCGCTTTCCGCTCTCATCATGTTGGCGGGCATCTTCTATGGTGCAGAATACGGAGGGTCAATCGCGGCTATCCTGCTCAATTTGCCAGGCACCACCTCCTCTGCTGTCGTGTGCCTCGACGGTTATCCCATGGCCAAGAACAACCGGGCCGGTGTTGCGCTCTTCGTTACGGCCATCGCCTCCTTTATCGGCGGGTCTATCGGTATCGTGTTGCTGATCGCACTTACCCCAACCTTTATTGCGCTGGCACTCAATTTTAGTGCTCCGGAATATTTTTCGGTCATCGTATTTGGTCTGATCGCGGCCTCGACCATATCGCAGGGATCTCAAATCAAGAGCATAGCCATGGTGCTTACTGGACTTGGGCTTGGGACGGTCGGCATGGACGTGAACACCGGCATTCCTCGGTTAACCTTCGGCATGCGCGAACTCTATGATGGTATTTCCATCGTCGCCGTCGCCATGGGCCTGTTCGGCGTATCGGAAATCATCGCCTCAGTCCGCTATGCATCTCGCCAACACCCCAGGATCAAGGTTTCGATGCGAGACATGCTACCCACCTGGAGCGAAACTCGGCGGTCCGTTTTACCGATCATGCGCGGCACCTCCATCGGTAGCCTTTTCGGTGCCCTTCCGGGCACAGGGGCAACGGTCGCCTCGTTCATCAGCTATGCCATCGAAAAACGCGTCTCGCGCCATCCAGAACGCTTTGGCAAAGGAGCCGTAGAAGGAATCGCAGGTCCGGAATCCTCCAACAATGCAGCGGCCCAGACCGCCTTCATCCCCACTTTGACGCTGGGCATCCCCGGCACCGCGACCATGGCCCTGATCCTGGGTGCGATGATGATCCACGGCATTACCCCGGGTCCCTCCATGATCAGCAACGAGCCTGTTGTATTCTGGGGGCTGATCGCAAGTTTCTGGATCGGCAACGTCTTTCTCCTGATACTCAACGTTCCGCTCATCCGGTTCTGGGTCGCCGTTCTTCAAACACCCTATCGCCTCCTCTACCCCGCAGTCATCGGGCTGATTTGCATCGGCGTTTATAGCATCAATCGATCAGTCTTCGACGTCTATCTGGTCTTCATCCTGGGAATCATGGGCTATGGCATGCGGCTTCTCAATTTCCAGCCCGCTCCCCTCTTGCTCGGTTTTGTCCTTGGTCCATTGCTTGAGGAAAATTTCCGCAGGGCATTGATCATCTCACGAGGCGACTACAGCATCTTCTTCGAGCGCCCGATCAGTGCAGCTGTCCTGGTGCTATCACTGGGTCTGCTTATCCTGGCCCTAAGCTCGAATATCCGCCAGAAATATAACGCAAAAACCCGAACCTCCGGCTCGGGGTGAGAAACCCTTTGTCCCCGAACCGCTCCGTGCCCCCGAATGTAGAGCCTCCATCCGTCTCCTTCCCTTCGGCACTACCGGCACCCAGCGCATTCGTCTCAGGCAGCGTCGGCGAGGCAGCGCAATCGCGAGGAGACTGGAGGCTAGCTCATTGAAAACGCAAAGAATTATTAAGCGATGCGAAGTGTACAAGCGCCGTACGGCATTACGATCTACATTTCACATTGACATATTGTCGGACAGTATGACAAAAATATAGAGGTAGGAGAGGGACGGGCTCAAAGTCCCGGGCAAAACAACAGAATCCTACGTAGTGACGGCACCCACCCATGCTGCGTATCGCGCGAAACTGCGCACAGCCTCGGTAAACGCGCAGAGCGCTATCGTCGGCAGTAATAGGCGGGGCAATGAAAATCCGTTTAGTTCTCCTTTAGGAGGGGTAATGAAAATCATAAAATCGACAACCCTCGGTGCAGCCATGCTCACGGCAACCATGAGCAATACGGTGATTGCCGAAACCCTGCGTTGGGGAGATCATTTCCCGGAATGCTGTAACATGTACACCAAGGCTGCCGAGTGGATGGCAGAGGAAGTGAACGAACGAACCGAGGGGGAGCTACAGTTCCGAATTCAGTTCGGCGGAGTACTAGCTTCTGTCCAGGAAACCCCCACCGCCATCGAAACCGGCATGATCCACATGGGCAACATCGTTGTCCCCTACTTCCCCGAACAGATGCCGATCAACAACGCACTGCCTTTTTTCACCCCGAACACGCGGAATCAGAGAGAGGTCGGAGAGCTTTGGCTTGAATGGCACGAAGAGATACCAGCCTTCTCCGAAGAGTTGGCACGCTATAACGCAAAATTGATCACAGTGCGCCCACTCTCGAATTACGGATTCTTCTGCACTACACCGATCGAAACTCTCGAAGATTTCAGAGGCAAGCGTATTCGTACCTACGGCGTGGCCCTGCCGGCTCTGGTCGAGGCCTTAGGCGGTGTTCCAGTCAGCTTCGTTGATGTCGAAATGTACGAGGCAATGAGCAACAACATTCTCGACTGTACGACTTCCGATATTGGCTTCGTGGACTCGTTCCAGCTTCATGAAGTGGCATCCTACTTTATCGACGTTCCCCTCGGTGCCAACTGGGGTCAGATCATTGCGATGAATCTCGATAAATACAATGCACTTCCCGAAGATCATAAAGCCATATTGGAAGAAATAAAGCATGAACATCTGGATGAGCTTCTGCGCCTTTTTGAAGAAGAAGAGGCTCGCATAAAGGCACATTGGGAAGAGGAAAACTTGGTTGAAATCATCGACTTCCCAGACGATGAATTTCTTGAGGTGGCCCTTCAAGCCGAAGGCGTTCAGGCCGCAAGGGAAAGCTGGGTCCAGCGTGCAATAGCAGCTGGAATGTCCCCAGAGGATGCTCAACGCGTTGTGGACGACATCACCGAGTGATTGTCACTACTACCACGTGGAGCGAGGCCGAGGGCTTCGCTCCATATTCTCAATGGCGGAGGATATCGCCAGATGCTAGCACGCACGTTCAAAACGGTCTATCGGCTGTACGGGAAGATACTGTTTCTGGCAGCGCTGATCTCTGGAATCGCCACCTTCATCATCATGTGGCTAATTGCACTGAGCGCCCTGCTGCGAACCGTATTTAACGCTCCCATTCCGGCATCGGTCGAAATCAGTCAGGCCCTACTGGTCCTGTGCATCACATTCCCTTTAGGTTACACGCTGATGAAACGCGAACACGTGAGAACGGTAGCTTTCTCACATCGTTTCCCGGCTGGCGTACAAAGGGCCATCTACGCACTTTGGATGGTCCTCGGCTGCTTGGTTTTTGCGGCAGCTACCTTGGGGACGTTTCGATACGGAATGCGCTCCTACCAAGTGAATGAAATGGTCTGGGGGGCAGCGATTCAATTTCCGCTTTGGCCCTCCAAGCTCGCTGTCAGTGTAGGCTGCGGCCTTCTGACCATCCAGTTCGCACTCGAAGCGATCGGGACGATTCTCGATTCGAAATTCATGCCTGTCGAAAACGACTCCCTGGACACCAACTCGAACGAATCTTCGAGGGTAAATCATGTCTGATCTATTCATCGGCCTTGCGGGGACCGGTCTCCTCTTCGTTCTCATTTTGTGTGGCGCGCCGATCATGCTCGCGCTATTCAGTATAGGGTTCGGTGGCATACTCTTGATGAGCGGATGGATACCGTCGATATCACTGCTTGGCACAATCATCTACCCAGTGGTTAGTGCCTTTCACTTCAGCGCCATCCCAATGTTTCTTCTCATGGGTTTCTTCGCTATTCGCGCCGGAATCGGTGACGACCTCTTCGAGGCCTGTTCAAAATGGTTTGGTCGTTTGCCGGGAGGCCTCGCGCTTGCTAGTACAGGTGCCACGGCAGCTTTTGGTGCGGCCTCTGGTTCCAGTGTCGGCACCGCAACCCTGTTCACGAAATTGGCGATGCCGGAAATGGTACAGCGCGGTTATGATCGTGGATTTGCCGCGGCCTCCATTGCAATCGCGGGAACGCTCGCGGTACTCATTCCACCTAGTGCACTGATTGTCGTCTATGGCATCCTGACCAATGCTGCGATAGGCAAACTCTTGATAGCTGGCATCATACCCGGCGCCATCTTTGCCGTCCTGCTTGCGGCGACTGTACTGACAATTTCTCTGATTTCTCCAGAAAAAGCCCCAGCGAATGACAGCGTCTATACCTTGAAGGAAAAGCTCTGGTCGCTTCGGATGATCGGCCCCTTGGTTCTTGTCATCACGATCATGCTGGGAGGCCTGTACGGTGGCGTTTTCACCCCCACCGAATCTGGCGCAGTGGGCGCTTTCTCGACCTTTATCATGGCGCTCATTCGTTGCAACATTCGTGAAATAAAGCTAGGGCAGTGCTTGACAGAAACGGTAGTGCTTACGGCAATGATCTTCGCCATTATTATTGGCGGCCTCATCTTCGCCCGCTTCCTCGCGCTCAGCGGAGTGTCTTCCTTCATTCAGGACATACTTGTCAACGGCACCTTGAGCGTTTGGATGGTGGTGACAATCGTTACCTTAGTCTACCTGCTCATCGGCATGTTGATGGACGCCCCTTCGCTTCTCGCCATTTCCTTGCCCATCACGCATCCGGTCATGATGAGCCTTGGCTTTGATCCAATCTGGTTCGGTGTCTATGTGATCATTCTCGCAGAGATCGGCGCCGTGACTCCCCCTATCGGGCTGAATTGCTTCGTGGTTAAAGGCGCGGCGGGGAATCTCGTCAAGCTGGAGGAGATCTTCAAAGGACTGGTGCCTTTCATCTTTACGGCCTTCATAATGCTTGCGCTGCTGCTGGCTTTCCCGAATATCGCCCTGTGGCTGCCAGGAAAAATGTAAGTACCATCCGAGTTAGATCGCTTAGGAGGGGAGCCCCCCCCCCTCTCTAACCCCAACCTGAGGTGCCGGATAGGCTGCAGTCCGGCTGGTATATGTAGCCGTACTATGTTCGGACGATAAGAATGCCGTCATCCTATCCTGTGCACCTTCTCCCGCACCATCGAGCAGAATGGCAAAACTTCACGACCCCCGTTGCTCTGCATCTGAAGGTGGATGACGGCAAGTTCACCCCTCTCCAGCTATACGAAGACACCCTGCTCATCAGCCAGGCGTTTGGCACCGCCGATACCGCGCCTGCGGTCGGTCCGACCGATCTGCCCAAGAGTCTCAGGGCGGGGATAGGTAACTCGGTCCCTCCCCCTGCGTGCACCCACGTGGAAACCCGAGGCCGAGCGAACTCTGGCATCATGATAGTAAAAGATGAGAGTAGAAGGTGGCGCGGAGAGAGTTACCACGATGGACGACATAGCCGAACGGGCGGCGCTGTTCAGCGGGGCCGCCCATCAAGCCGTGGGCCAGCGACGCAAGTACACCGGCGAGCCCTACTGGCAGCACCCGGCGACCGTGGCAGAAATGGTGGCGGCCGTGGAGGCGGCAACAGCAGAGATGATCGCCGCCGCCCACCTGCACGACGTGCTCGAGGATACCGCCGTGACGGCGCTGGACATCGAAGAGTGCTTCGGCCAGCGGGTCGCCGTCCTGGTTCAGGAACTGACGGATCAATTCATCGATCCGGAAATCGGCAACCGCGCTCACCGCAAGGCGCTGGAGCGCGACAGGCTGGCTCAGGTTTCCCCGGAGGCGCAGACCATCAAGTACGCCGACCTGATCGACAACACCATCAGCATCGTCGCGCGAGACCGCGGCTTCGCCCGGGTCTACCTGACCGAGAAGCGCCGGCTGCTGGAAGTGATGACAGCAGGAGACGAGGCGCTGAGACGCCAGGCATGGAGCGTATTGACGGAAGGCGAGGCCAAGATCCGCGGCCTTGCGCGATAACCCGGGAAATACTGCATAAAGCAAGAGCGACCTTGAAAAAATTACCGATCGGTAACTTTCACTGCAAACCGAGCCTTGATCATCTTAATAATTACCGATCGGTAATTTTCTCATTGCGAATCAGTAAATCCATGCCTAGAATTACCGAACGGTAATTGCCAGCGGATTTGCCATGCCGACCACTGACTCCCCGCCTACCCAGGCCGCTACCATTCGTCACAGCGAAGACCTCGGCAAGCTGGTGCGTCAGTTGCGCGCCGAGCAGGGGCTGTTGCAGATCGACCTAGCCGGCCTCGCCGGCACCGGCAATCGCTTCATCGTCGACCTGGAGCGCGGCAAGCCGACACTGCAATTGCAGAAGGTGCTGGACGTACTCGACCTGATGGGGCTCGAGGTGGTGGTGCGGCGCAAGGGTGGCAACCGCCATGGCGAGTGACGATACCCTGGAGCTTTACCACGGCGACAGGCATGTCGGCCGGCTGCATGACGCCCAACCGCTGCGCTTCGAGTATGCCCCCGCTTGGCTGGCGCACCCTGAAGCGGTGAGTCTCTCACCCACCCTGCCCCTCTCGCAGCAGGTGCACGTAGGCGATGTGGTACTGGCCTATTTCGAAAACCTGCTGCCGGAAGGCGACCTGCGCCATCACCTCGAGCTTCGCCACCACACCACTACCGTATTCGGGCTGCTGAAGGCCACCGGCGGAGACACGGCCAGCGGCTTCACCCTGCTGCCGCCAGGAGAAACACCCGCTCCGCCGCACTATCGGCCCACCAGTTGGCAAGCACTAGCGGAACACCTACGGCACAAGGAGCGGGGGCCTCTGCTCTCGCAGCAGAGCGAAGAGGCGCGGATCTCGCTGGCCGGCGCCCAGAACAAGTTGCTGCTGATGGTGCAGGCAGACGGAAGCCCCGCCATCCCGGAAGGATCTGCCCCTTCCAGCCATATCCTCAAGCCGGATATTCAAGGCCTGAGAGGCGTATGGGCCAGCGCCATCAACGAGACCTTCTGCATGCAGCTGGCCGCCGAACTCGGGCTCGAAGTCGCCGAAGCCAGCTACCAACCCGACACCCGCGCCTGCCTCGTGCGCCGCTACGATCGGGTGCCCGACGAACAGGGCCGGTTGCGTCGCCTGCATCAGCTCGACTTCTGCCAGCTTGCCGGTACACCCTCGCTGATCAAGTACGAAAGCGACGGCGGCCCGGGCCTGGCGCGCTGTCGTGAGCTCATGCAGCAGGTGGGAGCGCCAGCCCAGGACTTGCAGCGCCTGATCGCCTGGTTCTTCTTCAACCTGCTGATCGGCAACAACGATAGCCATGCCAAGAACCTCGCCATTCTCTACACCGAGGAAGGCCCCCGGCTGGCACCGTTCTATGACCTGATGAGCACCACGCTCTATAGCGGCCTCGCCCGCCGCTTCGCGTTTCGCATCAATGGTGAGGATCGTCCCGGCAGCATCGAACGCTCACACCTCAAAGCGCTGGCACGTTCGATGCGGTTCCAGCCGCGCTACTTCATCAAGCAAGGCCTCGAACTCGCCGAACGAATGCCGGCAGCCATCGACGCTACCCTCGCAAACCTGAGTTCCGAAACGCACCAAGGCACCGAGCAAACGCTACTGGAGAGGCTACACCAGCGCCTGTTGAGCAACTGCCGCAAGCTGCCGGAGCGGTGGGAAATTGGGAGCGGTTGAGTGGACCATGGCGGCCCTCAGCTCAGTGCAGCACCTACACTATCGGTAATGGCGCAAGCAGGCCCAACAGCCAGCCACAAACAAAACCCCATTCATCCCAGTTAACACGGGCAAATATTCTGCCATTACATGCAGATATGGTGTCTTTATCTTAATTCTCAGCAGGTAGCCGATTTTCCGGGAAGTACTGATAAACTCCGCGCAATGACAGACTCTGCCCCGGCGGAGCTTTCCATTTTCCATCGGCAGGGAGACCTTCATGGCCCGCAAAATCATCGTTCTTGGTGCCGGCATGGTCGGCGTATCCGTGGCCTGGCATCTGGTGCGTCGCGGCCATAGCGTCACGCTGGTGGACCGCCGCGAGCCGGGGCTCGAGACCTCCTTCGGCAATGCCGGCATCATCCAGCGCGAGGCGGTGCGCCCCTACGCCTTCCCCCGCGATATCGCCACCCTGCTGCGAGTGGTGCCCAACCGCCAGGTGGACATCCGCTACCGCCCCACCGGCATGCTGAGCGCGGCGGGCCCACTGCTGGACTACTGGCTGAACTCGAGCGGTAAGCGCTACGAGCGCATCGTGACCGAGTGGGCCTCGCTGATCATGCGCTGCCAGGATGCCCACGCGCCGATGATCGAGGCCGCCGGCGCCGAGGCGCTGGTGCGCAAGGGCGGCTGGCTGGAGCTTTACCGCACCCAAAAGGAGTTGGAGGAGCGCCAGAAAGAAGCCCAGGAAAACCACGAGCGCTTCGGGGTGGAGTATGAGGTGCTGGACGCCGAGGCGCTCTACGCCAAGGAGCCGCACCTGGGCAAGGGGCTGGTCGGGGCGATCCACTGGACGCAGCCCTGGATGGTCTCGGACCCGGGCGGCCTGGTGCAGGCCTACGCCCGCAGCTTTGCCGAACAGGGCGGCCATGTGATGAAGGCCAGCGTCGAGGACGTGCTCCAGGTCGAGGGCGGCTGGCGAGTCGATACCAGCGAAGGCCCCCTGGAAGCTGAGCAGGTGGTGGTGGCCCTGGGCCCCTGGGCCGGAGAGCTGCTGGCCAGGCTGGGCATGAAAGTGCCGCTGTTCGTGAAGCGCGGCTACCACATGCACTACTCCGCCGAAGGGGATGCCAAGCTCAACCACTGGGTGATGGACGCCGAGAAGGGCTTCCTGCTCGAACCCATGCGCGCCGGCATTCGCCTGACCACCGGCGCCGAGCTGGCCGACCTGGAATCGCCGCCCCAGTACAAGCAGTTGGCCGCCGCCGAGAAGGTGGCACGCAAGCTGTTCCCGCTGGGCAAGCGTCGCGACAGCCAGCCCTGGAAAGGTGCCCGCCCCTGCCTGCCCGACATGAAGCCGGTGATCGGCCCCGCCCCCAACAAGGAAGGGCTGTGGCTCGCCTTCGGCCACGGCCATCAGGGCTTTACCCTCGGCCCGGCCACCGGCGAACTGCTCGCCCAGATGATGGATGGCGAAGAACCCGCGGTGGATATGGCACCGTTTCGCGTCGATAGATTCTGAAAGCCAAGTCATAACGAAAGCGGGCGCCCTTGAGGCGCCCGTTTTTGTAGATTCACGTACTGGTTGGAATTAGCGTAGGAATGCCTATTCCCAAGTGTCGCGTGACGAAATTTCAGCGCAGGGAGCACCGCAAAGGCTCGATAGATCGAGACACTGGCCAGTCTCTTCCCTTGGCTGGTAGTATCCATGGCGCCGTTAGGCCAATTCACAGAGGCACGCACGCATGGACTCTAAGAAGTCAGACCGCTAAGCCGCAACAACCTTGCTTCCTCGTTGTTGCGGCAGCCTGCTTGGCCCACCTGACCCATTACATGTAGGCCGCCGCCAAATACCTCGATTTGCGCGGAGATTTCATCGTGCCTGCTCAAAACCCTCGGCTGTGGACGTACAGCCTGCCGGCGGCCCTGCTGCTGCTGGCTCCCTTCAACATTCTCGCTTCCCTCGGTATGGATATTTACCTGCCGATCGTTCCCGCTATGCCGGGCATTCTCGCAACCACGCCCGAGGTGGTTCAGCTAACCCTCACTCTCTACATGATTATGCTTGGCGTGGGGCAGATCCTCTTCGGGCCACTGTCAGACCGCTTCGGCCGGCGCCCGATTCTGTTTGGTGGCGCACTGGCCTTTGCTGCGACCTCCTTCGCCCTTGCGACCACGACCTCGGCCTGGCTTTTCGTTCTGCTACGGCTGGTGCAAGCAACCGGGGCGGCCGCCATGTTGGTAGCAGTCTTCGCCACAGTTCGAGACGTCTATGCCGAGAGGCCTGAAAGTGCGGTTATCTATAGCTTGTTGAACGCCATGCTCGCCTTCGTGCCCGCGCTTGGCCCTATTGCGGGCGCCTTGATCGCGAGCGCTCTCGGCTGGCGTGCCATCTTCCTTGCGCTCGGGATTCCGGCATTCATAATGCTCGTCTTCGTACTACCCAAGTGGCATGAGACACGCCAAATCAGGACACAAACCAGTAGAGCCGGCTTCGGGACCGTGTTGAGGAGCCCTAATTTCTGGACCTATACGCTGGCTTTCGGCACGGCCATGGGTTCGTTCTTCGTGTTCTTTTCCACAGCTCCACGTGTCTTGATCGACAGGGCCAGCTTCTCAGAACTGGGCTTTAGCTTCGCCTTTGCCACAGTAGCCCTCTCCATGATCGCCACGACGCGCTTCGCCAAGAGCTTCGTAGCACGCTGGGGTGTCCCCGGCAGCGTGTTACGCGGCATGCTGGTGCTACTACTCAGTGCCGGCCTGCTAGGGCTGGGCGAAATATTTCTACCGCCCTCCTTTTGGTCCTTCATCTTGCCGATGTGGCTAGCTGCCGTCGGCATCGTGTTCACCACTGCCGTTACTGCCAATGGTGCACTTCAGGAATTCAGTGAAATGGCGGGCACCGCCGTCGCCCTGCATTTCTGCGTTCAGAGCCTCATCGTCGGTGTGATAGGAACGGGCGTCGTGATAGGGCTGGGTGGCGACACCGCTTGGCCCCTCACCGCCTATACGGCGGGCATGGCGGCGTTCACCTTGGCTTCACTCTTCTGGTTGACTAGTCGCCAGCGGCGGTAGAAAAAAGCGCTGCACCAAAAAACGATCCGGCCCAGTGGGGCCGGATCGCTCGTGTCAGGCACTCAGCAAACTTGTGGACCAGCTACGCTATAGCTGTGGCCAAGCAAAGCCGGGCCCGACCTTGTTTAGTTCTTTATCGCCTGGCGGCTGAAAGTCGGCCGCGGCCAACTCAACCGGCTCATCGATCTCCTCATCGATCTGCGCCGCAGGGTCGCGTCGATGAAGCTTCGGCGGCGGTGCTACCCAGGCTCTGAGCCGCTGGCCAACCTGCTGATAGAAATGCGGCACGGCCTTCTCCAGTTCCTCGATGAATATCTTGTTCCCGGCGAAACGGTGCCCAAGATCCGCCATATAGAAGATTTCGAAAGCGCTAGGCACCACATCGGTAGCGGGTGACTCCAAGGTGGTTGCGTCTTCCAGCACACGCGCCAGGGTTTCTTGGGTTTCTTCCG
This sequence comes from Billgrantia zhangzhouensis, assembly GCF_021404465.1. Taxonomy (GTDB): domain Bacteria; phylum Pseudomonadota; class Gammaproteobacteria; order Pseudomonadales; family Halomonadaceae; genus Halomonas; species Halomonas zhangzhouensis. The sequence goes on along the minus strand of NZ_JABFTT010000012.1, from coordinate 1,630 downwards.
CTCGTCCTGGCCGCACTGCTTTGACGAACATGCTCTCCGTCTCCGCACGAGTGAGCTGCTTCGCCAACCAGTTCACCCTCGCTGAGCTACGCTTCTTGTCCTGAGGGGCTGCGAGGCGCATGGAGCAGACAATGGTCCGCTTGGTCAGGTCTGCGGTGACATTGAGATCTGCGGCAGCATCGGGCACCTCAAGGCAGCAACAGAGCACCTTCTGCTTGGCAAGCAGATCACAGTCTTCCTTGAGTCGAACAACCGGGTCAATGCGATGCGCTTTCGGCAGCTTCAGCTTTACGGGCCTGCCTAGCTGGCGACTCATCACCAGACACAAATCGCGCTGCTCCTGGTGCCAGCTCGAAACCGTATTCTCGACTTCTTCCGCATTCTTGCTCAGCACAGCGCCGCTCTTGACCTTGCCGACGACCTCTTTCCATTCTCGATTCATGCTGTCGAAGCGTGTAATGCCACTGGAATCGTGGCTCAAGTAGCGCAGCACCTCCTCCAGCAGGAAGCGTTGGTCTGGGGAAGCGATTTCACCTGACTCCAGCAATAGCGTCGCCTGAGTGACGGCGTACATCCAGGACCAGTGGTATAGCTCGATGCCCTTCAGCATCGACTTGGGCACCTTCACCGGATGGTGGGAAGGCATGGCCACGAACTGATTGGTAATGGTGATGACAGCATCGACCTTGTGCTTCTTGGCCTGCAGCAGGTACTGCTTCAGCTGCTCTTCCCCCACTTCGGCGTTGCCGATCTTGGCTTCGATCAGAGCCGTCCAGGTCTTGCGGCCCGATTTCAGCACAAGCAAGCCGTCCGGTCGGTCATTCTTGGCGGCGTCCGGCTCGGCTTCCAGAACGATCTCCGTCCAAGCCCCCAATGCCGCGCGGCTGCCCACACGCACACCCAGCGACGCCAGCATCTGCTGACGAAACTCATGCACACCCCGCAGGGCGGCCAGCAAGACAGAAGCGGCTCGCTGCTCACGGCTGGTATCGGCGACGACGGGTATGAGCCGGGCCACATCAGCCCGCTTGACGAAATCGGGACGCTCCATGAGCTATCTCCTGCGTATTGTCATTGTTCTTTTAGGCACCGCTGCGGCACAGCGTCTCACTAAGAGCTGTTGTCAGACGTTAGTCTCAAGCAGCTCAGCTCTTAGTGTGTCAGCACTCCTCTCTCATTCAGCGTAGCCGCACTCATCAAAATTCACCATTCAGGCTCAACGGTCGAAGAGATACAGGCCCAAGCCCGACTCATCGAATGCGGCGGAGTAATATTTTCTTCTGGGGAAAAGTGGTACGAGGCCTTAGAAGAGATGCAGCAGGACCTGGACGACCATCTGGTCACCTACGACACGAGACGACTGCATCAGGCCCGCAACATGATGGGAGCAACGCCCTATGCCGTCTTCAAGAAAGGGCCTTGAGGCGACTGACGGCAGGCTCCTCGCGCGAGGCCGAAAGCCCTGAGGCCGCTTGCGCACCTGCCAACCCTTCAGCTGTAGGATTCGCTGTATCGGCTTGCGATTCTCACCCAGGACACACGCCAGACGGCGATAGCCGTAGGTGGGAAAGCGCTCCAGGGCCAGCTTTACCCTGCTGGCCAGCTCTGTATTGATCACACGACGCCGCGG
>NZ_JABFTT010000011.1 GCF_021404465.1 Billgrantia zhangzhouensis | reverse complement strand
CGCTGCCGTGGGAGAAGTTGAGGCGTACTACGTCGACGCCGGTGCGGATCATCGCCTCCAGCACGCCCTCGCGATCGCTGGCCGGCCCCAAGGTGGCAACGATCTTGGTGCGGCGGATGGGCTCGTGAATGGGAGCGTGTGGCGGAAGCGTCATGGTGTCCTCGGCAAGACCAGAATGGCACGGAAGTCGTTGACATTGGTTCGAGTCGGCCCAGTGACGATCAGCCGATCCAATGCCTGGAAGAAAGTATACGCGTCGTTACGTGACAGGTAATGGGCCGGTTCGAGGGCCTGCTCCTTGGCACGGTTCCAATCATCAGGCGAGAGCAGCGCGCCGGCATTGTCTTCGGAGCCATCGATGCCATCGGTATCGATGGCCAGGGCGTGGATGCCCGCAGCACCTTCCAGCGCCTCGAACAGTCCCAGCAAGTATTCGACGTTGCGCCCGCCGCGGCCGTCGCCGCGCACGGTGACGCTGGTCTCGCCACCGGAGAGGATCAGCAATGGCGAAGCGACCTCGTCGTGGGCCTCGAGCGCCAGGCGCGCCTGCGCACGCCCCAGCTCGCGGGCCTCGCCCTCCAGGTCGTCGCCCAGCACCTTCACCGTCACGCCGGCCGCTTCGGCCGCAGCCCTGGCCGCCTCCAGCGCATCCCGGGCACGCGCCAGGGTGACGTTGTCGTCGCGTTCGAAGGCTTCGTCGTCGGGCGATGGCGCTCCTTGAGCCTGCTCCAGATGGCGACGCACGTGAGCGGGCACCTCAATGCCATAGCGCTCCAGCACCGCCAAGGCATCGGCCGGGGTCGAGCGATCCGGCAGGGTCGGCCCCGAGGCGATCTGCGTGGCGACGTCGCCGGGGATGTCGGAGATCAGCCAGGTCACCACCTGGGCCGGATGCGCCGCCGCCGCCAGGCGCCCCCCCTTGATCGCCGAAAGGTGGCGACGCACCGTGTTCATCTGGCCGATGGGTGCCCCGCAGCGCAGCAGCTCGCGGTTGATGGCCTGCTTGTCGGCAAGTGAGATGCCCTCGGCAGGCAGCGTCATCAACGCCGAGCCGCCGCCGGAGATCAGCGCGATCACGCGGTCGTCCTCGCCCAGTTCCATAACGGCTTCAAGCATGCTCCGGGCCGCCTTCTCGCCCAGGCCGTCGGGCATCGGGTGAGAGGCTTCGAGTACTTCGATCACCTCGCATGGCTCGCCATGTCCGTAGCGCGTGACGACCAGCCCGGAGAGCGGCGCATCGGGACAGCGCTCTTGCCAGGCGCGCTCCAGCGCGGCCGCCATGGCCGCAGCGGCCTTGCCGGCGCCCACCACCACGGTGCGCCCTGGAGGAGGGTCGGGTAGCAGGTCGGCGACCAGGGTATCGGGATGCACGGCAGTCACGGCAACATCGGCGAGCTGGCGCAACCATGCTGCCACGTCCGTCGTTGAGTCGAGGGAAGGAAGATCGGGAGTCATGGATATACACCTCACTGGCGACAGGCTTCGACGGTAGCAGCAGGCAAAGAGAGAAAAAAGCCCGGCGACGGGCGGGTACAATTCGGAATCCCGCCGCCGGGTCAAGGCCGCATGGGGTACGGCCGGTTGGTGGACGACGGCCCGACGCCCACCGCAGGGAAGCCTGGCCTACCGTCTGCGCGACTGGCGGGCCGAATAGCGCCTCCTCAATGTACGCAGCTCAGTTGCCCACCTCATGATCGGCCAACACCTCCAGCGCGCGCAGGATACCGGCATGATCCCACTCCCCACCGCCATGCGCGACGCAGGCCTGGAACAGCTGCTGGGCGTTGGCAGTGCCGGGCAGCGCCAGGTTGAGGCTGCGCGCCCCTTCCAGGGCTAGGTTGAGGTCCTTCTGGTGCAGCTTGATCTTGAAGCCCGGGTCGAAGGTACGCTTGATCATGCGCTCGCCGTGCACGTCGAGGATTTTCGATTGCGCCAGTCCGCCGAGCAGCGATTCGCGCACCTTGGCCACGTCGGCGCCCGCCTTCGAGGCGAACAGCAGGCCTTCGGCCACCGCCTCGATGGTCAGCGCGACGACGATCTGGTTGGCCACCTTGCAGGTCTGGCCGGCGCCGTGGCCGCCAATATGGGTGATAGTCTTGCCCATCACCTCGAGAATCGGCCGGGCACGCTCGAAGCCCTCCTCGGTGGCGCCCACCATGATGGTCAGCGCCGCGTTGATGGCGCCGCCCTCGCCACCGGAAACCGGCGCGTCGACATATTCGCCGCCAGCCTCATGGATGCGCTTGGCGAAGCCCTGGGTGGCAATGGGGGCGATGGAGCTCATGTCGATCACCAGGGTGCCCGGCTTGAGCCCTTCAATGACGCCGCCCTCGCCGAACAGCACCTGCTCGACGTCGGGGGTGTCCGGCACCATGGTGATGACAACCTCGACCTGCTCGGCCACGGCGTGGGGGCTGTCGAGTTCGCGCATCCCCTTCTCGGCCAGGGTGGCGTCCAGCGTGCCGCGCTTGACGGTGACGAGTTCGTGGCCGGCATCCAGCAGATGCCCCGCCATGGGGCGGCCCATGATGCCAAGGCCAATGAAACCGATCTTGCTCATGATGCTTCTCCTTTCAGCTTGTCTTTGTGGTGATCGTAGGCAAACGTTCTGAAACGCGTCGTGAGCGAAGGCAGGTTGGCCGCCGCCGGCGCGCAGCAACCGGAGTTGACTGGGTGCTCAATGAGGATTGCGAGCACCGCCGGCGGCCGAGATGCCGAGCGCAACAGCGTTTCACCGATCCAGCCAGCCCAGACCTTCTTGGGTAGTCGTGGCCGGCTTGTACTCGCAACCGATCCAGCCGTCGTAGCCCAGCCGGTCGAGATGGGCGAACAGGAATGGGTAATGAATCTCGCCGCTGCCCGGCTCATGACGGCCCGGATTGTCGGCCAACTGCACGTGGGCGATGCGGCCCAGATGCTTCTCGATGGTCGGCGCCAGGTCACCCTCCATGATCTGCATGTGGTAGATGTCGTACTGCAGCTTGAGGTTGGGGCTGCCCACCTCATCGAAGATCGCCAGCGCCTGCTCGGTGCGGTTGAGGAAGAAGCCGGGAATGTCGCGGGTATTGATCGGCTCGGCGAGCAGCAGGATACCGGCGGCCTCGAGCTTCTCGGCAGCGTAGCGCAGGTTCTCCACCAGGGTGCGCCGCGCCTGCTCCAGGCTCACGCCTTGGGGTTGGATACCGGCCAGGCAGTTGACCTGCTTGCAGCCGAGCACGGTGGCGTAGTCGATGGCCTTTTCCACACCGGCACGAAACTCCTCGACGCGATCCGGATGGCAGGCGATACCACGCTCACCAGCGCCCCAGTCGCCGGCCGGCAGGTTGTGCAGCACCTGGGTCAGGCCATGCTCGTCGAGGCATGCCTTGAGTTCGGCGGCGGAATAGTCGTAGGGGAAGAGATACTCGACGCCCTTGAAGCCAGCCTCGGCGGCGGCCTTGAAGCGGTCGAGGAAGTCCTCCTCGGCGAACAGCATGCTGAGGTTGGCGGCAAACTTGGGCATGTCGAACTCCTTAGGTCGTACGTTATGGCTCGGGGCTTGTCTTGCGACAGGCCTGCGAGGAGGCGCTGTGGATACATCCCTGTACGCTACCGACTCCTTCCCTGGAGTCGGACCTCCTCTGCGGCCTGCCCCAAGCGCCCCTGTGTGCGCAGGTTTTAGGTGAGCTGGGCGATAGAGGTCGGCGCATCCGCCCCCTCGTCGGCCAGCGCCTCGAACTCGTTGATGGCGTCGAGATCGGTACCCATGGAGATATTGGTCACCCGCTCGAGGATCACCTCCACCACCACCGGAACCCGGAACTGGGCCATCAACTCCTTTGCTTCCTTGAGGGCGGGCACGATCTCGTCCGGCCGGGTGACGCGCAGCGCCTTGCAGCCGAGCCCTTCGACCACCGAGACGTGGTCGACGCCGTACTCGTTGATCTCCGGGCAGTTGACGTTCTCGAACGAAAGCTGCACGCAGTAGTCCATGTCGAAGCCGCGCTGGGCCTGGCGGATCAGCCCCAGGTAGGAGTTGTTCACCAGCACGTGGATGTAGGGCAGGTTGAACTGCGCGCCCGCGGCCAGCTCCTCGACCATGAACTGGAAGTCGTAGTCGCCGGAGAGCGCCACCACCTCGGCTTCGGGGTCAGCCTTGCATACGCCGAGCGCGGCGGGAATGGTCCAGCCCAGCGGGCCAGCCTGGCCGCAGTTGATCCAGTGGCGTGGCTTGTACACATGCAGAAACTGAGCACCGGCGATCTGCGACAAGCCGATGGTGCTGACGTAGCGGGTGTTCTTGCCGAAGACCTTGTTCATCTCCTCGTAGACCCGCTGCGGCTTCACCGGCACGTCGTCGAAGTGGGTCTTGCGCAGCAGGGTGCGCTTGCGCTCCTGGCACGACTCGGCCCAGGCGCTGCGATCCTTGAGCGTGCCTGCTGCCTTTCTCTCGCGGGCCAGCTCGACGAACAGCTCCAGCGCCGCCTTGGCATCGGAGACGATGCCGTAGTCGGGGCCAAAGATGCGCCCGATCTGGGTCGGTTCGATGTCGACGTGGACGAATTTCCGCCCCTTGGTATAGGTCTCGAGATTGCCGGTGTGGCGGTTGGCCCAGCGGTTGCCGATGCCCATCACGAAGTCGGATTCGAGCAGCGTGGCGTTACCGTAGCGGTGCGAGGTCTGCAGCCCCACCATGCCAGCCATCAGCGGGTGGTCGTCGGCAATGCTGCCCCACCCCATCAGCGTGGGAATGACCGGCACGCCGGTGAGTTCGGCGACCTCCTGGAGCAGCTCGCTGGCATCGGCGTTGATGATGCCGCCGCCGGCGACGATCAGCGGACGTTCCGCCTCGTCGAGCATGGCCATGGCCTTCTCGATCTGGGCGCGGGAGGCGCTGGGCTTGTAGGCCGGCAGCGGCTCGTAGGTATCCGGATCGAACTCGATCTCGCTCATCTGCACGTCGATGGGCAGGTCGATCAGCACCGGTCCCGGGCGCGACGAGCGCATCAGTTGAAAGGCCTGCTGGAAGGCGCGCGGCACCTGCGCCGGCTCCAACACGGTTATCGCCCACTTGGTCACCGGCCCGGCGATGGCCTGGATGTCGACGGCCTGGAAGTCCTCCTTGTGCAGCCTGGAACGTGGCGCCTGGCCGGTGATGCACAGGATCGGGATGGAGTCCGCGCTGGCCGAATAGAGCCCGGTGATCATGTCGGTGCCGGCGGGGCCGGAGGTGCCGATGCACACGCCGATGTTGCCGGCCTTGGTGCGGGTGTAGCCCTCGGCCATGTGCGAGGCGCCCTCGACGTGGCGCGCCAGCACGTGATCGATACCGCCGACCTTGCGCAGGGCAGCGTAGAACGGGTTAATGGCGGCACCCGGCACGCCGAAAGCGACATCGACGCCTTCCTTCCTGAGAACGTGAACGGCGGCTTCTGCTGCGGTCATACGAGCCATGACGGTTCCTCCCGTGAGTGGCTGCCTTTTGTTTTTGGAAATTATTTCTGTATACCGAGATTAGGAGCCGGAACCTGGTTCGTCAACACAAACTGGAAAATATTTTCATAAAATCCAAAAAACAAAAAAAACCCAGGCAAAAACAGCAGCCTGAGTTCTACTTACTGAGGTGACGTCAGAGCGTAATGCGTAGCGCCAGCGGGTACTCGTCGCAGTTGTTGCCTTCACCGCCACGATCCACCACCAGAAACTCCCCTTCGCGCTCCAGCACCGACTGGATGGCGTGCCAGGTGCCGGCGCGGTAGTTCACGCCCTGACGGCCATCGGTGACGAAGGCACGCACCTCGGCTGAGTCGATGCTATCGCCCGGTGGTGCCACCACGATCACGAAGCGTTCCTCGTGCAGCGGCATGAAGGCCTGGCTGCCCTGGGGGTGGCGTTCGAGAAAATCGAGCTCCAACGGGATCGACACGGGTTGGCTGACGAAGATGCTGATCAGCGCCCTCGCCTGCTCGCCCAGAGTCTCGACCTTGGCCAGATCATGGTAGCGCCGGGTGCGTCCGGCGTTGATGTGAAAGTAGTCCGCCGTGCGCGTGTCGATGACGTCGCCGAAGGGCGCGAAGGCCTCCGGCGTCAGCGGTTCAGCTTTGAGTTCCAACATGTTAGCCCCTCGAGTTCAGTCGGCAGTTAGCCCGTATCGCCGGGGCTGCCCCCCGGAGCCCCTAGGTCGCGGATGCGCTCTGCTCTCTCAGCGAGCGCCCAGGCGCAGCGCCGCGTGGCGGTTCACGTCTTTATACAGCAAATAGCGGAACGGCCCCGGGCCACCGGCGTAACATGCCTGCGGACAGAAGGCGCGCAGCCACATGAAATCGCCGGCCTCGACTTCGACCCAATCCTGGTTGAGGTGATAGACCGCCTTGCCCTCGAGCACGTAGAGGCCGTGCTCCATGACGTGGGTTTCGTCAAACGGGATAGCCGCACCGGGCTGGAAGGTGACAATGTTGACGTGCATGTCGTGGCGCACGTCGTCGGGATCGACGAAGCGGGTGGTGGCCCAGCGCCCTTCGGTGCCCGGCATGGGGTTGGGCTCGATGTCGTTCTCGTTGACCACGAAGGCCTGCGGCACCTCGATGCCCTCGACGTATTCGTAGGCCTTGCGCACCCAATGGAAGCGCACCGGCGCATCGGATTCGTTGCGCAGCTGCCAGTGGCAGCCTGGCGGCAGGTAGGCGTAACCGCCCGGTACCATCTCGTGGCGCTCGCCGGCGATGGTCAGGGTCATCTCGCCTTCCACCACGAACAGCACACCCTCGGCGGCGGGATCGAGCTCGGGGCGTTCGCTGCCCCCGCCGGGCCCCACCTCCATGATGTATTGGGAGAAGGTCTCGGCGAAGCCGGAGAGCGGTCGTGCCAACACCCACAGCCGGGTCGCCTCCCAGAACGGCAGGTTGCTAGTCACGATGTCGCGCATCACTCCCTTGGGAATGAAGGCGTAGGCCTCGGTGAACACCGCCCGGTCGGAGAGCAGTTGGGTCTGGGGCGGGTGACCGCCGTGGGGGGCGTAGTACTTTCTTGTCGTCATGGTGTCATCCTTCATATGCGTTTCAGGCTGAGAGATAGATCAAAAAAACCGGCTCCGCCCATCTTGTGAAACTATCGTCCCAGAGTTACGGTGTCTAGCAACTTTCGTTTCACTCAAAGAGTCGAGCCCAGCCATGGACCCTCAAGGCGTATCTGGGGTGGTAACAGGTTCCGGAGTCGATGCCGCCAAGCGCGAGCAAGCCTCGTCAGGGCGAGAGTTCGTCGAGCCGCTGGTAGAGCTCGCTCACTTCATCGATACGGGCTCGTCCCTCGGCGAGCCGGTCATGCAGGACCCCATTGGCAAGCAGGCTGATAAGGCTCATGGCGCTGGCATAACTATCGAAGGCGGAAACGCTGTCGATGGGGCATTGCATCCACCAGTCCACCTGTTCTGCATAGCCACTGGCCGTGGTATCGGCGATCAGCAACAGCCGGCAAGGCATCGCGGCCAGTTCGTTGATCAAGTCATCGAACAGACTGGGGCGGCGGCGAAAACCGAACAGCACGACCATGTCGTCCTCGCCCAGCCCCACGAGCTCCTCGGCCAGCGACTGATTCGGCTCGGGAGCGACACTGACCAGACTACGGGCCTGGATCAGTTGCTGACGAAAATGGAGTGCCAGCGGGTAACCGTTACGAAAACCGATCAGTACGACCCGGCGCGCAGCGTTGAGCCTCTCCACCACGGCGTCGAAGACACGCGGCTCGATACCTTCCAGCGCGCTGCGCAGGTTTTGCCGTTCACGTTCGTGGTGGCGTTTGAATCGTTCTCCATTACCGGCTACGCCTGCAGGCTCGGTCACCAGGGGCACGCCGCGGCTGCGCAGTTCGCGGGCATGGCGCTTGACGGCCTGAAAGCTCTCGAAGCCGAGACGCCGGAAGAGCCGGCTGACAGTGGACTTGGAAACCCCAGTCAGACGAGCCAGATCGGCAGCGCTGTAGACTGCCAGATCATCGAAATGGTCGAGAATGAAGCCGGCCACCCGCTGTTCCTGGGTGGTCAGCTCGGCATACTGCGCCGAGATGCGCTGGCCGATGTGCGGCTTCATGCCGGTTTGTTGCGTGCGCAAGAAAAGCTCCCCCACAGTTCAAGGCTCAGACGGGGAACTTCCCGCCTGGCATCGCTCGTCCTACTTGGCCGATTGTCACCGCTTCACGCCGCATCCTGCTCGTGGAAGAGACGTACGGCCGCCCCAGGCAAGCTTCCCCGGCCCACTCCCCCCCGCGGCGCCTATCGTGACCGGGGTACCTCGGCGCCGCACCACTATAGCGACACCCCCAACAACAACGCGAGGCATCCCCATGACTCAAACCTCCGAGACGACCCAGGCTACCGACGCCAAGCGGCGTCACTGGCAGATTCCGCATATCTACGTCATCCTGTTCGTCTTCATCGCCATTGCCGCGGTAGCGACCTACTTCGTCCCGGCCGGTGAGTTCGAGCGAATACCAGGCCCCGACGGCCGCACCACCATCGATGCCGAATCCTTCCAGTATGTGGCATCGAACCCCACTGGCATCGTCGATTTCATGCTGGCGATCCCCAAAGGCCTGATGAGTGCCGGCGAGGTGGTGTTCTTCACCTTCATGATCGGCGGTATGTTCATGGTGCTGCGCCGCACCGGCATCATCGAGATCGGTGTCGACAAGCTCAGCCGCCGCTTCGCCAACCGCAGCCTGCTGATGATCCCCGTGCTGATGACGGTGTTCGCCGTGGTCGCCACCATTATCGGCACCCAGGAGCTGGCCCTGGTCTACGTGCCGGTGATCCTGCCACTGATGATCGCCCTGCGCTTCGACTCGGTGACCGCCGCCGCCGTGGCCTTGTGCGCCACTACGGCGGGCTTCACCACCGGTATTCTCAATCCGATCAACACCGGGCTGGGCCAGAAGCTGTCCGACCTGCCGCTCTACTCCGGCGTCGGCCTGCGCGCTGCGGCTTTCATCGTTGTACTCGGCGCCGCCATCTACTTCGTGATGCGCTATGCGCGCCAGGTGCAAGCCAACCCCGGGCTGAGCCTGATGGACGGTGACGAGACCGAGGCCGAGAAATGCTCGCTTTACCAGCATGCCACCGACGAAGGTGCACTGCTCGCCAACGGCCGCCAGAAACTGGCCACCATCGCCACCTTCGCCTTCTTCGGCGTCCTGGTCTACGGCGTGCTGCGTCAGGGCTGGTTCATGATGGAGATGGCGGGCCTGTTCATCGTCATGGGCATCGTCGTCGGCCTGATCGCCGGCCTGACCACCGAGAGCATCTGCGAAGCGTTCAACAAGGGCTTCCGTGACGTGCTGGTCGGCGCCATGATCGCCGGCGTAGCCCGCGGCGTGGCCGTGGTACTCGAGGATGGCCAGATCATGGATACCTTGGTCTATGGCCTGGGCAACCTGGTCGGCGGATTGCCTACCCTGCTGTCGGCCATCGGCATGTATTTCGCCCAGTTGGCCTTCAACTTCGTGGTGCCCTCCGGCAGCGGCCAGGCCTTGGTGACCATGCCGATCATGGCGCCACTCTCCGACATCATCGGCGTGACCCGCCAGACCGCGGTACTTGCCTACCAGTTGGGCGACGGCATCGGCAACATCCTGTTCCCCACCTCGGGCTACTTCATGGCCACCCTGGCCATTGCCGGCGTACCCTGGCAGAAGTGGGTGAAATTCTTCTTTCCCCTGTTCTGCGTCTGGGTAGCGATCGCGGTGTGCTTCCTCGCCTTCGCCCAGGCAACGCAATGGGTCGGCTGAGGTACTGCCTGCCAATGCCTCACCGCCCAGCCCAGTGGGGCGGTGAGGCATTCCGTTTGGCAGCATCGGCACGCCCTCTCAACCGGCTGATGGCGCCGGGTGGTGCTCCACCCAATGCCGCGCGATGTCCACCCGTCGGGTGACCCATACCCGGTCGTGCGCCTCGATATGGTCGAGGAAGCGCTGCAGGGCGCGGAAGCGACCGGGGCGGCCGAGCAGTCGGCAGTGCATGCCCACCGAAAGCATCTTGGGTGAGTCCTCGCCCTCGGCGTAGAGCACGTCGAAGGCGTCGCGCAGGTAGGTGAAGAAGTGATCGGCGGTGTTGAAGCCTTGAGGAGCAGCGAAGCGCATGTCGTTGCTGTCCAGGGTATAGGGCACGATCAGGTGATCGTGCTCGCTGCCCTGGCTGTCGGTCACCCGGGTCCAGAACGGCAGGTCGTCACCGTAGTAGTCGCTGTCGTAGAGGAAGCCGCCCTCATCCAGTACCAGGCGCCGGGTGTTGGGGCTGTCACGCCCGGTGTACCAGCCCAGCGGCTTCTCGCCGTAGAGGCGCTGGAAGATCTCCATGGCACGCTGCAGGTGTTCACGCTCGACGTGCTCCGGCACCTCCTGGTAGTGGATCCAGCGGTAGCCATGACAGGCGATCTCGTGGCCCAGCTCCTTGAAGGCATGCGCTACCTCGGGGTGGCGTTCCAGCGCCATGGCCACGCCGAACACCGTCAGCGGCAGGCCACGACGCTCGAACTCGCGCAGGATGCGCCACACGCCCGCACGCGAGCCGTACTCGTAGATCGACTCCATGCTGAGGTGGCGGTCAGGGTAGGCAGCCGCCCCGATGATCTCGGAGAGGAACTGCTCGGAGCCAGGGTCGCCATGCAGTACGCAGTTCTCCCCACCCTCTTCGTAGTTGAGCACGAATTGTACGGCGATCTTGGCCCGGCCCGGCCAATTGGCATGGGGTGGGGTCCGACCGTAACCGATCAGGTCACGGGGATAGTCACGGCTATCGCTCATCGGCAATTCCTCTTGTTCTTGCTGGCAGGGCATGGGCTTGATGCTGCTGAATCGGCCCTGCCCGTCAATATGTATACAATACAGAAAATAGACTGTATCCATTGAGGTTGCAACAGGTTGTCCACTATTAGCCCCCGGCAGTTATGGCAAGAGCTCTGTTCGTATCAACTGCCTGAGAACCGACCTGTTTCATTACGAGCAACCTGGCAGCCACACCACCTTTGTATACAAAAACTAAAGATATCTGCAACCCTTGAACACGATGTGTACGCGAGCTGTTCAACATGACTTGGCGCTGATAGGGAAAGCACCTAACAGCCAGGCAACACGCTACCAGCCTAATTGTATACAATTCTATCGACAAATCGTCGCCATCCTTTCCCCTTACCCGCCTGCCCTACCTTTGTCTAATGACCCATGCATGGCCCTTCTTGCACAAAAATCCAGGCAAGCAATTGAATTTGATATAAAAACCTCAATTCATCGAGGGTCGTATGAAATTCTTGCGTCGAAGTGGTGCAACGCCTATTTTGTGTACAAAGATATTTTTTATTGTTCACAAGAAAAGTTTGGAGTTCGCATGCGCCTACGCATCATCAACCCCAACACCACGGTCGCCATGACCCACAAGATCGGCGAGGCAGCGCGACGCATCGCGGCTCCCGGTACAACGATCGTGGCGACCCAGCCGGCCGATGGCCCCGTTTCCATCGAGGGGCACTTCGACGAGGCCATCAGCGCGGTGGGGGTCATGGAGGAAGTGTTGAATGGCGAGAAAGACGCCACCGATGCCTACGTGATCGCCTGTTTCGGTGACCCCGGCCTGCTCGCCGCGCGCGAGCTGACCCGCGCGCCGGTCATCGGCATCGCCGAAGCGGCCTTCCATATGGCAAGCCTGATCAGCACACGCTTCTCGGTGGTCACGACCCTGTCACGCACGGGCATCATCGCCGAACACCTGTTGGAGCAGTACGGATTCCGTCATCACTGCCGCCGGGTCCGCGCCGCCGAGATCCCGGTGCTCGACCTGGAGGAGGACGGTTCCTCGGCGCTGGCACGCATCATCGAAGAGTGCCATCGCGCCCGCGACGAGGATGGTATCGGCGCCATCGTGCTTGGCTGCGGCGGGATGGCCGACCTGACCGAGACCATCTCGCGCGAGGTCGGTCTGCCGATGATCGAGGGGGTCACGGCCGCAGTGAAACTGGCCGAGGCACTCGTCGGACTGGGGCTCGGTACCAGTAAGCATGGCGACCTGGCCTTCCCTCGTCCCAAAGCCTTTACCGGACGCTTCGAAGGCTACTCGAACCTGACCAGGGAGCGCTGATCTCTTGGCCTCATAACAGCATCCCATAACAACAACACCAACTTGAAAGCACGTCATGTCTCATAGCCCGACAGCAGCAGCGGGCATAACCACAACACAGAGCAACGACTTGCGAGGACAGACCCATGCCACACCCCACTCCCCATAGCGCGGCTGCGGATTCCAGCGTGGATCCTGGCATGACGGCGCCCAGTGTCTCCAAGGCCCTGGGCGACGAATCCCTCGCGCCCCAGAAAACACGGATCATGGGGCGCACCTCCTACTTCCTGGCCTGGTTCGGTGGCTGCGTGTCGATCGGCACCTTTGCCATGGGTTCAAGCGTGGTGGGCACGCTGAACCTGATCCAGGCGACCCTGGCCATCGCCATCGGCTGCTTCGTGATCGGCATCGCACTCGCCCTGAACGGTGCCGCCGGCTACAAGTACGGCATTCCCTTCATGGTGCAGGCGCGCAGTGCCTTCGGCTTTGCCGGCACCCGCTTGCCTGGCCTGGTACGGGCAGTGCCAGCGGTGGTGTGGTATGGCTTCCAGAGCTGGATCGGCGCGGGGGCTCTGAACATGGTCTCGGCTACCCTGTTCGGCTTCGACAACCTGGTGTTCTACTTCATCACCTTCCAGTTCCTGCAGATCGGCTTGTCGGTGATGGGCTTCCAGGGCATCAAATGGCTGGAGAACATCGGCAGTGCCTTCATTCTGGTTTCGCTGATGTATATGTTCTATGCCACGGTGCAGCGCTATGGCGATGAGCTCTCGGCCAGCCTACTAACCATGGAAGGCTCCTGGGGCATGCCGTTCTGGGGCGCCACCATGCTGTTCCTGGGCATCTACAGCACCATGATGCTCAATGTCAGCGACTATTCCCGCGAGCATAAGCGCGGCACGGGCCCTGGCCTGCTCACGACCATTTACGCTATGTCGATCCTGCCCTGCACGCTGTTCATGGGCCTGATCGGCTACATGGTCTCCGAGGCCACCGGCACCGCCGACCCCATCCAGGTGTTCGCCAACGCGGTGGACAACACGCCGCTGCTGATGACCACGCTGCTGTTCATCGCCTTCGCCCAGGTCACCACCAACGTGCTCAACAACGTGGTGCCGCCGACCTACGTGCTGATGGACGTGTTCAAGCTGAAATTCACCACCTCCTCGGTCATCGTCGGCCTGCTGGCCTTCGCCACGTTCCCCTGGAAGCTGGTACAACCCGACTCCGCAGCCGGCCTGCAGCTCTTCGTGCAGACCTATTCTGCCTTCCTCGGCCCGATCTTCGCCATCCTGGTGGTCGACTACTACCTGATTCGGCGCCGCACGCTGGACCTCGGCCACCTCTATAACGAGAGCGGCCCCTACCAGGGCGTCAACCTCGCAGCGGTCATCGCTACCGCGGTGGGCATCGTGGCGGCACTGACCTTCTCCGCCGTTTCCTGGTACGCCAGCCTGATCCCCGCCGGCCTGACCTACTACCTGCTGATGCAGCACTGGGCGCCGTGCCAGCGCTTTCGCCAGTGACTCCACACACGCATTCCCGCCCCGTGGGCGGGGATGACGCTCGACCACAACGATAACGGTGACGACGATGAAAGAGAGTGAGCTGGACATTCAGCGCATCGACCCGACGCTCTACAACGAAGACTTGGCCCCGCTGAAGCACAAAGACCGCAACTGGGGGGCCTTCGAGATCTTCAACGTCTGGTCCAACGACATCCAGAGCCTGTTCGGCTATACCCTGGCGGCCTCGCTGTTCCTAACCTACGGCCTCAACGGCTGGGCGGTGATGGCAGCGATCATTCTCGCCGGCTTCATCGTCATGTTCCTGGTCAACCTGACCGGCAAGCCCAGCGTCAAGTACGGCATTCCCTTCCCGGTGATGGTACGCGCCAGCATGGGCGTACGCGGCGCCAATCTGCCGGCCATGCTGCGCGCGATCATCGGCATCTTCTGGTATGGCGTGCAGACCTACTTCGCTTCCACAGCAGTGGCGCTGCTGATCGTCGCGCTGTTCGGCGCCGGCAACGGAACCACCTTCCTCGGACTTTCCGGGGTGGCCTGGGTCTCGTTCGTGATCGTCTGGCTGTTTCAGATTGCGATCTTCTGGTCCGGCATCGAGCGCATCAAGCACTTCCTCAACTGGGCCGGTCCCTTGGTCTACGTGGTGATGGTGGCATTGATGATCGTGGTCTGGTATCAGGCCGGCAGTGAGCTCTTGCCAGCCATTGGAACCATCTTCAGCGCCGATGGCGAGCGTAGCGGCAGCGCCGTGGCGGCATTCCTGGCCATCGTCGGCACCATGGTGGCCTACTTCGCCGCGGTGGTGATCAATTTTGGCGACTTCACCCGCTTCGTCAGGACCGAGCGCCAGATGAAGCTCGGCAACCTGCTGGGGCTGCCGCTCAACGTGGCTTTCTTCTCCTTCATTGCGCTGATCATCACCGCCGGCACCCTGGTGCTGTTCGGCGATGCCCTGACCAACCCGGCCGACATCGTCGAGCGGGTCGACTCCCTGCCGTTGACCATCGTCGCCGCGCTGACCTTCTTCGCCGCCACCGTGGGCATCAATCTGGTCGCCAACTTCATCCCTCCCGCCTATGACCTGGCCAACCTCTTCCCCAGCAAGATCAGCTTCAAGGTAGGCGGGCTGATCACCGCCGTGGTGGCCTTCTTCGTCGGTGCGCTGTGGGTCTCGCTGATCAGCCAGATCGGCGTGCCGGGTTTCGTCAACGCGCTCGGTGCAATCGTCGCGCCCTTCTACGGCATCATCGTGGTGGACTACTACCTGGTGAAGCGCCAGCACCTCGACATGCAGCAGCTGTTCTCCTCCGAGCCGGGTACCGCCTATTACTACGTGAAGGGTTGGAACACCCGAGCGCTGATGGCATTCGGCGGTGCCGCACTGTTCTCCATCTCCACCGTAGTCGTACCGGCGCTCTCCGGTCTCGACGGCTACGGCTGGATGATGGGCGCCGCACTCGGCGGGCTGTTCTACTACGGCCTCATGCACAGCTACCGCGCCGCGCCGGTGGCACCGGCCACCTGATCGAACCATCCACAACGTACAGAGAAACGCAAACCGCCGAACGCCCAGGCGTTCGGCGGTTTGCGTTTCGTTCATCAGCCGCGCCCGAACAGGTTTGCCTTCACTTCCCCCAGATGTTCCTCTAGCAGTACGCGCGCGGTCTGCTCATCGCGGTCGCGCAGCACCGCGACGATGGCGCGGTGCTGCGCCTCGTAACGCTTGCGGCGTTCAGGTGTCAGGGAGATCCGCTTGAGCCGCCCCCACTCGCCCTCTTCACGCGCTGCGTTGGTCAATTCGAGAATGCGCAGGAAGAAGCTGTTGTGAGTGGCTTCGGCAAAGGCCTGGTGCAAGGCACCGTCCCAGTGCTCGAACGCTTCGATGCTGGTGGCCGACTCCGAGCGCTCGAGACACTCGTCCATACGCGCGAAATCGGCAGCCGTGGCAAAGCGCACGATCAAGGCCACCATCTGCGGCTCGATCAACATCCGGGCATCCATCAGCTGAGCCGGGCTCACCTGCCTCGCCATGCTGCCCACGCTCGGCGACCCAGCCGATGCCGAGGCAGCGTCAGACTCGCCCCTGCTAGGGGTGAGCGACTCAGCGGCACGCTCGCTGACGAAAGTGCCGCTACCCACCACCTGGGTGATTGCACCGAGCGACTTGAAGTGCCCCAGCACTCGCCTCACCGCGCCGCGAGAGGCGCCGAAGCGATCGCTCAGCTCACGCTCCGTGGGCAGCCGATGACCCGGAGGAAAGCGACCGCTGGCGATCTCGGCCCGTACATAGCGCGCCAGGGCCCTGGCCCCATCCGAACGTATGCCGTTCTCGGCCAGTGAGTCCCGGTTGTCATTAGCACGTATCGGCCTCTCGCTCACTGGACATCCTTTTTCATGTCTTTCATGCGGATCCAATTTCTGCTGAATCTAGACCATTTGGTACACCAATACAAAGAATCAAGCTTGATTTAGTACCAATCAGCTTCTAGCCTCGGCAATTACAGAACCAAAAACAAACCAATGGAGAGCCAATCGTCATGAAATTCGCCACGCTGCGACCGGCGCCCGACCAACCGCCTCTCGTCGCCTTGATCGACGCTGCGGGCCAGCATTACTGGCCACTGAACGAGCTGGTGCCCGAGTTCCAGGGCGACATGCAGCAGTTGCTGCGCGACTGGGCCTCCCTGGCTGCCCGGATCGTGCCCAAGGGTGAAGGACGCCCCCTCGATGCCGCGCGCCTCGAACCGCCCATCCACCCTCATCGCAACATGTTCTGCGTCGGCAAGAACTACTTCGAGCATGCCGCCGAGTTCAGTCACTCCGGTTACGACAGCAGCACGACCGCCGACGACGTGATACCCAAGTTTCCCATCATCTTCACCAAGGCCTACAACACCTTGATCGCCCATGGCGACGACATTCCCCGCCATGCCGAGGTCACCCGCCAGCTCGACTACGAAGCTGAATTCGCCGTCATCATCGGCAAGGGGGGCCATAGCATCAAGCGGGCCAACGCCTACGATCATGTCTGGGGTTATACCATCGCCAACGACGTGACCGCCCGCGATCTCCAGCAGCAACACAAGCAATGGCATCTCGGCAAGTCGCTGGACGGCCTTTGTCCCATGGGGCCGTGGATCGTTACCGCCGACGAAGTAGACCGCGATGATGCCACCATCAAATGCTGGGTCAACGGCGAGCTGCGCCAGGATGCCCGCCTGGATCAGTTGATCTTCGACGTACCGACGCTGATCGAGACGCTCTCGGCCGGCATCGAACTCAAGCCGGGTGACGTGATCCTGACCGGCACCCCAGTCGGGGTCGGCATTGGCTTCAACCCGCCCAAGTTCCTGCAGGCCGGCGACATCGTGCGTATCGAGGTCGAGGGCATGGGCGCATTGGAAAATCGGGTCGGCGACTGAGCGGCCCGTCATCTGCACGGCACCAGGTTCCACAAGCGCCAACGAGCGCGACAACAACACAGGAGCACGCCATGAACATTCCCGATACCAAACCGAAAACCCTCGCTGCCGCCCTGCTGGTCGCCGCCGCCGGTCTAGCCAGCGCCCCCGCCATGGCCGAGGATTTCTACGCCGGCAAGTCCATCGAGATGGTGGTACCGTTCGGCGAGGGTGGCGCCACCTACGTGGCGGCCAAGTTCCTCGAGCCCTTCCTGGAGAAGCATCTGCCGGGCAATCCCCAGGTCAACGTGCGCACCCGGCCGGGCGGCGGCTCGATTCTCGGCGCCAACTGGTTCCAGCAGAATGCCGAGCCCGATGGCGAGACGATCCTGTTCACCACCTCTTCCACATCCAACCCCTACGTACTGGGCATGGATGCGGTGGAGTACGATCTGGCCGCGATGCGTCCCGCCTATAGCCTACCCTTCGGGGCGGTTATCTACGTCTCACCGCATACCGGCATCGAGTCGCCAGCCGATCTGCATTCGCCGGATATGCCGCTCATCTACGGCGGTATCGCCGCCGCCGCCAGCGATCTTCCCGTGCTGCTGGCCTTCGACCTGCTGGAACTCGACCTGCGCACGGTACTCGGCTTCGACGGCCGCGGCCCGGCCCGTCTGGCCTTCGAGCGCGGCGAAACCAATGTCGATTTCCAGTTCACACCCGCCTACATGTCTCAGGTAGTGGACATGGTCGAAGCGGGCTCCGCGGTGCCGATCATGGCCGGCGGCTCGGTGGGTGATGACGGCGTGCTCAGCGCCCGAGACCTGGCATTTCCCGACTACCCCTCGGTCTATGAAGTTTACGAGGAGATTAACGGCGAGCCACCTTCCGGCGTGGAGTGGGACGCTTTCCAGGCCATTGGCGCTACCACTTTCAACTTTGGCCTGACCGCCTACCTGCCTGAGGGCACACCGGACGAAATCATCGAAATCTTCGAAGAAACGATCGCCGCCATCAACGCCGACCCCGACTATCAGGAACGGAGCCAGGAAGCCATCGGTGGCTACGACCTGCTACCCGCATCAGCGGTTACCGATTCGCTGAGTGAAGCCCTGCAACCCTCCGATGAGGTACGCGACTACCTGCGTACCCTGCTCGCCGACAAGTACGACGTCGAGCTGTAGCCTCGGTGCCGATACGGCCAGCCGTTGCCACGGCTGGCCGCACTCGATGATCCTGCATAGGAAACCGCCACGTGCTCGAGAATATCCTTTCGGCCCTGGACATCCTGTTCCAACCCGCGCGGCTGCTGGCGCTGTTCGCCGGCATGCTGGCCGGGATGGTCTTCGGTATGCTGCCGGGACTGGGTGGTGTGGCCGCCGTGTCGATCCTGCTGCCGTTCATCTACCTGATGGACGGCTACGCCGGGCTGGCCATGCTGCTCGGGGCCATTTCGGTGATCTACACCTCGGACACCATTACCTCGGTGCTACTCGGTGCTCCGGGGTCACCGGCCTCGGCGCCCACCGCGATCGAGGGCCACGCGCTGGCTAAGCAGGGCAAGGCCTCGCTGGCGCTCGGCGTCGGTTTTCTGGCGTCGATGGTAGGCGGCCTGTGCGGCGCCCTGATCCTTTCCGTAGCCATTCCCATCGCCGGCCCCCTGGTGCTGGCACTGGGTACGCCGGAGCTGTTCATGTTCGCCCTGGTGGGACTCTGCTTTGCCGCCAGCATGGTCGGCAAGGACCTTGCCGTGGGGCTTACGGCCGCCTGCTTCGGCATCCTACTGGGAGTGATCGGCGCCGCGCCGGCCGCCGCCAACTATCGCTTCATCTTCGGCCAGTCCTACCTGATGGATGGCCTTTCGCTACCCATCGTGGCGCTGGGGCTGTTTGCCGTCGCCGAACTGATCGGCATGGTCGCCTCGGGCGGCGGCATCGCCACCAAGCCGACGCCCTTGGGAAAGTGGGGGGATAGCTTCCACGAATTCTGGCGCAGCCGCTGGCTGATCTGCCGCTCCTCGGTGATCGGTATCTTCGGCGGCTTCGTCCCGGCGGTAGGTGCCAGCGCCTCCACCTGGATCGCCTACGGTCATGCGATGAGTTCCACCAAGGACAAGCGACGCTTCGGCAAGGGCGAGATTCGTGGCGTGGCCAGTGCCGAGGGAGCCAATAACGCCACGATAATTTCCGACCTGGTGCCCACCATGCTGTTCAGCGTACCGGGCGGCCCCGCTGCCGCCATTTTCCTCGGCGCGCTGTTCTCGTTCGGCTTCTACCCCGGCCCGCGCATGGTCAGCGAATCGCCGGATCTGATGTACATGATCGTATGGAGTGTGGCGCTGGCCTCGGTGATGGGGGCCGCGATCTGCTTCGCCGTGACACCCTACATCGCCCGGCTGACTCGGGTGAACTTCGCCCTGATCGCCGCCCCGCTGTTGCTGATCATGGTGGCCGGCGCCTACCAGGGCACCCAAACCTTCGGCGATATCCTCGCCCTCCTTGCGCTTGGCCTGCTCGGCTGGCTGATGAAGAATGCCGGTATTCCACGCGCGCCGGTGCTGGTCGGCTTCGTCCTGGCCACACCCATGGAGCAATATTTCTGGTTGACCACCCAGATCCACGGCTTCACTTGGCTGACTCGCCCCGGCGTACTGATCATCGCCTCGCTGATCGTGATTCCACTAGTGTTAAACGTGGCAAGAAGACTGCGGCGGCGAGTCGGCGGTGAGGACGATACGGGGCATCGGACGGAAGCTACCGCCGGTGAAGGCGAACTTCCGGGGCACGACAGCAGCGTCGTATTGATCACGGTACTGCTGATGACCGTGGCTTTTGGCTACGCCTTGGTGGAAATGCTCGGCTACCGCCCCAATGCGCGACTGATGCCGAGCCTCGGCATCGTGCCAGGGCTGCTGCTCAGCCTTTACGTCCTGGGCCGCCAGCTGGTCAGGATACGACGCCGGGGGCGTAGCGTGAGTCTCGCCAGCCGCCGGGAACTGCCCGTGCTCGGCGGCATTCTGCTCTACGGTGCCGCCATGTGGCTGATAGGGTTCAATCTGGCCACACTGCTGCTGCTGGCCTGGCTGCTCATCGGCTGTGCCCGAATGCGCTGGATAACGGCCCTGCTCTATGGCGCGACGGTGTACGCCATTGCCCAGGGAATGTTCATGCTGATGCGCCTCACCCCACCCCAAGGAACACTGCTGAATCTCGCCATGCCGTGGTGATGCAGGAAAGCGCCGTTACCCTGACGGCGCGCTTCAGGCTCCGAATATGCGATGCAGGTCGGGGGTTTCCGCCTCCTCTTCGACGATCGATAGTGACGCCTCGATCGCCTTCAGGTGACGGCTCATGAAGGCCGTGGCACGCTCGCCGTTGCGTGCCTCGAGATAGCCGATCAGGTCGTCGTGGTCGTGGGATTCGCAGCCCAGGTGCCCGGAGCTGCCGTAGACCGCCAGGATCAACGACGAACGCGAGCAGAGCTGACCGACGAAAGCCGCCAGAGTGGCATTGCCCGAGAGCTGGGCCAGGCGTTCATGGAAGGCGGCGGAGAGCTTGATTGCCCGGCTCTGTTCGCCCGACTTGAGCGCCTCGCGCTCGCGACGGGCCATGTCGCGCAGCTCGCGAACGTCCTCGGCAGTGATGCACCGAGCCACTTCCGGCATCAGCCCGCACTCCACCATCTGGCGAGCATCGAAGACGTCCTTGGCTTCGTCGGCGGTGGGCCGGGTGACGCTGGCACCGCGGCGCGGCGTCAAGGTCACCAGTTGCTCCAGCGCCAGGCGCTGGAGAATCTTGCGCACGCCGGTGCGACTGATACCGAATACCTCGGCCAGGGCATCTTCGCGCAGGCGCGCGCCGGGGCGCAGACGATGTTCGATGATGGCATCGCTGATAGTGCGGTAGATCGCCTCATGCCGTTCGGCACCATCGCCATTCTTACCCATGCGCCGGGGCTTGGCCTTGCCCGCATCGCCAGCTTCGGCCAGACGCTGCCGCTGGTTCATGATCCCCCTCCTCGCATGCCAACACTGGTAGCCATTGTATACGCAACCTCCATCAACTATCGAACCAATGAAGACGCCCCAGCGCCGCCGAGAGCGGGCTGGGGCGTCTGCGGTTCACGGTGGGTGACTACTCCGACCAGGCGGCGATTACCTCGCGTTCCTCATCGGTCATGCCGGTCATGTTGCCAAGCGGCATGTACTTGCTGCCCACCACCTGCTGGATGCGCGCCTTCTGCCCGCGAACCTGGTCCGCGCTGTCGTAGGCGATGCCGGCAGGTGGCGCGGAGAAGCCCGGCTGGGTCGGCTGACGCGAATGACAAGCCACACAGTGCTGGTCGATCAGGGCGTGAACCTCCTCGAAGCTGGGCCCCTCGGCATCCGCCAGGGTCGCTCCACCGGTCGTGGCCTGCCCATTGGGCATCGCCAGCCAGAAGACAACCAGGATCAGCGCCGTGCCCGCCGCCGGGTAGGCCGGCTGGATCTTGCCCATGTGCATCAGCACGAAGAACTGGCGGATCAGCGCACCGGCAAAGATGAACAGCGACATCAGTACCCAGGCGTATTCGTGGTTGTACACGAACGAGTAGTGGTTGCTGATCATCAGCAGTACCACCGGCAGGGTAAAGTAGGTGTTGTGCACCGAGCGCTGCTTGCCACGCTTGCCGTCGAGCGGGTTCGGCTGCTCGCCGGCCTTCATCGCGTTGACCATGCGCCGCTGGCCGGGAATGATCCAGAAGAACACGTTGGCCGACATGGCGGTGGCCATGACCGCACCGGTCAGCAGGAAAGCGGCACGCCCTGAGAACATCTGCACGCTGAGGTAAGCGACTACGATCACCAGCACGGCGACGGCCAGGCTGAGTACTCCGTCGCGCTCCATGTTGGGGCTGATGCGCTTGCACATCTCGTTGTAGATCACCCAACCCGCCAGCAGAAACACCAGCGCCAGCACGTTGGCCTGCCAGCCGCTCATGTTGGCGGCCCACTCCCAGCTACTGTTGGGATTGACCAGATAGAAGCCCGGGTTGGTCATGTAGAGCAACACGAACAGGGCAAAGCCAGAGAGCCAGGTGGTATAGGACTTCCAGAACGACCAATGGAGATCCTCGGGCAGCTTGGCAGGTGCGGTCGCGTACTTCTGATTATGATAGAAGCCGCCACCGTGCACGGCCCACATTTCGCCGAACACGCCCTTGTCGCGATCCTCGGCTGCCTTGGGCTTACGCAGTCCGTTGTCCAGCATGACGAAATAGATCGACTCACCGATCCAGGCGATGGCCGCGATGACGTGCAGCCAGCGCAGCATGAAATTGACGAATTCCAGCAGGTAAGCTTGCATTTGAGGGGTCTCGGTCGGTGTTGTTGTTCAGCGGCCCGGGGCCAGCGCAGCCAGTTTGAAACAAACAAGGGATGTGCTGATCAATTGGCGAGCGGGATGAAGAACAAGGCGCACAGCGCACAGAAACCGGAGCCTATGGGGTATAGGTGAGGATTTCGAGCACTGCGCAACGCAGTGATTCGCCCGCGCAGCCATTGACTCAGTGCTTCCCTAGCTGCCGCGGTAAGTGGAATAGCCATAGGGCGACACCAGCAGCGGCACATGATAGTGCTGCGAGGCGTCGGCAACGCCGAAGCGCAGCGGAATGACATCGAGGAAACGCGGCTCGCTCGCCTGGATCCCCTGTTGGCGCAGATAGTCGCCGGCATGGAAGACCAGTTCGTACTCGCCGGCCCGGAAGTCGTCACCTTCCAGAATCGGTGCATCGCAGCGGCCGTCGTCATTGGTCGTTACCGTCTTCAACAGCGAACGCTGCTCGCCCTCCAGGCGATAGACGTCGATGCGGATACCTTCGCCAGGGCGGCCCTGGGCAGTATCCAGAACGTGTGTGGTCAGTCGTCCCATATCGTTTCTCCCGTTGTCAGCCGGAGCTTGAGCGGCGGCCCTGACCCGAGCCTTGGCGCTGACCGAGGTTCGCCGCATGCCATGAAGACAGTTTTATCCATTTTGGTGGTACATTTCAAAGTTTTTTTGTATACACTTTTGAGAGAACACGCTTCGATCACTGCATGACAGCACTGACCATGGAGATCACGATGAACGACAAGACACTCGCGCCGCGCCCCAGCACGCTCGACCGCGACGAATTCGTGGCCCGCTTCGGCGACATCTACGAGCACTCCCCCTGGGTGGCCGAGCTGACCTGGAAGCGCGGGTTGCAGCCGGCGCAGGACACCCCGGCAAGCCTCGCCGAGGCCATGGGCCAGACGCTAAGCAGCGCCACAGCGGAACGCCAGCTCGAGGTGATTCGCGCCCACCCTGACCTCGCGGGCAAGGCCGCCATCGCCGGCGAGCTGACCGACAACTCCACCCGCGAGCAGGCCGGCGCGGGCCTCGACCAATGTACGCCCGAGGAGATGGCCCGTTTCGAGCGCCTCAATGCGGCATATAAGGAGAAGTTCGGCTTTCCCTTCGTCATGGCCGTGAAGGGCAGCGACAGGCACGCCATTCTGGCGGCCTTCGAGACGCGCCTGGGGAACTCACCCGCGGAAGAGCGCCGTACCGCCATCGAGCAGATCAACCGCATTGCCCGCTTCCGCCTGGAGGAGCGTGTCGAGAATCGCTGATCTCGCAGACTTCCCGGCCTTTGGCCGGCCTGCGATATGGCACAGTGCTATCGGCCCAGGGGAAACCCGCCAGCGATATCGCGGCGGGTTTTTTGTTGCTGCTCGAGCATCGGGATAGCCGACAAAATATGACCAAACGGTCAGAGTGATATATTCAACCCATTGATATAGAAGAACAAACAATTTTAGTAGACAAAAATAATTGAAAACTGTCTTTTAAATGACAATGTATTGTGTACATTTCTTGGCAGAGTGTGGTGCATGGACACGCACCACTGCGATAACAACAACCGAGAGCCTGACCATGACCGACACTGGAAAGCCTTCTCAGCCAACCAAGCCCTCACGCACGATCAACCAGAACCCCGACGCCATGCCGCCATTGGGCAAGGCGATTCCACTCGGGTTGCAACACATCATGGCGATGTTCGCCGGCAACGTGACGCCGCCGATCATCATTGCCGGCGTAATCGGCGCCACCGCCGGCGAGCAGATCTTTCTCATACAGGTCGCGCTGTTCGTGGCCGGTATCTCCACGCTGGTCCAGACCATCGGCATGGGGCCCATCGGCGCCCGGCTTCCCATCGTGCAAGGCACTAGCTTCGGCTTCCTGCCCGTCGCCTTGCCACTGGCCAAGGCCTTCGGCCTTCCCGCGGTACTGGGGGCTTCGTTCATCGCCGGCCTGCTGCAGATCCTGCTGGGTGCGTTCCTCAAGAAGATCCGCCACTGGTTCTCGCCGGTAGTGACCGGCATCGTGGTGCTGTTGATCGGCATCACCCTGATGCCGGTGGGCCTCAACTATGCGGCGGGCGGCGTGGGCTCGGAGAATTTCGCCTCACCGACCAACCTGGCGCTCGCCTTCTTCGTGCTGGTGGTAACCATCGCCGTGCATCAGCTGGGACGCGGCTTCATCAAGGCCTCATCGATCCTGTTCGGCCTGCTGGCCGGTTACCTGGTCGCCATCGCGCTGGGCATGGTCGATTTCACCAACCTGCGCGATGCCGCCTGGTTCGCCCTGCCTCAGCCCTTCGTCTACGGCATGGAGTTCTCCATGACCGCCATTATCGGCATGACGCTGATCATGTTCGTGGTGGGGCTCGAAACCATCGGCAACATCTCGGCCATTACTACCGGCGGGGCCGGGCGCCCGGCCAAGGATCGTGAGCTCTCGGGCGGGGTAATGGCCGATGGCGTGGCGACCTCCTTCGCCGCCGTGTTCAACACACTGCCCAATACCGCCTACGCCCAGAACGTCGGCCTGATCACCCTGACCGGTGTGGTCAGCCGCCATGTGGTGACCATCGGTGGCCTACTGCTGATCGCCATGGGTCTGTTTCCCAAGTTGGGCGGTCTGGTCGCGGCCATGCCCCATGCCGTACTGGGGGGAGCCGGCATCGTCATGTTCGGCATGATCGCCTCGGCCGGACTCAAGATCATCAAGGAATGTGAGCTGGATCAGCGCAACATGCTGATCATTGCGGTGTCGCTGAGCCTCGGCATCGGCCTGCCCGCGGTGGATGCGATCTCCGAAACCATGCCTGGACAGGCCGGCCTGCTGTTGAAATCGGGTCTGGTACCGGCGGCCGTCGCCGCCTTGCTGCTGGACGCCATCCTGCCCGGCAAACCCCGCCGCCAGGCACCACAGGAGCCGGTAGCCGCGAAGAGCGAGCAGGTACGCTCCAACGTGTAGGAGGCATCAGGGCGAGGCCACGCCTCGCCTGTCCTAGTCTAGCTTCTCCTCCCTCATACACTACCGCTGCGCCCGACCATCCCGCCTGGGCGTTCTACACTGCGGTTATCCATGATGGATGGAGGAGAACGCGACATGTTTCGCGACCGCCTGGATGCCGCCGAGCGACTTGCCGAGCGCCTCGCGTATCTCAAGGGCTCCAACCCTCTGGTACTCGCCATTCCCCGTGGTGGCGTTCCCATGGGGCGCTACCTTGCCGACGCTCTCGAGGGGGAACTCGATGTCGTGCTGGTGCGCAAGATCCGTGCCCCGGGCAGCCCCGAATTCGCGATTGGCGCCATCAGCGAAGATGGCACCATGAAGCTCGACGAGGCTGCCTCTCACTTTGCCCAGATAGCGGTAGAACGCGAAGCCGAGCAGCAGCGCAAGCTGCTTCAGCAACGGCGCCAACGCTACAGTCCGGTTCGCCCGCCGATACCGCCCGAGAGCCGGGTGGTGGTGATCATCGACGACGGTAGCGCTACCGGAGCGACCATGGAAGCCGCCCTGCAAACCCTGCACGGCCGTGCCTCACGGCTTGTGGCAGCCTTGGGGGTGGCATCGCCGAGCGCCGTCACCCGGCTGGAGGCGATTGCTGATGAGGTCGTCTGTCTCGATGTCCCGCAGCGCTTCATGGCGGTGGGCCAGTTCTATATCGACTTCGGCCAGGTGGAGGAGGAGGAAGTCATTGAGCTGCTTGGCGAATGACCGCGTCGGCAGCGTGAGGGAGGCACACGGCACGCAAGAAAAAGGCCGCCGCCCTCAGGGGCGACGGCCTTTGCATCGGCAGGGTATGTAGCGATTTACTTGGTCGCGGCGCTGGCGGCCTTGACGTTCTGCTCGGTCAGTTGCTGACCCTTCTGCAGGAACTCCTGGCTCAGGTCGACCACCTTCTTGGTGTCGCCCTGCAGACGCTCGCCCAGCTCCTTGACGGCTTTCTGCTGAGTCTCGAACACCTGCTTGAAGCCTTCGGAATCCTTGACATCGACCCAGGCGCGGGCCTGGGCCAGGCTCAGGTCGGAGTAGCTACGGAAGGCGTCCAGCTGCGCTGACAGCAGCTTCTCGTAGTATTCCAGGGTCAGCGAGCCATAGGCACGCGCCGGAGCGAGGAGCAGAGTTTCGAACTGCTGGGTCGCCTTGTCTTGGGTCTTGCTCATGAGACACCTCCTACGTTGCGTTATCAAGGCAGGATCGCGCCTTGTTGCATTGCAACATAGCAGCTCGTTTTTTGCGGTGCAACATTTTTTGAGTACCGTTTCTGGAGCACCGCGACTGTAGCTTTCCGCCGCCCTCGCCCGTTCAGCGATAGGCCCCTTCGATATCCGTGATTCGCATGGCCATGCGCCCCAAGCCGCCATGGAGATCGAGCATGCGCTCGACCCAACCGTAGACGGGGTCGGCATTCGACACCAAGTCGGCAGTCGACACTACCCGCGCCCACATGAAGGCACCGAAAACGAGGTAGTCGGCCGCGGCAGGCGCCTTGCCATCAAGGAAATCGCTATCTTCCAGTTGGCCCCGCAACGGGGCCAGAGCGGCGTCGAGCTGCGCCAACCCCTTTGCCGGTGAATGGAATTCCTCGAGGGAACGGCCGAAACGCTTTTCACGGCTGGTGCGAAAATAGTCGCGGTCTTTGGGATCGATGGCGTTGAGCAGGTCCATGACGATGGTACGCATCATCGCCGGATGCAGCGCCCGTTCGGCGTAATGCTTGAAGAAGCGCGCCCGGGATTCGGCCACGCCATCGCCCAGCAGGGGCGCCTCGGGATAGGTACGGTCCAGGTAGCGCAGGATCTCGTAGCTATCAATGACCGTCTCGTCACCATCGACCAGTACCGGCACCTTGTCGTGGTCGGCGAATGCCAGGGCCTGCTTGTCGGTGAAGTGCCAGGAACGCGTCTCCGCCTCGAGTCCCTTGTGAGCGAGCGCATAGCGCACACGCCAGCAGTATGGGGAAAAACGCAGACCTTCATCGATACCGCAGAGGTCAAAGAGAACCCTTGCCATGGTGCCTCCTGGGGAACGTCGTTAGTAGTCTCTGGATAGTGCCAGCCTTGGTGGCAGGATGCCAACCGCAGCAGGCTCGACTACGCTGGAGCCATAAGTCTGTCCATTAGTCTAATAACGAATGGCTTCCAGATGCTTGGCGACGCGCAGATATTCCTCTTATCCACATGATTTGAAATGCAAATCAAGAAGCCCTCATGGGATGTCACTACGCAGCAGATTGGTAATACCAATTACCCAAGGATGGTAACTTTTAAGCGCACTTCGTATCGTTGCCTCCGCGGCCGGCACAGGTAGACACGCTTCGATGGGCGGCCTTCGCCTGCCGGACTCTAACAAGGAGAAATCCGAGGAAACGTCATGACGGATACAACCCTAGCACTACTCGCCTTTACGCCACTGATACTGGCCGGCGTGCTGTTGATCGGCTTTCGCGTGGCGGCCAAGATCGCCATGCCCATCGTCTTCCTGGTAACGGCCCTGATTGCCCTCACCGCCTGGGAGATGAGCTTTACCCGCATCGCGGCATCGACTTTTCAGGGCCTGATCCAGACCGCTGGCCTGCTATGGATCATCTTCGGTGCGATCCTGCTTCTGAATACACTGAAGCATTCCGGCGGAATCACCGCGATTCGCAACGGTTTCTCCGGCATCAGTCCCGACCGTCGCGTGCAGGCCCTGATCGTGGCCTGGCTGTTCGGCTGTTTCATCGAGGGTGCCTCGGGCTTCGGTACGCCCGCCGCGGTGGCAGCACCGCTGATGGTGGCGCTGGGCTTCCCCGCACTGGCCGCAGTAGTCGTCGGCATGATGCTGCAATCGACTCCGGTCTCCTTCGGCGCCGTGGGGACGCCCATCGTGGTGGGGGTCTCGAGCGGTCTGGACCGGGCCAGCATCACTGAAGCCCTGGAAGCCGGCGGCTCGAGCTGGGACGTCTTCTTCCAGCTTGTCACCAGTGAGGTCGCCATCACGCACGGCATCGTCGGTATCCTGATGCCGCTGATACTGGTGACCGTGATGGTGCGCTTCTTCGGCGCCAACCGCTCCTGGACAGAAGGCCTCTCCATTGCCCCGTTCGCCATCTTCACCGGCTTCGCCTTCGTCATTCCCTACGTCCTGGTGGGCGTGTTCCTGGGACCGGAATTCCCCTCGATGATCGGCGCCATGGTGGGTCTTGCCATCGTCGTACCGGCGGCTCGCCGCGGCTTCCTGCTGCCCAAGGATACCTGGGACTTCCCCGAAACCAGCTCCTGGCCCGACTCTTGGATCGGCAGCTTTCAGATCAAGCTCGACGAGCTCAGCGAGAAGGCTCCGATGTCGCCCCTGCGCGGCTGGCTTCCCTATGTCCTGCTGGCCATCTTCCTGGTTGCCTCACGCACCATCGAGCCGCTGCGCGCCGCGCTCAACAGCGTCAGCTTCGGCTGGGCCAACATCCTCGGGGAGCAAGGCATCAGTGGCAGCATCGAACCGCTGTTCCTGCCCGGCGGCATCATCCTGATGGTGGTGCTGGTGACCTTCTTCCTGCACCAGATGAACGGCCGCAAGCTGAGCGCGGCGGTTTCCGAATCGACCAAGACCATCTTCGGTGCCGGTTTCGTGCTGATCTTCACCGTGCCCATGGTGCGGATTCTGATCAACTCAGGCGTCAACGCCGCCGATCTCGCCTCCATGCCGGTGACCATGGCCCAATTCGTGGCCGACGGCGTGGGTGGCATCTATCCCTTCTTCTCCCCCGCCGTGGGTGCACTGGGTGCCTTCATCGCCGGCTCCAATACGGTTTCCAACCTGATGCTGGCCGAGTTCCAGTTCAACGTGGCCCAGCAACTTGGCCTCTCCACTGCCTTCATGGTGGCGCTACAAGCCGTGGGTGCCGCTGCGGGCAACATGATCGCCATCCACAACGTAGTCGCGGCCTCGGCCACCGTCGGCCTGCTTGGCCGCGAGGGTGAGACGATCCGCAAGACCATCCTGCCGACCATCTACTACCTGGTGTTTGCCGGTGCGATCGCCATGGTTGGCTTCTACGTGCTCAATGTCAGCGACCCGCTGTTGGAAGTGGGCCAGATGGAGCAGCCCATCATCGAGGAGATGGAGCCTGCTGAAGCAGCCGATGCGACGGAACCGCAAGAGGAGACGTTAGATGGGGCAGAGCAGGAGCCCATGGAGGACGAGCCCCCGTCGCCGGTAGAGGACGACGCCACGGAAGAGTAACGACCCGAGGCGACGCCACCATCAACGCCCCCGACTCCGGGGGCGTTCGTCCTTAGAATCTGTGCATGGTTTCACAAGCTAGCTGTGATTTCTCTTTTAGGCTGCTCATCCGAAACCTACCCGGAATAACTCAGCTCCGAGAGGCCCAGATGGATATTCACCTCATGCCCTATGACCGGGCCCTACTGATCCACAGAATTCTGAAAGAAGGGCTCCAGCCGAAAGAAACCCTGGCGTGGAGTGTCAGTGCCCGCATACCTTACAAATGGTTGCGCCGCCTCCTATCAAGAAGGAAAAGCGGGCTCCGGGCTCTCCCTCTTATCGCGTGCATTACTATCAGACGAACCACACCCTCACCAGCCACACAGCGCCGATGCCAAGCACGGTGAGCCCCACCGCGAAGCAGACCAATGGCCAGCCCAACTCCCAGAAGTCGTACTTGCCATTGTCGCGCCAGTCCTTGCGGTAAGGATCGTTGGGTTCAATGGGGCACGCCGCCTCCACTTCTTCCGGCCAGCGAGGCACCTTGCAGGTGGACATGGCAAACCAGCGGCCTAGGGTCGTCAAGGCCCACAACGGCGAAACCAGAAGTTGCATGAGCGGCCACTTTGCCATTGGTGCAAAAGTTCGAACCAAACCAAAGACCAACCCCTCACGGCGGCCATCAAGAGGCATGCAAATTTCGGTCTGCTTGTAGTTTTTTTCCACTCCATCCGGCTCCTCCATATAACGCCGAATATACTCCCACAACTGCAACATACCTTCTCGATTTCCCAGATAGGGGTATCCCAGGGTGAAGGTATCCTTGACCGTCTCGCCATCCTCGGCCAATACATGAGCACGGATATCTTCGATACGGGTCATCTCCGACGAGCCGGTAGTAATGGCGCATATAAAGAGCTTGTCCCAGTCAGTTCGGAGTATCGTGCCGTCCGGTCGATAGGCATAGACCTGTCGGGTCTTACGGTTCAGACGGATGGGGTAATGGGTTTGGCGAAACACTTCATGGCGCATTATCCAAATGCCGACCCACGCAAAAAAAATAACGGCCAAGGAGAATAACAGGTCAAGCATCCACATGACCGGGCTGGCCTGCTTGATAGACGAATATATGATATAAAAAAGCCCCAGCGTGAACGGAACTGCAAACATGCCTCCCATCCAAGTGGCGAACCCCTTGCCTGCATACCAGCGATCCACCAATTCCAGGTAGGTGCTATTGATCTTGATGACCGACAACCAGTCCAGAGGGTCGTCGCTGGCGGGCTTCTTGGGATTCAACTGACTTTTTCGCTCCTCCTCGGTCAAGGGCCGGTCAAGCTTGTACGCGTGGAATCTATTTAGCCCGGTAAAGTCCATCTGCTGACTCCGCTTGCGGGAGCAAGCCCGCTCAATGCCAGACGCTCGTCCGCCATCAGGAGAACCACGCCCGCACCAGCCACACAGCGCCAATGCCAAGCACGGCAAGACCAACCACAAAGCAGATCAGCGGCCAGCCCAGCTCCCAGAAGTCGTACTTGCCATTGTCGCGCCAGTCCTTGCGGTAAGGATCGTTGGGTTCAATGGGGCACGCCGCCTCCACTTCTTCCGGCCAGCGAGGCACCTTGCAGGTATACATGGCAAACCAGCGGCCAAGAATAATCAAGGCTGCCATTGGAGATAACAATAATTGAGGGATGGGGCGGTTTGCAGCAGGAGCGAAGGTGCGAAGAATACCGAATGCGGCCCCTTCTCGACGGCCGTCAATGGGCAAGCACAACTCTGTTAACTTATAACTTTCCTCCACTCCATTCGGCTCTTCCATATAGCGCCGGATATATTCCCAAAGCTGCAGAATACTTTCTTTATCTCCCATATATGCATAACCCAAGGTGAAGGTATCTCTAACAGTTTCACCATCTTCATCAAGCACATGGGCGCGAATATCAAAACTTTTATCGAAGAGAGGCATATCATTTTCCATAACACAGACAAACAAGTCATCCCAAGAGGTTGTCAAGACTGTATCTCGAGGTCTATAAACATGGACCTGGCGCGCCTTACGATTCAAACGAATTGGATAATGAGTAAAGCGAAAAACATCAAAACGTAAACCCTTATACCCCACCCAAATAAAAAACAAAAAAAACAAGGTCGTAATAGCTGAAAGAACCCAGAACCCCAGCTCATTCATTTTCATAGCCAACCATAAAAAGGCAACAAGCCCTCCTATAGAGATTATTAAAATCATCACCCCTTGCCAAGCAGCGAACCCTTTAACAGGGTACCAACGATCCACCAACTCCAGAAAAGTATTATTTATCTTTATCACCGACATCCAATCTAAAGGGTGCTCACTAGCGACCTCACTCTTCTCCAACTTTTCTTGTCGCTCTTTTTCTGTCAAAGAACGATTTATCTTATAATCTCGCTTATAATTATGTTTGCCATCTTTCCCAAAGCCAGTGTAATCCATAACTTACTCCGCTTGCGGGACGAGGCCCAGTGCTACGTTATTCGTTCTCTCACCTTCACCCTCGACACCAAGCGCCTTCATCGCCTCCTCAAATTTTTCCGTCTCCACTCTCAAACCTTCATATCGGTCACTCACTAGCTTTCCAAAATGGCAACGCTCCATCCAATCTTGCAAGGCGTTGTTCTTGAAATAGTCAATCAGTAGTGAAACCCCGATACCAATCAATACTAGGATGATACCAACACCGGTAGCAGCCGCCACAGTGAGCCCGAATAGAGATGCTCCCCATGTGGTAAATAGAATTGCCGCTCCAATGCCCGCCACGCCAGAGAAGAAATAAAGCCCAGACAATCTCAAATCCCCTTTCAAACCCTCCTGGATTGAATTTTTCAAGTCAAGAACCGCCATCAGCCCTGCCATTACAACCCCAAGACCGCGGGACAACCTACCCATCCATTCCACCCAAGCCTTGTTCGCCATCCGGGCCAGCCGGATACTTCCCGCCTGGGCGCCGTTCCGGATTCCATCATGGATCAGGTTCCCTACCCCCGCGATGATCGCTCCGGCACTGGCACTAAGCCGCCAAGTATTTTCAGTGCGCTGATGGGCCATGCTGTCATCCAGTTTCTTCGCCATCTGGCCTGCAGCCAAGCCTTCCAGGATCAGCCCAATCACCGCCAGCCGGGAATGGGTGCCGAACATGGCGCGGAATCTGGCCATCTGGTTTCTTGGCCAGTCATCCATTTCCAGCAGGGTGCCCGCCGCCCGATTGGCCAGTTGTCGCGGCTCCAATCCTTCCCCGTCGAGTTGCACCAAGGCGAAGCGGTCGAAGCGCATCCGCACCTGCTGCTCACCGCCTTCCAGCCCGACCTGGCGCCGCTGGCCGCGTGAGCGGATCTCCAGCCGCCGTTTGAGCAGCTCGGTGTCCACGCCTTGCAGCGCTTCGGGGTTGAGTTCTGTCATCATGTCCACTAGCACATCCAGCGCCTGACTGACCGTGCCGCGATGCTGGACCACGCTGATCGGCGCCTCGCCGATGACGCCCAGGAAGATCAGGGGCCGTCCGATACCCTGGTCGATCATGGGGTCGAGCACCTTCATGAGCGGGCCGCCCACCGCTGCGATCAGTTGCGCAACGAGGTTCTTGCCTGCCACATCAAGGTGTTTGAGGGTCTCGTTGTACAAGCGGATCAGGCTGACCCACTGCTCATGGGAGAGTGCCCGGGCCGACAGGTCGGCCTCGCCGATGGCGTCGAGCACTGCCTGCTGGTTATGCAGCAGCGCCCGTTGCAGGAGGTTGCCGTCATTGGCCGTGCCCGCTTCCAGCCAGGTCTGGTAGTTGTCGAAGCAGACCTGGTTCTGCTGGGTGTCCTGCAGGCACAGCAGCAGCGCCTGGAGGTAACCGGTCCCCGAGTCGGCATCGGCGTCGTCATGGTTGCAGGTGAAGGACTTCACCATCGCTTCGCTCTGCAGCCATGTCTGGTGCACTTCGGCGAGAGGGGTCAGGTATTGCCGGTCGTAGTCCTGCAGTTCCTTCTGATAGACATCGTTGCGCCACTGCTCGGGCTGCCCCTCTTCGAGTGTCCTGCGGTATCGGCGCCAGCCACGTTCGGCGGCATCGTCAAGGTCGCTGGCCGACAGCCGATCCACTGCCCGTTGCCGGGCTTGCGCTTCTTCTTCCTTGCGGAAGGCGTTATCACTCCTCAGCCGGTCCCGCCGCTCAAGTTGCCGCTGATACTCCTCGCGCTCTTGTCTGGACATGCCGCGATAATGTACGGGCGACATATGCAGCATTTGAAGCTCACTTTCTTGACGCTGCTGAATGTGCCGCAACTCGGCCTGGCTGCTGATCGACTCCTGCAGCGTGTCGATCAGGGTCGAGATCGCCAGCGGACGCTGCAGATGGTCCTGCCGCATGAAGTCATTCAGTCTGGCATTCATCAGCCCCGCCAGATCGGCGGCAATGCCCACCGGATCCTCCAGCGCCACCATCACCGGCGACATGCCGAGCGGCTCGGCCTGGGCATCGGCCCAGCGTTGCAGACCCTCGATCTGCTCCTCGATACCGTTCATGGGAGCCAAGCTGTGACCGAAGGGGGTGGGCGGTGGAACGCTGTCTTCGTCAGAAACGGACGCCGGCATATCGGCGGGTATCCAGGGGTAGCCGGCTTCGGCGACACGCTCTTCCAG
This sequence comes from Billgrantia zhangzhouensis, assembly GCF_021404465.1. Lineage (GTDB taxonomy): Bacteria > Pseudomonadota > Gammaproteobacteria > Pseudomonadales > Halomonadaceae > Halomonas > Halomonas zhangzhouensis. Next base: position 159,757 of record NZ_JABFTT010000011.1, on the reverse strand, counting down.
CTCGGCCAGAGGGGCGGCGTGATCGGCACTACCGCCACGCCATTCGGCCAGCGAGAGTTTTCGCATGTGGTCCCGCCGCCGCAGGCCGCCGTCGCCCACCGGCGCGTTGGTGGCATGCTCGTGCCACACTCGCTTGGTCCAGGCGGTATCGGAAAAGGCCAGGTAGATATTCCCGGCCCGGTCGGCGTTGGGAATGGTCAGGCAGCGGCCCGGATAGTGGTGCTCCGGGTTGAGCGCGCAGGTGAACTCTTCCTCCCGGGGCGGCGGTTGCAGCAGGGAGTCGATGCCCTGCACCTGGTCCGGATTCATCCGCACCAGGGCATCGTGCTGGATGCCGCTGATATAGGGGAACAGATAGCCCCGCTCCGTCACGACATAGCCGGACCAGCTTCCGCGTACTTCGTTGAACACGTACAGGTAGCCGCCACGCAGCAGGCGCAGGGTATAGGCTTGTCCGTCCGGCAAGGCGACATCGGTCACCCCGTCACCGAAGGCCCCTCCCAGTGCCGGCCCCGCAGGCGCCCAGCTCTCGCTGTCGGTACGGGTGATCGCGTAACGCAGAGGCAGGATCGGCAAGCCCCGCTTTTGGCAGTAGGGGCAGTTCGCGATGGATTGCTGTCGGGTCGCGTCGCTCATGGGGCCTCCTTTGGGTGCCGTTCTCATTCCAGTGCGGCAACCTGGCTGGCAATAATACACCGATGTCCACGACAACAATGCCGCCGCTCTCGTTTTGGCAAACAAGAATCAACCGCAACATTCGAAAGAACAGAATGTATCACGCCAACCGCCCCCTTTCCACGTAGTGAAGAGCCGAGGGAGGTACCGATTGGCAGCCCATCAAAGCGCCGGCCTGCGATGCTAATGAAGTATCCAGGCTAGCCAATGCGTTCGAGGTCGCGCTCGTGCTGGCGCGCTTTTTCCACGTAGACCGCCGCATTGAGACGCAAGCCTTCGATGGCCACATCGTCGAGTTCCCGCACCACTCGAGCCGGCGCTCCCACGATCAGCGAGTTCGGTGGAAACTCGGCGCCCTCCTTGACCACGGCTCCCGCCGCCACCAGGCAGTTCTCACCGATCATCGCGCCATTCAGGATCACCGCCTGGATACCGACCAGACTCCCATCACCAATGGTGCAGCCGTGCAGCATCGCCTGGTGACCCACGGTCACGCCCTTGCCGACCTTGAGTGGAAAACCGGGATCGGCGTGCAGCACGGCCCCATCCTGAATATTGCTCTCCTCGCCGACCTCCAGGCGTTCGGTATCGCCGCGCAGCACCGCCTGATACCAGATGCTGACACCGCGCCTGAGGGTCACCTGCCCGATCACATCGGCGGTTTCCGCAACGTAGACTTCGTCATGCACATCAGGGCGATGTTCGCCGAATCGGTAAATTGCCATACAGCCTCCTCTTCGCTGGTTGTCAAGCCGATGCTCACCCCCACTCCCCCAGTCGCATGGCCGAACGCTCCAGGCGCTGGTCCTCGGCTTCGATCTCGCGCAGCTGTGCCGCGATGCCGGCAAGATGATCGAGCGCGGCGCGACGGGCCGACTCGGGCTTGCTCTCCATCACTGCCCGATAGAGACGGGCATGCTGGCGGTTGATCATCTGCCGCGGCACCTCGCGATGGTAGAGGTTCTTCACCGACGCGAACACGGAGCTGAGCAACAGGTCGGTAAGCGACTGCAGCGTATGCACCAGGACCGGGTTATGCGAGGCCTGACAGATCGCCAGATGAAAGGCGTGGTCCAGATGCGCCAGCCGCTCCACGTCGATCGCTTCGCCAGCCTTGACGTACTCGACCATCGCCTCGTAGCGACGCTGGATCATCACCCGGTCCGCCGAGGTGGCACGCTCCGCTGCGAGCCTGGCCGACTCACCCTCGAGCAGTGAGCGCACTTCCAGCAGGTCGTACAGAGTGCGTGGGTGGTCGCGAAAAAGGTGCATCAGCGGGCTGTCGTCTCGTCCCGGTACCAGTGCCGCTACCGCCGACCCACGCCCCTGCCGGGTAACGATGATGCCCTTGCTGCGTAGTACGCGAAGCCCCTCCCTCAACGAGGTCCGCGAGACGCCGAGGCGATCGCACAGGCGTCGCTCCGAAGGCAGCAGTTGCCCCGGGCGGAACACGCCATCGAGGATCAGCCGTTCGAGGCGCGCCGCCACCGCATCGGGCGTGCGCATCGGCAGCATCTGTTCACTATCCTGAAACATGCCTTCCTCCCGGGCCTGTGAAGTTCACCTTGAGTCGCTCGGCCGAATGCGCCATGGTTTATCATGAAAATAATTTCCAACATAGCCAAAAACAACTGGTCATACCAGTAGACCGCAGACTGGACAGGTGGCCCCGCAAGGCGCAGATTGGGGGCCTGCACAAGGACAACCTTGCCGCCAAGACTCGCAATTGAGGCGCTTGCATGAACATCCTCTATGACGAACGACTCGACGGCCCGGCGCCGGAGCTGGACAGGGCAACCATTCGCGACAGCCTCACCCAGGCCATTCCAGACATGACCCTGCTGCACCGTGAGGAGGACATGCGTCCCTTCGAGTGCGACGGGCTCTCGGTCTACCGCACCCTGCCCATGTTGGTGGCACTACCTGATACGCTCGATCAGGTACAGCGCCTGCTCGTGGAGTGCCATCGCCTCGGCGTGCCGGTGGTGACCCGCGGCGCCGGCACCGGGCTTTCCGCCGGTGCCCTGCCGCTGGAGCACGGCGTGCTGCTGGTGATGTCGCGCTTTTCGCGCATTCTCGAGATCGACCCCGAGGCGCGCATCGCTCGGGTCGAGCCTGGCGTACGCAACCTGGCCATCTCCGAGGCGGCCTCGCCCTATGGGCTCTACTACGCCCCCGACCCCTCGTCGCAGATCGCCTGTTCGATTGGCGGCAACGTGGCGGAGAATGCCGGCGGTGTGCACTGCCTGAAATACGGCCTCACCGTGCACAACGTGATCAAGGTCGAGATTCTCACCATCGAAGGCGAACGCATGACGCTCGGTAGCGAGGCGCTCGACGCGCCGGGCTTCGACCTGCTGGCACTGTTCAACGGCTCCGAGGGCATGCTCGGCGTAGTCACCGAAATCACCGTCAAGCTGCTGCCCAAGCCCGAAGTCGCCAAGGTGCTGATGGCCAGCTTCGACGACGTGGAGAAGGCCGGCAACGCGGTCGGCGCCATCATCGAGGCCGGCATCATCCCTGGCGGGCTCGAGATGATGGACAAGCTCGCCATCATCGCCGCAGAGGATTTCATCGGCGCCGGCTATCCGGTGGATGCCGAGGCCATCCTGCTGTGCGAACTCGACGGCGTCGAGGCCGATGTCGATGACGACTGCGAGACCGTGCGCGCGGTACTCGAGAAAGCAGGCGCCACCGGCATCCAGCAGGCCCGTGACGACGCCGAACGCGCCAGGTTCTGGGCCGGGCGCAAGAATGCCTTCCCCGCCGTGGGGCGCATGTCACCCGACTACTACTGCATGGACGGCACCATCCCACGGCGCGAGCTGGCCCGCGTGCTCAAGGGCATCAGCGACCTCTCCGAGCGCTATGGGTTACGCGTGGCGAATGTGTTCCACGCCGGCGACGGCAACATGCACCCGCTGATCCTGTTCGATGCCAACCGCGAGGGCGAACTGGCCGTAGCCGAGGCACTGGGCGGCGAGATCCTCGAGCTGTGCGTCCGGGTTGGCGGCACCATTACCGGCGAGCACGGCGTCGGCCGCGAGAAGATCAACCAAATGTGCGCCCAGTTCCGCCCCGACGAACTGGCCACCTTCCGCGCCGCCAAGGCGGCCTTCGACCCGAACGACCTGCTCAACCCGGGCAAGAACATCCCCACCCCGGCGCGCTGCTCGGAGTTCCGCACCATCAAGAGTGCGAGCGCCGACACCGCCCCCGGCACCCTGCATGGCTGAACTGGAGTGACCATGGCAAACGCAACGTATCTCTCCGACCATGACGCCAGCGCAGCCTTGGCCGAGCGTATTCGCGAGGCCAACGCCGAGGGCGCCCCGCTGCGCATCGTCGGCGGCGACACGCGCTTCTTCTACGGTCGCGAGGTCGAAGGCAACGAGCTGTCGACTCGCGAGCACTGCGGTATCAGCTTCTACGACCCGGTGGAGCTGGTGGTTTCGGTACGCTCCGGCACGCCGTTGGGCGAGTTCGAGGCGGCCCTGGCCGAGCATGGCCAGATGTTGCCCTTCGAGCCGCCCCGCTATGGCGCAGCAAGCACCGTGGGCGGCATGGTAGCCACAGGCCTGTCCGGCCCGCGTCGTCCCTGGGCCGGTAGTGTGCGCGACTTCGTGCTGGGCGTCCGGGTGATCAACCACGAGGGCAACGAGCAGCGCTTCGGCGGCGAGGTGATGAAGAACGTCGCCGGCTACGACTTGTCGCGCCTGATGGTGGGCGCCCAAGGCACCCTGGGGCTGATCACCGAGGTCTCGTTCAAGGTGCTGCCCAAGCCCGGGGCCACCCACAGCCTGCACCTGGAGCTCTCCCTCGACGAGGCCCGCCGACGCCTGGCCGAATGGGGGCGCGAACCACTGCCGATCAGCGCCGCCGCCTGGCTCGATGGCGCCCTCCACCTGCGCCTGGAAGGCGGCCCAAGCTCGGTGGCCGCCACCCGCGCGCGCATCGGCGGCAACGATCTCGACAACGGCTTCTGGGCTGCCCTGCGCGATCAGCGCCTGCCCTTCTTCCGCACCGGCTCGCTCCACGAAACCAAAGCACCGCTGTGGCGACTCTCGCTGCCCCACCGCACGCCGGCGCTGGAACTGCCCGATGTCGACGAGCGGCTAATGATTCACGACTGGGCCGGCGCCCAGCGCTGGCTGCATACCGAACTCGACGCCGACACCCTGCGCCGCGCCTGCCAGGCCGCCGGCGGCCACGCCACTTGCTGCGGCCCGCGACCGACCAACGTGGAGCCCTTCACACCGCTGCCCGAGGTGCTGATGAAATACCACCGCAACCTCAAGGCCCAGCTCGACCCCAAGGGCATTTTCAACCCCGGCCGGCTCTACGCAGCGCTCTGAGACGTACAGGATCTTTCGACATGCAGACGCATTTCACCGAGGAAGCCCTCAAGCAGCCGCACATCCAGGAGGCCGACCGCGTCCTGCGCAGTTGCGTGCACTGCGGCTTCTGCAACGCCACCTGCCCCACCTACCAGTTGCTGGGCGATGAGCGCGACGGGCCGCGCGGTCGCATCTACCTGATGAAGCAGATGCTGGAGAACCCGGACGATAGCGAGAACGTCACCGAGCAGACCCGCCTGCACCTGGACCGCTGCCTGACCTGTCGCAACTGCGAAACCACCTGCCCCTCCGGCGTGGAGTACCACAAGCTGCTCGACATCGGCCGCGCCGAGATCGAGCGCCGTGTACCGCGCAGCGCTGCCGACCGCGCCCAGCGCTACGCCCTGCGCAAGGCCCTGGTGGAGCCCAAGCGCTTCCAGGCGCTGCTCAAGCTGGGCCAGACCTTCCACCCGCTGGTACCCGGCAAGCTCAAGGATAAGCTTCCGCCCAAGCCGGTGGATGCCGGCACACGCCCCGACCACAAGCGCCACGCACGCCAGATGCTGATTCTCGAAGGCTGCGTGCAGCCGGGCCTTTCGCCCAACACCAACGCCGCCACGGCGCGGGTGCTCGACCGCCTGGGCATCGGCCTCACGCCGGTGGCTGAAGCCGGCTGCTGCGGCGCCATCGACTTCCACCTCAACGCCCAGGACGACGGCCGCACCCGCGCGCGGGCCAACATCGACGCCTGGTGGCCATACATCGAGGCCGGCGCAGAAGCCATCGTACAGACCGCCAGCGGCTGCGGCGCCTTCGTCAAGGAATATCGCGATATCCTCAAGGACGACCCCGCCTATGCCGGCAAGGCCAAGCGCGTCAGCGCCCTGGCCAAGGACCTGGTCGAGGTGTTGCGCGACGAGGAACTGACGAGCCTCCAGGTCAACGAAGGCCGCCGGCTGGCCTTCCACTGCCCCTGCACCCTGCAGCACGCCCAGAAGCTCGGCGGCGCGGTGGAGGGCGTGTTGGTCAAGCTCGGCTTCACCCTCACTCCGGTCCAGGACGCCCATCTCTGCTGCGGCTCGGCAGGCACCTACTCGATCACCCAGCCGGAGCTGGCCACCCAACTGCGCGACAACAAGCTCAACGCTCTCGAGGCCGGCAACCCGGAAACCATCGTGACCGCCAACATCGGCTGCCAGACGCACCTCAACGGCGCGGGGCGCACCCCGGTCAGGCACTGGATCGAAATCGTCGATGCTGCCCTGCCCGGCTCGGCGGGCAGTGCTTAGAGAGTATCAGCAGCGCATCAGATGAGCGCCGGGGACAAGGCGGAGCGAGGGTCTTTTGCCATGGATGGCAAAAGTAGCGCCCAGGGAAGGGTTCACAGCGCCCTCGCGAAGGCTTGTCGACGGGAAGCTCATCACCAGCAACATTAGCCGAACCAAGGAGATTCCCATGAAGACCAAACCCGTACTCACCCTGACCGACGTCAACGCCATCCTCGACGCGGCCCAGAAAGAAGCCGAAGCCAACGGCTGGGCAGTGACCATCGCCGTGGCCGACGACGGCGGCCACCTGCTCGGCCTGCGCCGCCTCGACGGGGCCGCGCCGATGACGCCGGACGTCGCCACACAGAAAGCGCGTAGCGCCGCTCTCGGTCGCAAGGAGACCCAAGTCTTCGAGGAAATGATCAACGGCGGTCGCAACGCCTTCCTCTCCGCCCCCCTTGCAGGCCTGCTCACCGGCGGTGTTCCGGTGCTGGTCGACGGTGAGGTCGCGGGCACCGTCGGGGTATCGGGCGTCAAGCCCGACCAGGACGTACAGGTCGCCAAGGCCGGCATCGCCGCCGTCGCCTGAGGCGCAGCCCAACAGGCCGGCGCGGTTCCCTGCCGATACAGGGTGCCGCGACCGGCCTTTTTCATGCGCCTTCGCTGCGCTCGATCACGCCTTGCCGGGACGCCGGTGACGCAGCTCGCCGTTCAACGCCTTGACGATCGAGTAGCACATCAACAGCATCACGATGGAAAACGGAATCGCCGTGGCCGTCACCCCCGCCTGCAGCGCGGCAAGACCGCCGCCGAGCAGCAGCACAATGGCGATCAGCCCCTCCACCGTGGCCCAGAACATGCGCTGCGGCCGGGGCGCATCGATCTTGCCGCCGGCGGTGATGGTGTCGATCACCAGCGAGCCGGAATCCGACGAGGTGACGAAGAAAATCAAGGCCAGCACGATGCCAACGGTCGACATCAGCGCGGTCAGCGGCAGCTCGTTGAGCATGCCGAACAGCGACAGTTCGGGGCGGTAGCTGTCGATCACGTACTCCTTGACCAGACTGATCTCCGGCGCGGCATAGAGCTGATCGAGAGCGACGCTGCCGAACACTCCCATCCAGATGAAGATGAACAGGCTGGGGATCAACAGCACGCAGATGACGAACTCACGCACCGTGCGCCCTCGCGACACCCGGGCGATGAACATGCCCACGAACGGCGCCCAGCTCACCCACCAGGCCCAGTAGAAGATCGTCCAGTCCTGACGATAGGCATCATCCTCGCGCCCGAAGGGAGCCGACAGCGGCACGAACTCCGTCACGTAGGTCACAAGCCCCGTCCAGAAGCCGCTCAGGGCCACCAGCGTCGGCCCGGCCAGCAGCACGAAGAAGAAGAACAGCACCGCCATGATCATGTTGAACTCGGAGAGCTTCTTCACACCGCCCTCCAGCCCTCGCCATACCGACACCAGGGCCACCGCCGTGACAAGCAGGATGATGATCACCTGGGCCGTGGCACTGACCTCGAGGCCAAAGACGAAATTCATCCCCGCATTGGCCTGCTGCGCCCCCAGCCCCAGAGAGGTGGCCAGGCCGAACAGCGTGGAGAACACCGCCAGGATGTCGATCACATGCCCCCACCAGCCCCACACTCGTTCACCCAGGATCGGGAAGAAGGCCGAACGGATGGAGAACGGCAAGCCTTTGTTGTAGGTGAATATCGCCAGAGCCAGCGCCATCACCACGTAAACCGCCCAGCCGTGAATGCCCCAGTGCAGGTAGGTGCCGGCCAGGCCCAGGGCCGTCGCCTCAGGGATGGCCGCCGGGTCGAGCTCGCCGTCGGCGCCGAATGGGGAAGGGATACCCAGCGGCAGGGAGACATTAGCGTGATAGACCGGCTCCAGCACGCCGAAGAACAGCAGGCCAATCCCGATACCGGCGGAAAACAGCATCGCGAACCAGGAGAGATAGCCGTAATCCGGACGGGCATCGGGCCCACCCAGGCGCACCGAGCCGTAGGGCAGCAGGACGAGCGCGATACAGAACAGGATGAAGAAGTCCACCACCACCATGAAGTACCAGTCGAGGGTACCGGTGGCGAAACCGACGATGGCCTGGAAGACGGCACCCGCTCTTTCCGGGAACAGCAGGGTAAGGATGATGAAAACGACGGAGGCGAGCGCCGAGACGACGAAGACCCGATTGTGTATGTCGAAGCCGATAGGTCCCAGCCGCCCCTCGATGTTGTCCTGGCCCACGGTGTAATCCGTGTGCATGTCGCTGGTCGATGCTGGATCGCCTAGACTATCCATAACGATATTCTTCTCTTTTGCCCAAAATGAATAAGAATTTATTATACATCCTGTCACATGCTCCCGTCCGTTGATTGCCGTTTCATCATTTCGGTAGGAAGCACAGCGGCCATCTATACTGACAGCACCAGACCAGAACACGGTGCATCACCAGCCTAAGGTGGTGCCCAGACATTAGCGGGTATCGACAAATTGCAGGGCCGGCCAAATGGCAATGCCAAGGCCGCGTCTAACGGGAGGAACCGCAATGATCAAGAAACTCTTTGCCGCACTGGTGCTGATGACCTTCATGGCGCCCGCCTGGGCGCACATGTGCCCGACACTGATGTCCGATATCGATCAAGCGTTGGAGGATGACGCCAAGGTTTCCCAGCTCAGTGAGGATGAACTCGCACGCGTACGCGAATTGCGCGAGCAAGGCGAGCAGTATCACAACGACGGCGAGCACGACCAATCCGTCGATGCCCTGAACGAGGCCAAGGAGATACTGGGCGTTTGATGCTCATGCCGGGCGTGCAGCCCGGCATCTCTTCTCCCGCGCTATTCTCTCGTCCTTCGCTCACACCCCATGCTCCTGCGCTGCGCATTCCAGTACCCACTCCTGCAAGGCTCGCTTTGCCTTACCGGGTGGGTCCGATCGTGCATCGATCAGCCCATAGCCCCGTGGCGAGCGTAAGCGAAGCGCTTTCAACCCTACCAGCATGCCGTTCGCGAGCAGGTCGTCGACCAGGCCATGCCAGCCCATGGCGATGCCCTGTCCGGCGATCGCCGCCTGGATCAGCAGCGTGTAGTTGTTGAACGTCAGCTCTGGCGATTCCAGATAGCTGGTTCCCGCCAGTTGCTCGAAATAGCTCGGCCAGTCCAGCCAGCTCTGCCCTTGCTCGGCGGTCAGGGCCAGTAGCGGTGCCTGGCTGAGCGCCTCCAGGTTTTCGATCGGTCCATGGCGTTGCAGGAAGCTCGGGCTGCAGACCGGAAAGACCTCTTCTCGAATGAGCAGGGGAACGCCTCCGGCAAGGGTGCGCTCGTCACAGAACACGATCGCCACGTCGACTTCCTGGGCTCGCCAGTCGAGCACGCCCTGGTTGGTCACGATGCGCACGTCGATATGCGGATGCTGCTCGCGGAATCGCGGCAGCCGCGGCATCAGCCAATACGCGGCAAACGAAAAGTCGGTGAGGATGTTCACGTGGGGATGGCGATGCTTGTGCTGGAGTCGCTCGATGGTGCGATCGATGGTCGCGAACCCCTCCTGCACGCTGACGAATAGCGCGTGCCCCGCTTCGGTCAGCCTCACGCCACGGTAGATGCGTTCGAACAAGGGCAAGCCCAGTTGCTCTTCCAGTGCGCGCACCTGCTGGCTGACTGCCGATTGGGTAGAACGCAGTTCGCGCGCTGCAGCAGTGAAACTCAGATGTCGCGCCGCCGCCTCGAACACCCGAAGTCCGCTGGGCGACACCGATCTAGCTATCTGCGACATTAGTTCAGCTAATGCCTCCCATTAAAATTCAACGAGTTTACAGGCCTTTAGATTAGCAGGGAGACTGTCGTCACAGCCAGTCAAGGTTCGGCTCGAGCCTCTGTTCAACCCGATTTTTACAACGACAGGAGGACCCATGACCTGCAAGCAGCCCAATATCCTGTTCCTGATGGCCGACCAGATGACGGCATCGGCCCTGCCCTTTTACGGCCATCCACTGGTCAAGGCACCGAACCTGTCACGCCTGGCGGAGGAAGGCGTCGTGTTCGACTCGGCGTACTGCAACAGCCCGCTGTGTGCCCCCTCGCGCTTCGCCCTGATGGCCGGCCAGCTGCCGTCGCGCATCGGTGCCTATGACAATGCCGCCGACTTTGCCGCCGATATCCCCACCTACGCGCATTACCTGCGTGATGCCGGCTACCTCACCGCCCTGTCGGGCAAGATGCACTTCTGCGGCCCTGACCAGCTCCACGGCTTCGAGGAACGCCTGACCACCGACATCTACCCGGCGGACTTCGGCTGGTTCGTCGATTGGGAAAACTTCGACGAGCGGCCAAGCTATTACCACAACATGTCCTCGGTCACCCAGGCCGGCCCCTGCGTACGCTCGAACCAGCTCGATTTCGACGATGAGGTCACTTTCCGCGCCAAGCGTTTCCTCTACGACTACGCAAGGAATGGCGAGCGACGCCCCTTCTGCCTGACCGTGTCGCTGACTCACCCCCACGACCCCTACACCATTCCGCAGGAGTACTGGGACCGCTACGACCACGACGCCATCGACATGCCGCGAGTGCCTTACTCCCGCGAGCTGATGGACCCGCACTCCAGGCGCCTGCGCCACGTCTACCAGCTCGACGAAGACACCCTCAGCGACGCGCAGATCCGCAACGCACGCCACGCCTACTATGGGGCGATCAGTTATGTCGACGACCAGATCGGCGCCGTACTGAAGGTCCTCCAGGAGACCGGGCTCGACGAGGACACCATCGTCGTCTTCTCCGGCGACCACGGCGACATGCTTGGCGAGCGCGGCCTCTGGTACAAGATGAGCTGGTTCGAGGATTCGGCCCGGGTGCCGATGGTCGTCCACGCGCCTGGCCGCTTCCCCCCGGGCCGGGTGCGCGAGTCGGTATCGACCATGGACTTGCTGCCGACCTTTGCCGAGCTCGCCCATGGCGGTATCGCGCCGGACTACGCCGTCCCCGTCGACGGTCGCAGCCTGCTGCCACACCTGACCGGCAACGGCGGCCATGACGAAGTGATCGGCGAATACCTCGGCGAAGGTGCCGTCGCGCCACTGCTGATGATCCGCCGCGGGCGCTACAAGTTCGTTCACAGCGCGCCGGATCCGGACCAGTTGTTCGATCTCGAGGCCGACCCGCTGGAGCTCCACAACCTGGCGCAAGACCCTGCCTGCCTGGACCTGTGCAAGCAGTTCCGCGACGAGGTCGCCCGCCGCTGGGACTATGCACGGCTGCACGCTGAGGTGATCGCCAGCCAGCGGCGGCGCAAGCTCGTCTCCCGTGCACTCATGAAGGGTAGGGTCACGCCCTGGGACCACCAGCCGACGTTCGACGCCAGTACCCAGTACATGCGCAACACCATCGATCTGGACGATCTCGAGCGGCGTGCGCGCTTCCCGGCGGCCTCCGTCGAATAGTCGTGATGGAAACCGCGACCGACCTTCGCCGGCAACCGGCCAGGTTCAAGCGCTGGTTGCCGTTTCTCGGCTGGCTGCCGCGGCAGACATCGCGTTCGCTGCGTGCCGATGCCATCGCCGGATTGACCGGTGCGGTACTGGTCGTGCCCCAGGGGGTGGCCTATGCCTTGCTGGCTGGGCTGCCCCCAGAATACGGCCTGTATACCGCCGTCGTCCCGGCGGTGTTGGCGGCCCTGTTCGGCTCCTCGCGGCACATGGTCAGCGGGCCGACGGCGGCTCTGTCGATCGCGCTATTCGCCACCTTGCAGCCCTTCGCCGAGGCGGGAAGCGGCGAGTTCATCGTCCTGGTGTTGACCCTGACCTTTCTTGCCGGTGCCTTCCAGCTGCTGCTGGGCCTGGCAAGGCTGGGGGTGCTGGTCGATCTCGTCTCGCATTCGGTGGTGACAGGCTTCACCGCCGGCGCGGCGCTGATCATCGCCACCAGCCAACTCCCCTATGCGCTGGGGCTGGCCCCCATGGCGAGCAGCGGCTTTCTCGATACCTGGCCCCAACTGTTCGCCCGGGTCGGCGACATCCGTCCCGATGCCGTGCTGATCGCCGGCGTCACGCTCACCCTCTGCCTGGCATTTCAGCGCTGGCTGCCACGCTGGCCGGGCATGTTGCTGGCGCTCGTGGCAGCCTCGCTGCTGGCCGCCTGGCTCGATCCTACGCATAACGAGATCCTGCGTATCGCCGAGGTGCCTGCCGGCCTGCCACCGCTCTCGGCACCGGAGTTCTCCTTCGACACCCTGCGCCTGCTGACGCCCGGCGCCATCGCCCTGGGGCTCCTCGGCCTGGTCGAAGCCGCCGCGATCGCGCGGGCCTTCGCCGCTCGCTCGGGCGAAAGACTGGACAGTAACCAGGAATTCATCGGCCAGGGGCTCTCCAACATCGGCGGAGCCTTCTTCTCCGCCTACGTCTCGTCGGGCTCGTTCACCCGCTCGGGACTCAACGCCAGTGCCGGGGCCCGCTCACCGCTGGCGGCGGTACTGTCGGCGGTGTTCCTGATACCGATGGTGCTGGTCGCCGCTCCCCTGCTGCACCATGTGCCGATGTCGGCCATGGCCGGCCTGCTGCTGCTGGTTGCCGCCAATCTGGTCGATCGGCACGGCATTCGCGAGACCCTGGCAATCAGCCGCTCGGAAACGGCGATCCTGCTGATCACCTTTTTCAGCACCCTGTTGCTGGCGCTGGAGTTTGCCATTTACTTCGGCGTACTGGCCTCGCTGGCCGTCTACCTGCGCAGGACCACTCGCCCGCCGGTGGTCGTATGCGCGCTTTCCCAAACCCCTCCGGAGATGCAGCAGGCCCTGGAGGAGCCATGCTGCACCGTCGTCCGGATCGACGGATCACTGTTCTTCGGCGCCTGCGAATCGGTTGCCCGGCAACTCGAGTCTCACGACCGGCCGAACCTGGTAGTACTCGCGGCGGGCATCAACTTCATCGACCTGAGCGGCCTCCATCTGCTCCAGGGCCAGGCGCGTCGCTGTCAGGCCCGGGGCGGAAGGCTGTACCTGGTCTGGACCAAGCCCGACGTCATGGCCCGCTTGCAACGAGCTGGCCTCGTCGCTGACGACAACGATCGAAACCCCGACAAGCCAATGGCAATAACAATATGAGAGGCTTTCCCCATGACACACCCACACCCCGACAGCGAGTCGACTAATCGGCTCAACCCCACCGTGTTCCACGGCTCGGTAGCCGGCATAGCGCTCTTCCTGATCTATGCCATCGCCTTCACCGACCACGCCACGGCATTCTTCAATGCCGGGCTGGACTGGATCGGCAACACGTTCGGTTGGTACTACATGCTGGCGGTCGTCGCCTATCTGGTCTTCGTGGTCATGATCGGCTTCTCGCGATTCGGCAAGATCCGCCTGGGCCCCGACCACTCGCGGCCGGAGTTCTCGCTGCTATCCTGGTCGGCGATGCTGTTCGCCGCCGGCCTGGGCGGCGCCATCCTGTTCTTCGTGGTCTCCGAACCGCTGACCCACTACCTGAATCCGCCCCTCGGCGAAGGCGGTACCGCCGAGGCGCAGCGGCAAGCCATCGTGCAGACCTTCATGCACTGGGGCATTACGGGCTGGGGGCTCTACGTGCTGATGGGCATGGCCCTGGCCTATTTCAGCTATCGTCATCGGCTGCCCCTGGCGATTCGCTCGACGCTCTATCCGCTGCTGGGCAAGCGCATCTACGGCCCCATTGGCGATGCCGTGGACATCACCGCCGTGCTGGCTACCGTGTTCGGCATCGCCACGGCACTGGGGATCGGCGTGATGCAGATGAACTACGGGCTGACCTACCTGTTCGGCATACCCGAGGGGCTGCCCGCGCAGATCATGCTGATCTTGCTGGTGGTGACCCTGGCCACCCTGTCGGTGGTGAGCGGCGTGAAGCGGGGTATCCGCCGGCTGTCGGAACTCAACCTGCTGCTGGTCGCGGGCCTGGTGCTGTTCGTGCTGCTCCAGGGCGACACGCTCCGGCTGCTCAACATGCTGGTCATGAACACCGGTGACTACCTGGTGGCGCTGACCGGCAAGAGCTTCGACACCTATGCCTATTCGCCCGAAGCACAAGGCTGGTTCAGCGGCTGGACGGTGTTCTTCTGGGGCTGGTGGATCGCCTGGGCACCGTTCGTCGGCCTGTTCCTGGCGCGCATCTCACGCGGTCGCACCATCCGGGAATTCGTCGCCGGCGCCCTGTTCATCCCGCTCATCTTCGTGATGATCATGATGTCCGTGTTCGGCAACAGCGGCATCGACATGGTCGAACAGGGCCTGGTGGTACTCGGGGAGCAGGCCGTGAACCGGCCCCCGGCCACCATCTACACCTTCCTCGAGCAACTACCGCTGGTCGGACTCACCGCTTCCCTGGTGCTGATGCTGAGCATCGTGTTCTTCGTCACCTCGGCCGATTCCGGTGCCTTGGTACTATCCAATTTCACCTATGTACTGCGCGACGTGAACCACGACGCCCCCGCCCGGCTGCGGATCTTCTGGTCGGCGATCATTGGCCTGATCACCCTGGCACTGCTGATCGCCGGCGGACTGCGCACCCTGCAGAGCGCCGTGGTGATTGCCGCCCTGCCGTTCTCGGCGATCATCTTCCTGACCATGTTCAGCATGTACCGCTCGCTGAAGGTCGAGACCGGCAAGGCCGATGCTCGCCATCACATCCTTGCCAGCGCCGCCGCCACCAGCGACTGGCGCGAGCGTCTCGATCGAACTCTGGACGCCACCACGCAGAACGGCGCCGAGGGTACGCTGCGTCATGCCATTCGCCCGGCACTGATCGAGCTGGCCGAGGAATTGAACCGCCGCGGCCAGAAGGCCACCGTCACCGAACAGCAAGTGGATGGCACCCAACTGCTCTGCCCGACCCTACAGATCGACTTCGAGGGCGCCCCCAGCTTCGTATATGGCATACGCCCGCAGCGCATGCAGCCGCCGAGCTTCCTGCCCGCGGACGATGACTACTACCTGCGCCTCGACGTTCATCTGGCCGAAGGCGGCCTGGGCCAGGACCTTAACGGTTACACGCGCATGCAGGTCGTGCATGACGTGCTCAATGAGTATCAGCGCCATTTGCGCTTCCTGGCCCACGCCAGCGAGCAAGGGTACCTGGAAACCATTCCCAACCAGCCCACGGGAGGGGATAACGTCCCACAAGCCGAAGCCGAACCCGCGCCCTAACCGATCCGTTCACGGTAACGCCTGAACCAACAGAGCCCCACCGAGGTGGGGCTCGTCTTATTGCAAAGGTTCCGCCGGTTGACCAGGCCCCGCCTGTTGGCAAGGTCCCACCGGATACTCCAAACTGAAAGGCCAGAAAGTCGGCACGCGAAGCGCCGAAGGAGGCAAACATGGCGGGTGGCTGGTCGCGAGACGGAGCGGTACAAGAGCAGATCGACAGCACCATAGAGGATGCGTTGCAGCGAGCGCGCAGCGAGCTGCCCCGAGGCGTGAGCCTGACGCACTGCGAGGAGTGTGAAGAGCCGATTCCTCAGGCTCGCCGCGAGGCCATGCCCGGCGTACGCCTGTGCATCGCCTGCCAGAGCGAGCAGGACAAGCGGCGTACGGTCTACAGCGGCTACAACCGGCGTGGCAGCAAGGACAGCCAACTGCGCTGACGGCCTGCCGGAATGCACTGCCGCCTTAGGCTACTCGCTCAAAGGACAGCGCATGAGTGCCACCTCGGCATCGTCGCGGTCGAGCCAGGTCAGCGTCATCGCCTTGTGGTCTTCGAGCCGCATGCGAATCCGCTCGCTGCTTTCCATCCCTTCGCCCGAACATTCGAGCCGTGCCGTCCACGTGCCCTCGGACTCCTGCGATGCCTCCATCTTGCAAGTATTCTCGTATCCCTCGAAGCGCGAAGGAGAAAGCGTGATCGCTCGCTCTTCACCGCCCTGCGCGCACCAGGCGGGCTCGGCAGCCCAGCGTCCCACATACGCAACGGCATCCTGGAGCGCCGTCTCATCGTCCGGCGCTGCGGCCTGCTCGTCGCCACAGCCGGTCAGCACAAGAGCGGCACACAGCGTCATCCATGCGTAATGCCTTGCCTCCATGATGTCACCTCGGCGCTTTCATCGTGTCTGCTTGTCAAGATTGTCCGTTCGCTACCATCATAGTCACGAATCGTTTATCGGTAAGGCGCGCGGCCGCTACCGCGCCTCGCGACACCCACTTAGCTTCCTTATCATTTGCAGTGCCGTGACGGCTCGATATCATGGTGCCTTTGCAAGCCCCGATCTCAGCGGGGCTTCTTCATGCTCCTGAGGTCGCCATGCCGCTGCTCTATTTTCTGCCGCCCCTCGGGGCCGTGCTGATCTGGTCGGGCAACATGACCATCAACCAGCTCACCGTGGGAGCCATCGCTCCCAGCAGCATTGCCTTCCTGCGCTGGTTACTGGCGTTGGCCGTGCTTACCCCTTTCGTGCTGCCCGCCGCCTGGCGCCACCGCGAAGCGCTGCGCCGCGAGTGGCCCAAGCTGGCCGTACTGGGTCTCCTTGGCATGGGGCTGTGGCAGGGACTTGCCTACGTGGCCGCCGAGACGACCACGGCCACCAACATGGGCATTCTTGCCGCTATGGTACCGTTGCTCACGGTGCTGCTCAGCGCCATGATCCTGCGCGAGGCGCCCAGCCTCGGCGGTACGGTCGGTGGCCTGCTCGCGCTGTTCGGTGTGCTGGTGCTGCTGGGGCGAGGTGATCCGCTCGCGATACTGGATCTGCAGGTGGCACTCGGCGACCTGCTAATGGTAGTGGCCGCCACCTGCTACGCGCTCTATGGCGTGATGCTCAAGCGCTGGCCCCTGGGCCTGCCGCCCTGGGTGGTGCTCTACGCTCAGGTAGTGTTCGCCGTACTGTTCTTGCTGCCCCCTTACCTCATGGGACCGATGACGCCGGTCGACGGCCAGAACATGTGGCTGATCCTCTACGCCGGCATTCCCGCCTCGATCGTAACGACGTTCCTGTGGATGCGCGCTATCCGCCAGATCGGCGCCAGTCAAGCCAGCATTTTCATCAACCTGATGCCGCTGTTCAGCGCGCTGATCGCCATGCTCTTCCTCGGCGAGCACATCGCACCGTTCCATCTCATCGGCGGCCTGCTGGTGCTCGCCGGCGTGATCATGGCGCAGACCCTGACCCAACCCCTGGTACGCAAGACGCCGAGTCCATCATGATCCTCGACACTACGCACCTCAATCGCGAGCGAATCTTCTTCGAACCCGACGAGACGATCTGGCTGTTTGGCTATGGCTCTCTGATCTGGAAGGCCGAGTTTGACTACCACGAACGCCGGCCCGCCCACATCGTGGGCTGGACACGGCGCTTCTGGCAGGGATCGCACGATCATCGCGGCACGCCGGAGGCCCCGGGCCGCGTGGTCACGTTAGTCGAGTCACCCGGTACCGTCTGCCAGGGCATGGCCTACCGCATCGACGCCGAGACCCTGGCACAGCTGGATATTCGCGAGAAGAACGGCTATCTGCGAGAGCTCGCGGTCTTGCATTTCCCCGACGGCAGCCACGCCGAAGGGCTGATTTATCTTGCCACGGAGGATAACGCCGCCTTCCTCGGCGATGCCCCGCTAGAGGAGATGGCCCGGCAGATTGCCACCGCCCACGGCCCGAGCGGCCCCAACTGCGACTACTTGCTCAACCTGGCCATTGCCCTGGAGGATCTCGGAGCCGATGATCCCCATGTTTTTGCCCTGGCCGCACGTGTCAGGCACTGCTGTGCTGAGTGAAACGAATTCACGGAGTACTAATTCTAGAGGAGGTATGCGCGCAACGGCATCCAGATGCCCATGCCGATCATGATCAGGTTTTCGGTCAGCGAGACGAAACCCAGCGGCACCTTGCTGTCACCGCCGACGCAGGCGCACTTGAGTGCACGCTTGTCGATATAGACCGCCTTGAATACCGAGACGGCGCCCACCGTACCGATGAACAGCGCCACGGGCGCGGCCAGCCAGACCAGGGCACCGGCCAACATCAGGATACCCGCCAGCGTTTCGGTGTAGGGATAGACGTAGCCATAGCGCACCTGACGCTGAGCCAGCAGATCGTAGTTGAGGAACATCGTGCTGAAGCTCTCCACGTCCTTGAGCTTCTGCAGCCCCAGCAGGGCCATGGCGATGGCCACGAAATACTCCGGCATCCTGGGACTAAACAGGGCGCCAGTCGCGGTCCAGCTCACGGCGAACCCCATCAGCAACGCCGTGGCGAACAAGGCGATCACCGGCTGGTAGGTGGTCTCGTCCCCGCCTGGAGAATCCAACCCGAAATACTCACGCAGCTCGTCGTAACCGCCTATGCGCCGGCCATCGATGAAGGCCTGGGGCGTCGTGTCAACGCCGTGCTTCTCCTTGAAATCCTCCGTCTCCTCCCGTGTGGTCAGGTGGTGATCCTCCACCTCGAAGCCCTTGCGCTCCAGCAGGTTCTTGCTCTTCAGGCCGAAGGGGCACAGGTGCTCTTCCATGACCATGCGGTAGAGCTGGGCGGTCTTGCCCCGTCCTGCCGTCTGTCCTTCTGCCATGAGATCTCTCCTTGGATCATGCATTCACCCCAAGGGTAGACAATCGGTTTCAATCAGCGACCTCCCCCAGGAACGATTGCACGAACTGGCGCTGGCACGTCGTGTCCGACAGCCACCGGCCGTCGAACACTACTGGTGAGATCTTTATCAGGCTCGTCATCGGGCAAGCAGAGGGCGGCAATCATGGATTGGCATACTTGCGCGTTCTTCTGCCCCGGTGGTGGCGATACAGCGGCAGCGCAATGGCCAGTATAGAGAGCAAAACGAAGGCCAGGCTGATCGGGCGGGTGAAGAAGACGCTCCAATCGCCGTCGTGCATGGTCATGCCGCGCCGGAAGTTGGACTCGACCATGTAGCCCAGGATCATTCCCAGCACCACCGGGGCGGCACTGAAGCCGTGGCGGTTGAGAAAATAGCCGAAGATACCGAAGAACAGCAGTATCCAGGCCGAGGTCAGGCTACCGGTAATGCCGTAGGCGCCGAGGATGCACATCACCATGATGAACGGCAGCAGGTAAGTGCGCGGTATCTGCAGCACCCTGACGAAGAGCTTGATGCCCACCGACTGGAAGCTGAACATGAAAACGTTGGCGACCAAGAAGGCGATAATGATGCCGTAGGCGATATTGGCCTGTTCATCGAACAGCATCGGGCCCGGTTGCAGCCCATGGATCAAGAGCCCACCCATCAGGATCGCCGCCGAGGCGTCCCCGGGAATCCCCAGTGTCATCATCGGAATCAGGGCGCCACCGGTCATGCCGTTGTTGGCCGATTCGCAGGAGATGATGCCTTCATCGTGTCCCTTGCCGAACTTCTCAGGCGTGCGCGAAATCCTCTTGGCCTGATCGTAGGCCAAAAAGGAGGCGATGCTGCCACCGGCTCCGGGAATCGCCCCGACCAGCGAACCGATCAGCGAACTGCTCGACCATATCTTCCAACGCCGGAAGGTCTCGCGGAAGCGCGGATAAGCGTTGTTGACACGTACTCGCCCTTCGCTTGCCTGGTCGGAACGCGACGTAGTGGTATCGGTAATGATCTGCGACAGCGCAAAAAGACCGATCAATGCCGCCATGAAATCGACCCCACCTATCAGAGCGGGGATACCAGCGGTCAGGCGCACCACACCGGTCAGCGAGTCGATGCCGATCAGCGATATCAGCACCCCGATCAGGCCTGCCACGATCCCCTTGATCAGTGACTTGTCGGACACCGAAGCGATGATTGTGAGACCGAACAGACCCAGCGTTGCATACTCGATGGCACTGAAACGCAATGCCGCCTCGGCGATCAGTGGTGACATGAAGGCGAAGATCAGCACGCTGACCATGCCGCCGATCATGGAGGCAACGATGCACAGCCCCAGTGCGCGTCCCGGCTCGCCGTTGCGCGCCATGGGGAAAGCATCCAAGGTGGTGGCTACCGACGATGGAGTACCGGGGATATTGAGCAGGGCGGCGGGAATCGAGCCGCCGGAGATGGCACCGCAATAGACGCCCAGCAGCATGCCCATGCCGGTGACGGGCTCCATGCCGAAAGTCAAGGGCAGCAATAGGGCGATTCCCATGGTGGCAGTCAGCCCTGGTAGTGAGCCGAATATCAGGCCAAGTACCGTACCGGCGGCGATCGCCAGGAAGATGTAGCCGTTATTGAACAGCGTCGCCGCCTCGGCAAAATGGGAAAACATGACCAACTCCCTCCCTCAGGGCATGGACAATCCGAAAAGTACGGAAAACACCAGATAGATGGCGCTGGTCGAGGCCAGCGCGAATAGCGCTGAGGCCAGCAGCGTTCGCGGTGTCGGCCAGGCATCGTTGAGGAACCTGTTGACGATCAGGCGAAAGACGAACAGGAAGGCCAAGGTGCTCACGAAGAAACCGGCGAGCGACAGCATGACCAGATAGAGCACGATCGCCGTCAGCGTCACCGTCAGCGTGACGGCTTCACGACGGGCGAGCCGAACGGTCTCGCCGGACTCTCTCTTGATCAGTGTTTCCACGACCAACAGGTAGCCCATCAGCAGCATGATGATGGCGCTGACCCAGAACGGCAGGAACCCTGGCCCCGGATCGCCAACCACCCTCATCATCGTGGGGATGGTACTCGCCAGGTGAAGGAAATACCCGGCCCCCAGAATCAGCAAGAGGTAGAAGCTCTGCTTCTCGGTAACTCTCGTCATGGCGGGCTCCACTTGTTGTCATCGAGCCCGGCCCCTTGCAAGGGGCCGGGCCATTGTCATTACTGCTTGAGCCGCTGTGCGGTGCGGATGAAGGACTCAGCCAACTCCGCCATGCGCGCGTCCAACCTCTCGCCGGGCGGCATGTAATCCACCGCGGCCCCCTGGTTGGCGATCGCCTCCTGCACCTGGGGATCGCTGGTCGCCGCTTCCAAGGCCTCGGCCCAAGCGACCTTGACCTCTTCGTCCACGCCAGCCGGTGCCGCAATACCCCGCCAGTTGGTCAAGTTCAGGTCGTGACCGAGTTCGCTGAGGGCAGGAACGTCCGGATACTCCGCCAAACGCTCCGCGCCGAGGCTGACCAGCGGTGTTAGCCTGCCGGAGCGCAGACCGGAGGCAAGGTCGGCCAGATTGAGCATCAGCGCATCGATGTGGCCGCCCATGGCGGCGGCCACCGCATCCGAGGAGCCGTCATGGGGAATCTGTCGGGCCCGGTAGCCCGCCATATCGGCCAGGATCTCGCTCGCTACATGTGTCGAGCCGCCAGCACCAGAGAAGCCGAAGCTCACCGAGCCTGGGTTGGCCTGCATCTCCTCGGCCAACGCTTCCCAGCTATCCCAGGGGCCATCGGCGCGAACCGCCACAACGTAGTCCTCTGTCATGACATTGCCGAGGTAATCGAAGTCCGAATAGGTGTAGGTAGCATTGCCCATTCCCTCTGTAGCGAAGATCACGTTATTGGGGATGGTTACCGTGTAGCCGTCAGGTTTGGCATTGGCCACCTGGGTGAAACCAAGAATGCCGCCGCCACCCGGCACGTTGGACACCACGATGGTCTGTCCCAGAGCTTCTTCCAATGCAGGTTGCAGCGTTCGCGCCAGCACGTCGGTCCCGCCACCGGCGCCGTAGGGGATCACCATGGTAATGGTCTTGGTGGGATAATCGGCAAAAGCGATGCCTGCTGCCAGCAGGCCACCGAGAAGAACGGGCAATCTAGCGGTCTTGTGAGTCATGACGTTTTCTCCATGCGTTGTTTTAATCGTGTGACGCAATCAATGGCCGTCTGGAGCCGGCCAGGCTACCCAAATGGTTCAGTACGGCCCAACTGACGGTTCCGTACCGCAATTCAGTCCGAAATCCGCAGCACGCTGGCGAACCGCCTGAGCCAATAGCGTGACGTCCAGCCCCACTGCCACGAACGTCGCGCCAAGCTCGAGGAAGCGCCTAGCCTGCTCGACATCGCCGGTCAAGGTCCCGGCGGCCTTGCCGCAGGACACGATGGTGTGAATCGACGCCTCGATGGCAGCTTGCACCTCGGGATGGCCTGGGTTCCCGAGGTGCCCCATTGAGGCCGCTAGGTCTGCCGGGCCGATAAAGACGCCATCGACGCCATCCACCGCACAGATCGCCTCGAGGTTATCGAGTGCCGTCGCCGTTTCGGCCTGCACCAGCAGGCAGACTTCCTGATTGGCGTGATGCACATAATCGGGGCGCCCGTTCCAGCGTGAGGCTCGCGCCACCGCCGCCCCCACACCACGGATGCCGTGTGGGGGATAGCGTGTGGCGGCGACCACAGCGGCAGCCTGCTCCGGGGTATCGATCATGGGTACCAGCAGGGTCTGGGCACCGATATCCAATAGTTGCTTGATCGCCGCCGCCTCGCCCTGCAGCGCACGCACCACGGGCTGGCCGCCATAGGGGGCCACCGCCTGCAGCTGGGCGAGCGTGCTGCGCACGTCGTTGGGAGCGTGCTCGTTGTCGATCAACAGCCAATCGAAACCCGCCGTGGCGCAGAGTTCAGCACTGTAGGCATCGCCCATTGACAGCCACAGCCCAACTTGGGACCTGCCCTCGGTCAGTGCCCGCTTGAACGGATTGCCCGGCGCCGGGCCGGCGTTGTGGGATGAGTTCATGGCGACTCCAGTCGTTTTCTATTCGCCCCGGCTCAGCGCAGATTGCCCTGGCAGAGGTACTTGATGTGCTGATAGTCATCAAGGCCATGGACCGAGCCTTCACGACCGTAGCCCGACTCCTTGATGCCACCGAAAGGCGCCGCTTCGGACGCCACGGCACCTTCATTGATGCCGACGATGCCGGCCTCCAGCGCATCGGCGACGCGATGGATACGGCTAACGCTCTCCGAGTAGAAGTAGCTGGCGAGCCCAAACGGTGTGGCGTTGGATGCGGCCACGGCTTCCTCCTCCGCTTCGAAGCGCAGCAGCGGTACCACCGGGCCGAAAGTTTCTTCATGGCACAGCCGCGCGGCGGGCGCGACATCGGCTAGCAGCGTGGGAGACACGTAGTTCGGTCCCAAGTCGGCTCGCACCCGCTCGCCACCCACCAGAAGGCGTGCCCCCTGGGTCAGGGCATCGTCGATATGCACCAGAATCTTGTCCACCGCCCGGGTATTGATCATCGGTCCGATCTGGCTTGCCGGGTCACTGGCCGGCCCCACCCGCAAAGCGGCGACACGTACAGCCAGCTTGTCGGCAAAAGCACCGAGCACTGCATCCTGCACGTAGACGCGATTGGGGCAAACGCAGGTCTGGCCACCGTTGCGGAACTTGGCGGCCATCAAACCCTCTACGGCGGCGTCGAGATCGGCATCTTTGAAGACAATGAAGGGCGCGTTGCCACCCAGTTCCAGCGAGAGCTTCTTGAGCGTATCGGCCGACGCTCGAGCCAAATGCTTGCCCACCGGCGTGGAGCCAGTGAAGCTGATCTTGCGCACCCGGGCGTCCTCGAGCCAGGCGTCGACCACTTCAGGCGTACGTCCACGCGAGGCGCAGACGATATTGATTACTCCGGCAGGAATGCCTGCTTCTTCGGCCAAGCGCACCAGCGCCAAGGAAGTGAGCGGCGTGTCCTCGGCGGGCTTGGCCACCACCGTGCATCCCGCCGCCAGAGCCGGCGCGATCTTGCGTGCAATCATCGCCGCCGGAAAATTCCAGGGTGTTATTACCGCCACTACGCCGACCGGCTCCTTCACAGCCAGCATGCGTCGCCCGGCGACCGGAGCTGCGATCATCTCTCCGGCTATCCGCGGCGCCTCCTCCGCAAACCACTCAATATAGCTGGCCGCATAGAGCACCTCGCCCTGGCCTTCGACGAGGGGCTTGCCCTGCTCCAGCGAGATGAGCCGCCCCAGGTCCTCCTGATGCGCCATCACCAGGGCATGCCAGCGCTTGAGCAATTCGCCACGCCGTTTGGCCGGCGTCGCACGCCAAGCAGCGAAGGCCTCATGGGCGGCATCTGCCGCTGCCCGTGCCTCCTCGGCGCTACTGTCCGGCACCTCTGCGATAAGCTGCATGTCGGCGGGGTTGGATACCGTCAACGTGGCTCCATCGGCGGCTTCGCACCAGCGCCCGGCGATATAGTTGCTGTTCAGTATCAGGTCGCCACGCTCCAGCGTCAGGGTCATTGTCACGCGCTCCTCTCTGTTTTGGTCGACGTTGCCATCAGCTGACTATGCCGACGTGCCACGGCACAAATTCATGGTCCCCGAGTCCAAGCCGCTCGCTGCAGCTGCGCTCCCCAGAGGCCACACGCAGAATATGCGCGAAGATCTGCTCGCCCATCGCCTCGATACTAACGGTGCCGTCGATGACCTGACCGCAGTTGATGTCCATGTCGTCGCGCAGGCGCTCGAACATGGCGGTGTTGGAAGCCAGCTTGATGGTGGGCGCCGGCTTGGAGCCGAACATCGATCCACGCCCAGTGGTGAAGCAGATCAAGTTGGCGCCACTGGCAATCTGGCCGGTTGCCGATACCGGGTCGTAGCCCGGTGAGTCCATGAATACCAGTCCCGAGGCTTTGATCGGTTCGGCATATTCATACACTTCCTGCAATGGCGTGGTACCGCCCTTCATCGCCGAGCCTAGGGATTTCTCGACGATGTTGACCAAGCCACCGGCCTGGTTGCCAGGCCCCACCACGCCATTGAACTGGCCGCTGTGGCCGTGGGTGTACTCCTTCCACCACGCCAGGCGGTCGAGCAGCTTCTGGCCTACTTCGGGCGACACCGCGCGGCGCGTGAGCATGAATTCGACGCCATGGATCTCCGGCGTTTCCGATAGGATGGCAGTACCCCCATGGCGCACCAGGATATCCATGGCTGCCCCCAGTGCCGGATTGGCCGAGATTCCAGAGAAGCCGTCCGAACCGCCACACTGCAACCCGATACTGAGATGGCTGGCACTTACCGACTGGCGCTCGATTCGGTCGGCCTCGGGCAGCATCGCCTCGATGGCAGCGATGCCGGCGGCGATGGCTTCACGAGTTCCGCCACTCTCCTGCATCACCAGGGTGCGCACCTGGGCACCCAACTCAAGCCCCTGGGATTCGACGAGACCCGCTACCTGGTTACGCTCACAGCCCAACCCCACGATCAGCACTCCGGCGAAATTGGGGTGCCGCGCATAGCCGGCCAGGGTACGGCGCAGCAGGTCGAAGTGATAGCTCGGTGAGGACATGCCGCAGCCGCTGGTCTGGGCGAAGGCCACCACGCCATCCACATTGGGATAGTCGGCCAGTCGCTCCGCCGTGAAATGGTCGGCGATATGCTTGATCACCGTGGCAGAGCAGTTCACCGAGGAGAGAATACCGATGAAATTGCGCGTGCCGACCCGGCCGTCCGGCCGAACGATACCCTGAAAAGTGGCCTGCTCAGCCTCCGGTACGTACTCCACCGGTCGTACCTCCTGGCAGAAGGCCGGATCGCGGTCGACCTCGGTCAGGGTAACGTTATGGGTATGCACATGCTCCCCAGAAGCGATGTCGCGGCTCGCCGCACCGATCACCGTATCGTACTTCTTGACCGCCTCGCCGGCCGCAATCTCACGGGCCGCGATCTTATGCCCTGCCGGCACCTGGGCCCGGGACTTTACGCCCAGCTCGGGCAACCACTGACCGAGACCCAAGCCGTCTCGGGCTATCAGAACATTGTCATTGGCATGTAGCCGGATCAACGGGAGGGAGGGAGTTTCCATGGTCAAAGGCCTGGCTCCTTCGTCGGGCGCTGGAATATAGTTGCGCTGAGTATGAGCTGCCCCTATATGACGTTAAAATGAAACTATAGACTCTCTTCATAACCTTAATGGCATGAAGAGGAGGGGTGCACTGTCATGGGCGATATCGATCGCGTCCTACGTTCCAACCTGAAGCTCCGCCATCTACAGCTGCTGGTCGCGCTAGACGAATTTCGTCATATCGGACGCGTCGCCGAGTTCCTGTCGTTGACCCAGCCCGCCGTGTCAAAGATGCTGGCCGAAATCGAACGCATGTTCGGTCTCAAGCTGTTCCTGCGCTCGACCCGCGGCACCGAGCCCACGGCCTACGGCGAAACGGTGGTGCGCTTCGCCCGCTCGGTACTGGCCGATTACGGCCGCACGCGGGACGAGATCGCCGCTGTCGAGAGCGGCGCTGCCGGCCGCGTTAGCATCGGTGCCATGGTAGTGGCAACGCCAGGTTTGCTGGTTCACGCCATGCAGCGGCTCAAGGCACACTCCCCCAACAGCACAGCGCTCGTCGAAGAGGGCGATCTAAAGCGCCTTCTGCCACGCCTGCGTGTGGGTGAACTAGATCTCCTGATCGGCCGTCTCGAACCCGGCTACGCAGCACCAGACTTAGAGACCGAAGCGCTCTACGACGAAGCGATGTGCGTGGTCGCCACCCCTTCACACCCCATTGCCGCCAACCCTTCACCTCAATGGGGCGACCTTGCCGAGCTGGCCTGGGTAGTGCCTCCCCCCTGGGCCTCGTCACGGGTGAAACTCAACCAGATGTTCTACAAGCATGGCCTCAATCCGCCTGCCGATCTGATCGAAACAGCCTCCTTCCTCGCCACCCTGACCTTCGTGCAGCAGCGTCCCGCCATCGGCTACCTAGCATATGGCGTGGCACACCACTTCGAGACGCAAGGGCTGCTCAAGATCCTGCCGCTGGAGATTCCCATCGAACTCCCACCAGTGGGCATCATCACCCTGCGCGGCAAAATGAAGACACCCACCTGCCAACAGGCGATCGAGTGCCTGCGTCAGGTGGCAGCAGAACAATAGCGAGCGCGGGCGACACGCAGATCGAGCCAACGATGCAAAAGAATCGCTCAATAGCCACGCGTTCGATCAACGGTGCCTACCATCTTCTGCCCTACGCGGTGTCGGGCAATGTTATCCAGCACCATCTCGATCGCGCTTTCGGGCTGGGTCATGCTGGCCACGTGAGGCGTCAACAAAACACGCGGATGGCGCCACAGCGGGTGATCCGCGGGAGGTGGCTCGGGGTCGAGCACATCCAGCACGGCTGCCGATAGATGCTCACTGTCCAGCGCCTCCAACAAGTCAGCCATGACCAGGTGCGGGCCGCGGCCAACATTGACCAGCGAGGCACCGTGGGGCAACTGCGCGAACAGCTCGGCATTGAGAATGCCTCGGGTCTCGGCGGTCAGCGGCAGCAGACAGACCAGTACTTGGCTGCTGGACAGGAAGCTCGATAACTCGTCGTCACCGGCAAAACACGCCACACCTTCGAGCTGACGGCGTGTGCGGCTCCAACCCTGACAGGCAAAGCCCAGGGCGGTCAGGCGCTGAGCTGCGGCGGCGCCCAACTGCCCCAGCCCGAGGATGCCCACGCGGCACTGCGAGGCGGGGCGTACCCGCCAGGCCTGCCAGTTCGCCTCGCGCTGCTGGGCGATGTAATCGATCAGGTTGCGATGCAGCGCCAGCACCGCCATGGCCACATACTCCTGCATAGTGGCAACGATGCCTGGTTCCTGCATACGCACCAGCGGTACCTGGGGGGGTATGGCAGCGAAATCGAACTGATCGACACCGGCCCCGAGCGAGAAAACGACTTCAAGGTTGGAGAAACGAGCCAGATCTTCTATCGGCGCCCAGGTGCCTAGATAGCGCACCTCTTCGGGACTACCAATATCCGGCCACAAGCGAAAATCAATATCCGGCGCACGCTGCGCAAACAAGCGCTGCCACTCCCAGCCGCGCTCAGGGTCGGCGTTGTAGACGAAACTCACCAAAATAACTCCCATTTTAGCCTAGAGCATGACTCGCAAGAGCATAACGACATGCGGGCCCTGTTGAAGGCAGAGTGTCGCCAGCCACCATGCATTGAACACGCCCGACCTCTTTAAGCCCTCGCTTTGCGAGCCAGTTGGATAGTTCGGCATCTGGGGTATCCAGTCTTACGAAACGCCCCGCCAGTTGCTCGAGCCAGGCATCGATCAGTGTCTGGGCTATTCTCGGGGTCAGCGCGATCACCGGACCGATGACATGGCCGTGGCCGAATTCTCGATTCAAGGCGAAGCCGGCCAATTGGCCACCTGGCTCTTCCATTACCAAGGCTTCCCCCTCTTCCAGCAAGGCATGCAGTAGCTCATGACGCGGACTGCCTACGGCCTGGACATCAAGTGCTGACAACGCTTTGGCATCTCTTGACAGGACCAGTCGCACACCATGCGGCGGGAAGGGATTAGCCCCTAGCAGCGTATCGCCGTCACGTCGCGACATGCCTTGGCACTGATGAACCCAGCCAGACGGGCTAAACCCCAGAGCACGATACAGGCCAATACCTTCAGTGGTGGAATACAGCTCGATGCGTGACGCCGTGATCGACGCCATTGCCGCCTCGGCAAGACGCTTTCCTAATCCCTTTCGCTGATGGACTGGAGACACCAAGACGGATCCCAATGTCGCAAGCTGGGCGCTGAACGACCAGTACAGCACCGTCCCGATTAGCGTTTGCTCCTCGACTAGCGCATAGCCCTGGCCAAGGGTCATCAGCAGATGCCAATCCTGGATACGATGTGGCCAGCCCACCTCGGTGGAGAGTCTCACGGCCTGAGCTATATGATGCTTTTCCAACCGGATGAGTCGAGCGCTCATGCAGTCTCCTCTCCCCGAAGCCAAGGTTGGTTTGCCAAGTCTATTACCGCCTTCATGCCGGTACCTGCTTACGCGCCATGACCATCAACATCACAAGCGCAAATGATGTGGCAGTCAGCAACGTGCTGATGGCGGCAATGGTCGGGTCTATCTCATCACGCAGCGCGGTGAACATACGCACCGTCAGAGTCTGGTTCTGACCACCGGAAATGAACAACGCCACCATGGTTTCATCCAGTGCCTGGATGAAGGCGAAGATCGCCCCGGTCACCACGCTGGGCATGATTTGCGGCAGGGTAACGACCATAAAGCTGCGAAAGCGGTTCATGCCCAGACTTCTCGCCACCATTTCTTGCGTTTGATCGAATCCATGCAGGCCTGCAGTGACCGCCGTGATCACGTAGGGTAGCGCCAGCATCACATCGGCCATGATCAAGCCGGGGATGGTGTACAGCATCCCCGACAACGCATAGATGAAGAACACGCCCGTGGCGACGATGATGATCGGCACGATCAGCGGTAACAACAGTACGATCTTCAGGTAGCGCATCAGCTGGTGCGTCGAGCAATTGATGGCATAGGCCGCCGCTATACCAATCGGTGTGGCGATCAGGGCCGTAGAAAATGCCACGATCAGGCTGGTCTTTGCCGCCGCCATCCAGCCAGGATTGCCGAAGAACGTTTCGTACCAACGAAACGAGTAATTGGATGGTGGAAAGGAGAGGAAGCGGCTGTCCGAGAACGACATGGGTAGCACGATGAGAACCGGCAAGATCAGGAAGACCAGCACCAACGCCACGTAACCAATGAAGACGATCCGACCCAAGGATAATTTATTCATTTCGCACCGAGTATTCTCTCAAGGGGAACCAGGCGGCTGACCACATAGAAGATGGCCAGCACACAGATCAGCAGCACCACGCTGACGGCACTGGCGGCACCCCAATCGCTGTACAGCTGAATATTGCGACTGACCAACATTGATGCCATGACTGTACGGCCGCCGCCCACCAGCTCCGGTGTGATGTAGAAACCCAGGCACAGCACGAACACGAGCGTCATCCCCGCCAACACACCGCTCAGCGACAAGGGAAAGAACACCCGCATGAAAACGTGCAACGGGCTTCCACCCAGGCTGGCCCCCGCCTGCACGAGGTCCTGAGGAATCTTCTGCATGGTGGCGTACAACGGCAGCACCATGAACGGCAGCAGGATGTGCACGGTGGCGATGATAGTGCCGAGCTCGTTGTGCATCAGCGCCAGCGGCGAATCGGTGAGGCCGCTGGCTATCAGGGTCTGATTGACCACGCCGGAGCGCTGCAGCAGGATCAGCCAGGCATAGGCCCTGACCAGCACACTGGTCCAGAAAGGTAGGATCACCAGGGCCAGAATCAGCATCGCCCAGCGTTGCGGCAATATCGAGGCGGCATAGGCAACCGGGTAACCCATCAGCAATGCCAGCAAGGTAACGATGACACTGATTCGAAAAGTAAGGAAAAAGGTGTTCCAGTAAATACCTTCGGTGAAGATTCGCCGGTAATGCTCCAGGCTGAGTGCACCATCGGCATAGAAGGACTGCATGATCAGCCAGCTCAAGGGCACGATGAGTAATGCAAACACCACCAGCACGGCCGGCGACATTAGCATCATCATCAAGACATGCTCACGACGCCGATGGCGCAGCGATGGGTCGATGGCATTTGCGGCAGCGTAGCGGTCATGAATCGCGGTGGCTTTCAAGGCGCTTCTCCTGTCGTGACAGTGGAGGCGACACAGCCGATGCCACACACCAAGCTTTTGTCTGAAAAGTCGGCGAGCGAAGGCCAGACAAGGCAAAAATCGGCAAAAAGATGGAGTTTACGAGGTGTAAATGAGTACTTTGAGCCGATTTTTAACGCCGTATGGCCGAGCGCAGCCAGTTTTCGGACAAGGCCTAAGGTGTGCGGCATCGGCGTTCTCATTGCTGCATGAACTCGAGCCAGCGACGCTCGGCCTGCTCACCTTCCGCAGAGGACCACCACTCGTAGGACATCAGCACCTGACGCTCGGCGTTCTCCGGGTAGCTCGGCAGTTCCCGGGCACGCTCTTCTGGAATCTTGCCGATATCGAAAGCGGCCGGATTGCCCGGGCCATAGTCGATATGCAGCGGCAGGTTGGCCTGGTATTGCGGGTCGATGGCCGCATTGAGGAATTCGACTGCCATATCGAGGTTGGGCGCCCCCTTGATGATGCAGAGGTGGGTATTCTGAAGAATGCCTTCGTTATAGGTGAAATCGGCGTTGGCGCCCTCGTTCATGATGGCACTGACGCGCCCGTTCCACATCATCAACATGTCGACTTCGCCATCGTAGAGCAGTTGGGCAGACTGGCCTCCCGAGGTCCACCAGGTAGAAATATGCGGTTTGATCTCCTCCAGTTTCTCGAAGGCGCGATCGACATCCAGTGGATACAACTCGTCCGGTGTCACCCCATCCGCCAGCAGCGCTGCTTCCAGCGTTCCCAGGGGGTGGTTGCGCAGGGCGCGGTTGCCGGGAAATTCCTCGACGTTCCAGAAATCCGCCCACGTCTCAGGCGGGTTACCATTGAAGGCATCGGGGTTGTAAGCCAGCACGCTGGAATAGAACTCATAGGCGACGGAGTAAGGGGTCTTGTACTCCTCGGGCATCGATTCGGCGTTGGGGACCCGGCTGAAATCGAGCGGCTCGATCAGATCTTGGTTGCCGCCACGAACGCAGTTCAGCGGCGGCGTGTCGACTACGTCCCACACGGCCTGTCCGGTGGTTCCCTGGGTGCGGATCATCGGCCAGGCATCCGGGGCGCTCTCCTGATGAATGGTGATATTCAGCGCCTCGGCAACGGGGTCCAGGATGGCCACCGTTTGGGCCTCCTGATAGGCGCCGCCCTGGGAAACGAAAGTGATCTGTCCCGCGGCCATGGTGTGGGAAACTCCCACTGTTCCCGCTAGGGCCACGCTGGTTACCATCAAAGTCTTCAAGCCATGCGTCTGTTTCATCTTGTTGTCTCCGCTGCTGATGACATTTGCGATCTATATGCACTCAGAGGAGCTGCATATGTGGCTCAGCGTCCGATCGCGTCGAGAAATTGATACCAACCCGCTACTAGCCGCACCGCCACTTCCCGCAAAGGGTAGAGCGGTACGGCCTTGAGACGACTCGCCTCCAGAAGCGCCACGTTCGGCGATTCGCCAATGGCGAAATCCGCCGCCAAACGACCCAGCAGGGTGGACATCGCCACGCCCGCGCCGTTATAGCCGGCCGCATAGCTGAGTCGATCGTCGAACCGCCCCACATGGGGTAACGCATCCATGGTCATGCCGACATGCCCCGACCAGCGATGGGTAACAGACACTTCTGCCAAGTCAGGAAACAGCCCGACCATCGCCCACTGCAGGGCATCGAACGCCGCCTTCGAATCGCGCTTACCAAAAGCGCCACGCCCGCCGAATACGATGCGGCCATCTACCTTGCGGAACCAGCGCATCATGCGGCGTGTTTCTCCATAGCTCCTGGCATGGACCAGCAGTCGTTGTTGCAGCGCCGCCGGCAGCACTTCGGTGGCGATGATTGAGCTGCGAAACGGCACCAACCGGGACTTGACCATGCTGCTTGCTGGGGTGAGGTCGGAGTAAGCATTGGTCGCCATGATGGCCTGGCGCGCACGAATCTCCCCCTGCTCGGTCACGACCCGAATTCCATTGGCATCGCGACGAATGCCGGTGACCGGTGTGCGCTCGAAGAGGATCGCACCGTGACGTTGCGTCAGGCCCTCGGCCAGACCGCGCACGTAGTTCAAGGGATGCAGGGTGCCGACACCACGACTCAAGACACCGCCAGTGAAGGCGCTAGACCCCGTCTCCTCGGCCACCTCACTCGCCGATAACGTAAACAGCGAATCATCGCCCAGCTCACGGCGCATCCACTCCGCCTCCTCGGCGATGTAGCCAAACGCCCGCTCGGTATGCGCACAACGCAGGTTGCCGCAGCGGGTGAAGCGGGCGCCCACCAGGCCATACTCCTCGACCAGGGACTCCACCTCATTCACCGATTGTTGGGCGAGACGGTGCATACGACGTGCCACCTCCATGCCATGCCCCTGGGCGATGGCGGGAAACGCCAGGCGGAACTTAGCCGATACTACGCCGCCATTGCGGCCGCTGGCCCCCCAGCCGACCGACTTGGCGTCCACCACCAGGGGAGCGACGCCGAGCTGTGCCAGGCGATGGGCCGCAGTCAGGCCGGTATAGCCAGCACCGATGATGACGACATCGGCCTGAGCATCGCCCCGCAGACACGGCAGGTCGAGCTCTGTATCCGCCATGTCGCACCATAGCGAGGCAATGCCGGTGTCCGGCCACGGCCCACTCATGTCACACGCCCTCCACGGCGTCGGCCAATGCCTTGAGCGTAGCGAAGTGGAAGTCCGGTCGAGTCACTTGCTTGGGCTCGGGGGTGCCGCCAAAGCCTTGCTGCCCTTGGCGCCGCTCGATCCAGCAGGTGGTGTAGCCAAGCTCGCTGGCAACGCCGATATCGTGGTATTGGCTCTGGGCAACGTGCAGGATTTCCGAGAACTTGTAGCCATTGGCCGCCTGACGTCCCCGGTTGTAGGCAAAGAACTGGGGGTTGGGCTTGGCCACTCCGGTATCGTCGCAAGTGACGCTATCGTCGAACGGGTCTTCCAGGGTATGGGAGTAGCATGAAAAGGCGGTGCGATCGGCATTGGTCATGGCTACCAGCCGGTAGTGCTTGCGCAGGCGTTTGAGGGCATCCACCGAATCCTCGAACGCCGGCCAGCGAAACACCGCCATCTGGAAGGCTTCCGCGATTGCTGGCTCAGCAGGCAGCTTCAGCTCCTCGGCCAGGGAGCGGTAGACATCGGCCATGGCGCTGCTCGACCGCCCCGGGAAGCGGTCACGCCCACGCTTGTAGGCGTCGAAGATGGCGGTGTCGCTCAGGTCCAGGGCCGCGCTTCCACCCAGTCGACGAACCGCGTCCAACACACCCGTTTCGAAATCGATCAGCGTGCCCACGACATCGAAAGTCAGAACTTTGAAGTTGGAAAGTTCCATGATCGTCAATGACTCCTGTTTCTTGTGCTTCGAGATAACGTCAGGCGACGTGTGCCGCCGGGTGTCGACATCCGGTGCGGGGCACGACGATGGTGTCCTCCGGATGCAGGACCACTGTCAGGCTTTCGCCGATCGGTGGAATCTTCTGCTGCCCCATATGGTGGCTGGGTTGGCGTAGGCTGATGGCGGAGCCATCGTCCATTTCGAGAAACAGCCGCAGGCTGTCACCCTGGTAGACGATTTCACGCACGCGGCAGTGCAGGCGGTTGACCCCGGCCTCGTGGTGCCCGTCATCGATCAACAGCTTCTCGGTTTGTACGGCAAGGAGCAGTTCAGAATGCGGTGGCAGCGGTCTTGCCGAGTGCAGAGTGAGCTTGCCAAGCTTGACTCTGTGCGCATCGACTCGCGTCACCGGCAACAATGTGGAGTCGCCAATGAAGCTTGCCACGAAGGAATCCTCGGGCTCGTTGTGCAGCGTTTCAGGGGTGCCGATCTGCACCAGCCGGCCGTCCTTGAGAATCGCCACTCGATCGCTCATGGTCAGCGCCTCACGCTGATCATGGGTTACGTAGACGATGGTCGCGCCCAGCTTGCGATGCAGTTGGCGCAGCTCGATCTGCATCGTCTCGCGCAGCTGTTTGTCCAGCGCAGACAGCGGTTCGTCCATCAGGATCAAGCGAGGCTCGAAAACCATGGCTCGAGCCAGGGCCACCCGTTGGCGCTGCCCACCCGAGAGCTGTGAGATGCCACGCTCCTGGTAGCCGTCGAGTTCCACCATTGCCAGCGCCTGGCGCACTCGCTCCGGCCAGGTGGACTTGGGAAGCCTTCGGGCACGTAGAGGAAACGCAACGTTCTCGCCGACCGTCATGTGTGGGAACAGCGCGTAGCTCTGGAAAACCACGCCAATATTGCGCTTGTGAGGCGGCATGTAGGTCATGTCCTGATCGCCAACCCACACCGAGCCGGATGAAGGCAACACGAACCCACCGAGGGCACCAAGCAGCGTGGTCTTGCCCGACCCCGAGGGGCCGAGGAGCGAGACGAACTCACCAGGCTCAATATCTAAAGTTATGTCATCCAGGGCAGTCGTACCGCCATAGCGCTTACTGACCGAGCGGATAGAGACGCCGACACTGTCTCGTTTTTTCATGGAAAACCTCGTCTTATTATTGTGTAAATAGCTATTGGAATTGAGTACAGCAGATCGAAAGATAGCCGGCAATTGCGAAATTCTTTGCCTTTCCATAACCTTATGTCATGCCAACCTTACGCCGCCAACTACCCAGCGCCAACGCCCTGTTCGTCTTCGAATCGGCCGCACGCTGCGGCAATTTCACCAAGGCGGCTGCCGAACTGGGAGTCACCCAGCCGGCGGTCAGCCGCATGCTGTCGCTTCTGGAGAGTCATCTGGAGGTGCAGCTCTTCCTGCGCACGCCAAACGGCACCGTGCTGACCGAGAATGGCAAGATTCTGTATCAGGGAATCACTGAGGGCTTTCAGAGCATCGAGAGGGCAATCCAGGAAATCAGAGCCCGTAGCACAGGGCTCGAGACGGTCACCTTATCGGTGTCGACCGCCTTCACCACCCATTGGCTGATGCCGCGCATGCACAAGCTCCAAGCCGAGTTTCCTTCCATCGACCTGCGCTTCCAACTGATCTCCGGTTCGGTGGGTGGTTCGGTGGAAGATGTCGATCTGGGCATGAGGTTCGTCAGCGGGGAGGACGTCCACCACCAGGCTGCACTGATTCTGCCAGAGATACTGGTGCCCGTGTGCAGCCCGGCTTATCACGAACAACATCTGACTGGTGAACACCGCGACTCAGGCGTCACGCTCATCAGCCTGAGTGATAGCCGCATCGACTGGTTCGAACTGTTCCCCGGCTTCCAGAGCGAAGCGCTGGGCAGCGCCCACTCGCTGGTCTTCTCGGACTATGCCGTTGTGTTGCAGGCCGCCCTGCTAGGCCAGGGCATTGCCGTAGGTTGGATGAATGTCGTCTCGTATTGGCTGGACACCGGCGCGCTGATGCCGGCTCCCGCCAAGTCAACCGCCATCGCAACCGAACGCCTCTGTCATCTCATCCACTCACGCAAGAAGCCACTGAGCTCGGCTGCCGCCGAGGTGCGCGACTGGATCATCGAGGAAACCCGCAAGGATGTCGCCAAGGTGGCCAGCCGTTATCCAGAACTTGAACTGGAAGCGCTGATAGCGCCCACCCGTCGCTGATCTTCTTGGTACGCCCCCCCGGCAACTACGATGCTTCCTAGCGAATCCCCGCCCTGAGGAACGACTGCACGAACTGGCGCTGGAACAGCAGGAAGGCGACCAGCAGCGGGGCGATGCTGAGCAGCGTAGCGGCACTGACGGTGGCCCAGTTGACGCCGGTCTCGGGTGCCGAGAAGATGCCGAGCCCTACGGTGAGCGGGCGGCTCTCCACCGAGTTGGTCACCACCAGCGGCCACAGGAAGTTGTTCCAGTGATGGCTAATCGAGACCAGGCCGTAGGCCAGGTAGGTCGGCTTAGCCAAGGGCACGTAGACCTTGAGCAGGATCGCCATCCAGCCGCAGCCCTCCACCCGGGCCGCCTCCTCCAGCTCGCGGGGGATGGTCTTGAAGGTCTGGCGCAGCAGGAAGATGCCGAAGGCGCTGGCGACGTAAGGCAGCCCGATCCCGGTAATGGTATCGACTAGCCCCAGGCCGCTGGCAATACGATAGTTCTCGACGATCAGCACCTCGGGAAAAACGAACAGCTGAATCAGCACCAGCATGAACAGCGCATCGCGACCGGGGATGGGGAAGCGGGCGAAGGCGAAGCCCGCCAGGGTACAGACCACGAACTGCGCCAGCACCACGCCGGTGACCAGCAGGAAGGTATTGAGGTAGTAGCGGGCGAATGGCGCCTGGGCCCAGGCGTTGGCGAAGTTATCCAGCGTCAGCGGGGCGAATAGGTCGAAGCGCACCATGTAGGCCGGCGGATGGAAGGCGGCCCAGATAGCGTAGAGCAGCGGAAATATCCAGACGATGGCCAGCAGCCAGGCGGCCGTTGTCTCGAGGCTCGGTATCCTCAAGAGAAACGACTTACGAGCAGTAGCTGGAATCGCGGTCTGGTTCATTGTCTCGCGACCTTTATTGATAGTGCGTTCTGCGATCGATCACGGTGAACTTGAGCGTGGCCACCATCGCCAGCACCAGCAGGATCACCACGGTGATGGTGGCGGCATAGGTGCGGTCGAAGAACGAGAAGGCGTTCTCGTAGACGTAGTAGAGCAGCAGGTTGGTGGCGTTGTTGGGCCCGCCCTTGGTCAGGATGAACAGGTGGTCGACTACCCGCACGGCATTGATCAGCGCATTGATCAGCACGAACAGTGTGGTCGGCATCAGCAGCGGGAAAGTCACCCGCCAGAAGAAGCTCCAGCGGCTGGTACCTTCCAGGTCCGAGGCCTCCTTCAATTCCGGCGGGATGCTCTGCAGCGCCGCCAGGTAGAAGATCATGAAGAAGCCGGCCTCCTTCCACACCGTCATCACGATCACCGAGGTCAACGCCACGCCGGGGTCGCCCAGCCAGTTGACGCCGGAGAGCCCCAGCGCGCCGAGCAGCTTGTTGAATAGGCCGATCTGCGGCGCGTAGAAGAACATCCAGATATTGGCTGCGGCGATCATCGGCAGGATGGTCGGGGTGAAGTAGGCCATACGCACCAGGCCGCGCCCCGGCAGGCGGGCGTTGACGAACAGCGCCATGCCCAGCGCCAGGGCAATGGAAGTCGGAATGGTGCCGAGCGCATAGAGAAGGTTGTTGCGCGCCACCCGCCAGAAGGTACGGTCCTCCATTAGCACGGTGTAGTTCTCGAGCCCGACGAACTCCGGCGGCGCGCCACGAAAGCCGGGCAGGAAGAAGCTGTTGATCAACGTCGCCACGGTGGGCAGATAGGCAAAGGTACCGAGCAACACCGCCGCCGGCAGCAGCAACAGCGCACCGTAGATCTGCATGCGTCGGTCGGCGTTGTGGATCAGCATGGCTTGCCCCGGCTCCCTGCTAGCGTCGTCTCATTACCTCAGCGGGAGCGTGCGTAGCGGCGCAAGGCAGCATCGGCTTCGGCCTGGGCCTGCTTGAGCGCCTCCTCCGGCGACATCTGCCCGGTCAGCGCCGCCTGCACGGCATTGTCCAGCGCCCGGCGCACCCGTCCGCCCTGATAGGTGGCCAGCTCCGCCGTGGCATGCTCGAGCTGGTCGCGGGCCACCGCCGCTGGCGCGAACTCCTCGACGTAGTTGCGCAGTGCCTCGGTCTCATAGGACGCCGGGCTTACGCCCATGTAGCCAGTCTCGATCGACCAGGCCGCGGCACGCTCGGGATCCGTCATCCAGCGGATAAAGGTCATCGCCGCGCGCTGCTCCTCCTCGCTGCTGTCCTTGAACAGGTAGAAGTTGCCGCCGCCGGTGGGGCTGCCGCGCTGGGTGTTCATGGGCAGCATCGCCACGCCGAAATCGAAGCCCGCCTCATTACGCACCGCAGTGAGGTTGCCGGTGGTGTGCCACATCATGGCGGAGGCCTGCTCAATGAAGTTCTGGCGAAGCGTGCCCCATTCGATGGTGCCGTCGGGCATGGCCTGGTGATCGCGAGAGAGCGACACCCAATACTCCAGTGCCTCGATGGCGGCCGGGTCGTCGAAGTAGACCTCGGTGCCTTCCTCGTTCATCAGTCGGTGGCCGTTCTGGAAGGCGAAGGCCTGGAACATCCAGTAGGGATAACCGGTGGAGGGTACCATCACGCCCCACTGCTCTCCGCCGCTTGCCTCGCGCACCGCGGCGGCCATCTCGGCCATTTCCTCCCAGTTCTCCGGCGGCGTCTCCGGATCGAGCCCGGCTGCCTCGAAGGCGTC
The DNA here is from genome assembly GCF_021404465.1 of Billgrantia zhangzhouensis. Classification (GTDB taxonomy): domain Bacteria; phylum Pseudomonadota; class Gammaproteobacteria; order Pseudomonadales; family Halomonadaceae; genus Halomonas; species Halomonas zhangzhouensis. Next base: position 120,915 of record NZ_JABFTT010000011.1, on the reverse strand, counting down.
CTTGTTCCAGTAGAGCACGATGGTGGAACGCTGGAACGGAATCCCGTAGGTCTGGCCGTCGATCTGGCCGTTCTCCATCAGCCCCGGATAAAAACCATCGAGCCATTCGCGCTCCTCGTCGGTCTCGATGACTTCATCGAACGCGATGATGGCGTCCTGCTCCAGCAGGTCGAACAGGTCGATGGAGAACAGCACAGAGAGCTGCGGCGCATTACCCGCCTCGATGGCCGACATGGCCCGTACCCGGGTATCGTCGTAGTTACCGGCGTAGATGGCATTCACCGAGATATCGGGATGCTCGTTCTCGAACTCAGCCACCAAGCCATCGATCACGTCGGTCAGGGCCCCACCCACAGAGATCGGATAGTACATGGTCAGTTCGGTTTGGGCCTGGGCGGTCAGCGGGCCGCTTGCCAGCAGGCCGACCAGGGCCATTGCGCTCATCCGGCCGCTCTTGGTGAGCGTGAAGCGTGCGTTCATCGGTTCACTCCTGAAGAGTCGTTCCCTACGTGGTTGGACGAGGCTCGGGCCTCGTTGTCTTGCAATGGCGCCTGCGCCGCGGTGGAAAGGCCCGGCTCGATACGGTGACGTCCGGGAGGCGCGGCAAGGTCGTGTCCCACAATCGCCAGCCGCCGCCCATCGCTTGCGTCGAAGAAATGCGCCGCCTCGCGGCGCCACTGCAGACGGCACGCCGAACCGGCAGTGACGGCCGGCTTGCCGTCGAGCCGCGCACGCAACTGCTGACTGCCGACCTTGAGCCGTACGATGCTGTCGGCACCAAGGTATTCGGCGTCGACCACCTCGGCGGGCACGCCGTGGGCGTCGGCCGGCAGCAAGCGGATATCCTCAGGACGCACACCCAGCCAGTGGCCCTTGGCCTCGTGAGCCGCCACACTGCAGTGAGGCTCGCCTTCGATCACCGCACCGTCGGCGGCAGCGGCGAGCATTACCAGGTTCATCGCCGGGCCGCCAATGAAACCGGCGGCGAACGCCGTCGCCGGCTTGGCGTAGAGCTCTTCAGGCGTACCATCCTGCACGATGCCGCCGTCCTGCATCAGAATCACTCGGTCGCCCATGCTCATTGCCTCCACCTGATCATGGGTGACGTAGATTACCGTCATGCCGAGACGCTGCTGCAACGCCTTGATCTCGCGGCGCATCTCGCCGCGCAGGCGGGCGTCAAGGTTGGAGAGTGGCTCGTCCATCAGGCAGATGGGGTGTTCGGAGATGATCGCCCGAGCCAGGGCGACCCGCTGGCGCTGGCCGCCGGAGAGCTGCGCCGGCTTGCGTTCGAGATAAGCTTCGAGATCGACCAGTTGGGCCACTCGCGCCAGCCGATCGCGCCGCTCGGTCTTGGGCACCTTGCGGCTGCGCAGGCCAAAGACGATGTTGTCGGCCACGTTGAGGTGGGGAAATAGCGCGTAGGACTGGAACACCATGCTGATGCCCCGGTCGCCAGGCGGCAGGTGGGTAACGTCACGCTCACCGATGTGGATACGCCCGGCGCTGGCCTGCTCGAGCCCGGCGATCATGCGCAGTGTGGTCGACTTGCCACAGCCCGAGGGACCGAGCAGGATGACGAACTCGCCCGGCGCCACGTCGAAGCCGATGCTGTCGACGGCCACGGTCTCGCCCCAGCGTTTGCTGACGCTCTCGAGCCGGATTTGCTGACGGTTCCTCAGGTCGACATGCGAACTCTGGCGTCGCTGATTGTTATTGTCTGGGTTCATGCTGCATCCGCGTTGCCCGTGAAGGCGTGGCATGGCTGTCATCAATTCTCCCGAACTCAGCGTAGCCGGTAATTCGACAATCTGCGGCCATCCTGGCGCCTTTCGATGACGAAGCGATGACGGAATGACGACCGATGGCGACGTCCTGGCGGCCTTACCGCATGCTAGAATGGCGGTTTTCCCCTGATCAGGAACCGAGCGCAATGTCCCTTGACGACCTGCATCTCAATCTCCGCAACCTGACGCAGGACGATTACCCTCAGCTCAAGCAGCTGATGGATGCCGTCTACGACGACATCGGTGGCGCCTGGCCGCAGCATTCCATCGACCGGCTGATCCAGGAGTTCCCCGACGGCCAGATCGCCATCGAGGACGACGAGCGGCTGGTGGGCGTGGCGCTGACCGTGCGGGTCGACTACGACGAGTTCTCCAATCCACACAAGTATGACGACCTGGTGGGTAACCGCGAGATCATCCTCAACGACCCCGAAGGCGATGCCATGTACGGGCTGGACGTGCTGATCCATCCCGCCTATCGCGGCTACCGCCTGGGCCGACGCCTCTACGAAGCGCGCAAGGAGCTGTGCCGCTCGCTCAACCTACGGGCGATACTGGCCGGAGGGCGCATCCCCCAGTACCACGAACACGCCGGGGAGCTCTCGCCCACCGAGTACATCGAACAGGTGGCACGTAAGGCGATCTACGACCCGATCCTGTCGTTCCAACTGGCCAACGACTTCCAGGTCAAGCGGCTGTTGCGCAAGTATCTGCCCGAAGACGAGAAATCCCAGGGTTACGCCACTCTGCTGGAGTGGAACAACATTCTCTATGAACCCGCCGAGCGGGTATTGGAGAACCGCCCCACCCAGGTGCGCGTGGGGGCGGTGCAGTGGCAGATGCGCGAGTGCGCCTCGGTGGAGTCGGTGCTGCAGCAGGTGGAGTACTTCGTCGACGCCATCTCCAGCTACCAGAGCGATTTTGCCGTCTTCCCGGAGCTGTTCAATGCACCGCTGATGGGCCTGCAGGACCGCGCCACCCAGCAGGACCAGCTCGCCGCCATTCGCTACCTGGCCGGTTTCACCGAGCAGTTCAAGACCGAGATATCGCGCATGGCGGTCTCCTACAACATTAACATCATTGCCGGCTCGATGATCGAGGTGGGCGAGGACGACCGGCTCTACAACGTCAGCTACTTGTGCCACCGCGACGGCCACGTGGAGCACCAGTCCAAGCTCCACATCACCCCTCAGGAGCGTCGCGAGTGGGTGATCGAAGGCGGCGACGAACTGCGCGTGTTCGAGACCGACGCCGGGCGCGTCGGCATCCTGATCTGCTATGACGTGGAGTTCCCCGAACTCGGCCGACTGCTGGCCGACCAGGACATGGACATCCTGTTCGTGCCGTTCTGGACCGATACCAAGAACGGCTACCTGCGGGTGCGCCACTGCGCCCAGGCGCGAGCCATCGAGAACGAGTGCTACGTGGTGCTGTGCGGCAGCGTGGGCAACGTGCCGTCGATTCGTAACCTGGACATCCAGTACGCCCAGTCGGCGGTGTTCTCGCCCTCGGACTTCGCCTTCCCTCACGACGCCGTGCTCTCCGAGACCACGCCCAACACCGAGATGGTGATCTTCTCGGACCTCGACCTCACCCGGCTCACCGTGGTGCGCGCCGAGGGCTCGGTAACCAATCTCAAGGACCGACGCAAGGATCTCTTCGACCTGCGCTGGCGCGACTGGTCGTGGAAGTCCGGCGCACGGCAGGAAGAGAGCTGAGCCATGTTTGGTCGCCTGCGCCGCTGGCGGGCCGAACGCTTCGAGGCCCGCCACCCGTTCCCGGCGAAGGCCTGGGCCGAGGCCCGCTCACGCCTGCCGCTGCTGGCCTTCCTCGGCGATGACGAGGCCATGCGTCTGGGGCGGCGTGCCTGGCGCTTCCTGCATGCCAAGCGCCTGAGCATGCACCCCGACCTGGCCGCGAGCACACCGTTCGACGAGCCCGCGCAGCTCGCTCTGGCTGCCCAGGCCTGCCTGCTGACGCTGGGCTGGTCGGAAGATGACCACGACGAGGCGTTCGGCGGCTTTCACGAAATCCTGATCCTGCCCGACGCCTTCCACCGCCAGGTGGAGGAGATGGACGAATTCGGCGTGATGCACGCCTACGAGGACGAGCGGGCGGGAGAGACCTCGCACCAGGGCCCGGTGGTGGTGGCCTTTCCCGACCTGATGGAGAGCGGCGACTTCACCGGCTTCAACGTGGTCATTCACGAGGTGGCCCACAAGCTCGACATGAGCAACTCGCTCGACGTCGATGGTTTCCCGCCGCTGCCTCGCGACCTGGACCCGAAGGAGTGGCACCGCGTCTTCACCGCAGTGTGGGATGACTTGCAGGCGCACCTCGAACGCGGCGAGGCGCCGCCCATCGACGATTACGCCGCCACCCACCCCGGCGAGTGCTTCGCCGTATGCTGCGAGTACTTCTTCAGCGCCCCCGACGTGCTCAGCGGCGCCTACTCCGAACTCTACGACCTGCTCAGGCGCTACTTCCGCCAGGACCCGCTACGCCGTCTGCCCGAAGCTGACGCCACCACGCACGCCTGAGTTCATTTTCCCTCCAGCAGGCTGACCAGTTCAGGCACCGGCCGCTCGGCATGACCCGAGTCGCTGGCCTGCCGATAGAGCGCCAGCACCGCCTCGGCCACGCCATGCTCGGCGGCGAGATCCTCGGTCATGGTGCGGTAGTAGCCGATGTCCTTGAGCGCATTGGCCACGCTGAAGCGAAACCCCGAAGGATCGTCGGCTTCGATGTAAGGGCGTAGCCGCTCGAGCACCACTCCGCCGCCGCCGCCCTTGCCCAGTACGTCGAGCAGCGCCGCGTCGTCGATGCCGGCCCGGCGCGAGGCTGCCGCGGCTTCGGCCAATACCGCGGTGAAGCCCAGCGAAACGAAGTTGTGCAACAGCTTCAGGGTATGGCCCGCTCCTACCGGCCCGGCGTGGGCGATGTTCTCGGCGAAGCACTCGAGCAGCGGGCGCACCTCGGTGAACAGCGCCTCCGGCGCGCCGACGATCAGGTTCAGCCGCCCCTCCTCGGCTTCCTTGGGCGTGCGGGTCATGGCGGCGTCCATGAAACGCCCGCCCGCCGCTTCCACTCGGGCGGCAACCCGTTCGGTGGAGCTCGGCAGCGCCGTGGAACAGTCGATTATCACCGTTTCGGGCGCCAGTCCTTCGAGCACCCCGCCCGGCTCGAACAGCACCGCCTCCACCTGGGGCGAGCCGGTCACGCACAGAATCACTACCTCGGCGGCCTCGGCCACCTCGCGTCCGTTGCTCTTGGCCACCGCACCAGCGCCCAGCAGGTCCTCCACCGGTTGGTTGCCCGGGTGATCCAGGAAGCACAGTGCATGCCCTCCGCGCAGAATGTTGGCGGCGATGCCATGCCCCATCAGGCCGACTCCGATCAGGCCAACCTTGCGTGATTGCTTCATGCCACTTCTCCTCTTCACCGATGTCTCGTTGCCGGCCGCTTTCGGATCATCCGTGCTTCAGTGCCACGGTCTTCAGTCGCGTATAGCTGCGCAACCCCTCGAAGCCCTTCTCGCGACCGTGCCCGGAGCGCCCCACGCCGCCGAACGGCAGCTCGATGCCGCCGCCCGCACCATAGTTGTTGATGAATACCTGGCCGCTGCGAATGCCCTTGGCCAGGCGCAGCTGACGACCCCCGTCGCGGGTCCAAATGCCTGCACACAGACCGAAGTCGGTGGCGTTGGCCAGCCGCAGCGCCTCAGCTTCGTCGTGGAAGACCTGCACCGCCAGCACGGGGCCGAACAGCTCTTCGCGTAGCACGGCGTGGCCAGCGGGTATGTCGGTGAGCAACTGTGGCACGACGAAGTGACCGCCGCTCGGTGCTCCTTCGGCCAGTTGCCCCTTGGCCGCCACCCGCACGCCATCGGCCTGGGCGGCTTCCAGGCTCGCCTCCAGCCGGGCCTTCTGGCGGGCGTTGATCAACGGCCCGCAGTCGGCATCCGCCTCGCCGGCAGCACAGTGCAGCGTCGAGAAACGTTCGGCCAGCGCTCGCAACAGCGCCTCGGCGCAGCTCGCCTCCACCAGCAGGCGGCTGCCGGCCGAGCAAGTCTGGCCGGCGTTCTGCACGATACCGCGCACTACCGCTTCCAGCGCGGCCTCGAGGTCGGCATCGGCAAAGACGATCTGCGGTGACTTGCCACCCAGTTCCAGCGTCACCGGCACATGGTGCGCCGCTGCGGCCTGGGCCACATGAGTGCCTGTCTCGGGCGAGCCGGTGAACGAGAGGTGGTCGATGGCCGGATGCGACGCCAGGGCCGCCCCCGCTTCATGCCCCAGCCCCGGCACCACGTTCAACACGCCGGGCGGCAAGCCGTTCTCCTGGGCCAACTGGGCCAGCCGCAGCACGCTCAAACAGGCGTCCTCGGCGGGCTTGAGCACTACGGTGTTGCCAACAGCCAAGGCCGCCGCCACGCAGCGACCGAAGATCTGCGCCGGATAGTTCCAGGGAATGATCTGGGCACATACGCCATAGGGTTCGCGCAGGGTAAGCACGGCGAAGCCTTCGTCGAACGGGATCGTCTCGCCGTGCAGCTTGTCGGCCCCGCCGCCATAGAAACGGAAATAGCGGGCGCAGGCGGCAATGTCGCCGCGTGCCTGGGTCATCGGCTTGCCGGTGTCGGCGCACTCCAGCGCCGCCAGGTTGTCGCGGTCGGCGTCAATGGCGTCGGCGAAGGCCAGCAGCCACTCGCCACGATGCCGGGCCGTCCAGCGGGCCCAATTGCCTACGCTGCCGGCAAAGGCGCGTCTCGCGGCATCCACCGCGACCATGATCTCCTCCGTCTGGCAGCGGGCGATCTGCGCAATGGTCTGACCACTGGAGGGCGTCTGCACCTCCAGCAGCGCCTGGGTCGGCACCCATTCGCCGCCGATCAGGGCGTCGCTCGGGGGGGTTACGGGCAAAGCGGTCATGTTTCCTCCTTGTCTCTTGTCATTGTCGTTGTCGTTCCTCGAGCGAAGCCTCGTTTCTTCGCTAATAGACCAGCCATACCAAGCCCATGGAGATCCACGGCAGGTAGGTAATCGCCACCAGGCAAGCCAACACCACCAGTACGAAACGCGCCAACCAGGGCAGCATCTGGTCGATGGATATCCTGGCCACCGCACAGGCGGCAAACAGATTGACGCCCAGCGGCGGGGTGATCATGCCGAGTGCCAGGTTGACCACCATGATCAGGCCGAAGTGCACCGGATGGACGCCAAACTGCATGGCGATCGGCGTGAGGATCGGCGCCAGCACCAGAATGGCAGCGGAGGTTTCGATGAACATGCCGACGAGCAGCAGCAGCACGTTGACCGCCAGCAGGAAGGTCATCGGGCTGTCGAACACCTGGGTGACCCAGCCGGCGATGTGGCCCGGCAGGCCGGTGCGGCTGATCAGGAAGCTGAACAGCGAGGCGGCGGCGATGATCAGCATCACCGCAGCCGTCGAGATCACGCTCTGGCGCAGGATCGGCCACAGGTCGGCGGCCTTCAGCTCGCGGTAGTAGAACCCGCCGACCAGCAAGGCGTAGAACACCGCCACCGCCGACGCCTCGGTGGGGGTGAACACGCCACCGTAGATCCCGCCGATCACCACCACCGGCATCAGCAGTGCCGCCCAGGCGCGCTTGAAGGAGACCACGAAGCTGATGCTGTCCTTGTGATCCTCCAGGCCGTAGCCGCGCACCTTGCAGAACAGGTAGAGAAACAGGATCAGCGCCATGCCGATCAGCAATCCCGGCCCCACGCCGGCCAGGAACAGCTGACCGATGGAGGTGTCGGTGCTGACGCCGAACAGGATCAACGGGATCGACGGCGGGATCAGCACGCCGAGTTCCGCCGAAGAGGCCTGGATCGAGGCCGCCAGCGGCTTGGGGTAGCCGTGGCGCACCATCGCCGGGATCAGGATGGCACCGATGGCGAAGGTAGTCGCCACGCTGGAGCCGGACACGGCGGCAAACATCATGCAGGTGAGCACGCAGGTCATCGCCAGGCCGCCCTGCACGCCGCCAACGATCGACTTGGCCAGATCCACCAGCCGCTGGGAGATGCCGCCCGCCGCCATCAGGTTGCCGGCGAGAATGAAGAACGGGATTGCCATCAGCGGGAACTTGTCGATGCCGATGAACATCTGCTGGGGCACCAGCAGCAGCGGCAGCCGGGTGAAGAACTCGATGCCGATGATCGAAGCCAGCATGATCGATACGGCAATCGGCACACCGAAGGCGAACAGGATGATCAGCGACAGGCCGATGACCAGATTCATGGGCGTGTCCCTCCCCGACGGGGAGCGTCGTTGCTTTCGGGTATCGTCTGCCTCGGGTCGTGCATTTCCACTTCCGGCGAGGCGTCGCCCAGGTCGGGACCAAGCGCCTCACGCCCGCTGAGCTGCGCCAGGAGTCGCGCCAGCACCGCCACCATGGCGAAACCGGCACCAACGGGGATCGCAGCATAGGCGTAGGCCATGGAGACGTTCATGCCCGACATGGTCTGGTTGCTGACCCGCTGGGTCATCAGGATGCCGAAGTGGATCAGCACCGCCAGCACCAACAGGCAGCACAACACGATGGCGATCTCCAATACTGGCAACAGGCGCCCCGGCACCACCTTGTAGATCGCTTCCACAGCCATCATGTAGCCGCCGCGGAAGGTCGCGGCGGCCGCCATGAACACGCACCAGATCATTGCCGTGCGTGCCGCCACCTCCGACCAGGTGGAGGGCGCATTGAACACGAACCGGGTCAGTACCTGATAGAAGCTGAAGGAGACCGACACCACCAGCATGACCACCGCGACCGCCATGGCCAGGCGCGTCAACTGACGTTCGAAACGAAGAAACAGGTCCACCATGAGCGCAAGATTCCTGCTGGCATGTCCCCGGCATCACGCCGAGGACATGCATGGAGATTTAGCGTGAGGAGCCTCAACAGCTACTGGCCTTCTCCTGCACCCTCTCCAGCATCTCGCTGCCATGCTGGTTGGTGAAGATCTCGTAGGCCGGCTCCACGGCCTGCTGGAAGGGGCCGATGTCGATCTCCGTGTTGACCGTCATGCCGTTCTCGCGCAGCAGTGCCACGCCCTCCTCTTCCAGGCGCGACACTTCGGCGCGGGTCGCCTCGGCGGAGGCGCGGGCGGCTTCGCGGAACCACTCGCGCTCCTCGTCGCTGAGCCCGTCGAGCAGCAGCGGTGAACCCAGTACGGCGGCCGGCGAATAGACGTGGCCGGTCAGCGAGAGATGATCCTGCACTTCCCAGAAGTTGGTGGCGACGATCACCGTGATGGGGTTTTCCTGGCCATCCACGGTACCTTGCTGCAGCGCCGTGAACAGCTCCGGGAAGGCCATCGGCGTGGGTCGCGCACCCAACTGGCGGAACGCCTCCTGGTGCACCTCGTTTTCCATGGTGCGTACCCGCAGCCCTTCGGCGTCGGCGGGGCTGGTCACTTCACGACGGCTGTTGGTGAGGTGGCGAAAGCCGTTTTCCGACCAGGCCAGGCCGGCCAGGTCGTGGTTGCTCATTTTCTCCAGCAGCTCGTCGCCGATCTCGCTGTCGAGCACGCAGCGCGCCTGGTCGTAGTTCTCGAACAGGAACGGCAGGTCGAGCACATAGGTTTCCGGCACAAAGTTGCCGAGTGGGCCGGTAGAGGTGATGACGACGTCGACGGTACCGATCTGCAGGCCCTCGATCATCTCCCGCTCGCCGCCCAGCGCGCCGGAAGCATACTCATTGACCACGAAGGCCCCGTCGCTGAGTGCTTCCAGCGTCTCCTTGAAAGCCTGGGCCCCCACGGCATAGTGGGAGGTGGAGGAGAGCGTATGCCCCAGGCTGACCTCCTGGGCCGCCTGGGCATTGACGGCCATCGCAGCGGCGCTGATACCACCGATGGCAACCGTCAGAGCATGGCGTACGAACTGCATTTTCATTGTTGTATCCTCTTCGTCGTGAAACACCTTGGTTGTTAATTGGCGACTTGTGTGCCGCTCTCTTCTAACCGCGCTCGTCGAGGAACGCCTCGACGATCTCTCGCAGGTTACGATCGCCGCTAAAGCCCAGCTCTCTCGCGCGGCGAGTCTCGAAGCGAGCCGGCCAGCTGGCGACGATCGCCTCGACCTGCGGGTCGCGTTCATGGCGCACTCGCGCCAAGGCCTCTTCCCCTGCCACCTGGCGCAGGGTTTCCAGCATCTCGGCCACGCTGACGGTGATACCGGGCAGTATGAAGGCGCGAAACGGCGCCAGCGCCTCGCCTGCCACCTCGGCAGCATGCACCAGTGCCTCGATCACCTTGCCTGGCGACATCACGAACATGGTCAGCTCGGTGGGTACGGGGCACACGGCCTCCTCGCCATTGATTGGCTCGCGCAGAATGCTGGAGGCGAAGCTCGAGGCAGCGGCGTTGGGCCGCCCCGGACGCACGATGATGGTCGGCAGGCGCAGCACGCAGCCATCGACCAGGCCGCGCCGGCTGTAGTCGTTGATCAACAGCTCGCACATCGCCTTCTGGGTGCCGTAGGAGTTCTGTGGCTGCAGCGCGGTCATGTCGTCTAGCACCGCAGGCAGTTCGCCGCCATAGGCCGCCACTGAACTGGCCATCACCAATCGGGTGGTGCTCAGCCCACGTTCACGGCAGCCTTCGAGCAGCATCCGGGTAGCGTCGAAATTGACCCGCATGCCGAGTTCCAGGTCCGCCTCGGCGGCGGAGCTGACCACCGCCGCCAAGTGATAGATCACGCGTGGACGTGCATCGAGCACGATGTCGATTTCACCGGGCTCGGTGATGTCCATGGCCATGGATTCGACATCGACCTCTCCAGAGTCGGCGGGCAGCGGAGCCTCGTCCTGGTCGATCAGCGTCAGGCGGTGAATGGGCTGGCCCTGGAGTTCGCCGCGCGCCAGCAGGCGGGCGACGAGGCGTTGGCCGAGGAAGCCGGCGGCGCCGGTGATGACGATATGCATGGGTCTCGTGTCCGTCTTGTCGTTGTCGTTGTCGTTGTCGAGCGAACCGGCCGATCAGCCCGCAAGCCCGTAGTGGCGTCCCCAGGACAGGCCCTCGCGTGTGCCCGCCGCAGGGCGGTACTCGCAGCCAACCCAGCCTGCATAGCCGAGCCGCTCGAGCTGGGCGAAGATGGCCGGATAATGCACCTCGCCGACATTCGGTTCGTGGCGCTCCGGCACGCCGGCGATCTGAACATGGGCAATGGCGGAGAACTGCCGCTCGAGGTGGCGGATCAGGTCGCCTTCCATGACCTGGCAGTGGTAGAAATCGAACTGCAGCCTGAGGTTGTCGGCGCCGACCTCCTCGAGCACCGCCATGGCCTGGGCCTGGCGTGAAAGAAAGTAGCCCGGCATGTCGCGGGTATTGATCGGCTCGATCAGCACCTCGCGCCCCAGTCTGGCAGCCTCGGCGGCGGCAAAGCGCAGGTTCTCCATGTAGGTGGCGCAGTGGGCGTCTAGGGTGTCACTGTCGGCGCCTTCCGGCAGCCGCCCGGCCATGGCATGCAGGCGTGGACAGCCCAGCGCCTCGGCATAGCGCAGCGCCTCGATCACCCCATCGCGAAACTCCGCCTCGCGCCCGGGCAGGCTGGCCAGGCCGCGCTCACCGGCCTGCCAGTCACCCGGCGGCATGTTGAACAGCACCTGCTCGACGCCGCTCTCCCGTAGTGCGCTTGCCAGCGCCTCGGGGGCGTGAGCATAGGGGAACAGGTACTCCACGCCGCGAAAGCCCGCTTCGGCCGCCGCCTGGAAGCGGTCGAGGAAGTCGTGCTCGGTGAACAGCATGCTGAGATTGGCGGCCAGTCGTATCATCGCTCGTGTCTCGTGTCCTTGGGTCGTGTAGCGGCGTCAGTCACGGGGAAAACGGGCCTCGAGTTCAGCGACCTGCTCGGGCGTCAGCCCGCGCGGATTGTGGCCGCGCAGCAGCAGGTAGAGCTTGGCGGTCTCCTCCAGCTCCTCGGTGGCGTAGACCGCCGCCTCCAGGTTCTTGCCCGCCACCACCGGACCGTGGTTGGCCAGCAGTACCACGCTGTGCTTGCCGGCCAAGCCGCGCACGGCATCGCCCAATGCCGGATCGCCAGGTATGTGGTAGGGCACCAGGGGCAGGCGCCCCACCCGCATCACATAGTAGGCGGTCAGTGGCGGAATGCAGTCGCAGGGGTCGATATCGGGCAGGCAGGACACCGCCACCGAGTGCGTCGAATGCAGATGCACGATGGCGCCGGACTGCGGCCGCTCGTCGTACATGGCACGGTGCAGGAAGCTCTCCTTGGTCGGCGCGTCGCCGTCGAGCAGGCGCCCGTCACGGTCGAGGCGCGAGATACGCGCCGGGTCGAGCCGCCCCAGGCAGGCATTGGTCGGCGTCATCAGCCAGCCGCCATCGTCCAGGCGCACGCTGATATTGCCGCTCGAGCCCATGGTCAGGCCGCGGTCGAACAGCGACTTGCCAAGCGTGGCGATCTGCTCGCGCAGGCGATTCGCGTCGTGGACGCTCATGGCAGCACCTCGAAAGCACGCAGGAAGAAGTCCTCACCGCCGAAGTTGCCCGACTTCAGCGCCAGCGACAGTGGCGCCTCGTGTTCGGCAAGCGTGGTCTGGGTCCAGGGCACGCCGGGGTCGATCTGCTCGCCGATACGCAGGGCACGCACGCCCAGCGCCGAGACCACGGCACCGGAACTCTCGCCGCCGGCCACCACCAACCGCCCCACACCCTCATCGACCAGCGCCACCGCCAGCTCCCCCAAGGCCTGCTCGACCAGCTCGCCGGCACGCTCGCGGCCCAGCGCCTGCTGCGCCCGGCTCACGCGCTCGGCCTCGGCCGAAGCGTAGACCAACACCGGACGCCCACCGGCCAGGTGGCGGCGGACAAACGCCAGCGCCTGGCGCAGATGCTCGGGTCCCTGGGCCAGCATCAGCGGGTCGAGGGGAAAACCGGGAAAGCGTGTGAGAAAGGCATCGACCTGGGCCAGGGTGGCGCGCGAGCAGCTGCCCGAAAGCACCAGGGCGTTGCCCGAAGCCGGCGCCAGAGCCCCTGCCGCCGAGACCTCCCCCAGCCAGCCACGGTGACGATACTGGGCCGGCAAAGCCTCGCCCAGCCCCGAGCCACCGGAAACCAGCGGTAGGTCGACCGTCGCTTCCGCCAGCGCCGCCAGGTCGTTGCGATCCAGGGAGTCGCAGATCACCTGACGCACCCCCTGTGCGGCCAGTTCTTCGAGCTGCCTGCTGACGGCAGAGGCGCCCTGGGCCAATGTCGACCACGGCAACAAGCCCACGGGATACCGGCTCTGGCGCGACAATACCCGCACCAGATCGGCATCGCGCATGGGCGTGAGCGGATGGTGCTGCATGCCGCTCTTGCTGAGCAGGCGGTCGCCGACGAACAGATGGCCCTGGTAGACGGTGCGCCCGTTGGCCGGAAAGGCCGGCACCATCACGGTGAACGGCGCCTCGAGGCGCTCCAGCAGGGCTTCGCTGACCGGGCCGATGTTGCCGGCATCGGTGGAGTCAAAGGTGGAGCAGTACTTGAAGTAGAGCTGGCGAGCCCCCTCGGCGCGCAGCCATTCCAGCGCCCGTAGCGAATCGCGAACGGCCTCCGTCGGCGGGCACGAGCGCGATTTCAGCGCAATCACCACCGCGTCGATCTCGTCCGCGCCTTCGATCAGCTCACCGAGCTCCTGCTCAGGTACGCCGATCAGCTGCACGCAGCGCATGCCACCTCGCACCAGGTTGTTGGCCAGGTCGGTGGCTCCGGTGAAATCGTCGGCAATGGCGCCCAGCACGATCGCCATCTTCACTGCCCCCCGTCGTTGGCGGCCTCGGGCAAGACGATACCGGAAAGACGCTGATAGACCTTGATCACCGCCGAGTCGTCCTCGCGACCGAAGCCGACGCCCCTGGCGGCGGTGAACTGCTGCAGGGCGCTGGCAGCGATAGGCGTGGCCATGGCCAGCTCGCGGCCAGTCTCGTGCACGATGTTGAGGTCCTTGACGAAGATGTCCACCGCCGAGAGCGGGGTGTAATCGCCTTCGAGGATGTGCGGCACGCGATTCTCGAACATCCAGGAATTACCGGCGGATTGGGTGATCACCTCATACACGCGGCGCGGCTCCAGCCCCATGCGAATACCCAGCGCCACCGCTTCGGCAGCGGCGGCGATATGCACCCCGGCGAGCAGCTGATTGACCAACTTCATGCTCGAGCCGATACCGGGCGAATCGCCCAGTCGATGGACGGTCGCGGCCATGGCGTCGAGCACCGGGCCGGCCTTGGCGAAGGCCTCCTCACTACCCGACGCCATGACCGAGAGTTGCCCCGCCCGGGCCTTGACCGCCCCGCCGCTGATCGGGGCATCGAGCATCAGCAGATCGCGCTCGGCCAGGCGTGCTCCCAACCGCTCGGCCAAGCTCGGCGCCACGGTAGCGCACTGGATCACCAGCCCACCCGGCGCCAGGGCGTGGGCGAGCCCCTGCTCGCCGAACAGCACTTGCTCGACCTGAGCGGCATTGACCACCACGACCAGCACCACGTCGCACTGCTCGGCCAGCTCGGCGGGGTTGGCCGCGCAGCGCCCGCCGACACTCTCGAAGGCACGACGTGCCGCTGCGGACACGTCGCAGCCCACGACCGTCAGGCCGCGCTCGTGCAATGCAGTCGCCGACCCCAGGCCCATCGCACCGAGGCCGATGACACCCACTCGCGGCTTGGTCGTGCTGTCGCTCACCTGCTGCCTCCCGCCGCCGTGCGGCCTCGCTCTACCCATCGATGTCTTTTACTCAGCAATGACTCAGTGACTGAACTAGAGAGTGGCCATTGGTGTTAGCGCTATCATGTTAGCGCTATCATGGTTGTAGATGATTTAATGGAGCCCAGCAAGAAGGCGCCAGGAGGATGCGACCAATGTCTAATGAAGCCCACTCGCCACGCCGACGCCGCGGCTCGGAGCAGCCGACGCTCAAAGAGGTAGCGGAGGCCGCCGGCGTCTCGGCGATCACCGCCTCACGCGCGCTGAACCACCCAGACCAGGTCAACGAGCGCACCCGCGCGCGGGTACTCGAGGCCGTGGAACGACTGGGCTACGTGCCCAACCTGGTGGCCGGTAGCCTGGCGTCGGCACGCTCGCGCTTCATTGCCGTCATCGTGCCTTCGCTGGCCAATACCGTCTTCATCGAGGTGATCCAGGGGCTGCAGGAAACCTTCGAGGCCCAGGGCTACCAGATCCTGCTGGGCAATACCGACTACGACACCAAGCGCGAATACCAGCTGGTGCGCACCTTCCTCGGCTGGTCCTGCTCGGCGCTGGTGACCGCCGGCCTGCGCCACAGCCAGGCCTGCCGTACCCTGCTCGCCAATTGGGACAAGCCGATCATGGAGGTCATGGAGCTGGGAGAGGCACTGGATCTCAACGTGGGGTTGGACCATACCGAAGCTGGGCGCTGCATGGCTCGCCACCTGTTGGAGCGGGGCCATCGCCAGGTGCTCTTCGTTGGCGCCCGCCTGGAAAGCGACTATCGCGCAGGAATGCGCTACCACGGCCATCGCGAGGTGCTGGAACAAACCGGTCTCGCAGCACCGCTGATCGAACTCGACCATGGCGGACTGGATGCCGGTGCTGCGGGGTTGACGCGTGCACTGGAAAAACATGGCGATGTCAGCGCCATTCACTTCGCCAACGACGACCTGGCCACCGGCGCCCTGCTGCACGCCCAGCGGCTCGGCATTCGCGTACCCCACGAGCTGGCCATTGCCGGGTTCAATGGGCTTCCCATCGGCCAGCACATCACCCCGCGCCTGACCACCATACGCTCACCGCGCCAGCACATGGGGCAGCTCGCCGCGTCCGAAGTGATACGCCGCCTGGAAGGCAAGCGAATCCAGCGCCTGCAGCACGATGTCGGCTTCGAACTGCTGATCGGCGAGAGTACGTAGTCTCTTGAACCTTACGCAAGTATGCTGGCCGCAGGCCCACCATGCCTTCCACGGCCCTGCTATGTTGATTAATAAAGGCGCCTCGGAGGCTGTGCCGCCCGAGGCCTTGCTAACCGCAACAGGCGGCATTCGATGCACATTGCGATTCTCACTCGCCGCGCATCGCTGGCGCTACTCATCGCCATGGGGCTGGCCGGGAGCCAGGCATGGGGCGACACCTCGAGCGAGGCGGTGCCTGTCGCCGATGATGGCGTGCAGCGGGATCACCCTGGTCGGCGGTAGCTACTACTTCGAGCCCGCGCATATCGTAGTGAGGGCTGGCGTGCCGGTGGAACTGCAGGCGCGCCGGCGTCCCGGCCTCGCTCCTCACAACCTCGTGATCCGCTCTGCCGCGATGGGGCTCGATATCGCGGCCTCACTGACGACCGAGCCGACTACGATCCGCTTTACCCCCGAGGTACCGGGACGCGTCGAGTTCTATTGTGATGAGCGTCTGCTGCTTCTCCCCAGTCACCGTGACCGCGGCATGGGCGGTGTACTGGAGGTAGTCGAGTGAACCATACGGCCTTCCCGATTTGGCCGTAGCGAACGGCCCCGCCTATGCTGAAACCACGCCCCTGCGCAGGCCGCCCGCATGTCCCGCAAGGTCCTCCTCGTCCTCGCCGCCCTGGTAACGCTCACCCTGTTGGGGTTCCTGTGGCAATGGCTGGCCGCGCGCGACATGTTCGACGCCAACACGCTCTTCACCATGCTGCAAGGCTCGTTGGCCTGGCGCGACCAGCCCTGGGCCGGCGCTGTGGTGGTCGTCGTCTTCGTCGTCGCCTCACTGGTACTGTTTCCGCTGAGCGTGCTGGTAGTGCTGGCGGGACTGATCTTCGGTTCCGTGTGGGGCTTCGTCTACTCGCTCATCGGTACACTTCTCGGTGCCGTCGCCACCTTCTGGGTGGGTCGCTGGCTGGGACGTGACGCCCTGCTACGCTATGGCGGTACACGGCTGGTCAGCCTCTCTCGCTACCTGGCAGGACGCGGCGTGCGCACCATGACCGTGCTCAATCTACTGCCCCTGGCCCCCTATACGCTGACCAACCTGCTCGCCGGCGCTTTTCACATTCGCTTTCGCGACTACATGCTGGGCACTTTCATCGGTGCCACGCCGGGACTGGCCGGCATCATCCTGCTGAGCAGCCAGCTCGGCACGCTGCTGACCGCCGAGGATCGCCGTGAGCTGGCCTGGGCGGCAGGCGGCATCGTCGCGGGTCTCGCCCTGCTCTACGGGCTCAAACGTTACGCCGACGCCCGTCAACGGCGGCGACGCCGCCACTGACGGGTCAGGGGACGTCGCGCATCGCAGGCACCCGGCCCGGCATGCCCTCTTCGAGAAACGCCACGAAGGCGCGAATGCGCGCCGGCACGTGGCGCCGTTGCTGGTAGACGGCATGAAAATCGGCACGCACCCCGCGCCACCCGGGCAGCAGCTCGACCAGCCGGTCATGTGCCAGATGATGGTGGATGTCCCACCAGGAGCGCAGCGCAATACCGTGGCCGTCGAGGGCCAATTGCACGATGACTTCGCCGTCATTGCTGGCCAGCGGGCCGGCTACCTTGACCGCTTGCTCTTTCCCACTGTCGCTGCGGCGATGAAAACGCCATACGGCGTAATCGCTTTCGTTCTCGCGCAGTATCAGACAGGGATGGGTGGCGAGATCGGCAGGCGACGCCAAGGACGCCATGCGTGCCACGTAATCGGGAGAGGCACACAGCACCCGCCGGTTGGCGAGGATACGTCGCGCCACCAGGCGCGAATCGGGCGGCTCCCCTACGCGAATCCCAACGTCGAAGCCCTGCTCACCCAGGCTCAACGGATAGTTGGAGAGTTCCAGTGTCGCCTCGACGCCCGGATGCCGTGCACAGAAGGCCGACAGCAGCGGCGCCACGTGACGGCGGCCGAAACCGAAGGTGGCGTTGACCCTGAGCGGTCCCGAGAGAGCTGCCTGCTGCTCGCCCAGCGCCTCCTCCAGTTCGGCCAGTTCCTCAAGGATGGCCGCCCCGCGCTCCAGATAGCGCTCACCCTCGGCAGTCAGCGACAGGCGCCGCGTGGTACGGCTGGCCAGTTCCACGCCCAGGCGGGCTTCGAGCTGCTTGAGCCGCTTGCTCACGGCCGACAGCGACAGGCCCAGGTCGCGCGCCGTGGCCGTCAGACTGCCGGCACGCGCCAGTTGCTGGAAGAAGACCAGATCATCAAGCTGAGCCATGTCATTCTCCACTCTCGTTCAACAATGGCTTTCCATTCAGCCCGATTATCTCCACGAAGCCAAGGGCTAGACTGGGGGACAGTCAGGATTCGGAGGAAGCACTCATGTTCGAGGGATTCCGTACGTTCGACATCGCCCACGGCGACATTCGCATCCACGGCCGCGTCGGCGGCTCGGGGCCACCTCTGCTGTTGCTGCACGGCCATCCCCAGACCCACGTGATCTGGCATCGCTTGGCCGAGCCACTGGCAAGCCGCTTCACCGTGGTGGCCACCGACCTGCGCGGCTATGGCGATTCATCCAAGCCACCCGGCGAGCCGGATCATGCCAACTACAGCAAGCGAGCCATGGCCGACGACCAGGTCGCGGTCATGCGCGCACTGGGTTTCGAACGCTTCTTCCTGTGCGGCCACGATCGTGGCGGGCGCGTCGCCCATCGCCTGGCCATGGATCACCCCGCGGCAGTACAGAAGCTGATGCTGCTCGATATCGCCCCCACGCTTGCCATGTACGAGCAGACCGACCGCACCTTCGCCACCGCCTATTTCCACTGGTTCTTCCTGATTCAGCCCTCGCCGCTGCCGGAGATCCTGATCGAGGCCTCGCCCGCCGACTACATCACTCGCACCATGGGCGGGCGGCATGCCAGCCTCGACGCCTTCGACCCGTCGGCCATTGCCGAATACCAGCGCTGCCTGGCCCAGCCCGGCGCGGCTCATGCCCTGTGCGAGGACTACCGTGCGAGCAACGGCATCGACCTGGAGCACGACCGCGCCGACCGGACAGCGGGACGCCGTATCGCCTGCCCCATCAGCGTGTTGTGGGGCAAGCACGGCATCATCGAGCGATGCTTCGACCCGCTGGCGGAATGGCGTGCCGTGGCCGAACGGGTCGAGGGCGAAGCCCTGCCCTGCGGCCACTATATCCCCGAGGAAGCGCCGGAAGCGCTGTATTCGCGCATGATGCAATTCATGACCACCCCCACCTGAGGATTCGACCATGACCCATCGTATCGCTGTGATTCCCGGCGACGGCATCGGCAACGAAGTGATGCCGGAAGGCCTGCGCGTGCTCGAAGCCGTTGCCAAGCGCTTCGACATCGACCTGGCCTTCGAGCACTTCGACTTCGCCTGCTGCGACTACTACGCCAAGCACGGCAAGATGATGCCCGACGACTGGTTCGAGCAGCTCAAGGACTTCGACGCCATCTTCTACGGCGCGGTGGGCTGGCCCGACACGGTGCCGGACCACATCTCGCTGTGGGGTTCGCTGCTACAGTTCCGCCGCCAGTTCGATCAGTACATCAACCTGCGCCCATGCAAGCTGCTGCCTGGGATCAAGAGCCCGCTGGCCGACCGCAAGCCCGGCGACATCGACTTCTACGTGGTGCGCGAGAACACCGAGGGCGAGTACTCCAGCGTCGGCGGCAAGATGTTCGAGGGCACCGAGCGCGAGGTAGTGATCCAGGAGACGGTGATGACCCGCCACGGCACCGACCGGGTGCTCAAGTTCGCCTTCGAGCTGGCGGCTTCCCGTCCGAGAAAAAAGCTTACCTCGGCCACCAAGTCCAACGGCATCGCCATCACCATGCCATGGTGGGACGAGCGGGTCGTGGCCATGTCGGGCAATTATCCCGAGGTCAGCGTCGACAAGTTTCACATCGACATCCTCACCGCCAACTTCGTCATGCACCCCGACTGGTTCGACGTGGTGGTGGCCAGCAACCTGTTCGGCGACATCCTCTCCGACCTGGGCCCGGCCTGCACCGGCACCATCGGCGTGGCGCCCTCGGCCAACATCAATCCCGAGGGCACCTTCCCCAGCCTGTTCGAACCGGTCCACGGCAGCGCCCCGGACATCGCCGGCAAAGGCATCGCCAACCCCATCGGTCAGATCTGGTCCGGCGCCATGATGCTGGAGCACCTGGGCCACAAGGAGGCCGCCGACGCCATCGTCACTGCCTTCGAAGCGGTACTCGCCGAGGCCGACCCGGCCGTGCTGACGCCGGACGTTCGCGGCCAGGGCAGTACCGAGAGCCTGGGTCGGGCTATTGCCAAGCAGATCGCCAACGGCTGACGGCGCTTCTCGTCGAGCGCTCGCCCCCCAATGCAAGCACCCCGCTGGAAACCCAGCGGGGTGCTTGTGGTTATCTATGTCACTTCAAGCCGACAAGGCGCTCAACCGAAGAGCTTGGCTGCTGTCTCGGCCACCAGCTTGCCTTGGTAGCGGGCGATGGCGACATCGTTATCATCAGGCTGGCGGGAGCCGTCACCCCCCGCCAGGGTGGAGGCGCCGTAGGGGGTACCACGGCTGATATTGTTGATGTCGAACTGCGCTTCGACACCATAGCCGATCGGCACGATCAGCATGCCGTGGTGGGCCAGGGTGGTCCACACCGAGGTGATGGTCAGCTCCTGACCGCCGCCGGTGCCGGTGGAGGTGAACACGCTGGCGACCTTGCCGCGCAGCTTGCCCTGGGCCCAGAGGCCGCCGGTCTGATCCCAGAAGGTGCGCATCTGGCCGGCCATGTTGCCGAAGCGGGTCGGGGTGCCGACGATGATGGCATCGTAATCGGCCAACTCGGCGGGAGAGGCGATTTCGGTGGTGTAATCCTGCTTGCCGCCGGCATTGGCGAAGGCCTCGGCGTTCATGGTCTCCGCCACGCGCTTGACGGTCACTTCCACGCCTGCCACTTCCTTGGCGCCTTCAGCAACGGCGTGCGCCATGGTGTCGATATGGCCGTACATGGAGTAGTAGAGCACCAGAACCTTGGTCATCATTCAATCTCCTGTGGAGGTGCGACGGTCCAGGCGATACCCGCCCGGCCCGAAGGGGATACAATGTCGAATCGGAAGAACTGAGTGACAGAATAGAGCGAAACGGCGTGAAGAAAAGCGAAGCTTTTCGTCGTGACGTTTCGATGTTATCGACGTTCCAGCCGCCAGACTCCCTGGAGCACCCGCACCTTGCCGGCCGCCAGGTTATCGCGCAGGTTGCGCCCCATCTGCACGAAGTCGCCGCCGAAGATCAGCGTGGGACCAGGTAGCGCAGATGGCTGCTGGCGAGTCTCGCCGGAGCCCTTCTCGCGCCGGCTGTGCTCCTGACGCCAGGCCAGGGCCGCCTGGGTGACGTCTTCGATGCTCAGCGGCTCGAAACCAGCCAGCGCCATCGCACGCTCGAGCTGCTGCCGGTTACGCAGATGGCTGGTATCGGGGGTACTCGCCCAAGGCACGGGCAGTCTCAGGGGCGCGGGATTGTCGCCAGCCACAACCTCATGCAGCAACACACGACCGCCGGGCACCAGCAGGCGATGCCATTCGGCCAGCACACGCGGTACCTGCGGCATGTTCATCAGCGCATGCTGGCACCAGATCACCTCGAAGCTATTCGCCGGTAGCGGCACACTGGCGGCATCGGCGCACAGGAAGCGGGTATGCCCGGCCAGCCCAGTGGCCGCGCTGAGCCAGCGCGCCACCTCGATGAAGCTTGCGGTGATGTCGACCCCGGCCACGTCGCAACCGAACTCAGCGGCTAGCAGCCGGCTCGTGCCTCCCGTGCCGCAGCCCACGTCGAGCACGCGCCCGCCTTTTTCGAGCCCACCCCGTACGGCCAGCGCACGACTGGCACTGCGCCCACCGAGATGAAGCTGATCGATACCGGCCACGTCATCCAGACTCAAGTGCTCCGGGTCGTGCCCCGCCGCCAGGAATGTCTCGCGCAGGCGAGCCAGCAGAGGCTGGCCTTCGTGTGCGCTAGCGGCATCGTAGTGCGCATTGAGCCGGCCAGCGTGTTCAGGCGTCATCTCGCCGAGGGCGGTTGGCATATCGAGGCTCCTCGCCATCAGGATCAGGAGGGTCCAGCATAGCCTTCGCCCGGTGCCGCCCCCATTGACCAAAGGTCGGCACGCCCAGTTTCAATATCGCACCCAGGCTTTCACCAGCCCGACGCTCGGGCTTGTACGTTTTCCCGGTGCGCAGGAAGGTGGCCTTGGTTTCACCCTCCTGCTCACTATCAACGACTCACTACCCCGGACACAGCATGTTGTCGGAATGGATCGAGCATAGCCTTGAAGATGTCAGCCCCAGATCGCGCAGCGGTCGGCTGCGCGGTGGCACCTACACCCTGCATGCACCGGGCATTCTCGAGCTGACCCCCAGCGAATGCCGCGAGACGGCACGCGCCTGCGTGGTGTCGGTGGGGATCCACGGCAACGAGACGGCGCCCATCGAGCTGCTCGGCGACTGTCTGGCCCGCATCGAAGCGGGCATGCTGCCACTGGGCGCCCCGGCGCTGATCATCCTCGGCAACCTCGAGGCCATCCGTCGCGCCAAGCGCTACGTAACCACCAATCTCAACCGACTGTTCCGCCGCGACCTCGACGAAACCGGCATGGAACCGGATCGCGCCCGTCAATTGATGAACGCCGTGGATGCCTTCTACGCCCGCCATCCCGGTCGCGAGCGACTCCACTACGACCTGCACACGGCGATTCGCGATAGCCGTTTCCCGCGCTTCGCCGTCGAGCCCTTCGCCGATACGGCCACGCTCCCCGAGCAGTGGCGCTGGCTGGCGGAAGCGAATATCCAGGCGGTACTGCACCAGCATCAGCACAGTTGGACGTTTTCGCACTACTCAAGGCACTACCATCAGGCCCAGGGCTTCACACTGGAACTGGGGCGGGTCAACCCCTTCGGCCACAACGATCTTACCCTGCTGGTACCGATGGCCCGGCTTATCGAAGCCCTACTGGAAGGACGCGAGCCGCCGGGGACCGATCCCGCGCGCATGGCGTTCTTCCGGGTCGCCCATGAGCTCCGGCGCCATTCTGCCGACTTTCGCTTATGCTTTCCCGACGATACGCCGAACTTCACTGAGTTCGCGCCCGGCAGCCGGCTCGCCGAGGATGCAGAGGCCGGCCCCTTCACCGTTGAGGGCAAGCCTCTCAGCGTGGTATTCCCCAATGCCGAGGTCGAGCTGGGTGCGCGTGCCGCGCTATTGGCCCGGCCGGCCTCACCGCCTGGCCACTGCATAGAAAAAAGTCAAAGCAGGTAGATGTTTCAGCAACTTTTCTCGATAGATAACAATAATCAGGAGTCTTTTGATGCATCCCTTGTCTCAGCTTATCGACCATCGTTTCATGATGCGGGCTTCGCCTCCCTCTGCCCAAAGCGCTCAGGCCTGTTAGAATCGCCCCTTTTTCGCGCCTGCCCGCTTGCACTGGCCCGTCGCTACAAGCGACTCGTCCCGATCTGGAGCCCGTCCCATGGCCGATACCCCGATTCCGCTCGAAGTGCGCAACATCAAGAAGCGCTTCGGCGATACCGAAGTTCTCAAGGGCCTCTCGCTCGAGGCCCGCAAGGGTGACGTCATCACCCTGATCGGAGCCTCCGGCTCCGGCAAGAGCACCTTCCTGCGCTGCATGAACCTGCTGGAGCAGCCCGACGAGGGCGACCTGATCGTCCATGGCGAGGAGATCCGCTTCAAGCAGACCAAGCACGGTCGCGAGCCGGCCGACTGGAAACAGGTCGTACGCATGCGCGCCAAGCTGTCGATGGTGTTCCAGAGCTTCAACCTGTGGTCGCACATGACCTTGCTCGAGAACGTCATCGAAGCGCCGATCCACGTGCTCGGCAAGCCGAAAAAGGAAGCCATCGAACACGCCCGCGCCCTGCTCGAGCGGGTCGGCCTCACGGCACGCGCCGACGCCTATCCGGCGCAGATGTCCGGTGGTCAGCAGCAGCGCGGGGCGATTGCCCGGGCACTGGCCATGGATCCCGAGGTGATGCTGTTCGACGAACCCACCTCGGCACTCGACCCGGAGCTAGTCGGAGACGTGCTCAAGGTCATGCGCGACCTGGCCGTGGAGGGTCGTACCATGGTCGTGGTGACCCACGAAATGGGCTTCGCCCGCGACGTTTCCAGTCAGGTGATCTACCTGCATCAGGGCCTGGTCGAAGAGGCTGGCCCGCCCCAGGACGTGCTGGTCAACCCCGCCTCGCCGCGGCTCAAGCAGTTCCTGGCGCCGAAGTACTGAGGGGACCACCATGCTCGATCTACACGGCTACGGCCCACGATTGCTGGAGGGCGCCGGCGTCACGCTGCAGCTCGCCGTGCTCTCGCTGATTCTCGCCTTGGCGCTGGGCCTGCTCACCGCCAGCGCCAAGATGTCGCGCAACTGGCTGCTGCACAAGGTCGCCACGCTCTACACCACGGTGATTCGCGGCGTTCCCGACCTGGTACTGATGCTGCTGCTGTTCTTCGGCGGCCAGATGGCACTGAATATCGTCACCGACGCCATCTATGACCGCACCGGGCTGGACTGGTACGTCAACCTCAACGCCTTCGCCGCTGGGGTGGTCACCATCGGCTTCATCTTCGGCGCCTACATGGGCGAGACCTTCCGCGGCGCCTTCATGGCCGTGGAGCACGGCCAGATCGAAGCCGGCAAGGCCTACGGCATGACGCCATGGCTGGTGTTCCGCCGCATTCGCTTCCCGCAGATGATGCGCCACGCCCTGCCGGGGATCTCCAACAACTGGATGGTACTGCTCAAGACCACCGCGCTGGTCTCGGTGATCGGGCTCTCGGACATGGTTCGCGTGGCCGCCGAGGCCTCTCGCGCAACGCACGAACCGTTCACATTCCTGATTCCCGTCGCCGCGGTCTACCTATTGATCGCCAGCGTGTCGGAGTGGATGTTCGCCCGGCTGCAGAAGCGCTACAACGTCGGCTTCGGAGGGCACTGACATGATCGATCTGACCTGGCTCAACGAGCTACTCGCCGACAACCGCATCTTCACTCCCCAGACCCTGGCCTACTACTGGGGAGGATTGGTCACCACCACCCAACTGGTATTCCTGTCGCTGGTGATTGGCCTGGTCCTGGCGATACCGCTGGCCATCGGACGCAGTTCGGGCCGTCGCTGGATCAGTCTGCCGATCTACGTCTATACCTATGTGTTCCGTGGCACACCGCTGCTGATCCAACTCTACATCATCTACTACGGCGTGGTGTTCTTCGACGGCATTCAGCAGACCTTTCTCTGGCCGATCCTGCGCGAGGCCTTCTATCCGGCGCTGATCGCCTTCACCCTCAATACCGCGGCCTACACCACCGAGATCTTTCGCGGTGCGATCAAAGCCACGCCGCGCGGCGAGATCGAGGCGGCACGGGCCTACGGCATGTCACAGAGCCTGATGATGCGGCGCATCGTGCTGCCCAGCGCCTTCCGCCGCGCTCTGCCGGCCTACGGCAATGAAGTGATCTTCATGCTGCATGCCAGCGCCATCGCCAGCGTAGTCACGCTGATGGATCTCACCGGCGCGGCTCGCTTCGTCTATGCGCGCTTCTACGCACCGTTCGAGGCGTTCCTGTTCGCCGCGGCGATCTACCTGTGCTTGACCTTCGCCATCCTTTACTTCTTCCGCTATCTCGAGAAACGGCTGCTGGCACACCTAAAGCCGCAGAGCGGAAATTGAGCAACGTCAAACAGACGTTGGAAAATCCGCGCTCTGGGACTTTCGGCTCAGGCGCGGCTGCGCTAAATTCAGGCGCGACGTCACCCAAAAGGTGCACGAACGACTACAAAAGGGAAACGAACGATGAAAAAACTGCTGACTGTGTCTCTGCTGGGCGTGGCCATTGCCGCCGGTACTGCCCAAGCCCGGGACTACGATCACGTGCGCTTCGGCGTCGACGTACCCTACGAGCCGATGGAGTATCGTACTGCCGAGGGTGAACTGACCGGCTTCGACATCGATCTCGGCAATGCGCTTTGCGAAGAGATGGGCGTTACCTGCGAGTGGATCGAGCAGGAGTGGGACGGCATCATTCCCGGCCTGCTGGCACGCAACTACGACGCCATCATGTCCTCGATGACCATCAACGACGAGCGCCGCCAGACCCTGCGCTTCTCCGACCCCTACATCACCATCCCCGGCGCCTGGTTCGCCCCCGCCGGTAGCGAGGTCGACGAGATCAATGAAGAGACCCTGGCAGGGAAAAGCATTGGCGTGCAGCGTGGCACCACCTTCGACGGCTATGTCACCGACAACTACGGCAGCATAGCCAACGTCAGCCGCTACTCCACCGCCGACGACATGGTGCTCGACCTTCAAGCCCAACGCCTGGACCTCGTCTTCCTGGAGTTCATCGTCGGTCAGGCCACGCTGCTCGAGAACGAGGACGGCGAATATAGCGTTGTAGGCGAGATGGTGACAGAGCCCGAGGAGTATTTCGGCGAAGGTTTCGGCATCGCCTTCCGCCCGCGCGACGAGGCCTTGGCCGAGCGCTTCAATGAGGCCCTGGCCACGCTGAAGGAGGACGGCACCTACGACGAGATCTACCAGCGCTACTTCGGCGAGTGATCCGACTCGTCCCGCGCCGCGCCTCCTGGGCGCGGCGCTCCCCTTCTACTCTCCACCGCTCTCTACCGTCGACTTTGCCCATGCTTCAGCGCGGCTAACAGCGCACCAGAATCCCGCGCCCAGCGAAGAAGCGCCCGAAGACTGAGGGCTCGAGGCGAGCATCCGCCTGATTCGCGCCGGGCAGCCCGGAGGGGTTATGGAAGCGCAGGCGTCCGCTCTCGTCGCGACCGAAGAGATAGACTAGGTGCCCACCCCGCTGTGGCGGGTCCTGCTCGGGTGTACGAATCGAAGGGTGTACCGAGGCGATGACGCGATGCCCCTGATCCAGCCAGTCGACGAGACGTTCGGCCCCGACGTGCTCCACGACCTCGGCCTCCAGCGCGTGACGCTCCCTCAGCAGTTGCACCAGGGGCCGATAGTAGAGCCCCTTGATGCCCGCCTCCGACACCACGTAGCCGCCGGCCTCCCGACATCTTTCGAGCAGCTCGAAGAGGGTCGCCCGCTCGCCTTTCAGCTCCTCAAGCAGCATCTTGGTACAGGCCATGCCACAGATATGCGAGGCCCAACGCGCATACACCTCGGCGCTGGGGGCACCGGACTCGACCCAACGCGGGTCATCGACAGCTTCCACGCGCCCGGCGAGCAGGTCGGGGATACGCTCGCTGGAAACCCATTGGGAGTAATAGGCAGGAATTTCCCTGTTCGACATCGGTGCCTCTCGATCAATGGTTCTTGTGCGGCCCCGGTACATGGCTCGGCTCCCGCGGTTTCATGAGTCTTTCCTCTGCCGACTGGGCCAGCTCCTGAAGAATGCCGCAGTGGCTGGAGTCGGTTTCGCCATTGCAGCGCGAACGCAGGATGGCCAGTGCCTCGCGCAGCGCCTGGAGCTGCTCGATGCGCGCCTCGACGTGGGCCAGGTGATCGTCGATCAGGCCATTGACCGCGTTGCACGGCTGGCGTGGGTGGTCATGGTAGTCGAGCAGGGTGCGAATCTCGTCGAGCGTCATGTCCAGCGTACGACAATGGCGGATGAAGCGCAGCCGCTCGACGTGGGGTTCGGCGTAGAGCCGGTAGTTGCCGCTCGAGCGTCCAGGTTCGGGCAGCAACCCCTCGCGCTCGTAGTAGCGGATGGTCTCTACCGGACAGCCGGTGCGGGCGGAAAGCTCGCCGATTTTCATGTGACCTCGCATGTCCTTCGGAAAACGCAAATATCCGGCAGCTTGACTCTGTAGTGGCTACAGGGTGTCTCATCAGCATATGCCATGACACGGAGTCCTACCATGACCGAACGCACCTGCTGCTCGGGTTACAGCGTCACTGCCGATACCCTTCCCCCACCGACCCGGGACGAACTTCCGCCTGGCACACGGTCGCTGCGCTTGCATATCGAGGCGATGGACTGCCCTACCGAAGAAGCACTGCTGCGCCGGGCGCTGGGCGACATGCCGGGCATCATACGGCTCGACTTCGACCTGATCGGTCGGGTGCTCACCGTGCGCCATCGTGACGTGGAAGAAGAAGCCATTCTGCGTCGTGTCGCCGCCACCGGCATGACGGCGAAGCGCCACGACCCGGCTCAGCGCATGCCTGCCCCGAGCCGGGAAGAGGCCTGGTGGAAACTGGGCGTGGCCGCGGCATTGGCCCTGGCCGCCGAAGCCAGCCACTGGCTGGGATTGGTCGAGCCCTGGCTCGCTGCCGCACTGGCGCTTACCGCTATCGCCCTGGTCGGCCTGCCGACCTGGAAGAAGGGCTTCATCGCCCTGCGCCACCGTACGCTCAACATCAATGCTTTGATGAGCGTGGCGGTGACCGGCGCGCTATTGATCGGCCAGTGGGCCGAGGCGGCGATGGTGCTGGTACTGTTCACCCTGGCCGAGCGCATCGAGGCGCGCTCGCTGGGCCGGGCGCGTAACGCCATTCGCGAGCTGCTCTCGCTGGCCCCCGAGAGCGCCAGCGTGCGCCAGGCCAATGGCGACTTTCAGCGTGTGCCTGCCAGCGAGGTCGCGGTCGAAAGCCTGGTGAGGGTACGTCCGGGCGAGCGCCTGGCACTGGATGGAAGCGTAATGGAAGGCCACCCGGCGCTGGATGAGTCGCCCATCACCGGCGAGAGCCTGCCGGTGGACAAGGCACCGGGCGATGCCGTGTACGCCGGCAGCGTCAACCAGGGCAACGAGTTTCTCTATCGCACCACCCGGGCGGCGAGCGATACCACCCTGGCACGAATCATCCACACCGTGGAGCAGGCCCAGGCCAGCCGTGCCCCAACCCAGCGTTTCATCGATCGCTTCGCCGCCGTCTACACACCGGCGGTATTCGCCATTGCCCTGCTGGTCGCGCTCAGCTGGCCATGGCTGTTCGGCATCGGCTGGCTCGAAGGCATCTACCGCGCCCTGGTGCTGCTGGTGATCGCCTGTCCCTGCGCACTGGTGATATCCACTCCGGTGACCATCGTCAGCGGCCTGGCCGCCGCCGCGCGCTCGGGCATCCTGATCAAGGGCGGCAACGTGCTCGAGCAGGGCTATCGCCTCAAGATCCTGGCCTTCGACAAGACCGGCACCCTGACCCGGGGCCGCCCCACGCAGCGAACCTGGCACCCGCTCGATGCCACGCTGGACGATTCCGCCCGGTCACGGCTGCGTGGCTTGGCTGCGGGACTCGCCGGGCGTTCGTCGCATCCGGTGTCGGCGGCCTTGGCGCGCGCCGCCGCGGCGGATGGCGTCGTCCCTCTAGAGGTAAGCGACGTACGGGAACTGCCCGGACGTGGCGTGGTCGCTCGGCAGGGCGAATGCCAGGTCTGGCTCGGCAATCGCCGGTTGATACAGCAGTTCGCAACGCCGGACGAGGCGCTCGATGCCCACCTGGCCGAGCACGAGGCTCGCGGCGAGACACTGGTGATCCTGGGCGAGGAGAGCCGGCCCCTGGCGCTTTTCGCCGTCGGCGATCCGCTGCGCGCGGAGAGTCGCGAGGCCATCGAGGCACTGCATCGGCTGGGCGTAACCACGCTGGTGCTGAGCGGCGACAATCCGGCCAGCGTGGCCGTTGTCGCCACCCAGGCGGGTATCGACGAGGCCCACGGTGCCCTGCTGCCGGAGGACAAGCTGGCGATCATCGAAGCACGCTCCGCCCGGAGTCCGGTTGGCATGGTCGGTGATGGCGTCAACGATGCCCCGGCACTGGCGCGAGCCGATATCGGCTTCGCCATGGGGGCGCTCGGCAGCGATGCGGCCATCGAGACCGCCGATGTGGCCTTGATGGATGACGACCCGCGTCGGCTCGCCGACTTCCTGCATCTGTCTCGCCACACGCGCGCGGTGCTGATGCAGAACATCGCCATCGCCCTGGGCCTCAAGGCGGTGTTCATGGCGCTCGCCTTCAGCGGTCACGCCACCCTGTGGATGGCGGTGTTCGCCGACATGGGCGCCAGCCTGATCGTGGTGGCCAACGGCCTGCGCCTGCTGCGCCATCTGTCCGGGCTCGCCCGTGGCTGCGGCGCTTCATGCAGTGCGCCAACCGCCGTAGTGCCGTCCAGGTCACCCAGATCCTGAGCGAACTGCTGACACCGTCGGTCAACGACTGACGGCTACCACCGGAAGGCTGCTGGCGGCCAGCCTCAAGGGCGAAGCACCCGCCTGGTTGGCTGCCTGCGGCGCCGGCCGTTTTCGCTGAACCGCAGACACCCTCGGGTTCATTCACGCGCTGCCATCGCACGCCGCAGGAAGTTCAGTATCCAGCGCGCCATCAAGGTATCCCCCACCGGGGCGCTCAGGGACTCCTCTCCCTCGCGCACCCGCTCATCGCCGACCAGTTCGCGGCGCAGCGTCATCAGGTCGCGGGAGTAGGCCTTGGTGAATTCAGGGTGGCCCTGCACGCCGAGGAAGTGCTCGCCGACCTGCATCAAATAGTTGGGGCAGAAGTCGCTGCCGCCCACGATGGTAGCCTCTGGGGGAAGAATCTCGACCTGATCCTGGTGGCTGACCAGCAGGTCAATGCCCGGCTGCCAAGGCTCCATCCACGCCGCCCGCGCCGTGACGCGGTTGAACGACATGCCCACGCCCCAACCCCGCTCGCTCTTGACCACCTCGCCGCCCAGCGCCTTGGCCATCAGCTGATGGCCGAAGCAGATGCCCACCAGCGGCTTGCCGGCCCGCCACAGCTCGCGCACGAAGTCGCACAGCTCGTCGACCCAGGGCAGTCCATCGTTGACGCCGTATTTCGAGCCGGTGGTCATCCAGGCGTCGACGGCATCGATGTCGTCGGGAATCTCGCCGTCCAGGCAGCGCCATACCTGGAACTCTAGTGTGGGCTCGACCTGCCGAAACAGGGTGGCGAACATCTCGGGGTAGTTGCCGTGGGCCTCGCGCAGTTCCGGCGCCACGTCATCGCACTGCAGTAGTCCGATGCGCATCGGTGAGTCTCCTTTCATTGAGCCATCCCTGTCGTCTCAGCCTGCCACAACAGCGTCGTCGGCCAAATACGATCAGATCCGACCTTCCACGGCAGCCACGAAGATACCGCGGTACTCATCGGCGTCGAAAGCGACCGGGTTGGTGCCCGACGACGGATCCGCCACCGCCATGCGCCCGACCTTGTCGGCCTGGCGCGTATCGATACCGAGTTCGGCCAGGCTGTGCGGAATGCCGAGCCGCTCGCGCAGGCCGAGTACCCATTCGATCACCGCCGCCGTACCCGGCTGGTCCAGGTTGAGATAGCGTCCCAGGCGCACCATCGGTTCGCCGATGGCACGCTCGTTGGCACGCAGCACGTAGGGCATCAGCACCGCGTTCAAGGTTCCATGGTGAGCGTCGTAGAGAGCCCCTAGCGGATGCGCCAAAGCATGCATGGCACCCAGGCCACGCTGGAAGGCGGTCGCCCCCATGCTCGATGCCACCAGCATGTTCATGCGCGCCTCTAGGTCATTGCCGTCGCTATAGGCGCGCTGCAGGTAGAGGTCGATGCGGCGCATACCCTCCACCGCGATGCCCTCGGCCATGGGATGGAAGAGCGGCGAGCACCACGCCTCCATGCAGTGCGACAGCGCATCCATGCCGGTGGCGGCGGTAACCGCCGGCGGCAGCCCCACGGTGAGTTCAGGGTCGAGGATCACCGTGGCCGGCACCATGCCGGGGTGGAAGATGATGCGCTTGACGTGCTCCGCCTCGTCGGTGATCACCGAGGCGCGCCCCACCTCGGAGCCGGTACCGGCGGTGGTGGGCACGGCGACGATGGGGGCGATGGCCCGGGCGTCGGCATTCTTCCAGTTATCGCCGACATCCTCCAGCGACCACAGCGACAGCCCCTCGCGCTGGTTGGCCATCAGCGCCACAGCCTTGGCGGCATCCAGCCCCGAGCCGCCGCCGAAAGCGATTACGCCGTCGTGACTGCCGCTGCGGAAGGCAGCGATGCCATCCAGCACGTTGCGTCCGGTGGGGTTGCCCTTGACCTGGCTGAACACGGCGATGCGCAGGCCGGCATCCTGGCACGCCTGCACGCAGGCCTGCACCATCGGCAGCGCCGCCAGGCCGGGATCGGTGACCAGCAACGGCGCGCCCATGCCCAGCGCCTTGCAGGCGTCGGGCAGGTCGCGAATTCGCCCCGCCCCGGAAAGGATGTTCGAGGGGTAGTTCCAGCCCATGGTGTAGTGATTGATGTCGTGGCTCATGGCGTTCTCCTGGGCCGGCTCAGGCGTGTTTGAGGTGGAACGATTTGGGCCGGGTCAGCGTCTCGTAGCCGACGCGCGACAGCGAACAGCCGCGCCCCGACTGCTTGACGCCGGTCCAGGCCAGCTCCGGGTCGAGGTAGTCGCAGCGGTTGGTGAACACGGTGCCGGCTTCCAGTCGCCGGGCGATGGCTTCGCCCGCGGCGATATCGCGGGTGAACACGGCGGCGGTGAGTCCGAAGTCGCTGTCGTTCATCAGCCGCACGGCCTCGTCGTCATCCGCCACCGGCATGATGCCGACCACCGGGCCGAAGCTCTCCTCGTGCATCACCCGCATCGAATGATCGACCGCAGTCAGCACCTGCGGCGCCAGGTAGGCGCTGCCCGGCCGCGAGAGCGGATACTCGCCGGGATCGATCCATGCCTGGGCGCCGGCGGCCACTGCCTCCTCGATCTGGCCGCGCACGAAATCCGCCGCCGCCGGGCGCACCAGCGGCCCCAGGGTGGTCGCGGGGTCGGTGGGATTACCGAGCTTGAGCTGGCGAACCCAGGCCACCGCGCGCTCGACGAAGTCGTCGAAGATCGAGGCGTGCACGTAGATGCGCTCGATGCCGCAGCAGCTCTGCCCCGAGTTGAAGAAGGCGCCGTCCATCACCCCGGGCACCGCCTCGTCCAGGTTCACGTCGGCGCGGATGTAGGCCGGGTCCTTGCCGCCCAGCTCCAGGCCGGTGGCGATGAAGCGCCCGGCGGCATTGCGCTCGACCATCTCCCCGCCCGCCACCGAGCCGGTGAAGGAGACATGGGCGATGCGGGGGTCGCGAATCACGCTTTCTGCGGCCTCATGGGAAAGGTGCAGGTGCTGGAACACGCCCTGCGGCAGGCCAGCCTCGTCGAAGGCCAGCTGGAAGCGCTCGGCGCATAGCGGGGCCTGGGCGGAGTGCTTGAGGAGCACCGCGTTGCCGGCCATGATCGCCGGCACCACGGCGTTTACCGCGGTCATTAAGGGGAAGTTCCAGGGCGCGACAATGAACGACACCCCCAGCGGCTCGCGGGTGATGTAGCGGGTGAAGCCCGGCTTGTCGGCCAGGCGGATCGGCGCCAGGGCCTCCTCGGCCATGGCGATCATGGTCCGCGCCCGATCCTCGAAGCCGCCGATCTCGCCGCTGGCCACGGCAATTGGCCGGCCCATCTGCCAGGTCAGCTCCAGCGCCAGCTCGTCGCGCCGGGCGACGAAGGCATCGACCATCCTCGAACACAGCCGCGCGCGCTCGGCGAGGCTCGTCTCGCGCCACTTGCGCTGCGCCGTCACCGCCCTTTCCAGCGCCGCCTCGACCCGAGCCGGGTCGGCCAGCTCCCGCTCGACGTAGACGGAGCCGTCGACCGGAGAAATCGTCTTCTGTATGGCCACTTGGCGTTCTCCTGCTAATTCATTGCCTCAAGTACAAGGTGAGCGCTGAGCGAGCGGTTCGCAGGCAAGGCGGAGCGAAAAGGAGCGAGCGGAGTTGACTGTAGTCAATGAGCATCGCGAGTTTTCGCTCCAACACAGCCTGCGGATCGCGCAGCCAGTGCGGATCAAATAATCTCGAAATAGCGATCGAGCTCCCAATCGGTGATATGCCTGCGGAACTGTCGCTCCTCCCATTCCCGGGTGGCCGCGAAGTGCTCGACGAAGGCATCGCCGAACAGGCTGCGTGCCGCGTCGGAGGCTTTCAACCGCTGGGCGGCCTCCCACAGCGTGCGCGCCAGCGCCTGGTGCTCGGGGTGGGCCAGCTCGTAGGCGTTGCCGGTCACCATTTCGTCGGGCTCGAGCTGGTGTTCGATACCGTACAGGCCCGAGCCTATCGCCGCGGCCAGCGACAGGTAGGGGTTGGCGTCAGCGCTGCCCAGGCGGAACTCGACCCGCTGCGACTTGGCGCTACCGGGAATCACCCGTAGCGCGGTGGTGCGGTTCTCCATCCCCCAGGTGGCATCGGTGGGCGCCCAGAAGCCGGGAATCAGGCGGGTATAGCTGTTTACCGTGGGAGCGAACATGGCCAGGAGCTCCGGCATCAGCTTCTGCTGGCCGGCGACGAAGTGGCGCTGGATGTCGCTCATTCCGTGGGGCTTGTCGGCATCGTAGAAGGCCGATTCCCCTCCCTCTAGCCGATTGAGAGAAAGATGAATGTGGCCGCTCTGGCCGGGGTAATCCGGCGACCACTTGGCCATGAAGGTGGCCATCAGCCCGCGGCGCTGCGCCCACACCTTGGTGAAGGTCTTGAACAGCGCGCCCTTGTCGCCGGCGGCCAGCGCCTCGTCGACGCGGATCGCCGCCTCCAGCACGCCGGGGCCGGTCTCGGTGTGCAGCCCCTCGATGGGAAAATCCATCGCCTCGGCCATGCCCAACAGCTCGTGGTAGAGCTCACCGTGCACCGAGCTTCTGAGCATCGAGTAGCCCATCATGTCGGGGGTGAGCGGCTTGAGGTTGCGAAAGCCCTTCTCGCGTACCGACTCGGGCGTTTCCTGGAACAGGAAGAACTCGTACTCCAGCGCCCCGCAGGCGGAAAAGCCCATGCTCTCGGCCTTGGTCAGCACGCGGCGCAGCAGCCCGCGCGGGCAGATCTCCCTGGCCGGGCCGGTGAACTCGGCCAGGAACAACAGCATGTCGCCCTCGCAGGGCAGCTCGCGGCAGCTCTCGGAAATCACCCGCAGGGCGGCGTCCGGGTAGCCGGTGTGCCAGCCGGTGTACGTCACGTTGTCGTAGAGCTCATCCTTGCTGTCCCAGCCCAGCACCACGTCGCAGAAGGCGAAGCCTTCGCTCAGCGCGTGGAAGAACTTGTCGCGGCGCATGTACTTGCCGACCATCACGCCGTCGATGTCGAACATGCCGACCTTGACGTGGCTCAGACCACGCTGCTCGACGATCCGCCGGGCATCGTCGGCGTTTCTTACGTCTCTTGCCTGGAGTCGGCTCATCGCTGCTTCCTCGTCCACCCTTCGTTGTCATTGTTCTTCGAAATCGTTCGTCAAAACCGTTCGATGCAAGCCGGCGGGAGTTCCGAGCAGGGCCCAGCACTCCCGCCCTTCTCCTCAACCATAGCGGTAGGGTGGTCCTGCCTGCTGCATGGTCTGGCGATAGTCCTTGAGGATCTGCACCACTCGCGCGCTACGCTCGCTCTCCTGAGCGATCTCGTCCCAGAAGGCCAGCGCCTCGTCCTCCAGCCGCTGCCACTCCGATTCGGGAATCGAGGTCAGCTCCAGCTTGCCACCAGTGGTGCGGTAGTGGGCCTCGCCCCACCAGTACCAGTGCTGGCGATAGTAGTGGGAGCTGTCCATGCATAGCTTGAACAGCACCTGCAGGTGCTCGGGCACTTCGTTCCAGCGCTCGGTATTGGCGAAGTAGGAGCCAGCCCAGGCGCCGGAGATGTTGTTGGTCAGGTAGTAGTTGCTGACGTCGGCCCAGCCCACGGTATAGGCCTCGGTGATACCAGCCCAGGCGATGCCGTCGAGTTCGCGGGTCTGCATGGCGACCTCGATGTCCTCCCACGGCAGCGTCACCGGCACCACGCCGAAGCGGCTGAGGAAGCGGCCCGCGGTGGGGAAGGTGAACACGCGCTTGCCCTGCAGGTCGTCGAGGCTTCTGATCGGGTCGCGGGTGACGAAGTTGCAGGGGTCCCAGGCGCCCGAGCCGAGCCAGGTGACGCCGTCGATCTCGCCGTAGGCCTCCTCCCAGACCTCCTTGAGCCCGTAGTGGTGGAACAGCGCCGGCACGTCGAGGCTGTAGCGCGAGGCGAACGGAAAGTAGCCGCCGAACACCGAGACATCCACGGGTGCGTTGATCGAGTCGTCGTCGCTTTGCACGGCGTCGATGGTGCCGCGCTGCATGGCGCGGAACAGCTCGCCGGTGGGCACTAGTTGGTCGGCGTAGTAGAGCTCGATCTCCATCTCGCCGTTGGCGGCCTTGTTGAAGGCATCGATGGAGGGCTTGATCACGTGGGCGGCCAGCGCCGGCCCGGCGTAGGTCTGCAGGCGCCAGCGGATTGGCCGGCGCTGGGCATGCACGTAGGGCGCCGCGAGGGTCGTGGCCCCCACGGTGGCGGCGGTGGCCAGGCCCGCCTTCCTGAGAAAGTCGCGACGATTGGTCATTTCTCTTCTCCTGCTGTTTTGCTTGTTGTGGGAAGAAATGCGGTGCTCTTTCGTCTTGCCGGGTTCACCTCCTGGGGTCAGTAGCCGCGATAGAGCTGCGGCAGCCACAGCGCCAGCTGTGGGAAAATCGTGATCAGCGCCAACCCGATCAGCATGATGCCGACGAAGGGCCAGACGCTGCGGTAGATGTCGCCCAGCGACACCTCCGGCGGCGCCATGGCGCGCATCAGGAACAGGTTGTAGCCGAACGGCGGGGTCATGTAGGCGATCTGCACGGTGATGGTGTAGAGCACGCCGTACCAGATCGGGTCGAAGCCGAGACTGATCACCAGCGGCACGTAGAGGGGTGCCACGATCACCAGCATGGCGGTGTCGTCGAGGAACATGCCGAGCAGGACGTAGGAGAGTTGCATCATCACGAGTATTTGCCATGGGCTCATGCCGATGCGGTCGAGGAACACGTTCTCAATGGCACGCACCGCGCCCAGGCCGTCGAACACCGCGCCGAAACAGAGGGCGGCGAGGATGATCCACATGAACATGCAGCTGATGCCCAGCGTCTTGTGAACGGTGCTCTCGATCACCTTCCAGGTCAGGCGACGCTTGATCAGCGCGGCCAAGGTCGCGGCCACGGCGCCGACCGCCGAACTCTCCACCAGGCTGGTCACGCCCATCAGGAACAGTCCGGTCATGAAGAAGAAGATCATCAGCGGCAACAGACCGGCGCGCAGCAGCTTGAGCTTCTCGGCCAGGCTCATCTGGCGCTCCTCGGCGGGCAGCGCCGGCCCCAGATGCGGCTGGAGGCGACAGCGAATGACGATATAGAGCACGAACAACCCGGCCAGTATCAGCCCCGGGATGGCCCCCGCCAGCCACAACTGGCTGACCGGCTGGCGCGCGATCATGCCATAGAGCACCAGCACCACGCTGGGTGGCACCAGGATCCCCAGTGAACTCCCGGCCTGGATCACCCCGGTGACCATCACCTTGTCGTAGCCGCGACGCAGCAGCTCCGGCAGCGCGATGGTGGCGCCGATGGCCATGCCTGCCACGCTCAGCCCGTTCATCGCCGAGACCACCACCATCAGGCCGATGGTGCCCACCGCCAGGCCGCCCCTGAGCGAGCCCATCCAGACGTGGAACATCTCGTAGAGTTCGCTGGCGATGCCCGACTCGGAGAGCATGTAGCCCATGTAGATGAACAGCGGCAAGGTCAGCAGCGGATACCAGTTCATCAGTTGGATGGCGGCGCTGAACGGCATCTCCACCCCACCCTGGCCCCACAGCAGCAGCGCCGAGGCGGCGCCGACGAAGCCGATCACACCGAATACCCGCTGCCCGGTGAGCAGCAGCAGCATCATGGCCGAGAACATCAGCAGGGCGATCATCTCGTAGCTCATTCGCCCGTCCCCCGTTCTACGGAGGCATTCGCCCGGTCCAGGGAGACGCCGCGCGCCCGGGCGATGTCCTTGAACAGGGTCGACACGCTCTGCAGCAGCATGAGGAACACGCCGAAGGTCATGACGATCTTGATCGGTGCTAGCCGCGGCGCCCAGGAGGTGTAGCTCTTCTCGCCGTAGCGCAGCGCGTACTCGGTGCTGGAGATACCGCCGGTCAGCAGCGCACCGAGGAAGACGATCAGCAGCAGGATGGTAAGGGCATCGACCCAGGCGCGGGTGCGGTCGGACCAGCGCGAGTAGAACAGGTCCATGCGCACATGGGCGCCCATCTGCATGGCGTAGGCACCGCCCAGCAGGTAGTAGGCGGCCAACATGAACTGCGAGACCTCGATGCTCCAGATCAGGGGAGCGTTGAAGGCGGTACGCGACACCGAGGCATAGAGCAGCACGCCGATCATGACGAAGATCATGAACATGACGATGCGTCCCACCACCCGGT
The DNA here is from genome assembly GCF_021404465.1 of Billgrantia zhangzhouensis. GTDB lineage: Bacteria > Pseudomonadota > Gammaproteobacteria > Pseudomonadales > Halomonadaceae > Halomonas > Halomonas zhangzhouensis. The sequence goes on along the minus strand of NZ_JABFTT010000011.1, from coordinate 82,917 downwards.
TGAATGCATCCACCCAGCGAACGTAGAGCGTTATTATTCTTGGCATCGTTCGGCCGACCTTGAGGGTTGCCTTGGGTTTCGCTCAAGTCTTTGGACGAAATCGTGCGATGCGCAACGAGCATCGGTTATAGCGACGCCTGAGTTATCGATGAAATCGATAGTGCCTCGCGATAGGGCGCACGCGCTCCAACGCGCCCCTCATCGGGGCACGGCAGCACTCAGGAAGGGGACAGGGGAACGATCACCCTTGGGTCACGACCTCGGCAGAGAGCCAGGGCAACTCTTGCTCCAGTTGGGTACGGAAACGTTGCTCCAGCAGCCGGCGGCCATCGCGGGCCAGCAGTGCAGGCAATTCTCCCAGCTCATCGCGCCGGGCCACCAGCGTCAGTTCCCGCACCAGCGGCGCCAGCGGCAGGGGCGCCACCGTGACCTGGAGCGTATCGAGGCCAGCCTGATAGAGGCACAGCGGCGTGGTGATGGTCCAGCCCGCACCGGCGCTGACCAGGCGCAGCACGGCAAAGGTATTGTCGAGATGCAGCCGGGCCGGTAGTTCGAGCTGGTTGAGGCGCAGGTGGCGCTCGATGGCCTGGCCGATCAGCGACTGCGGCGTATAGCGCACGAAATCCAGATGTCGCGCCAACCAGCGCAGGTTGTCCAACGGACCGTTCCAGGAGAGCGGCACCACCAGTACGAAGGGCTCGCGCAGCAGGGCATGGCGCTCCAGGCCGTCGTAGCTCTCGAGCCGATCATCGGAAATGATGATATCCACGTGCCGGGTCAGCAGGGAGTGGCCGTGCATGTGCGACAGCCCCGTGGTCAGGGTATAGTCGCGGGTGTAGCGCCGGATCAGTTCGATCAGCGGCTGCCCCACCGCCGTGGCCAGCGAGTCGACCAGCGCCAGGCGCACCTGATGGAGCTGGCCGAAGCCGCCACTGACCAACTCGCGCCGGGTACTGCGCGCATCGTCGAGCAGGCGTCGGGCGCGGTCGTAGAAGAAGCGTCCCGCGCTGGTCGGCTCCAACGGCCGGGAATGGCGCTTGAACAGCGTCACGCCCATGCTCCCCTCCAGGTTCGCCAGGCTCTGCGACACCGAAGACTGTTTCAGCCCCAGCCGTCTGGCCGCCGCGCTCTGGCTGCCCTGCTCGAGGGTTTCGACGAAAATTTCCATGCTGCGAAGGTCGAAACCGAAGCCGCTGCGCATGCGCGTATCCTCGTTCTACCATGCCGGGCGCTGGAACTCCCTTTGCAGCGCACCGGTCACAAACGTTGTCGTCATCAACTACAGGGAGGTCCCGATGACCGCACAGGCCGCCGCTCGGCCACTGCCCGCGCGCCCCGTTTCCACCTGGACCGGCTGGGGCCAATGGCTGGCGCTCGCCACCATGACCATCGATCACCTGACCCGCTACGTGGCGCCCAGCGGCTGGGAACTCGGCTGGGCCGGCTCATCGCTGGGCCGCATCGCTTTCCCCCTGTTCGCCGCCATGGTCGCCTGGCACGGCCTGTTCAATACGCGCAATCCGCTGCGCTATGCCCGGCGCATCCTGATCATTGGCATTGCCGCACAGCTCCCCTACATGCTGATGCCGCGGGCTTCCGATGCCTTCATTCTCAATGTCTGCTTTACCCTGGCGCTGGGTCTAGCCTGGGGGGCCTGGTTGCGCGAGTTGCTCGCCCGGCATCGCAGCGGCAGCCTGGGCAGCGCCTGGCTGGGGGCTGCGCTGGCCGCCACGCTGACCGTCTGGTACCTGCTCGGCGAGTGGGTCGAATACGGTCATCGCGGGCTGCTGCTGGTGCCCTTGTTCATGCTTGCCATGCATCACCTGCACGATGCGGGCGAGACGCTTGCCGAGCGTCTCGGCGCCGTGTCCATGGCCGCTCCGCTGCTGATCGTGGCGGGGCTGATGAACAGCTCCGACATGGCCAAGTCGTTCACCGTTGCCACCTGCCTGGCGGTGCTGTGGCTGGCCGCCGGCGCCCATCGCCTGACACCCGTGGTGCCGGCCGCCATGCCCCGCCGGCTGTGGCTGGCGTGGTATCCCGGCCACTTCGCCCTGATCGCCCTGTGGCTATGGGCCAGCGGCGGGCTCGGCTGAGCATCAGTCGCGCGGTTGGTCGGCCTCCACTGCCCTGCCGGCCAGCAGCGCCTCGAATGCCTCGGCCGGCATGGGCCGGTGAAAATAATAACCTTGAAACAGCCGGCAGCCTCGTGCCAACAGGAATTCGTGTTGGGCGCGGTTCTCTACGCCTTCCGCAACCACGTCGATGCCAAGATGCTGGGCCATGGCCAGAATCGTTTCGGCAATGGCGGCATCGCTGCCATCGGTATCGAGGTTGCTGACGAAGCTACGGTCGATCTTGAGTTCATCCAATGGTAGGGACTTGAGATACGCCAGCGACGAGAAGCCGGTGCCGAAGTCGTCCAGGGCCAACTGCACGCCCAGCCGCTTGAGGGCCTGCATACGCTCGGCAGCGTCTTGCAGCCCGTCGATCATGATGCTCTCGGTGAATTCCACGATCAGTCGCGACGGCTCGATGCCATGGGTGCCGGTAACCCAGGTGAGCCCTTCGACGAAGCCCGGCTGGGTGAAGTGACGCACACTGATATTGACCGACAGCCGCGGCAAGGTCTCGGCCGGCAGCCGTGACAGCAGTTCGCAGCAACGATCGAGCATCCAGGTCTCGAGCTCGACGATCAGATCGCTCTCCTCGGCGATGGCAATGAACACTTCGGGCGAGACCCAGCCATGCTGGGGATGCTGCCAGCGCATCAACGCCTCTCCGCCCACCACCCGGCCACGTTCGTCGAGCTGGGGTTGGAAGGCAATGCGCAGTTGATCCTCCGCCAGGGCCCGGCGCAGGGCCTGCTCCATCTCTAGGCGCCAGCTCATCTGGGCCTGCATGGAGGGCTCGTAGCCACAGATCTGCGCACGCCCCTTCAGCTTGGCCTGGTACATGGCGGTATCGGCATGGCGCAGCACGTCGCCCACGTCCTCGTCGGCTAGCGGGAACAGGGTGTAACCGATGCTCGGCGTCACGCTGATACGCTGGCCGCCCAGGTCGTAGGCCCGACGCAGCGTCGTGAGCAGCCGTTCGGCACGGTGTTCGGCACGCTGGATCTCGGCCTCGCGGTCGGAGCTCAAGGCCGGCATCATGACGACGAACTCGTCGCCGCTGAGGCGCGCCGCCATGGCGTCCTGATCGATGCTCAGCAACAGGCGCTTGCTCACCTGGCGCAGCAGCTCGTCGCCCACTGCATGGCCCAAGGTGTCGTTGATGATCTTGAACCGGTCGAGATCGAGAAACATCACCAGCCCAACACGGCCATCGTCGCGGCGGTCGCGAATGGTCGAGGCCAGCGTCTCGATCAGCAGGCGCCGGTTGGGCAGGTCGGTGAGCGGGTCGTAGTAGGCCTGGCGATGTATCGTCTCTTCCGCCAGCTTGCGCTCGGTGAAGTCCTCGATGACCGCGACACCGCCCACTACTTCGCCCGACTCGTTGCGCAGGGCGCTGTAGAAGGCGCGCAGCGGCGTCTGCTTGCCGCTGACCACGGTGCGGTAGGTACCCTCGAAGTAGCCGGTGCCACTCTCCAGGGCATCACGTATCGCCCCGGTCACACGTTCGTCGCTCAACTGGGTCAGCAGATTCATGCTCAGAAGACGCTTGCGGGAGGTGCCGAGGATGTCGAGACACATTTCGTTGCAATCGACCACCCGGCCTTCGCGGTCGAAGTGCATCACGCCCAGCGGCGTATGGCGGAAGATCGCGCGGTAGCGTGCTTCGCTGACTCGCAACTGCCGCTCGCGGGACGAAACGATCAGGCGCAGGGAGATATTGTCGGTAATGGTGCGATACAGCCGCCGGTTGATCGTCAGTACCAGCCCCAGGAACAGCATGACCATGGCAGCCAGCAACAAAGAGAGGGAGGTACCCTGCAGCAGAAGTTGGACCAATAGCGGCAGTATGGTGGGCAGAACGAACAGCGGGGCCATCCACACGACAGAGGAGAGCGTGGTCACTCCGCCAGCGGCAATACCGGTCAGCACGATCGCCAATGCCGCGAGCTGACCGTGGTGCTCCATGGTGAACATCGAGGCGCCGGCCACCCCCCAGAGCAGGCCGGCCATGACCGCTCCCCAGGCGAAACGCCGGAGCCAGCGCTGTCTCTGGCGTTGCCTGGTAGGCTGACGGTGATAGAACCAAGCCAGCCACAGGCGCGCGCCCGACACCACTGCCAGCGCAGCGAACCAGCCCAGAAGGATGCTGGGTGGCATGATCGACCACATGGCGGCCACCAGTAGCGAGGCCGCCAGCACGCTCGCCAGGACCGGCTGCCACAAACGCTCATATAGCAGGTGCACCTGCTCGTGGGCCAGCTGGCGCCGATGGGAGATGTCCGTTAGCGGCGCGCCATCGAGTTCGCGGTGCTCATCCTGAAGCGGGAGAGGCATGCAAGGGTCCGAAAGTGTAATTGTTAGACCGAACTATATTTACTTGATACTGCCATCATTAGCGAGCTATCCCCCTCAACGCAAGCTGCTGCCAGCACAGGCGGCGGCTCCCGCCCTGACGGACCAGCCTAGGGCCAGGCAATGGCCCCCAGCCCAGCAATGCCGAGCAGCCACCAAGGCCAGGTCTCTCCCGCCAGCGGCAAGGCATGCCACAGCCCCAACAGCAGCGGCAACAGCAATGCCACGATCAGGGCAATGTCGCCCAGTCCTGGCAGTCGTCGCATGAATTCTCCCCGAGGCAGAACTGATATCAGTGTCGCCTAATAGCGTCAGACTTCAAGATCTGAAGGCCTTTATCTGAACATGCTTGATTCATATCAGGTGATACGCCACCGCGTCATCGAAGCTCCACCAACCGGTCATACCGCTGTAACGCCCAGTCGCCACTCTCTTCGAGCGAAGACCCACTAGCCTTCGGCAAGCGCCGCAGCATGCCTCCAGGAGAAACAAGCCATGACCCAGCCTCATCTCCCCGGTCACGTCGATCCCATACTGGCCGCCGGCGACGAGCCGACGAGCAACGCCTCCGGCAATGCCTACTTCGGCGACATCCTGGCGGCGCGCATGAGCCGCCGCACGCTGCTGCGAGGCAGCCTGGCAGCAGCCATTGCCGGGGCCATGGCCACCAGTCTGCCGTTCGGTCGCGCCCTGGCCGCCGGCGTCCCGTCGCCAAGCATCGGCTTCAAGGCCATTCCCATCGGTACCGGCGACAGCGTGGTGGTGCCGGAAGGCTACCGGGTACAGGCCTTCATTCCCTGGGGCACGCCGATCAACGGCAGCATGCCGGCCTTCTCTATCGATGCCAGCGGCGAGGACCAGGCTCACCAGATCGGCAGCCACCACGACGGTATGCACTACTTCGCCATCGACGGCAGCTCCCGCGACGGCCTGCTGGTACTCAACCACGAGTACGTCGAACCACGCTTCCTGCATGCTGCAGCCGCTGGAATGCCCCTGGACCGCAACGGCTTCCCGCAGCATGAGGACGGCAGCCGCGACGCCGACCAAGTACGCAAGGAGCTCAACGCCCACGGCGTCTCGGTGGTGCGGGTACGCCAGGGCGACGAGGACCAGTGGCAAGTGATGCAAGACCGTCTCAACCGCCGCGTTACCGGGCTCACGCCGATGCAGTTGGCCGGACCGGTGGCGGGCACCGAACACGTGGTGACGAAATACAGCCCTGACGGCACCATGACCCGCGGCACCTTGAACAACTGTGCCCACGGCGTCACACCCTGGAATACCTACCTGGCCGCCGAGGAGAACTGGGCCGGCTACTTCGCCAACGAAGATGCCGACATCGATCGTCGCCAGACCCGTTACGGCATCGCCACCCGTGCCGAAGGCCGCTACCAATGGCACCGCGCCGCAGGCGGCGCCGACGAGTTCGTGCGCTTCGACGCCACCTCCCGCGGCGCCTCGGCCCGCGACGACTACCGCAACGAGCCCCACGCCTTCGGCTACATGGTGGAAATCGACCCCTTCGACCCCGACAGCACCCCGGTCAAGCGCACCCACCTGGGGCGCTTCGCCCACGAGGGCGTGATTTTCGCCCCGGCCGTCGAGGACCAGCCGGTGGTGGCTTACTCAGGCGACGATGCCCGCTTCGAGTACATCTACAAGTTCGTCTCGGCACGTCCTTTCCAGGCAGCCAGCGCCGACGGCTCGCTGCTCGACGAAGGCACCCTCTACGTGGCCAAGTTCAATGACGACGGCAGCGGCGAGTGGCTGGCCCTGGTACCTGGCCAAAATGGCCTGACGCCGGAGAATGGCTTCGCCGACCTGGCCGACATCCTGGTCAATACCCGCAGCGCGGCAGACTTCGTCGGCGCCACGAAGATGGATCGCCCCGAGTGGGGCGCCGTCGACCCGGCCACCGGCCAGGTCTACTTCACCTTGACCAACAACACTCGCCGCAGCGAGGAGCAGGTCGACGCCGCCAACCCTAGGGCCGAGAACCACTTCGGTCACATCATTCGCTGGCAGGAGGACGGCACTCATGCCGCCGAGAGCTTCCAGTGGGATATCTTCCTGCTTGCGGGCGATCAGGAGAGCGGTCGCGACCAGGCCGGCGAACCACTGGGTCAGGAGGCGATCTTCGCCAGCCCCGATGGACTGTGGATCGACCCGGATCGTCGCGTGTGGATCCAGACCGACATCAGCGAATCGGTGATGAACACCGGCATCCATGAGGTGTTCGGCAACAACCAGATGCTCGTCGCCAACCCCGAAACCGGCGAGATCCGGCGCTTCCTCACCGGCCCCATCGGCCAGGAGATCACTGGCGTGATCGCCACCCCGGACCAGCGCACCCTGTTCGTCAACGTGCAGCACCCCGGCGCCACCACCAGCGCCGAGGCGTTCGCTGCAGGCGAATCGGTCAGCCACTGGCCGGACGGTGGCAACGCCATTCCGCGCTCCGCCACCCTGGTGATAACGCGCGAGGACGGCGGCATCATCGGCGCCTGAGAGCAAACACCTGCGCGAGCGAATCGCTGCGCAACGACTCGAGTACTGCCCTTAAACGTAGCAGGCCCCGCCATAGCGGGGCCTGCTACGTTGCGTCTTGCGGCGTTATCGGTTGCCCTGACAGAACGCGTCCTCGAAGCTGAAGCGCGCCTCCGGCGCCTCGGGCAGCAGCCAGGCGCAGGCGTGCACCTTTTCCAGCAGTTCAGCGTGACTTTCGGCCACCAGATTGACGTGGCCGAGCTTACGCCCGGGGCGCTCGCTCTTGTCGTAGCGGTGCAGGTGGGCATCGGTGATGGCGAGTATCGCCGCCGGGTCGCCCTCCTGGCCGATCACGTTGACCATGCAGGTCGGCATGCGCGCCGAAGTGTCACCCAGCGGCAGGCCCTGGATGGCACGCAGGTGGTTCTCGAACTGGCTGGTCACCGCGCCGTCCATGGTCCAGTGGCCTGAGTTGTGCACTCGGGGTGCCATCTCGTTGGCCAGCAGCCTGCCGTCACGGGTCTGGAACAGCTCGAGGGTCAGCACGCCGACGTAGTCGAGCTCGTCAAGCAGCGCGCGAATGTAGCCATCCGCTGTCTGCTGTACCTCGTCGTCGATATCCGGCATCGGCGCCAGGGAGTAGCGCAGAATGCCGTCGACGTGCAGGTTCTCCGCCATGGGGTAGAAAGCCACCTCGCCGTCACGGCCGCGCACGGCGATGATCGACACCTCGCGCACGAAATCGACGAACGCCTCGACGATCAGCCGGGGGTGGTTGATGCTGCGCCAGGCCTCGGTCGCCTCGGCCGGGTCGCGCAGCACTGCCTGGCCCTTGCCGTCGTAGCCCTCGGTAACCGACTTGGCCACTACCGGCGTGCCCAGCTCGCGGGCAGCCGCTTCCAATGCCTCGGCGCTCTCCACGATGCGGTAGGCGGGAGTGGGAATGCCCGAGCGGTCGAACAGCGCCTTCTCCTCGGCGCGGTTCTGGCAGATGCGGATCGCCTCGCTCGAGGGATAGACCGGCTTGACCTCCTCGATGGCCTGCACCAGCGCCACGGGCAGGTGTTCGAACTCGTAGGTAACCAGATCGACCTTGGCCAGGAAGTCGTCGAGTAAGTGGTGCTGATCCGTATGGATCATGACATCACCGATCCCGGCGCTGGGATGGCCGGTGGTATCGAGGAAGGTGAAGCGGTTGGCCAGGGGGTAGCCGGCCAGAGCCAGCATGCGGCCGAGCTGACCGGCACCGAGTACGCCAATATTCATGTTGCTGTCTCCTCTCGCTGGCTCATACGGGTTCGCCGGCTCATTCATCTGCGGGTCGGGGATCGGGGTTGTCGAGCACCGACTGGGTCTGCTCGGCGCGGAACGCCTCGACGGCGGCACGCACCTTGGTATCCTGCAGACCGACGATCTGCGCTGCCAGCAGGCCGGCGTTGGTCGCTCCCGCCTTGCCGATGGCCAGCGTGCCAACGGCGATACCGCCCGGCATCTGCACGATGGAGAGCAGCGAGTCGAGCCCCTTCAGCGCCTTGGACTCCACCGGCACGCCCAACACCGGCAACGCTGTCTGCGAAGCCACCATGCCCGGCAGGTGGGCGGCCCCACCGGCACCGGCCACGATCACTTGCAGGCCGCGCCCAGCGGCACCCTTGGCATAGTCGAACAGCAAGTCCGGCGTGCGATGCGCCGACACCACACGGGTCTCGTGCGGTACACCCAGGCGTTCGAGCATCGCCACGGCGTGCTCCATGATTGGCCAGTCGGACTTCGACCCCATGATCACACCTACGCGTGGCTGCTCGTTGGACTGCATGTGTGGCTCCCGGAATGGCGCTGAGAATTCGAAGGGCAGGTATTCTAACGGCGCCCGCAGGCGCCGTCATCTTGACCAGTCGGGCAGCCGACCGTTCCCTGTCGGAAGTGGTCGGCTGTCGTCATACGGCTCCGCTTCCTGCCGGGTGAGTTTCACGCCGGCTGGCCAGCCAGTTGGCACCGATGGCAACGATCATCACCGCCACGCCAGCGGCCTCGACCAGGAAGCTCGGGTAGAACACCGCCACGATCGCGGCAGCAATGGCAATGCGCGGCAGCCACGACATGCGGGTGAACAGGTAGCCCTCCAGTGCCGCGGCAAAGGCTCCCAGGGCGAGTATCGCTATCACGCCGTTCCAGGCCAGTACGTGCAGCGGGCCACCCATGATGATCTCGGGGTTGAAGACCATGAACACCGGAATCAGGTAGAGGCCCTTGGCGAACTTCCACGCCTGCACACCAGTGGCCATCGGCTTACTACCGGCGATTGCCGCTCCGGCGAAGCCTGCCAGCGCGATTGGCGGCGTGACGTTGGAATCCTGTGAATACCAGAACACCACCAAGTGGGCGATCAGCAGCGGGATGCCGAACTCAGCGGTCAATGCCGGCCCTACCAGCACGATCAGCACGATATAACTGGCGGTGACGGGTAAGCCCATGCCCAGGATCAGGCTGGCCAACAGCACCATCACCAGAGCCAGCACGATGTTGCCACCCGAGAAGGCCATCATCATGGCGGAGAACTTCAGCCCCAGCCCGGTAAGGCCCACCACGCCGACGATGATGCCGGCCACGGCACAGGCCATGGACACCGCTACCGCGTTGCGCGCTCCCAGCTCCAGTCCCTCGACCAGCTTGACGACACCGGCCCACACCACCCGGCCGGTACTGGCCAGCGTGACCGGCTGGCCCTGCTGCGGCGCAACGAACAGGAACCAGATGGCGTAACGCAGCGCGGCCACGGCAACCATGGTGATGACCGCATAGAAGCCCACCCGCATCGGCGACATGTGCATCGCCAGCAGCCAGACGAGCACCGCCAGCGGCAGCAGGAAGTGCCAGCCCTCGCGCATCACGTCACGCATCTGCGGCAACTCGCTGCGGGGCAGGCCCTGCATGCCCTGCTTCAGGGCGATGATGTGCACGAACAGGTAGACGGTGGCGAAGTACATGATCGCCGGCAGGATACTGACCTTGACCACGTCGAGATAAGGCGTATTGGTGTACTCGGCGATCAGGAAGGCACCGGCCCCCATCAGCGGCGGCATGATCTGGCCACCAGTGGAAGCGGCAGCCTCGATGCCGCCAGCCTGGTGCGGTTTGTAGCCCAGGCGCTTCATCAGCGGAATGGTGAAGGCCCCGGTGGTCACTACGTTGGCGATGGCGCTGCCCGAAATCGAGCCCATACCGGCGGAAGCGATGACCGCCGCCTTGGCCGGGCCACCACGCTGGCGCCCAGTAGCGGCATAAGCCATATCGATGAAGAACTTGCCGGCACCGGTGCTTTCAAGGAAGGCACCGAACAGCACGAAGACAAAGATATAGGTGGCTGCGACGCCCAGCGGCAGGCCAAAGATGCCCTCCTGTCCCAGGTAAAGCTGGCCCACCACACGATCGATGTTGTAGCCGCGGTGACCGAGAATACCGGGCAGCCACTCACCCAGCCAGGGCAGCTCGCCACGTGGTCCGGCGAAGGCATAGACGATCGCCAGCGCGCCGATGATGGTCATACCCAACCCCACCGCGCGGCGGCTGGCTTCCAGCACCGTGATGGTGGCAATGCAACCGACGATGATATCGGTCTGGCTCCAGAACCCGGCACGACGGATGATCTCGTCCAGGTAGAACACCAGATAGCCGCCGGTGATCAGCGCGCCGGCGAAGAAGATCGCATCGATGGCCCAGCCCAGCACGCCGCGTTTGCGATGGGGACCGAAGACGGGAAAGATCAAGAATGCCAACATCATGATCAGCATCAGATGGATGCTGCGCTGATAGAACAGACCCAGCGGCTGGATACCCGCCGAGTAGAGCTGGAACAGCGACAGACCGACGGCGACCAGGGTGATCAACCACAGGATCGGTCGGGGCTGGATGGCACTGCCACCGGGTACGGTGACGGGAGGGTTGGCAGATTCGCTCATGCACGCCTCTCAGGGGGTGAAGTCTGGGGTGCGCAGGTGGATCGTCACCCGCTCGCCAGCCGCCCTTTTACTCAGGCTGGTCCGGCGCCCCTCATGCAGCAGTCTATGGTCGACCCTATCGGAGCCGACCCGTAATCGATAGCGGTTGCCGGGCACCGGCTCGTCGATGTCCTCGATCCAATAGCCGCCCTGGCCGTCCGAAACCTGGCGGCCCCGCCCCGGTACATGGCCGAGGCCAGCGGCAAAGTCCGGCTGGTGGCTGCGCTCCAGCATCATCTTCCCTTGGTCGTGGCGATAGCAATCCTGCACGCGAATGCCCGTTACGGAGTGATTCCACTCCAGGCACCAGCGCTCGCCCTCCGGCATTGGCAGCGCCACCAGCACCTTGCCGTGGTCGTCGAGCACTTCCAGGCGCGAAGTATCGGCCCAGGCCGTGGCGCAGCACAGAGCCAACACGCAGAAAGTCGCCGGCCCAAGGGCACGGCGACTCTTGCTCAGGTTCGAGGCAAGCATCGTGGATGCCTGACAGGGTGGACCTTACGGACGCTGGTGGTCGGCCACTTCGGCACCCACTTCCTCATAGTAGCGCAGCGCGCCATCGTGGAAGGGAACCGGAGTGGAGTCGATGCTGAACTCGACGGTAGTATCGTTGGCCGCCGGATGCACCGCGATCAGCTCGTCGGTACGCTCGAACAACATCTTGGTGAGCTGATAGGCCAACTCCTCGTCCATCTCGCTGCTCACCGCCAACACGTTGGGGATGCTGATGGTTTGCACCGCTTCTTCCATGCCCTCATACATGCCGGCACGCAGCTGATAGGGAGCGAACACAGGCTCCACCTCACGCGCATTGGCGATCTCTTCATCGGAGAAGCCGATCAGACGGATGTCCCGCGTAGTGGCCAGGTTGAGAATCGAGCTGGTAGGCGGTCCCACACTCCAGAAGCCGGCGTCGATGTCACCATCGCGGATGGCATCAGCGGTCTCGTTGAAGTTGAGCCGCTGGGGTGTGAAATCGTCATAGGTGATGCCGTTGGCCTCCAGCAGGGCGCGCGCGTTGAGTTCAGTGCCGCTGCCCGGCGCTCCCACGGAAACACGCTTGCCGCGCAGATCCTCCAACGATTGAATGTCGGAATTCGCCAGGGTCACCAGTTGCACGGCATTGGGGTAGACCGAAGCCAGCGCACGGATGTTGTCGAGTTCACGGCCCTCGAAGTCGCCGGTACCGGTATACGACTGGTAGACAGTGTCCGCCAGGGCGAAGGCGATGTCGGAGTCGCCGCGCCACACCAGGCCCATATTTTCCACCGAGGCACCGGTCACCTCGGCCACGGCGCTGGCACCTTCGATGTGCTGATTGATCATTTCGGCAAGACCGCCGCCGAGGGGATAGTAGACGCCGCCCGTACCACCGGTAGCGATTGAAAGCTGCTGGGCGGCCGCCAGCGGGGCCGTGGCCATCAGCGAAGCGGCCGCGACATATTTGAGAGCGCGCATGAGTCTCCTCCGTCCTGAAACCGGATCGTTTATGGTTGTTCCTGGAACGCACCGGGGAAACCGGTCGTTTACCTGATAAAAGCTAGCACGCCCCTGCGCTGAGAGGCTAATCGACAGTTTCTACGTTCGGGGCAACTTTCGGTATTCCCACAAGGTCGGTTTAGCCCGGCAGGCCGTCGGGGCGCGCACTGAGCAGCATGCGTCGCAGCGTCACGAAAAAGTCGCGAATCGGCACTGGCAAAATTGTCGAAAAGCCCCCATGATGTGGTTGTCGCAATCGCCCACTGGAGCGTCATGAGTACGGCACGACATTCTTCCAACGCGGAACTCCTCGACCCCCCGCGAAGTTGCCCTGACCTCGATGTCAGGGACCTGGAAAAGCGCACACGCCTGATGCGCATTGTTACACGGCTCATCGCCGTATCCGACCTCGGTTGCCGCGAGATCGCTCGCCGCGCCGGGCTTCCGGCACAGAAGATCAGCGATCTGCTGGCCGGCCGCCTCGAGCATCTCTCGCTCGATGAGCTACGCCTCGTCTATCACACCATCGATCCGGAAGGCGCCTTGAACTACTAGGCCGCCGAGTTCCCGTTGTGATTGGCTCAGACACATCGACGCCTCGTCCAAGGACGAGGCGTCGTTTTAACGTCGCCAGAGAAGTCAGCGGCGCTCAGTTCTCACGCTGCTCGAATGCCTCGGCGGCCTGAATGGCCTCCCTCTGCGTCTCGTGCTCGGAGACGACAACTTCGTTGTCGGGATCCGATTCGTCGACCACGTTCCAGCCGATTACCGCCTGGTTGAGGTCGCTCGCCTCGTAGATGGGTTCCACCCGCGCCTGCTTGTTGCTCGCCTTTTTCATAGGACCTCCCTGAGCGTTGCGATTGGACTCGTCTCGCATGGTGCGGCACCCCGCATCCGTACTCGATCAAGCTAGCCAAGCTCTGCAGGAAAGCCAAACGGGGCGCTCTTGGTTCTTGGCTCATGGCTCCTTGGGCAGGTCCGTGACCGCCCCGGTCGAGGCCGAGCTGACCATGCGCGCATACTTGGCCAGCACGCCGCGAGTGTAGCGCGGCTCGGGCTGTCGCCAAGCCGCACGACGGCGGGCAAGTTCTCCCTCATCGACATGCAGCTCGATGGTATCGGCCTCGGCGTCGATGGTGATGGCGTCGCCATCCTCCACCAGCGCCAGCGGGCCGCCGTCGAAGGCTTCGGGCGAGACATGCCCCACCACGAAGCCGTGGCTGCCGCCGGAGAAGCGCCCATCGGTAATCATCGCCACCGAATTACCGAGGCCGCGGCCCATGATCGCCGAAGTCGGCGTGAGCATCTCACGCATCCCGGGACCACCCTTGGGGCCCTCGTAGCGGATCACCACCACGTCGCCTGCAGCCACGGTGCCGTCGTCGATGCGCGCCTGGGCCTCCTCCTCCGAGCCGAATACCCGGGCACTGCCGGAAAACCGGGTGCCCTCCTTGCCGCTGATCTTGGCCACCGCTCCTTCGGGCGCCAGATTACCGTAGAGGATACGCAAGTGGCTCTCCTTCTTCAGCGGGGCATCCAGCGGTGCGACGATCTGCTGACCCTCGGGATAGGGCTCGACTCCGACCAGGTTCTCGGCCAGCGTGCGCCCCGTCACCGTGAGGCAATCGCCGTGCAGCATGCCGGCCTCGAGCAGGGTCTTCATCAACGGCTGGATGCCCCCGATCTCGACCAGCTCGCTCATCATGTAGCGCCCGCTGGGGCGCAGGTCGGCCAGCACCGGCACGCGGCAGCCAATCGCGGTGAAGTCGGCAAGCGACAGCGGCACGTTCACGGCACTGGCCATAGCGATCAGGTGCAGCACCGCGTTGGTGGAGCCTCCCAAGGCAATCACCACCGTGATGGTATTCTCGAACGCTTGGCGGGTCATGATGTCGGCGGGCTTGATGTCGCGCTCGAGCAGTTCGAGCACGGCGGCACCGGCCGCCTCGCAATCGGTGCGCTTGGCCTGGGACACCGCCTCCTGCGCCGAGCTGCCGGGCAGACTCATGCCCAGCGCCTCGATGGCCGATGCCATGGTATTGGCGGTGTACATGCCACCACAAGAGCCGGGACCGGGAATCGCCGTTTCCTCGATCTGCTTCAGCTCGATCCGGTCGATGTCGCCGCGGCCGTGGGCGCCCATGGCCTCGAATACCGAGACGATATCGGTGCGGTTGGCACCGGGCCGAATGGTGCCGCCATAGACGAACACACTGGGGCGATTCAAGCGTGCCAGGCCGATCAGGCAACCCGGCATGTTCTTGTCGCAGCCGCCGATGGCCACCAGCCCATCGAAGCCCTCGCAGCCAGCCACTGTCTCGATGGAATCGGCGATTACCTCGCGCGAGACCAGCGAATACCTCATTCCCTCGGTGCCGTTGGCAATGCCGTCGGAGATAGTGATGATGTTGAAAATTACGCCCTTGCCACCGGCCGCATCAGCGCCATCGCGAGCTCGCTCGGCCAGCTCGTGAATATGACTGTTGCACGGCGTGGCCATGCTCCAGGTCGAGGCAATGCCCACCTGGGGCTTGCTGAAGTCCTCGTCGGAAAAGCCCACCGCGCGCAGCATGGCGCGGCTGGCAGACTTGCCGACACCATCCACCACCGGGGCGGAGTGGCGACGGCGCGGGTCCGGGGTATCGCTCATGGGGCGCTCTCCGTTTCGGTTACGCACCCCTGAGGTTGGTCGTTATGGCGCCTTCTGGCAAATGCTCAGACGGTGCGCGGCATGGCGCTGGGCTTGAGCCAGGCGATCATCAGGCTGACCAGAGTCGAAGCCACCAGTGCCCCGAGGAACGGCGGCAGTGTGGGAATGCTATCGGGAAAGCTCGCCGCCAACACGCCCGCCGTGGCGCTGCCGTACATCACCCAGCCCGGCAGAATCGCGCCAAGCATACCCCCCACGCCTCCTGCCACTGCCGCCAGAGGCGTCATGCGCTGCCACAATCCCAGCAACACCGGCACCACGATAGCGGCACACAACAGGTCGGCGATCAGGAACAGCCGCAGCACCGAGAGCCCCTGCAGCGCCACGATCACCACCGGCACCATCAGCACCACGGTGACCAGTCGCGCCGCACCGATGGATAACCCTCGCCTGCCCGACCCCGCCACCGCCAGCGAAGCAATACCGTTCTGCAGGGTATCGACGCTGGAGGCGACCAGGGTGACTGCCAGTACCAAGGCCGGCAACGCCAGCCAGCCCGGCGCTTCGACCAACAGGGCAAAGAAGGGAATCGGCGGCTCACCGAGCGACACGTCACTCATCGCCGCCAACATGCCAAGCCCACCCACCAGGGCGACCACGGCCACGGTGGCCGCCCCGCCCAGCCAGGCACCACGGTTGAGGGCACGCTCGTCGCGAGCCGCCCAGACCCGCTGCCAGTAGCCCTGATGGAACAGGTTGGCAGCGGTCACGGCAATGATCAGCGTCAGTGCCACGCCCAGCGCGCTGCCGACGGGGATGGCCGGCAAGGCCGCCTGGACGGGCATTTCGGGCAGGCGCACGAGCGCCACGCCGCCCACTACCAACAGTAGCGCAATCAACAGCCACGCTTGCCAGCGATCCGTGGCCAGGCTCGCACGCAGCCCACCGATGGCGGTATAAAGCAACGTGGTCACGGCCACGCCGATCACCACCAGCCCGGGGGGAACGTCGGAAAGCAGCGCGGTGATCGCCCCGATGGCGGTCAGTTCGGCGGCAAGAAAGCAGGCCATGTAGAGAATAGAGATCAGCGATACCCAGCGGCGCACGCCGGCGCCGTAGCATGCCTCGGCGAACTCTCCGATGCTGCGCCCTTCAGGCAGGTAGCGACGAATCGCGGGGCCGTAGAGACCCAGCACGATGAACGGCAGCGCCGAACCGATGGCGTAGCCTGCCAGCGCCACCGGGCCGACGAAAGCACCGATCTCCGGCGGCGCGAAGAGAATCCACGCTCCCATCCCAGATGCCAGGAACGACAACCCCAAGGTCGAGGCAGACTGGGAATTCCGGGCAGTGACATAATCGTCGAGTGGGCCATCGGCCCGGCGAGCCCGCAGGCCCAGTAGAGCAAAGCACAGCAGCGCCGTGCCGAGTACGGCAGACGTCAGGTAGGACATGTCGCACTTCCTCCGCCGGCATGAACCGGATCAGGTTCCAGGGTCAGCCTATGCGCTCTCTCAGCCTCGCCGCGGCGAGACTCCCCTGGCGACAGTGGATGAATTTTTTCTTCGCGAGGCTCAAGCCAGCCCCATACGGGCCGATATGAACTCGTGCCCCTGGAATGATATAACCGATATAACAACGAAAAAACCAGACACTCCTCCCTGCAGGGAATCTGACATGCCATTCAGCGAAGCCAAGGAACACGCCCCAGGGCGCCTTCATCATATCTTTGCCGAGCCCTACTCCGCTTTCGACAACCTGGCCATCGAACGCCAGTTGCACCTGCGGGTCGCGCTGCAGGCGCTGGTCTGCGAGCCATTGGCTGACGGCCATCTGACGCTGCGCGTCATTCATGGTTGGGAGAATGGCGGCTTCGACCCGGCCGATCTGGCTCATAGCGACAAGCGCATTGCCTCGCTCGACGAACTCGATCGGGTGCGCCTGCATTTCAAGCAGGCCTTTGAGAAAGCCGCCCCGCTACCGCATGATGAGGCATCATTGCTGGCCGGACCACTGGCCGACGCCATCGCCGCCGCCGAGGCCAAGGGGCAGGTGCTCGACGAGGAGACGCACACCATTCCCGCCCGCTGGCCCGCCTTCGAGCGCGGCCTTTCGCTGTACACCTTCTTCAAGGTCTATCATCGCCTGACCTACGGCGAAGACGACAGCTACCGCTCGATCCACTGCCTGACACCGGATGGCGCTCGCGAGATTCACGAGTTCCATCTCGAAGAGGGCGAGTTCGCCGTGGTGTGCCCCGCCGATGGGGCATCCGGTGATAGCGTACTCGTTCTACACGTCAGCCAGCTCGAACCGGTACTGATGCTGTTGGAGGCGTGCCGCGGCAGCTAACGAACCCTCGCCTCGGTGACAAACCTGCCCAACGCACTAACCGGGCCAGTATTGCATGGCCAGCAGCCCTGGTCGCGCACCTAGCTGGGCGTGGATCTCGCCCTGCTCGCCCACAACCAGACTATCTCCCGGGAAGTCGAGTTCACCGTCCTGGCCAATATAGTTGGCGTAGACTATCGAGAGACCGTTATCCAGTGCCCGGGCGCGCACCTTGACGCCGGGCACCAGGGTGTAGGGCCGCATGTTGGCCGTGGGGACAAGTAGCCACTCGGCGCCCGATGCGGCGTACTCTGCGATGAGCTGCGGGTCTTCGACATCGAAGCAGATCGCCAGGCCGGTACACCCCAGGGGCGTATCGACGAGCGTGAGCCCTTGCCCGGCCGTAAAGGCGGCTTCCTCGTCCTGGCCGAAGGGCCGGCATTTATGGTGAGTGGCCTGCTGCACGCCACCGGCATCGATGCAGATAGCGCTGTTGCGATAGTCGTTGGCTTCCTGGGTGACGGCACCGATCACGGCCCAGGCGCGATGCGTCCGGCAGCGGTGCCGAATCTCCTCCAGCAGCGCCTGGTCTTGCCGGCAGGCGGCAGCGGGGTCGAGAACACTGGCCACATAGCCGCTCAGGAACAGCTCGGGAAACACTACCAGTTTGTGCGTAGTCACTGAAGGATAAGCCAGCGCCTGCTCGATCCATTCGAGACGCTCGACGCAGGCCAGCCCCGTGGGGGGCTGGCAAAGTAGCAGGGTGGTAGATGTCGGCATGCTCACTCCCCTAGCGACGCGCCTGGGCAATCGCACCGAGCGTTTCCAGAGTCAGGCATACTGCCAGACGCGAGGTGATAGCGTCGTGATCGTAGGAGGGCGACACTTCCATCAGGTCAAAGCCCTTGAGTCCGCCGCCCGCTCGCCCCAGCTCGCGTACTAGCGCAATGGCCTCGCGCGATGTCAGCCCGCCCACCGCCGGCACCCCTGTGCCGGGCGCGGCGCCAGCATCAATGCTGTCGATATCGAAGGTCATGTAGACGCCACCGGTGCCCTCCTCAACGATGGACCGCGCCTTGCTGGCGGCGGCGGCGACGCCAATCTCGATAATTTCTTCGAGGTGGATGACGGTAATGCCGTGCCGGCTGGCGTAATTCTCTTCCACCCGCGGATTCATCCAGCCGTTGATTCCCAAGATGACGATCTTGCGCGGATCGAAGCCGGCGTCAACGGCACGCGTGATGGGGCAGCAGTGGCTGAGGGTTTCGCCGCCCAGGTCTTCGGCGGTGTCGAAGTGACTATCAACCAGAATCAGCCCAGGATTACGATGGTGCCGGGCGAAGGCGCGCACGTTGGGGATGGCCACCGAGTGGTCACCGCCGAAGACCACCGGCAGAATGCCGTGGCGGTACATGACATCCAGCGTGGACTCGAATTTCTCGAAGGTCTTTTGCGCCGATCCCGGAATTACCAGCGCATCGCCACAATCGATCAATGAGAAGCTATCCCGCAGATCTATTCCGAGGCTAGCATTGTAGGAAGAGAATTGTTCGCTTGCCTCACGAATGGCTTTGGGGCCGTGATTGGTACCGGTTCGGCTGATGCACATGCCATCGAACGGAACCCCCATGAAGGCAACGCTGCCGGTATGCGCAGCCAGCGTTTCCTCACTGGGTACGACGCGACGCGCGTTGAGAAAAGCGCCTGGAAAGCCGCCTGAATGCAAATATCCTTCAAATTGTTCGAACTTGGCTTCGCTCATTGATGTGCTCCTCATACCCTCGACACTAGCGCACCGGCCACATCGAGAAGTGGATTGTCGTTGGTGCTTTGAAGCTAGCCTTTTCAATGTATGGCGTCAGCATGACCGTAGTCACATTGTGAGCCTAGGGTGGCCATGCTAGTTATTAACTCATGATCGGCTACGTCCAGAACATCAACCACAACAAGGGCATTTTCATGAGCGACTTACCTTCCAAATCCAGCTTCCAGACCGAACATGTGGATAACCGCCACTATCCCGTGACTCGCAAAGACCATATTCTTCTGTTTACCATAGGCGGCTCTTTTTTGGTACTCACCTACCTTCTCTCAGCATTCATTTAGTGAAATTACAAGCCGCCATACCAGCGTGCAACAATGCGGCCGTACTGAAGTTACATGAGGTCAACGCATGGACAAGATTAACTCGCCTATTCCCATCAGACAGCGCGACGCTAACTTTCTGCCACTGCTGTGGCTATGGGCAAGCGGCAATGTGCTGCTGGCCTCTTTTTTGGTCGGTAGTTATTACGCCTTCGACTTAGGAGTGGCCGGTACGATATGGATATCTATTACCGCCAACGCCTTTGCCTACATCATTTGTGCGTTGTCCTGCCAGAAGTCGGCGCGCTATGGGCTGGATGAGGTCGTGGCACTCCGCCCAACCTTCGGCATGAAAGGCGCCTCGATTGGCGGCATCATCATCTTCCTGATCACCTGTGGCTGGGTAGGCATTCTGTCGTCGATGACCGGCTCGGCATCTACCATGATCATGAGCGACCACCTTGGTGTCGCCGGCTTTAGCGGCGACTATGGCGTGTATGCCTTGCTGATCGGCATCGTGATTCCCTTGCTACTGATTGCGATCAAA
The DNA here is from genome assembly GCF_021404465.1 of Billgrantia zhangzhouensis. Taxonomy (GTDB): domain Bacteria; phylum Pseudomonadota; class Gammaproteobacteria; order Pseudomonadales; family Halomonadaceae; genus Halomonas; species Halomonas zhangzhouensis. The sequence goes on along the minus strand of NZ_JABFTT010000011.1, from coordinate 62,868 downwards.
CCCAGCGTGGGGTTCAAACTATTTAGCGTGACTGCACCGATAATGATCCTATTCACGCTCTACATGCTGTGGCGAATCCTGACCACCAATCGCGTCGAACTGGATGGCATCGAGCAGGGCGCTACGCTATTCGGCGCAAGCCTGGCGATAGAACTATGTTTCGCTTATGCCATTGCATGGCTTCCCTACTTGGGCGCCTGGTCTCGCTTTGCTACCTCGGAGCGCTCGGCCTACTGGGCATCGTTCCTGGGGCTGGCCGTGGTGGGCACGCTGTTCGCTATCGTCGGCGGCCTAGCCACCCTGATCACTGGAGAGCTGGACCCTGTAGTATGGTCGACGCAGCTGGGGCTAGGTATCTCCTCACTGATGATCGTGATATTGGGCACTATCACCAGTGTTGCCTTACTAGTCTATTCGGCTTCTTCCGCGATCGTCTCCATCACACGAAACATCAGCTTTCGCATGGCCTGCCTGATCGTTGCAGTGCCCTCCTCGGTACTGGTGTTCAGCACTTCGTTGCAGGAGCTATTCGACTTCATCATGCTGTTCGTTGGCTTGATCGTGGGGACCTACTGGGCGGTGGCGATGTGCGATTACTTCTTGGTTCGCCATCAGCATATCGATGTTACAGCCTGCTACGATGAGAACGGCCCCTATCGTTATCGCAGTGGCTGGCACCCTCAGGCGTTCGTGGCCATGGCGGCCGGCTGCGTGGTGTGGCTATTTCTTGGCGGTTGGATGAGTGGCGCCAGTTGGATCAGCTTCACGCTGGGTGAGACACTGTTCAGTTATCTGACCGCGTCGCTACCAGCCATGCTGGTCTCCGCTGGCGCCTACTGGCTGCTGGCCAGGCACCAGCAAGCCCGCGTCCTGCAGGCGTCGCGCACGTAACAGGCTTTTTGGCTTGCCCCAGGCCGGTGCACTCGACAGCGCACCGGCTATTCATTGCTCAGAACTCGACGCCAACGATGTTCTTCAAGACTAGGTTGAACAGCTCGCGCTCGGAGGTAATATCCAGCTTGTTGTAGATTGAGTACTTGTGATTCTTGACCGTACCACTGGAAATACTCAGCTTTTTGGCAATCAACGAATTGGGATAACCAAGCAGAGAGAGAAAGACCACGTCGCGCTCACGATCCGATATCGAGTACTGCACCAGTGCGCGATGGATGATGACCTTGTAGTGCTCGACGCTAATGCTGTTGGTGGGCCGGATGCGCTGCTGTAGATAGCGCCCTCCTTCCAGCGCGACAAGGCATGTCGTAAGAACGGCTTCGCTCTCCAGTATCGTTTCCCGGTAGCCGAGACTACGCCGAACGGCTAGCGCCTCCTGTTCGATGCGAGCCTTGTCGTCATCGCTGAGGGTGATAAGCTCAGCATGCCAGCGTGACGACTCAACGAGTCGCTCACTATCTAGGTGAAGAATGCGCTCAATTTGCGTGAAGGCCCCAGGCTGTTCCTTAAGCTTACGCAGAAACTCCAGTGTGAAGTGTTTCCCAACCAGAGCCTTGACTACAGGTAGCTCGGATTTTGCCATCTGGATCTCTTCTGCTGAAAATTGCGCATCCGGCCTGTCAAGACAGTACGCCAACATACTGGTATCCGGCATCATAATCAGCCATGCCAATTCGTCGCTGATACGAGCTTGATAAAACACTTCTTCTTGATAGCGAATTTTATCACTATCAATCTCGAAGCTTTTATTGAAGCTGTAGACGCCGGCGGAAAAATTAGCACGGGTTACATTGTTCAGTGGATCAAGAACGTAAAGGCCACTGAGATAGATTTCTTGAACGCGTTCATCAAGCACTTGGTTAACCAACATTTCGGGACGTGCACTCTTGTGGTAGCACAGCGCCAAGCCTTTGAGGTTACCAAACAGGCCGGAAAGGTAAGCCAACATGGCACGATTAAATCCCGCCCCCCCTAGTGAATCGATAACAAGGGAAAGTTTTTCTTTAATAGGAGCCGCGCTTTGAGACATTGATGACTCCATACATTTTTTCATATTAAAACGCTACAGCCCAAGCTCTTGATGTCGGCGACATACTACCGCCTGATAAATCACTTAGCACGTTTGGCCTGTCATTCTTGTATTGCCGCTGACGAAGGATAGCATAGTACCTTTTTGATGCATGTAAATAACATAGTCAACCGTAGCGTTTAGTCTCTGTGCCCAGTCCTTCTCCTGAGGCACAACGCCGAGCCGCCAGCACGTCGCCAAGGGCAGAAGGCGCCACAACATACTTTGTGTCTAAGGTATTTTCGACTTGCTCAGAATTAATAGCTACCATGGCCGAGCGACTCTGGTCGAAAGTGCGGCAGTCGCTAGGCTTACACCTGCAAGCTGTGTGGAGCGATCAAAGAACAACTTGTCGTTGCCGGTATGCAGCCGATCAGCCCCTGTTCTAAGCTTGCCCCAGCTCGGCAACCCGTCCCGCAACTTTGAGAATGGAGTGCTGAGCCCTCACTTCTCCCTCGGCACCCGTCCCATCAGGTAGAACTCCGGGTTGGGCGGCGTGCCGGTGAGGGTGACCAGGCGGTTGGAGAGGCTGAAGAAGGCGGTGATGGCGCCAATGTCCCAGATGTCGTCATGGGTGAAGCCGACCTCGGTGAGGCGCGCTTGCCATTCATCGGTGAGTTCCCCCACCTCCAGGCCGCAGTGCAGGGCGAAGTCGAGCATCACCCGGTGGCGCTCGCTGATCGGCGCGGTGCAGTGGTTGATCGCCACCTGGTCGGCCAGCAGCGGATCCTTGCTGTAGATACGCACCAGCGCGCCGTGGGCCACCACGCAGTAGAGGCAGCGGTTGCGGGCACTGGTGGCCACCACGATCATCTCCTTCTCCGCTTTGGTGAGGGTGTCGGACTCCCGCTCCATCAGCGCATCGTGGTAGGCGAAGAAGGCGCGGAACTCGTCGGGACGATGCGTCAGCATCAAAAAGACGTTAGGCACGAAGCCGGCTTTCTCCTGCACGGCAAGAATGGCATCGCGTATGTCCTCGGGCAGATCCTGGATCGATTCGGGTACCGGAAAGCGGCTGAGCGGTGCTGGCATGGCGTTATCTCTTGTCGTTGTCATTTCACTCGCACCAGTTAACGTCAACGTCAATGATATGTCCATGCCATGGCAGTGTTGCGCTCGCCTTCAGCACCTCGTCGATGCCGAGCCGATTCGCTTCGTCCCCGAACACCGACACCTGCGGAGCGGGATCGAGAGTGGTGGCAGGCTCAGTAATGTCGGACGGCATCACTGCGCCGCAGCGAGCACCTATGCAATGGCCCCGCCTCTGGGACGGGGCCTCGATTTCCTCGTGGGACTTCGTCAGCTCAATGAGATGGTGCTGTTGATACCACTGGAGACGTTTTCGGGCTCGAACCAGCGTGCGGTGACAGTCTTCGTCTGGGTCCAGAACTGGATCGCCTGCTTGCCGTTGGGGCCCAGGTCGCCCAGCTTCGAGGCTCGCGAGCCGGTGAAACTGAAGTAGGCCACCGGCACCGGGATCGGCACGTTGATGCCCACCTGGCCGACATCGATTTCAGTCTCGAAGCGGCGCGCCACCCAGCCGGAGTTGGTGAAGATCGAGGTGCCGTTACCGTTGGGGTTGGCATTGATGAACTCGATCGCCTCATCCAGGGTATCGACACTCACCACGCACAGCACCGGGCCGAAGATCTCCTCCCGGTAGATGGTCATCTCCGGCTTCACGTCGGCAAACACGGTGGCACCGATGAAGTTGCCATCCGGGTAGCCTTCCACCTGACAGCCGCGACCGTCGACCAGCAGCCTGGCGCCCTCTTTCTCGCCGGCGTCGATCAGGCGCACCACGCGGTCGCGTGCGGCCTTGGAGACCAACGGGCCGAGATCGGCGTCACGCTGGGTGCCCGGCCCCACCTTCATGTTGCGCGCCCCCTCGACGATATCATCGAGCCACGCCTTGGCCTCGCCCACCAGTACCACCACCGAGTTGGCCATGCAGCGCTGGCCGGCAGCACCGAAGGCGGAGCCCAGCAGGTTGTTGATCGCCTGGCTGCGGTTGGCGTCGGGCATCACGACACAATGGTTCTTGGCGCCCATCATCGACTGTACCCGCTTGCCCGCCTCGGAGGCGCGGCGGTAGATGTGGGTGCCCACGTTGGTGGAGCCGATGAAGGAGAGCGCCTTGATGTCAGGGTGGTCGCAGATCTGGTTGGCCACGTCGGGGCCACCGTGCACCACGTTGAGCACGCCGGCCGGCACGCCCGCCTCATGGGCCAGCTCGACTAGGCGCATGGTGGAACTGGGGTCCTGCTCGGAAGGCTTGAGCACGAAGGTGTTGCCAGCGGCGATGGCCAGCGGGAACATGAAGCAGGGCAGCATGATCGGGAAGTTGAAGGCGGTGATACCGGCGCCCACGCCCAGCGGCTGGTTGAGGGTGTAGACGTCGACCTCGCTGGCCGCGTTCTCGGCCAGTTCGCCGAGCTGCAGCGAGGTGATCGAGCAGGCGTGCTCCACCACCTCCAGGCCTCGCCCCACCTCGCCGGCGGCGTCGGGCAGCGTCTTGCCGTGCTCCTCGGTAATCAGCGCGGCAAGCTCCTCGGTATGTTCGCGAATCAGCGCCTGGAACTTGAGCATGATGCGCATGCGCTTGGCCAGCGGTGTCTTGCGCCACTCCTTGAACGCGACCTTGGCGCTGGCCACGGCGCGATCGACCTCCTCAGCGGTACAGAACGGCACCCGCGCCACCACTTCCTGAGTGGCAGGATTGATCACGTCGCGCCATTCCTGGCTCTGGGACGGGACGGCCTGGCCGTCGATGTACATGGGAATTTCACGAATGGACATGGCGGACTCCTGTTGTGCTTGTAGTCGTTGTTCGGCTGAAGCTGCGATGTAGACCTTGTGTGTAGGAACACACGAAGCGTGATGAATTCGAGTCTATATAGCGGCGAGCAAGTGTGACAACGGGCACTTCTTCACATGCCTTGTGCGATAATGCACAAGCAAACTTCGTGAGGTGCAAACCGTGCTCGACTGGCAGGACATCCAGATCTTTCTCGAAGTGGCGCGCAGCCAGCGGCTCACCGACGCCGCTCGGCGCCTGGGCTTGAACCACTCCACGCTGTCGCGCCGCACCCGTCGCTTCGAGCAGAAACTCAACACCCAGCTCTTCGAGCGTAGCACCCACGGCTATCACCTGACCGAGGCCGGACAGCAACTGCTGGCCCACGCCGAGGAGATGGCCCGCCACGCCTTCGAGGCGGGCGAGAGCCTTTCCGACAAGAACCGCCAGCTCAGCGGCCAGATTCGCCTGGGCGTGACCGAAGGCTTCGGCACTTGGGTCATCGCCCCGCTGCTCTCGGCCTTCTGCGAGCGCCACCCGGGCATCACCCTGGACCTGCTGGCCCTGCCGCGGGTGGTCAACCTGAGCCGTCACGAGGCCGATCTGGCTATCACCGTGGAGCGCCCGGCAAGCCAGGGACTGGTGATCTCGCGGCTGTGCGACTACCGCCTGCGTCTCTACGGCAGCGAAAGCTACTTTCGCCGCCATGGCCGCCCGGCGCGACTCGACGAACTGGGCCGCCACCGGCTGATCGGCTACGTCGACGACCTGATCTTCAGCGAACAGTTGAGCTACCTCGACCCGCTGCTCGACCCGGCAGTAGTGGGCCAGCCGGGGCCGCACTTCTCGATTCGCAGCACCAGCGTCACCACCCAGCACTCCGCCGCCTTGAAGGGAGCAGGGCTCGCCGTGCTGCCGTGCTTCATGGCCGAGACCGGCGACAGGCTCGAGAGCGTGCTGAACGATGAGGTGGGGATCGTGCGCCAGTTCTGGATCACCTCACGCCAAGAGCAGCGCCGCCTGGCGCGGGTGAGGCTGCTGTGGGACTTCCTGCGTGAGGCGTTGGAGGCCAACAGGGCGCTGCTGATGGGCGAAGCGCGGGAGCTGATGCTGCCCAGCGCCTCGGAATAGCAAGGCAAGTCTCAAGCGGCCGAGTCGCAGTTGAGCTGCCGGGCGGCCTCGCGGCCGGCAATGGCACCCAGCACCACCGCACTGAGCAGGCCGTTGCCGGAAAGATAGCCGCTGTCGCCCGAGCCGGAAACACCACGCGCGGCACCACCGGCAGCGAACAGGTTGGCGAAGGTGGAACCATCTTGCCGCAGTACCCGCGCCTGGGTATCCACCTCGAGCCCGCCCTGGGTATGGAACAGCGCCCCGGTGACCTTGATGGCGTGATAGGGCGCTACCAATAGATCCTCGGCGCTGAAGGTCCGACCAAAGGCATCGCCCTCGCCGCTCTCGGCCAGAGTGTGCATCTCGGCCAAAGTGGCCTGGAGGGCATCCAGCGGTAGTACCAGGCCTTTGGCCATGTCTTCCAGGCTGTCGAAGGTGCGTACCGCCCCGGCGATATGGGCGTTGCGATAGTCCTCGAATTCCAGCGCCGCCTGGTGGATGCGCCGGTCGAACAGGTTCCAGGCCATGCCGCCCGGCTGGGCCAGCACCTTGGCCGCCTGTTCCGAATAGCCGCCGTGCTCGTTGGAGAAGCGCCGCCCTTCGGCGTTGACCTGCACCCCACCGCGCATCATCACCGCCCAGGTGATCAGGGTCTGGTGCGGCATCGCCAGCGAGCCGTGCCCCTGGCAGGCGCCCAGATCCTTGAGACTGGCGCCCATGGCTTCGCCCCACAGCAGGGCATCGCCCTGGTTGCCCTCGTGGCCGTAGTAGAGAGCATCCTTCAAGGCTGGCAGATGGCGGGCCACCAGCTCCGGGTTACCGCCATAGCCGTTGCAGGCAAGGATCAGGGCGTCACAGCCGATGGACTCCCGGCTGCCATCGGGGCGTGCCAGGGTCACGCCGTGCACCCGGCCGCTATCGTCGACGTGCAGGTCCACCACCTGGGCTTCGGTGAGCAGGTCGATGCCTGCCGCCTCCACGGCATTGAGCAGGCTGCCCATCAGTTCCTCCCCGGTGCGCCGCGGAGTGGCATGCATGCGCATGCGGCTGTGGCCGGGGTAGAGGAAGCCCTCCACCAGGTCGAAGGGAACGCCGTGAGCGTCGGCCAGCCACTCCACCACGCCGGCGGAGGCCTCGGCCAAGGCACGCACGATGGCTGGGTCCGCCTCGTATCCGTTCTTGCGCTGGATATCCTGGGCCATCAGCTCGGGACTGTCCTTGACGCCTTTTTCGTCCTGGAAGCGCGTACCCGCCGCCGGAATGAACCCCTGGGACATGGAGGTACTGCCCCGCGGCAGCGCGTCGCGCTCCAGCACCACCGAATCCGTGCCGAACCGCTTGGCGGCGAGTGCCGCCACCAGACCGCAGGCGCCAGCGCCCACGATGACCAGCGGCACGTGCGCCTCGAACTCCTCCGCGCCGCCAACAGCCATGATCGCCATGATGTCTCCTCAGTCGTTGTCGCCGGCCTGGGCCCGATAGGCGTCGAGAATTTCCCCCGCCGGCGCCTGCCACACCTCGGAATGCCCGGCAATATGGTCAAGCACCGCTTCCAGGCAGCCGATGCGATGCGGCTGACCGACGAGCCAAGGGTGCAAGTTGAGCGCCAGCAACCGGCCGCCCTGCTCCCTCCCCTCGTCAAGCAGGAAGTCGAAGGCGTCCGTCACCTGGCTGACCCAGCTGTCCTCCGAGTGCAGGTTCTGGCACATCACGAACTGGTCTTCGATCTCGGTGGAGAGCGGCAGCATGGTCAGCTCGCCACGCTCGGTCGTGAACGCATAGGGCATATCGTCATTGACCCAGTCGCAGCAGTACTCGATGCCGTTCTCGGCGAGCAGCTCAGGAGTGTTCCAGCTCTGGTGCTTGGCCGGACTCAGCCAGCCGCGAACGGGTTGCCCGGTCAGCTCGCGCAGCGTCGTAACCGAGCGGCGCACGATCTCGGCCTCCTCGTCGCGATCCTGACCGCCGTAGTGCAGGTGATCCATGTTCCAGCCATGGCACAGGAACTCCCCGCCGTAGGCTTTCAGGCGATTCAGCAGGTAGGGGTGCTGCTCGGCGAGTTGGGCGTTGATCGCCCAGGTGGGACGGATGCCGCGCTGCTCGAATGCCGCGAGCATGCGGTAGATGCCCACCCGGTTGCCGTAATCGCGCAGCGAGTAGTGACGCAGGTCCGGATAGGGCATGGTCATGCCATTGGGTACCTTGAACGGTACGCCGCGCTGATTGAGCGGGTAGAACTGCAGCGAGACGTTGATCCACACCGCCAGTGGCTTGTCGTCCGGCCAGCGGATCGGCCGGCGGTCACCGAGCATCGACCAGACGTAGCGTTCGTGGTCGTAGCCATGGCGCCGCCAGGGATAGTGCAGGTGGTCCGGTTCGAGAGACGCGTTCTTGAAGGACATGGCTCAGCTCCTCCCTGCCGTGGCAGCCTTGGCCTCGATGTCTCGCAGGGCGTCGTCGTAGTGGTGGGCGAGATAGTGCTGGGCGATCTCGCGACCGGTGGCGACCCATACGTCACTGTGGCCGGTGATGTACTCCAGTGCCTCCTCGAAGGCCTTGATGCGGTGCGGGCAACTGATCTGGTAGTTATGGGTGGGAATGCACATCACCGTGCCCGACTCGGCACCCTCAGCGTAGAGCCGATCGAAGTGGCGCTTGAGCATGGTCAGATAGTGACGCGGCTCTACCTTGTTCACCGCGTAGACGATGGTGTCGTTCATCTCCAGCGAATAGGGCATGGAGATGAAGCGCCGCCCCGAGCGCAGGTGGATCGGCGTGGGTTGGTCATCGTGGAAGAGGTCGCTGGTGTAGATGCCACCCTCTTCGCCGAACAGTTCCTGGCCCACCTCGGCAAACAGGTCGAGGGTATGCTCCGAGTGGGAGAGCGCCGGCGCCAGGTAGCCGGCACACTTCTGTCCGGTATGGCGGTGGATCGTCTCGATGCCGTCGCGGATCATCTCCCGCTCCTGCTCCTCGCTCATGCCATAGGTATAGCGGGTGTTGTAGATGCCGTGGCTGAAGAACTCCCAGTCGCGCTCGCGGCACATCGCAATGATCTCGGGATGGTGTTCGCATAGCGCCACGGAGAGCGATACAGAGCCGCGAATCCCGTACTTGTCGAGTAGCGCCATCTGCCGCTGGTGCCCGACCCGGTTGCCGTAGTCGCGGATGCTGAAGCCCGGCACCGAGGGGTGCGGCGTGGGCCATGGCTTGCGCTGGGGGTTGGCCGGGGGATCGAGTTCGTAGTATTCGATGTTGGGGGCCACCCAGAAGGCGACTCGTGCCCCACCCGGCCAGGTGATCTTCGGCCGGTTCTCATAGGGCCAGTAGGCGTAGGCGTCCAGCCGTTCTTTCATTTCTGCCTGCATCTCAGCCTCCTCGCCGCTCAGGCCTGCTCGGCCGCACGTCCCTCGAGCCAGGCCAGCACGTCGGCCACGTTCATCACGTCGGCGTACTTCAGGTGCAGGTCGGTGAGGTTGGCGTAGTGGTAGCTTTCGTGCTTGTCGGCCACACACTCCATCGGCACGATGGTGCGGTAGCCCCGCGAGAGGCTGTCCACCGCGGTGGCGCGAATGCAGCCCGAGGTGGAGCCGCCGGTGACGATGACGGTATCCACCTGATGCCATACCAGCAGCGACTGTAGCGGAGTCTCGAAGAAGGCCGAAGGCATGCGCTTGGTATAGACCACGTCCTCCTTCTCGATCTCGACCCGCTCGTCGAAGGCCGCGCGGTCGGAACCGTACTTGATGTTCTGCAGCGAGTCGGGGGTATCGGTGCGCGTCCCCCACACACCGGCATCCTCGGCGGAGTCGAGGAAAGCCACATGGGTCCACACCACCGGCCAGTCAAGCCTACGGAAGCCGCGCGCCAGTTGGTTGACGTAGTCGAGCTGGTTGGGGTCGGTCTCGTAGGCGGTCTTGTACAGATCGGTTCGGGTATAAGCCTTTTGTGGGTCGACGTTGACCAGCACCGCTTTGTTGCCGAATCCGAATGGCACGCGCTGGGGGTTGGCCATCACCTCGAAGAAAATCTCCTTGGCGGTTTTATCAGTCGTGATCATCGCTCTCTCTCCTGCAGTCGGTTGTTCTTTGCCTTAGCGGTCATCGTACTTCTCGCCCAGCTCGAGCATCTTGCGCGTGCCGAGCACCTCGTTGAGCTGGCGAAAATCGAGCATGTGCTCGCGAAAGGCATCGGTGGTGCCATCACGGCGCAGGGTGTCGAAGAACTGGCTCGCCATGTGAGTGAAGGCGCGCACCAGGGCACCGGGGAAGATCACCAGAGAAAAGCCTAGTTCCTGTAGCGCCTGGGCGTTCTGCAGCGGCGTGTCGCCCCCCTCCACCATGTTGGCCATGATCGGAATCTCGCCGCGGAACTCGGCCATGATGCGAGCAATGTCGTCGTCGCTGCGAATCCCCTCGATGAACAGCATGTCGACCCCGGCCTCACGGTAGGCCCGGGCGCGCTCGATGGCTCGCTCGGTGCCCTCCACCGCCACCGCATCGGTGCGGCCGACGATCAGGGTCGTGTCGTTGTCGCGAGCATCCAGCGCGGCCTTGAGCTTGCCAACCATCTCGCCTTCCGGTACCAGGGTCTTGCCGCGCAGATGGCCGCAGCGCTTGGGGTAGGTCTGGTCCTCGAGCTGGATGGCGTTGGCCCCGGCGCGCTCCAGCAGGCGTACGCTGCGCATCACGTTCATGGCGTTGCCGAAACCGGTATCGCAGTCCACCACTACGGAAAGCTCGGTGCGCTCGCGGATATGCGACATCACGTCGTTGACCTCGCTGACGCTGACCAGGCCGATATCGGGGCGGCCGAGCTGGGTGTAGGCGATGCTGGCACCCGAGAGGTAGACGGTATCGAAGCCGGCATCGGCGGCAAGCGAGGCGCTCAGGGCATCGTAGACACCCGGCGCCACGACGATCTCGGGGGCGTGCAGCCTGGCCTTCAGATCGTTGGCGGGATGAGTCATGAACAGGGTTTCCTCGGTCGTCATAGGAAAATCGAAGGCAGGCGGGATGCCTGGCTCAGTTGCGTTCCAGCGCCAGGTCATTCCAGACCTGCTGGCGAGCGATCCGGCCATGGCGTAGCTCGAAGCGATCGATGAAGCGCACGCCGGAGAAAGGCGTCCCGTCGAGCCATTCCCCGTCGAGTTCGCCGTGGCAGACCACCGTGACGTACTTGCCCTCGCCACAGGTGTCGAAAGCGGCGATGCGCTTGCGTACGACGCGATAGCGGCTGGCGGCCCAGGCCGTAAGCTCGGATAGCCGGGTCATTTCGCCGCTGCCGGGGAAGACCACGGTGAAGCCCTCGTCGAGCAGACACTCGGCACGGGAAAGATCGCGCGCCTCCATGGCTTCGAGAAAGTTGCGTACCACTTCCTCGGAGGATGCGGCGGGCATATCGACAGGCATGGCAAGTTCTCCAGGGAAGCCTTTGTCGTTGTTTGGCGCTATGCTTCAACATGCATGGAACATCTATCTGTACTATGCATAATACATTTCTATGTCTACTCCATGCATCGCGTCAAGCGCCTCCCCCTGAATGGCAACAAGACCAAGGACTGCATCATGAACGATACGCATGCCAACTCCGTCGGGGGCACCAAGTCCCATCGCATCTATCTGCTGCTCAAGGATGCGATCCTCAGCGGCCGGCTGGCCCCGGGACGCAAGCTGCCCGGCGAACTGAAACTGGCGGAGCAGTACGGCGTATCGAGGGTCACGGTCCGCCGCGCCATGCAAGCCCTCAACGAGGCGGGGCTGGTGGCGCGCAAGCCCGGGCTCGGCACGGTGGTACTGGAACAGCCGCTGGATGCCACGGTGATGACCGCCAGCGTCGCCAACCTGCTGCCCAACATGGTCAAGATGAGCAAGGCCTCACGGGTACGGCTGCTGGAGTTCTGCTATGTCAGGCCGCCGGAGCCGGTACGCGAAAGTCTGGGACTGCCCGACGGCGACCGAGTGCAACGTTCGATTCGCGTACGCATGGCCGACGACAAGCCGTTCTCCTACTTGGTGACTCATGTTCCGGAGTACATCGCCCTGCATTACAACGAGGCAGACCTGTCGCAGACGCCGCTGTTCGCTCTGCTAGAACGAAGCGGCGTGAAAGTCGATCACGCGGCCCAGACCATCTCAGCCACCCTGGCTACCCATGAAGTGGCCGCAGCACTCGACGTCGCCGTGGGCTCGCCGCTGATCGCACTCACCCGAGTGGTGTACGACGAAGAAGGACGCGGCGTGGAGCATCTCGACGCGCTCTACCGTCCTGACCGCTACCGCTTCCAGATCGACCTCAACCGTACCGGCGACGAGGCGGCCCGCTATTGGGAACCGATGGCCCCAGAGTCCCGGTACGAGACCGAGCGCCAGGAAGCGTGAGTACAGCCAAGCCAATTTGTTCTATTTTTAATACATTTTAACAAGAACAAAAAATACATTTGACCTGTGCCATATATCTAGGATAGTTGTATGGAAGATTGATATATGAACCCGTTGTATAGCCACTGGCAATCAGAGCAAGACGAGCGGCGCGACGACGCCCACGCGAGATGCAGCTTCGGTAAGCGATCGACATGACAATGCCAACGACCCTGTTCGACAAGGTGTGGGACGCCCACGAAATCCTGCGTAGCGAAAGCGGCCAGAGCCTGCTTTGGATCGACCGCCACTTCGTGCACGAAGGCTCCTTCCATGCCTTCAACAAGCTACGCGATCGCGGCCTGGGTGTGGCCCGCCCCGACCTGACGTTCGGCATCGCGGATCACTACGTGCCTACCCTGACCCGCCGCCTCGATGCCATCGGCGACGCCAAGGTGCGCAGCATGATCGAGCAGCTCACGGACAATACACGCGAGCATGGCATCCCCCTGTTCGGCCTCGACGATCCGCGCCAGGGTATCGTTCACGTGCTTGGTCCCGAGCAGGGCCTGACTCAGCCAGGGCTGCTGATGGTTTGCGGCGACAGTCACACCTCCACCCACGGCGCCTTCGGCAGCATCGCCTTCGGCATCGGCGCCTCGGAGGTGGCCCACGTGCTGGCGACGCAGACCCTGTGGCAGAGCCGCCCGAAGCAGATGCGCCTGACCGTCGAGGGTGAGCTATCCTCTGGCATCACTGCCAAGGATATCGCGCTGACCTGGATAGCCCGGCTCGGCGCCGACGGCGCCCGCGGTCATGCCATCGAGTACGCCGGCAGTGCCATCCGCAGTCTGTCGATGGAAGCGCGCCTGACCCTATGCAATCTCACCATCGAGGGCGGCGCCCGTTGCGGCATGATCGCTCCTGACGAGACCACCTCCGCCTATCTGCGCAATCGCCCCTTCGCCCCCCGAGGAGAATGCTGGGAACAGGCACAGGCCTACTGGCAGACGTTGAAAAGCGACGCCGATGCCCGCTTCGACCGCGAAGTGACACTGGCCGCCAGCGAGATCGCCCCCACCGTGACCTGGGGAGTCTCCCCCGAGGAGGCCCTGCCCATCGACGCCCGCATACCCGACCCAGCGCATATCGAAGATCTCGCTCGGGCCCGGCAAGTTCGCGACAGCCTCGACTACATGGGCCTCGCACCCGGCCAACAGCTCACCGATATCGCCATCGACCGGGTCTTCATCGGTTCCTGCACCAACGCCCGCTTGGAGGACCTACGCGCCGCCGCCGATGTGTTGAAAGGACACCGCAGCAAGGTACCGGGCATCGTCTCGCCCGGTTCCACCCAAGTGAAACATCAGGCAGAGGCCGAGGGGCTCGACGCTGTGTTTCGCGAGGCGGGCCTGGAGTGGCGTGAATCCGGCTGCTCCATGTGCGTGGGCATGAACGGCGACCTAGTGCCGGCCGGCGAGCGCTGCGCCTCTACCACCAACCGCAACTTCAAGGGCCGCCAGGGGCCAGGCGCCAGGACCCACCTGATGTCGCCGGCGATGGTGGCCGCAGCGGCCGTCACCGGCCGCCTGGCCGACGTACGCCAGTTGTGACAGGAGCCGAGTGATGGAACCGATCAAGATCATCGACGCCCCGGCCTGCCCGCTGCCGCTGGCCAACGTGGACACTGACCAACTGATTCCAGCCCGTTTCATGAAGGAGCCGCGCAGCGTCGGTTACGGGCGCTTCCTGCTCCACGACCTGCGCCACGACGAAAGCGGCCGGCCGGTCGAGACGTTCATCCTCAACCATCCGCAGGCGACACAGGCGAAAACCCTGGTGGCACGACGCAACTTCGGCGCCGGCTCCTCACGGGAGGCTGCCGTCTATGCACTGGTGGACTTCGGCTTGCGCTGCGTGATCGCGCCGAGCTTCGGCGACATCTTCGCTTCCAACGCGGTCAACAACGGCCTGCTGCCGGCCACAGTCAGCGAGGCGGATGCCGAGGCCCTGCTCACGGCACTAGGCGACGCCCCGGGCACGCTGCACGTCGATCTCGAAACGCAGCGCATCAGCACCGGCGAGCTGAGCGTGGCCTTCACCATTGCCCCGACCTGGCGCACCAAGCTGCTCAACGGCTGGGACGACATCGACATGACCCGCCAGCACGCCCAGGCCATCCAGCGCTTCGCTGGCGACTACGCAAACCAACGCCCCTGGCTAAAGGCAACACCCGTGACGAAAATCATCACGCGGAGCTGACACCGACGACCGCGGCACGGGGTATATGACAAGCCACAACACGAACACTGCTGTCACAAGGAGAACAACCATGAACAAACCACTTATCGCTTCTCTCGGTCTTGCCGCCCTGGTGGCTACCGGCCATGCCCTGGCCGAGGACCGCATCACCGCCGTTCACGCATTCCCACCGTCGCTGATCTATACCCAGAGCTTCCTCGAGTTCGTCGACAAGGTAAACGAGCGCGGTGAAGGCGTGGTACGGATCGAGGTACGCGGCGGTCCCGAGGTGATCGGGCTCTCCGAGCAGCCCGACGCCGTGCGTAACAGCGTGGTCGACATGGCTTACACCGCGGCGAGCTTCTACGCCGGCACCGTACCCGAGCGCGATGCCATGGTGGCCTCCAACACCAACGCCATCCATGCCCGCGAGAACGGCGGCATCGACCTGCTCAACCGGATCCACCAGGAGAAAATGGGGGTCTACTACCTAGGCTGGTTCGACAGCGGCGTGAGCTACAACCTCTACACCATCAACGAGCCGCGTCTCGACGGCGAGGGCAACCTCAGCGTTTCCGGCCTGACGCTGCGCAGCAACCCGGTCTACGATGCCTTCTTCCAGGACTATCTCGGCGCCCAGCCGATCAGCCTGCCGACCACCGACGTCTACTCGGCGCTGGAGCGCAACATAGTCAACGCCACTGGCTGGACCCAGATCGGCCTGCAGGACCTCAACTGGGATCGCTTCCTCAACTACCGCATCGATCCCGATGTCTTCTCCACCGACATGGGTGTGATCGTCAACCTCGATAGCTGGAATGGCCTGAGTGAGGAAGCCCGCGAGATCCTGCAGGAAGTGGCGATCGAGCACGAGCGAGAGAGTGCCGAACGTTTCGAGATGCTGGCCCAGGAGCAGCAAGCCGAGCTGGAAGCCGACGGCATGCAGGTCTTCCGCCTGGAAGGCGAGGCCGCCGAACGTTTCTCCGAGGCCGCCCGTGAGGCCACCTGGGAGCGCATGCGCCGCCAGATGGAACGCCATCCCATGGGCTTGAAGCACTACGATGAGCTGATCGAGAAGTTCAACGACCTGTAAACAAGGCGGCCGGCCTCCCGATGGCCGGCCCGACTCCCATAGTGGTTTCGCCCCTACCTTCCCGGGGATTTTCTATGCGTTACGCCAGTCGTGCTTACCTGCTGCTGCTCAATGGCATGGCCCTCGCCGCCGCCGTCATGCTGGTATGGCTGATGATCGCCATCGTGCTCTCCGTGATGATCCGCAACCTGGGCCTGCAACCCTCGGCGTGGTTCTTCCTCTCCACCGAGTACGCCATGTTCTATCTCACCCTGCTGGGCGCGCCGTGGCTGGTCCGCCACAAGGGCCACGTGCACATCGAGCTGCTCACCTCGATCCTGCCGCCGCTGGCCCTGCAGGTGCTGAGCCGCCTGGTCGCCCTGCTGTGCGTGGCGGTCTGCGTGGTACTGGCGTGGAAGGGTTACGATCTGGTGTCAATGAATCTCGCGCGCAACGACTACGACGTACGCGCCTTCTTCGTGCCGAAGTGGATACTCACCATCGCCTATCCGGTGTGCTTCTCCCTGATGGCCATCGAATTCGCCCGCTTCGTCATCGGGCGGGACATCCTTCATAGCGGCGAAGCGGGGGTCAAGGAATAATGGAATGGTATCTGGCCCTGGCCTTTCTACTGGCCCTGATCCTTGGCTTCATGGCCATCGGCACACCCATCGCCCTGGCTTTCCTTGCCGCCAACGTCATCGGCGCCTGGCATTTCATGGGCGGTCAGAACGGCCTCATCCAGTTGCTCAACAACGGTTTCGGCGCGCTTTCCAGCTTCAACCTGGTGCCGATCCCTCTGTTTCTGCTGATGGGTGAGCTGTTCTTCCGCACCGGCCTCGGCATGCGTATGTTCAACGCCATCGATCAGTTGATGGGCAAGGTGCCGGGGCGGCTCTCCTACGTCACCGTGGTGGGCGGCACCGGCTTTTCGACCCTCAGCGGCTCGTCGATGGGCTCTACTGCGCTGATGGGCTCGCTGCTGGTACCGGAGATGGAGCGCCGCGGCTACCACAAGCGCATGGCCATCGGCCCGATACTCGGCACCGGAGGTCTGGCCATCATTATTCCCCCCTCGGCGCTGGCGGTGCTGCTGGCCACCCTGGCCAAGGTCGATATCGGTGCGCTGCTGATCGCCGGCATCATGCCGGGATTGGTACTGGCCGGACTCTACATGGCCACCATCTGGATCCAGACCCGGATCGACCCGAGCGCGGCCCCCAACTACGAGCTCGATCCGGTGCCGCTGAAGCAGAAACTGCTGTTGGTGATGACCGATATTCTGCCAATGATCAGCGTGATGGCAATCATCGTCGCCTTGATGCTAATGGGCTTCGCCACGCCCTCCGAAGCGGCAGCATTCGGTGCCCTGGGCGCCATCGTGCTGGCGGTGATCTTTCGCTGCATGACTTGGGAGGCATTCAAGCTCTCGGTGATCGGCGCGCTGAAGGTCACGCTAATGGCCTACCTGATCGTGTTCGGCTCGGCCACCTTCAGCCAACTGTTGGCCTTCTCGGGCGCTTCCAGCGGGTTGATCCAGTGGGCCACCAGTTTCGACCTGGCGCCGATCCTGATGCTGTTGGCGATGTTCGCCGTGCTGCTGGTGCTCGGCACCTTCATGGAACAGATCTCGATCATGATGCTGACAGTGCCGTTTTTCTTCCCGCTGGCGCAGGTGCTGGGCTTCGACCCGATCTGGTTCGGTATCATCATGCTGCTGGCGCTCGAGATCAGCTTCTCCACGCCGCCACTGGGGCTGCTGCTGTTCGTCATGAAGGGTGTGGCGCCCCAGGGCACCAGCATGCGCGAAATCTACGCCGCAGCGATCCCCTACATCCTTTGCTCGATGCTGCTGGTGGCCATCCTGATCGTATTTCCCGGCATCGCTACCTGGCTACCCGGCATGATCAACTGAGCCAGGCCCAGGTCAGCTGCGCTGCTGAAACGCAGTGCGCAGATGATCGGACGGGGCAGACCGGAAGTCGACTCTGGTGCCTCGACACCAGGCTCCAGAGCCAAGGTCTTTACAAAGACGGCTGCGCAAGCGCAGCCGTCTTTGCGTCAATTCGACACCATTGCATGCCCATTCGGCACCAATTGGACTTTTCCGCGACGGGGCAGTAGGGTAGAGCCCCCTTGGATCGGGTTACAACGCTTGCCATCGATCCTGACAGGTCCCGCCACGGGACACCCTGGTCTTGCCTGAACGCAGACTGGATCACCGGCACTTTCGACTGTCCGTCGTCGACGTCATCGATAGAAAGGGAATCCATGTCGCCTCACTATGCCGACGAGGGCCGGTGCATGCCGCGCCGCCCGCCACCCAGCCTCTTCGCTCTGGGATAACGCCTCTTCAGCGGCCTTGCCTTGCCGAGTCCGCCCATAGCGCACGCTAGCGCACCGAAGCGGAAACACGCTCGGTGTCCGCCTGCGCCGCGCTGGCCCGCCTCTGGCATGGCATCTCCCAGTTCCATCACTGCGCCCGGCAAGTCGGCCTGATTCGACCTACCCGGGTGTGTCCGTTTCATCTACCGGGGACTGCCCTTGAACAGCGAATCGCTCTATCAATTCTCGATCCCGACCGTGTTGCTGCTGTTATTCGCCTTTTACAGCGGTACCTACCTATTGACGCTTCGCATCGGCAAAAAGCAAGAGGACGCCGACGCCTTCATGGTTTCCAATCACCAGGTGGGGTTCGGTATCGGCGCGGCAAGCATGACGGCCACCTGGATCTGGGCCGCCTCCTTCTATGCCGCCGCCACTTCCGGCTATACCTACGGCGTCTCGGGTCCCATCCACTATGGGCTGTGGGGCGCGCTGATGATCCTGTTCATCTACCCCTTCGGCCGACGCTTCCGCAAGCTCGCCCCTAATGCCCATACCCTGGGAGAGCTCATCCATGCCCGGCACGGCGCCTCCAGCCAGTTGATCCTCGCCCTTTCCAACGTCCTGGGCAGCGTCATCAGCCTGATGGTCAATTTCACCGCCGCCGGAGCGCTCGTCGCCGTGCTCTCGCCGCTCTCCTTTCAGGCCGGTGTGATCATTGCCGGGACTGGCGTACTGTTCTATACCCTCTGGTCCGGATTCCGCGCCTCGGTATTGACCGACTTCGCCCAGTTGGTGGCACTGATGGCCATCGCCGTGGTGATTATTCCAGCGGTGTTTTTCGCCATGGGGGGCCCCACCGAACTCGTGGCCGGCCTGAGCAACCTCACCGCCGAACAGGCGAATTTCTTCTCCATGGACGCCATCCTCAACCAGGGCGCGCCCTTCTTCGTCGCCGTGCTGGCCTACGCCATCGGCAACCAGACCATTTCCCAGCGTCTGTTCGCGGTGAACGAGGCACATATCAAGCCGACCTTCCTCACCGCCACTGTCGGCTACGGCGCCATCGTCATCGGGCTGGGCATGATCGGGCTGATGGCGCTGACCCTCGGGATCGAGCCCATGGGCGGCGACATGAACAACCTGATCCCTCAGATGGTTTCCAGCTATCTGCCGCCGCTGTTCATCGCGCTGTTCTTCATCCTGGTGATCGGTTCGCTCTCCTCCACCGCCGACTCCGACCTCTCGGCACTGTCGGCGATCATGATGGCCGACGTCTACGGCAAGAATATCGCTCGCGGCAAGGCAGATCCCAAGCGCATGCTGTTGATCGGTCGCCTGACCATGATCGTCGCCACCGCGGTGGGCATCCTCTTCGCCAGCTTCTCGCTGGATATACTGGTGATGTTGGTGTTCGTCGGCGCGCTATGGGGGGCCATCGTCTTTCCGGTCATCGCCAGTTGCTTCTGGAACCGGGTGACCAACCAGGCCTTTACCACCTCGGTACTGGTGGCCATGGTGCTGTTCTGCCTGGCGCGCTTTGAGCTGTTGCCTCTGGACGGTGCCAGCGGCCTGTTCTTCGAGCTGCTGGCGAGCATCGGTGGCGGTGTGATTATCGGCCTGATGGTATTCGGCTTCCTGGGCCGTATCGCCGGGTTCATCGCCGCCGCGCTGGCGCTGGTGTCAATGCTGATCTTCGCCACCGGCTTCCTGCACGAGTACACCGTACTGTTGGCCTCGCTGACCGCCTATGGCGCCAGCACCCTGGTCTGCGTGGTGATGAGCCTGATGAGCCGTCAGCCGGACTTCGACTTCGCCACCATTGGCGAACAGGTGGGCGACTACGACACACCCCGGCCCGAACCCGTCACGCAAGGCAACCAGACAGCTTCGGCCAACGCGGCCATCCCACGCTGACCTCCCTCAACCTACATGCAGGAGGGCCGATGATCGGCCCCCGCAGGAGAATTCGACATGACAATGCTCTATGGCTTCTATGTCCTGATCTGGCCTGCCCTCACCCTGGGGGTGCTGGCGCTGATCTGCCGCGCGGTGCTGCGCGATTGGCGCGCAGCGCGCAAGGAGCAGCGCGAACTGGTGTGATCCGTGCCGGGACAGCCGTTCATGTTCCGCAGAAGGTGCGGAACACCCGCTCAGTGGGCTCGGCCGGGCGCGTGTACTCCTCGCGTCCGGGCTGGTCGTCGAAGGGATGGGTGATGACTTCGAGCAGCGTCTCGAAGGGACCGTAGTCGTTCTCGTCCATGGCCGCGGTCAGCGCCTGCTGCACGCGATGGTTACGCGGGATGAAGGCCGGGTTGGCCAGGCGCATCCGCCGAGCCCGTTCATCTTCGGCCCACAGATCCTGGGCCAAGCGTTGGCGCCAATCCTCTAGCCAGCCAGCGATATCCTCCGGGCGTTCGAACAGCGCGATCAGCGAGGCTTCGGCCTCACGATTCTCGGCGGTGTCCGCCAGGCGGCGGAAGGTCAGGGTGAAGTCGGCACGCCCCCGATGCATGATCGCCAGCAGCGCCTCGGCCAGCGCCTTGTCGCCGGGCTGCGCCCGTTCTAGGCCGAGCTTGGCCCGCATCACCGCGAGCCACTCCTCATCGTAGCGCTCCGGAAAACGCTGCAGCAGTTCGGTGGCAAGCTCGATCGCCCGCTCGGTGTCGTCATCGATCAGCGGCAGCAGGGTTTCGGCCAGCCGCGCCAGGTTCCACTGGGCAATCCACGGCTGGTTGGCATAGGCGTAGCGACCGCCTTCATCGATGGAGCTGAACACCATCTGCGGATCGTACTGCTCCATGAAGGCACAGGGACCGAAGTCGATGGTCTCACCCGAGATCGAGGTATTGTCGGTGTTCATCACACCATGAATGAAGCCGACCCCCATCCACTTGGCGACCAGCGCCGCCTGACGCGCCTGTACCGACTCCAGCAGCCCTAGGTAGCGCTCGCCACCCTTCCGTTTCGTGAGTTCCGGATAATGCCGCTCGATGGCGTGATCGGCCAATTCGCGCACGCCGTCGATGTCGCCGCGGGCAGCGAAGTACTGGAAGGTACCAATGCGGATATGACTGGCCGCTACGCGGGTGAGAATGGCACCCAGCTCGGGAATGCCGCGCACCACGTGCTCACCGGTGGTCACTGCGGCGAGTGCCCGAGTAGAAGGGATGTCCATGGCATGCATCGCCTCGCTGACCAGGTACTCGCGCAGCACCGGGCCCAGCGGCGCACGCCCGTCTCCGCCACGGGAGAACGGCGTGCGCCCGGCCCCCTTGAGCTGAATGTCGCGCAGCCGGCCGTCACGGTCGGTCACTTCACCCAGCAGTACCGCACGGCCGTCGCCCAGTCGTGGTACGAAGCCGCCGAACTGGTGCCCCGCATAAGCCTGGGCCAGTGGCTCCGCGCCACGCGGCACGACGTTGCCGGAAAACCATACCGCCGCCTCCTCGGCGTCGAAGGCGGCCAGATCGAAACCAAGCGCTTCCGCCAACGGCCGGTTGAAGGCGATCAGCCGTGGTTCGCGGACGGGTACCGGCTCGAAGCGCTCGTAGAAGCGCTCCGGCAGACGGGAATAACTAAGGGTAAAAGCGGGAAACATGACGGCTCCACTGACGTTCCTGCCGTCACTGTAGGTGGGCGAAGGGCGAAAATCGAGAGTAGCGATTAGCCGGTCACGGAAACCGGCCGCTCGAACTCACGAATACTGGCCACGAAGTCGCTGAAGCGCTCGCCCTGAATCAGCACGTGATCGCGCAGGGCATGCTCCGCCGCGGCCGGGTCGCCCGCTTCGATGGCCGCCACCACGGCCCGATGCTCGCGCAGCGAACTGTGCATGCGCTGGCGAACCTGTAACTGCAGGCGACGATAGGGCTTGAGCCGCTGCTTGAGCTGGCGCGCCTCGCCGAGCAGGAAGCCGTTGTGGCTGGCGCGGTAGATACAGTCGTGGAAGGCTTCGTTCTCGTAGTAATACTCGTCGGTGTCACCGGCCAGGGCTGCGGCCTCGCAGCGCTCCAGCGCGCCACGCAGCTCGGCCAGTTCCTCCTCGCTGATGCGCCGCGCCGCCAGCCGCCCGCACATGCCTTCGAGTTCCGCCATGACCTCGAACATCTCGATCAACTGATCGATACCCACCCGCGCCACGAAGGTGCCTTTCTTCGGCTTGACCGTGACCAGCCCGCTGGCCACGAGTTGCTGGATCGCCTCGCGCACCGGGGTACGCGACACATTGAACTCGCGGCCCAGCGCTTCGGGATCGAGCCGCTCGCCCGGCACCCGGCGGCCATTGATGATGTCGTCCTCCAGCGAATCCCGCAGGCGCTGTGCGTTGGAGCGCTTGGTATCGGAACGCTTGGTATCGGAACGCTTGGTATCGGAGCGCTTGGTATCGGAGCGCTTGGTATCGTCCATGGGCACCTCCCTCGACGCCTGTCTTTCAACTGTAATGAATTTGACATCGATATACATAGCGTCTATTGAAGTATACATCAGCCCGTCTGATAAACATAAAGACATGAATGATCCCACACAACAACAAATCATGGAGACGCCAAATGCAATGCCAAACCCTAACCGCCCTGGCCGTGGCTCTCGGTCTGTCCCTGGCCCTGAGCGCCACAGCATCCGCCAATACCGTGCTGCGCGCCTCGCACCAGTTCCCCGGAGGCCAGGGCGACGTGCGCGATGAAATGGTGCAGATGATGGCCCGCCAGGTGACCGAGGCCGACGTCGGGCTCGAGATTCAGGTCTACCCCGGCCAGTCGCTGTTCAAGGCCAACGAACAGTGGGGTGCGCTGGTGCGCGGCCGCCTCGATATCACCGCACTGCCGCTGGATTACGCCAGCGGTCGCCATCCGGAGTTCTCCGCCACCCTGATGCCGGGCCTGGTGCGCAATCACGAGCATGCCCAGCGGCTCAACCAGTCCGAGTACATGGACATGATCAAGCAGGTGATCCAGGACAACGGCGCGCGGGTGCTGGCCGATGCCTGGCTCTCCGGCGGCTTCGCCTCCAGCGAACAGTGCATCACTTCGCCCGATACCATGCGCGGCCAGAACATCCGCGCCGCTGGCCCGGCCTTCGAGCAGATGCTGCAGGCCGCCGGGGCCTCCATCGCCTCAATGCCCTCCTCGGAGGTTTACACCGCCATGCAGACCGGGGTGCTGGATGCCGCCAACACCTCGTCGATGTCGTTCATCTCCTTCCGCCTCTATGAACAGGTGGAGTGCCTGACCGAACCGGGCGACTTCGCGCTGTGGTTCATGTACGAGCCGATCCTGATCTCGGAGCAGGTCTGGCAGGGCCTCAACGAAGAGCAGCAGACAGCGCTGATGGAGGCCGGCAAGGCCGCCGAGGAGTTCTTCGCCGCCGAGGCCGCCGCCATCGATCAGGAAATGGTGAAGGTCTACGAGGAGAACGGCATCGAGGTGGTGCGCATGAGCGAGGAGGACTACAACGCCTGGCTCGAGATCGCCCGCGAAACCTCCTACAAGAACTTTGCCGAAAACGTGCCCAACGGCCAGGCCATCATCGACGCGGCCCTCGCGGTCGAGTGACGCCGAGCCCTTCCCCGTGAGCCGGGCCACCCGCACGGGTGGCCCCCATTTCGACCCCGGGAGGACTACATGGCCATGGCCCACTCTCATCCCCTGACTCAACGCGCCGGCCTCGTCGGCGGCTACATCCGCTTGATGACCGTCCTGTCCCGTGCCAGCGCCTACCTGGCGGCCGTGATGTTCGTCGCCGGCGTGGCGGTGATCTGCCAGATGGTATTCACCCGTTACGTGCTTGGCATGAGCACCAGTTGGCAGACCGAGTTCACCGTCTTTTCAGTTACCGGCGCCATGTTGATGGGTAGCCCCTACGTGCTGATGACCGGCGGACACGTGGCGATCACGCTTCTGCCCGACGCCCTTGGCGGAGTGGCACGCAAGATCATGCGCCTGGTCGCCGCCCTGTGCGGGCTGGCCTTCTGCGCGGCGCTGGCCTACGCCTCCTGGGTCTACGTGATTGAGGCCTACATGTTCAACTGGCGCACCGGTACCGTATGGAACCCGCTGCTGTGGCCAGGGCTGCTGCCGATGGCACTGGGTACCAGCCTGCTCACGCTGCAGTACGTGGCCGAAATCCTGCGCGGGGAGGAGTGAGCATGGACCCGATCACGCTAGGCATCATCGTCGCCATTGCGCTCATCGTGCTGATGGCCATCGGCACGCCCATCGCCTTCGCCCTGGGCGGCATATCACTGCTGGCCCTGATCTACGACCGTGGCCTGCCGGAACTCGTCTATTTCGGCGAAACCTTCTTCGACCGCATCGCCGAATTCGGCTTCGTCGCCATTCCCATGTTCATCCTGATGGGCGCCGCCGTGGCCTCCTCGCCCACCGGCCGAGACCTCTACCGCTCGCTGGACCTGTGGATGGGCCGGCTGCCGGGCGGCCTGGCAGTCTCCAACATCGGCGCCTGTACCGTGTTCTCGGCGCTCTCCGGCTCGTCGCCGGCCACCTGTGCGGCCATTGGCAAGATGGGCATTCCCGAGATGCGCACCCGCGGCTATCCCGACGGCGTGGCGGCGGGCTGCATCGCCGCCGGCGGTACGTTGGGCATCCTGATTCCCCCCTCGGTGACCATGATCATCTACGGCATCTCCACCGAGACCTCCATCGGTCGCCTGTTCATCGCCGGCGTCATGCCCGGGCTGATGCTGGCCGGGCTGTTCATGGCCTGGACCATGATCGCCTGCCGCCTGGCCGGAGGTTACGCCAATCCCATGGCCCAGGCGGCCGCCCAGGTAAAGCAGAACGTCAAGGCCAACGTCGACGCCAATCTCAAGGCGCTGGTTCGCGTACTGCCCTTCCTGGCGGTGATCGCGGGCATCCTGTTCGCCCTGTACGGCGGCGTGGCCACGCCCTCCGAGGCCGCCGGGGTCGGTGCCTTCCTGTGCGTGGCGCTGGCGGTATTGATCTATCGCATGTGGCAGGTGGGCCCGATCAAACTGATCATGCGCGACTCGCTACGCGAGAGCGTGATGATCATGCTGGTCATCGCCTGCGCCGAGGTGTTCGCCTATGCCCTCTCCTCGATGTTCATCACCCAGACCGTGGCCGCGGCCATCGCCGACATGGAAGTGAACCGCTGGGTGCTGATGGGTGTGATCAACCTGTTCCTGCTGGTGGCCGGGTTCTTCCTGCCGCCGGTGGCGGTGATCGTGATGACCGCACCGATCCTGCTGCCGATCATCCTCGCCGCCGATTTCGACCCTTACTGGTTCGCGGTGGTGTTGACCATCAACCTGGAGATTGGCCTGATCACTCCACCGGTGGGGCTCAACCTGTTCATCATCAAGGGCATCGCACCGGACATCTCGCTGCGCAACATCCTCATGGGTAGCCTGCCCTACGCCCTGTGCATGGTGCTGGGCATCGTCCTGCTGTGCTTCTTCCCGGGCATCGCCCTGTGGTTGCCCAACCTGATCATGGGCTGACGGAGAGCCATCATGAACATGACCTTCCTGCAGGAGTTGTTCAACAGCATCACCCAACGCGACGCCCTGCTGTGGCGGCGCCAGGGCGATACCGGCGCTCCCGACCACGACCAGATGCTCACCGCCTGCCGGGCGCTGCTGGAGAGCGACGGCGAGGCCTCGAGCATCAGCCTGGCCAGCCGCGCGCTGAGCATGTACAACCGCCTGACGGAGGAGGAGCGCACCCGCTTCTTCGAGGGACTGGCCAGCGAGTTCGCCGCCGACCCGACCCGCATCGACGCGGCCTACTCGGCCTATCGGGAGCGGCGCGACAACCGCAGCCTGCAGGCGCTTTTCGATGCCTGCGAGCCACGCCGCCAGGAGCTGTTCCGGCGTCTCAACCTGGCCAGCAACGGCACCTATGAGCTGGTACGCATGCGCGAGGGCTTGCTCACGCGGTTGCGCGAACGGAGCGACGAGGACAAGCGGGAGTTCGAGGCCATCGATGCCGACTTCGCCCACTTGTTCGGCTCCTGGTTCAACCGCGGTTTCCTGGTGCTCAAGCGTATCGACTGGAACACCCCCGCTTCGATACTGGAGAAGATCATCCGCTACGAAGCGGTGCACGAAATTCGCGACTGGGACGACCTGCGCCGACGCCTCGACGCCCGCGACCGCCGCTGCTTCGCTTTCTTCCACCCCGCCATCGGCGACGAGCCGCTGATCTTCGTCGAGGTGGCGCTATGCCGGGGCCTACCCGACCGTATCCAGCCCATCCTCTCGGGGGAGGGCGCCGGCGAGCGCGACATCGACGACCCCGAAGCCGCCGATGCCGCCGCCTTCTTCGGCATCAGCAACTGCCAGACCGGCCTGCGCGGCATCTCCTTCGGCAACTTCCTGATCAAGCAGGTGGTCCAGGAGCTGAAGCTGGAACTGCCCCAACTCAAGCATTTCGTCACCCTCTCTCCGGTGCCGGGCTTCGCCGCCTGGCTGGCCGAACGCCGTGACGACGCCATCCTGCCCGACGAGCTGCGCCAGGTGCTGCATGAGATCGATGCCCCCGAATGGCACCTCGACCCGGCCCACAGCGAGCGCCTCAAGGCAGTGATCAAGCCGCTTGCCGCCCGCTACCTGGTCGAGGAGAAGAACGCTAGCGGCCTGCCGCTCAATCCGGTAGCCCGCTTCCATCTCGGCAACGGCGCCGAGCTGCATCGCATCAACTGGCTGGGCGATATCTCGCCCAAAGGCTTGAAGCAGGCCGCCGGGCTCATGGTCAATTATCTCTACGTGCTTGATGACATCGAGCGCAACCACGAGAACTACACCGCCAATGCCACCGTGGTCTGCTCCAGTGGGGTTCGCGACCTCAATCGCCGCGCCCGCAAGATGGCCAAAGGAGAGCCTGCCAAATGAGTCACAACCTCTTCGCAACCTTCGCCGCCCGCATGCGCGACCGTGGCGATGCCGATTTCATCACCACCCGCGAGGGCCGGCGCTATTCCTACCGCGATACCCTGGACGCCAGCGCCCGTCTGGCCGGTGCGCTGAAAGCGCTGGGTGTCGCTCCCGGCGACCGCGTCGCGGTGCAGGTCGACAAGAGCCCCGAGGCAATCCTGCTTTATCTCGCCTGCCTGCGCATGGGCGGCGTCTACCTGCCGCTCAACACCGGCTATACCTCTGACGAGATCCGCTACTTTCTGAACGACGCCGAACCGGCGCTGTTCGTCTGCCGCCCCGCCACCTTCGACGAAGCCCGTGGCGTGGCCGGCGAGACCGGTTGCCCGGCGGTGGAGACGTTGGGCACCGACGCCGACGGCAGCCTGCTGACCCTGGCCGAACGGGCCGAGCCCTACGCGAGCACCGAGCCGCGGGCTAACGACGACCTCGCCGCGATTCTCTACACCTCTGGCACCACCGGACGCTCCAAGGGCGCCATGCTGACCCACCGCAACCTCGGCTCCAACGCCGCCACTCTCAAGGACGCCTGGCGCTTCTCCGCCGAAGACCGGCTGATCCATGCGCTGCCCATCTTTCACACCCATGGGCTGTTCGTCGGATGCAACGTCACCCTCATGGCGGGCTCGAGCATGCTGTTCCTGCCCAGGTTCGATGCCGACGTGATCTTCGAGGAGATGCCACGCGGCACGGTATTGATGGGGGTGCCCACCTTCTATACGCGACTGGTGGCCGATGAGCGTCTCACGCCCGAAGCCACCGCCAGCATGCGCCTGTTCGTCTCCGGCTCGGCCCCGCTCACCGCCGAGACCCACCAAGCCTTCGAAGTGAAGACGGGGCACGCCATTCTCGAACGCTACGGCATGACCGAAACCAACATGAACATCTCCAACCCCTACGACGGCAAGCGCCGTGCCGGCACCGTGGGCATGCCGCTGCCGGGGGTGGAGTATCGCATCACCGACCGCGAGACCCACGCGCCGGTATCCCAGGGCGAGATTGGCATGCTCGAGATTCGCGGCCCCAACGTCTTCATCGGCTACTGGCGCATGCCCGAGAAGACCCGCGAGGAACTGCTGGAGGATGGTTTCTTCATCACCGGCGACCTGGCCATGACCGACGAGCAGGGCTACGTGCACATCGTCGGCCGCGACAAGGATCTGGTGATCTCGGGCGGCTACAACGTCTATCCCAAGGAGATCGAACAGGTAATCGACGAGCTGGAAGGCGTGGTGGAGTCGGCGGTGATCGGCGTGCCGCACCCGGACTTCGGCGAGGGCGTGACCGCCGTGGTGGTACCGGAGCCGGGTGCCAAGCTGGAGGAAAAACAGGTGCTCGGCCACCTCGAGGGGCGACTGGCGAAGTACAAGCAGCCCAAGCGGGTGTTCTTCGCCGATACCCTGCCGCGCAACACCATGGGCAAGGTGCAGAAGAATGAGCTTCGCAAGCAGTATCAGGACACCTATCGCTGACCCTGCGTTCGCCACCCAAGCCAGCCTGGCCGGTCCGGCCAGGCTGCGCTCGTCCTCAGCGCTGCTGCTAGACCACCAGCGGGGTGACGAAGAAGGCGATCACGAAGGCCGTGGCCAGGCGCATCGAGATGCCCAGCACCGCAGCGCCCATCGCCTCGCGCTCGCTGAGGTCGGAGCTCTCCGCCCACACCACCGGCACCTGGCCGAACACGGCGGAGAGCGGCAGGCCAGAGGAGGCCAGCACGAAGGAGCCCACCACCAACGAGGGATCGAGATCGGCGGCGATGCTCTGCAGTTGTCCCATGGCCAGGGTTGGACTCACCAGCACCGACAGCACGCCGGTTTCGGGATGGATGTTGAACAACAGCATGACCTTGCCCAGCCCCGCCTCGATCGGCGCCCAGATGCCGACGTAGTCGAGCACGCCGATCACGGCGAAGACCAGCGCCACGGCGGGAATCAGGATCAGCAGCAGCAGTTCCACTCCCTCCCGCGCGGCGCTGAACAGCGTCGGCATGAAGTCGCGCTCGGGGGTAAAGGTGGGCAGATGGCCGATTTCGACCCGCTTGACGTCGCGATAGAGCACCTTCGACAGGATCAGCGGCACGATCACCAAGGGCAGGAACACCGCCAGCAGCACCACGGCAAAGACGTTGACGCCGGCGAAAGTCAGCGCCATCAAGCCCAGCATGAAGGTGGAGAACGACTGCTGCGACTGCACCATGGTGGCCACGGCGAGCTTCTGCTCGTCCTTGGTGGCACCCGCCTTCTTGAGGATCGGCCCGGAGATCTTACCCGCCGCGTTGATGTCGCCGAAGATGTTGTAGACGCTGGGAATGATCACCGCCGGATTGACACCCAAAAGCTTCATGGCGGGCACGAAGATGCGTACCAAGGCATCGGTGAAGCCCAGCCGCTCCAGCAGCCGGCCGATGATCACGCTGACGATGATCGCCGTACCGACCACGCCGGTAAGGAAGACGTCGACCACTACGGGCCGCACGGAATCGAGAATGGCGTTGAACAGTCCCGAGAGACTGGTGGGAGAGAACAGCAACATCAGCAGGCAAATGCACAGCAGTACGATGCCGACCACTTCGATGCGCTTCCAGGCGCGCTTGCTCGCGGGCAGAGCGGCCTTCGCTTCAGGGGTTGTGACTGAGGTCTTCATGTCGGTGCCTCTATTGTTTTTGAATGGGCCTTGTCATTGATCGGGCGATTGTGGATAACCTGTGTTTAACGTGTCATGTACCTGTGTCCGCCTAGGTCTCGCTCAAGGCATGCTTGCCCAATAGATGGCTCGCCGACATCTCGCGTGCATAGGCCTGCATGGCCGCGTTGCCGACCTTGTGTGCCGGCGTGGAGGTGACCCGGTCACGGAACAGCACCACTTCCACGCCTTCGAGCAGCTCAGCGAGGGCATGGGCCAGCGGCAGTCCGTTTTCCAGAATCTCCATCACATGGCAGTTGCCGACCAGGAAGTTGAGCCCCAGCTCACGGGCCGTCTCGATCAGTTCGTGGCCGGCATAGACGCGGCTGATCGAAGCCAGCACGGTATCCACATCGGGATTCTCGGCCACGGCCTGACGCAGGTTCTCCGGCGAGAAACCGGTATGCGGAAAGATGTGCAGCACATTCTCGACCCGGCTGCCGCGCTCGCCGAGATGGATGAAGCCGCGGGTCTCCACACTGGTTTCGCGGATTTCCTCGATGCCGCGCACCAGGCGCTCCTCGGCCAGCAGGGCGCGGTCCTGATCCAGCGCCATGAAGCCGTCCAGGCGGTCGAGAATGTCGCCCAGGGTGGCGATACCCGGCAGCGCCCGGCCCACGAACACGATATTGCCATGCACGCCGCCGTAGGAAATGCTGCCCTTCAGCACCTTGTGGCCGTGCAGGAAGGGAATGCCGGGATGCAGGCCGTGAAAGGCCTCGTGGCACTCTAGCCCCGCCACGTCGTAGAGATCGAGATAGTGCTTCAGCGTCACCCCGCCGCAACTGGCGGCATCGGCGATGGGGTGATGCGCCACGACGGCATCCACGCCGGTGGCGCCCGCCAGTTCGATCACCAGCTCGGTCATGGTCATGCACACGGCGATCTTCTTCACCTCCTTGTTTGCGTCGCCGTAGATCAGCCCCGGAATCTCCAACACCTCCTTGCCGTAGATGCCGGACGACTTGAGAATCACGAAAGGATGCTTCCCGCTCTTTACCTCCTCCATGGACGAAACCGTTCTGCCGCCCGTTATCACGCTCATTGCATTGACGATATCCGCTACCTTGGCCATCGCATTTCTCCTCTCTTAGCCACAAAAAAAGACCGCCAGCACAGCGAGAGGCCTTTGCCTCCAACTGCGCTGACGGTCTCGAGCACTCGTCCTGTCAGGGCGAGTTCACATCACCAGTCAACGGTCTTTCCTGTACGGACTTGCGGTCTATGCCCTGACGTTGGGGTCAGAGGTAGTCGCGCACGTCTCGTTGCAACAACACCACGGTAGCGGAAAGCTCGGCCTGCGCGTCGTAGTCCTTGAAGATGGAAACGATCTCGAAGCCGTACTTCTCTACCAGCAGCTGCTTGAATTCGTTCTTGAAACCCTTGATCAAGTAGTGGTCGGCCAGCTCGCTCACGTTGCTGTTCAGTGTATTTAGATAGGCCAGCGAGGGAACCCGCTTGTGTAGCGCGACGATGAGTATCTTGTCGCCCTGCACGTCGACCTTCTGGCGCACCACACCGATACCGAAGATGCGATGGTTGACCTCGTTGTAGTCCTTGATCAGCTCCTGCTTGAACTGCCCCAGGGAGTAGGTGCCCGGGGAATGACTGTCCAAGGCGCTCATGGTCTACCTCGCATCGGCTCGGCTGGCTCTCGCCAGTTGGTATACCAACTTCATACATCACTGAGACTAGCCAAGCGATAAAAACCTGTCAACCATGAATAATCGATTATTTTCCTGACGCCCCGATGCGACGGTAACTCTCTATTCTTCTAGTGAACTCTCAGCGTCATCGCCAGACCTTGCGGGCGCTGGAGAGGCCTGGCATGCAGAGAAAGCCATCGAAATTCGGTATACCATAACGCACTCCCCTTCCCCTTGCGCATTCCTCTCTCAGACTTCTCCGTTCGCGAAGGCAGGATCATGAATTACCAATACACAAGGCCATGGCGCGCAGGTATCAATAGAGTATGGCGATGTTGATTCGCCTTTTCGCGCCGCAACGGGGTGCCCCCAGGCAGGCAGCCCTCAACAGCCCGATTCGATCAGGAGAGGCCCCAAATATTTTGTCTGACGAGAAATAGCCTCTCTAACCGCAAGAGGACATAACAATGATGCAATTCCGCTGGAAAGCACGCCAGACCATTCCCGCCTCCCTGCTGGTACTCGGCAGCCTGGCGGCCACCACTACCCAGGCCGATACCGCACTCAACCTCGGCGCCGTTCCCACCGGCACCGGCTGGTTCTTCGGCATATCCGAGGGCGCACGGGTGATCAGCGCCAATACCCCATACGAGATTACCGTGCGCGAGACCGGCGGCACCCGCGAGAACGCCATTCGCCTAACCCGCGGCGACCTCGACCTGGCCTTCACCGAAGCCCTGGTGGGTTATGAAATGTACAACGGCACCGGCCGCTTCGAGGACACCCCCAACCCGGATGCCCGGCTGATCTACTGGATCGCTCCGTCCACCATGCACTGGGCAGTGCGCCAGGACAGCGGCATCGAAACCTTCGAAGGCCTCAACGGCGAGCGCTTCAACCCCAGCAGCATCGGTGGCGGCGGCGAATACATCACCGAGCTGGTATTCGACATCCTCGGCGTGGAGCCCGACTTCCAGCGCATGCGCATCGACGATGCCGCCGAGGGCGTGGTCGACGGACGCCTGGTCGGCTTCAGCTATAACGGCGTACCACCGATTCCGGCCTTCACCGAGGTGCATTCGTCACGCCCGCTGCGGCTGCTGTCGCTCTCCGAGGAGCAGGTCGATCAAGTCACCGAAGAGCTGCCCTTCCTGACCGGCACCGTGATCCCGGAAGGCACCTACCGCAACATGCCCGAGGCAACATCGCTCGGTATCTACATGGGCGTGGCCGCCAACGCCGACCTCGACGATGATGTGGTTTACGAGATCACCAAGGCATACTGGGAGAATCAGGAGCAAGTCGCGGCCTCGTTCAAGCCCGCCGAGGGCGTGACGCCGCAGACTGTCATCGACAACGCCACCTTCCCGCTGCACGCCGGGGCGCTGCGCTACTATCAGGAGCTGGGACTCGACATTCCCGACGACGTCCTGCCACCCGAAGCGCAATAAGCCGCCCCCTGCCCCGCGCCAGCCGCGGGGCAAACCGTAACCACAGCATGACGTGCCGCCGCCGCCCTCCGAACGCGGCGGCACGGGAGTCATCCGATGGACACCCCTGAAAACCCGAAAGTGGTCGAAAAATATTCCGAGGATTCGGGAAAGCGGAAGCTCACGGGCTTCTGGTTCCTGATAACGCGTCTTGCCGCGGTGTCCATGGCGCTGTTCCATCTCTACACCGCCGTTACCGGCCCAGTGAACACGCAGAACGCCGTGCACTTGCTGTTCGCCATTCCGCTGATCTTCCTGGCTTACCGCTGCCGGGCACGGGACGCCGACCGCGTGCCCTGGTTCGACATCGTGCCGGTCGCGCTGGGTGTGGCCATCAGCGCTTACTACATCCACCACTTCGATCGCATCATCTACCAGTTGGGTTACCTGATGCCCACCACATTGGACCTGGTGCTCGGGGCCTCGGCCATCCTGCTGCTGCTGGAGGCATGCCGCCGCGCGATCGGCCTGGCCTTTCCCATCCTGGTGCTGATCGCCCTGGCCTATGCGGCTTTCGGCCACTACCTGCCTGGCGTTTGGGGCCATGGCGGCTTCCGCTGGGATGACCTGGTGGCCACCTTCTACATGAGCCCCACCGGCGTTTACGGCAGCCTGATGCGCACCTCCTCCACGGTGATCGTGATCTTCATCATGTTCGGCGCGCTGCTGGTCACCACTGGCGGTGGCGACACTTTCATGCGCCTCTCCAACGCCGCTACAGGGGGCATGGCCGGCGGCCCAGCCAAGGCCGCTACCCTGTGCAGCGCCATGTTCGGCAGCATCAGCGGCAGCACCGCGGCCAACGTGGCCACCACCGGGGTATTCACCATCCCGCTGATGAAGCGCAACGGTTACAGCCCGCGTTTCGCCGCCGCCACGGAGGCCTCCGCCTCCACTGGCGGCCAGATCCTGCCGCCGGTGATGAGCGCAGCAGCCTTCGTCATGGCCGACGTGATCTCGACCAGCTACCTGAACATCATCGGCGCCGCGCTGATCCCGGCGCTGCTGTTCTACCTCGCCATCTGGATGAGCGTGCACTTCGAGGCCAAGCGCCTCGGGCTCAACCCCATCCCCAAGGCGGAACGCCCGACCCTGCGCCAGGGCCTCTACAACATCGAGACCCTGGCGATCCCCCTGGCGGTGCTGATCGCACTGCTGGTGATGCGCTACACACCCACCACCGCAGCGGTGGCGGCTTACTTCACGGCGCTGCTGCTCTACCTGTTCTCCTGGCGCAGCCCCGGCACCTTAGTCGAGCGCCTCAAGTCGCTGCCGGCGGCGCTGGAGGCCGGCGCCATGACCGCCGCCATGATCGCGGTGATCATCGGCAGCGTGGCGATCATCGCCTCGGTGATCAGCCTCACCGGTCTGGGGCTCAAGGTCTCCTCGGTGATCCTCGTCGTCAGCGGCGGCGACGTGCTGGTCACCCTGCTGCTGGCCATGGTAGTGGCGATCATCCTCGGCATGGGCCTGCCCACCGTGGCCGCCTACATGCTGGCCGCCTCGGTGGTCGCCGCCGCCTTCGTCGAGGCCGGGCTGCCGAGCCTCTCGGCCCACCTGTTCATCCTTTACTTCGCCATCCTCTCGGGCGTCACGCCGCCGGTGGCGCTGGCCGCCTACATTGGCGGCGCCATCGCTGGCTCGCACTGGTTCCGCACCGCGCTCACCGCCACCAAGATCTCGCTGGGCGGCTTCTTGATCCCCTACATGTTCATCTACCATCCGCCGCTGCTGGGCAACGGCACGGGGCTGGAGATAGCCCTGGCGGTAGGCAGCGGCGTGCTCGGCATCATTGCCCTGGCGGCCTCCACCATCGGCTATTTCCTGCGCCCCTGCTCCTGGCCCGAGCGCGGCCTGCTGCTGGCCGCGGCGCTGATGCTGATCAGTGGCCAACTGATTACCGACGCGCTGGGCATCGCCCTGATCGGCGCCGTGTGGGCCTGGCAATATCGGCTGAACCGAAGCAAATTAGGAGCTTCTTCTTCACCTGCGGCCAGCAAGGAGCCTGCCCAATGAAGATCGTGATCCCCGAGGACTATCAGGACTGCGTGCGCCATCTCGACGCCTTCACCAAGCTGGAGGGCAAGGAAGTCACCATCTACAACGACAGCGTGAGCGACGAGGACGCCCTGGTGGAACGCTTCGCCGACGCCGATGCCCTGGTACTGATTCGCGAGCGCACGCCGATCACCGAGTCCCTGCTGGCCCGACTGCCCCGGCTCAAGGCGATCAGCCAGACCGGCGGCGGCGCGGCCCACGTCGACATGGCCGCCTGCAAGCGCCACGGCGTCACGGTCATGGCCGGCACCGGCTCTCCCCATGCCGCCGCCGAACTCACCTGGGGCCTGGTGCTGGCGGCCATGCGGCACATTCCCGAGGAGTTCGAGAACCTCAAGGCCGGCCGCTGGCAGCGCACCCTGGGCACCGGTCTCAAGGGCCGCACCCTGGGGATCTTCGGCTACGGCAAGATCGGCCAACTGATCGCCCGCTACGGCCAGGCCTTCGAGATGAACGTGCTGGTGTGGGGCCGCGAGGGCACCCGCACCCGCGCCGCCGAGGCCGGCCTCGAAGTGGCGGCAAGCCAGGCCGAGCTGTTCGAACGCAGCGACGTGCTCAGCCTGCACCTGCGCCTGAACGCCGACACTCGCGGCATCGTCACCAGCGAGGATCTTGCGCGCATGAAGCCCAGCGCCTTACTGGTTAACACCAGCCGCGCGCCACTGATCGTACCGGGAGCGCTGGAAGAGGCGCTGCGCAAGGGCCGCCCGGGCCGCGCCGCGGTAGACGTGTTCGAAGAGGAGCCGGTGACCCGCCATCCGCTGCTCACGCTGCCCAATTTCCTCGCCACACCGCACCTGGGCTATGTGGAGAAGGACAGCTACGAACTCTACTTCGGCGATGCCTTCGACAACCTGCTGGCCTTCGAGGCGGGCCGGCCGGTGAAGAACCTGGCCGAGTGAAGGGAGAAGTACGACACGCCAAGCACGGCCAACAACAAACAACAGCACAAGGAGATACGCCATGACACTGCCCAGCTCTCTTCGTCACGCCCTGAAGCCGCTTGCCGCGGCAACGCTCGCCGCCAGCCTGGTCGCGCCAGCCGCCGCCCAGGAAGCGATCGGCATCGGCGTGGCACCGGCGGCTTCCGGCTGGTACTTCGGCTTCTCGGAGCTTTCACGGCTGGTCAGCGCCGATTCACCGCTTGAGGTCTCGGTGCGCGAGACCGGCGGCTCGCGTGAGAACGCCATCCGTCTCGGCCGCGGCGAGATCGACATGGGCCTGATCGACGCCCCGGGTGCCTATGAGGCCTACACCGGCACGGGGCGCTACGAGAACGACCCCATCGAGCAGATGCGCATGGTGCTGTGGGTGGCGCCTTCGACCATGCACTGGGCAGTACGCCAGGACAGCGGCATCGAAACCTTCGAGGATCTCGAGGGCGAGCGCTTCAACCCCAGCAGCATCGGCGGTGGCGGCGAGTACATCACCGAGTTGGTGTTCAATGCCCTGGGCATCGCCCCTGACTTCCAGCGCATGAGCATGTCCGATGCCGCGGATGCCGTGGTCGACGGGCGCATCGTCGGCTTCAGCTACAACGGCATCCCGCCGATTCCGGCCTTCACCGAGGTGCACTCCTCACGCCCGCTGCGCGTGCTCTCACTGAGCGACGAGCAGGTGGTTACCGCCACCGAGGCGCTACCGTTCCTCTCGGCCACCGAGATCCCCGAAGGCACCTACCGCGACATGCCGGCGGCCACCACGCTCGGCACTTACATCGGTATCGCCGCCACCAGCGACCTTTCCGAGGAAGCCGCCTACGAATTCACTCGCGCCTATTGGGAGAACGTCGAGCAGCTGGGCGAGACCTTCGCCCCGGCCCAGGGCATGAGCGCCGAAATCTCGGTGGAGAACACCGCCACGCCGCTGCATGCCGGTGCGCTGCGCTATTACCGCGAGATCGGTATCGAGGTACCGGAGGAACTGGTGCCGCCCGAAGCGCAGTAAACACGCCATTCACAGCATCGGGCACTTATCACGCCGCCGGTGGGGCCCCATCGGCGGCGGAACGGCACTGAGAAATAGTACCGAGAAATAGCATTGAGAACCATTATCGAAAATGCTAGCCTGCCGCCATCTCATGCGGAGCGACACACCATGGCCAAGCAGAGCTACCAGGTCTTCGACATCACCCTTGCCCACCGGCATCAGGTCAGCGCCTCGCTGGTCAGGTTCACGTTCACCGGGCCCGAAGTCTCGCGCATGACCACCTGCGCGCCGGACCAGCGTATCAAGCTGTTCTTCCCCGAAGCCCAAGGCAGCCTCGATGCCCTGTTCGGTTGCGTCGAGCGCGAGCCCGAAAACTGGTACGCCTCCTATCGCGCCCTGCCGGAAGCCCTGCGCCCGCCGATGCGCACCTATACCATTCGCGAGCTGCGGGCCGAACGCGGCGAAGTCGATGTCGAATTCGTGCTGCACGGCGACGCAGGCCCCGCCTCGCGCTGGGCCATGCGCGCCCAGCCGGGCGAGCGCCTGGCCATGACCGCACCGGTCGTCGAGGTGGAAAACCTCGGCGTGGGTTACGAATGGAAGCCCCCGCGCGGCGTGAAGCGCATCCTTATCGTGGCCGACGAAACGGCCCTGCCGGCGACGGCCGGCATCCTGGAGGAACTCGCCGCGCGTGCCGATCGCCCACAGTTGGACGCACTGATCGAGGTCCCCCTGGGCGATGACGCCCGACCACTAGCCGCCACCGCCGGGGTGCGCTGGCTGCCGCGCGATGCCACGCCCGGATACGCTCACGGCGAGCGGCTGCTACGCGCGATTCGCGACGTCGACCTGCATCACGAGATCGCCCACCTGGGCGCCAGCCCCGAAGGCGGCGCCGAGGCGCCAGCGGAGCCAGGCGACGACGAGCTGCTGTGGGAAGCCGCGGAAACCGACGACGGCGCTCCCTTCTACGCCTGGATCGCCGCCGAGACCAAGGTGGCGCTGGGTATCCGGCGCTACCTGGTCAATGAGTGCGGGCTGCCCAAGCACTGCGTCAGCAGCATGGGCTACTGGCGCGAGGGCAAGGTGCTGGGGTGAATCGCCACGCCCTGGCCAAGGTACGAAGCGAGACAATACTCTGCAGGCGCGCTAGCCTCAGAAAACCCTACGCAACGGACCTGAGGACGCATCCATGTCGCAGACCATCACCTACTACCTGAGCCTGGTATCGCCCTGGACCTACCTCGGCCACGCCCGGCTCGGCGAGATCGCCGCCCGCCACGGCGCCACCATCGACTATGTGCCGATCACCGTCAGCGGCATCTTCCCCAGGACAGGCGGGCTGCCGCTGCCCAAGCGCGCGCCGGAACGCCAGGCCTATCGCCTGGTCGAGCTACAACGCTGGAAGCAGGTGCTTAGCGTTCCGCTCACCGTACAGCCCAAGTATTTCCCCACCGACGACCGCCCCGCGGCACGTCTGGCCTTGACCGCCAAGGCCCGGGGCCACGACATCGCCGGGCTCTCGCTGGCCGTCCTGCGGGCCTGCTGGGCCGAAGAGCGCGACATTGCGGACCTCGCCACGTTGCGCGAGATCGCCGATGCCTGTGGTCTGGACGGCCAGGCGCTACTGGATGAGTCGGAGACACAAGCGGGGCAGCAGCGACTCGACGACGCTTGTGAACAGGCCATCGCCGCCGGCTGCTTCGGCGTTCCCTGGTACGAGGTCGCAGGCGAGCCGTTCTGGGGCCAGGACCGCCTGAATCTGGTAGAGAAAAAGCTGACCGGCGAGCTGTGAGCCGACCGACGAACCCCTAACGTGTCACCATCAGCAGACCGGCCAGCAGCGCAATGCCACCCGCGATGAAATTCATCGTCAATGGTTCGCCGAGCAGGGCGGCGCCGAAC
Organism: Billgrantia zhangzhouensis; assembly: GCF_021404465.1. GTDB lineage: Bacteria > Pseudomonadota > Gammaproteobacteria > Pseudomonadales > Halomonadaceae > Halomonas > Halomonas zhangzhouensis. Next base: position 24,311 of record NZ_JABFTT010000011.1, on the reverse strand, counting down.
AGCACGCCGAACACCGGCGACAGGAACGAGAAGATGCCCAGCTGCGAGGCGAAGTAGCGCCGCAGCAGCGAGAACCAGAGCAGCAACGCGGCGAAAGAGATCACCAGCGTCTGGAAGGCAAGGCTGGCTATGACAGCACCGGTCGCATGGATGCGGCCAAGATCCCCCAGTAGCGTGGAGACGGGCAAGAGCAGTAGGCCGGCGATAACGAGCTGGTAGCACAGGGCCTGGACCGGCGGCGCTTCGGAGAGCGATGAGCGCCGGATCACCAGCGTGGTCGCGGCCCAGGAGAGGCCCGCCAGCAGCCCGAGGGCATCGCCCAGCAGGATGGCGCCGGCATTCTCGATATCGGCCGTCGGGGCCATCGCCATGGCCATGCCGGCGAAGGCCAGCCCGACACCCGCCCACTGCCGTCGCGTCAACTGCTCGCCTGGCACCCAGAGATGCAACCCCAACGCGGCGAACACTGGCGCGGTGTACAGAAACACCGACATGTGCGAAGCCAGCGTATAGTTCAGCCCCCACGCCACGAACACGAATTCCGCCGTGAACCCCAATCCCACCAATAACCCCGGCCCGAGGCGAGCGCGAAAATCGGACAACCGCAAGCCATGCCGGTAGGCCAAGGCCGCCACCAGAGAGGCCGCGATGGCTGAACGCAGGGCGATCTGCGCCAATGGCGAGATATCGGCAGCGACCGCCTTGATCGCGACCTGCTGAAGCCCGAGCGCGAGGCAGAACAGCACCATCAAGCCGCTCGCCTGCAAATCGATGTGGCGGCGCGAGGCCGTGCTCGCCACAGCCTCAGTTCGAGTCAATCGCCTGACGCGCTCCATACCGCCTCCTCGACCGTGAATACCGCTAGTCAAGCAGTTGTCAGCGCTGGCTCCAAACGATTACTCTGCCGCTCTAGGCTCAGGAAAACTCACTCTATGAAAATCGAGCGCCTGCCCCTGAATGCGCTTCGGGCTTTTGCCGAAGCGGCACGAGAAGGAAGCTTCAAGACTGCCGCCGGCCGCTTGGGCGTTACCCCCGGTGCGGTCAGCCGACAGATCAAGCAACTCGAGGAGCGACTGGGGATTGCTCTTTTCGACCGGCACGCCAACGGTGTACGTCTGAATGAGGCCGGACGCCGCCTAGCCGCCGACATCGACAGTGGCCTGGAGCGTATTGCGGCGGGGGTCACGGCCGCCAAAGAACAGGCACGCAGCGCCGCCACCCTGTCGCTGAGCGCCCCGCCTTCCTTCCTGCAATTGTGGCTGCTGCCGCGTCTGGCGGGCTTCGAAGCCTCGGTGCAGGGGCTCAGCATCTCCCTCGACGCCAACCAATCGCTTACCGTGCCCGCCTGGCACGGCGACGGCGCACGCCTGGCGATTCGCTATGGCCGCGGCCCCTGGCCGGGCGTGACGAGTCATCGCCTGTTTGCCGATGAACTGTTTCCCGTCTGTGCCCCATCGTTGCTGCAACAGGGCCAGCCTTTGCGGGAACCCGCCGATCTGGTCGACCACACCCTGCTGGACGTCGGCTGGGAATCGCGACAAGGGATCGCCTTTCCCGGCTGGAGCGAATGGCTTGAGGCCGCCGGCGTCGACGACAAAGTCGCCCCGCCACAGCACCGCTATTCGCTGTTCGGCCTGGCCCTGGATCAGGCCATCGCCGGGCGAGGCGTCATGCTCGCCAACCACCCTATCGCAATGGATCGCTTGAAGAGCGGTATCCTCGTACGTCCCTTCGGCGAACGCTACATTCTTGCCTCGCCCATGACCTATGACCTGCTGGTGCCCGCCACTGGCGACACACCACCCGCGGTCGCTCGCTTCATCGAGTGGCTGCTGGCCGAAGCGGCCGCCTTCGACCGGGAGACGCTGGGCGGCAAGGCGGACTGAGCCCGGTCACGCAGGCCTTTCCAGCCCGAACAAGTCGCTAGTGCGGGCGTAGTCACTACCCGCCATCCTCCCGATGGGCTTGAGTGCCTCGACGCTCACGTGACGGCCGTTCCAGATGGCATCGTCGATGTGGATCGACACCACCTCCGCCAGCACCAGGCAGCCCGCCATGGGCTGGTCGCCGAAGCGCACGATCTCGCGCAGCCGACAGCCGAAGGCCACCGGAGCCGCCGCCACCCGCGGCACCGACAGCCCCGGCATGGTGGCCTTCTCCAGGCCGGCCAGGGCGAACTCGTCCTCTCCCGCCGGCAGGCTGGCACTGGTGGCATTCATTTCATTGACCAGCGCCTCGCCGCTGATGTGCACCACGCACTCCGGTACTTGCTCCAGATTGCGAATGGTGTCCTTGGGTTGACTTTCGCCATTGAGCAGCGGCGAGAAGCCCAGCACCGGGGGCGCCACGCTCACCACGTTGAAGAAGGAGAACGGCGCCAGATTGGTGTTGCCGGCGCGATCGTGCGTCGAGACCCAGGCAATGGGGCGCGGGCAGATCGTGCCGCAGAACAGGCGATAGATGGCTCCGCTGCTCAGCGGCGCCTCTTCCAGCAGATAGTCGCTCATGGCCAGCCCTTGTTGCATTCGGTAAGGCTTCCATCCTACACCCGTCGTGGCATCGCTCAATGCGTCATTGCCATGCCCGCCGCCTGGGCCGGCGGCAACAGCGCCGCGAGGCTTTCATTTCGCGCACTTCCTCGCCGGGCGGCCGGCCGAAGAAGCGCTTGAACTCGCGGCTGAACTGCGAAGGGCTCTCGTAGCCCACCCTGGCGGCAGCTGCCGCTGCGGGCAGGCCATCACGGATCATCAGCAGCCGGGCCTGGTGCAGCCGCGTCGACTTGATGTACTGCAGAGGGCGAAGACTGGGTCACCGCCTTGAAGTGCACGTGAAAGGCCGCCGTACTTATGCCGACTTCGCTGGCCAGGCATCCCTGAAAGACGCACCCAATACTGGCAGCTCATGCCTCTCGTCACTTAGATTATCAACAATGCGGCTGCAATGGCGATGCCTGTCGTACCCATCATGATAACGCAGAAACCCATGATATCACGCGCCTTGAGCCCGGCAATTGCCAGTACGGGCAACGCCCAGAACGGTTGAATCAGGTTGGTCCAAGCATCGCCCCAGACAAAAGCGATGATAACGTCCGAAATATCCGCGTTCAGTGACTGGGCCGCTTCGACGAGGATCGGCCCTTGAACCACCCATTGCCCACCTCCTGAAGGTATAAAGATATTTAACACACCCGCTGAGAGAAAGCTGACGAACGGCAATGTACTAGCCGTCGAAATGCTGGTAAATCCCTGCGCCAGGCTAGCCCCCAGGCCCGAGGCACCCATCATGCCCATAATCCCGGCATAGAAAGGAAACTGGATCAACACACCCGAAACACCACGCGCAGCTTCATCAATTGACGAGAGAAAACTTCGAGGACTGGCATGCAGCGCCAGGCCCAGAAAGATAAGTATAAAAATGATGATGTTAAGATTGAGCCCGCCGCCATTCATGGCATACACGGAAACCGAAGCAAAACCCAGCGCCGCACTGGCCCAGGCGAGCGTCTTGGAGCGCTCTATGCGCTCGGCCGGACGCAGTGTCTCCGACGGGCTGTCCTTGATGTCTTCATCCTTGAGCTTGTCGATCTCGACGGTCACCGGCTTGTTGATACCGCGCATCAACAAACGGCATGTTAAGGGCAACACGATGAGGATCGCGGCACAAATACTTAGGTTGAGCACTCCGAAGATCGTTTCTCTGGTAGGGATCAACCCCACCTGGTCCTCCAGAAAATGCCCCGGCGTAGCGACAAGTAGCGTTGCCGATCCCGACAGCCCAGCATGAAAACTCATGAACCCGGCGTAGGCACTGGCCACCAAGAGCCGATAGTCGACACCCTCGACACGCCGTGCCAGTTCACGAGCCAATATGGCGCCGGCCACCAGGCCCATACCCCAGTTGATCCAGCAAATGACAAGCGTAGTGAAGCTCACTGTCAAAATGGCACGCCCCGGCGTTTTCGCCACGTTAGCGATGCGATCGACCAAGCCCATGAACAAGGGAGTACGTGCTACGGTGAAGCCGGCAACGAGGATGAGAGTCATCTGCATCGCAAAGCTCAGCAGATTCCAGAATCCATCCTGCCAATAGCCAAGCATCGCGACCGCTCCTTGCCCTTGGAAAATCATTCCGGCTACGAACACGATTAATGTAATGAAAAGCACCAAGATCAGCGGATCGGGCATATATCGATCAAACGCGTTAACGAAACCGCCGGTAAATGTCTTGAGCATGCTGCGCTCTTCACCGGGCTTCAACTCTTGAACGCTCTCTCCCCCCCTTTGAGCCACTATGGGATCTGGTCTTTGATTGGACATGACACTTACCTCTGTTGAATTTATTCTATATGGCTATTGTTACTCGCGTCAGCGGCACCGCCTGACAGGTTAGGCACTGATTTTCTTCTGGTTCGCTGCCACCCAGATGCGCGACCTTTCCGTCGACAAGTTTGCAAATGCAGCTCTCGCATTGGCCAACGCGACAACCGCTAGGCAGCGCGACGCCATGCTCAAGGGCGGCGTCGAGTAGCGAACCCAATTCTGGGCGCCACTCAAAGCTGCGCCCGGTTCCTCTGATGTGAACCACCTGTGGCTGTAAATCCATGGACACAGATTTAGGTGAGGTAAAGACCTCAGACCAGATATCGTACGGCGGAATACCGAGCTCACTCATTGCATGCATCGCACTTTCTGTAAAACTGGGAGATCCACAGATGTAGACAAGAGGCCTGCTTGGTAAAAGTGGTGTTACGGCCGTAAAATCCACACGGCCATGTACCGCATAATCCTTGCCTGCCGCATCGCTCGGCAGAGGAGCAGAAAATGCCGTGATGCGATGCACCCTGGGCAGCTCCTCGCAAAGTTCGTTCAACCTCTCTGAAAGGGGGTGCTCGACACCACTTCGACACCCGTGCAGCAGCATGATATCTGCTTTGCATCCCTCGACGGCAAGGCGCTCCAAGACACTAATGAACGGGGTGATGCCAATGCCTGCCGCAAGAAAGATGAGGGGACGGTCGCTATAAGTGGGTGGAGTGAAAATACCTGTTGGGTTTTTAAGCTGTAGCTGATCTCCCACAGATAATCCGTGAATGGCAGCCGAGAGCGATTTTCCTTCACGCGCATCGAACTCTGTACCTTGGCAACGGACGGCAATCGACAGTTTGCTGGATGGCAGCCCGGATCCTAGCAAGGAATAGCAACGGACGGGGCCGCCTTCGGCAATACGAGTAACAACATGCTGTCCTGGAAGGAACTCTGGCAACGCCTTGCCGTCCAGTGGCGTCAGTTCAAGAGCGACAATATCACTCCCTTCGACCTGCACTCGTGTGACGGTAAAATCGCGCCAACCATTCCAGCGTCCAATATTCCTGATCGGATGAGGGCTGATGTCACAAAGCACGGCGCGTAATGGGACAGACCCACTGACAGGATCACGTGATGTGTCGCTCAGCACGGCATTGATATTGCTAGTATTGTGTCCGAACACAGGTGACGAGCTACGGTTGAGGGCAAGTGAAGCCTGCCACCAGCCGAAGTCGGCTATGACCACACGATCATCCAGCGACTCATTCAGCGTCACCCGTAGTGCAGCCTTGCCGTAAGAGGTTGTGATATAAGCCCAGTCCCCTTCGAAGAGTCCGCGAGAGCGTGCCAGTGCCGCGCTGATTTCCATTGTTGGGTCAGGTGATTTTTTTCGTAGAGAGGAGATATGTCGGTGCGAGGTATGCACGAACCAGCCAGACTTTGCGGTAGTCAGCGTAAGAGGAAAGTTTGTCCCTTCACGCCTCCCACGTAGCGGACTCTCTTCCGGCTCAATATGGCAGGCAATGGCAGGATAGCTAATATCTAACAATTGTTCCGAATAAAGCTCGACCAGGCCCGAGCCGGTGGGAAAGCCTTTGAGCCGAACACTTCCATCGGGAAGAGAATATTTCTTCATTGGATTTTTTTGTTGAAACCGGCTTCCGCCAGGCAATTTTTTTAATTCGTCTACCGTCACACCCAACGGAGCAAGCTGCCAGTTCCAACCCGCCTCGATACTGCCGCCAAAGAAATCATCTTCATGCCCCAAGCGGCAGGCAAGCTCGAAAACAATTTCGTAGTCGGCACGTGCGTCGAACTCACATTCGACCATTTTGGGGCGGAACTGGATGGTCTCTACTGCGGCCTGGTCGATTTCAAAGCCTATCTTTAGTGCATCGCGCTCGGGTGGAAGATTTACCGGGAGAATGATATCCGCACATTCCGCTGTCGGATTCATGAAAACATCCGCATGAACATGAAAGTCCAGTGCGTTCAGTGCTATCATGTTGCGCTCTGCATCGGCCTGCGATACCACCAAATTGGTTCCGAAGCTTACCAATGCCTTGACTCGGTAAGGCTGATGCTCAATGGCAGCCTGACTAAAATCACGAGCGGTGACCCAGCCCCGGGACGGCGGCCCAAGCGGAAGTTCGGAAAGGCCAAGTGTCTTTTCCTTCTGCCCTTTTGGTAGAAGTGATAGTTGGTTGACGGCACGCGTGGGTGGTGGAGTGGGCCATATATTACCACCTGGTAGATCGTACGCGCCTGTCAGGGCATATAAGCTAGCGATGGTACGTTCAATAGCCGTAGCATTGGTATGCTGCCCGACACCTGTCCACGAATGGTAAGCCAGTTTGGGACCACCTTCTAGCAAGGTATAGAATTGTATGAGATCGGCCTCGCCTATCCAACTGACTTCAGCTACATGTGCTGTGGTGTATGGTTCGGCTGACTCCCTCAGTAGTGAGAAAACCGTTCTGGCAGAAAACGCTGTGCCACTCCGATCAATCAATCGAATCTCATGATCGAGCATGAGATTATCAGTCACTGTATCGGCGGCTCTGGGGTCGAAGCTTTGCGGCTTTCCGCTCCCATCGACAACTACAAAACCGGGAAGCTCAGTTCCTTCCCAGAGATCTTCCTGACGCACAAGGCGGCCTGTTTCAAGATTTACTAGCAAGCATGCGTTCGTCCATCGGCGGACAAACGCGTCGTTATAAGTTTTCGTTGATATCAGGTGGCGTATGGCACCCATAGCGAGTGCCGAATCGGCGCCCGGCCGAACTCGCAGCCATAGATCAGCTTGCTGTCCAGATCCATTTGGCTTGGGATCAATGACCACAATATTTGCGCCACGGCTGCGAGCGTCAGCAATTCGACTCGCCTGCGCAAGCCAGGTTCTCGCAGGGTTATGGCCCCAAAGAAGGATAACGTCGGCATTTTCATAGTCAGCGAAGCCGATACCGCGCCCAAAAGTCAGTTCATGTGCATAATCCTTGTGCCACCCACATACCTCGACGGCGTAAATTAGATTGGGTGATCCGAAGCATCGGACAAAGCGTTCGACCCATTCGAAACTATCCACCATCGGCGTCCCGCTCGGTGTCGTAATGGCGAATGCCACTGCTTCAGCGCCATCTTCCTCTCTGATGGAAGCCAACGTGGTAGCCACTTCATCTAGCGCCTCTTCCCAACTAATTTCCTTCCATTGGGGATTAGGGGCTCCCTTGGGTGAGATTCGCCGGAGAGGAGATCTTAGACGTTCGGGACTGTGAACCATCTCGGGCAAGGCGCGCCCCTTTGCACAGAGCGCACCACCGGTTGGGTGGTCGCGAAGGGGCTCGACAGATAGGACACGCTTGCCAGCCACGACCGTCTCCGACCCACAGCGTGAACGACAAAGGGTGCAGTATCCTTTCAGCCGCTTCTCTGTCACGATGCACCTCCACAATAGATACTTTACTGTAGCGCACTACTATAGTGCGCTCACTATCTGGACTTGTCAACCGCAAGGCAATATCATGATGAGAGTGGTCAGAAACTAGGTGATCAATGCGATGCAAGAGAACCTTCGTGAGCGTATCCTCAAGCAACTGAGGTCGGAGATCATTTCGGGAGAAAGCCCTCCTGGCACCCTTTACTCCGTTCCTGCGCTGTCGGCCGAGCTTAACGTTTCGACGACGCCGGTGCGTGAGGCGTTGCTTGAATTGGCAAATACCGGCTTGGTAGAGCCAGTCCGAAACAGAGGGTTTCGGGTATCACGACCTACCAAGAAACAGTTACATGACCTTTTCGATATGCGCGATTTATTGGAGCTTCAAGCTGCCAAGCTAATGATGGACAATGCGTCGTGTGATACTGAGATGCTCAGGGAATATGCTCGCGAGATTGAGCAAGCCGTGAACGATGATGATGTGCGTGCTTACCTCATCGCTGACCGTTCCTTTCACGATGCCTTGTTTGCAGCCTCCGGCAACGAATTGTTAGCACAGACGGCACTAGCTTTTCGGGACAGGATGCGGCTCTTCGGGATTCGATCAGGTGCCGGGATAGATCGGCAACGTGAGTCCGTTGAGGAACATTACCGCATTATTGACCTCATTGAGGCTGGTGAGAAAGATGAGCTGCTCAAGCTCTTGCATTATCACATTCGTAGCTGGGAACCGATTTTCGCCGCAGCCCTAGAAAAAGATGCCCTTCGCCATAGAAAGAAAAGAACCTTGGAGAGCTAGTCATGTCTTGGAAAGTGAATGAACGGGGATTGGTCCTCATAGGCTGCGGGCGTATGGGTGGGGCCTTGCTAGACGGCTGGCTTGCCAGTGGAATTTATCCTTCAGCCGTTCATGTAGTGGACCCATTTCCACGCGCGGAGCTCAGAGAGCTTGGCGTGAATGTGGGAGGAAAATTACCGCACGCACCTGCAGTCGTCGTTATCGCCGTTAAGCCTCAGTCTTTGGATACTATCGCAGAAAAATTACCCACAATAGGTAAAGACACCCTCGTTCTGTCGGTAGTTGCAGGCATTACCCTTTCATCTTGGGAGGCATTCTTCCCACACTCCCCTATTGTCCGTGCCATGCCGAACACACCGGCAATGATTCGCCAGGGCATAACGGCCATCACCGGAAACGACAAAGCTGAACGGCAAGATGTGGCTCTTGCCTTGGAGGTCATGGAGGCTGTGGGTGATGTGGTGGAGCTGAACGAGGAAGCACAAATCGACGCTGTCACCGCACTTTCTGGCTCCGGTCCCGCCTATGTATTTCACATGATCGAATCCATGGCAGCAGCAGGTCAGGCGGAAGGGCTGCCTTTGGAAATAGCGCTGGACCTTGCAAAGAAGACCGTGGCAGGTTCTAGCATGCTTGCAATAGAAACCAACGAATCTCTCATTGACCTGCGCCAAGGTGTAACGTCTCCAAATGGTACGACAGCAGCAGGTCTTGACCAACTGATGTCACCCGAGCAGGGACTGTCTTCTTTAATATCGAGAACCATTTCCGCGGCTGCCAATCGTAGCCGCGAATTGGCACGCGGCCAAACTTAGCATGCCCCCCACCTTAGATTTTTGCCGCTATTGGTGACTGGCTTTCCACTTCTATGTAGCAGTGGTGGAAGTGCTGGCACCGTTATCTCGCCTTCCGGCCGAGGCTGACCACCGTCGCTGCGTTGGCCTGATCGGAGCTTCTGAAGCATTGTCAGACAAGATGGTTCATGGTGGCTGCACGAAAGAGCAGGCGGCGAATGATCTCGCTGCACTGACCGTAAGTTGGTTCTGAGCGTCAGCTATCTTTCTGACGCGTTTGGCCCGCTGATGATGAGTCAGCGGCGCCAGCCTTATCACCCTAAACTCTCAATGCGGCTGCGCCATGCCCGCCGCCTGGGCCGGCGGCAACAGCACCAGCGAGGCCTTCATTTCGCGCACTTCCTCGCCGGGCGGCCGGCCGAAGAAGCGCTTGAACTCGCGGCTGAACTGCGAAGGGCTCTCGTAGCCCACCCGGGCAGCGGCGGCCGCTGCGGGCAGGCCATCACGGATCATCAGCAGCCGGGCCTGGTGCAGCCGCGTCGACTTGATGTACTGCAGGGGCGAAGTCTGGGTCACCGCCTTGAAGTGCACGTGAAAGGCCGCCGTACTCATGCCGACTTCGCTGGCCAGCTCCCCCACCTCCAGGGGCTCGGCAAACTCCGCGTGGATGCGGTGCAGCGCCTTGGCGATCCTGCCGAACTGGCCTTGCTGGGCCAGCGCCGCGCGCACACTGCCGCCCTGCTCGCCGACCAGCACGCGGTAGCAGATCTCCCGCACGATATTGGGCGCCAGCACTTGAGCCTCCATGGGCGAGCCCAACGATTCGAGCAACCTGAGCGTGGCGTCTGACATGGGCGCATCGAGCGGCGTGGAGAGCATGCCCCGCGGCGGTGCCGCAGAGCGTGCATCCGCCTGGTCCAACACGAAGACCAGCTCCGCCACCACGGCCATATCCAGCCGAATCGAAATGGCCAGCAGCGGCTCCTCAGGGCTGGCCTCGGTTTCCGAGGCAAAGGGCAGCGGCACCGACAGCACGAGATAGTGCAGGGCATCGTAGAGATACACTTCGCCACCCAGGTAACCTCGCTTGCGCCCCTGGCACACGATCACGATGCTCGGCTCATACAGCACCGGGGTGAGCTTCAGCGGGCGGTTCGAACGCATGAAGCGCACGCCATCCAGCAGTGACTCGGTATAGCCCTCATGAGGTGCCAGCCGATACAGCAGCTCGATCATTCGCTGTTGGGGGGAAGGGGAAGACAGGGTAGCCACACGCAAACTCCTCTTTCCTCCTCATCTTATTTTTATGCAATTATCACGGCAAATTTTCATTTATATCCAATCTTTAAAATAGGATTAGGCAAGACTTCGATAGGATTGACTCTGTTGGCCTTTCCACCGCCTCCGTAGGCTTGTCTCAACGACGCTCTGGCTCCTGGGCTCACCCACGGGTCGCTATCCGAGCCCGGCGAGAGGTCGTTTAAGCCATCCATACGGAGGTCACCCTGATGAGTAAAGTCATCCTTCTCACCGGCGCCAGCAGCGGTATTGGCGAGGCTACCGCCCGCCTGCTGGCAAGCCACGGGCATCGGCTGGTCATCGGCGCACGCCGCACCGACAGGCTGGAAGCGCTGGTCCAGGCCATTCGCAGCGAGGGCGGCAGCGTGGATTACCGCACGCTGGACGTCACCCAGCGGGAAGACGTGCAGGCCTTCGCCGATACCGCACTGAAGCTTCATGGCCGCATCGACGTGATCATCAACAACGCCGGCGTCATGCCGCTCTCGCCCCTGGCCTCGCTCAAGGTCGACGAATGGGACCGCATGATCGACGTCAACATCCGCGGCGTGCTGCATGGCATCGCCGCCGTACTGCCCACCATGCAGGCCCAGGGCAACGGACAGGTGATCAACATCTCCTCCGTCGGCGGGCTCTATGTGGTGCCCACCGCCGCCGTCTACTGTGCGACCAAGTATGCCGTGCGGGCGATTTCCGACGGACTGCGCCAGGAACACGACAAGCTGCGCGTCACCTGCGTCTATCCCGGCGTGGTGGAATCGGAGCTGGCCGACACCATCACCGATGCCGGCGCCGCCGAAGCGATGAAGAGTTTCCGCCAGATCGCCCTCAAGCCCGACGCCATTGCCGCGGCTATCGCTCACGTCATCGCTCAGCCCGACGATGTGGACACCAGCGAGATCGTGGTGCGCCCCACCGCCAGCCCGGCATGAGCCCAGCCGCCGCAATGAGCCGTACTCAACAGTCATTCAAAGGTGCAACTCTGCCTAGAACTCGTACTGAACACAGGAGGGGGCTTGCTGCCCCCTCAGCGCCAGACTCACCGAATGGCCGCTCATGGAGAGTCCTCATCAGGCGGAGGATCAGCGCATGGGTGAAGAAGGCTCCGGTCGCGTTACCAACCATACCGACACGCCAACCAGCGTTGCCGCAATCGCCCAGCGCAACCAGCCATCGCCCAAGTGCAGCAGAATCATCACCATGCTGGCGAAGATCATCCCCACAGCGACGAACTTGGCACGCCGGGGGATAGCCCGCTCCGCTTCCCAACTCTCGAGCAACGGTCCCACATAACGCCGCGAGCGGATCCAAGCCTCAAAACGTGGCGAACCTCGCGACGCACAGTAGACCGCTGCCAGCATGAACTCCGTGGTGGGCAGCAGGGGCAGAAACAGGCCTAGAAACCCCACCGCAAAACTCAATGCAGCTAATGCCGCCCAGCAGAGACGCGCCATCTTCATCGCCCTTTTCCCATTCGATTTTTCCCATGCCCTCAGAGATAACGTCTCAGCGGGGATGATTCATCAAACCCATATGAAATTGATAAACATCAATACTATTTATAGCATTAAGATTGCTTATGATGATCATCCGTCATGGCGGTTGCCGCGAGGCGGCGAAACTCGATGACACCGCCCCCTTCTATGCCTGGACGCCGCGGAATCCAAGGTGGCGAGGGCCATCCGCCGTTACCTGATCAACAAGTGCGGCCTGCCCAAGCGCTACGTCACCAGCATGGCGACTAGCGTCCAGGGCAAGGGCAGTCGCTGAACGACTTTACGAGGATCGCAACACGATGAATCGGCGCAGCCCCCACCCCTCCCCTTGGCGGGATACCCCAGATCGCTACGGACGCATCAGCCGTATCCTGCACTGGCTCACGGCAGGGCAGGTGACACTGTTGTTCACCGTGACGCTAGCCTGGAAAGGGGCCGGCGAGAACGCCGTCACCCTGTTATTGGCGAGGATCGGCCCCCACGGTTCGCTGGGTGCCATGCTCCTGCTGACGACGCTGCTACGCGCCATCTGGGCTTACAGCCAGCGCCATCACCGACCGCCCCGCCCAAGGGGATTGGCCGGCGTGCCGGCTCGCTGCGTGCACCTGGCCTTCTATGTGCTGTTGATCCTGATACCGGCGATGGCCATCCTGCGTCAGTACGGCCGGGGTGGCCACCTGCTCTTCTATGGAATGGAACTGCTGCCGGAAGCGGAGCGCGATATCCCCTGGATGGTAGCGCCCGCCGACCTGTTGCACAGCACCCTGGCCTGGCTGCTGCTGGGGCTGATTGTCGGTCATGTGGCGATGGCACTAGTCCATCGTCTGTGGCGAGAGGATGCTGTCTTCTCGCGACTAACGGGGCCGCTAGACCACCGTGGACACGCTCCCGCTCATCCCGACGCTCACCGAGCGGGATCACAACCAGACTAGGCACATATTTCAGCGCTGGGAGTATTCTTGATCGGCTCTTCGACCCTATCGCGACTTGGCTCGCACGCGATGTGCCTCCCGAGCGGGATCATCATCGGCTTGCCTGTGACCGGGTCCTCTATGACTCGGCTCGCGAGGCCGAAGACCTCCCACACCATCTGTTCGGTCAGTACCTTTTCCGGGGCTCCTATTGCGTAGATCCTCCCCTTCGCCATGGCGACAAGAATATCGGCATAACGCGCCGCAAGGTTGAGCTCGTGCAGGACCATCACAATGGTCGTGCCACGCATCCGATTGAGATCAGTCAGAAGATCGAGCACCTCGATCTGGTGATTGATATCGAGAAACGTCGTAGGCTCATCAAGGAGCAGAACCCCCGTCTGCTGTGCAAGCGCCATGGCGATCCAGACCCGCTGACGCTGCCCACCTGATAGTTCTTCCACGGCACGCTCGGCCAGTTCCGTCGTGTGCGTGGCCTCCAGTGCCTCGGCTACAGCAGCCTCGTCGGCGCTACTCCAGCGCGCGAACAGGCCTTGACGAGGATGGCGGCCTCGGCTGACGAGATCGAGCACGGTGATTCCTTCAGGCGCGATGGGTGATTGCGGCAGAAGACCCAATTGCTGCGCAAGGCGGCGTGCGGGAAGCCGGTGGATGGAGAGACCGTCGAGCAAAACCTTGCCGCGTTCAGGTACGAGAAGCCGCGAGAGCGTACGCAGGAGGGTCGATTTCCCGCAGGCGTTCGCGCCCACGATAGCGGTATTCCTACCCGACGGGATCGTCAGGTTGATGTCGTCCAGCACGGTGCGTTCACCATAGCCCGCCATGAGGTCGTGTACGAGGAGTGAGGGACTGCTCACAGGGCGCCTCCGCTCTTATTGTCACGAATGATGAGATAAACGAGATAGGGCGCACCGAGCACGCCGGTGACGATCCCCACCGGGTAGCGCGCGGGTAAAAGAAATTGGCCCACGTAATCGCCCAGAAGAACAAGCAAAGCTCCCACGAGAGCCGAAGGGATGAGAAGCGATCCGTTCCGGCTTGTCAGGCGTGCCGCAATCGGACCGGAAAGAAAGGCCACAAAAGCGACCGGTCCCGAAACCGCCGTGGCAAAAGCGACAAGCCCGACCGCAGCGACGATGACGCTTACACGCGTCGCCGTCAGCCGGACCCCAAGCCCCTCGGCTATGTCATCGCCCATGCGCAGGGCTTCGAGATCGCGGCTGCAGCTTAAGATCAGCCCACCGAAGAACAGGAGGGCAATGAATAACGGTAGTGCCTGATTCAGTTGGACACCGTTCACACTGCCGGCCATCCAGCGTAGCGACTCCTGAAGGCTCCAACTCGGCGCACGCATGAGCAAATAGGCGGTAAAGCTCTGCAACATCGCAGCAAGACCGATCCCGACAAGAATGAGCCGCGCGCCGGTTACGCCTCTCCGCCAGGAGAGGGCATAGATCAGAAGCGCGACGCCTAGCCCCGCGACGACCGCGACGATGGAAACTGCCGGACCGCTCATCGACAACACCACGATAGCGAAAACCGCAGCAGCGCTTGCTCCCGTACTGATGCCGATGATGTCGGGGCTGGCGAGCGGATTGCGCAGCATTGTCTGAAAAGCGACGCCCCCGAGGCCGAAGCAGATTCCCGCGAGAATCGAGACCACTGCCCGCGGCAGGCGCAATTCACGTACGGTGAATCCCACTCCCGGCACATCCGCGCCGCCGAGCGCGCGGAGCAGCGTCATCGACGGCGTGAACGACTGCCCCCGCATCAATGTCAGTGCCACCCCCGCCAGCAGGCAGGCCAGGAGAACCGCCCAAACATACCAGCGCCGCCTGGCGCGTTTCCGGCGAATCCGGGCGATTCCGGCAGCAGCGAGGCATAGCTGATCGCTCCGGAGCGGCTCACTCATAGCGCCCCTACCTTCCGTCGGCGCACGATCCAGATGAAGACGGGAGCGCCAATAAAGGCGGTGACGATGCCGACATCCAGCTCTGCCGGTCGCGCTACGAGCCGTCCGAACACATCCGCGAACGTCAGCAGCACCGCTCCCCCAAGCGCGGAAAACGGCAGGAGCCAGCGGTAATCGCTCCCTGCCAGTAGGCGGCAGGCATGCGGTACGACAAGCCCAACGAACCCGATGGGACCACACACGGCGGTCGTCGCGCCGCATAGCAATACCGCTGCGACCGCTGCCATGGCTCGCGCCAATGCCACTTTCTCGCCGAGCCCGGTTGCCGTATCGTCCCCAAGCGCAAGCAGGTTGAGCTTGCGGGCCGAGAGCAGCGCAACGACAAGCCCCATGAGCAGAAAAGGCAGGACCGGTACGATCTGGTCCCTGGTAGCACCTCCGACCCCGCCGACCATCCAGGATTGCACGAGTCCGGCGATATCGCCGCGCGGCAATACGACCGCCGTGGTCAGGGAACTCAGCGCCGCGGTCGTCACCGCGCCCGCAAGCGCGAGTCTGAGCGGTGTTGCTCCGCCTCGGCCAAGGCTGGCGATGGCATAGACCACGACAGCCGTCAGTCCGGCACCCAGGATCGAGGTCCAGATATAGAGAGTGGCGTCTTCGATCCCGAACCACGCCAGCCCAATGACAACGGCAAGTGCCGCCCCGGCGTTCACGCCCAGCAGCCCGGGATCGGCGAGTGGATTGCGCGTGAGCCCCTGCATGACACCGCCCGACAGGCCGAGAGCTGCGCCCGCGAGAATGGCCAGAAAAGTGCGCGGGAGCCGGCTCGCCACGGCGGCCTCCCCGATGGTATCGACCTGACCGTACAACGCCGCCACGACCTCCGGCCATCCGACATCGCGCGCGCCAAAGGTCATGGAGAGCCCCACGGCCACGACGAGCAGAAGCACCATTGCCACCCCCCAGCCGAACCGCTTGCGCGCTCCCGGATGTGAGACGGAAAGAGCGGGACCATGGGCCCGGTCGCGTTCACTCCGACTTGCGCGCCGCACTCGAGAGCAGATCGGCATAGTCATCAAGCACCCAAGGGATCGACATTGGCGTAGGATTGGCGGCGGTGCCGAGCGGGCTATTGTCCAGCATGACAAGCGAACCCCGCTCAACCGCGGGCAATCGGGAAGTCAGCGGATGGGCGGACAATCGATCGATCAAGGGCTGCCCGCCATAGATGACGAGGATGTCCACATCCATTAGTTCGTCAATGCGTTCGGAACTGATCTCGCCGGCGAATTTGCCTTCGGTCGAGACTTCCTGCACGAAACGGGGCGACGCCAGCCCGAGATCGTGAAAGAACCGCACCCTCGCGTCATTGTCGGCATAGAACGAGATACGACTGAGATTCGTGGGGTCAAGGTGGGTGACGAACATCGCCGTTTTACCCGCTAGTTCAGGGTGGCTGGCGGCGGTGTTGGCTATCTGTGCCTCGATCCGAGCGATAAGTGCCTCGCCTTCCTCGGCCATGCCCATGCCCGTGCTGTTGAGTCGGATCATATCGCGCCAGTCCGTCGCCCAGGGGGCTTCGGGATAGGCGACGACGGGGGCGATCTTGCTCAGCGTGTCGTAATCGGAGCGGCTGAGTCCGGAATAGGCCGCAAGAATGACGTCCGGCGCGCTGGCCGCCACTGCCTCGAAGTCGATTCCATCCCCTTCGTCGAACAGAATGGGCGACTCCGCGCCGAGCGCCTCGAGTCGTGCCTCGACCCAAGGGAGCAGACCATTGCCATTCTCATCGCCAAAGTTGGCGGCAGCAAAACCGACCGGCACGACACCCAGGGCCAGCGGTACTTCATGATTGGCCCAAGCAACGGTCGCTACCCGCTCGGGTTTTGCCGCTATTACGGTGGTACCCAGGGCATGCTCGATCTCGAGGGGATACTGCTGCGCACTCGCCAAGCCAACGCTGGTCGACGCCAGTAGCGCGACGCAGAGTATCTTGCCTCCATCAAGCCAACGCCATCTCATGCTTTGCTCTCCTGCTGCGTGATCGGCCCCCACCTGATTCAGCCAGACAAGGGTCGTTGTTCAATAAGCACCGTTGTCGCTTTGATAGTCGCGGGATGCACCCAGGTTAGAAGGAGTAGGTCAGCGTCGTGGTTACGCTGGCCGGCTCGCCGTAAACGCCGTAGCCATTGATGTGGCTGTAATATTTCTCGTCGAACAGGTTCTTGACGTTGACCTGAAGTGATAGCTCCGGCGTGAACTGATAGCGACCAAAAAGATTGGCCAGAGTGTAGCTACCTTGCTCGAACTCGGCGGGGATTCCGGCCGGGGTGGTAAGGTTGCTGGCCAAGATGCTGCTCTGCCAGTTAACGCCACCGCCCACGGTCAGCTCGCGCAGTTGGGGCACGTTGTAGCTGGCGAAGAGGTTGAACAGCGAGCGCGGCTGATCGGTGTTGAAAGCCCCCTCATTGGCCTTTGCAGTGAAATGGGAGTAACCGACGGTCATGTTGAGATCATTGGTGACCGCACCACTCAGTTCGATCTCGAAGCCTTCGCTGACCACGCCATTGGCGGCAGAGTAGAATGTCTCGGTTTGCCCAGGGAGGAGCGGATCCGCCTGAGCGACGTTGTCCTGCTCAATCCGGAACACGGAGAAGGAGCCATTCAGCAATCCATCGAACCATGCCGCCTTGAGCCCCGTCTCGTAGTTCCTGCCTACTACGGGGTCCAGGTAGCGACCACTGCTATCGCGGTAGTTCTGTGGCTCGAAGATTTCGGTGTAGCTGGCAAATGCCGAGTAAGTATCGTTGAAGTCGTAGACCAGGCCTCCGTAAGGCGTGACTTCGCTCTTGCTCTGGCGATCCAGGCTGCGGAACAGCGTCATCCCATCCCACTCGGTGTAGCGTGCGCCAACAATCAGCGTTAGCGGATCAGCCAGCGAGAACCGCGACGCTGTATAAACGGCTTTCTGGCGCGTGCTGGACGCTTCGGATGGAGAGAATTCTAGCCAACCTTCGTTGGGCGCCGAGCCGTTCCAGTTGTTGAAATCATCGACGCTGAAGCCATTAATGAAAGTATTCTCGTAGTTGTTCTCCTGGTCGCTGTAGCTACTCCCCACGACCAGTTCGTGCTCGCGCCCGAACAGCGCGTATGGGCCAGAGGCGAGCACATCGATGGCATCGACCGTGCGCTCGCCGCGGTTCCAGCCGGTATAGAAGAAGACGCCGCTTCCTGTGACCGGGTCCGGCAGCCCCCCTTCGACATAGGGGTAGGCGAGCTTGCCATCCATATTGGTCTTTTCGTGGGTCGCTGCCACGTGCAGTCGCCAATCGTTATCGAAGCGATGCTCCAGGTTGGCGAAGACCTTCTCGGACTCGAAGTCGTAGTAGGACCAGTCTGGCGCCACGCTAAAGGAGCGTGAGTAGTTCGTCGGCGTGCCATCGCTGAACCACAGCGGTAAACCGCCCCACGTCGGCGAAGAGGTGTGGCTATCCTGGTAGTCAAAGCCTATCGACAGCGTTGTGGACTCCGTCACGTCGGCGTCGATGATGCCGTACCCGAACGTGCGGCGCTTGTCCTGGCGATCGAGGTGGGCGCCGCCCTCCTCGTAACCGCCGATGAAGCGGGCTCGCACATCGCCCGAGGACGTGAGGGGGGTAGTCAAGTCGACGGTGCTGCCGCGCTTATCCCAACTGCCCAGGGTGCCAGAAACGGAACCGGTGAATTCGCGGCTGTCAGCGTGTTTGCGTACGAAGTTGACCGAAGCCCCCGGGTTTCCCGAGCCGCTTACCAACCCATTGGCACCACGAATGACTTCAACGCGATCGTAAATGGCCGTATTGAGTCGGCCCTCACCGAAGTACCAGCGGCCATCGGTATTGAGCGTGGGGATGCCGTCGTACTGGTAGCTGTTGATGCGGAAGCCACGTGATGAGAAGGCAATACGGTCGCTGTCCAGATGGCGCGCCGAAATGCCGGTGGTATTGCTCAGCACCGCTTCAATGGAGTCCAGGTTCTGATCTTGTATGCGTTGCTCTGTGATAATGCTGATCGCCTGCGGCAGTTCTTTCTGGCTAAGCGTCAAGCCGGTGCCGGCACTGGTACTGCGGCGGGTATAGCCCACGTTCTCGTAGAGATTCTCGCCGGTGACGGTCACTGTCTCCAGCGATGTCGCGTCGTATGAGGACTGTGCCAGTACGCCACTCGAGGTAAGTAGCGTTACCGAGATGAGCGCGGTGAGCGAGATTTGGCTGATGTACCAGGCTTTTGAGGTATGACTGGCCTCCCGCGGCAGAATCATGCTCCGGCCATGACACAGTGACAGCTTCATTGGGATCCCCTGAATCGCGCCTCATGGGCGCCTGTTTTGATAGGTAATACGTAAGAAGAGCAATCATCTGCAAATGCAATTATGATGTCAATAATTTAGATAATCATTCTTATTAATACGTCTCGATTGCCCAGGTCACCCTGCAGCATGGGCTGAGCAAAGGCTCGCGCCACCCGTTCGATATCGCCAGCGTCGAGCACGCCCGCCTGCCAGCGCAGCGACAGCCAGGCGAGCAGGTAGTCGTAGCGGGCACGGGCCAGGTCGCGTTGGGCTTCGACATGCTGCTGTTCGGCGTTGAGGGCATCGAGGTTGGTACGTTCGCCGCCAAGAATGCTGCGTCGGGTAGCGTCGAGCCGCGCCTCGGCGGCGGCCACGGCCTGGCGGTAGGCGTTAATGCGCCGCTGGCTGCTCAGGGTCATGCGGTACTGGCGCTCGACGTCGTTGAGCAGCTCGGCGGTGGCGCCATCCAGCTCATGGCGCGCCTGTTCCAGGGCGTCGCTGGCTTGCCGGCTGGCGGCGCGCACGCGCCCGCCAGCGTATAGCGGTACCTGCACTTCCACGCCGATGCTATCGGTGTCGTAGCGCTGCCCCACCTGGTTTTCGGCGTTGGAGTCGGTGATCTGGCTGCGAGCCACTAGCCGCACGCTGGGCAAGTGGCCGGCGCGCTGCCGGTTACGCTGCTGCCGAGTGGCTTCCAGCAGGCTGCGCTGGGCGGCAAGCTCGGGGTTATGGGCCACGGCGCGCTCGCGCCACTGTTCCAGCGGTAGGAGGTCGGGCGCTTGCATGAGCGCGGCATCACGCAACGGCGCCAGCGCAGCGGCTGGCGAGTGGCCAATCAACACCGCCAGGGCGTTGCGGGCATCCTGCAGGCGGTCCTCGGCCTCGATCAGCTGCGCCTCCACCAGACGCTGCTGCGCCTCGATCTCCATCTGGTCGGTGCGGGTGCCCTCGCCGCCTGCCACGAAGCGTCGGCTGCGTTCGGCCTCCTCTTGCAGGGCGCGGCCATGGGCGCGCACCAGGGCTACCTCCTCCTCGGCATAGAGGGCTTCGGTATACGCCTGCAGCACGCGTACCGCCAGCGCCTGGCGGGCCCGCTCCAGGGTCAGGCCGGCGGCCTCGGCCCGCGCCTTACCCTCCCGGTATTGGGCGAACGCCGCGGCATCGAACAGCGGCTGGGTCAGGGTGAAACCCGAGGAGTAGCTGGAATACTCCATGTCCTGACGGGTCGCGCCTGCGGGGATGTCCTGGCGAATCTCCGCATCGTTGCGCATGCGGGTATAGCGGTAGCTCAGGTTGGGCAGCAGCGCCGCACGCCCCAGCGCCCGCTCATGGCTGCCCGCGGCGCTCTCGCTGCGGGCCGCCTGCCAGGTAGGGTCATGGCGCAGCGCCAGTTCGTAAGCTTCGCGGAAATCCAGCGCCTGGGCGGACATGGCCGCCAACGCCAGGCAGAGCCCCATCGCTATTTCCTTCATGCGTCCCCCCAGGCGGTGCGCGCCCGATCCATCAACGGCTTGAACAGGTAGTTGAGCAAGGTGCGCTCACCGGTGCGCACGAAGGCTTCCACCGGCATGCCCGCTTTCAGCGGGACACTGCCCAGCCCTTCCAGGTCCTGTGCTGCCACTTCCACCTGCAACCGGTAGTAGGGCATTCCCGTCTGTTCATCGATCAGGCGGTCGGCAGACACCAGCGTCACCTCGCCCGGCACTCGAGGCGTGGTGCTACGCTCGAAGGCGGTAAAGGCCAGTTCCACCGGCAGCCCGGGATGCACCTTGTCGATCTGCTCTACCGGCAGTTGCCCCTCGACCAGCAGCGGCTCGCCCTCCGGCACGATCTCCATCAGCAAGGCGCCGGGCTGTACCACTCCCCCCTCGGTATGTAGCGCCAGCCCCACCACGATGCCCGACATCGGTGCCCGCAACTGCGTATGCGCCAGGTCGAAGCGCATCGTCGCCAGGCGTCCGGCCAGTTCCTGCCCGCGCAGGCGAGCCTGGGCCAGGGCCTCCCGAACCTCGCGTTGATATTCGTCGCGGCGTTGGGTCGTGCGCAGCCGCAGTTCGTCGATCTGGCGACGGGTCTGTTCGAGCGTGCCGATATCGGCGGCGATTTCGCTCTGGATCTGGGCATACGAGCCCTCGACCTCGAGCAGCCGGTTGCGCGGAATGTAGCCCTCGCCGGCCAGCTCGCGCAGGTTGTCGCGCTGCTCGCCCAACACCTCCAGGCGAAGGCGTTTCTGCACCAGCGAGGATTCCAGGCCCGAGGCAAGCGAACGCTGCCCCGCCAGATTGGCCTCGATACCGTCCAGTTCCGACTGCAGCGCGGCACGCCGGCTGGCGAACAGCTGTCGCTGCAGCTCCAGCACGGTCAGCAGTTCCACGTCAGCGGTGGACGCCAACCACTCGGGATACTCGATACGCTCATGGCCATCGCGCTCGGCCTCGAGGCGTGCGGCTTCGGCAAACGCAGCGCCGTGCTGCACGTTCAAGATATCCGCTTCGTTCCGCAGCCGTGTCGCATCCAGGCTGACCAGCGTCTGGCCCTGGGTCACACGATCGCCCTCGCGTACCCACAGCCGCCCGACGATACCGCCGCTGGGGTGCTCCACCGCCTGGCGGTTGCCCGATACCACCACGGTGGCCGGCACCGCCACGCCGTTGTCCAGTGGCGCCAGCGCCGCCCATGTCAGAAAGCCGGCAAACCCCAGCAACAGCAACCACCCACCGAGGCGCCTCGGCCGGCGTTGACGACGCAAGGCCAGCGCCTGCCAATCGGGCGTTGCCGGCTCCACTGCGGGGCGCAACGTCTTACGCTCGTCGAGAGTGCTCATGCACGCCCTCCCTGGCCACCCGCGGCAGCCGTCTCGACACTCTTATCCCTCATGTTGGCGCCGTTCTTCGTTGAGGCATCGCCCATGGCGTAAGCGCCATTCATCGTGCTGTTCATCGAATAAGGACTCTGCGCCATCAACGTCGGGCCGCTCGCCGCCGGCTGACGCGACGCGGCAGCCGCCTGCAGTACCTCCTGGGTCGCCCCGAACTTGTGCAGGCGACCTTCACGCAGTACCAGCAGATGCGTGGTGGCCTTGAGCACCGTGGGGCGGTGAGTGATCAGCACTACCGTGACGCCACGTTCGCGCAGCCGGCCCAGCGCCTCCAGCAAGGCCTTCTCGCCGGTCTCGTCGAGGTTGGCGTTGGGTTCGTCGAGCACCACCAGCGCGGGTGGACCATACATCGCCCTGGCCAGGGCGATGCGCTGGCGCTGCCCACCGGACAGCCCCAGGCCGCCATCCCCCAGCGACGTGTCGTAGCCCTGCGGCAGCGACAGGATCAACTCATGCACGCCCGCCGCCTTGGCAGCACCAATCACTTTTTCGGAGTCCGGCTCGGCGAAGCGCGCGATATTCTCCGCCACGCTGCCGGCGAACAGCTCCACGTCCTGGGGCAAGTAGCCGATGTGCGGCCCTAACTGGGCCTTGTCCCAGCGCTGGACCTCAGCGCCGTCGAGTCGCACCGTGCCGATCCGCGGTGTCCACACGCCCACCAGCAGCCGCGCCAGGGTCGACTTGCCGGAGCCCGACGGGCCGATCACGCCGAGCACCTCGCCCGGCGCCAGCCGGAAGCCGACCTGCACCAGTGTCGGTACCGTGCCCCCCGGCGGCACCGCGCTGAGCGGCTCCACCGTCAATTCACCGCTCGGCGCCGGCAGTTCCATGCCGGGCCGGCGCGGCGGGTGCGCCTCCAGCAGCGCCACCAGCCGCTGGTAGGCAAGCCGCGTCGAGGACCACTGCCGCCAGGCGTTGATGACCTGGTCGATGGGCCCCAGCGCGCGTCCCATCAGGATCGAGCCGGCGATCATCGTTCCCGGGCTGATCTGGCCCGCTACCGCCAGCCAGGCCCCCAGCCCCAAGACCAGCGACTGCAGCGCCACCCGCAGGCTCTTGGAAATGGACGTGATCAGCGCCGTGCGCTCGCTGGCCAACGCCTGCAGGGCCACGAAGCCGCCATGCAGCCGCACCCAACGCCGCGACAGCGCACCCAGCATGCCCATGGCTTCGATGGCCTCGGCATGGCGCAGCTGCGCCTCGGCGGTGCTGGCGGCCTGCACCGAAAGACCGCCCGCTTCACGCAGCGGCGGCTGGGAAAGCCGCTCATTGAGCCACGCCAGGCCGACCAGCAGCACCGCTCCCGCCAGTGCCAAGCAGCCGATCCAGGGATGGAACAGGAACATCACCAGCAGGTAGAGGGGAAACCAGGGGGCGTCGAAGAAGGCGAACACCGCGTTGCCGGTGATGAACTGGCGCAGCGAATCGAGATCCCGCGTGGCCTGGCCCGCCTGAGCACCCTGGCCGGCCAGGCCACGCTCGAAGGCCGCGGCGTAGATCCGTTCACCGAGGCGTTCGTCCATTCGCTCGCCGATCTGGATCACCGCCAGGCTGCGCACGTATTCCAGCCCGCCCATCAACGCCAGCAGGCCCAGCGCCATCAGCGTCAGCAGCAGCAGCGTGGTGGTATTGCCCGAGGCCAGCACCCGGTCGTAGACCTGCAGCATGTAGAGCGGCGGCACCAGCATCAGCAGATTGATCACTGCGCTATAGACACCAACGCTGCGAAAGCCGCCGCGATAGGCCGCCAGTGCCTGACGTATTTCGTTACGCGGCTGACCGCGCGAAGGTTTCATGATGGGCTGCCCCTATCGGATGAGTCGTGAAAATCCGACGAATCCCTCACGGGGACTCGCGCGTGCATTCGGTGCCACTCATCACAGGGTCACGGTAACCAGGCTTGACATCGCGCCGAATCCGGCGAAAATGCCGAGGCACCGCGCCAGGGCACAAGGCCCGAGGCGCGGTGTTCGAACGTTGCGGCAAGGGGACTCCCCTTGCCTTTTTTATGGTTCATCGCACTTTGCCGGGAAACGCGGCACGGATCTTCAGGAAGAAGTACGCCGTGTCGCGATACCCGTAGGCCATCCGCTTGATGACCTTGATTCGGTTGTTCATGCCCTCCAGCACA
>NZ_JABFTT010000010.1 GCF_021404465.1 Billgrantia zhangzhouensis | reverse complement strand
TCTGGCTACATCGGTTTGAGTCGCTGGGGCAGGCCAGAGCGATCATCGGCCGCTGGATCCGATACTACAACGAAGAGCGGCCACATCAGTCTCTTGGCTATGTGGCACCCCAAGCACACCCCGCATTAGCAGCGTAGGGTGTGCAAAAACCAGGGGGTCATTACACTGTGGGATTTTTTTCTACAGCCTCAACGCCTCAAACACCGGATTGGTAAAATTGGCGACTTTTTTGCGCAAGCGAAAAAGGTGACAGTTTTTGCCAAGTCCGCGTGCTTTGACTTGTTAGGGGTTTGCTAGCAGAAAGTATACAGGCTTATATCCACCCATAAAATACATTGGGATATAGTGTCCTGCTCCCCTGCTGCTCATCTTGATCTCTTTAATTGCATCAATAAATGTACTTATATCAAAGTGTTTGTCGGAGCGATCAATAATTTCAGAAACCCTGCCAGTATCTTTAAAGAAGTAACCTTCAGGCTCCTCTGCTATTACGCCCTGAGCATTAATCACGGCACAATAATCAATATCATCAGCATTGAACTCAGCCAAATCTGCCCATAGAAAATCTTCACACTTACTTAATTCCCAAAAACTTTTTGCCAATGGACAGCCAGCAATAATAGGGATTCCCAATTTCTGACTAGCTTTTGCGCCATAGATAACTTGTTCGCTGAACTTCACAATTATTGTTCTTTCATCGTTCGGCAATAACTTGGGGCGTCGTGGATAAAGTCCAAGCACTTTGAAAGAATAGGATCCATTGACCAGCTTAGATATATTGCTTCCTTCTCTCGAAATCCATGGATATATAGGAACTACATACCGGAATTTATTTCTAAGCTCCTCTATTACCTGAGGAACCAATATATATTCTGCTGAGCGCTCACAAATAAAACTCGTTGGATTCATCCTGTACCCCTAACGCCTCAATAACCGGCGCGCGGTAGCGCGTCCGGCGCCCGAAGGCGCGTAGTTCATTGATTTGTTATGTCTTTTCAGACACCCTCAACTCTCGTTTATTAATGCTCATTGCCTTGTATCTATAGCCATCATCAACAAGGCAGTCTGGTGGATGATTTTCCATGGGAGTACCATGCATTAATCTTTTTCCGATTGAATTTTTCTCTTCTTCAGAAAGTGAATTCCACCAGGAAGGAGAGGCCCATGTATTTTCACTGAAAGAATAGCAAAACCGAACAAGTGCATCTGACACTTGCACATTATCAAGTTTTAGAAGCGATTCGATAAATCTATCGCAGTGCTTTTCGTTGCTTGCAAGCCATGAAAAAACAAAGCAGCCCTTGTTTTCGTAACTTATGCAATTAAAGATTACGTATTCATAAACTTCGTTTTGTAGCCCAAGCCTTTGCAGCTCATTGCCTTGAAAGTCCATCTCCGGAGTAATCATTGCACTAACCAAAATCTTTGGGGTCGCATCTAGTTCAAACACACAATGATTTATTTTTGAATAATCTTCGCTAACTAAAATAGAATCCATTTCTTTCTTAATAAATCCAAGATCTCTCAATGCCAGATCAACGCCACTGTCATATGCGCCAGCATAACCTTGAAGCATTGCTTGCAACATTTGATCTTGACCTCGATCAGATTCCTTCATTAGATTGGCTGTTTCTTTGTTCTGTTCTTTGTGGAATAACTCCCTACAGAATCCTCGATATGCAAGTAAAAAAAGTTGTTTGTCACTCAATGTAATTTTTTCATCTTCCAAAGGGGAAAAAATATTTTTATCGTGTGCTGAGCAAAATCCAGTAAATGTTGAAGCCTTATTTATCCCTACTTTTTCAAGAGCCAGCTTTCCATCACTTTTAATAAGGCCAGCCAGACTTGGCTTAGTACCCATTACGTGTCCGTTTTCAGAGATCTCTTTCAATGATCCACTTTTGGAAATTGTGTGTGCATTAATAATCTTGCCCGAGCACTCGTCGGGATATAGATTCTCAACACTGCATATTTTTTTGGATTTCTGATTCTTTGAATATGCTTCCAGATCCCCACGTGTAAGCGGCTCTTGCTGTTCTCGATTCAGGTGGCATTTCTTGTATTTCTTTCCTGAGCCACACCAACAGGGTTTATTTCGGTTGTTACTTCCCATCTTTGGTATATACCCCTATGACATACGCTCGGCTCACGCGCCGGTTTGGAGCCGCAAAGCGGCGGAAAATCGGCCGCCGTGCAGCCGATTATTAAGCCAGCTCCTCAACGGCCTCCCAGTGTATGCAGTTCTCTGGCAGCACCGAACCTTCCACGCCAATCAGGTAATCGAGCAAAGCTTTTACTTTTTCGCGAACACCTTCATCCTCTCTAATCCGCACTAGCGCATTATATGGCTTCTCATTTTTTACCTCTTCCCCAAAAAGAGCCGTTTCAAAACAGGTCTTGCAAGCGACGAGATTTACACTTCCATCATCTTCCTGCAACTCTGCAATAGTTTTATTCATGCCCCAGGCGGGGTTTTTGTTCCCATTAGCCGCACGCTCTTCATCAGTATCGTGAAGAATGCAAAACGATTTAGAGAACTGTTTGAGCACTTTGGCTACCGACGGAATAATTCCTTTTCCCCTTGCCCTGATGATCTGAACATCACCATATTCATCTGGATAGAACTCTTTTAACATCGAGAAAGCTGTATACTCAGTATCACCCTCAACAATGACTTGTCTTCCGCCAAAGAAAAACTCATGAACATAAGGATCACAGACATTCATCAACTTCAAATTTCTCTTATCATCTTCGTCCAGTTTCGCTCTTTCAGGACGATATAATGTTGTACTCTTGACCTCACTGTCTTCGTCCCGAAACACTCTGATTATGGTGGTATTGTCTTTCGACAAATCTATAAATATTGGAGAGTGCGATGTAATCATAACCTGCCAATTACCGCTTTCCGGTAGATCATAAAGGACCGACCTAGCTTCCCGAATAGCGGAAGGGTGCAGGCATATTTCAGGTTCATCCAGCAATAGCACATGCGGGCGAGACCCCTTTTTATCTTGAGATTCTGATAAGTATTTTAATGTTGCCCATAACAGAGTTCTCCTTGCACCACTCCCTTGATGCTCAATAGTGCTAAAGTAGCCGTCTTCTGGCCCCATAAGAAGATCTGCATTACCTTTGAAGGGTTGATATGCTCCTTCAAGATCAGCTTCTGGTTTTGCATCGAATTTTATTTGATGCTTAGGAAATAACTTGCTCAAATATTCGGAGACTTCACTTTCGATCACTTTGACTTCATCCTCGGTCGCTTGGACGACTTTTGTCTGAAGATTCCGAATTTTATCTAGTATCAGCTCATAGTCGGATTTTTCTTGCTCAGGGTCTGACTTAATTTCTGATATTTTTTCCTTTAGCATGCTGGTTATTAGTTTGGTTATCTCAGCTGCTTGCTTTTCTGGTGTTGCGAAAGCATCTATCCTATGCGGGAGGGGGCGTCGAGAGTTAGCAACGTTCGGTGCTCCCCAAGGAACTTGATCATCCCAATCATTTTTTTGGGTATCGAACCCTTGTCTCTTGGGGTCTTTATTTGGGCTGTCCCAAACCCATTTTTCACGTATTAACCACTCGTTATCAGCAGTTGGCTCAAGCCATCTTTCACCCGGTGCATCATCAAACACAATTGTATGCAATTCAATTGTAGGTAGATTTTCTGGATCAACTTGCCCATTGGGGAAATCGTTTATTGTCAGCCTTCCATCCTTGGAGCCGTGGGACATTACTGTTTCATATGCCCTCAAAATACTGCTTTTACCGACATTGTTAGGCCCGACAAGAACAACGATGTCGTCAAGCTCGATCTCAACCGTCTCAGCCCCAATTGATCTGAAGTTGTTGATCTGAAGTTTATGAAGACGGGGGCGAGGAGTATTCCCTTCTTCATCGACTAGAGAAACAATCTCTACTGATTTTTTCTTAACAGCCATGTTATCTCCTTATTGGGGTTTAACGCGCTTGTTCAGCGGCGACCTTTTTGCAGCGAAGCGGAGAAAAGGGCGTCCGGTGGAAGGCCGTCAGGCCCGGAACATACTTCAAGAATTTGTTAAGTGTGCTCACTCCATTTCCCATTGTTCGAGATCCGCAACGGGATTGGGCAACCTACCCTCTAACCACTTTACACACGTGCCCGGTTTGAACTCAGGATCGTGGCACTCGATGACCCAAGATAGAAACTCCGCTGGGCCGCCATTCATGTATGGTGGTGGTGACACAGGATGAAAGGACATTGGCAGGCGTTCATTCACAGACAAATAGTTGAGTACATGCCCAAGCTCTTGCACAGTTTGCCAAGCCAACTGATGGTCAATGTTGATTGTGAACTTAACCCACCACCGGCCATCATCACCTGCCCCGTGACCGACAGTGCCCTCAATTGCAGGCACCTGCTGAAGGTACTCTGTCAGTTTTGTAAAAGCTCGATCATCCATAGATACACTTAACGCCCGCAGCACGCGCGGCTTTGTAATGAAGGCGCAGCCGCAATGAAAAAGCCGTCTCTGTGCCTGCGATTGTTAGGGCGGTGTATGTATCTTAAGACCACGGATCAAGTTTCTCTGTTTTTCTGGTATCTGAAAACGGTGAATTCCGACTTCACACCCCTTGGCTGGAAAAATCATGGCGAACATACGCCCATCATCAACACCATAGTCAGCTACTGCCGCACCCGCGAAAATCGCCTGGTCACTGACGCGTTCAAAGATATGGAACTGTGGTTCGATAACTCGTTTACGCCACTGCAAGTGACCTGAAATAGTTACGGAATCCAAGCGGAACGGGGCATGTCCCTCCAATCGCAGATAAACCTCGTCATTTGACAGGTCAAGCGTATGAGTATGCGGCCAAGCGGGCCCAGCCATATAACCCTCTGCTTCATTGTGCATGTTGTACGGAAAGGTCTTAAGCACATTACTGGCGGGACTTTGCGTACACAAGAGTCCTGTAGATCGCATCAGTACTTCATTCAAATACTCAAGCATCGTCGAATACTGCTGATGCTTTTTTCCCTCAGGCGAGAACAGCGGCGTTTCGTCTTTGAACGAGAAAGACTCTGGCCCGGTAGTAGAAACAAAATAGCTCTGCCACTCAGCCCAATATAACAAGCTACTTTGAAAATGGGCCAAAAATTCGCCGGGTGTTCCAACTCCTGGAAAGTCTGGAAAATTTTCTGCTATTGGACGATCCCAAGGCAGCATGCTGTATAGATCTACTTCGTGCCTCTTTGCCTTGGCCTGAGCCCCATCGGTGTATCCCGAAGTTGAAAAAATAGCTTTGTAAGTAACTCTAGGCATGTCAGCCAACTTCAGAATGAGCTGCTCTACCGCAACTACGTCCAAGGGCTTACCTTCGTGCTTTACCTCAGAGGCTTTGAAAGCAGACACTTCACCGTTTGAGTCAGTGACGGTGACCGTCACATCGACATCACGCTCTTTGCCGGCAGCTTCATCCAAGACCATGTCCCCGATCGTGACATCGACAGCTTTTGGGTCGTGCCTTAAGCAGCAAAGGCCGACCAGGTACTGAACCATCATTGGTGTGAGCATGTGCATAAGCCCTAACAGCGATTGGACTGCGCATCCTGATATTGGATGAATACCCCTGCGCGTTCAACAGCGTTATCTGGCGCGCTCCTTTTCTTCCAACTCGTTGATTTTTCTCGCACTTAACTATAGCTCGGCTACCTATGCAGAATTCGCGTGCATGCTCGATTTGCCAGAATCAATATACTGTATGCGCACTCTCTTATCTAAATAAAAAATAGAAAAATGCACACACCTGATCCCAAGCTGAGGAGGTGAAAGCACTTTCATGAAGTGCGACAGCCCCCGAACCGAGAAGAGCTGCGACGTTACGCATGTGCTGTGCAGAAGCTTTGCCGGGGTGCGGATACTGAGCCGTGAATTCCAGGAACGCTACCGCCCTGCTGGCAGAATGGATGACGATTCTCATCACCCCTAATGCGGCATCCCTGAGTACGTCTTGGTTACTTAAGCCATCTTCTGCAGCTTTTTACCTACCGTAACCAAGCGAAACGTTGAGGGCAACGCCTAGGTGAGCCTTGTCCCTCACCTCTCTCGCCTTATCCCACATCTCCAGCCCTCTCCTACCCAGCTCTACGACGTTAGTCGAAACCCGCCTGTCCAATCGGTCAAATATCTTCTAGGCTGTAGCCGAACAAGCCTGACCAAACGGTCAGCCTGTTGCTGCGGCATCCAACAACGCTGATTCGATAACGCCAATCCAACAACAACGGACACAGATATGGAACCGACCTCCTCCCTAGCCGACAAGGCAGATGGACACCCCTCCGCGCGAGCCACGGGGCAAGGAAGCAGCTGGCTAGACAGCTATTTCGGCGCAAGCCGTCGTGGCTCCAGCGTACGCACCGAGATTCTGGCGGGCATCGCTACCTTCCTGGCTTCGATGTACATCATCGTGGTCAACCCGGCGATTCTCTCCCATGCCGGCATCCCCTTCTCGGCGGCGCTCTCCGCTACCGTGCTGATCAGTTTCATGAGCAGCCTGGCCATGGGCCTGTATGCCCGCAACCCGATTCTGGTAGCGCCGGGCATGGGCATGAACGCGCTGTTCACCTACACCCTGGTGCAGGGGGCCGGGCTTTCCTGGGAGGTGGCGCTGGGCTGTGTGTTCTGGTCCGGCGTGCTGTTCGCCACCCTGGCGATGTTCAACGTGCGCGAGGCGATCATCAACGCGATTCCGTCTTCGCTACGCTATGCCATCACCTGCGGCATCGGCTTGTTCATCACCTTCATCGGCTTCAAGAACGCCGGTTTCATCGTCGGTAGCGATGCCACCCTGGTCACCCTGGGCAGCATGGACGCCTCGCTGATCACCTTCTTCATCGGCATGATGGCCACCGCCATCCTGGTGATCTTGCGCTTCAACGGCGCGCTGATTCTGGGTATCGCCCTGACCACCCTGCTGGCCACGCCCATGGGGCGCCTGTGGGGCGGCGACGTGGTGGTGGAGTGGAGCGGTATCGCCGCCTGGCCGGACTTCAGCGCGGTGATGCAGGTGGATATCTGGGGTGCGCTCAAGGTCGCCTACCTGCCGTTCATCTTTGTCATGCTGTTCACCAACTTCTTCGATGCGCTGTCGTGCTTCATGGCGCTCTCGGAGTCCGCCGATCTCAAGGACAAGGACGGCAACCCGCGTAACCTCAAGCGCTCGATGACCGTGGACGCCTTCGCCTCGATGATCGCCGCTCCACTCGGCACCAGCGCCGCCCAGACCTTCATCGAGTCCGGTGCCGGCGTGGCCCAGGGAGGCCGTACCGGCCTGGTGGCGGTCACCATCGCCCTGCTGTTCCTGCCCTTCCTGTTCCTCTCGCCGCTGCTGTCGCTGGTGCCCGGCATCGCCACGGCGCCGGCCCTGGTGCTGGTCGGGTTGTTCATGCTGGCGCCGGTGAGCAAGATCGACTGGTCGCAGTTCGAGCAGGCTTTCCCGGCCTTTCTGGCCATCATCCTGATGCCGCTGACCTACTCGATCACCCTGGGCATTGCTTTCGGTTTCCTGAGCTTCGTGCTGATCAAGCTGGCCACGGGCAAGCTCTACGACATCCAGCCGGCGATGTGGGTCTCGGCTGCGCTTAGTGTTGTGATGCTGGTGACAACGCATTGAAACACTACACAAATGCCTGCGCGAGCGAATCGCTGCGTTGCGCGGTGCGCGGAATCCTCACATATACCCCATATGCTCCGGTTCCTGTGCTCCGTGCGCCTTGCGCTTCATCTCGCTCGCCGATTTGTGAAGCGTTTCCCTAGAGAAGAAGGCGCGGGCACTTGCCCGCACCCTTTTCATTGGCGATGGATGGCGGCGTCGATGAGCCGGAACAGCGTCAGTGCCGCCAGCACTGCGGCGAACAGGGTCGGCAGCAGGTAGTCGGCACGGGTCAGGATCCACAGGTGCGTCACCCCCAGCGCCGCGGCCACGTAGATCAGGCGGTGCAGCCAGTGCCAGGCCGTCCAGCCCATGGCCTGCCGCACACGTGCGAAGGAGGTGATGGCCAGCGGTACCAGCAACAGCAGCGCGGCCACGCCGTAGCGAATGTAGGGTAGCTCGACCATTTCGCGGCGAATCCACGGCCAGTCCCAGTACTGATCCAGCCCCATCCAGGCCAGCATGTGGGCCACTAGCCAGAAGAACGCCCAGAGGCCGATCTGACGCCGGGCTGCCATGAAGCCGACCCAGCCGGTGAAGCGAAACGCCGGGCTGAAGGTGATGGTCAGCAGCAGTAGGATCAGCCCCGTCTTGCCGGTGAAGTGCACCACGGCCTCGCCGGGCACGGCACCCAGATCGCCATAGAACCACTGCCAGCCAAGCCAGAACGCCGGCGCGCTGCAGCCCACCAGCACCAGCAGGCGAAACAGGTTGATAGCGGTGCGTTGATCCACGCTGACATGACTCCCTGAGTGGCTGGCGCTTTGTTCAATAGTGTCGCTGCAGGTCCATGCCGGCGTAGAGGTGCGCCACCTCGTCGGCGTAGCCATTGAACATCAGCGTCTCGCGCCTACCGCTCTCGCCGATTCTGCGCTCCCGCGCCTGAGACCAGCGCGGGTGATCCACCGCGGGATTGACGTTGGCATAGAAGCCGTACTCCTCGGGGTTGCGCTCCTCCCAGGAGCTCGGCGGGCGCTCCTCGACCAGCGAAATGCGCACGATCGACTTGATGCTCTTGAAGCCGTATTTCCACGGCACCACCAAGCGGATCGGCGCGCCGCTTTGATTGGGCAGAATCTCGCCATACAGCCCCACTGCCAGCAAGGTCAGCGGATGCACGGCCTCGTCGATGCGCAGCACCTCGCGGTAGGGCCAGTCGAGCACACTGCGGCGCTGGCCGCGCAGGTTGTCGGGGTCGTGTATCGATTCGAACACCACGTAGCGAGCGCGAGAGGTCGGCTCGTGGCGCTTGAGCAGGTTCGCCAGCGGAAAACCGATCCAGGGCACCACCTTTGACCAGGCCTCGACGCAGCGCAGGCGGTAGATGCGCTCCTCCAGGTCCTGATGCTTGAGGATGTCCTCAAGAGCGAAGGTGCCCGCCTTGTCCACTTCCCCATCGATGGTCAGCGACCAGGGATCGGTGACGAGCTGGTGGCCGTAGATCTCGGGGTCGCGCTTGCCGGTGCCCAGCTCGTAGAAGTTGTTGTAGGTGGTGATGTCCCGTAGCGAGGTTGGTGCTTCGCCCCCGGCCAGGTCGTGACTCGGCAGTTGCGCGTCGATGCGAGCTTCGAGGGGGCCCTGCCAGGCGTGGGACGAGCGCGGCCAGAGCAGGCCAGGAGCAATGGCAGCGGCGCCCAGCGCGAGGCCGGTGTTGAGAAAGCGTCGCCGCGACTCGAACAGCTCGCGGGGCGTGACTTGCGATTCCGGTATCGGCGAGTAGCGGTAACGGGTCATCTTGGATCCTCCCGAAGGCGACCGAAGAGATCATACCTTCACTTGTGAAACAAGCGTTTGTCACCTGTCGGAGCGCGAGAGTGAAGAAAACTTGACCCACCTCAATGAGGTGTCCATTCCGACCATTTTGCTTGGTTGATACCACTCAAGAGCCAACCGTAACCTGATGTTGCACTTCAGGCTACAACCGTCTCTAGCTTGCAACCAAGGGGATTCGTCATGATTCATACTGCTCTCGCCAGGCCGGCACTCATTGCCGCCGCAGTGTCGCTGAGCGCCGCGCTGACGGCAACCGGCGTGGCCGCCGACGACGGCCTCGGCGACTACCGCGACCGCTTCGAACCACTGCCTCACCTGCCGCCGATTCCGGCCCACAACTCGCTGACCGAAGAGAAGGTGGAACTGGGCAACATGCTGTTCTTCGAGCCGCGTATTTCGTCCAGCGGCGTGATCAGTTGCGCCACCTGTCACAACCCGGCCCTGGGTTGGGCGGACCGCATTCCGCGCGCCACCGGCCACGATGGCCAGATCGGCGACCGCAACACGCCCACGGTGTTGAACTCCGGCTTCCTCGGCGCCCAGTTCTGGGATGGCCGCGAGCCCGACCTGGAAGGCCAGGCGCTGGGTCCGATCCAGGCCGACATCGAAATGGCCATGGATCTCGACGCCGCCCTGGAGCGTCTGGAAGAGTTCGAACTCTATCAGGAGAAGTTCGCCGAGGCCTTCCCCGGTGACGACAACCCGATCAACAAGGACAACCTGGCCCAGGCACTGGCCAGCTTCCAGCGCACCCTGAACACGCCGAACTCGCCCTTCGATCGTTACCTGCGCGGCGACATGGACGCGATCAACGATCAGGAGAAACGCGGCATGCAGGCCTTCGTCGATACCGGCTGTATCGCCTGTCACAGCGGCCCGGCTCTGACCGACAGCAACTTCTGGGCGATCCAGGTGCCCGGCTCCACCGACGTGGGTCGTTTCGACGTGACCGGCGACGAAGCCGACATGTACAAGTTCCGCACCCCGACGCTGCGCAACGTGGGCGTGACTTACCCATACATGAACAACGGCGCTACCGAAACCCTCGAAGAAGCCGTGGCCATCATGGGGCGCGAGATGCTGAACCGTGAGTTCGAGGACGAGATGATCGCCGACATCACCGCCTTCCTGCACACCCTGACCGGCAAGATGCCGGAGTTCGAGGTACCGGCGCTTCCATAAGCGGCCCAGTCGCAGGGATTGAGGCAAGGGAACGATAAAAAGGCACTATAAAAAGAGTACAAGAGCTTCCCCGGCCCAGGCCGGGGAAGCTCTTTTGTATCAGCTCGTTATGTAAGCCCTTTTGTTCAGGCGCTCTCGGCCAACTGCCGGTGCAGTTCCAGGCGACGCTTGTCGCTCATGAAGGCGGATTCGATGGCGGTGCCGGCCAGTTGCACGAAGGTCTCCTTCGACCAGCCGAAGGCCTGGTGGCAGGCCATGAAGTTGTCGAGCATGCCACCACCGAAGTAGGCCGGGTCGTCCGAGTTGAGCGTCAGGCGCAATCCCGCCTCGAGCAGTTGGGGGAGCGGGTGCTCCTCGATGCGCTCCACGACTTTCAAGCGCACATTGGAGAGCGGACACACCGTCAGCACGACGCCCTCGTCACGCAGCCTCTCGACCAGGGCCGGGTCCTCCAGGCAGCGCACCCCATGATCGATTCGACACACCTCAAGCAGGTCGAGGGCCTCGCGGATGTACTCGGCAGGCCCCTCCTCTCCAGCATGGGCGACACGCGGGATGCCGAGCATCCTGGCACGCTGGAACACCTCGACGAACTTGGAGGGCGGATGGCCCCGTTCGGCGCTGTCGAGCCCAACGGCATCGAGCATCTCCCAGTAGGGGGCGGCGCTATCCAGCACCTTCATGGCCTCATTTGCGGGATGATCGCGCAGGAAGGCCATGATCAGCGCGGTGGACATACCCAGCTCGCGCTCGGCTTCGCGGCGGGCCAGGCTCAGGCCCTCCATGACCGCTTCGAGCTCGACGCCGCGCGCCAGATGGGCCTGGGGGTCGAAGTGCATCTCCACGTGCACCACGCCCTCGGCGTGTGCGCGGCGGAAGTAGTCCATCGCCAGGTCGTGGAAATCCTCGGCACGCCTGAGCACGCTCATGCCCTGGTAATACAGCTCGAGAAATGAGGAAAGGTCCTGGAAGTCGTAGGCGGCACGTACTTCTTCTATCGACGCATAGGGCAGCTCGACTCCGTTGCGGCGCGCCAGAGCGAACATCAGCTCCGGCTCCAGGGAGCCCTCGATATGCAGATGGAGTTCGGCCTTGGGCAGCCGCTTCAGGAAATCGCGCATGGAGCACCTCATCGGCTTTATGTCCTTATCCTGATGGATACCCGGGTTTAGCGCAAACGGTCAGTCCACCCTGCTCAAGGCGCCTGACCTCGGTGATGCCCGGCGGATCGAAAGCCCCGCCATCGAGTTGGTGCACCAGGTAGAGCACGCTGCGCCCGTGCAGCCACTCATCCAG
Source organism: Billgrantia zhangzhouensis (assembly GCF_021404465.1). Lineage (GTDB taxonomy): Bacteria > Pseudomonadota > Gammaproteobacteria > Pseudomonadales > Halomonadaceae > Halomonas > Halomonas zhangzhouensis. The sequence continues at coordinate 189,922 of NZ_JABFTT010000010.1, read as the reverse complement.
CCGCTGCGATAGCCGAGCCACGGTCGTGGCATCCAGGCCGGCGAACGGCTCGTCGAGAATGACCAGCCCCGGGTCGCGCAGGTGCAGCCGGGCCAGCGCCAGGCGCCGCGCCTGCCCGCCCGACAAGGCCCGCCCTCCTTCGCCCACTTGCGTTTGCAGGCCATGCGGCAGACTGGCCGCCCACGCTTGTAGATCGACCCAGGCCAGGGCCTGCCACAGCCGCTCATCGTCAGCCTCCGGCGCTGCCAGGCGCAAGTTCGCCGCCAGGCTGTCCTGGAACAGATCGATGCGCTGGCCGAGAATGGCCACGCGCTCGCGCAGCGAGCCCTCGTCGATTCGGCCGAGCGGCACCCCGGCCAGCGCAATCGCTCCCTGACTGGGCGGAAGACGCCGGGTCAATAGGGCCGCCACGCTGCTCTTGCCCGCACCGGAAACGCCGGTCAGCGCCAGCCTCCGCCCCGGAGCCAGCTCGAGCGTCAGCCCGGCCAAGGCCGGCGCCAGCGCGTCGGGATAGTGCAGCCCAACACCTTCGAACCGTACCGACAGCGGGCCGGCCGGCAAGATACTATTTTCCGTGCCGTACCTGTTCCCACTCGCTCGCTCCACCGCATTGAGCCGCTCGGCCGCGCCGCGGCTGGCTCCCAGCCGGGTGAATGCCGCCGGCAGCGGAGCCAGTGCCTCGCCCAGGGCGAGCACCGCCAGCGGCAGCATGACCATCACCGGCCCGCTGATCGCCCCCTGCTGCCAGGCCGCCGCTCCCAGCCACAGCACGGCAACCAAGGCCAGCCCGATCGCCAGGTTGACCAGCGCGATGCCGAAGCCCGCCACGTTACCGATGCGACGCAGGTCGCGATTCAGCGCCGCCTCGCGTTGGCTCAAGCCGCCACGGTGCCAGCCCTGACTACCGTAGGCCTCGAGTTCCGCCATCCCTCCCAGATGCTCTATCGTCTGGCTGCGCAAGCGCTGCATGTGTCCCACCTGCCGCCGGCTCGCGGCCATGCCCAGCCACGCCTGGCCAAAGGTCAGCCAGGCCCAGGCAGGCAGCAGCAGCGCCACGACCGCCACTCCCGCCGCAGGAGCCCACAGGGCCAGGAAAGCCGCCACCAGCACGATCGCCGCCAGCGCCACCAGCGGCGGCGCCAGCAGGCGCAGGTAGAGGCTGTCGAGGGTATCGATGTCGGCGGTCAGCCGGTTGAGCCAGTCGCTGGCCCGCTGGCGGGCCAGGGTGCGGTCGTCGAGCCGGGCCATGGCGGCAAAGAGGCGGCTACGCAGGTCAGCCAGCAGGCGCAGCACGGTGTCGTGGTTGTAAAGGCGTTCGAGATAGCGCGCCACGGTGCGGCTCACGGCGAAGAAGCGTATCCCGCCGCCCGGCACATAGACATCGAGACTCGCCGCCAGCCCCATCGCCAGGGCCATGCCGGTGAGCGCGCTGGCGGTGATGAACCAGCCCGACAGTGCCAGCAGGCCGATCGCCGCGAATACCGTCGCCACCAACAGCGCCACGCCGATGGCAAGCCGCCGCCGGCGCTGTCCGAGCAGCCGCAGCCAGGGTGCGAACACTTTCAGCCAGGACTCGTTCATGCCTTCTCCTTGCCGGAAGCGGTGCCGGTACGATCGACCGGGCGCCCTTCGCATAGCTCGAGCCGCCGGTTCCCCATGGCCATCAAGGCGGGGTGATGGGTGGCGATGACCAGCGCCCTGCCCTCCTCGGCCAAGACTGCCAGCGCCTTGATGACCCGTGCCTCGGTCGCCTCGTCGAGGCTGGCGGTCGGCTCGTCGAGCAGCACCAGCTCGGCATTCGAGAGGAATACCCGCGCCAGCGCCAGGCGCTGCGCCTGGCCTCCCGAGAGGCCCGAGCCGCGCTCACCCAGCGGCGTGTCGATGCCCTGTGGCAGTGATGCCAGCAGTTCGCCCAGCCCGGCGCGCTCGAGGGCGCGATACAGCTCGTCGTCATTGGCCTCGGGGGCTGCCAGGCGCAGGTTGTCGGCCAGGCGGCCATGGATCAGCACGGGGCGCTGATCCATCCAGGCGATCTTCAGCTCTCGCCGAGCCCGCCGCTCCCCCTCGTCGGGCGTCACGAAGCCTGCCAGCAGCTGCAGCAGCGCCGATTTACCGGCGCCGGAGGGGCCGGTGACGACCAGCGTCTCGCCGGCTGCCACCGCGAGGCTCAACGGCCCCAGCACTCGACCTCGGCCCGGATGAGTGAGCGAGACGTCTCGCAACGCCACCAGGCCATCCTCCGGCGGCACCTCCTCTCGCCCAGCCGCTGGATGGCGTACCGGCTCGTCCAGCAGCGCCAGCATGCCGTCCGCAGCTCCCAGCGCTGCCGCGCGATCGTGGTAGTGCTGGGCCAAGGTACGCAGCGGCTGGAAGAACTCCGGCGCCAACAGCAGCACCAGCAGGCCGCTGAATAGCGTCAGTTCCCCTGCCGGGCCGAACTCGAGATAGCCCAGCAGACCGAAGCCGACATAGATGGCGACCACGGCAATCGCCACCGAGGCGAAGAACTCGAGCACCGCCGACGAGAGAAAGGCCACGCGCAGGGTACGCATACTCAAGCGCCGATAACGATCCGCCGCTTCATGCACCTCGGCGGTGGCTTCCGCCGTGCGATGAAACAGCTGCAGCGTGGCGATCCCTCTCACGCGGTCGAGAAAATGCCCCGAGAGCCGGCTGACGAGAGCGAACTGGTCGCGATTGAGGCGCTCCGCCCCCATCCCCACCAGGGCCATGAACAGCGGTATCAAGGGCGCGGCGAGCAGCAGGAAGAGGGCTGCCAGCCAATCGAGCGACAGCACGACCAACACGATGAGTAGCGGTATGACCGCACACAGGCGAAGCTGGGGCAGAAAGCGTGCGAAGTAGCCATCCAGCGCCTCGACCTGCTCGACCAGTTGGCTGGCGAGGGCCGCCGTGTGGCGGGAGCCGGCACGTACCGGCCCCATCGCCGCCAGGTGATCGAGCAGCTCGGCACGAACCGACACACGGATGCGCAGGCTTGCCTCCTGGCCGGCCAACTCCTGCCCCCACTGGCACATGGCCCTGAGCAGCAGCACGCCCACCAGCGCGATGAAGGCCCCGCTCAGTGTGACTAGAGCATCGCCGTCGACGAGCAGGCGGCTGACGATCCAGGCCAGCAGGGCCATCTGGACGACCGTCAGCGCCCCGGCGGCGATTCCCGCCAGGGCGGCCAGCCCCAGCCAGCCCCGTTGACGCGCGGCATGCGCCGCCAGCCATCGACGCGGCGACGTGCGTAAGTCGTGGCGCATGGGCTCAGTGATAACCCTCGCCCGGGCGCACCTTGCCGCGGAACACCCAGTAGGACCAGAAGGTGTAGCCCAGCACGAAAGGCAATACGAACAGCACGCCGAGCAGCAGGAAGAGCTGCGATTCGGGAGCTGAAGCGGCGTCCCAGATGGTGTAGTTGGGCGGCACCAGCCAGGGCCACTTGCTCACGACCAGGCCCAGATAGGTGAACAGGAACATACCCAACGTGGCCATGAACGGCAGCAGCTCGCGCCGCTGGCGCACCGCCCAGTAGATGCCGAACATGCAGAGGAGCGTGAGGACCGGCAGGATCCAGATCACCTGCAGGTGACCGAACCAGCGCTCCCATACGACTTCGTTCACCAGCGGCGTCCAGATGCTGATGATGCCAAAGATCACCAGTACCGCCAGCAGCAGCGGCGTGGTGAGCTTGTAGGCCCAGGCCTGAATGTAGCCCTCCGACTTGAGGATCAGCCAGGTGGTGCCCAGTAGCGCGTAGCCGATCATGATGCCGATCCCGGTGAGCACCGTGAACGGCGTCAGCCAATCGAAGGCGCCGCCGACGAAGACGCCATTCTGGGTTTCGAAACCCTGAATGTACGTTCCCACCACGGCCCCCTGGGCGAAAGCCGCCACCGCCGAGCCGCCGCTGAAGGCCAGGTTCCACAGCCTACGCCCGCGGCGTTCGCGGCGCGACTTGAAGCGCAGCTCGAAGGCCACACCACGGAACACCAGCCCCGCCACCATCAGGAACACACCAATATAGAGCGCCGGCAGGAACACCGTGTAGACCAGCGGAAACGCCGCCAGCAGCCCGGCGCCACCGAGCACCAGCCAGGTCTCGTTGCCGTCCCACACCGGCGCCACCGTATTCATCATCACGTCGCGGGCATCCTCGTCGGGGGCGAACGGAAACAGGATGCCGAGCCCCAGGTCGAAGCCATCCATCAGCACGTACATCATGATGCCGAAGCCGATGATGAGCGCCCAGATCACAGACAGATCGAACATTTCCATGGATCAGACCTCCCTCTTGGCGGGATTGTCGTCGAATGGCGTGTGGGTGGCCGACCAGGGCCGCTTGGGCGTCTCGAAATCGTCGATCAGCTTCTCCTCCTCCTTCGGCTCCATGCCGTAGCGGATGACGCGGGTCAGATAGTAGGTGCCGGCATAGAAGATGATGCCGTAGACCGTGATGTAGCCGATCAGAGTGAACAGTGCCATGCCGCCGGTCAGCGAAGGCGTGACGCCCTCGGCGTGGGTCATGATGCCGTAGACCAGCCATGGCGCACGTCCCGACTCGGTGGTGATCCATCCCGCCAGCACGGCGATGAAGGGCGCGACCGACATTAGCCGCAGGGTCTGCAGATAGCGTCTGGCATGGTAGAGCTTGCCGCCACGCCGCAGATAAAGGCCCAGCAGCGATACCGCGATCATCAGCAGACCGAGGCCAACCATCACGCGAAACGACCAAAAGACGATGGCGACCGGCGGCTGCTCCTCGGGAGGTGCCTCGATGATGCCGGGAATCTCGCCGTGGAGTTCGTGGGTCAGGATCAGACTGGCGGCATAGGGAATGCCGATCTCGAAGCGGTTCTGCTGTGCCGCCTGGTCCGGCCAGGCAAAGAGCAGGAAGGGAGCGCCTTCGCGGGTCTCCCAGTTGCCCTCCATGGCCGAGAGCTTGACCGGCTGATACTCGAAGGTGTTGAGCCCATGGAAGTCTCCCACCAGCGCCTGGGTCGGTGTCAGCACCAGCAGCATCCACAGGCACATCGACAGCGCCTTGCGGTTGGCCTCGACGTCGCGGCCGATCAGCAGGTACCAAGCGCTGACCCCGGCCACGACGAAGCCGCCGGTGATGAACGAGGCCATGGCCATGTGCGCGAAGCGATACGGGAACGAGGGGTTGAAGATCGCCTCCGTCCAGGAGGTGACGCGGAAGACACCGTTGGTGAAATCGACGCCAGCCGGGGTATGCATCCAACTGTTCGCGGCCAGGATCCAGAAGGTCGAGATGAAGGTTCCCAGCGCCACCATGGCAGCGGCGAACAGATGCACCCCCTGCGGCACCCGCCCACGGCCGAACAGCAACACGCCGAGGAAGGCGGCTTCGAGGAAGAAGGCGGTGACGACCTCATAGCTCAGCAGCGGCCCGATGAAGTTGGCGCTCGCCTGGGAGAAATTGCTCCAGTTGGTACCGAACTGGAAGGACATCACGATGCCCGATACCACCCCCATGCCGAAGGCAACGGCGAATACCTTCGTCCAGAGATAGGCCAGGCGGTCCCAGGCCGGATTGCGCGTCTTGTAGAACAGCGCATGAAGCACGGTGATGTAGGACGCCAAGCCGATGGTAAAGACGGGAAAAATGGCATGAAAGGAGACGACGAAGGCGAACTGCAATCGCGATAGCAATACGGGATCAAGCTCCATGACGTACCTCTTGGCTGCGAGAGAGTCGACGTCTCGAGGGATGCGAAAGCACACTGGGTGCCATTGTCGTGCCTCCGGCATGTCCCTCCTGGACATGTCGTGGCGCATTTCACCTCGACACAGCTAGAGCCTAGAACAGTGAGCCTTGCTGGGCGTTGTCGCTTACAAAAGCCTACGCGCCGAAACACTGTCCCAGGTCAATGCATTCCACTACGTCTTGTGCTTGTATCCGCAAAGCCTACTAGAGCCTGTGCAGCAGGTCCTGTTTCCTCCCTGTGTCGGGTTGTCGCAGCGGTGCCAGCAGCACCTGTCAAAGCGCCCCCGCGCCCTGCATCACCAGATGCACCATGAACGCGGTGTAGCCGACGAACAGCGTCAACAGCATGGCACCCTCAAGTCGATTGATGCGTCCCGGACGGCCTTTCCAGCCAATCGCGAAGACCGTCATCAGTAGCGTCATGACGGTCATCAGACTCCAGTCCCGCAGCAGCACCTCGCCCCCCACCTCAATGGGGTGAATGACCGCCGCCAGCCCAACCACACCAAGCGTGTTGAACAGGTTCGAGCCGACCACGTTGCCGACCACCAGGTCGTGCTCTCCCTTGCGCAATGCGCTGAAGGAGGAAGCCAGCTCCGGCAACGAAGTACCGACGGCGACGATAGTCAAGCCGATGATCAGGTCGCTGACGCCAAAACCGATCGCGATCTCCACCGCTCCCCACACCAGTATCCGAGAACTCAGCACCAGTAGGGCCAACCCCACCAGGGTCCAGATCACCCCGGCCCGCAACGACATGGGATGGGCCTGCAGGCTCTCCTTCGTTTCGGCGCCCAGGACATCGCCGCTGGAACGGTGCGCCTGCCAGATACTGAAACCGATCATGGCCGCCAGCAGCGTGAGCAGCAGACTGCCTTCGAGACGGCCGATCACCCCACCCCACATCAGCAGCGCCGACAGGAACGTCACCGCTACCAGAATCGGCAGCTCGCGACGGATCACGCTCGAATGCACCGCCAGCGGCGAGATGACCGCCATGAGCCCCAGGATCAAGCCGATATTGGCGATGTTCGAGCCGTAACCGTTGCCCAATGCCAGGCCGGGATTGCCTTGTCCCGCCGCCAGGGAAGAGACCATCAGCTCGGGGGCCGAAGTGCCGAAACCGATGACCAGCATACCCACCAGTAGCGGGGAAACCCCAAGCCGCCGGGACGTCGCTGCCGCACCGTCGACGAAACGCTCGGCACTCCAAACCAGCAGCACAAGACCTGCCACCACGGCCATCAGGGGAAGCAACAATTTCATCTCCTCGGGAACATTCAGGGTCGAATGTTTGTATATGGTACGCGCGGCGTCAACGTGTCACACTTCAGTATGCCTTTCCAGGTCATACGTGCGGACAGGCACTCCTCGCATCGTTCAGTCGTCGGGTCGTCTCTCACGTGCTCAATCAACCTCTTCGCTTCCTGCCCGCCTCAGGCGAACCCCAAGTGGACCACACGCCACCCGAGGCGCGCGTCTCGCGTCGTCGCCTGCGCGCCTGCCACGAGTGCGACTGGCTGGTGGCGCTGCCGCCGTTGTACCCGGGGCAGCAGGCCGACTGCCCGCGCTGCGGGCATACCCTGGTCACCCGCCATCACCGGCCGGCCCAACGCAGCATGGCGCTGGCCATGGCGGCCATGGTCGCACTGCTGCTGGCGATATCCTTCCCCTTTATCAGCTTCAGCGTCGGCGGCCTGGGCAACCGCATCGAACTGACCCAGACGGCCACCACCTTGATCGGCTTCCACCAACCGCTGGTGGCCATCGCTGTGATCATGACGATTGCCGTGTTGCCCGGCATATATCTGCTCGGCGTCATGTGGTTGCAACTAGGCCTGCTACAGGGTCAGCCATTGCCGGCCAGCCGCACCATTGCGCGTTCGCTGGCCCATCTCAACCCGTGGATGATGGCCGATGTGTTCATCATCGGGGCACTGGTGAGCCTGATCAAGGTGGCGAACCTGGCGCAAATCGAGCTGGGGCTCTCCTTCTGGGCCTTCTGCGCCTTCGCCCTGCTGCTGCTGTATACCACACAGTCCATCGATTCCGACTGGATGTGGTTTTCTCTAGCCGGCGAGCCGCAGGCTCCCGAAAACGCCCGCACCGGCACTACCGCCGCTTCGCAGGGGCTGGCCGGCTGCCCGACCTGCGGCCTGGTCAATCGCCTGGGCAGCGGTGGCCGCGGCGAGTGTCGGCGCTGCGGCGAACGGCTACATGCCCGCCTGCCGCACAGTATGCAGCGCACCTGGGCACTGCTGGCCGCCGCCGCGGTGATGTACGTGCCGGCCAACGTCTATCCCATCATGACCACCACCAGTCTCGGGCAGAGCGCCCCCTCGACCATCATCGGCGGCGTGGTGGAGCTGATCCAGATGGGCTCGTGGCCAGTTGCCACGGTGATCTTCGTCGCCAGCGTGATCGTCCCGGTGGGCAAGCTGGTCGCCCTCTCCTGGCTTTGCCTGGTGGCCAGCCGCAGCAGCGAACTCAACGCCGTGCACCGCACCCGGCTCTACCGGCTGACCGAGTTCATCGGCCGCTGGTCCATGGTCGACGTCTTCGTGGTGGCCATCCTGGTGGCCCTGATCCGTGCCGGCTCGCTGATGTCGGTGACGCCCGGCCCTGCCGCGCTGGCCTTCGGCGCCGTGGTGGTGTTGACCATGCTGGCCGCCATGACCTTCGACTCGAGACTGATCTGGGACACACCACTGCCGCGTGATCCCGACGCAACGCAAGGAACCCCTGGATGAGCGACACTCCTCGCGACAACGAGGCCAACCAAGACATGCATCGCGCCCGCGCCACACCGCAGCGCCGCCTGTCGCCGATCTGGATCGTGCCCATCGTGGCGATGCTGATCGGGCTATGGCTGGTCTATGACAACTATCGCAGCCGCGGTCCGCTGATCACCCTGACCATGAGCAACGCGGAAGGCATCGAGGCCGGCAGCACCTTGATCAAGACCCGCAACGTGGAAGTGGGGCGCGTGGAGCGCGTGCAGCTCTCCGACGATCTGTCGCATACCGTAATCACCGCCCGCATGTCACCCGACACCGATGCCATGCTCACCGAGGGCAGCCGTTTCTGGGTGGTCAAGCCGCGCATCGGTCGTGAAGGCATCAGCGGCCTGGGGACCGTTCTCTCAGGTGCCTACATCCAACTTCAGCCGGGCAGCGGCGACCCCGGCGTGCGCGAATTCGAGGTCAGCGACCAGCCGCCCATCGCTCCCGCCGATGCCGCCGGGCTGCGCATCAACCTGATCAGTCAGCTCGGTAACTCGCTGCGCCCCGGCGACCCCGTAACCTATCAGGGCTACACCGTGGGACGTGTCGAGGAGGCTCACTTCGACGCCGATACCCGACGCATGACCCAGCGCATCTTCATAGAGAGCCCCTACGACCGCCTGGTCACCGATAGCACACGCTTCTGGTCGGCCAGCGGCATCGACCTGCGCCTCGATGCCGACGGCATTCGCGTCAACGTGGAGTCGCTGGAGGCACTCCTCGGCGGTGGCGTCACCTTCGGCGTACCCGAGGATCTCCCCCAGGGGCGCCCGGTCGAGAGCAACACCACCTTCAACCTCTACCCCGACGAAGAAAGCGCCCGCCAGGGCACCTTCAACCGTTATCTCGAGTACGTGCTGCTGGTGGAAGACAGCGTACGCGGGCTCTCGCGCGGCGCCCCGGTGGAGTTCCGCGGCGTACGCATCGGCACCGTAGCCTCCGTACCCTGGCAGTTCACCGCCAGCCAGCCGGACAATCGCAGCGGTTTTGCGATCCCGGTGTTGATCCGCATCGAGCCGCAGCGCCTCGGCATCGAGAACCAGCAGGTCGACCTAGATGAGTGGGATGAGCGCTTCAAGCGCCTGTTCGGCGTCGGCCTGCGCGCCTCGCTCAAGTCGGGCAACCTGCTCACCGGGGCGATGTTCGTCGACATCAACTTCTATCGTGACGAAGCGGACGACTACCTGGCAGAAACCTTCAGCGAACGCACCGTGTTCCCTACCACCTCGACCGGGTTCGCCCAGATCGAGGCCCAGGTCACGGCGCTGCTTGAGAAGCTCAACGCGCTAGAGATCGAACCGCTGCTCGCCGGCCTGGAGCGCAACCTGACGGCATCCGAAGCCATGCTCGGCGAAGTCCGCGGACTGAGTGCCTCGCTGCAGGGCATGCTCGACGATCCGGGCACACGCGACCTGCCGGCCAACCTCAACGCCTCGCTGGAAGCGCTACGCGAGACGCTGGAGGGATTGTCGCCGGACTCCAGCGCCTACCGGGAGTTGACCGGCGCCGCCGAACGGCTGGAGCGCACCCTGCGCGACCTGCAGCCGGTGACACGCACGCTAAACGAGAACCCGAGGGCGCTGCTGTTCGATAGCCTCGACGCCGAGGACCCGCTGCCCCGGGCACCGCGCGGCAATCGATGAGGCGGCCGCCAATGAAAAGCTATGCTGATGCAACTCGTGATAGGGAGTCATGCATGAAGTGGATGCCCTGGCCCGTGCTACTGATGGCCTTCCTGCTGCTCGCCGGCTGTGCGTCGCCAAGCGCCCCGGCCAATCGTTACATGCTGCCGGACACCGGCGTGGCTCCGCCGGCCACCAGCCCGGCCGCCGGGCACCTGCTGGCGGTGCAGTCGCCGCGCCTGGCGCACTACCTGGACGTCGACGGTATCGTGCTGCAGCTCGACGACATCACCCTCAACGCCGCCCGCCAGCATCTCTGGGCCGAACCGCTGGGGCGCCAACTGGAGCGTGGCCTGCGCGCACGCCTGGCCGAGCGACTGCCGGATACCCGCGTGATGCGCGACGAGGCCAGCCTCGGGCGCAGCGAAGCACTGCGCCTGCGCATCGAGGTGGATCGCTTCCAGGGGCGCCATGACGGACTTGCCATTGCCAGCGGCCAGTGGCAATTGCTGGCTCCCGATGGACGCCTGCTGGCCATGGAACGCTTCCATAGCGAGACGGAGCTCGACGATGACGGCTACCCCGCCCTGGTACGCGCCCTGGGCAGCAGTTGGGATCAGGTCGCCGCCGAGATCGCCGCCGGCATCAGGCAGATGCGGTGAGACACGGTCTTACTGCATGTTCGATATGACTGTGTCATACTGGCGCCTCGCGGCGATTCGTGGTCCCTCCTGCCGCGCCCCTGAACCGAATTTCTCACGTCTTGGCCCGGGACTGGTCATGTGCCGCTGCACATGGCATGGCGAAGACGTATCTGCGGAGACCGCATGACCCTTTTTTCCGAACTCGGCCTACGTGCCGAACTGCTGCGTGCCGTCGAGGCCCAGGGCTACACCACCCCGACCCCGATCCAGCGCCAGGCCATTCCCGCCGTACTCAAGGGCGGCGACCTGCTGGCCAGCGCCCAGACCGGCACCGGCAAGACCGCCGGCTTCACCCTGCCGATGCTGCAGCGACTGGCCGACGGAGCGCGCCCGGGACAGCGCCAGATACGCGCACTGGTGCTGACACCCACGCGCGAGCTGGCCGCCCAGGTGGGCGAAAGCATCGCCGACTACGGCCGCCATTTGACGCTGAAGAGTCACGTCATCTTCGGCGGCGTGGGCCAGCAGCCCCAGGTGGATGCCATTCGCCCCGGGCTCGACGTGCTGGTGGCCACCCCCGGCCGCCTACTCGACCTGCAACAGCAAAAACATGTCGATCTCTCTCGTGTGGAGATCCTGGTACTCGATGAAGCCGACCGCATGCTCGACATGGGCTTCATCCACGACATTCGCAAGGTGCTGCGCCTGCTGCCCGAGAAGCGCCAGAACCTGCTGTTCTCGGCGACCTTCTCCGACGACATCCAGGCACTAGCCGCCAAGTTGCTCGACAACCCCGAGCGCATCGAAGTCGCGCGTCGCAACACCACCGCCGAGACCGTCGACCAAGCAGTCTACCGCGTCGACCGCGACAAGAAGCGCGAGCTGCTCGCGCATCTGATCACCCGCCACGCTTGGCATCAGGTACTGGTCTTCACCCGTACCAAGCATGGCGCCAACCGCTTGGCCGAACAGCTCTCCAAGCAGGACATTCCGGCCATGGCCATTCATGGCAACAAGAGCCAGTCGGCGCGTACCCGGGCACTCGCGGCCTTCAAGGGCGGCGACCTTCAGGTGCTGGTGGCCACCGATATCGCCGCTCGCGGCCTCGACATCAGCGAATTGCCACACGTGGTCAACTTCGAGCTACCCAACGTTGCCGAGGATTACGTCCACCGCATTGGCCGCACCGGCCGTGCCGGTAGCGACGGTCAGGCCGTTTCCCTGGTCTGCGTCGATGAGCATGTCCTGCTCAAGGGTATCGAGCGCCTGATCAAGCGCGACCTCGAGAAACGCATCGAACCCGGCTTCGAGCCCGATCCGAACGCCAAGCCCGAGCCGATCGAGAACGGCCGCAACCGCCGCGGCGGTCGCGGCCAACCTCGCCAGGACGGCGCCAATCGAGGTCAGTCCGGCCAGCGCAGCGGTAATGGCAACGCTGCCAACGGTGACGGCCAGGCACCCCGCCGGCGGCGCAGCCGCGGCGGCCAGCGTGCACGTCGCGCCTGAGCGGCGTGCACGCCAAAGGCCTGGTAGCGAACGAGGGTAGCGGACGAGAGATTTTGGGAATCGCTCGTTGCGGTGAGGAGCTTTTCAGCGACGACAATGAACAGGAAAACCAACAAGTGGCAAGGCCATGACGACTGACGCCAGACCCGACCCTCATCGCATTGCGCTGTTTCTGTTGCTGATGGTTCTCGTCGGCCTCAATTTGAGGCCGGCGCTCTCCTCCCTCGCTCCGCTGCTGGTCCGGATCAAGGCGGACACCGGCCTGTCGCCGCTGGCCATCGGCGCCCTAACCACCCTGCCGGTACTCTGCCTGGGTATCTTCGCGCCGCTGGCGCCCTGGCTCGCCAAGCGCACAGGGCCAGAGAACACCCTGGCCCTGGCCCTCGGCCTGTTGATTCTCGGCCTGCTGCTACGCGGCGCACCGCCGCTCCCGCTGCTATTCGGCGGCACCCTGCTGGTGGGTGCTGCCATCGGCGTTGCCGGCACGCTGCTTCCGGCATTGGTCAAGCGCGAACTGCCCGGCGGAGCGGACCTGATGACTGGGGTCTACACCATGGCCCTGTGCCTGGGTGGTGCCCTCGGCGCCGGCTTGAGCATCCCCTTGGCCGATGCCATGGGCAGTTGGCGCTTGAGCCTGGTGAGCTGGGGACTGCTGGCCGCGGTGGCCCTGCTAGCCTGGGTGTCGCTGATGCCGCGCACGCCTCGCAACCTGCCCGCGCCGCCCTCTGGCGGCAGCATGCGCGAGCTGCTCGGGCAGCCGCTGGCCTGGCAGGTGATGCTACTGATGGGCACGCAATCCTCTCTTGCCTATATCGTCTTCGGCTGGCTGCCGACTCTGCTTCAGAGCCGCGGTTACAGTGAAGCCGAAGCTGGCTGGTTGATGGGCGCTTCGGTCATGGTGCAGTTGATCTCGGCGTTGGGCGCGCCATGGCTCGCGCGCTTCGGCCGCGACCAGCGCCCGGCGCTGCTGCTAGTGCTGGGCTGCGTGGCAGGCGGCCTGTGGCTACTGCTGCAGGCCGACATTCAATGGCGCTGGCCGGGCGTGGTGCTGCTGGGATTGGGCCAGGGTGGCAGTTTCAGCCTTGCGCTGACCCTGATCGTGCTGCGTACGGCCAATTCGCGTCTTGCAGGCAAGCTCTCCGGCCTGGCCCAAGGTGGTGGCTATACCCTGGCCGCCATGGGGCCCCTCGCGGTTGGCGTCCTGCTGCAACTCGAAGTGAGCATGGGTACGGTCACCACTGTGCTGCTGCTGATCGTGGCCGCCGCCGCCGCTTTCGCTCTGCTGGCCGGGCGCAACCGTCGCCTCGACCTGGATCGGAGCGGCAGACTGTTCACGCGCTAGGCCCGGCCTCTCTGCTAACCGGCAAGCGCGTCGCGGAAGGCGTCGGAGTCAGAGCCGACGAGTGAGTTCCCCGGTGAGTCCCGCTATCATGTCGCTCGCGCGCCCAGCCGCGCCCTCGAACACGACAACGCAGGAGCTGCCATGAACGAGTCCACCTTCGCCGATCGCCCCGTGCTGGTACTGTACGCAGGAGGCACCCTGGGCATGCTGCCCAGCGCCCAGGGGCTGGCACCAGGTGGAGACATCGAGGCTCGGTTGCGGCGCGCCCTGGCCACCCTTCCGCCCACGCGCCAGGCCCGCCTGCCCCAATTCACGGTACAGGCGGTGGACGATCCCATCGACTCGAGCGCGGCGACCCCGCGTGACTGGCAGCGCCTGGGCGGGACCATCGCCGCCCAGGTGGGCGAATATGCCGGCGTGGTCGTACTGCATGGCACCGATACGCTCTCTTGGACCGCCTCCAGCCTGGCTTATCAGCTCCAAGGCCTGGACCGCCCCGTGGTAGTAACCGGTGCCATGCATCCGCTCGAGGCCGAGAGCAGCGATGCCCTGGACAACATCGAACTCGCCCTGCGCTTCGCCGCCAAGCCGGAACTGCAGGAAGTCGCCGTGGCCTTCTGCGGACGCCTGCTGCGGGGCGTGCGCACTCGCAAGATGCATAGCGAGGCCGACGAGGCCTTCGCCAGTCCCAACTACCCGACTCTCGGCGAGCGCATCGAAGATGATGTGATCCTCTATCCCGGCCGCGGGCTCGAGACCCAGCAGCGCGGCGCTCCCCGTTTCGAGCTCCCCGACTATTCGGCACTGGCCGACGGCGGCGTGGTACGCCTCGTGCTCTGGCCCGGCATCCAGGCCTGGCAGCTCGAGGCCTGGCTGGACGATGCCCGTGTGCGCGGCGCGTTGCTCGAAGTCTGGGGTGGGGGCAACGTCCCGGCGGATCCTGAACTGATCGGCGTGCTGGCCAAGGCCAGCGGTGAGGGCAAGCTGCTGGCCGCGATCAGCCAGTGCCCCTTCGGTGGTATCGCTCCAGGCCACTATGCCGCCGGCCAGGGTTTGGTACAGGCTGGCGTCCTCTCGGGTGACGGCATGACCGCCGAAGCCGTCATGGCCAAGCTCGTCCACCTCCTGGCCCAGCCTCTGGACGAGCAGGAGCGGCGGCGACGCTTCCTCGCTCCGCTGGTCGGGGAACGCTGAGCGTGACACGGCCGGCGAGAAGATACATCGTTGAGGAAAACGTAAAGCCTCAAACGTATGTATACTAGCCGTTCTGCTAGGCTTGGCCGGGGATAACAAGAATCAGCATAGGCGGGAAAAAATGTCGATTGATAGGATATCGACTGCGGAAATCTCTGGCGCACCTGATCCCGCCGAATTGGGCCTTTCTCCATTACCCGACGCCTTGCGTTCCCGCCTGGCCGAGTGTCGTACCTTGCCCAGTTTGCCGGCTGCGGCGGCACGCGTGATCGCCATTTCCCGCTCATCTGAACTGCGCCTGGCAGATTATGCCCGTATCTTCGAGCAGGACCCGGCGTTGACCTTGCGCCTGCTTTCCATGGCCAATAGCGCGTTCTATTCACGCGGCGGTAACCCTGTCTCCTCGAGTCTTGATGCCGTCTCACGCATCGGCCTCGATGCCACCCTGGCCATTGCCTTGAGCTTCGGTCTGCCCCACCCTCGGACGGGAGGGCATCTCGACCACGAGTACCTGTGCCAACGGGCCATCATTGCCGCCTCGGCCACCCAGGAGCTGGCCCAGCATCTCTGTCCGGACCATGCTCCCCAGCTGTTCACCACCGCGCTGCTCCAGGACATTGGCATGCTCGCCCTGGAGGCATTGGACGGGGAAGCCTACGTCGCCAGCCTTCCCGATCTGCACCAGCATCAAACACTGGCCGAGGTCGAACGTCAGCGCTACGGCTGCGATCATGCCCTGATAGGCGCCTGGCTCGCCGCCAGTTGGGGGGTACCCGGCCCCATAGCGGTCGGCATCATCGACAGTCATGGTCCGCTGGCAGACGGCAACGCGCGCCAGCTCAGCCTGCGTCTCTCCTGCCGCATCGCCGATTGCTGGCTGGCAGCGGATTCCGCTACCGCCTTCAGCACCCTACTGCGCCAGTTGGCCTCGCTCGCATCGCTGGACATCGTCATGCTGATGACGGTGATGCAGGAACTGCAGCATCGCCTGCCTTCCCTGGCGCGCCTGTTCGAAATCACGAGCCCTCCAGCCATCGACAACGCTCACCTGCTGGCCGAGGCCAAGGAACTGCTGTTCGAACAGAACCTGCGCATGACCATCCGGCTGGCCGAGCAGCAACGTGAGCTGGAGGCACTGCATGCCAGCCATGTGGCCCTCGACGAGCAGCACCGCACCGATCACTTGACCCAACTGGCCAACCGCCCCTGGCTGGAGAGGCGGCTCACGCAGCACTTCGACTGCGCACGCCAGGCCCGGCAGCCGCTCACGGTGATGTTCATCGACCTCGATCACTTCAAGCGGATCAACGACCGCTTCGGGCATCGCTTCGGCGACGAAGTGCTGATCCACTTCGCTGCGACACTCAACAACATGGTGCGCGAAAGCGATATTGCCGGCCGCTATGGTGGGGAAGAGTTCCTGGTCATCATGCCCAATACGCGGCGCCAACAGGCAGGCATCCTGGCCAACCGTATCCGCGAGTACCTGGCTAGCCAACCATTGGCCCAGGCCGATGGTGAGCCGCTTCACGTGACAGCCTCAATCGGCATCGCCGACCTGGAGGACGGTGAATTCGAGGATGCCGCCGCCCTCGTCGACGCCGCCGATCAGGCCATGTACGGCGTAAAGCATGGCGGTCGCGACGGCGTGGGTCACTACGAGGAGCCGGACTCCTCCTCATAGGCGACTGATCCGGCACACTCCCGAGAGAGCGTCGAAGCGCAAAGAGGGCGGCCTGCTGGCCGCCCTCATTCGATCACTTTTGGTCGAAACCCCGGGTGGCTAGCCGTGCAGGTCGCGCATCAGCAGGGCAAACTCGATCCGCTCCGGCGCGATGGGCTCGCCCGGCACCGGGATACGCACCACATGACCGGAGCCCGGAGCGGCCTGAACCGACTCGCCCCGCTTGTCCTGGATGTGTTCGAGCTTGAAGCGCCGGTTGCCGCCAGGCAGCATCAGTTCCATGCCATCGCCGACCTCGAAGCGGTTCTTGACCTCGATCTCCAGCATGCCACGATCCGAATCGTAGCCGGTCACCTCACCGACGAACTGCTGGTGCACTCCGACCGAATTGCCGCGCTCGTAGTTCTGGTATTCGTCGTGGACGTGGCGACGATAGAACCCTTCGGTGTAACCGCGGTTGGCCAGGTTGTCGAGTTCATCCATCAGGCGCATGTCGAAGGGGCGTCCGGCCATTGCATCGTCGATGGCACGACGATAGACCTGGGCGGTGCGCGCCACGTAGTAGTGCGACTTGGTGCGCCCCTCGATCTTGAGCGAGGTGATCCCCATCTCGGTGAGCCTGGGCACGTGCTGCACGGCGCGCAGGTCCTTCGAGTTCATGATGTAGGTACCGTGCTCGTCTTCGAAGATCGGCATCAACTCGCCCGGCCGGGTGGCATCCTCGATCAGCGCCGAAAGCTCGTCCTGCCCCTCCACGCCGCCGGCCGTCGCCGTGCTGTAGTTCGCGCTGCCGCTGCCCGAAGCGATCAGCCCGCCCTGACCAGGCGTCCACACGCCGCTTGCCGCATGGGCGGCCGCGGAATTGGCCGGCACCAGGTCGCCGGTCTCGTCCTGGGCGGCGGCCACGGTGTTGTACTTCCAGCGACAGGCGTTGGTGCAGGTGCCCTGGTTGGGATCGCGGTGGTTGAAATAACCGGAAAGCAGACAACGACCCGAATAGGCGATGCACAACGCACCGTGCACGAAGGTCTCGATCTCTAGGTCCGGGCACTCGGCGCGGATCTCGGCGATCTCCTCGAGCGACAGTTCCCGCGACAGGATGATGCGGCTGATGCCCTGCTGCTGCCAGAACTTCGCCGCCGCCCAGTTGACCACGTTGGACTGCACCGAGAGATGAATGACCTGCTCGGGCCAGCGCTCGCGGATCATCATGATCAATCCCGGGTCGGACATGATCAGCGCATCGGGGCCGGCCTCGATGACCGGCTCCATGTCGCGCAGGTAGGTCTTGAGCTTGCTGTTGTGCGGCGCGATGTTGGAGGCCACGTAGAACTGCTTGCCCCGCTCATGAGCGTAGGCGATGCCGCGGTGGAGGTTATCGAGCTTGAAGTCGTTGTTACGTACACGCAGCGAATAGCGAGGCTGGCCGGCATACACGGCGTCGGCGCCATAAGCGAATGCATAGCGCATGTTCTTGAACGTCCCCGCCGGGGAGAGCAGTTCGGGAGCTTTCATGTGGGTCACCGTTGTCAGGACGATGCAGCGCTGCACGATTTTCGCTGTCGGCGAAACGCAGTGCTGAGATAGAGAGGGCGGAAAGTCTAGCAACTGCCACAGGCCCTGGCCAGCCTTCGCCCCAACCGGTAGACTGACGCGCGCCGGACCGGATCCCGGCGCCCGCCCAAGGCGGAGTGACAAATTCTCCGACTCAGAGTCCCACTATGCCCAACGTTTCCCCCAACGCCACCGTGGTGATCTACTCCGGCGGCATGGATTCCTACACCGTACTCCATCGCGCCCTGAACGAGGGCCGCGATGTTCACGCCCTCTCCTTCGACTACGGCCAGCGTCACGCCCGCGAGCTGGAAGTCGCCGCCCGTGTGTGCTCCGCACTCGGCGTGCCGCACCAGGTGGTGGACATCCGCGCCATCCATGGCTTGATCGACAACTCGGCGCTGACCGATACCAGCCGCGACATGCCCGAGGGCAACTATGGCGAGGAGAACCTCACCGCCACCGTAGTGCCCAACCGCAACATGGTGCTGCTGTCGCTGGCCATCGCCAAGGCGGTGAACATCGGGGCCAGACGGGTCGACTACGGCGCCCACGGCGGCGACCACATGCTCTATCCCGACTGTCGTCCCGAGTTCGTCGAAGCCATGAACGCGGTGGCCGGTATCGCCAACTTCGAGCCGGTCGCGATCCATGCGCCCTACCTGCGCTCGAGCAAGGCGGAGATTCTTGCCGATGGCCTGGCCATGGGGCTCGATTACGCCAATACCTGGACCTGCTATCGCGGCGAGCCTCTTGCCTGCGGTCGCTGCGGCAGTTGCCGCGAGCGCCTTGCGGCCTTCGCCGCCAATGGCGTGGCCGATCCCCTCGGGTACTATTCTCAGCGGCCCGAAACCGCCGCACAGCGGCCCGAAGCCGCCCTTCTGCAGCCCGAAGCCAACAACGGCGGATCAGCAGGAGATGGCGTCTGATGTATCACGTCAAGGAGGCCTTCTACTCGCTGCAGGGAGAAGGCGCATGGACCGGGCGCGCCAGCGTCTTCTGTCGTTTCAGTGGCTGCAATCTATGGTCGGGACGCGAGCAGGACCGGGCCCAAGCCGCCTGCCGCTTCTGCGATACCGATTTCATCGGCACCGATGGCCAGCACGGCGGTCGCTTCGCCACCGCCGAGGCGCTGGCGGACCACCTGGCGAGGCTGTGGCCAGCGGAGGGCGGCGTGGCAACGCCCTACGTGGTGTTCACCGGTGG
Organism: Billgrantia zhangzhouensis; assembly: GCF_021404465.1. Classification (GTDB taxonomy): domain Bacteria; phylum Pseudomonadota; class Gammaproteobacteria; order Pseudomonadales; family Halomonadaceae; genus Halomonas; species Halomonas zhangzhouensis. Next base: position 170,650 of record NZ_JABFTT010000010.1, on the reverse strand, counting down.
AGAGCCGTTGCTACAACTCGACGAATCCCTGATCGAGGCCATGCATGCGTGCGGCTTCGAAGTCGCGGTGGAAACCAACGGCACCCTGCCCGCTCCGGCGGGCATCGACTGGCTGTGTGTCAGCCCCAAGGCCGCCACTCCACTGGTCATTACGGAAGGAGACGAACTCAAGCTGGTCTATCCCCAGTTGGAGGCCTTGCCCGAGCGCTTCAGCGAACTCGCGTTCCAGCACTTCTTTCTGCAGCCCATGGATACCACGGCCTTGGGCGACGACGCCAGCCACCTCGACGCCACTCTCGCCTACTGCCTGGCCCATCCGCAGTGGCGGTTGTCGCTACAGACCCACAAGATCACGGGAATCGACTGATGACTCTCTTCGTCAATCGCTTGACCCAGCTCGACGCTTCGCTGTGGTGTCCGCAGCGCGGACTGACCGGTGTCAGTTGGTTCATCGACGCCGAACTCGACGGCGAGCTCGGCGAGGATGGCATGCTGTTCGACTTCGGTGAAGTCAAGCCATGGATCAAGTCGCGCCTGGATGCAGGCGCCGATCATACGTTGCTCGTGCCAATCCGCGCGCCGGGCGTCACCACCAGTGAGTGCAGCGAGGGGCTCTGCGTACGCACCACCGCCCCTTATGCCATGGAGGTGCGTGCGCCACGCCAGGCGTTCACCCTGCTGCCCTGGACCGAGGTCACTCCCGACCGGCTCGCCGAACGCCTCGCCCGCGAGTTGATGAAACGTCCTCCCCCTCGGATCAGCGACATTCGCCTGCGCCTGCGGACCGAGACCATCGACGGCGCTGCCTATACCTATAGTCACGGCCTCAAGCACCACGCCGGCAACTGCCAGCGCATTGCCCACGGCCACCGCTCGCGCCTGCACGTCTGGCAGCGTGGCCAGCGTTGCCCTGAGCTCGAGGCCCAATGGGCCGGTTTCCTCAATGATCGCTACTTGGTCGACAAGAGCGATATCGTCCGCCAGGTCGAACCCGAAATTCGCCCCAGCCTGACCAGCCGCTACCGCGCCGGCCAGGGCCGTTTCCACATACGGTTACCGCTGGAACGCTGCATCGTGATGAACGTACCGAGCACGATAGAGCACATCGCCGCCTGGCTGGCTCAACAAATAGCAGAAGAGACCGGCAAGACGACACGCGTGCAGGCCTTCGAGGGAATCGACAAGGGGGCCATCGCCGAGGCCAAGCCATGAGCCAGCGAGCTGCCGCCGGTGCGGCCGAGGCGTGTCGCCCCGGCTGCGGCGCCTGCTGCATCGCCCCGTCGATCAGTTCGCCGATACCCGGCATGCCGCATGGCAAGCCGGCGGGAATCCGCTGCGTTCAACTCGATGCCCACAACCTGTGCCGCCTGTTCGGCGACCCGCGCCGCCCCGAGGTGTGCGGGGGCTTCTCCTTCGACACCGAGCTGTGCGGCCAGAGCCGCACCGAGGCCCTGCAGCGAATCGCTCTCCTCGAATGCGGCACGTCAGGCCAAAGCGGTTAGCCGTTACCGACCGCCACGCGCCCTGCCACGCTGCGCGACTGAGGCAACTGCCGATCAAGTAGCGTGCGCCAACGGATCAGGATCGGCGCATCACTGTGACTCACGCTGTCGAGCAGCGCACGGAACTGTTCGCGTATCTCTTCGTCATGCTTGTCGACCAGCGTCAGCCAGGCCTCCAGCGCACATAGCTCCTGATGCCGGTTCTCATGCAGGCGCGAGCACTCCAGGGCCTGCTCCACCAGCAGACGCACCTCATCCGCAGGGCGCCCGAGGCGATGGCGAATACAGGCGAGCTGGACACCCAGCTCGGGTACGAACAGCGTACTGCGCTCACGAGCGATCAACAGGCACTGATCCAAGTAATCTTCGGCCCTGGCGAGCTCATCCAGCGCCATGCAGGCATCGCTGTACCACAGCGTGGGGCGATGGTAACGGTCGCGCCCGGTAATCTCGCCGAGCTCCTCCTGGGCCAACTCCATCATGGTCAGTCCATCGCGGTCGCCCGACAGCGCTCGGCGCCAGCCGAGAATCCCCTGGGCCGATACCTGCCACAGATGGAGGTCGGGCGTCTCGGTCAAAGCCACGGCCTGCTCGGCGCGGCGCGCGGCCAGGTGCACATGGCCGAGCTGCCGGTAGAGGGAAGCGGCAAACAGCAGCGCCATCGCCCGCGACCCCGGATGACCGATCCGTTCGGCCAGACGAATCGCCGCCTCGACCTGCTGCTCGGCACGCCGGTAGTCGCCGCGCAGGCAGATGGCCCAGCCCTGGAAGCAAGCGGCAGCTACCTGAGGGTGCTCGGAGAACGGCAGCCATTCGATCATCATCGGCTGCTTGAGCGGAGCGATCTCGTCGAGATGCTCGTAGGCCTGGCCGATGCGCCCGGCCCAGTATTCGCAGTTGGCGCGAGCATAGTCGGCCAGGCGCCGATAGCGCGGATCCTCGAGCCGGGCGGCAATGCTGGCCAGGTTGGCGGCCAACGAAAAGGCGTCCGCATGCGCATGCCGCTGACTGCAGCCGACCCACAGGCCCCACTTGACCAGGAAGGCCTGCTCAAGGTCCTCGGCATCCTCGGCCTGACAACCGCCATGTTGAACCAGTAGTTCACGGGCCCGGACGAAACTCTCGTGGGCGGTCGGCGAGCCATGGCCCTCAAGGGCGAAGGCGGCCTGGCCGCGTACCGTCAGCAGGCTGATCTCGCGCTCTTCCTGGTCCTCCACGTGACGCAGGCTGGCGAGGCCGAAATCGGCCATCTTCAGCGCGGTACGGTTGGCACTGACCTTGAGCGCCTCGCGCGCCGCCAACTCGAAGTAGCGGGCTCCGCGAGCGTAGTGTCCGCTGCGCCGCAGGTGGGTGGCGAAATCACCGGGGTGCCGGCCGATCCACATCGGGAAACGCTCCTCGATGAGGCTGACCACCTGGCGATGAATGCGCACCCGGACATCGCGCGGACAGGAGAGATAGGCCGCCTCCTGCAGTAACTGATGGCTGAACTGGTATTCTCGACAGCCGCCCTCGCCCCCGGCGGGCTCGATGATCTCGAGCCGGCGCATCTGCTCCAGGGCACGGTTGAGCTGGTTCATGTCCCAGCCGCTGCACTCCGCCAGGAAATCGAGGCGGAAGCGGCGGCCCAGTACCGCGGCGACATGCGCCACCTCACGATCGCCGTCGAGCTGATCGATGCGCCCGGCCAGCAGGCCGAGCAAGCCTCGGGGAAGCTCGTCGAGGTGCACGCTGCGCCCCTCGCGCCGGTCCATCTCCAGACGCCGGCAGATCTCCTGCATGTAAAGTGGTACGCCATCGCAGCGCTCGATGATCTGGCCACGCAGACGCGGGCTCAGGTGCAGCCGGTAGCGCCTGGCCAGTTGCGACAGCAGCCGCGACGACTGCATGGCATCGAGGTGACTCAAGGTGACCTGCTGATCCCAGTGCAGGCGCGTGGGCAGCGCCTCGCGACCGTGGTGGCTGGCCACCAGCATGAAGGCACAGTTGATCGGCAGGCGCGCCTGTAGCCCGGCCAGCACGCGGAACGAAGGCTCATCGAGCCACTGCAGGTCATCTATCATCAGCACCTGGGGGCGCTCGATGGCCTGGCGCTCGATGACCCGGCACAACATGGCGACGACGAGGTCGACCGCCTCGCCGCTCTTGGCCAGTTGCACCACCTCGGTCGCCTCCTTGACTCCCAGCGCCTCTTCCAGCAAGCCCAACTGCTCGGGGCTCAGCGAGAGATCACTCTGGGCGATCAGTTCCTCGAGACTGTGCTGGTCGAGTTTTCCGCCCAGCCGCCAGCGCAGCAGCGTGCGCGCGACACCGTAGGGCTCCAGCACCGACAGGCGGGTCGTGGGCTGCCAGCAGATAGCCGCGTCGCGACTCAGCTCGAGCTGACGGAAGCCAACCATCAGCGCCGACTTGCCCATACCGGACGCTCCCCGCACCAGCACACTCTGGCGCAGGCCGATACCGGCACGCGCCAAGGCATCGCGCAGCACGCGTAGCGATGCCTCGCGTCCGACCAGGCTCGGCGGCATGGCATCGCGCCCGCCCTCGTTGTGACCCAGCACCAGTGCACGCAGCCTCACGCGGCCATCGCTCGCCACCAGCCGCGAGGAGAGACGCGGCTGCAGGTCCAACGCTGGCGGCATATGCTGGCTCGCCTCTTGAGAAATGACCAACTCGCTGCCTTCGGCGGCACTCATCAGGTCCAGTGAACCCTGGGTCACCTGACCCAGCGGATCGACCAACTGTCGCTCGGGCAGGTAGACCACCCGGCCACTGTTGAGCCCGGCCGCCAGCTCGATGCGCGGCGGCTCGTCCTCTCCGCTCCAGTGGCGCGCCACCTCATCGGGCAGCACGCGCCGGCAGTGTTCGTAGAGTGCCACCAGTTCCGCCAACTGATGCGCAGGACCGTGGGTACCGAAGCAGGCCAGCCCCAGCCCGCCGGTGGCGCCGGGAAGCCAGAACCCCCCCAGGTGGTGGCACTGCTGCTCCAGCCAACGCATCAGTTCGATCTGCAGCGCCAGGCAGGCGCGGGTCTCGTCGCGAGCCGAGAACTCCCCCTTGACTCGCAGGCGGATCGCCATCACCGACAGCTGTCGCTGTTCGATCTCGTCCTCGCGCAGCGGCGAGCTGCCGGCCGCCAACGTGCGCGAGAAGGCGCCTTGCGGCGAGAGGCTTTGCAGATCGGGGCTGCCATCCGACCAGTAGCGCGCCAGTTGCAGGAAGTTGGGCTCAGGCTGCTGGCCGGAGAGAGCCAGCAGTTGCAGGTAGGTGTTGTACTGCTCATGCGCGGCGGCCAGTTGCCCCTGCTCGGCAAGCTGACGCACCAGGCGCTCATGGAACGGACCATAACCGGAGAAGCGGCTGACCAGCGTCTGCAACAGCGCATCGGGCACTTCGTCGTTGCACTCGAGCACTCCCTCGGCGAAGCGGATGACCCGCTGGCGCCACTCGTTGCGCAACTGAACCAGCCAGCGCTGGAATTCGGTACAGGCGGGTAACTGCAGCTCTTCCACCAGGTCGCCGCGATAGCGCTTCAGGAGCTGCTCGAGGGTGGCGACGTCCTGCTCCCCTTCCAGCAGCAGCTGCAGCTCGTGGAGGTCGAAGCGCCAACTCTCGGGTCGACGAAAGGCAATGGTCTGGCGCGATACGACCAGCACTTGCTCGGCCTGCTCGGCCAGCGACTGGCGCAGGCAGTGCAGCGCGTGGCGCAGGTTGGTACGCCCCGAGGAGAGCCCCTGGTCGGGCCACAGTAGTTCGGCCAGACTGGCCCGGTTGACGGGTTGCTGATGAAGCAGCAGATAGACCAGCAGCGCCTTGACCTTGTCGTAGCTGAACTGGGTCAGAACGTCATCACCCAGCGCCAGCGAGAACTGGCCGAATAGCGCCAGGTGGTCGCTGTCATCACTGTGTTGCACCATTACTGAAGCGTCCTGCATGACGGAACCCTGCATGGCAAAGTGGTGGCGTCAGGCCGGCACGCCACTATGGAAACGAAACGCCGTGTCCGGCGTGACTATTAGTTGTGCTTCGCATTCGGCTAAGAAACCCACCCGCTTGTCAATGGGATCCGACGAAAGATGCTGTGCCAGCATGAGATAATCTTCGTAGTGTCGCCCTTCGGACTTGACCAGCGAGCGATAGAATCTAGCCAGCTCGTTGTCGAGATGAGGTATGAGCCTGGCGAAGCGTTCGCAGCTTCTCGCTTCGATGAATGCCCCAATAATGAGGATATCGACAAGCCTGTCGGGTTCTTGAGGGCGAACGTGTCGGCGTAGCGATTCGGCATAGCGCGATGCACTCAAGTGGCGATACTCGATACCCCGCGCCTCCATCAGCTTGACCACCTGTTCGAAGTGCAGCAGCTCCTCGCGGGCGAGCTGGGACATCTTGGTGAGCAGCAGCGGCTGGTTCACGTAGCGGTAAAGCAGACTCATGGCGGTGGAAGCCGCCTTCTTTTCGCACTGAGCGTGATCGATGAGCAGCAGTTCGGGGTTTTTCAGTGCCCACTCCACCCAGATATCGGGCGTGGGACAGGCAAGAAAGGCGAGCAGGCTCGGTGGCAGCTCGACGTCACTCAGGGTCGCTTCCAGGGTATCGGACATGGTTTCAGCTCGGAATTCTGGTCAGGCAATCAACAGTGGGAGTCCGTACACGCTTGCAGCTCGCGTCGGCGCCTGCTCGCCTCCTCTAGCAATCGGGCACTCAGGCGCTCGTGAAGTTCAGCGGCGGTGAGGCCCACGGCACCTTCCAGCGGTGCCAGCCCATAGCGCTGCAGGTCACGTATGCGGTCTCGGCCAACCCGCAACAACTCCACCGCACGCGACAGCGGCGGCTGCTCGGGACGGAAGCGGATGCGGTGGCGCTTCAGCTGCGCCTCCAGGCGGGCTTCGTCGTCGACGCGCAGGAGGCGGCCGGCCACTCGCTCACGCAGGCCGTCCAGCTCCGCCATGCGGCTATCGCGCTGTTCGGCGGGCAGCGCCATCCATTCGCCAATCTCATCATCGGTACGCTGACAACCCCGGCACACGGGGTCGCCAAGCGTCGTCGAGCAGAGCCCCACGCAGGGCGAGGCGATACGCGCGCACATCTACCCATCCCCTATCGTTTCACCGGCCCATGGTAACGCGACCCGCTCCAGGTGGCACGCTGTAGTTCGGCGAACATCGCGACGACCAAAGTCTAGGCTCTCGCCAGGAGGCCCAACTTAACATTGTCGACAGTTTCCCGTAGAATCGCGCCACCCAGTGACTACGGTTGTTTCACCAACCAAAGCGGGCATTTCGCCGATGTTCATCGCCTATCGACCCGCTTTGGGCAACACACCAGATGAGGGCCCCAACGTGCTTGAAGCCTATCGCCAACATGTCGAAGAACGCGCCGCCGAGGGCGTCCCGCCGAAGCCCCTGAATGCCGAACAGGCCGCCGCGCTGGTCGAACTGCTGAAGAACCCGCCTGCCGGCGAGGAAGAGTTCATCCTCGATCTGCTGACGAATCGCGTTCCCCCGGGCGTCGACGAGGCCGCCTACGTCAAGGCCGGCTTCCTCACCGCCATCGCCAAGGGCGAGGCGCAATCGCCGTTGGTCGACAAGGTACATGCCGTCAAACTGCTGGGCACCATGCAGGGCGGCTACAACATCGCCACTCTGGTCGAGCTGCTGGACGACAGCGAGCTGGCCAAGGAAGCCGGCGAGCAGCTCAAGCACACCCTGTTGATGTTCGATGCCTTCCATGATGTGGAAGAGCGCGCCAAGGCCGGCAACGCCGTGGCCAAGGATGTCATGCAGTCCTGGGCCGACGCCGAGTGGTTCCTGTCCAAGCCGGCGCTGGCCGAGAAGATCAGCCTCACTGTATTCAAGGTGCCGGGCGAGACCAACACCGACGACCTATCCCCCGCGCCTGACGCCTGGTCGCGCCCCGACATCCCGCTGCATGCCAACGCCATGCTCAAGAACGAGCGCGAAGGCATCGAGCCCGAAGTGCCCGGTACCACCGGTCCGCTCAAGCAGATCGAAGAGGTGAAGGTCAAGGGCTTCCCGGTCGCCTACGTGGGCGACGTGGTCGGCACCGGTTCCTCGCGCAAGTCGGCCACCAACTCCGTGCTGTGGTTCTTCGGCGACGACATCCCCAACGTGCCCAACAAGCGCGCCGGCGGTTTCTGCTTCGGCGGCAAGATCGCCCCGATCTTCTTCAACACCATGGAAGACGCTGGCGCCCTGCCCGTCGAGATGGACGTCTCCAAGCTCGAAATGGGCGACGTGATCGACGTCTACCCCTACGAAGGCAAGGTGTGCAAGCACGGCACCGATGAAGTGGTCTCGACCTTCGAGCTCAAGACCCAGGTGATCCTCGACGAAGTGCGTGCCGGCGGCCGTATTCCGCTGATTATCGGTCGTGGCCTGACCGGCAAGGCACGCGAGGCGCTGGGCCTGCCCCAGTCCGACGTGTTCCGCCTGCCCGAGCAGCCCAAGGACACCGGCAAGGGCTTCACCCTGGCCCAGAAGATGGTCGGCAAGGCCTGCGGCATGGAGGGCGTACGCCCGGGCATGTACTGCGAGCCGAAGATGACCACCGTGGGCTCCCAGGACACCACCGGCCCGATGACCCGTGACGAGCTCAAGGACCTGGCCTGCCTGGGCTTCCAGGCCGATCTGGTGATGCAGTCGTTCTGCCACACCGCGGCCTATCCGAAGCCGGTCGACGTGGAGACCCATCACACCCTGCCCGACTTCATCATGAACCGTGGCGGCGTCTCGCTGCGCCCCGGCGACGGTATCATCCATAGCTGGCTGAACCGCATGCTGCTGCCCGACACCGTGGGCACCGGCGGCGACTCGCACACCCGCTTCCCGCTGGGTATCTCATTCCCGGCCGGCTCAGGCCTCGTCGCTTTTGCCGCCGCCACCGGCGTGATGCCGCTGGACATGCCGGAATCGGTGCTGGTGCGCTTCAAGGGCAAGCGTCAGCCCGGCGTCACCCTGCGCGACCTGGTCCACGCCATCCCCTACTACGCCATCCAAGAAGGTCTGCTGACCGTCGAGAAGTCGGGCAAGAAGAACGTCTTCTCCGGCCGCGTGCTGGAAATCGAGGGCCTTGAGGATCTCACCGTCGAGCAGGCCTTCGAACTCTCCGACGCCTCCGCCGAGCGCTCCGCCGCCGGCTGCACCATTACCCTGGGCGAGGGAAGCGTCACCGAATACCTGAAGTCCAACATCACCCTGCTCAAGTGGATGATCGCCAACGGCTACGGCGACAAGCGCACCATCGAGCGCCGTATCCTGGCGATGGAGGAGTGGCTGGCCAACCCGAGCCTGATGCGCGCCGACAAGGACGCCGAATACGCCGCGGTGATCGAGATCGACCTGGCCGAACTCAAGGAGCCGGTGCTGTGCGCCCCGAACGACCCGGACGACGCCCGCCTGCTCTCCCAAGTGGCCGGCGAAAAGATCGACGAGGTCTTCATCGGTTCGTGCATGACCAACATCGGTCACTTCCGCGCTGCGGGCAAGCTGCTCGAGAAGCAGCCCGCCGGTAGCCTGAAGACTCGTCTGTGGCTGGCCCCGCCGACCAAGATGGACCAGCACCAGCTGACCGAAGAGGGCTACTACGGAATCTACGGTCGCGCCGGAGCGCGCATGGAGATGCCGGGCTGCTCGCTGTGCATGGGCAACCAGGCCCGCGTCGCCGCCAAGAGCACCGTGGTCTCCACCTCCACCCGCAACTTCCCCAACCGCCTGGGCGACGGCGCCAACGTCTACCTGGCCTCGGCGGAGCTGGCCGCGGTGGCCGCGGTGGAAGGTCGCCTGCCGAGCGTCGAGGAGTACCAGCGTTACATGGGTGAATTCGACGCCATGGCCGGGGAGATCTATCGTTACATGAACTTCCATGAGATCGAGGAGTATCAGAACGCCGCTTCCAACGTGATTCCGATCGCTCAGGAAGCCTGATACTCCCGGTTCTGATAGCATCAGGTTCGACTCCGATGCTCGCAACATCGATGGTGCCTTGCAGAAGGCACCGGAGCCGATGAACGAAGCGCCCTCCCACGAGGGCGCTTTTTTTATAAGCTTTTGTATTACCTCACCTTAATGTCGCTACGAAGCGACGCCTCGCTACGTTTCTTTACCAGCCCCACCTTGAGAGCCGTTCCCGGCGAGTCTAACTTTAAGAAGCCTTCGTGCGCTGGCGGCATGGAGCCGTCTGGGCATGAGAATAAGAGGGATTCGAGAGGCCAAGGGACATTCAAGGAGTCAGAACATGTCGAAGAGAACGCTCCTCACCGCAACGCTCGCCTCCACCACGCTGCTTTTCGTCACTGGAGCACAGGCCCAGACCAACGATCCATATGAACGCTACGCCTATCTGGGTCTCGGTACCGGCTTCAGTTCGCTGGAAAACGACCGCGAGGAGGTGGACAATTTCATCGAAAGCGGGGGTCGCAATTTCAGCGTTGACGACGACGACAACGTCTGGAAGGGCTTTGCCGGCTACCAGTTCAACCGCTATCTGGCAGTGGAAGCCTTCTACGCCGACCTGGGGCGCGTGCGGTTGCGCGGTACCGACGGAGCCAGCACCGATCTAGATTCGACCGCCTACGGCGCCAGCCTTGTCGGTCAGCTCCCCGTCACGCCCTGGTTCACCCCATTCGCCAAGGTCGGCGCAGCCAGTTGGGAGACAGAGGTGAAAGGCAATCTGGGCGATGCCGAACTCGACCTTCAGGACAATGACGGCTTCGATCCGGTCTATGGCCTCGGCGCCCAGTTCAACTTCAATCCGGTGCTGATCCGAGCCGAATACGAGCGCTACGATTTCAATAGCGACTACACCATCGATACCTTCACGGCCTCGGTAGGGCTGCGCTTCTAGTCAGTCCCACTTCGTGCCATTCACCTGCCCCTCCGGCACCGGACCATTCCTGGTGCCGGAGATCTCAGACTAACCGAGGACAGCCACCCACGACCGAGTGTGGCATCATGTCTGGACTTTCCACTCTCGTCGGCAAGGAACCCCCATGAGTGCCATCATCACTCCCGATATCTGCGATGCCCATCCGGAAGTTCAGGTTCTCGATCCGATCTTCATCAATTTCGGCGGTCGGGACGCCTTCTGCGGGCCGATTCGCACGGTCAAGTGCTTCGAGGACAACTCCCTGGTCAAGCAAGCGGTCAGCGAGCCTGGCGAAGGTGCCGTGCTGGTGGTCGATGCCGGCGGTTCCCAACGCTGCGCCATGCTCGGCGACATGTTGGCCGAACAGGCCGTGGACAACGGCTGGTCCGGCGTCGTCATGTACGGCTGCGTGCGCGATGTGGATGTCCTGGCCGAAACCGATCTGGGCGTGCAGGCGCTGGGGGCTCACCCGCGCAAGAGCGAGAAGCGTGGCGAGGGCAGCCGCGACGTGGCCGTCACTTTTGCCGGCGTGACCCTGCGGCCCGGCCAGTGGCTCTACGCCGACAACAACGGCATCGTGGTGGCCGAGACGCGCCTGCCGCTCGACAGCTGATCGGCACGCACGGCGGCACTTGCTCTTCATGCGGCGGCGATGCCACGCTAATGGCATGAGCCTTCACCGAGAGCCTGCAGATCGATGACGTCATTAGGCGTGGATGTGCTACGCAGCTTGCGCGAGCATCTGCGTCCGCTGGTGGCGTACCATCTGTTCTTCACGCTGCTCGCCTCCAGCCTGCTGCTACCGGCCATAGCCTGGACGCTGACCAGCCTGCTCAGGCGCTTCGACCGTCCTGTCATCACCAATGCCGAACTGCTCAACCTGCTGCTCAGCCCGGGAGGAATCCTGTGGCTCTTGGCTGCGATCGGCCTGACGTTCCTGCTGCTCTACCTTCAGCAGGCCGGCATGATCCTGGTGGCAATCAAGCGCCGCGACAACCATTACCGGCTAGCCTTCATCGCCCTCTGGCAAACCCTGCGCCGCCTGCCCGCCCTGGCTGGGCTGGTGGTACTGCAGGTAGGGGCGCATCTTCTGCTGTTGCTACCTGCGGCCCTGTTGTTGGGCTGGCTCTACGAGCTGATCATCGGCGGACTCGATCCCTACTACGTCATGCGCATGCGTCCGCCGGCGCTGTGGTATTTCCTGGCGGCGGCGGCACCGGTTGCCTTCGCCTGGGCGCTGATCGCCGCTTGGCTCTATGTACGCTGGATCCTGGCGTTGCCAGTGGCCACGCTGGAAAATCTTTCCGCCCCTGCAGCTCTCAAGCGCAGCCGGGAGCTGACCCGCGGGCAGCGCGGCAAGGTCGCCCTGGTGGTGATCTCCGTGCTGCTGGTCATCGTTGCCTTGCCTTTCGCCGCCAGCACCCTCTTCGACCGTGTCTTCACACCCATGCTATGGTGGCTGCCGGAACGCAATGCGGTACTGATTCCCGCCATGCTGGCCTACATGACCGGCTATGTCCTCGTCACGCTGGCCATTACCTTCATCGGCATCGCGGCAAACTCACTGCTCTCGGCCTGTCTCTACCTGCGCCTGGCGCACCGTGAACCTCGTCCCACCCCACCACCACCCGACGCCCACCCGGGACGCCTGGCTTGGGGAATAGAGCTAGCCGTCCTGCTCTTTGCCGTGGTTCAGGCCTGGTGGATCGTCAATAGCTTCGAGCTGCGTGACGACGTGACGGTCATCGCGCATCGCGGCAGTTCCGTGGCCGCGCCCGAAAATACCCTGGCGGCGATCGAGCAAGCGATCGAGGACCGCGCCCACTACGTCGAGATCGATGTCCGTCTGACGGCCGATGGCGAGGTGGTGCTCTATCATGACCGCAGCCTGCAACGCCTGACGGGCGACCCACGCAATCTGCAGGAAATGACGCTGGAAGAGCTGCGCACATTCGATGTCGGCAGTTGGTTCGGCGATGCCTTCGTCGGCGAGCGCATCCCCACCCTCGACGAGGCCTTCGCCGCGGTACGCGACAGCAGTGCCCTGATGATCGATATGAAGCCGGATCCCGGAGCCGAAGCCGCGCTGGTGGAAGCCGTGCTGGCCGCGCTACAGCGGGAGGCCGAAGCGCGGCGCACTTGTCTGACGCGTGTCGCCCCGGCCGAGGCATCGCGCTGCGGCAACCCGGATGTGGCCGGAGAGACTCGCCTCGCCGTCATGTCGGCCAGCGTGCTGGAATTGATCAAGGAGCGGGAGCCTGACCTGCGCGTGACCCTGCTGGCCCAACTGGTCATGCCGGGCACCTTGGATCGACGCAGTTTCGATGCGCTGGGACTGCGCCACAACCGCATCACCGAGAACGAGATCCGGCTGGCTCGGGAGCTGGGCTACGAAGTGCACGCCTGGACGGTGAACGACCGCGCCCGCATGTCGCAGGTGATCGACCTGGGAGTGGACGCCATCATTACCGACCATCCGGATCGTCTCGCCGAACTCATCGAGGAGCGTAGCGAACTCAGCGACGGTGCGATCCTGCTGGTGAAATTGCGTAATTGGCTGCGACGCTGACGAATGGCGCCCGCGGGCGCCATTCGCCGGAACTCTACTCGCTCATGAGCTTCTACTCGCCCATCACCACACCTTCACGACGCGGGTCGGCGCCGCCGAAGAAACCCTCGTCGGTGCGCTGGATCGCCTGCAAGCCGCTTGTCAGCTCGCGCTCGCTGGCCTCGTGGCCCAGCTCGTTGAGCGCCTCGATCACCTCGGCGGGGAAGCGTCCTTCCTCCAGATAAGCCGGCCCGCCCAGAGTGATGGCATGAGGCAGATTGAGCGCCTCTTGCGCATCCAGCTCCCAGTCGAGCATGGCAACAAGCGCCTTGGCGGTATAGTGAATGATCGCCGCACCGCCCGGCGAACCGAGGCTGGCAACGAGTTCACCGCTGTCGCGATCGAACACCAGCGTCGGGCTCATGCTGGAACGCGGCCGCTTGCCGGCCTCGACACGGTTGGCGATCGGCGAGCCATCGCTGTCCAACGGTCGGAACGAGAAATCGGTCAGCTCGTTGTTGAGCAGGTACCCCCCCGCCAGACCGGTACCACCATCGGCCATGATACGTGAGCCGAACGCCGCCTCGATGGTCGTGGTCATGGCCACTGCGTTGCCCTCTTCATCGACGATGCTGATATGGCTGGTACCGTACTCGGGCTGCAAGGGCTGCACGGCCCAGGCCATTTCCACCTCGCCGGGATTGCCCGCCTTGGCCCCATCGGGGCCCATGCTCTGCTCGCCGATCAACTCGGCGCGCTCGGCCAGGTACTCTTCATCGAGCATGTTGTTCCAGTCCCCCCCGGGAGGATTGACGAAATCGGGGTCGGCAATGAATTTGCCGCGATCGGCGAATGCCAACCGCGATGCCTCGAGGAAACGATGCAGCCACTCGACGCCTGGCCGGTCTTCGTCCAGCGGCTCGTCGAGCTCCGGCAGGTGCCCCATGACTCCCAGGATCTGCATGATGGTGAGGTGTCCCGACGAGGGCGGTGGGAAACCGCAGACCCGATACGCCTGCCAGTCGGTGCACAGCGGATCTCGCTCCTTGGCGACATAGGTCGCCATGTCTTCCAGGCTGATCGCTCCCGGGCGCACGGGATGGTTCTGCACGCGCTGCACCAGGTCCTCGGCAATCGATCCGGTATGCAGCGCCTTGCTGCCATTCTCGGCGATGTCTCTCAGGATGGCGGCCAATGCCGGATTCTCGAGGCGATGTCCCTGGGGCAGGGGCTCACCCTCCTCGGTGTAGTAAAAGGTATCGCCGAGCGGGTCGTCGCGCAGCCGCTCTTCGGCGGCAAGGCTCGTATGCAAGCGCGGGCTGACCTCGAAGCCCTCCTCCGCCAGGGCGATGGCCGGGGCGAACAGTTCTGCCCAAGGCAACTTGCCATGCTTCTCGTGAGCCATCTCGAGCATGCGCACGGTGCCTGGAACGCCAACGGAGAGGCCACTGGCCGCCGCATCCATGAACTCCAGGGGCTCGCCCCCACCATTCAGGAACAGCGATTCGCTGGCTGCGCGGGGAGCGGTCTCACGGCCGTCGTAGGCCTTCACTTCGCTGCCGTCGTAATGCATCAGGAATGCCCCGCCGCCGATGCCGCTCGACTGGGGTTCCACCAAGGTAAGGACCATCTGTACGGCGATGGCGGCATCCACCGCCGAGCCGCCCGCCTTGAGCACCTGATAGCCGGCATCGGTGGCCAGCGGGTTGGCAGCCGCCACGGCGAAACGCTCGGTGCTCCAGCCGGGCTTCTCCTGGTAGCCGGAAGCGGCTTCCGGTTCGATGGCCGGGGCCTCGTACTGAAAGCTTACCTCGGCAGTCGCCATCAGCGGCATGCTCAACACGCCGGCGGCGGAGGTAACGAAAGCTAACCAGCGCCTACGCCTGGAAACTATACGATTGTCCATTTGAGTGCCCCTCGGTAACTCCATGTAAGAGGTGTACAGCATAGGCGAAAAAAAGCCCGATTGAGAGGCCTCAATCGGGCAAGTTTGTAACGTTGAGCGGAATTAACTATGCCAGGGTCTCACCCGCCAGCATGAACCAGGTTTCCAGTACCGCATCGGGGTTCAACGACACGGAATCGATGCCCTGCTCCATGAGCCACTTGGCCAGGTCGGGATGATCGGAGGGCCCCTGGCCGCAGATGCCGACGTACTTGCCTTGGGCCTTGCAGGCCTGGATGGCCATGGCCAGCAGACGCTTCACCGCCGGATTGCGCTCGTCGAACAGGTGCGCCACGATCCCTGAATCGCGATCGAGGCCGAGCGTCAGTTGGGTCAGGTCGTTGGAGCCGATCGAGAAGCCGTCGAAGTGTTCGAGGAACTCCTCGGCCAGTAGCGCATTGGCCGGCAGCTCGCACATCATGATCACCTTGAGCCCGTTGTCGCCACGTTTGAGCCCGTTGGCCGCCATCAGCTCGACCACCGCGCGCGCCTCGTCGGTGGTCCGCACGAAGGGCACCATGATCTCGACGTTGTCGAAGCCCATCTCGTCACGCACCCTCTTGAGCGCACGGCACTCGAGCTCGAAGCAGGGGCGGAAGGCGTCGGAAATGTAGCGCGAGGCGCCTCGGAAGCCGAGCATGGGGTTCTCTTCACCCGGCTCGTAGAGCTTACCGCCTATCAGGTTCTCGTATTCGTTCGACTTGAAGTCGGAGAGCCGCACGATCACCCGCTGGGGGTGGAACGCCGCCGCCAGGGTCGAGATACCCTCGACCAGTTTGTCGACGTAGAAGTCCACGGGGCTGGCATAGCCGGCGGTGCGCAGGTTGATGGTCTGCTGGAGGTCCAGCGGCAGTGTGTCATACTCGAGCAGCGCCTTGGGGTGCACACCGATCATGCGATTGATGATGAACTCCAGGCGAGCCAGGCCAACGCCGGCGTGCGGCAGGGTGGCGAAGCTGAAGGCGCGGTCGGGGTTGCCCACGTTCATCATGATCTTGAACGGGATCTCGGGCATCGAGTCGACGCTGGTGACGCGACGGTCGTAGTCGAGCAGCCCTTCGTAGACATGGCCGGTGTCGCCCTCGGCGCAAGAGACGGTGACGTCGCGGCCATCCTCAAGGATCTCGGTGGCGTCGCCACAGCCGACCACCGCCGGGATGCCCAGCTCGCGGGCGATGATCGCCGCGTGGCAGGTACGGCCGCCGCGATTGGTGACGATCGCCGAGGCGCGCTTCATGATCGGCTCCCAGTCGGGGTCGGTCATGTCGGTCACCAGCACGTCACCGGCGTTGACCTTGTCCATCTCTTCGGGGGTGAACACGATCTTCACCGCGCCACGACCGATGCGCTGACCGATGGCGCGGCCGCTCACCAGGGTGCGCCCCTTCTCCTTGAGGTGGAAGCGCTCCAGCTTGCCCCCTTCCTGCTGCGAGACCACGGTTTCCGGACGCGCCTGGACGATGTAGAGCTCGCCGTCATCACCGTCGAGCGCCCATTCGATGTCCATCGGCCGGCCGTAGTGCTCTTCGATGGTCACCGCCTGGCGCGCCAGGGCCATCACCTGATCGTCGCTGATGCAGAAACGCGCGCGATCCTTGAGCGGCACGTCGACGGTAGAGACCGACTTGCCGGCGCTGGCATCGTCGCTGTAGATCATCTTGATCAGCTTGGAGCCGAGGTTGCGGCGCAGCACGGCCGGCCGCCCCGCGGCCAGGGTCGACTTGTGCACGTAGAACTCATCGGGGTTCACCGAGCCCTGCACCACTGTCTCGCCCAAGCCCCAGGAAGCGGTGACGAACACCGCCTCGCGATAGCCCGATTCGGTGTCGAGGGTGAACATCACGCCGGACGCACCGGTCTCGGAGCGCACCATCTTCTGGATGCCCGCCGACAGCGCCACGTTCTCGTGGGCGTAGCCGCGATGCACGCGGTAGGAGATGGCACGGTCATTGAACAGCGAGGCGAACACCTCGTGCACGGCACGCTTGACGTTGTCGAAGCCCTCGATGTTGAGGAAGGTCTCCTGCTGCCCGGCGAATGAAGCGTCCGGCAGGTCCTCGGCGGTAGCCGAACTGCGCACCGCCACCTTGAGGTTGGGATGCTGGCTGGCAAGTTTGTCGTAAGCGCTGCGCAGGTGCGTCTCGAAGGTGGGCGGCAGCGGAGTATCGATCACCCACTGGCGAATCTGGGCGCCGACCCGGGCAAGTTCGCTGACATCGTCGACATCGAGTCGTGCCAGGGCCTGGTTGATCCGCTCGTTGAGCCCTTCATGGGCGAGAAATTCGCGATAGGCATGGGCGGTGGTGGCAAAGCCGCCAGGGACGGTGACGCCGGCTCCCGAAAGGTTGGAGATCATCTCGCCGAGCGAGGCGTTCTTGCCGCCCACCCGCTCCACATCGTCCATGCCGAGTTGATCGAACCACAGGATGTAATCTTCCACGTAACCCCCTTTGATTTTCGTTGCCGAGGCCCTGCCACCGTTGCGCCGCTTGCGCTTGCCGCTTTCTCGGGCAGGGCCGCCTCAGGCGAAAAACGCAATGCTGCCCACCTTAAACGCAAGCGGCCATATACGCCATTGGTCTAACATCGAAGTCACTGAAGGTTTTTTACAACAACGGCACGATTTGCGCGTTTTCTGTAGTCGGGACAGGCCGCAAGGCAGCTCCGCCTTGCCGCCAAAGGCACCAGCCACGACAATAGGCGGTTCAATCGTAATGGACCTTGCCGACGCCATGTCCCGTACCGCCTTCTTCATTTCCGACGGCACCGGCATCACCGCCGAGAGCCTGGGCCGTAGCCTGCTTGCGCAGTTCGAGAACGTTGACCTGCGCATGCTGACCAAGCCCTACATCGATACCATCGACAAGGCCCGCACCCTGGTCGAGATCATCGAAAACACCGCCGTCCGCGATGGCGAGCAGCCGATCATCATCGATACCATCGTCGACGAGTCCATCCGCGAAGTGATCCGCCGCGCACCGGGCTTCAAGGTGGACATCTTCTCCACCTTCCTCAAGCCGCTGGAAAAGGAACTCGGCACCCACTCGAGCTACACCGTGGGCCGCACGCACTCCATCGGTCAGGATGAGGTCTACATGGACCGCATCCACTCGGTCCACTTCGCCCTGGACAACGACGACGGGGCCCGCACCCACCAGTACGACCAGGCCGACGTGATACTGGTCGGCGTGTCGCGCTGCGGCAAGACCCCCACTTCGCTCTACCTGGCCCTGCAGTTCGGCATTCGCGCCGCCAACTATCCGCTCACCGAAGACGATCTCGACGAAGACGGAACCCTGAAGCTGCCCCGCGCCCTCGCCCAGTACCGCCACAAGCTGTTCGGGTTGACGATCGACCCGCGCCGGCTGGCCGCGATTCGCCACGAGCGGCGGCCCAACAGCCGCTACAGCTCGCTGGACCAGTGCGTACAGGAAGTGGAACAGGCCGAAGGGCTCTACCGCCAGATGCACATTCCCTACATCGATACCACGCGCTTCTCGGTGGAAGAGATCTCGACCCGCATGATTGCCGAGACAGGGCTGACGCGACGCTTCTCGCCGCGCTGAATCGACGCCCTAGCGAACGATGCCCTCGCGCCGCAGGCGGGCAATGTCCTCGGCGGTCAGGCCCATCTCGGCGAGTATCGCATCGCTGTCCTGACCCAGCCGGGGCGGCGCCACCTCGCTCATGGCGGGCTCGCTGTCGAAGCGCAGCGGGCAGGCCACCTGGGGCACGTCGAGTTCACCACGCTTGAGCGAACGCTGCATGCCGCGGTGTTTCACTTGAGGGTCGTCGAACACCTCACTGATGGTGTTGATCGGCCCGGCGGGGATACCCCGCGCCTCCAGTTCGGCCAGCCATTCGTCGCGCCCACGGGTGAGAAGGATCGATTGGATCAGGGGTACCAGCTGCTCACGATTGCCCACCCGGGCGGCGTTGGTGGCATAGGCCGGATCGTCGGCCCACTCGGCATGGCCCAGCAGCTCCGCCAGGCGCGAGAACTGCCCGTCATTGCCGACGGTGAGCACCAGGTGGCCGTCACCGCAGGCGAAGGCCTGGTAAGGCACAATGTTGGGGTGAGCGTTGCCGTGTCGCTCTGGCGAAACCCCACTGACCAGCGTATTGAGCGCCTGGTTGGCGAGCGCCGCCACCTGCACGTCGAGCAGCGCCACGTCCACGTGGCGCCCTTCGCCAGTACGGCTGCGCTCGTGCAGTGCCGCAAGCACGCCGATGGTAGCGTAGAGCCCCGTCATCACATCGGTAATCGCCACGCCGGTTTTCATCGGCATGCCGCTCGGCTCGCCGCCGATGCTCATCAGCCCGCCCATGGCCTGGATCATGAAGTCGTAGCCGGCGCGGTGCGCATAGGGGCCGTCCTGGCCGAAGCCGGTGATGGAGCAGCCGATCAGCCGCGGATTGAGCGCCTTCAGGCTGGCGTAATCAAGGCCGTACTTGACCAGACCGCCGACCTTGAAGTTCTCCAACACGATGTCGGCGCCTACGGCGAGCTGGCGAACCAGTGCCTGCCCCCGTTCGCTGGCGATATCGACGGCCAGCGACTGCTTGCCGCGGTTGGCGCACAGGTAGTAGGCCGCCACCCGCTCGACATCGTCATCGGCCGCCAACCAGGGCGGCCCCCAGCCGCGGGTGTCATCACCGCGTTCGGGGTGCTCGATCTTGATCACCCGCGCCCCGAGGTCGGCGAGCAGTTGGCCGGCCCAGGGGCCGGCCAGTACCCGCGACATGTCGAGCACCGTGATGCCTTCAAGAGGTCCACTCATCTTGAGATCCTTGCTCACTCGGGGCTGATCCGGCAACAAGCCTTCGGGGAGGCGCTGTGAATACATCCCTGTACGCTACCGACGCCATCCCTGGCGTAGGACCTCCCCTTCGACTTGTTACCGGCGCCCCTCGTTGGCTCAATTGTATGAATGACCTTTCAACCGGAGAAAGCCTGGATACCGGTCTGCGCCCTACCCAGGATCAACGCATGCACGTCATGGGTGCCCTCGTAGGTATTGACCGCCTCGAGGTTCATCACGTGGCGAATCACATGGTACTCGTCGGCAATGCCGTTACCGCCATGCATGTCGCGGGCCACGCGGGCGATGTCCAGCGCCTTGCCGCAGTTGTTGCGCTTGATCAGCGAGATCGCCTCCGGCACCAGTTGGCCCGCGTCGATCATGCGCCCCACTCGCAGCGCGGCCTGCAGGCCCAGGGCGATCTCGGTCTGCATGTCGGCGAGCTTCTTCTGGATCAGTTGGTTGGCAGCCAGCGGACGACCGAACTGCTTGCGATCCAGGGTGTACTGGCGGGCGGCGTGCCAGCACGCCTCGGCGGCGCCCATGCTGCCCCAGGCGATGCCGTAGCGAGCGCGGTTCAAGCATGAGAACGGCCCCTTGAGCCCGGTCACACCCGGCAGACGCTGCTCGTCGGAGACTTCCACGTCCTGCATGGCGATCTGCCCAGTGACGGAGGCACGCAGGCTGAACTTGCCCTCGATCTTGGGTGCCGAGAGCCCCTTCATCCCTTTCTCGAGAATGAAGCCGTTGACCACGCCCTCCTCGTCCCGCGCCCAGACCACGAACACGTCGGCGATGGGCGAGTTGGTGATCCAGGTCTTGGTGCCGTTGAGGCGCCAGCCGTTCTCGGTGCGTACGGCGCGGGTGGACATGTTGCCCGGATCGGAACCATGGTCCGGCTCGGTGAGGCCGAAAGCCCCCACCCACTCGCCGCTGGCCAGCTTGGGCAGGTACTTATCGCGCTGGGCTTCGCTGCCGAAGGCATGGATGGGATACATCACCAGGCTCGACTGCACGCTCATGGCGCTACGGTAGCCGGAGTCGACCCGCTCCACCTCGCGGGCGATCAGGCCGTAGCTGACGTAGTTCATGCCTGCGCAACCATAGCCATCGATGGTGGCGCCGAGCAGGCCCAGTTCCCCCATCTCGTTCATGATCTCGCGATCGAAGCGCTCGTGGCGGTTGGCCTCGAGGACCCGCGGCATCAGCTTGTCCTGGCAGTAGTCGTGTGCGGTCTGCAGGACCATGCGCTCGTCTTCGTCGAGCTGATCGATCAGGCGGAACGGGTCTTCCCAAGTGACGGGGGTGATCTGGCTCATGATGACTCTCCTGAATAATTTCTACATTTTCATCAAATGTAGACCAAGAGAATCTTGATGCCAACCCCTCAGCCCGCTTTTTTATCAGGCCTTGCCTTCCGCAGAAGTCTGCCCCTGCCGCTTGGCATCGAGCCGCCGGCGAAGCGCGTGCCACGCCACCAGCCCCACCAGTACATTGGCCAGGAACAAGCCGACGAAGATGCCCTGGGTGCTACCCAGCACTCCCCCCAGCCAGGCCAGCGGCACCGTGAGCAGGAACAACCGGATCACCGAAAGCCGCATGGCCCGGCCCGGTTCGTGCAGCGCATTGAAGGACGATACCGCCAGAATGACCACGCCCTGGGCTCCCAGCCCCAGCGGCACCCACCACAGGAAGCTGCGCAGCACCCCGGCCATCTCGTCGCCTGTGGCATAGCTGGCCAGCAGCCAGGGGGCGAGCAGCTGCAGCAGTAGCCAGACGCCGAACTGCCACACCAGCACGAAGGCGAAACAGCCGAAGATGGCCCGCCGCACACGCTCGTGCTGCCCTGCCCCGGCGTTCTGACTGACCAGCGGCGGCAGGGTCATCGAAAGCGCCAGCACGCCGATCTGGGCGATGGCCTCGATACGCGTGCCCACGCCATAGCCCGCTACCGCGTGATGGCCATGCCCGGCGACGATGCGTGTGACCAGCGCCAGGGCCAATGGCGTGAAAACGCTGGTGATCGCCGCCGGCACGGCAATACGGCCCAACTCACGCCACGACGCCATCAACCCGCTCGGCGTGAGATGGCGCAGGTCGAGACACTCGCGCAGTTCGCGCTGCCAGAACAGCGCCGCGGTCATGGCGCTCCAGCTCAGCACCGTGGCCAGGGCCGCCCCCTGTACACCAAGCGCCGGTAGCGGTCCCACGCCGAAGATCAGCAGCCAGTCGAGCAGTCCATTGAGCAGCGCAGCCAGCGCCATCATCAGCCCGGGAATCAGGGTGTTGCCCTGGGCGCGCAGCACGCTGTTGAGCACCCGCGGCACGATCACCGCCGCCGCGCCCAGATACCAGATACCCATGTAGTCGCGGATGTGCGGCAGCAGGGCGGCGTCGGCTCCGAGCAGGCGGAACAGCGGCTCGAGGGTGGTCAGGCCCAGCACGCTCAGCAGCACCCCGACCGCCAGCGCCAGCAACGCCGCATCCGTCGCCCTTCGCCGCACCGTGTCGTGATCGCCCTGCCCCAATAGCCGCGCCACCACTGCCGAGGTGCCGATGCCCAAGCCGATGGCCAGGCTGATCACCGCGAACACGACGGGAAAGGTGAACGACACCGCCGCCAGTGGCTGCGGCCCCAGCCGCGCGATGAACCAGGTATCGACCAGATTGAAGCTCATCATGGCGATCATGCCGCCCACGACGGGCAGGCACTTGCGCAGCAGAGTCAGAGCAATGGGGCCTTCGAGCAGTTCACGCCGCATGGGGCGTCGCGAGCCGCCTTCAGCCGTGGAAGGAGACGTTGGCATGGGACCTCGAAACGAGAAACGGGTACAAGATTGTGCCCGTTTCTCGCCAAGCTGCCAAAAGGGGTTTAGCTCTCCTCGCCCGAGCGGTAAAGCTTCTGAATACTGGAAAAGTCGAGACCGCCGTTGCCTTGGGCCGCGTGCAGCGCAAACAGGTTGCGCGCCTGCGAGCCCATCGGCACCGTGGCCTTGCAACCCAGCGCCAGCTCCCACGCCAGCCCAAGATCCTTGGCCATCAGGTCGGTGAGGAAACCGCCCTGATAGTCGCGCGAGGCGGCGGAGCCCTCCATCACCCCGGGCCAGGGGTTATAGACGTTGAGCGCCCAGTTGCCGCCGCTGCTCTGCTTCATGATCTCGGAGAGCACGGCGGGGTCGAGGCCGCTCTTGACCCCCAGGGCCAACGCCTCGGCGGTACCGCTCATGAGGATGCCGAGCAGCATGTTGTTGCAGATCTTGGCCACCTGCCCGGCGCCGATCCCACCAGCATGGAAGATATTCTTGCCCATGCCTTCCAGCACCGGTCTGGCCTGCTCGAAGCCGGCCTGGCTGCCACCGACGATGAAGGTCAGGGTACCCGCCTGGGCGCCACCGACCCCGCCGGAGACCGGGGCATCGAGGTAGGTCAGTCCGCGCTCGGCGGCGGCCTCACCCACGATGCGTGCATCCTGCGGCGAAATGGTGGAGGCGTCGATGATCAGCGGCTTGCCCTCGAGTGCATCGAACAGTCCCGACGAGTCCGGCTGACCGATGTAGAGGCGGCGAACGTGCTGACCGGCCGGCAGCATCGAGATGACTACCTCAGCCCCGCGGGTCGCGTCCTCGGCACTGGCGCCGGTCCGGGCTCCGGCCTCTTCGAGGCGCCGCATGGCCGAATCGACCAGGTCGAAAACGCTGACCTCATGGCCGGCCTTGACCAGATTGAGGGCCATCGGGGCACCCATGTTGCCCAAGCCGATAAAGGCGATTTTCATGCGAGCTGCTCCTGATTGTCGTTATGAAAGGAAATGCATCGTTCGTTCAATGGCTCCGCTTGTCGCGACCGAGGTCGCGCAGCGGGTGCTCCTCCTCGCTCCACAGCGGCGCCAGCAGTGCCTGGAGGTCCGCCTCGGGAACGCGGGCAACGCTTTCGTGCTGCCACCTGGGATTCTTGTCCTTGTCGATCAGCAGGGCTCTGACGCCCTCGGCGATATCGCCCAGGCGACAGCATTGCACCGAGAGGTTCAGTTCGTCGCGGAAGGCATCGGCCAGGCTGGTGTGGCGGTGCCGTTCGAGCATGCGCCAGACCAGATGGGCACTCAGTGGGCTACCGGCCTCGAGCCGCTTGCGGTTGGCGGCAAGCCAGGCGTCGTCACGGCGATCCTCGAGAATACGCTCCACCGCGGCGACGGCATCGACCTGTGCCGTCAATGCCTGAATATGATCGAGCAGCGGCGCGACCTGCGGCACGGGAGCCCGGTTGCGCGCCTCGAGTTCGTCGAGGACCCGCTGCACCCCGGCCTGCAGATCGCGGGGGCTGCACGTGCCGTAATCGGCCTCACCCAGCGCTTCCAGCAGGGCCTCACGCCGCTCGCGCGGTACGAAGTGGTCGGCCAGCCCCAGGTCGAGCGCATCGCGGGCGTTGAGCTGGCCCCCGGTGATGCCCAGGTAGGCACCAACACCCGGCGGCATGCGATTGAGGAACCAACTGGCGCCGATGTCCGGATAGAGGCCGATGGTGATCTCGGGCATGGCAATCAGCGTGGTTTCGGTCACCAGACGCCGCGACGCTCCCGCCATGAGCCCCAGGCCGCCGCCCATGACGATGCCGTCACCCCATCCCAGGATCGGCTTGGGATAAGTGTGAATGCGGTAATCGAGGCGATATTCCGTGGTGAAGTAGGTCTCGGCAAAGAGGCTGTCGCGCCCAGCACCGGGGTCGTCGCCCTCCTCGGTCATCGAACGGTACAGCGCTACCACGTCGCCACCGGCGCAGAACGCCTTTTCACCGGCCCCCTCCAACCATACCGCAACGATACTGCGGTCCACCGCCCAGGCCTCGAGCTTGGCGTCGAGCTGTCGCGCCATCTCCAGCGACAGGGCGTTGAGCGACTTGGGCGAGTTGAGGGTGGCGACACCGATCCGCCCGCCGTCGCGGGTCGGCAGCTCATCGAAGATGACCGCTAGCTCCGTCATGCCTGCTTTCTCCTTTTATGCTCATAGCCGCTAATGCTCATTGCAACGCCTCGATCACGCCGTCCGCCAGCAGGCGGCGAGCCACGATCACACGCATGATCTCATTGGTGCCCTCGAGAATCTGGTGCACGCGGGTGTCGCGTACCATGCGCTCCAGGGGAAACTCCCTCAAGTAACCATAACCGCCATGCAACTGCAGCGCCTCGTTGCACACGCTGAAGCCCATGTCGGTGGCGAAACGCTTGGCCATGGCGCAATAGGCCGTGGCTTCCGGATCGCCCTGATCGAGCCGCCAGGCGGCGTGACGAACCATCAGCCGGGCCGCCGCCAGTTCGGTCGCCATGTCGGCCAGCTTGAACTGCAGCGCCTGGAATTGCGCCAGTTCACGGCCGAACTGCTTGCGCTCCTGCAGGTAGTTGCGCGACAGGGTCAGCGCGTGCTGAGCGGCACCCAGCGAACAGCTGGCGATATTCAGCCGGCCGCCGTCAAGCCCCTTCATCGCCAGCTTGAAGCCTTCACCCTCTTCGCCCAGCCGGTTGCCCACCGGCACGCGCACGCCGTCGAAGCTGATCAGCCGTGTGGGCTGGCTCTTCCAGCCCATCTTCTCTTCGTTCTTGCCGTACTCGATGCCTGCGGCATCCGCCGGCACCAGGATCGCCGACACTCCCCCGGCACCGCTGTCGGGGGCACCGGTACGCGCCATGACCACCAGCACGTCATTGGCCCCGGCACCAGAGATGAACATCTTGGAGCCGCTGATGACATACTCGTCTCCCTCACGCACGGCCTTGGTACGCAGGCTGGCGGCATCCGAACCGGAGCCCGGCTCGGTCAGGCAGTAGCAGCCCAGGCATGCGCCGCTGATCAGACGCTCGACCCAGCTTTCACGCAGCGCCTCATTGCCCCAACTGGCCACCATCCAGGCCACCATGTTGTGGATGGTAAGATAGGCGGTCGTCGAGATGCAGCCTTGGGAGAGCTGCTCGAAGATCAGCGAGGCATCGAGCCGCGACAGCCCCAGGCCGCCGCGCTCTTCGGGGATGTAAATGCCAAGGAAGCCTGCTTCGCCCGCCCGGCGGATGACATCGACCGGGAAGTGGGAAGTGGCGTCCCATTCGGCGGCGTGGTCGGCTAGTTCCGCCCGCGAGAAATCCGCGGCGGCCTGCACGAGCGCCTTCTGATCGTCGGTTAGGGAGAAATCCATTGCGCTGTCCTCTGAATGTTGGGCGGACCGTTCGTCCAGCAAAAGATGGCTGGCATTGCCATGCAGACCTGGCCTGCTCGCCAACCAACCTAGCACTTGCTAGGTTTTATCGCACACCTCCCTTGGTCGACAACCACTTTACGTTAACGTCAACGTCGTCTAGTGTTGCGATTAGTGGAGGACACCGCACGACGGCCCATCCAACTCATAGGAAAAAACAGCGATGAGCACATCCAAAGCGGAAGCTACCACCCCGGTCAACGGCAGCCTGACACGCCAGCGTCGTACCTATTCGATAGGCGAATTGGCCCGGATGTTCGAGGTGACCCCGCGTACCATCCGCTTCTATGAGCAGGAAGGGCTGTTGGCGCCGGAGCGTCGCGGTCAGACCCGCATCTATCACGAGAAGGATCGGGTTCGTCTCAAGCTGACCCTGCGCGGCAAGCGCCTGGGCTTCTCGCTGGCCGAGATCCGCGAGGTCATCGAGATGTACGACGCCATGCCCGACGGCAACGCTCGGCAGCTCAAGCGCCTGCTGGAGATCCTGGCAGACAAGCGCAACAACATGGAGCGTCAGTTGGAGGACATTCGCCTGATGCAGCGTGAACTCGATGACGTGGAAATGCGCGCCCGCGAGGTACTCGAGCGCCTCGGCCAGGACTAGGTTTCACCTGTTCGCCTGAAGAACCGCCGAGCACAGGCGCTCATCGGACAAGCCCACTCCATGGCCGCCGCAACGTGACGTCCGACCACGCCGTTCAACGGATGGGTGCCCAGCCACGGTGCCCATCGGCAATCGACTACCGCAGCCAACTGCACAACAAGACGGGTAATACGATGACACGCCAAGCACTTCAAGAACGCGTCCCGAACAGTTACGTCAGCGGCATCAGCGATACGCCACTCAAGGGCGAAACCATCGGCGACTGCTTCGACGCGACCGTGGCACGCTTTCCCGATGGCGAGGCCCTGCTCAGCCTGCATCAGGGGCTGCGCTACACTTGGAGAGAGCTGCAGCAGGCGGTGAACCAGGCTGCCCGGGCAATGCTCGCGCTGGGCATGAAGAAAGGCGACCGGGTTGGCATCTGGTCGCCCAATTGCGCCGAATGGACCATCACCCAGTTCGCCACGGCGAAGATCGGCGCCATCCTGGTCAACATCAACCCCAGCTACCGCACCCATGAACTCGAATACGCGCTCAGGCAGTCCGGCACTTCCACGCTGATCCTGCAGGGCAAGTTCAAGACTTCCGACTACGTGGCCATGCTGGCGGAGCTGGCCCCGGAGCTCCATGAAGAGAAGGTCCCGGAGCTGCACAATGGAGCACCGTCCGCCTTCTCCTGCGCCAAGCTGCCCGAACTCAAGCGCGTGGTGTGCCTCGACGCCGACCGTGCCCTTCCCGGCATGTTCAACTGGCAGAGCATGCTGGCGCATGCCGACGAGGTCTCTGAAGAACACCTTGCCGACATCCAGGCCACGCTGCAGTTCGACGAACCGGTCAACATCCAGTACACCTCGGGCACCACCGGGGCGCCCAAGGGCGCCACCCTCTCCCACCACAACATCCTCAACAACGGCTTCTTCGTCGCCCGTACCATGGGCTTCTCCGAGAAGGACCGCCTGGTGATCCCGGTACCGCTCTATCACTGCTTCGGCATGGTGATGGGCAACCTGGGCTGCATGACCCACGGCGCCACCATGATCTATCCGGGCGACGGCTTCGACCCGGAGGCCACCCTCAAGGCGGTGTCCGACGAAAAGGCCACGGCGCTTTACGGCGTGCCGACCATGTTCATAGCCGAGCTGGAACATCCCGACTTCACCCAGTACGACCTCTCTACCCTGCGCACCGGCATCATGGCAGGCTCGATCTGCCCCATCGAGGTGATGCGCAAGGTCATCGACAAGATGCACATGGAGGACGTCACCATCTGCTACGGAATGACCGAGACCAGCCCGGTCAGCTTCCAGACCCAGACCGACGCCCCCCTGGAGAAACGCGTGACCACGGTGGGCACCATCCATCCCCACCTCGAGGTCAAGCTGGTCAGCCCCGAGACCGGCGCGGTGGTACCACGCGGCGAGACCGGCGAGCTGTGCACCCGAGGCTACAGCGTGATGCTCGGCTACTGGAACAACGAGGAGGCCACCGCCAAGTCGATCGATAGCGCCGGCTGGATGCATACCGGCGATCTCGCCACCATGGATGAGGAAGGCTATGTGGCCATCGTCGGCCGCATCAAGGACATGATCATCCGCGGCGGCGAGAATATCTATCCGCGCGAAATCGAGGACTTCCTCTACACCCACCCGTCCATCTCCGACGTGCAGGTGATCGGCGTGCCCGACGAAAAGTACGGCGAGGAAGTCATGGCCTGGGTCAAGCTCGGTGATGGCCAGAAGCTCACCGCCGACGAGCTCAAGGAGTTCTGCAAGGGCAAGATCGCCCACTACAAGATCCCGCGCTACGTGAAGTTCGTCGACGAGTTCCCGATGACCGTCACCGGCAAGATCCAGAAGTTCAAGATGCGTGAAGAAGCCACCCACGAGCTTGGCCTGGCCTGAACCGCTGACAAGGCGATGACTTGCCGACCGTCACGCCCCTGCCTCGGCAGGGGTGCTTTCGTTTCGCCGTCAGACGATGCGCTCGCGTATCCAATCGATGAAGGCGCGCACCTTGTAGAGATCCGCCATGTGCTCCGGGTAGGCCATGTAGTAGCCGTCCCGGCTCTTCAGGCTGAACGGCCAGGGAACCATCAGCTTGCCCTCGTCGATCTCCTCCTGGGCCAGGAAGCGCGGCACCAGCGCCACGCCGCAGCCGGCCTGCGCCGCACGTAGCGCCATATAGAAGGTGTCGAAGCGCGGCCCATGGTAGCTGTGCTCGGTGTATTGGCCTTGGGCATCGAACCAGTCGTGCCATGCCTCCGGCCGGGTAGTGCTCTGCAGCAGCACGAGCCGCGTCAGCGCCAGCGGTTCCTCCACCCTCATACCCACCAAGGCCTGCGGCGAGCAGACCGGCACGATCTCCTCCTTGAGCAACCTGATGCATTCGGCCTTGGGCCAGGCTCCGTGACCGAAGAAGAACGCCACCTCCACCCGCTCCTGCTGCATATCGAACGGCTCGACCCGGTTGCTGATGTTGAGGTTGATGTTGGGGTGTCGAAAGCGGAAACCGTTGAGCCGCGGGACCAGCCAGCGCGCGCCGAAGGTGGGCAGGGTCGCCACGTTGAGCACGTCCGCCTCGCCACCGTAGGACTGCATGTAGCGCGTCGACATCTCCACCTGGGCGAGAATCTTGCGCGCTTCGCCGAGGTAGATTGCCCCCTCCGGGGTGAGGTGCAAGCGCCGACGGATGCGCCGGAATAGCGGATGCTCCAGGAGCGACTCCAACTGTGCGACCTGCTTGCTCACGGCGCTCTGGGTCAGGCTCAACTCATCTGCCGCGCGGGTGAAGCTCAGATGGCGGGCCGCCGCCTCGAAGCATTGCAGCCCGGCCAGGGAAGGAAGGTGTCGACGACTCATTTCGCCCGCCTAGCATGAAATTAAGGAATGACATGTATCGTAATCGTCGCTTGTTGCCGCTCGGCAGTGGTAGCGATACTGGGCGTCACGACATTCTTGGATAATAACGATAGGAGAAAGAATGATCGACTCCCTGATGCAGCGCCTCGGCGTGGCGCCTGAACAGTACCGAGACGGCGATATCGCGGTCGCCACGCCTATCGACGGCAGCGAGATCGGTCGTGTGCGCACGGCCACTGCCCAAGAGATCGACACGGCCATCGCCAACGCCCAGCGCGCTTTTAAAGCGTGGCGCCAGGTGCCCGCCCCGCGTCGCGGCGAGCTGGTACGCCTGTTCGGCGATCAACTGCGCCGCCACAAGGAGGACCTGGGTGCACTGGTCACCTGGGAGTGCGGCAAGATCCTTCAGGAAGGGCTCGGTGAAGTGCAGGAGATGATCGACATCTGCGACCTCGCCGTTGGGCAGTCCCGCCAGCTCTATGGCCTCACTATCGCCTCCGAGCGTCCCGGACACCATATGCGTGAGAGCTGGCACCCGCTCGGCCCGATCGGGTTGATCACCGCCTTCAATTTTCCGGTTGCCCCCTGGGCCTGGAACGCGGCACTGGCCCTGGTATGCGGCGACAGCCTGCTGTGGAAGCCCTCCGAGAAGACACCTCTCACCGCCCTGGCCTGCCAGGCACTGCTCGAACGTGCCATGGCCGAGTTCGGCGATGACGCGCCCCAATACCTCAGCCAAGTGATCATCGGCAAGCGTGCCGCGGGCGAGCAACTGGCCGACGACGCCAGAATTCCCCTGATCAGTGCCACCGGCAGCACGCGAATGGGCCGTGACGTGGGGCCGCGCGTGGCCGCCCGCTTCGGTCGCAGTATCCTCGAGCTGGGCGGCAACAACGCCATGATCCTGACGTCCAGCGCCGACCTCGACATGGCCGTGCGCGCCATCCTCTTCTCAGCGGTGGGGACCGCTGGCCAGCGTTGCACCACGCTGCGCCGTCTGGTCGTGCATCGTTCCATCAAGGAGGAGGTCGTTGCCCGCCTCAAGCAGGCTTATGCCGGCATCAGTATCGGCGACCCGCTCGAAGGCAACCTGATCGGCCCACTGATCGACCGCCAAGCCTTCGACACCATGCAGACGGTGCTGACCCAGGCCCACGAGCAGGGTGCCAACGTATTCGGCGGCCAGCGCCAGCTCGCAGAGCAGTATCCTGAGGGTTACTACGTGGCACCGGCCATCGTCGAGGTCGAAGGCCAGAGCGATCTGGTGCGGCACGAAACCTTCGCACCGATTCTCTACGTGATCGGCTACGAAGCGCTCGATGTAGCCATCGCACTCAACAACGACGTGCCCCAGGGTCTCTCCTCCTGCATCTTCACCACCGACGTGCGCGAGGCGGAAACCTTCGTCTCCGCAGTGGGCAGCGATTGCGGTATCGCCAACGTCAACATCGGCCCCAGCGGCGCCGAGATCGGCGGTGCCTTCGGTGGCGAGAAGGAGACCGGCGGCGGCCGCGAATCGGGCTCCGACGTATGGAAGAGCTACATGCGCCGCCAGACCAACACCGTCAATTACTCCAGGGAGCTGCCGCTCGCCCAAGGTATCAAGTTCGACTGATCGACTGGGCATCCTCAGCTTCGGCACAGCAGCTCGCCGAAGCCTTCCCCATCACCCCATGTACGGGAGGCACAATGAAGGAGCGCTGTCTCTGGCACGACACCTCTCCGGAGCCGCCCCCGGATCAGGCCATGCTGCAGGGTGAGCGCAGCACCGATGTGCTGGTGATCGGTGGAGGGATTACCGGTCTCAGCACCGCCCTACACCTGGCTGAGGCTGGCGTCAGCGTGACCCTGATCGAAGCAGGCGACCTCCCTAGCGGCGCTTCGGGACGCAATGTCGGACTCGTCAATGCGGGACTGTGGATTCCACCGGACGACATCCTCGCGGTGCTTGGCGAGGAGATCGGCGAGCGCGCCAACACGATTCTCGGCGGCGCCCCTGCGGTCGTCTTCTCGCTGATCGAGCGGCACGGTATCGCATGCCAGGCAACCCGCAGCGGCACTCTGCACTTGGCACATAACGGTAAAGGCGAGCAGGAACTGGCGCGGCGAGCGGAGCAGTTGCAGCGACGCGGGGCTCCCGTGGAACTGCTCAAGGCAGCGGCCTGCCGGGAATACGTGGGCACCCGGCGCATCCACCGCGCCCTGCTCGACCACCGTGCCGGGACCCTGAACCCCGCCGCCTACACTCGCGGCCTGGCACGTGCCGCGAAAGCGGCCGGCGCACGCCTATACACCCATAGCGCCGCCACCGCCGTCGCCCGAGCGAGAGACCGCTGGCGGATCACCACCGCTCACGGCAGCGTCCAGGCCCAGCGTCTGGTGCTTGCCACCAACGCCTATACCGAGGACCGCTGGAACGAGGTCCGCCGCCATTTCTTCGTCGGCCACTTCTACCAAGTCGCCTCCCGACCGCTATCCGGCGGGGCTGCCGATGAGATCCTGCCGGGGCGCCAGGGTGCCTGGGACACCCGCATGGTGCTGAGCAGCATGCGTCGCGATGCAGAAGGCCGACTGATCCTCGGCAGCCTCGGCAAGGGGGCAGGCAAACCCGCCGCCTTCCTCCGCTGCTGGGCCAACCGCATCCAGCGTCATTATTTCCCTCGGTTGGGCAGTATCGAGTGGGAATACAGCTGGACGGGACGAATCGGCTTCACGCCCGATCATACGCTGCGCCTCTTCGAGCTTGCCCCGGGTGTGCTGGGTGTCTCCGGCTACAACGGGCGCGGTATCACCACTGGCACCGTGGTGGGCAAGGGTTTCGCCCAGTATCTGATGACCGGCGAGGACGACGCCCTCCCCCTACCAATTCGCACACCCCGGCCGATACGGGCCAGGGCGCTGCGTAGCTCCGGTTACGAAAGCGGCTTCATACTCTACCACACGGGGCAATGCTTGAGAGTGTTGAGTTGAGAAGCTTACGGCTGGAAGTAGTTATCGATGGGAACCGGCACCGTCACTTCGTCTTTCACCAGCTCCATTACCACGAAGGAGTGCGTTTGATGGACATTCGGCAACCGACCGATCTGCTGGACCAGCACGGCCCGGTAATGAGAGATGTCATGGGTTCTCACCTTGAGCATGTAGTCGAAGTTCCCCGCTACCATGTAGCAGCCCTGAACTTCGGGGATGAGACGCACGGCCTCGTTGAAACGATCCAAGGCGTCTTCGCTGGTCTTTTCCATCGTCACCAGCACCACCAGTACGTGGCCCGCCCCCAGTTGCTCCGGATCGAGGTCGGCACGGTAGCCGCGGATGATGCCGGTCTGCTCGAGCCGACGTACCCGCTGAGCGCAAGGCGTCTTGGTCAGGTTGACCCGGCTGGCGAGCTCCACGATGGAAAGACGCCCGTTCTCCTGCAACTGGTTCAGGATACGGCGATCTATGCGGTCCAGTTTACTAGCCATATTGCCTACCAATATTTGTTTTTAAGGATAAAGGTAAAACAATTTAGCGTTATTTAGAGCCAATTCCTATCAAGATTGACCAACAATTAGGCTTGAAGAACGGTACACATGACAACAACGATAACGACCCGAGGAGGTGATCCAGACGATACCCGGAGAACCCAGTGAGCGGCCTTGGTCGCCTGCGCATGGCGATGAGGGTTGGGAAGCTGCGTAGTGCTTATCGATAAATAAGCAAACCAAGAACAACGCACATTTGTTCCAAGGGAAAGTTAATATGAAAAGTTCAACGTCCATCCAATACCAGCAGCCAAGTTTGCTGCTAGCGCTGACTCCCGTCGTCCTGACACTGCTGGTACTGGCAGTGCAGCTGTTCTACTTCGGCGATTTCACGCCCCATATCCCCCTGGCCATCGGCCTGGCCATCACGGCGCTGGTAGGCGTCAAGCTTGGCTTCCGCTGGAAGCAGATCGAAGAAGGCATCTTCCACGTCATTCACGTGTCGCTGCCCTCCGTCTCCGTGCTGATCTGCGTCGGCATGATCATTGGCGTCTGGATCGCCAGCGGCACCGTTCCGACCCTGATCTACTACGGCCTGACGATTCTCTCGCCGACCATCTTCCTGGCCGCGGCCATGCTGCTGTGTTCGATCGTCTCGCTGGCGCTGGGTACCTCCTGGGGCACCGTCGGCACGGTGGGCCTGGCCCTGATGGGCATCGGCGCCGGCTTCGACATCCCGATGTACTGGACCGCCGGAGCGGTGGTCTCGGGGGCATTCTTCGGCGACAAAGTCTCGCCGCTGTCGGACACCACCAACCTCGCCCCGGCGGTCACCGGCACCGACATCTTCTCGCACATCAAGAACATGATGCCGACGACGGTCCCCGCCATGCTGATCGCCTTCGTCATCTATCTCGGTGCCGGCTTCGTCTTGATCGATGACAACTCCGCATCCTTCGAGCGGATCGACGCCATCACTTCGGCACTGCAGGCGAACTTCACCATTTCCGCCTGGCTGCTACTGCCCGCGGTACTGGTCATCGTGCTCGCGGTCAAGCGCATGCCGCCCATCCCGTCGCTGTTCGCCGGCGCCCTGGCCGGTGCGGTCACCGCCATGTTCGTGCAGGGAGTCGGCGTGCATGACGTGCTGACCTATGCCAACAGCGGTTACTCGATCGATACCGGCATCGCGGCCATGGACAGCCTGCTCAACCGTGGCGGCATCCAGTCGATGATGTGGACCATCTCGCTGGTGCTCATCGCGCTGGGCTTTGGCGGTGCGCTGGAGAAGACCGGCTGCCTGGAAGCGATCATCCGCGCCATCATGACCAAGGTGCGTAGCTTCGCCGGACTGCAGACCTCGGCCGTGCTGACCTCGGTTTCCACCAACCTGGTCGCCGGCGACCCCTACCTCTCGATCGCCCTGCCCGGACGCATGTATGCCCCCACCTATCGCGGCATGGGCTATTCGACCCTGAACCTGTCGCGCGCCATCGAGGAAGGCGGCACGCTCATCTCGCCCCTGGTTCCGTGGAATGCCGGCGGCGCCTTCGTGATCAGCGCCCTGGCACTCGGCATCGCCGACGGCAACGTCGAGAACCTGCTGTACATCCCCCTGGCCTTCGCCTGCTGGCTGTCGCCGGTGATCGGCCTGTTCTATGCGCAGACCGGCCTATTCTCACCCCGCGCGAGCGATGAAGAGCGCCAGCTCTGGAAGGAGCAGGGAGAAGCCATCGCGACCGACCTCGGCGCCGCTGGCGAGACTTCCATAAGCACCACCCCGGCAACACGAACCAACTGACCTGCTTCTCGCTTCGGGGGATCGTGTTACCCACCCGGCAGGCCAAGCCTGCCGGGTTTTCTTCATTCGTCTTTCTGCAACCGCCGCAGCTCCTCGAGGTAGGTTTCCAGCACCAGGTTGGGTGGGGCGCCCTTGCGGGTGATGGCACTGTAGTGGGTGAGATAGTGCCAGCACGCGGGATTCAGGGCTCGCATCCGGCCACTTCTCACCCAGCGTTCGGCATAGTGGGTCGGCAGGTAGCCGATATAGCGGTTGGAGAGAATGAGAAAGGCGATCCCTTCCCGGTCAGTGGCCGAGGCAGCGGCCCTGAGCGGCTCGTGCAGCGCCTTGACCTCGGGTGTCTGGGCATAGGCCGGAACCACCGCATCGCAGTTCGCCAACTGGTGCTCGGACACGCCTTCGGCCTCGAACAAAGGGTGGCCCGAGGCGCAATAGAGCTGGGAGGTTTCCGCATACAGCGGGAGATAGTCGAGCCCCGGCAGAGTCTTGAGCGACGGTATCACGCCGGTATGCAGGCGACCGTCGAGCACGCCCAGCTCGATCTCGCTGGGCGGGATCATTCGAATATTGATGCGCACATCCGGACCGCGCTCCTTGAGTGCGCTAAGGGAATTGGTGATATGCATCTGCGGCATGGTCACCAGGTTGTCGGTGATACCGATGTTGAGCTCGCCCTTGAGCCAGGCATGCAGGCCATTGACCCGGGTGCGAAACCCTTCGACCGCGGCCTGCAGCTGCAGGGTCGCCTGGTAGACTTCCGCGCCTTCATCGGTCAGGGAGAAGCCACTGCGCCCACGCAGACACAGCCGCAAGCCGAGGCGCGTCTCGAGGTCGTTCATCGCCATGCTGATCGCGGCGCGGCTGATGTTCAGCTCTACCTCGGCAGCGGAAAAGCCGCCGCACTCCACCACCTTGCGGTAGATCTTCAGCAGGCGCAGATCGGCATCGCCGGGCTGGGCCGACAGGGTCTCCTTGCGGCGTGACATGGGCCGCTCCCTTCGTTCATGACGTTAGCCTTCGAGAATATCGCCGCCCGGACGAAAAGTTAAGCAACTGCTTGCGTAAGCTTAAAAAGATCTTGATTTAACTTATCCTCACTTCGTCCTAGCCTGTTGCTGAAAGCCACCAATAACGGCAATGCCAACCGAGGTGCTGACATGTCTGTTCAAGAATCGCTGCACGCTGGCCTGAGCCAGGAGCAACTGGACGCCTACTGGATGCCCTACACCGGCAACCGCCAGTTCAAGCGCGACCCGCGAATCATCGTCGGCGCCCAGGGCAGCTACCTGACCGATGCCCAGGGCCGCCGGGTCTTCGACGGTCTCTCCGGGCTGTGGACCTGCGGTGCCGGCCACTGTCGCCCCGAGATCACCGAGGCGGTAGCCCGTCAGCTAGCCGAGCTGGACTATTCGCCGGCCTTCCAGTTCGGCCATCCCAAGGCATTCGAGTTGGCCCATAGGCTCCGTGGGTTGACGCCCCAAGGCCTCGATCATGTGTTCTTCACCGGCTCCGGCTCGGAGAGTGCCGACACCGCACTGAAGATCGCCCGCGCCTACTGGCGCAAGAAGGGCAAGCCGACCAAGACCAAGCTGATCGGTCGCGCCAAGGGGTATCACGGGGTCAACTTCGGTGGCTTCAGCCTGGGGGGCATCGGCGCCAACCGCACCATTTTCGGCCAGGGCGTCGATGCCGACCACCTGCCCCACACTCTGCTCGCGGAAAACGCCTTCACCAGGGGCATGCCCGAGCGTGGCGCCGAGCGGGCCGAGGAACTGCTGGAGCTGATCGCCCTGCACGATGCGTCCAACATCGCCGCGGTGATCGTCGAGCCGCTGGCCGGCTCGGCCGGGGTGATTCCGCCGCCCAAGGGTTACCTGCAGCGGCTGCGCGAGATCTGCGATGCGCATGACATCCTGCTGATCTTCGACGAGGTCATTACCGGTTTCGGGCGCATGGGCGCCATGACCGGTGCCGAGGAGTTCGGCGTGGTGCCGGACATCCTCAACGTGGCCAAGCAACTGACCAACGGTGCGGTGCCCATGGGTGCGGTCATCGTGCAGGGAGAGATCTACCACACCTTCATGGAACAGGGTGGGCCCGACTATATGCTCGAGCTGCCCCACGGCTACACCTACTCGGGGCATCCAGTGGCCTGTGCCGCGGCGCTGGCGGCACTCGACGTGCTCGAGAACGACCGCCTGGTAGAGCGCGTGCGCGAGATGAGTCCGGTCTTCGAGGAGGCCCTGCATGGGCTCAAGGGCACGCGCTATATCAACGACATCCGCAATTACGGGCTCGCCGGCGCCCTGCAGATCGAACCCTACCCCGGCGAACCGGCCCGCCGCCCCTTCGAGATCGCCATGAAGTGCTGGGACAAGGGCTTCTACGTGCGCTACGGCGGCGACACCATTCAGCTCGGCCTGCCCTTCATCGTCGAGCGCGACGAGATCGACCGCCTCGTCAACGTATTGGGCGAAACCATCGGCGAATTGGATTGAGAGGTAACGCAATGAGCACACTCGGGCATCTGATTGACGGCGCACGCGTCGCCGGCGAAGGACGCACCCAAGATATCTTCAACCCCTCCACTGGCGAGGTGAGCGGCCAGGTCAGCCTGGCCGGCAAGGCCACCGTCGAGCAGGCCATCGCCGCCGCCCAGGCCGCCTTCCCAGCCTGGCGCAACACGCCGCCGGCCAAGCGCGCCCGCGTCATGTTCCGTTTCAAGCAGTTGCTCGAAGAACATGCCGACGAGATCTGCCGGCTGATCGGTCAGGAACACGGCAAGATCGTCCACGATGCCAAGGGTGAATTACAGCGCGGCATCGAGAACGTGGAGTATGCCTGCGGCGTGCCGGAACTGCTCAAGGGCGAATACAGCAAGAACGTCGGCCCCGGCATCGACTCCTGGAGCGAGTTCCAGCCGCTGGGCGTGGTGGCCGGCATCACGCCGTTCAACTTCCCGGCCATGGTCCCGCTGTGGATGTACCCGATGGCCGTCGCCTGCGGTAACACCTTCGTGCTCAAGCCCTCCGAGCGCGACCCGACCTCGGCCTTGTTCATCGCCGAACTGGCGCTGGAAGCGGGCCTGCCCGCCGGCGTGCTGAACGTGGTCAACGGCGACAAGGAAGCCGTCGATACCCTGCTCGACGACCCGCGTGTCCAGGCCGTCAGCTTCGTCGGCTCCACGCCGATTGCCGAAACCATCTACGCTCGCGCCAGCGCCAACGGCAAGCGTTGCCAGGCGCTTGGCGGCGCCAAGAACCATGCCATCGTGATGCCCGATGCCGACATGGACAACGTGGCCGATTCGCTCACCGGCGCCGCCTTCGGCTCCTCCGGCGAACGCTGCATGGCCCTCTCCGTGGCGGTAGCCGTGGGCGACGCCGCCGCCGACGCCCTGGTCGCCAAGATGCGGGAGCGTTTGAAGTCCCTCAAGGTTGGTCCCTTCTCCGACGCCGGGAACGACTTCGGTCCAGTGATCACCAAGGCTCACCAGGAGAAGGTGTGCGGCTATATCGACAGCGCCGAGGTCCAGGGCGCCGAGATCGTGGTCGACGGCCGCGGCGTGCAGGTACCGGGCTTCGAAAACGGTTTCTATGTGGGTGGCACCCTGATTGACCGCGTGACCGCCGAGATGACCTGCTACCGGGAGGAGATCTTCGGCCCTGTCCTGCTGGTGGTTCGCGCCGCCTCCATGGAAGAAGCCATGAAGCTGATCGACGACCATGAGTACGGCAACGGTACCTGTATCTACACTCGTGATGGCGAGGCGGCCCGTTACTTCAGCGACAATATTCAGGTGGGCATGGTCGGCGTCAATGTGCCGCTGCCGGTGCCGGTTTCCTACCACAGCTTCGGTGGCTGGAAACGCTCGCTGTTCGGCGACCTGGCCGCCTACGGGCCGGATGCCGTGCGCTTCTACACCAAGCGCAAGACCGTCACCCAGCGCTGGCCGTCGACCGGGGTCCGCGAGGGCGCGCAGTTCTCCTTCCCCTCCTAACGGCAGGCGGTGGCATGAAGCCGAACCAGGTTTCCTGGTTCGGCTTTTTCATTTCGGCTTCTTCCTGGGGCGAGAAGCCACGGGCTACGAATCAACGCAAGCGCCTGCGCTTGCAAAGGGGGAGTCCATATAAGTGTTTCCCTAGAGTCCCTTGGGCGCGAATATCCCCGGCGCATTGCGCCAATACCCCTTATAGTCCATGCCGAAGCCGAACACGTAGCGGTCGACCACTTCGAGACTGCAGTAGTCGGCCTTGAGCCCCGGCACCGCCTTGCGATCATGGCGCTTGTCCACCAGTACGGCGGTGGAAATGCTCGCCGCACCGGCTTCGCGGCAGTAGTCGAGAATGGCGGCAAGCGTCGCGCCTTCATCAAGGATGTCGTCGACGATGACCACATGACGATCGGCCATGGGGATCTCCGGCGACACACGCCAGAACAGCTCACCGCCGCGCAGACCGCCGCGATAGCGGGTGGCATGGATGTAGTCGACTTCCAGCGGGAATCCCAGCCGGGTCAGCAAGTGTCCCGTGGTGATCAGGCCGCCGTTCATCACGCAGTAGAAAACCGGCAGCTTGTCGCCCAGATCGGCGGTGATCTGCTCGGCCATGCGATCCAGGGCGCGTTCGACCTCTTCGTGGCTGATCAGGCAGTCGGCGTTCTCCATGACATCGCGCATGGTGGCCAGGGAATCATGGAAGTCGGGTTCGAGTTTGGGCATGAAACACTCGTATCGATGAGGGTACGTTAAGGAAAAATGGGTCGATCAGAGCGTGGCCATGGCTTCCAGGCGCGCATGCACCCGACGCCAGCGCCCCAGTGCCTCGAGGGCGGTCAGATCGGGGCGCGCACGGCCATAGCGCAGGCGGTTCGTCAGCCGTGTGCTGCGGCCCTGACAGGTTTCCAGCACCTCCAACGCCGCCGCACGGTCATTGCACACCAGCACCATGTCGCAACCGGCATTGAGCGCGGCCAGGGCCCGCTCGCCCGGCGCGCCGGCAAAGCCGGCACCGGCCATGCCGAGATCGTCGGAGAAGATAGTCCCCTTGAAGCCCAGCGATTCGCGCAGCAGGCCCAGCCAGCTTGCCGAGAAACCCGCCGGGCGCGAGTCGAAGGCGGAATAGATCACGTGAGCCGGCATCACACCGTCGAGCCGGCTGGCGAGTTCGGCAAATGGCACCAGGTCGCGCTGCCGCAGCTCCTCCAAGGGGCGCTCGTCTATCGGCAGCTCCAGGTGAGAATCCGCCGCCACCCCGCCGTGTCCGGGATAGTGCTTGCCCACCGCCGCCATGCCGGCTTCGTGCAGGCCGCTGATGAAGGCGCCGGCCATGGCTGCCACGGCCTGGGGGTCGGAGGAGAAGCTGCGATCGCCGATCACGCTGGAAAGGCCAACATCGACATCGAGCACCGGGGCAAAACTGAGGTCCAGCCCACAAGCCGCCATCTCCATGCCCAGCAGCCAGCCGGCATCGAGACACAACCTCAGGGTCACCTCCGGGGCCACGGCATAATCCCGGCCAATTCGCCCCATGGCAGGGAGTCGGGTCACGCCCTCACGGAGCCGTTGGACACGCCCGCCCTCCTGGTCGATAGCCAGCAGCAGTTCGGGACGAATGCGACGCATGGCATGGCACAGCTCCCGCACCTGCTGCGCATGCTCGACATTGCGAGAAAACAGGATGACACCCCCCACTTCGGGGCGCTTGAGCAAATCACGCTCCTCACTGCGCAGTTCGGTGCCTTCCAGGTCGAGCATCACCGGGCCGAGGGTCTGGGTCATGATCGGGGTCCTTGGGGCGGAAAGGGAGCTGATTCTAGACCAAAGCCGGGTATGACGACAGCCATCCAGACATACCTGCATCGCGTCCGCTGCCTGACGACGCACGGCATGGCGTGTCAGTCATGCAGCCAGACAGGCGTGCCCGGGGGCGCCACGGCACAGACCTCCAGCAGCGCTTCGTCGCGCAGACGAATACAACCATGCGAACGAGGCTCGCCCATCGGCTGGTCGGGAGGCGTACCGTGTAGATAGATATAGCGTCTCTGCGAGTCGACGTCGCCACCACGATTGAACCTGCGCTCAAGCCCGCACAGCCACAAGATGCGGGTCAATATCCAGTCGCGCCCGGGGTGGGCCGCGGCCAGTGCCGCGCTGTAGACCTCACCGGTGGGACGCCGGCCCCGGAAAACGGTACCCAGCGGTTGCCCATGGCCGATGGCAGCCCTTACGTAATGCCAACCGAGCGGCGTGCAGCCACTACCTTCACGCTGCCCCACTCCCGCCAGCGCGGTTGAAACCGACCATTCCACCACGGCATGCTCGCCCTGCCAGTGGACGAGACACTGGCGGGCGATGTCGATCTCGAGCCAGGTCTC
Source organism: Billgrantia zhangzhouensis (assembly GCF_021404465.1). Lineage (GTDB taxonomy): Bacteria > Pseudomonadota > Gammaproteobacteria > Pseudomonadales > Halomonadaceae > Halomonas > Halomonas zhangzhouensis. Next base: position 129,628 of record NZ_JABFTT010000010.1, on the reverse strand, counting down.
GTCTCGCGGCGGCAGCGCTTCGAGCCGGGGAGTACGCATCAGCTCGCCTTGGCCGGCTGCGCGGCCGGTGGCGGCGGCAAGGGCGCATTCATCGCTGCTACCACTACGGGGCGCAGGCGGCGGACCAGGTCGCGCACCGACACATGCTCATGGTAGTCCTTCTCGGCGATGTCACGTAGCGCGTCGAGGCCGGAGAGAGTAAAGATCACCGTACCCAGGACGAAGTGCAGGCGCCAGAAACGCTCGGCATCGGGCAGCTCCGGCGTGGCACGGCGCACCAGGTCGGTGAAGCGAGTGAAGACGCTGCCATACTCCTCCTGGATATGTCGTCTCAGGTGTCCTTGGGCCTGGCTGTAGGCGAGTCCCAGCAGTTTCATGAAAACCTTGAGGCTGTGCTTTTCGGCCGGTACCTCGAGCACGGTACGAGCCATGGTTTCCAGCAGTACCTCCAGCGGGATGACACGTCCGGCATGCTGCGCCTCGAGCTCGTCGAGGGCATGGTGGAAACGCACCGTGAAGGGGTCCAGGTAGCGCGAGAAAACCGCCTGGATCAGCGCCTTCTTGGAGCCGAAGTGATAGTTGACCGCAGCAAGGTTGACGCGAGCCTTGCTGGTGATGGTGCGCAGCGAGGTCTCGGCGAAGCCGCGCTCGGCGAACAGGACTTCGGCAGTGTCGAGGATGCGCGTGACGGTATCGGTCTGGGCCATGATCAGTTCCCACTGGAAACGACTGTTTTAAACATTACAAAAGTCTACGACATTACGCCTTATGCCTCAACGTATAGGCAATCCAAAGCGTTTTAAACGCCCTGGCAGGCAGATCACGAGCGGAAACGAGGGCTTTTACTGTATAGGCTTCCATGCTGTATACTTGACCAATACGGCAGTCACGCTACCGGAGTTCGCCATGACACGCCCCCTCACTTCGCGCCAGCAGAACGTCTATGACTTCATCGTCAAGACCATGAACGAGTTCGGCTACCCTCCCACCCGCGCCGAAATCGCCCGGGCCCTGGGCTTCCGCTCGCCCAATGCCGCCGAGGAGCACCTGCGCGCGCTGGAACGCAAGGGCGTGATCCGGGTGATCCGCGGTACCTCGCGCGGCATACGCCTGCCGGCCCAGGAAGCCGATACCGCCAGCAACGAACCGAGCGGCGAAGGACTGCCGATCATCGGTGAAGTAGCTGCCGGCAGCCCGATCCTGGCCGCCGAGCATATTGATCGCTATTGCCCCCTGCCGCCGGACTACTTCACGCCCCGTGCCGACTACCTGCTCAAGGTTCGCGGCCTGTCGATGAAGGATATCGGCATTCTCGAAGGCGACCTGCTTGCCGTGCATCGCACCGAGCGCGTGCGCGACGGCCAGATCGTGGTCGCGCGCCTGGAGGATGAGGTCACGGTCAAGCGCTTCCATCGCCAGGGGCATCGTGTCGTGCTGGAAGCCGAGAACGCCGATTTCGCCCCGATCGAGGTGGATCTGCGCCATCAGGAACTCGAGATCGAGGGCATAGGCGTAGGGGTAATACGCGGCGGCAACGGCCAAGCTCTAGGGTAAGAGCTGGCTGCGCTTGGCCCCGCCAGGCTAATAATTCACCATGAGCCGCAAGATTCTGCATGCCGACTGCGACTGTTTCTACGCCGCGGTGGAGATGCGTGACAACCCTGCGCTGCGCGAGGTGCCGCTGGCGATCGGTGGCAGTGCGGAGGGCCGGGGCGTCATCGCGACCTGCAACTACCCTGCCCGTGCCTACGGCATTCATTCCGCCATGCCGACGGCGCGGGCACTGCGGCTGTGCCCCCACCTGACCCTGTTGCGCGGGGATTTCGACCGTTACCGCGAAGCGTCACGCCAGATATCGGCGATCTTCCACGAACTCACCCCGCTGGTGGAGCCGCTGTCGCTGGACGAGGCCTTTCTCGACGTCACCGACGTGACGCGCTTCTCGGGCAGCGCCACCTGGATGGCACGCTGGCTGAAGGAGGAGTGCCTGAAGCGCGTCGGCATCACGGTGTCGGTAGGCGCCGCTCCGTCGAAGTTCCTGGCCAAGATCGCCAGCGACTGGGAGAAGCCCGACGGCCTTACCGTCATCTCTCCCTCCCAGGTAAATGGCTTCGTGCGCCAACTCCCGGTCACCAAGCTGCACGGCGTTGGCCCGGCCACGGCCAAGCGATTGCAGGCCCTCGATATCGACACCTGCAACGATCTGCAGCGGATACCGCTTGACCGATTGCTGCAGGAGTTCGGCAAGTTCGGCCGACGCCTGTTCGAGCTTGCCAGGGGAATCGACGATAGACCGGTGCGCACCGAGCGCGAGCGAAAGTCGGTGAGCGCGGAAACCACCTTCGCCAGCGACCTGCCCGAACTCTCGCTCTGCTACGCCGAGCTGGCGCCGTTGTGCGAACGCCTCGACGCCAGGCTGGCACGGCACGGGCATCCGCCCATCGCCGGCACCTTCGTCAAGGTACGCTTCGACGACTTTTCCCTGACCACCCTCGACTCGCGAGGCGGCTCCCCTACCCTGGAGAATTTCACTGCCCTGTTGGAGCAAGCCTGGGCACGTCGCACACGCCCGGTACGGCTGCTCGGCGTGGGAGTACGGCTGGTGACGGACGATGCACGGCGTCAGCTCCGCCTGCCTTTTTGAAGACTCACTTGGTATCGATATAGCGGTGGTCGTTGAAGGTCGCGACCCAGTCGGGGTGATAGACCATCAGCACGCTGAGCAGCATGCCGGTGAGAAAGGCCTCCGAGGGCATCAACAGCGGCAGGAAGAGCGCATATTCCTGTGCCAGGTAGACCGCCCCGGGGTCACTGGCGGCGAGCATGACCAGCCCGAGCCCTGCCAGCCCCGTACCCAGCGCAGCCAGGGCAGCGCCGAAGAAACCGCACACGAACAGGAATAGCATCAGGTTGTCCGGTAAGTAGCGGTCGACGATGCGCCACACCGAGACCACGATCGCCACCGGTATCACCCCGGTGATCAGCATGTTGACCCCCAACAGGGGCCAGCCCGCCTTGCCCAGCACCACCAATGAGAGATTGGCCAGCAGGTTGGTCACAAGCGCCAACGGGGCCTTGAAGAGCAGCGTCAGCAGGGCCGTGAGCATCAGGTGGAGCGTCAGCCAATCCACCGACTGCGCCCGTAGTTGCCACAACAACACGACCGCAACGCTGGCGGCCAGCCAGCGGTGCTGCAGGCCGCGGTCGGCCAGCAGCTCCCGCCAGGGGCGCTGTGCCAGCGCCAGAAGCAGCACGAGCAGGGAGATTACGCCGCAGGCGATCAGCAACCACGACGCGAGGATCGGCTGGGAAAAGGTCATGCCACGCTCCTGCGAACCGGGCTCAGGCGAAAACGACGGTCTTATTGCCGTGAATCAACACCCGGTCCTCGAGATGCCAGCGCAAGCCGCGTGCCAGCACCGCCTTCTCCACGTCACGGCCGAAGCGCACCAGATCCTGCGGGGTATGGCAGTGGCTCACGCGGTGTATGTCCTGTTCGATGATCGGACCGGCATCCAGTTCCTCGGTCACGTAGTGACAGGTAGCGCCGATCAGCTTGACACCCCGCGAATACGCCTGGTGATAGGGCCGCGCCCCGGCAAACGACGGCAGGAAGCTGTGGTGGATATTGATGACCCGCCCGGCATAGCGCTCACACAGCCGCGGCGGCAGGATCTGCATGTAGCGGGCCAGCACCACGGTATCGGCCTCCATTTCCTCGACCAGGCGCTCCACCTCACCAAAGGCGACACTCTTGTCCTCGGCGGGAACCGCCACGTGGTAGTACGGCAGGCCATGCCACTCGACCATGCTGCGCATGTCGTCATGGTTCGAGATCACACCGACGATATCGCCTTCCAGCTCACCGGCCGTCCAGCGGTACAGCAAGTCGACCAGGCAATGGGATTCACGCGAAACCATGACCACCACCCGCGGCCGGCGGCGCGTATCGCGCAGCGCCCAGTCCATGTCGAATTCCCGCGCTACGGGCTCGAAGGCTTCTTCCAGCTCGGCGGCCGTCATGCCGATGGAGTCGGCCAGGATCTCGTAGCGCATGAAGAAGCGCCCCGCCTCCAGGTCGGAATGTTGGCTGGCCTCGGTGATGGAACCGCCATGGCCAGCAATGAAGCCGGACACGCGGGCCACGATACCGCGGCGATCGGGACAGGAAACGACGAGTCGATAGTAGTGAGACATGAGCCCAACCTGGTACTGAACGGGATGCAGGAAGCGCGCATTGTAGCGAACTCGGCATACCCGGAACACGTCTCACTCGGAGGAAGCACTGCCGACATCGCATTTGTGGAGAATTGCGACGTTCCCGTATAGTGAAGTTTCCATTGTCTGGTCCAGATTTGCCGATGCATTCGACTCACGCCACTATCCGTCCCCGCCGCCGCTCCCCGCTGTACTTCCTGCCCTTGGGGGGGTGCGGAGAAATCGGCATGAACCTGGGACTCTATGGGCTTGAGAACGCATGGATCGCCGTCGATTGCGGCATGATGATTCGCCAGGACCTGCCGGACACACCGCTTCAAGTGCCCAGCCTGGAAACTCCCGAAGCGCTCGGTATCCGTCCTGGGGCACTCATCATCACCCATGGTCACGAGGACCACATCGGCGCTGCCGCCTGGCTATGGCCCCGATGGCAATGTCCGGTGTACGCCACGCCCCTGGCGGCCGGCCTGCTGCGGGCAAAGTTCATCGAGCGCGGCCTGGCCGTCGATGCCATCCAGGTGATCGAGCCGGGCGAGGCGCTGGAGAACGGCCCCTTCACCCTGCGCTACCTGCCACTGACTCATTCGATACCGGAGAGCTGCGCCCTGCTGATCGCCGCCGGCGACTACCGCGTACTGCATACCGGCGACTGGAAACTGGATCCTGAGCCGCTGATCGGTCCGCCGGTGAAGGGCTCGCTGTTCCGCGCCCTGGCCCCGATCGACCTGGTGGTGGGTGACTCCACCAACGCGCCCATGCCCGGCCACTCGCGCAGCGAAGGTGAAGTGGCCAGAGCACTGGAGCATCGCCTCAGCCAGTGTTCGGGCCGCGTCGTGGTGAGCTGCTTTGCCAGTAACCTGGCCAGGGTGCTGGCCGTGGCTCAGGCGGCCGAGCGATGCGGCCGCCGCGTCAGCCTGATGGGGCGGGCCATGGAACGCATGGTGGCGGTGGCCCGGGGTCTCGGCTACCTGGATGACATGCCGCCGCTGGTGCCGGTCGAGGATCTGGGCTACCTGCCGCCCAATGAGGTCCTGGTCATCGCCACCGGCAGCCAGGGAGAGCCGCGTGCCGCCCTCAGCCGCCTGGCCAATGGCCGTCATCACAGTTTCGAGATGATGCCCAGTGACACCGTGATCTTCTCGGCCAAGGCGATCCCCGGCAACGAACGCCAGATCGAGCGTCTGAAGCACGCCCTGGCCCGCCTGGACGTGGCGGTATGGGACGAATTCAACCACCCCGAGCTGCATGCCTCGGGGCATCCCGCCCAGGACGAGCTACACACCTTCTATGGCTGGATCAAGCCACGCCACCTGCTGCCGGTCCATGGCGAGCATCGTCATCAACAGGCACATCGCGAGCTGGCGGAATCGATGGGCATCCAGGCGCCTCTGGCACCGGTCAACGGTGACCTGATTCGACTCGATGGCGACGGCCTGAGCCTCGAGTCGCGTCATCCCCAGCGTCCCTGCATCATCAGCCAGAATGCCGTCACGCCGCTACCGGGCCTCACTGCCGAGCACGGTTCGTCACGCCACGGCATCCTGCACTTGGCCGTGTCCGTCGCCTCGACGGACACGGGCTGGACGCGAATCGGGCGTCTCATGATGGATGCGCATCGAGTCAGCGCGATGGACGAAGAGAGCTTCACCGAATGGCTCGATGAGCGTTTGGAAGAGCTGGAGGCCGATAGTCTGGCCGAGCTGCGTACCGCGTTGCAGCCGCTGATCACCTCTTGGCTGGGGCAGCGCCTGCGTCAATTACCGGACGTTCATCTCCAACTGATCGCGGTGGAATCCCCGGCCTTCCGCTGACCCCATTTGGCCGAGCACGTTGCATCGGCTAGCCAAGCGGAATCCATTTAGACTTCACACTCTATACAGCGGGCCAGAATGCAGCAGGCCGGAGGGGATACGTCATGCCCCCTCCGGCCTGAGCTGCGCGAGCAGACGACTCGTACCCTGCCGGATCACGAACCGCTGGCATTCTTGGGCGGACGACCACGCCGACGACGCGGCTGTTCACCTACGAGATCTTCCACGGAGAGACCAGCATCGTTCATGGCCTCGCGGATCTCAGCCAGCTTCCTTTCCTTGTCCGCTTCTTCCTGTTTGCGGAGCTTCTCTTCCTCATTTTTCTGCTCGATTACCTCGCCGATCACATCGGAGAGCTTGTGCAGCTGCTCCATGCTCAACTGGCGAGCCGCGGCACGAGCCACGTTCTTGTTACGGGCGATACGCTCCAGGGTTTCGCTGGACATTGGCCTCCTCCATGCAAGAAAAAGACGAGAGAGTCTTATGACTCACTCGTCGAAAGTATATGCCGATTTGCCGAATTGGCAAGAAAATCCCCCATCGACGCAAAGCCGAAAATCACCGAAGTGGGAAGTGAAAGTGCCGGCTTGTCAGGGCTCAGCCACCCGTCATGTTCATGAATCGCACGATCTGGACATCGCCATCGGTGGTAAAATGATGGCGTTCGGGCTTGAGCGGCAGCGCCGCGACGATAGCCCGTTTCAAGGCATCGAGGTCGCCTGGGTGCTGGCGTAGCACGCCGCGCAAATCGACGGAGTGTTCATTGCCCAAGCAGAGCAGTAGCCGCCCTTCCGCCGTGACACGCACGCGATTGCAGCTGGCACAGAAGTTATGGCTGTGGGGAGAAATGAAGCCAATCCGACTATCGCTATCGGTCATGCGGAAATAGCGTGATGGTCCGAGTGTCGACTCGGTCGTCGGAATCAATGCATGACGATACTCAATGATGGCTTTCACTTCATCGCTGGAGCAGAAGGTCTCGGCACGCGAATGATCGGACACATCCCCCAGCGGCATCTCCTCGATGAAGCTCAAGTCGACGCCTTCCGCCCGGGCGAATTCAACGAGATCCAACACCTCGTCGTCGTTGCGTCCCTTGAGGATCACGGCATTGAGCTTGATGCGTTCGAATCCGGCCTCTCGCGCCGCACGTAGTCCATCGAGTACACGCCCGAGATCTCCGGTGCGGGTGAGTTGACGAAAGCGCTGCGGATCGAGCGTGTCCAGGCTGATATTGAGCCGATTCAGGCCCGCTTCACGCAGGCGTCGGGCATGCTTTACCAAGCCCGCGCCGTTGGTGGTCATGGCCAGATCACGCAACCCGGGCAGCGCGCTGGTCTGCTCGATGAGCTGATCGATACCACGTCGCACCAGAGGCTCACCGCCGGTCAAGCGGATCTTCTCCACGCCCATCTCGACGAATGCCCGCGCCACCATGCCCAACTCTTCCAGCGTCAAAATCTGGGCACGGGGCAGAAAGGTCATTTCTTCGCTCATGCAGTAAACGCAGCGAAAGTCGCAGCGATCCGTAACGGAGATCCGCACGTAGCGAACCCGCCTGCCGAAGCCATCGATCAATTCCGATGGCAAGGGCTCAGGGAATCTTGTCATCATCGCTCTCCCAGCGGCTGGCATCCCGGTGATCCGATTCACGCTCGGAAACCCAGTAGTCCCCGGTAATGCTGTGCTCCTTTTTCCAGAAAGGTGCACGAGTCTTCAGGTAATCCATGATGAAGTCGCAGGCCTCGAAGGCCGCGCGGCGGTGAGCGCTAGCCACCACCACCAATACAATAGGCTCCCCCGGGGAAAGCCGTCCAACACGATGAATGACCCGCACCCCCTGGAGCGGCCAGCGTGACTCGGCCTCCGCCACGATCTCGCCCAGGGCAGCTTCGGTCATGCCCGGGTAGTGCTCCAGAGTCAGCGCACTCACGTCGGGACGCTCGTTGAAGTCGCGTACCAGCCCCGTGAAGCTGATCACCGCACCGATATCCGAGCGCCCCGTCAGAAGGCGCTGCTGCTCGGCCCCTGCGTCGAAAGGGGCCTCTTGTACCCGAATCATGTCGTTCATCCTCCCGTTACCGGCGGGAAGAAAGCCACCTCATCGTCATTGGTGATGGGCGTGGGATCCAGCGCCATGACTTGATTCACGGCACACAGAACGCGCCCCTCGGTCAAACGAGAGAAGCGAGCGTCGCGCTTCACAAGAGCGCTTTTCAAGCCACCGACGTCGGTACTCGGCAGGCTGTCCAAAGGCAAGACGAGCTCGCTGATCCCCAGGCGCTCACGCAACTCGGCCAGGAATTTCACCCGCACGCAGGGAGAGTCGATATCGCAACGGCTCCCCACCGACACCTGGCCCGCCGCCCCCTCACCCGTCACGATGGGAGTCGCGGAAGCATCGGCCTGACGCTGATAATCTCCTGACTTCCCCCCGCGCTTGGTATCGACATGAATGGCGCCGATTTCCATGTCCTTGTCTACCGCCTTGCACATGTCGTAGAGCGTCAGGCACGCCACCGAAACCGCCGTCAACGCCTCCATTTCGACACCGGTACGACCATTGAGGCGACAGGTGGCAAAGACCTCGACGCGGGAATTCTGCTCGTCCAGGCGGAAATCCACCGTAACCTTCGACAGGGGCAGCGCATGACACAGCGGAATCAGCTCGTGGGTGCGCTTGGCCGCCTGAATGCCGGCGATACGCGCCGTAGCCAGCACGTCGCCCTTGGGCAGCCCCCCTTCGCTGAGCAGAGCCAGCGTCTCGGGCTTCATCTGGACATGACCGGAAGCGGTGGCCTCACGGCGGCTTTCCGCCTTGTCGGCGACGTCGACCATGTGGGCCTCGCCGCGCTGGTTGAGATGGGTCAGACTCATGTGAAGCAGCCTCGGAATCGATTGAGCGGGTTAAAGGTTCGAAAATGAGAGGTTCATGACTGGGCCACTCGCGGCACCCGCTCGCCCGGCCAACGCGCCGGCCAGGCAGCGACCCACTCGGCAATGGCATCGACATCGTCCAGGTTCAACCACTCGACGCCGGCTGGGACCTTCATCGGTGCCTGGCTCGCCACCGCCTTGATCCAGGGATCTTCCACCACACGCAGCGTCTTGCTGAGCGCCTCGCGGTACAGCTCCAGCTTGGGCAAGGGCCAGGCCTTGAAACCCTCGACCAGGATCAGGTCGGGCCGTTGCGGTCGTACCGCCTCGATCAATTGCGCCAAGTCTGCCTCCTGGCACTCGGGTGTTTCCATCATCATGGCCCACCTGGCGCGGGAGGCAACCAGCATCGGTGCGGCACCGGCCTGGCGCAGCCGATGGCTGTCCTTGCCAGGCTGGTCGACATCGAAATCGTGATGGGCATGCTTGATCACGGCGACACGCAACCCACGCTGCCGAAGACGTGGCAACAGCGCTTCCAACAGGGTGGTCTTGCCGGTTCCGCTCCACGCCGCGATGCCGAGCAACGGTAACGCATCGTCGAAGTCGAGCTGGGCATGCTCCGCGGATGTCATCAGGATCATCCCTCCTCTTTCCTTTCCAAATCCGGCCTTTTCAAACGTGCTTCCAGACGCCGCTTGTCTTCTTCGGTGTTGAGATTGCTGAAGGCATCGGGGCAGTCGCTGAAGTCCACGCAGGTCCAGTCGTGGCGCTCGAGCCAGCGACCGACCTTTCGCTCCCCCGCTGCCAGCGCCGCCTGCAGATCGCTTGCCAGTCGACGCTCGAGTAGCATGATCACCGGATACAAGCGCTCTCCGTCATGGGCGACAGCGATACGGTGCCCACCGATACCGGCCACCATGCGTGGTACCAAGTCATGTGGAAGTGCCGGCGTATCGCAGGGCACGACCAGCACCCACTGCGTGGTCGCAACGCCAAGGCCACTGCAAATGCCCATCAGCGGCCCCTGGAAGCCCTGCTCGCTGTCAGCCACCACACGGTCGGCCAGCCTTCGGTAACTTTCCTGATGACGGTTGGCACTGATCAGCACTTCGGCCACCCGCCCTTCCAGGCGCGTTCGGACGTGGCCGACCAGTTCGATGCCATCGAGCCGCACCAGCCCCTTGTCGCGTCCACCCATGCGGCTGCCCTGCCCGCCAGCCAGTATCAAGCCGGTGACATCGGTCGAGGAGTTCAAGGGGCGGATTTCTGTTCGATCGGTCATACCCCCATGATGCCTTAGGCGACACGCCGGTGCCATGACGAGCGCGCCAATCGTGCGTGCGCCATGATCCGGATCATCTCATGCACGACAGCGACAGCGAGGGTATCATGTGTCAAACAAATCGAACGGACCCTGGACCTGACAATGGAAGGATTTGATGTGGGGGGCCGCCTGCGCGAGTTGCGCAAGGCACGTAAGTTATCCCAACGCGAGCTGGCCAAGCGAGCCGGCGTCACCAACAGCACCATCTCACTGATAGAGCAGAACAGCGTCAGCCCTTCCGTCAGCTCGCTGAAGAAGATTCTCGATGCGCTGCCGGTGTCGATCAGCGCGTTCTTTGCCGGGGACGAACCCTCCCCGCCGCGCGCCTTCTACCCCGCCGATGAACTCACCGAGATCGGCGACGGTCATTTGTCATGGCGGTTGGTGGCGGCACGCCGCCCTGACCGCAGCATGTCGATCATTCATGAGCGCTACCCGCCAGGGGCTGACACCGGCGCCGATATGCTCGAGCACGACGGCGAGGAAGGCGGCGTGGTGATTGCGGGGGAGATTGAGCTTACGGTGGCCGGCGAGGCCCGGATCCTGCGCGCGGGCGATGCCTACTACTTCGATTCGCGCCTGCCCCATCGCTTTCGCAACGTGGGCGAGGATGAGTGCGTGATCGTCAGCGCCAACTCCCCGCCGACCTTTTCGGAGGGCGGCAGGGAGTTGCATCACGCCTAGTTTGGTCCGAAAACCCTCTACGCTCGCCGGTTTTGCAAACGAAGCTCAATCACTCCTCATCGGCGCGGGGCAGCACCCAGTTGAGGACGATGCCCACCAACGCGGCCAGGCTTACCCCTTGCAGGGTGAACTGGCCGCCACCGAACTGCATGCCGCCGATACCGAATACCAGGATCAGCGACGCCACCACGAGGTTGCGCGGCGCGGTCAGCGAATGACCGGCACGCACCAGGGTGTTCATGCCGACCACCGCAATGGAGCCGAACAGCAGCGTCATGATACCGCCCATCACCGGCCCCGGGATGGTCTGCAGCAAGGCACCCAGCTTGGCAACGAAGGCCAGGCCGATGGCGAAGCAGGCCGCAACGACCATGATCTTCGGGTTGAAAGCGCGGGTCAGGGTCACCGCCCCGGTCACCTCCGAGTAGGTAGTGTTGGGCGGACCACCGAACAGCGCCGCCGTGAAGGTCGCCAAGCCATCGCCCAGCAGGGTGCGGTGCAGGCCGGGCTTCTCCAGGTAGTTCTTGCGCGTGACCGAGCCGATGGCGATCATGTCGCCGATATGCTCGACGGCAGGGGCGATGGCCACCGGGATCATGAACAGGATCGCCGCCCAGTGGAAACTCGGTGCCGTGAACGACGGCAGAGCCAGCCAGGCTGCCTCGCGGACCGGCGTGAAGTCGATCAGCCCCATCACCAGCGCCATGGCGTAGCCCACCAGGATACCGCCCATGATGGGCACCAGGCGCAACAGGCCGCGCCCGAACACTGCCAACACCAGCGTGACCAGCAAGCTGGCCATCGACAGCAGGATGGCGGGGCCATAGTCGATATGATCGCTGGTCTCACCGGTAGCCATGCTCACCGCCACCGGCGCCAAAGCCAGGCCGATCACCATGATGACAGGCCCCACCACCACCGGCGGCAGCAGGCGATGCAACCAGGCGGTGCCCTTGAGACGAACCGCCTGGGAGATCGCCACATAGACCAGCCCCGCCGCCATCAACCCACCCATGGTGGCCGGCACGCCGAAACTGGCCACCGAGCCCTGGATCGGCGCGATGAAAGCGAACGACGAGGCCAGGAAGACCGGCACGGTGACGCGCGTCACGCCGTGGAATACCAAGGTACCGACCCCGGCAGTGAACAGCGCTACGCTGGGATCGAGACCAGTCAACAGCGGCACCAGAACCAGCGCGCCGAAGGCGACGAAAAGCATCTGCGCCCCGGTCAGAATTACCTTGGGCAAGGATTCGACCGGCGCCTGCGCAGTCGCCACGTGTTCGTTCATGGGAAGCTATCCTTCTTTTGTATCGTTGGTTCGAATGAAGGCATCCTGCCCAGAAAAACGCCCCTGGATCGCGATCTCAGGGGCAGCATCATGCGTTGTTTTGCCAATGAACTTAAATCACCTAGTGCCGAAGATCTTGTCTCCTGCATCGCCGAGGCCCGGCACGATATAGCCGTTCTCGTCGAGGTGATCGTCCACCGCAGCGGTGTATATCTCGATGTCGGGATATGCGTCCTGCACCCGCTTGATCCCTTCGGGGGCCGCCACCAGCACGATCACCTTCATCTGCTGACAACCGCGCTCGCGCAGCATGTCGAGCGTCGCCACCATGGTGCCGCCAGTCGCCAACATGGGATCGATCACGATCGCCATGCGCTCGTCCAGGTCATTGGCGAACTTGGCGAAGTACGGCACGGGCTCGAGCGTTTCCTCGTCACGATAGAGCCCCACCACGCTGATCCGGGCACTAGGAATCAGGTCAGTCACGCCATCCAGCATGCCCAGCCCGGCGCGCAGGATCGGCACGATGGTCACTTTCTTGCCCTTGAGCAGCTTCACCGGAATCGGCTTGCCGCTCCAGCCGTCGATGTTCTGCTGCTCCAGCTCCAGATCCTTGGTCGCCTCGTAGGTGAGCAGCTTGGCCAGCTCACCGGCCAGCTCACGAAAGCTCTTGGTGCTGATGCCGGCTTCGCGCATCAGACCCAGCTTGTGCTGGACCAGCGGATGTTGAATGGCATGGACGCTCATGACGGACCTCTCGGCGTGGGATGGAAGGGGCAAGCTGCGTCTTGTGGACGAGTCGCGCGCATTCTACCCGTAACCGACGAACAGGTTAAGGCATGCCAGGCAACTCCTCCGCCACCTCAGGGCATGGCAGGGAGCTGCCAGTCGATCGGCTCACGGCCATTCGCCTCGAGAAAGGCATTGGCCCGGGAGAAATGCCGATTGCCGAAGAACCCCCGATGGGCGGAGAGCGGCGAAGGGTGCGGCGATTCCAGTACCAGGTGTCGTGAGGTATCGATCAGCGCCTTCTTCTGCCGGGCATGGCTGCCCCATAACAGGAACACGGAAGGTGGTGCATGAGCGTTGACCGTCTCGATGGCACGGTCGGTAAAGGTCTCCCAGCCCCTGCCCCGGTGCGAGCCGGCATTACCCTGCTCCACCGTCAACGAGGTATTGAGCAGCAGCACGCCCTGTCGCGCCCAGTGCTCGAGGTTGCCGTGCGCCACCGGCTGGAAGCCGACATCGACGGCCAGCTCCTTGTAGATGTTGACCAGCGATGGCGGCACCGGGACCCCAGGGCGAACCGAGAAACACAAGCCATGCGCCTGCTGGGGTCCGTGGTAAGGATCCTGCCCCAGGATCACCACCTTGACCTGCTCCAGCGGCGTGAGCTCGAAGGCTCGGAACCAGTTCGAGGAGTGTGGGTAGATCACCTTCCTGGCGGCCTTCTCCGCCGCCAGGAAGTCACGCAGCGACTGCATGTAGGGCAAGGAGAATTCATCTCCCAGCCAGCGCTGCCAGCTTTCAGGCAATGGACAACTCATGGCGATCACTCGATATGACGTGCGGTTGACCTTAACCAGGGTTCGACGATTGCGCTGGTGATGCTTGCAGGCAGCTAGCGCTTGACCTGGTCGACCAGCGGCTCAACGTAAGCCACCCCCATGTCCCAAGGGAACTGAATCCAGCAATCCTGCGCCACTTCGGTCAGGTACTGGTCCACCAGCGGGCGCCCCTCCGGCTTGGCATAGACGGTAACGAAATGCGCCTTGGGCAGCATTTCACGCACCTTGCGAGCCGTCTTGCCGGTGTCGACCAGATCATCCACCAGCAGCCAGCCGTCACCGTCATGACCCACGCCTTTCATGACGTCCAACCCGCCCTGGTCCATATAGTCGTAGCTCTTGATGCAAACGGTATCGATCAGACGAACGTTGAGCTCGCGCGCGATCAGCGCCGCAGGAATCAATCCACCTCGGGTAATCGCCACGATGCCCTTGAAGTCGCGCTCGACCAGGCGATGGCAGAGTTCGCGCACGTCGCGATGCAGTTGATCCCAGGAAACGGTGAAATGCTGGTGGTAGCGGGCGTTGCTCATGATGGTGTCACTCGTCCTCATTGAAGGAGCAGACTGCAAAGACGCCGAAACCGGCCTCACGAATCCTGGCAGACCCGCCGATCTCCGGCAGGTCGATGATGGTAGCGGTCTCCACTACCTGGCCCCCGGTGCGGGTGATGAGCTTGGCGGCAGCCAGCATGGTGCCGCCGGTGGCGATCAGGTCGTCCATGATCAGGATGCGGTCCCCCTGGCGGAAGGCATCGGAATGCAGTTCCACCTCGGCCTGGCCGTACTCCAGCGTGTAGGTCTCACTGATGGTGCGAAACGGCAACTTGCCTTTCTTGCGCACCGGCACGAAGCTGCAGCCCAGCTCATAGGCCACCGGCGCACCAATGATGAAACCGCGCGCATCGATGGCAGCGATGGCGTCGAGCTCCATCTCCTGGTAGCGGTGCACGAAGCTGTCGATCAGCTTGCGAAAGGCCGAGCTGTTCTGCAGCAGCGGCGTGATGTCGCGGAAGTTGACCCCCTGCCGCGGCCAGTCGGGGACGGTTCGTATCACGGACTTGATATAGTCGCCGTAAATGCTCATCGCAGGTCTCGGTGAGGAAATGTCAGTCTAGGAACAGGAACTTCAACACGAACAGGATCGCCAGCACGACCACGGCCGGGTTGAGATCCCGGAAGCGGCCGGAGAGGGTCTTGATAGCAGCGTAGCTGATGAAGCCCAACGCGATGCCTTCGGCGATCGAGAACGTCAACGGCATTGCCAGCGCGGCGATCAGCACGGGGGCGGCATCGGTCGGATCGTCCCAGTTGGCATGCGCCAGGCTGCCGGCCATCAGTACCGCCACGTAGAGCAGCGCGCCAGCCGTGGCGTAGGCGGGAATCGAGCCGGCCAGCGGGGCGAAGAACAGGCTGATCAGGAACATCGCGGCCACCACCACGGCGGTGAGACCGGTGCGCCCGCCCGAGGCGATGCCGGCGGTGGATTCGATATAGCTGGTGGTAGTCGAGGTACCCAGCACGGCACCGGCCATGGAGGCACCGCTGTCGGCCATCATGGCACGCCCCAAGCGCGGCAGCTTGCCGTCCTTGTCGAGCAGCCCACCCTTGTGGGCCACGCCGACCAGGGTGCCCGAGGTATCGAACAGGTCGACGAACAGGAAGGCGAAGATCACGCTGAGCATGGCCACGTCGAGCGCTCCGGCGAGATCCAGCGCCATGAAGGTCGGCGCGATGGAAGGCGGCATCGACATCAGACCGCCATATTGATTATGCCCCAGGATCATGGCCAGCACGGTCACACCGAGAATGCCGATCATCACCGCACCGGTGATGCGCAGATAGGCCATGGCGGTAATGGCGAAGAAGCCCAGCAACGCATAGATGGCAGCGGGTTCGGAGAGATCGCCTAGCGCCACGTAGGTGGCCGGGTTCGACACCACGATACCGGCGTTCTTGAGCGCAATCATGGCCAGGAACAGGCCGATACCGGCGGCAATGCCCAGCCGCAGGGAGAGAGGAATGGAGTGAATGATCCATTCGCGTATCTTGAAGACGCTGAGCAGGAAGAAGCAGAAGCCGGACAGGAACACCGCCCCCAGCGCTGCCTCCCAGGTGTAGCCCATGCCGAGCACGACACCATAGGTGAAGAAGGCGTTGAGCCCCATGCCCGGCGCCTGGGCGATAGGATAGTTGGCCCACAGCCCCATGATCAGGCAGCCGACGGCGGCGGCCAGACAGGTCGCGACGAACACCGCACCGTAGTCCATGCCCGCTTCGGAGAGAATGCTGGGGTTGACGAAGATGATATAGGCCATGGTCAGGAAGGTGGTGACTCCCGCAATGGCCTCGGTCTTCACGCTGGTATTGTGTTCCGTCAGCTTGAAGTGTTTATCGAGCATGTTCTTCATTTTGGCATTCCTGCGCACTAGGGCTGGCCGTCGACCAGGGGGCGAGAAAAGTCGCACATGGTACCCAAGGACCGCCTGCGATGCGAGGCCCGCCTTGAGCGCCATGGCACGGTTCGCTTTGTATAAGCAAACTCTACGCCATGCGCCAGTGCAGCTACCAACGCAGACTTGACGAAACGGTCATTTGAAGCTGGAACTCAGGCACCTCGCGAAGCGAGCACCCGCTCCACGGTCTCGACGATGGCCTGGGTCTGCGGGTCGATCTCGATATTGACCCGGTCGCCCGGCACGCGATCGACCAGAATGGTGCGCTCCAGCGTTTCGGGGATCAGATCGACGCAAAAACGCGGACCATGATCGGCCGAAGCATGCCTCACCGCACCAATCGTCAGGCTGATGCCATCGACGCCGATGTACCCCTTTTCGAACAGGAAGCGCCCCAGCGCATGCGGCACTTCGAACCATAGCCGGCGATTGTTCGGCGCTTGGTCCAGCTCGACCAGCACGGCCATCGCCATGACGTGCCCGGACATGGCGTGACCGCCGATTTCATCGCCAAAGCGCGCAGCCCGTTCGATATTGACGCGGTCGCCTTCGCGCAGCGCCCCAAGATTGGTCACGCGTAGCGTCTCGCGCATCAGATCGAAGCTGATGCGCTCCCCCACCATGGCTGTCACGGTCAAGCAGACGCCGTTGTGCGCCACCGAAGCGCCGAGTTCCAGCCCCTCGCGCAGAGGTTCCGGCAGGCTCACGACATGAGTACGGAATGCCTCGGCTTCCTGAATGGCGACGATCTCTGCCGTCCCCTGAACGATGCCTGTGAACATGGCGTCTCCTGGGCAGCTCCTGGCAAGGAGAGTGAAGAGCAAAAGGAAAGAGTGGGTTGGCAGTTTAAGAATTCAGCTACCCTACGTCCATCGGTACCGGTCCGCATGACAGTACCGACAACGAAACGAATGCATGCCCAACCGGGACGTATCCAGCAAAATTTACCAAGCGAAGCGCCAGGAGTACCGCGCATTCACCAAATGGATTGACACGACACGCCGTTGGTCCTAAGATGCCGCCTCACATTTCAGGCGCCGATTTGTACCCGGATTGCGGGCGCCCACGCTGCCGGCAAGGAATCACGAATTCCCTGTCCAGCAGTGTGAAGTGCAGCTAAAAGGGTGTGTCCAGCGTTGATGGCCACCCGTCAGGGTGGCCTTTTTTTCGTTCCGGTCATCCGCTCTGGCTATTGCTGCGCCCGCGCCACCGGGACGGCCCCCAGGAAGCCAGATGATCACGCTACGCAACGTCTCCAAGACCTACCATCTCAGCAGGCCCGGAAGCCGGCTGCCGTTCGCCGCGCGTCGCCGCGACATGCCAACCAGAACGATCGAGGCCCTCCGGAACGTCGATCTGCACGTGCCCCAGGGCAGCATTCATGGCGTCATCGGCCTGTCCGGTGCCGGCAAGTCGACCCTGATCCGCTGCGTCAACCTGCTCGAGCGCCCCACCAGCGGCAGCGTCGTGGTCGACGGCAAGGAGATGACTGATCTCTCTGCCACCGAACTCAACCAGGCCCGACATCGCATCGGCATGATCTTCCAGCATTTCAACCTGCTGACCACGCGCAACGTATTCGACAATGTCGCGCTGCCGTTGGAGTTGATGGGCATGAAGCGTGGCGCGATCCGCGAGCGTGTGCTGCCGCTGCTCGAGCTGACCGGACTGGCCGACAAGGCCCGCCAGCACCCTGCCCAGCTCTCCGGCGGGCAGAAACAGCGCGTGGCCATTGCTCGAGCGCTGGCCAGTGAGCCCCGTGTGCTGCTCTGCGACGAAGCGACCTCGGCGCTCGACCCCCAGACCACCGGTTCGATCCTCGCCCTGCTGCGCGAGATCAACCAGAAGCTCGGCCTGACCATCCTGCTGATTACCCACGAGATGGAGGTGGTCAAGTCGATCTGCCATCGGGTCAGCTTGATCTCCGATGGCGAGCTAGTCGAGGAGGCCGAGGTAGGCGACTTCTTCACCGCCCCGCGAACCCGGCTCGGCCGCGAGTTCCTCAACGACTTCCTGCAGCTGGAGCCGCCCAAGGCGCTGGTCGAGCGCCTGGAAGAGGCGCCGGGCGAGCATACCCACCCGGTGGTTCGCCTGGCATTCTCCGGCGATGCGGTCTCCACGCCGCTCATTTCGCGCCTGGCGCGGGAGTGCGGCGTCGACGTAAGCATTCTCCAAGCCAAGGTCGAGTCGATCCAGGAGCGCACCCTGGGACTGATGATCGCCGAACTGCTCGGTTCACCCGAACAGACCCGTCGCGCCATCGACTATCTCGAAACCCATGATCTTCACGTGGAGGTGCTCGGCCATGTCCAGCGCGATGATTGACCTGATCCTCCAGGCGACCCTTGACACGCTCTACATGGTTGCCGTGTCGGGCGTGGTCTCGGCTCTGTTCGGCGTGCCGCTGGGCGTGATGCTCTACGTCACCCGCCCACGCCAGATCCTGGCGCGCCCGGCGCTCAACCAGGTATTGGGCATGGTGACCAACATCGGCCGCTCGATCCCTTTCATCATCCTGATGGTGGCGATCATCCCCTTCACGCGCATGGTCGTCGGCACTTCGATCGGCACCAATGCCGCTATCGTACCGCTGACCATCGCCGCTATTCCGTTCGTCGCCCGCCTGGTGGAGGGTGCGCTCAACGAGATTCCTCCGGGTCTTGTCGAGGCCGCCCAGTCGATGGGCGCCACACCCCACCAGATCATCACCAAGGTATTGCTGCCGGAGGCCCGCGGCGGCATTATCACCGGCCTGACCATCACCGTGGTTACCCTGGTGAGCTACTCGGCCATGGCCGGGGCCGTGGGCGGCGGCGGCCTGGGCGACCTGGGCATTCGCTACGGCTACAACCGCTTCAACCCCACCATCATGCTGATCACCGTGGCCATCCTGGTGGTCATGGTGCAGGGCTTCCAAAGCCTGGGGGATTACCTGGTACGCAAGTCGGATCGCAAGTGACTGCATCTCACGCAAGGAGAACGACTCAAATGCAAGCAACCCTGACCCGTCTGCTCGGCGCCGCCACCCTGGTCGGTGCCACCTTGATTGCTGGCTGCGGCAACGACAACGGCGACACCGAGACCCGCTCGATCAAGGTCGGCACCATGTCCGGCCCCGAGTCGGAGGTAATGGAAGTGGCGGTCGGGATCGCCCGCGACCGCTACGACCTGGAGGTCGAGATCATCGAGTTCACCGACTACGTCTCACCCAATGCCGCCCTGGCCGACGGCAGCCTCGATGCCAATGCCTTCCAGCACGAGCCCTACCTGCGCAGCATGATCGAAGATCGCGGCTACGACCTGGCCGTGGCCGGCCATACCTTCGTCTATCCGATCGGCGCCTACTCCGAAAAGCACGACAGCATCGACGAGCTGCCCGAGCGCGCCATCATCGCCCTGCCCAACGACCCCACTAACGGCGGTCGCGCGATGATCCTGATGCACAACGCCGGCCTGATCGTGCTGGACGACCCCGAGAACCTCGAAGCTACCCCGGTCAACGTGATCGAGAACCCCAACGAGTTCCGCTTCCGCGAGATCGAGGCGGCCCAACTGCCGCGCGTGCTGCCTGACGTCGACCTGGCCTTCATCAACAACACCTTCGCCCAGCCCGCCGGCCTGAGCCTGGACGATGCGTTGATCAAGGAAGGCCCCGAGTCGCCCTACGTCAACCTGATCGCGGTCCGCTCCGGCGACGAGGAGCGCGAGGAAATCCAGCAACTGGTCTCGGCCTACCAGAGCGACGAAGTCGCCGCCAAGGCGCTGGAACTATTCGACGGTGGCGCGGTGCCTGGCTGGCAGTAATGCGGGCATTCGCCATATGAATGGCAATGGGCCGACGCCATGCGTCGGCCCGTTCGTTTGGCGGAACGGTTCGAATCAACCGATCTTGCGTTCGACCTTATCGATCCGGCCCTCGAGACTCTGATCCTTGTCGGTGGCCGTGGCGATGCGGATCGCGCTGTCCACCCGCGGCGCACCGCGCTCGTGCAGCACATCGTGGCAGCGCTGGATCACGCGCATCACCTCCTCCCAGGAGCCCTCGATATTGGTCCCGTGGGCATGCAAGCGATACTTGAGCCCAGCCTCCTCGATCACCTCCTCGCAGGCGGCGATATGAGACGACAGCGAGGCTCCCGCCCCGATCGGCGTCACGTTGACATCGGCAACCACATGCATACTCAATCCTCCTGATCGACCTACGGATGTCCTTACTACCCGAAAGCTAGTGTCGACCAGGCCATTCTTCAAACTCCGACCCGAGCACTAGAGAGGACTCGAAATTCCATGGCACCGGACATGCCCGACTACACCCTACTGACCCGCCAGCTCGAAGCCCTGCTCGACGGCCGCGACTGGTTGACCAATACCGCCCAGACCTGCGCCCTCATCATGCAGCAGGTTCCCGAACTCAACTGGGCCGGCTTCTACCTGCAGCGTCAGCCCGAGCTGCTCACCCTTGGCCCCTTCCAGGGCAAGCCCGCCTGCAACCCAATCCCGTTCGACAAAGGCGTGTGCGGTGCGGCAGCAAGAAACCGCCAAACCCAGCGCATCGACGACGTGCATGCCATCGCCGACCACATCGTCTGCGATGCGGCATCGAACTCGGAGCTGGTGGTACCGATCTTGCGCCAAGGGGCATTGTGGGGCGTGCTGGATCTCGACAGTCCGCGGCGCGGACGCTTCGACGAGGCGGACCAGGCGGGCATCGAGGCGCTGGTCGGGGTGTTCATCGCACGTACCGACCTGCCCGACTTCCTGTCCTAGCGTTGATGAATGATTGGAATGCAAAACGCCCCGGGGCGACGAGCCACGGGGCGTTTCAGAATGCTGGTAGGACCAAGCGGATTTGAACCGCTGACCTCCACGATGTCAACGTGGCGCTCTAACCAACTGAGCTATGGTCCTGAAACTGTCCTGAAATGAAACCATGTCGAGCAAGCCGCCGATAGAGAAAGCTGGTAGGACCAGGCGGATTTGAACCGCCGACCTCCACGATGTCAACGTGGCGCTCTAACCAACTGAGCTATGGTCCTGTCTCGGCTTTTCCTACGGCAAACCGGCCGGAAGAGAGCCTGCTTGCCGACATGTCGCCGCTCGCTTCATGCGGCGGCAACGGATGCATATCTTACCGATATCGCAGGCTTTTGCAAGCTTCATACGCCGCTTTTTACACGCTCCACCGCCTCGAGCCAGCCTTGGTAGAGCCGTTCGCGCTCGTCCTTCGGCATGCTGGGCAGAAAGGACCTTTCACAGCGCCAAAGCTCGGAGATCGCCGTCAAGTCACGGTACCAACCGAAGTGTAGCCCCGCCATGTAGGCCGCCCCCAGTGCTGTCGTCTCGAGCACCGTGGGTCGGTCGACCCGTACGCCCAGCATATCGGCCAGGAACTGGACCAGCCAGTTGTTAGCTACCATGCCGCCATCGACACGCAGGGTGCCGGGAGGCGCCCCCATGTCATCGCTCATGCAGGTCTGCAAGTCGCGGGTCTGGTAGCAGACAGCCTGCAGTCCGGCAGCCACAATCTCGGCGATTCCAGTATCCCGTGTCAGACCGAAGATCGCGCCCCTCGCCTTGGGATCCCAGTGGGGCGCCCCCAGCCCTGTAAAGGCAGGCACCAGGTAGACGCTATGCCCAGCACGGGTCTGCTTGGCCAACGCCTCGGTTTCGGCGGCATGGTCAAACAGCTTGAGGCCATCGCGCAGCCATTGTACGGCGGCCCCGGCCACGAAGATGCTGCCTTCGAGGGCGTAGGTGGTCTTGCCGTCGATACGATAGGCTACGGTGGTTAGCAGGCGGTTGCGCGACAGCGCCGGCTTGTCGCCCGTATTGACGATCATGAAGCAGCCGGTGCCATAGGTACTTTTTCCCATACCCGCCTCGAAACAGGCTTGCCCCACCAATGCTGCCTGCTGATCGCCGACCACCCCGCCGATGGGCAGCTCAGCTCCCAGCCATTGGGCATCGGTCCAACCGAAGTCGCCGCTGCTGTCGCGCACCTCTGGCAGCACCCCACGAGGGATGCCAAACAGCGCCAGCAGCTCGTCGTCCCATTGTTGGGCATGGATGTTGAATAGCATCGTACGCGAGGCGTTGGTAGCGTCGGTGGCATGCACGCGCCCCCCGGTGAGTCGCCACAACAGGAAGCTGTCCACCGTACCGAAAGCGAGCTCACCGCGCTCGGCACGTTCGCGGGCCCCCTCCACGTTATCGAGCAACCAGGCCAGCTTGGTCGCAGAGAAATAGGGGTCGATCAAAAGTCCAGTGCGTGCTTGGACGAGGTCGGCGTGGCCCTGGTCGCGTAGCCGTCGACAGAAATCAGCGGTCCGCCGATCCTGCCAGACGATGGCGTTGTAGAGCGGCTTCCCCGTGGCCCGGTCCCACAGCAAGGTGGTCTCTCGCTGGTTGGTGATGCCGATACCGGCAAGCGCCTCGGGCGCAATCCCAGATTGCTCTATCGCGTCACGGCATGTGGCCAGTACGGTGTCCCAGATGTCTTGCGGATCGTGCTCGATCCAACCGTCATGGGGGAAACGCTGGGAAAATTCACGCTGGGCCACCTGGATCACATGGCCGCCGCGGTCGAAGAGAATGGCACGCGAGCTGGTAGTGCCCTGGTCGATGGCGAGTAGGTAGTCGGCCATGTTGCATCCTGTCGTTGTATGTTCGTTTATGATCACCAAGAGTACTTGAGTATGTTCGCAATGCTTTACGACTTTCGTAGAATAAATCGCTGATTGTCTGCCGATAGCGTGCCGAATCGCTTACACTCGCGTGATCGAAAGGGAGCCACCATGAACCAGCAACAACGACAAGATGCCATCGTTGACCTGGTGCGCCGCCAGGGCTATGCCAGTATCGAACAGTTGACGGATCACTTCTCCGTCACCCCACAGACCATACGCCGGGATCTCAACGCGCTGGCGGAAGAAGGCATGATCCGTCGTGTGCATGGCGGCGCAGGGCTCGAATCCAGTACCGTCAATACCGCCTACAGCACACGCAAGAATCTGAATCTCGAGGCCAAGCGGCGGATTGCCGCGCTGGTCGCCGGCCATATTCCCGACCACGCCTCGCTGTTCATCAACATCGGCACCAGCAACGAAGTGGTAGCGGAAGCGCTGCTCGACCACCAGGGGCTCGAGGTAATCACCAACAACCTCAACGTAGCCGCCATCCTCCAGCACAAGGAGGACTTCAACGTCATCATCGCCGGTGGTCAGGTCCGCTCGCGTGACGGCGGCATCATCGGCGAGGCAACGATCGACTTCATCAACCAGTTCAAGGTGGATTTCGGCATCATCGGCATCAGCGGCATCGACGAGGATGGCTCGCTACTGGAGTTCGACTATCAGGAGGCGCGCGTCGCCCAGGCCATCATTCACAACTCCCGCCAGGTCTACCTGATCGCCGATCACTCGAAGTTCCATCGCAATCCCGTCGTCCGCCAGGGCAACATCGCCCAGTTGGATGCCCTGTTCACCGACCGCCAGCCCCCCGAGCGTATCGTTCACCTCATGCAGGTCAACGACGTCGCCCTGCATATCGCCTGAGACAACTCCCTCTTCCTCCTTCTCCTTCTCCTTCTCCTTCAGGCAGCCCGCTTGAGCGTTACGCCTTGCGCCGATACGGCGAGGCGATACTGCGCTCTTGGCTCTTGATGTTCGATTTCGATTGTTCTATGTTCGCTTTCAAACATTATCGGTTCGGCCCCACCCGTGGGCCATATGCTCGGAGCCTCCTCATGGCGCACACCTCTCTCAAGCTACTCGACATTTTCATCATCGGCGGCGGTATCAACGGCACAGGCATCGCCAACGACGCCGCTGGCCGTGGGCTCAGCGTGGGGCTCTGCGAACAGGGCGACCTGGCCAATGCCACCTCATCGGCGAGCAGCAAGCTGATCCATGGCGGCTTGCGCTATCTCGAGCACCGCGAGTTTCGCCTCGTCGGCGAGGCCTTGCGCGAACGTGAAGTCCTGCTGCGCAAGGCACCGCATATCATCTGGCCACTGCGCTTCATCCTCCCCCACCGCTCTCACCTACGACCAGCCTGGATGATTCGCACCGGCCTGTTTCTCTACGACCACCTGGGCAAGCGTAGGCAACTCCCCGGATCGCGGGGTGTTCGTTTTGGCTCCGATTCACCGCTGAAGGAGGAAATGGTACGCGGATTCGAATATTCGGATTGCTGGGTGGATGATGCGCGCCTGGTGGTGCTCAACGCCATTCAGGCCCGCCAGGGGGGCGCGGAAATTCTAGTGCGTACGCGCTGCACACGGGTTCTCGAAAAGGACGGGGTGTGGCATATCGAACTCGAGGACGTACGCAGCGGTCAGCGCTTCGAGCGTCGCGCACGCACGCTGGTCAACGCCGCCGGCCCCTGGGTCGAGCGGGTGGTGCGCGAGCAGGCGGCGCGGCCGTCGCAGTATTCGATTCGCATGATCCAGGGCAGCCACCTAATCGTGCCCCGGCTCAATGCCGATGAGCGTGCCTACATCCTGCAGAACTGCGATCGCCGGATCGTCTTCGTGTTGCCCTACGAAGACGACTTCAGCCTGATCGGCACTACCGACCGGCGCTATCAGGGCGACCCGGCCAAGGCCTCGATCAGTGAGGAGGAAGTCGACTACCTGCTCGGCGTGGTCAATGCTCACTTCCGCCGCCAGCTCGCCCCTCGCGACGTGATCGCGAGCTTCTCCGGCGTGCGTCCGCTATGCGACGACGAATCGGCCGACCCCTCGGCCATGACCCGCGACTACACGCTGGCGCTGGACGCTTCCGGTGCCCCGCTGCTCTCGGTATTCGGCGGCAAGATCACCACTTACCGCAAGCTGGCGGAAGCCGCTCTGAATCAGCTGGCAACTGCCCTGCCCGGCATGGGGCCAAGCTGGACCGCGACCGCCTCACTGCCGGGGGGCGAGATCGGCAGCCAGCAGAGCTTCGTGACGCACCTGCTGCACGATTACCCCTGGCTCGGAGAGGCGCGTGCACACCGCTTCGCTCGTAGCTATGGCAGCCTGTGCCTGCGCTTTCTCGAAGGAGCCAAGAGCCCTGAAGACCTGGGCGAAGAGTTCGGCGCCGGCTTCACCGCCGCCGAGGCCGATTATCTCTTCGATCATGAATGGGCTCTCGAGGTCGAGGATATCCTCTGGCGACGCACCAAGCTCGGCCTGCGCCTGACGCCGCGTCAGGTAGAGCGCTTGAATGCCCATGTCGAAGCCCATCGTCAGGTGCTGGCGGCCTGACGCTTCCATCGCCAGGTTAGACCCTTCGCGGGCCTTCACCGCAAGCAACAGGATGGAAGTGATTCAGTCGGGTATTCCCCCCTCGGTCAGCCGGGCCGGGTCGAGCAGGCGCTCGAGCTCCTCGCGGCTCAAATCGGTCTGCTCCGCGGCCACCTCGACGATCGGCCGCCCGGCCTGGTAGGCCTGCTTGGCGATGGCCGCTGCCGCATCGTAGCCAATCACTCCATTCAGCGCCGTCACCAGGATGGGATTGCGCGCCAGCGGCTCGGCCAGCCTGTCCTCCCGTACCCGGAAGGTGGCGATGGCCCGCTCGCCCAGCAGTCGCGCGGTGTTGGTCATCAACGTGATCGAGGTCAGCAGGTTGTTGGCAATCAGCGGCAGCATCACGTTGAGCTGGAAGTTGCCGCTCTGCCCGGCCACGGTGACTGCCGCATCCAGGCCGATCACCTGCGCGGCCGCCTGCGCGGCCGATTCAGGAATCACCGGATTGACCTTGCCCGGCATGATCGAACTGCCGGGCTGCAGTGCCTCGAGTTCGATCTCGCCAAGCCCCGCCAGCGGCCCTGAGTTCATCCAGCGCAGGTCGTTGGCAATCTTCATGATCGTACAGGCCAAGCCCTTGAGCTGCCCGGACAGCTCGACGGCGGCATCTTGAGAGCCGAGGCTAGCGAAGAAGCTATCGTTGGGTACCAGGGAAAGGCCGGTCTGGGCACTGAGTTCGCGTGCCATGCGCTCGGCGAATTCAGGATGCGCGTTGATTCCCGTACCCACCGCCGTTCCGCCCTGGGCCAGACGAGAAAGCCTCACCATGGCACTGTCGATACGCTCGATGGCCTGTCCCATCTGGCTCGACCAGCCGCCCAGCTCCTGCCCGAGCCGCAGCGGCATGGCATCCATCAAGTGAGTGCGCCCGGTCTTGACCACCCAATCCAGCTCGAGGGCCCGCTCATCGATAGTGGCACGCAACTGCACCAGCGCGGGGCGCAGCCGTGCAGTGACCTCCAATGCCGCCGAGAGATGGATGGCGGTGGGGATCACGTCGTTGCTCGACTGCCCCATGTTGACGTGGTCGTTGGGCCCCACCTTCAGCTCGTCACGACTGGCGAGATGAGCAATGACCTCGTTGACGTTCATGTTGCTCGAGGTACCCGAGCCGGTCTGGAACACGTCCACGGGAAACTGATCATCATGCTTGCCGTCGACGATCTCTTGGGCAGCGGCGACGATGGCTTCGGCCCGTTCGCCATCGAGCATGCCGAGATCGCGATTCACCTTGGCCGCAGCTAGCTTGATCCGGGCAATGGCATGGAGGAAGGCCGTCGGCATCGGCTGGCCTGAAATCGGGAAATTTTCCACGGCGCGCTGGGTCTGGGCACCATAGAGTGCCGAGCCCGGCACTCGCAGCTCCCCCATGCTGTCGCGCTCGATACGATGCTGTTCGCTCATGTCGTTCCCTCGTTGGCCAACTCTTCCTCCTCACCATGGGGCCGGGACGGGCCACATGCAAGGGACAAGCAGCCTGCCTTCTCGCCAAGCGACAGCCGGCGGCAACAGGTTGACAATTATCAAGAAAGGCCAAGACCGCCGCAGGATCGATTGGTTTTGTGACAGTTGTCGTTGTTTCGTTTGCTCCCACATCCCTAAAATCTCTTCCGCCAGACCAATGGAAGGCACTCAACAACGGCTCGCGAACAGCGAAAGACTCGTGGATTCAAGCGACATGATGGACATGCAAGCTTCCTTGCTGCTTCTCCCCAAGAGCAGCTGACACTCGCCAGCGCTCATGAAATGACAGAGCTTCAG
Source organism: Billgrantia zhangzhouensis (assembly GCF_021404465.1). Lineage (GTDB taxonomy): Bacteria > Pseudomonadota > Gammaproteobacteria > Pseudomonadales > Halomonadaceae > Halomonas > Halomonas zhangzhouensis. Next base: position 102,347 of record NZ_JABFTT010000010.1, on the reverse strand, counting down.
CGCTATCGCCGGCTGACCCTCGGCTTCCTGCCCACTGCTCCGCGGATCAGCCAACTCATGGCAAGCCTAGGCCTGCAATGCGAAAGCAGACTAGCCACCTTGCGCCAGATCGCCAGTCACCTGGACTTGGAAGCCTGTGTCAGCGCTGTCCCAGTGGATCCGCCCAACTTCGAGATAACACGCAAGCACTTCTTCGTCGTGGACGACGGCATGGCTGTCCAGCTACTCGATCAAGCCATCCTCACAGCGGTGGAGTCGAAGAGATTCTTCGCCTGGCTACTCGAGACGAACGCCACACCGGAGTTACACCGGCCTTTCATCGCCTTCGTCAGCGAAAAGGAGACGGAGAACCATGTGCTGCTCGAGTTTCGAGAGCATCACAGCGCATCGCTACTCTTGCATCACGCCTAGGCCAAGCGGCTCATGCCCCTCTTCTACCGCCTGCCGGTGGAAGAGGCCAGTCGCTCGAGCGTAGTCACGTCAAGCAGGTGATAGTCGCGACCACTCACATAAAGTAGTCTCTGGGCTTGATAGCCAGCCAGGGTCCTACCTACGGTTTCATGCGTCAGCCCCAGGTAGCTGCCGATGTCACCACGCGACATTGCCAGACGAAAGTGACGCGGCGAATAGCCGTGTTGACGGAAGCGGTGAGAGATACCCAGCAGGAAATAGGCGAGGCGAGCCTCCGCGGTGCGAGACAGCAATTGGTGGAGCCGCACTCTACTCCTCCTGCATCGTCCGGCTGATGTTGCGCTGTAGGTGATGGCGCAAAATGGGCATTCGTGAAATCAGCTCATCCAATCACTCGAAAGGCAACCGGCACACGGATGACGACTCCTAGGCAACGATTGTGCCGGGATAGTGACCGGGGCCGATGGCATCGAAACCGATGATGTCACCAGGGAGATACAGAGCAGTCAGAAGCGTTTCGCTGTTCGCGCCGTCGGTGACTTGCTTGAAACTGCCGGTACGCACGGTATACAGATGACGGAAGATCGTTCCTTGTTGCACCAAGCACTCCCGCTTGTCGAGCCTCACGGGAGCATCGACGATACGACCAAGGGTTCCAAACTGTTCGGACGTCAGGTCTCGAGGCAGGCAAAGTGCTTTCAGATGGCATGAAAGACACTGTGAAGCCATTGAATCATCGAATCCTTTTCCGTGACTCGCCATGGCGAAGCCCTTATCCCTTGGACACAAGGCTAAGTATAGGAGCCTCCCTATACGCCGCAGTTTGAGTTACCTCATGCCATCGGCGGATCAAGCCAAAAAAGAGACTCCCCAGCAGGCATGACAAAAATCAAGCTGCACGAAAAAAAACGCCCACCTAGTGTTAATGCTGCAATGCCACAGACCTCGCTTATCTCTGGGAGCCGGGTATAGAGCGTCACCTCTGGGAACAAGGGGAACGCGACTCAAGGGAGCTTTACCATGCACAAGACGAGCTGGATGACGTCGAATATCCTTAATCGGTTGAGTGCCAACGCCGGCATGCTGCTGCTTCACAGTCTCTGGGAGTACTGTCCTGAGCACATGTTCATCGTGCGCGTCGAGGGGCCGACAAACTTCGTGATCGAAGCCATGAACCCAACGCGCCAAGCCATGTTCGGTGACGAAGCCACCTTCATCGGCAAGCGTATCGAGCAGTTGCTACCCGCCCCCATGTGCCATGGCTTGATCGCCAACCTGAACCGCTGCGTCGAGTGCGGAAGTCCGATTCGCTATGAAGAGCAAGGTGGCTATATCGACCGCGGCGGCATTTGCCAGCATGGCCATTGGCAAACCCTGCTGGTGCCCATCACCGACCAGGAAGGCGCCGTTACCCATCTTTTCGGCGTATCCCGCGACATGTCGCTGCTGTCCGAGAAGATGGCCGGAAGCTACTCGCACAGCCAGGAACTCGAGCGCCGGGTGCATGAGCGCACCGCGGAACTGGTTGCCGCCAACGAGAAGCTCACCCAACTGGCGATACGCGACTATCTGACCGAGACCTATAATCGCCGCTACCTGCTGGAACTGGCCGAACTGGAGTTGCGTCGCGCCTTCCGCTACGAACAGTCGTTGTGCTTGATGATGCTCGACATCGACCATTTCAAGGAGATCAACGACACCGGGGGCCACCTCGCGGGCGACGAAGCCCTGCGCAATGTAGCCCGCACCATACTTGCCACTGTCAGGGAGTGTGATCTGGTTGGCCGCTATGGCGGCGACGAGTTTCTCATCCTGATGCCCGAAACCACGGCCGATGGGGCAAAAGAGATCGCCGAACGCCTGCAACGGACGCTGAACCAGACCACACGGCTCACCGTCAGTGTCGGCATCGCTAGTCTCACGCATGAAGACCGCTTCGTCGTCGATATGATTCACCGTGCCGATACGTTATTGCTGCAGGCCAAGCGCAACGGGCGCAATCGCATCGAATGCGCGATCTGATGCACGGCCTTAGGGCATGCGACAAAACGTATCAAACCCCATACTGCATCGCACAAGTAACTCTGCTACGTTGCAGCGCAACAGGATAAGTTGACCGTTCGCGATAGAGCAGAACCCGGAGGTTCACGCACAATGATGAAGTCTTTCAGCTTCGATACCAAACCGTTCGAAGCCATGCTTCTTGGCCCGGCCCGCGCCTATGCGGCCTTGAGCATCGATTACACCGAAAAGCTCTTCGCCGCCCAACTGGACGCGGCCAAAGGGTATGCCGAGGCAGGCCTCACCCAGGCCCGTGAATTACTTGACGTGCGCGATGCCGACGCCCTGCGCCGCTACGCCGAAGCGCAGCAGCAGCTTGCCAAGGGCATGGCCGAGCGCGTCAAGGGCGATGCCGAGAAGATCGCCTCTCTGCACCAGGAGTTCTTCCAAGAGAGCCAGAAGCTGGCCCAGAGCAGCCTGAGCCAGGCTCAGCAGGCCACGTCCGAGCTGGCTGAGAAGTCGTAACCGCGCCATCGCGTTGCAGCTTCCGAGATTGTAGCTTCCGAGGCCCGTCGAACCCCCTTCGGCAGGCCTTTCATTGCCCCCGGGTCTGTCACCGGCCCACTCTCATCGTTTATGCTCGATGCGCACGGGCATGGTTTTGAGGACGTACCGAATGAAAGCCTGGATTCCCCTGGTCCTGCTGGGCCTGATGCTTGCCGGCTGTCAGATACAGCCTGGCCCTCCTCCTGAGCGCATCGAAGTGATCGAGATCGGCGAGCCGTCCCGCACAGACGAAAGACGCCCGGATGCCGAGCGCCCCGCTCCGTCACCAGGCCGCATCGCCCGTCAGGTGGCGTTCCCCGTAGATGAATATGCCTCCCTGGAAAAACGCGGTAGTGCTGCCATCGCTGGCAGGCTCAGCCTCAACGGCACTCCCGGGGGCGGGGAAACGATCTCCGTCGCCCCTGTCACCACCTACTCGGCCGAAGCCGCGGAACATGCCCTGGCCGGAAGAGCCGTCGAGCCAGCCGATCCACGGGCGCGCGAGTACACCCACATCACCCGCACCGATACCAATGGGAACTTCAGCCTCAACGGGCTCCCGGCCGGGGAGTTCTACGTCTCGGGCAGCATGGCCAATTCACGCGGTGAGCGTCAGGTGATCCTGCGCCAGGTATCGCTGCACAACGGCCAGCGGCTCGAGGTCAACCTCAGCCGCTGACGGCGCCGCTACCAGCCCAGCGCCTGCTTGACGAAGGGAATGGTCAGCTTGCGCTGGGCGGACAGCGAAGCGCTATCGAGCACGGCGAGTTCCTCGAACAGCTCATCGAGGCGACGCGGTCCGCGGTGGAGGATGTAACGTGCCACCTCGTCGGGCAACTGCATCCCACGCACCCGGGCACGTAGCTGAAGCGCCTGCAGCCGCTCGCTGTCGTCGAGATGCTGCAGGTGAAAGGTCACACCCCAAGCCAGACGCGAGGCCAGATCCGGCAGTTTGACCGGTAGCTGACGTGGCGCCGCGGCGGCCGACACCACGAGCCGCTTGCCGGCATCCCGCAAGCGGTTGAAGGCATGGAAAAGCCCTTCCTCCCAGCGTCGCCGGCCGATGACGCTGTCGATGTCGTCGATGGCCACCAGGTCGAGCCGCTCGGCATCCTCGAGCATCAGCGGCGGGAAGTGCCCCAGATCACGCAGCGGCAGGTAGAGTGCGCGCAAGTCGCGATCGGACGCCGCGTGGCAAGCAGCCTGCAACAGGTGACTACGACCGCTGCCTTGCGCTCCCCACAGATAGAGGAACGGTTCACCGCCGGCATCGAGCTGATGCGAGAGACGATCCACCAGGCTGGCATTGGCCGCCGGCAGAAAACTGTCAAAGGTGGCATCGTCGCGCAGCCCCACTCCCAATGGCAACTGCGCCGGCGCTCGGCTCATGGAGAATCCTCGTGGCTACGATCCCGCTTTTGGGCGTCGTAGAGACTGCTGCGCTTGTAGCGTTCGTTGAGTTCCCGCAAGAGTACCATGATCACCGCGGCGGCCGGCAGCGCCAGCAGCACACCGGTGAAGCCGAACAGGTTACCGCCGGCCAGCACGGCGAAGATGACCGCCACCGGATGCAGCCCGATGCGATCGCCCAGCAGCTTGGGCTGGAGTACCACGCTCTCGAGCACCTGGCCAATGGCGAATACGATGAGTACACCGAGAAGCGCTAGCCAGGTGCCGAACTGGAAGAACGCCACGACCAGCGCCACGCTGATGCCGACGATGAAACCCAGGAACGGCACGATACTAGCCAGTCCCGCGGCCATGCCGATCAGCAGTCCAAAACGCAGCCCCATGGCGGTCAGTCCCACGGCATAGATCGCACCCAGCGTCAGCATGACCAGTAGTTGACCGCGCAGGAAAGCCGAGAGCACGTCGTCACAGCGGCAGCTCAAGCGAACCACATCGGCTTCCCAGCGACGCGGCATCATGCTGCGCAGATTGGCCAGCAGCCGATCCCAATCGAGCAGCAGGTAGAAGGTGACTACCGGGATCAGTGCCACATAGGTCACCCAAGCCAGGAAGGCTGCCCCGGAACGGCCGATCTTGCCCAGGAACGGCGCCAGATAGCCCCCTGCGTCTTGCCAGTGCTGGGCCAGCGTCTGCTGCACGTCATCGAGGTCGGCCGCCACGTCCAACCCCGTCCAGCCGCGAACCTGAGGCGCCAGGACGGTCTCCACCCAATCGAAGATACCGGGGATCATCAGGCCGAACTGGCGTACCTGCTGTACCGCCAACGGAATTAACACCAGCAAAGCCACCACCAGGATCACCACCAGGATCAGGAAGACACCGCATACCGCCAGGGTACGGGACAAACCCAGGCACTGGAGTCGATTGGCCAGCGGATCGGTCAGGTACGCCAGGATCATGCCGGCGATGAACGGCATCAGCATCGCTTCCAACTGGAACAGCAACCACACCACGGCTACTGCACCGATCAGGACCCACCATTCTTTACGCATCACCCCTCCCTGCGTCACGAAACACTGCACAAATGCCTGCGCGAGCGAATCACTGCGTTGCGCGGTGCCGAAGCGTCGGACCGTCGCAATCCTCACATATACCCCATATGCTCCGGTTGACTCGAAACCCTTCGTTTCTCGCCCCTTCGGGGCCAGCCTACGGCTGTTTGTCGCTTCGCTCGGTACTGTGCTCCGTGCGCCTTGTGCTTCATCTCGCTCGCTGATTTGTTCAGCGTTTCCTTAGATATCCACGGCGATGCGAGCCGTGCGCCGTGATGCTACAATTCCGGCCCGATCTTGCCCACTGCTTCGGTCGTCAGGCGCCAACCCGCGCGTGCCGGCCAACGAACCATCAACCGTGCTTCTTCGTACAGGACAGGCCATGACCGATTCCACCTCTCCCGACAACGCCAAGGCATCGCTGAGCTACAAGGATGCCGGCGTCGACATCGACGCCGGCAATGCCCTGGTCGACCGCATCAAGGGCGTTGCCAAGCGCACCCTGCGCCCCGAGGTGATGGGCGGGCTAGGCGGCTTCGGCGCCCTGTGCCAACTGCCTTCGGGCTATCGTGAGCCCGTGCTGGTTTCCGGCACCGATGGCGTAGGCACCAAGCTGCGCCTGGCCATGGACCTGGGCCGCCATGACACCATCGGCATCGACCTGGTCGCCATGTGCGTCAACGACCTGGTGGTAGCCGGCGCCGAGCCGCTGTTCTTCCTCGACTACTATGCCACGGGTAAGCTGGATGTGGATATCGCCGCGGACGTGGTGACCGGCATCGGCGAAGGCTGCGAGCGCGCCGGCTGCGCCCTGGTGGGTGGCGAAACCGCCGAGATGCCCGGCATGTACGAAGGCAGCGACTACGACCTGGCCGGTTTCTGTGTCGGCGTGGTGGAGAAATCCGAGATCCTTGACGGCAGCAAGGTTGGCGAAGGCGACGTGCTGCTGGGCATTGCCTCCACGGGGGCCCACTCCAACGGTTATTCGTTGATCCGCAAGATCCTCGAAGTCAGCGGCGCGTCGCTGGATACCGCCATCGACGGCCAGCCTCTCGGCGACGCCTTGCTCGCCCCCACGCGTATCTACGTCAAGCCGCTACTGTCGCTGATGAAGGAGAGCGGCGTGGCGGTGCACGCCCTGTCCCACATCACCGGTGGCGGGCTGCTCGAAAACGTCCCGCGGGTACTGCCAGACATGCTCGCCGCACGCATCGACGTGAAGAGCTGGACCCGCCCAGCCCTGTTCGACTGGCTGCAACAGCAGGGCAACGTGGAGGAGCATGAGATGTATCGCGTACTCAACTGCGGCATCGGCATGGTCATCGTCGTCCCCTCCGCCCAGGCCGACCAGGCCCGCGCCCATCTGCAAGCGCAGGGAGAGACGGTCTACCGCATCGGCGAGATCGTTACCCGCAACGAAGATGAAGAAGCCGTGCAGTTGGAGAACCTCGAGGCATGAGCGACTACGTCAGCGACACCCTCAACGACCTGACGCCCGAGCCAACCGGCGCGCGCCGGGTCGTGGTGCTGATTTCCGGCAATGGCAGCAACCTGCAGGCGCTGATCGACGAGCAGACCCACGATCGCCTGGGCGGTGAGATCGTCGCGGTGATCTCCAACGTCGCGGATGCCTACGGCCTGCAACGAGCTCGCGATGCCGGCATTGATGCCGTGGTGTTGCCCCACGGCGAGTACGACAGCCGCGAAGCCTACGACGGCGCCCTGATCAAGGTGATCGAGCGCCATGAGCCGGACCTTGTGGTGCTGGCCGGCTTCATGCGCATACTCAGTTCGCTCTTCGTGCAGCGCTTCCATGGCCGCATGCTCAACATCCACCCTTCCCTGCTACCCGCCTATCGCGGCCTGAATACCCACGCCAAGGCACTAGCCGACGGTGTAGCCGAACACGGCTGCAGCGTGCATTTCGTCACTGAGGAGCTCGACGGCGGCCCGGTGGCGATCCAGGCGGTGGTGGACGTAAGCGAGGGCGAGACCGAGGCCAGCCTGAAGGAGAAGGTTCACACCCGCGAGCACCTGATCTACCCCATCGCGGTGAAGTGGTTCCTCGAGGGGCGGTTGCGCCTGGAGGGCGAAGCCGCCGTGCTCGACGGCACCCCACTGCCACCCCAGGGGCTACGCCTCTCCCACGCCGACGCCGCCGAAGAACTCGACGAGGAATAGGGAGTTAGGTGCGGGGCAGAGTGACTCCCCTCTGCCCCATATACTTGCCGCCGCGATCCTTGTAGGAGGTCGCACACACCTCGTCCGACTCCAGGAACAGCATCTGCGCCACGCCCTCGTTGGCGTAGATCTTGGCCGGCAGGTTGGTGGTGTTGGAGAATTCCAGCGTCACGTGCCCCTCCCACTCCGGCTCCAGCGGCGTCACGTTGACGATGATGCCGCAGCGAGCGTAGGTCGACTTGCCCAGGCAGATGGTCAGCACACTGCGCGGAATGCGGAAGTACTCCACGGTACGTGCCAGGGCGAAGGAGTTGGGCGGAATGATGCAGACGTCCCCCTTGATGTCGACGAAGCTCTTCTCGTCGAAGTTCTTGGGATCCACCACAGCGGAGTGAATGTTGGTGAATACCTTGAACTCGTCGGCACAGCGAACATCGTAGCCGTAGCTGGAGGTGCCAAAGGAGATCACCCGCTGATCGTTCACGTAACGCACCTGGTCGGCTTCGAAGGGTTCGATCATACCTTCCCGCTCGGCCATGCGGCGGATCCAACTGTCGGGCTTGATGCTCATGGGACGTCCTGAGATGTTGTACCGAAGAATAAAGAAGTAGGCTTTGGCTGAAAAGTCGGCGAGCGAAGGCCAGGGCTAGGCCCGTTCCCTACGGGCCAACGCACTTCCCACATCCATGTGGGTTGCAAGGCAAAAGTCAGCGAAAAGACGAAGTTTACGTGTTGTAAATGAGTACTTTGAGCTGATTTTTAACGCCGTATGGCCAAGCGCAGCCAGTTTTCGGATATAGCCTAGGGCCGCTATCATAACGGCCCCAGGTACACTCGTCACGGCCCGTCGCCAACGGGCCGAACGCCGTCAGTCGCTGAAGGAAATACTTGGCCCCTCATCCGTCGACTGCTCCTCGAGCGCCTTGGCAATCTGCCGCGCCATGTCGCGGAAGGTATGGGTCACCTCCCCCTCCGGCTCGGCAACCACCGTGGGCCGGCCACCGTCGACCTGTTCGCGGATCGACAGTGCCAGCGGCAACCTGCCGAGCACGCGCGTATCGTACTCTCCGGCAATACGCTCGCCGCCCCCTTCGCCGAAGATCGGTTCGGCGTGACCGCACTGGGAACACACGTGCAGGCTCATATTCTCCACGACACCCAGCACCGGCACGTTCACCTTGCGGAACATCTCGATGCCCTTGCGCGCGTCGAGCAGGGCAATGTCCTGCGGCGTGGTGACGATGACGGCGCCATCCACCGGCACCTTCTGCGCCAAGGTCAACTGGATGTCACCGGTGCCCGGCGGCATGTCGATGAACAACACGTCGAGATCCTGCCATGACGTCTGGGTCAACAACTGCTGGAAGGCTCCCGCGACCATCGGACCACGCCACACCATGGGTTCCCGCGTATCGACCATGAACGCCATCGACATGGCCTGCGCGCCGTGAGTTTCCAACGGACGAAAGCGATTCTCGCCAGCCTGCTGGGGCCGCACCCCTTCCGGCACGCCCAGCATCTGGGCCTGACTGGGGCCATGGATGTCGGCGTCGAGAATGCCGACTCGATAGCCCTCGGCCACCATGGCCAGCGCCAGGTTGACGGTAACGGTGGACTTGCCGACTCCCCCCTTACCGGATGCCACGGCCACGATATGCTTGACCCCTTCGATCACGATTGACTCCTCGTATGGTTGGTGTGGCTAAAGCGCCATCGCTCTGTCTCGACGCCAGTATAACGCGCCACTGCCAGCGCATGGGCACGCCTGAACGCTCATGGCGAGCCATATCCCGCCACCACGTCTACCCACCCGGTCAACTGCGCTCACTGGCGCCCTCGGCCTCGCTGGCGGCCTCATCCTGACCTTGCGGCTACTGGCCCTGCTCGGTCGATTCGGTACGCAGCTCGAGTTCGGCCAGCGCATCGCGCCATTGCGCCAGTTGTTCCTCGAGCTGCTGTAGCTGCTGCTGGCGCCGCTCGGCCTGAGCTTCCACTTCCTCGAGCTGGCTACGGCCCGAATCGATTTCCTGGTTCACCTCGTTGCGTTCCTGGCGAATCGATTCAAGCTCGGATGTGGCGGCGTCACGCTCATCGCGGATTTCACCCACCTCGGCCTCGATCTCATCCCGCCAGGCTTCCAGTGCCTCGATGTCGTTCTCCAGTGCCCCCAAGGTCTGCTCACGCTCTTCGATCGCCGCATTGAGCGTACCCAGCCGCTCCTGGGCAACCTCAGCATCTTCTCGCATCTGGCCCAGCTCGTTGGAAATCTGCTCGAGTTCAGCCTCCGCCTGCTGGCGTGCCTCTTCGGCTTGCTGACGCTCTTCCTCAGCGGCCTGACGTGTCGCCTCCGCCTCCTGGCGGGCATTCTCGGCATCCTGGCGGGCTGCTTCGGCATCGGCTCGCGCTTCATCCACCGCCTGGTAGTCATCGCGCAGGGCAGCGAGGCTATTTTCCATTTCGGCCTGCTCGTTGCGGCGGGCCTCGAGATCGCTTTCCAGCGAGTTCTGCTGTTCCTGCAACTCTGCGAGGCGGTTTTCCGCCTCCGAGGCTTCGGCCTCGAGCCGCTCGATCTCACCCCGGACAGCCTGCTGTTCCTCGTCAAGGGTCGCCTCCACCGACTGTCGCTCCTCTTCGAGCTCAGCCAGCCTCGCCTGAAGCGTCTCGATATCCTCGCCCGCCTGGTTGCGCTGGTTGAGTTCGCCGATCAATTCCTGATGCTCGCCCTCGAGTGCCGTCAACTGTTCTTCGAGCGCGGCACTGCGCTCCCGATAATCGCTGGCATTGTTGTGTGCAAATATCGCCCAGACGATGGCGAGCAGGGCAATGGCCACCAGCACCAAAACTCGCCTGTCCTTGTAGAGTGGGCTCTCGGCTGTCTCCGGCATGGGCTAGACCCTCCTGTTGGTCCTTTCAGTATTCTCGTACCGCTCCTTCCTCAGCATACATAGCGATACCCTGGGGTAAAAGGAAGCAACCGCCCCTTGGCCAACTGCGCACACTCGGGCTGAGAAAGAGCGGAACCATGCCGACTCAGGACTCATCGACACGCCAATTGGAAAACCACGGTGAACCCTGGACTTCGACTTCCAGGGCACGCAACCAGCGCGCAACGACCAGGTTCGACTGATGGGCGGCAGAATATCCTCGCGGATAGGGAACGAATTCCAGTCCGAACTCCTCACTCGCCACCGGCTCGACTTCGGCCCGTTCGAAATGCCCATCGAGGTGCCGTTGCAATGCCTGTACCCGGCTCGCCTCGGCCTGGAACGGGTAGACCTCGGCCACTCCCTCGGGCGCCAGCCGGTGGAACTGGTAGGGCGATTCGATCTCGGGGTGGATGCCACGTCCCAGCCCCGCTTCGGTAGGCCACAGCATGGCCGCAGCGCCGGCCGGAAAATTCCGGCGCCCCTCGACGTACCAGCGCCACTCACCATAGCTGTAGCGCACCACCCCACCCTCTGCGTGCGGCAGCACCAGGCTCGAGTGACGGCCATGATCGAGCAGGTAGATATCGACGGGATGGGCCAGCGACTGCGGCTCGGGCGGCATGACACGGCCGACACAACCGGTCAGCAGCAGCAGTAACAGCCCTACCCCAAGCCAACGCAGCAGGAGTGGACACATCGTTGCAGCCCCTCATTGACGATAAGTGAGTAAAAGCCCGACGAGGACTCCCGGAACCTCCGGCAGCCTGGCGTTCTCGAACAGAGGAACATTTCCACACGAGAGCGAGCATGTCGATTAGCCTAGCTGCCCTGGCGCATCCTCTTCATCTTTGGCGATGCCTGCTCATGCCGGCGCTCGCGCTGTGCCTGTGCCTACTCGGCCCATTCCCGCCACTGGCCCAGGCCCAGGCACAGGGAGCAGCGCAGGAGAGCGTCAGCGAGCGAGCGCTGGCGCGGCTAGTAGAGCGGGCGAGCGAAGTTTCCCGGCTACACGCCATCGTGGTCGCCGAGCAGGGCGAGATCGTTCTGGATCACCGCCTGGCAGGTCCCGCCACCGACCAGCCAGTCAACATCAAATCGCTGTCCAAGACCGTGCTGGCGGCACTGGCCGGAGCCGCCATCGAGGCGGAAGTGATCGAGGGCGTCGACCAGCCCATCGTGGAGCTGCTCGGCTCGCGAATTCCCGCCGATGCCGATCCACGCATCGACCAGATCACCGTGGAACATCTGCTGACCCTGCAGGCAGGGCTCGAGCGAACCTCGGGACGCAACTACGGTGCCTGGGTCGCAAGCAGCGACTGGATTGCCGATGCTCTGAGCCGCCCCTTCGTTGCTCGCCCCGGAGACGAGATGCTCTACTCTACCGGCAGTTCCCACCTGCTCTCCGCCGCCCTTACCGAAGCGAGTGGTGAAAGCACCCTGGCGCTGGCTCGGCGCCTGCTTGGCGCCCCCCTTGGTATCACCATTCCACCTTGGCCGCAGGACCCGCAGGGCATCTTTTTCGGCGGTAACGACATGGCCCTTTCTCCCCTGGCCCTGATACGCCTCGGCGAACTCTACCGCCTCGATGGTGTAATCGATGGAGTGCGCGTACTGCCGGAAGCGTGGGTGGAGGCTTCCTGGCAACCGCATGGCACCTCACGCTGGACAGGCGACAACTACGGATATGGCTGGTTCATCACCACGCTGGCTGGGGAGCGCGTCTACTATGGACGCGGCTTCGGTGGTCAGGGGCTCTATGTGATCCCTGCTCGCGAATTGACGGTGGCCATTACCGCCGACCCTACGCCCAGCTCGGACGGCGCCCGTTTCAATCAGGAGCGCCTGCACGCACTGATCGAGACGCTGCTGGAAGAACACTGATGAACGACATGCCATGACCGGCATGCTGCCGGCCATGGCCTGTGCCTAGCGCTTGTCAGGCATCCGCCAGGGGCTTAACGCAGTCCCAGCATCGACAGGATGAAAAGCACCACAACGATCAGGCCAATGATGTAGATGATATTGCGCATACAGCTCTCCTTGCTGTCCGGTTGGAAGAGTCGAGAGGTAGCTATCGGCTACCGTCAGCCCCAGTGTAGCGGACCTCCACGAAGCATCCAGCGAAGCGGCCAGGCTTGTGGCCTTCGGTGTACGCTAATACCTTAACGAACAGGATTCCCAGTTCGGCACAAGGAGCGACACTCGTCATGTCTCGAGATCACAGGTCGCAGCGTGTCATGTTCGTCCTGATTCCTCGCGTTGGTGCCTTCCTGTGGCGAGTCCTGGTCGCCTTCCTGCGCAACCGCGGCATCCTGCTGGCAGGGGGTGTCGGCTACAATATCCTACTTTCCATCGTGCCACTCTTCGCCCTGCTCGCCGTACTGCTGACGCGGGTCGTGGACGAAGCCGTGCTGCTCGAGGTCCTCAGCGTCCAGTTGACTCACTTGGCTCCCGCCCACGCCGAGGGCCTGCTGGAAGCGGTGCGTACCCTGCTGGAATCGCGCGATGTGATCGGGCTGTTCGGCATTCTGATGCTGCTGGTGTTCAGTTCCTTCGTCTTTCGCATGCTGGAAGACGCCCTGGCGATCATCTTCCACACGCCGGAAGCCCAACCCAAGCGCCGAATTTGGGTCTCGGTACTGCTCCCCTACTTGTTCATGCTGGTGCTGGGAGCCGGCCTGGCCGCCCTCACCCTGATGGTGACCCTGGCCGAGGCGATCGGTACCCTATGGCGAGTGGTCGCCGGGCGCGACATGCCCTTGGCCGGCCTCTCCGATCCCCTGCTCAACCTGTTCAGCTTCCTCGGTGTCTTCCTGCTCTTCAGCGCCATCTACAAAGTCCTTCCCGTGGTCAAGATCGCCTTGAAAAGAGCCTTGGTGGGCGGCTTCGTCGCCGCCCTGCTATGGGAAGGGGTCCGCTTCCTGCTGATGTTCTACTTTCTCAACGTCTCGCTGGTCAACGTGGTCTACGGCTCACTCGCCACGCTGATCGTGGTGCTGCTGACCCTGGAAGTAGGGGCCGTGATCCTGCTGCTCGGCGCCCAGGTCATCGCCGAACTCGAATACAACGCCCGCCGCGGCCTACCGTGGTATATCGATCCACGACGAGAGGCGGTCACGCATGTGGACTGAGGCGAGCCCCCCCATGTCCCCTCAATACCGGGAGCTGTGCTTTCTATCGCTCCGTAACCGGCGTATGAACGTCAACAGCGCCTTGCCGCTGACCATGCCAAGCACGTAGATGACGAGCAGCAACAACGCCAGCGGCATGCGTGTTCCCCATGCCAGGAAGCGCACCTCGACCAGGACGATATTCTGCAAGAAGAGAATCGCGACCAGCAGGGTGATGACGATCTTGATCGCCAGCAGTAGCGTATCCATGCACCCTCCTTTACCTTTCTGCTCATTCAAACTGGGCGGTCGCACGTTTCCTGTCAACTTGAGTCAAGGTCGAACCGCCCTGGCCAACAATGACACGCCCGACCGAAGTCGGGCATGTAGGACATCAGGGAGGAGAGACGTTGCGGGACTTCAACTCGGCGCGCGATCAGCCGAAGGCAAACAGTGCCCCCACTACCGCGATCGCCACGCCCAAAGCCCGCAGGAAACGGTTCTCCCGCTGCATGAGAAACCCACCGGCCAGGCGGCCCACATAGGTAATCGCCAGCGTGGCCAGCGTGAAACCGGCCAGGTACGCCAGCATGGAGGCACCATGGGGCATCTCGCTGCCGTGGGCATGGCCGTGGAACAGCATGAACAGTATCACCACACCGGCGCCCACTGCGGTCGGCACCTTGACCAGTGCGGCAATCAATACACCCGCCAGCAGCACCGACATGGCGATGCCGAACTCCACGCCCGGCAGTGCCAGCCCGCCCCAGGCCAGCCCGGCTCCCAGCAGCATGCCACCGGCGGCAAGCAGTGGCGCCGCCAGGCTGAAAGCGCGACTCTGGCGCAAGCTCCACAGACCGACGGCCAGCATCGCCAGCAGGTGATCGAGCCCCAGCAACGGATGCGCCAGGCCGTCGGCAAAGCCGCTGCCGTGGACATGGTCGTGGCCCGGGTGGCCAACGGCCATGCCCGCGACCAGCAGCATGAGGGGGGCATTGGCCAGTGCCAGGCACGCGGCAGAGGTATGACGTTTCTTCATGGTGGTGATCTCCTTGTCGATAAGGAAAACGGGATTAGGCCCGGGCGTTGACCGGCTGGGCCTGGGGACGACGCTCCGGCGGCCGGCGCTCCGGCAACATGCCGCGCTCGAGAATGAAGCGGATGATCTCTTCGAGACCCACGCCGTCGTAGAGGTTGGTGAAGACGAACGGACGCTCGCTGCGCATCTTTCGGGAATCGCGCTCCATCACCTCCAGCGAGGCGTGAACCTGCTCGGCGATGTCGATCTTATTGATGATCAGCAGGTCCGACTTGGTGATACCGGGCCCGCCCTTGCGCGGGATCTTGTCACCGGCGGAGACGTCGATCACGTAGAGCGTGAGGTCGGAGAGCTCGGGGCTGAAGGTAGCCGAGAGGTTGTCGCCGCCCGACTCCACCAGCACCAGCTCCAGGTTGGGATGTCGCCCCTGCAGCTCATCGATGGCGGCAAGGTTCATCGAGGCGTCTTCGCGGATCGCCGTGTGCGGGCAGCCACCGGTCTCCACGCCCAGGATGCGGTCGGCCGGCAGCGCCTCGTGACGCAGCAGGAAATCGGCATCCTCACGGGTGTAGATATCGTTGGTGACCACAGCAATGTCGTAGTGGTCGCGCAGCGCCAGGCAGAGCTGCTTGAGCAGCGCCGTCTTGCCGGAGCCCACCGGGCCGCCGACGCCGACGCGTAGGCAATGTGTCATCGTCTTGCTCCTTTCATGAATTCGACGTTCGGAAAGTCACGAGAAGGAAGACGTCGCTTCGCGACTCGAAGAGGGAGGAAAACTCATGCCCTGCCTTCCCTCTTCCCTCTTCCTACTAGCTTCTAAACAATCGCGAGTACTGCGTTTCGTGCAGTGCACTGGCCAATGCCAGGCCGGGCAGTGCCGGGCCGAGTTCGTCGTCTTCCAGCGCGCATGCCTTATCCGCCGCCGCGACCAACGCCGGGCGCAGCCGTTCGATCAGTCGCTGGGCGGCGGTATGCCCCAGCGGCAGCGCCTTGCAGGCCACCGCCAACTGGTTCTCGAGCCAAGCCCAGGCGAAGCCGAGCATAGCCTGGCGCGGTGCGACGCCGCGTACCTGGGCGGCCCAGGCGAACACGGTCACGTAGCCCGCCCCCTCCGGCAGCGCAGGGGCCTCAGTGGCAAAATCGGAAGGCAGCAGCTCCAGGCTACCAAGCAACCGGGCCAGCGACGCGCCCAGGCGTGAGTCTTCCGCCGCCAGCTCGGCGGTCTCGCGGTTGGCGGCGAGCCAGCGGTCCCACTGCGCCACGGCCGTGCCATCGCCCACTGCCCAGGCGCGATGCAGACGCATCAATACCGGCAGCTCGCAGCGTGCCAGGCCATCGTCGAGCACACCGGCAAGCCATTCGCCCAGGCTCACTTCGTCATCCACCCAGCCCAGCTCGAAGGCACTCTCGAGCCCCTGCGAAAAGGCAAAGGCGCCGATCGGCAGCGCCGGGCTGACCAGTTGCAGCAACCCCAGCAGGGCCAGGTCGTCGCCCTGCGCCATCCCCTGAACCGCCTCAATGGGCATGGTGATGGCCATGGCCGTGGTGACTGTGATCGTGGCCGTGCTCATGGTCATGATCGTGGTCATGCGCACGTGAATGGCCGAGCGGGTTGTAGGCGCCCGGCTCGGGATCGAAGGGAGCCTCATGCCGTTCCAGGCTTGCGCCCAACAACTCGGCCAGCTCTTCCAGCACGTGGTCCGGCGGGAAGCGCACGTAACCACCCCGCCCGTCCTCGCCCAGGGCCAGTTGTACGTGGCGATTGCCCAGGTGGTAGGCAAGCCGCGCCAGTGGCAGGCCCGCTGCCACACGCGCCGTGACCACCGGCTCGGCAGCGGCCCTGACCCGCACGATCTCGCCGCCCTCGGCGCGCAGACCCTCGCCGTCGCGCAGCACCGGCCCGCGGTCGAGGAACAGGCCCAGCTCGCGGCCAGCGTCGCTCACCGCTTTGAGCCGTCCGCGAATGCGCAGCTCATAGGGCAGCGTGAGGGTGTCACTAGCCTGGCGCCCCTCGATGGGTCCCAGGCGTTCGATCAGTTTCAGCATGGCTATTGCCTCGGTGAAGTTGTCCGCGGCAGATCCGGCGGCAGGCCTTCGCGAGGGCGCTGTAAATACTTCCCTGTACGCTACTTTTGCCATCCATGGCAAAAGACCCTCGCTCCTGCCTACCCCCGGCGCCGCTTGCCTTGCTCGTCGTAGCCCGAATCTCAGAAAAGGTGGTAGCGCTGCGCCAATGGCAGCTCGGTGGCCGGCTCACAGGTCAGCAGCTCACCGTCACAGCGCACCTCGTAGGTCTGCGGATCGACGCTGAGCTCGGGGCAGGCATCGTTGAGCTTCATGTCGCCCTTGCGCACCCCACGCACGCTCTTGCATACCGCCAGCCCGCTTTGCAGGCCCAGCCGCTCCTTGATGCCGGCGTCCAGCGCCGCCTGGCTGACGAAGGTCAACCGCGACAGGCTCGCCGCACGGCCGAAGGCACCGAACATGGGGCGGTAATGCACCGGCTGCGGCGTGGGAATCGAGGCGTTGGGGTCGCCCATGGGTGCCGCCGCGATCATGCCTGCCTTGAGAATCAGCGCCGGCTTGACGCCGAAGAAGGCCGGGCTCCACAGCACCAGGTCGGCCAGCTTGCCGACCTCGATGGAACCCACCTCATGACCGATACCGTGGGTGATCGCCGGGTTGATGGTGTACTTGGCGATGTAGCGCCGGGCACGGAAGTTGTCGGCGCCAAGCGCTTCATCCTCCGGCAGCAGACCACGCTGCACCTTCATCTTGTGCGCGGTCTGCCAGGTGCGGCACACCACCTCGCCGACCCTCCCCATGGCCTGGGAGTCCGAGGCAATCATCGAGATCACCCCCAGGTCCTGCAGGATGTCCTCGGCGGCAATGGTCTCGCGGCGGATGCGCGAATCAGCGAAGGCCACGTCCTCCGGAATGTTGGGATCGAGGTGGTGGCACACCATCAGCATGTCGAGGTGCTCGTCGATGGTGTTCACCGTGTAGGGCCGGGTCGGGTTGGTCGAAGACGGCAGCACGTAGGGCTTGGAACAAGCAATTAGAATGTCCGGCGCGTGACCGCCACCGGCACCCTCGGTGTGATAGGTATGGATGCCGCGCTCCTTGAAGGCGGCCAGGGTGTCCTCGACGAAGCCCGACTCGTTGAGCGTGTCGGTATGGATGGCGATCTGTACGTCGTACTTTTCGGCCACGCTCAGACATGTGTCGATGGAAGCCGGCGTGGTGCCCCAGTCCTCGTGCAGCTTGAGACCGATGGCGCCGGCTTCGATCTGCGCCTCCAAGGCGTCGGGCAGGCTGGCATTACCCTTTCCCAGCAGGCCGATATTCATCGGCAGTTCGTCCACCGCCTGTAGCATCCTGCCGATGTGCCAGGCGCCCGGCGTGCAGGTGGTGGCATTGGAGCCGGTGGCTGGCCCCGTGCCGCCGCCGAGCATGGTGGTGATGCCGCTCATCAGCGCCTCTTCCACCTGCTGCGGGCAAATGAAGTGAATGTGCGCGTCGATACCGCCGGCGGTGAGGATCTTGCCCTCGCCGGCGATGATCTCGGTGCCGGGGCCGATGACGATGTCGACGTCGGGCTGGGTGTCGGGATTGCCCGCCTTGCCGATGGCTGCGATACGACCGGCCTGGATACCGACATCCGCCTTGACGATACCCCACCAGTCGAGGATCAAGGCGTTGGTGATCACGGTATCCATCACCGTATCGTCGAGGCGCTGGCTCTGGCCCATGCCGTCGCGGATCACCTTGCCGCCGCCGAACTTCACCTCATCACCGTAATGGGTCGCGTCGCGCTCGACTTCGATCCACAGCTCGGTGTCGCCCAGGCGCACCCGGTCGCCCTCCGTAGGACCGTACATGTCGGCATAGGCCTGCCGGCTGATCTTGTTAGGCGTGGTCATAACGGTTCCCCATTCGCTGCGTCTCCGGATGACGATTTGCGCGCGGCAGCGGGCGCGCTGGAGAGCGGACCCATCACCTCACCACGAAAGCCGTAGATATGGCGCGTGCCGGCAAAAGGAATCAGCGTGACGTCTCGCGTCTGACCCGGCTCGAAGCGAATCGCCGTGCCCGCCGCTACGTCCAGGCGAAAGCCGCGTGCCTTGGCGCGGTCGAAGACGAGGGCCGGATTGGTCTCGGCGAAGTGGTAGTGGGAGCCGACCTGAATCGGCCGGTCGCCGGTATTGGCCACCTCGACCGTGATCCGCTCGCGCCCGGCGCAGAGCTCGATCTCGCCGACTTTCAACCGATATTCACCAGGAATCATGACGCCTCCTTAACAACGTTGCGGAAATGAGCGAGCGACGGCCAGACAAGGCGAACAGAGGCGAGCCAGCGGAGTTGACTGGGTGCTCAATGAGCATGGCGAGCCGATGTTCAACGCGGTATGGCCGAGCGCAGCCATTTCGACCTCCGCTAGACGATGGGTGTGTGGACGGTGACCAGCTTCGTGCCGTCGGGGAAGGTGGCCTCCACCTGAACTTCGTGCACCATCTCGGCCACCCCCTCCATCACGTCGTCTCGCGAGAGGATCTCGCGGCCGTAGCTCATCAACTCGGCCACGCTGCGACCGTCTCTCGCGCCTTCCATGATCTCGAAGCTGATCAGCGCCACCGCCTCCGGGTAGTTGAGCCTGAGGCCGCGAGCCCGGCGTCGCTCGGCCAGTTGGGCGGCCGAGAACAGCAGCAGCTTGTCCTTGTCTCTCGGGGTCAGTTCCATGCGAGCCTCCTGGAATCGTCAGGTGAACCAGATACGGGGGGGATGGGAAGGAGAATCGATCAGCAGCGGCCTGAGACAGGCCCAGGCCTGCTGGCAAAGATCCCAGGCCTCGTTACGCTCATGCCCGAGATAGCGCAGCAACAATACGCCATGGCGCACGGTCACCGCCCAGCGCGGGCTCGGCGTTATTGCGTCACGCAGTGCCTCGACGGCCAGGGCTTCATCGTCGAGGCCCACGGCCCAGAGGGTGGCCTGCACGCTGACGCCACCCTGCCCCCAGCGACCGGCGAAGCGCGGGTGTGCCGGGTCGAGCGGCTGGCGCTCCAGCCACAGCGGCGTGCCATCTCTCAACAGCCGAAAGCGCTGCTCGATTCGGCCCGACACGTAGGGCAGCCGGCTCGCCGGTCGGCCCAGCGCCAGCACCTCCCAGCCCAGGCAACGCGCATCGTCGGCCAATTCGATGGCCGTGTGCTGTTCACCGCACGAGCCATCGAAGGCGATGGTCTCCTGGGGCAGCCACTCGAGCACTCCGCCCGACGCCACCTCCAGCTCGGTGCGCTGGGACCAGGCCACACCATGGCTGTCGGCACGATAGAGCTTGTTGGCCGCAGGCGTCGTCACCAGCGCACGAGCACCCGATTCGACCTGAACCGAGACGTGCAACACATCGCCGCTGACCAGCCCTCCGGGTGGATGCAGCAGGTAGACATGGCACGAGCCCTCACGCCCCTCGGGATAGAAAGGCCGCTGCACCCGCAGCGGGCCCTGATGACGAGCCCGTACCAGGCGGGTGGCCCCCTGGCGCCGGTCGAAGCCGAGTTCCAGCGACGCCACCCAGCGACGGCCGGCATCGAAGCGGTGACCGGAGGCGCAGGGCGGCAGCAGTGTCTTGGCGTCGAAACGAGCCGTCATTGGCATCGGCCTTCTGCAACAGGGTTCGGCCTCTCCGTCGAGGCTTTGCCCTATTCATGGCAACCGCTGTACCAGAACGGTGAAATGCAGAAAAAACGAATATATTTCATTGAGTTATTTTGTATACAGTCACACTTGCAAGGGTCAGCTTCGCACCAGATTAGCGCACGAAAGCCCGCGCGGCGCACAGTTTCTGCGCATGAGCGCTTGATGATTCTCTTGACCACGGCCCAGAACGGTGCAGGAGCGAATTCCTCACCTTGGCAGAACGGCTATACCGTCAGGTGTTCCTTGATCAGAGCATCGGACAGCTCGCCGATCGCACCCTTGGCCACCGGCCGGCCGCGATCCATGATCGCGAAGCGATCGGCATACTTGCGCGCAAAGGGCAGCTTCTGCTCCACCAGCAGCACGGTCAGTCCGTCTTCGGCGATCAGCTTGCGGATCACCTCGCCAATCAGGGTAACGATATTGGGCTGGATGCCCTCCCCCGGCTCGTCGAGAATCAGCAGGCGTGGCTCGATCACCAGCGCCCGACCGATAGCCAACTGCTGTTGCTGGCCACCCGAGAGATCACCGCCCCGACGGTGCTTCATCTCCTCGAGCACCGGGAAGAGTTCAAAGATGCGCTCCGGAATGGTGCGCCGACCGTCCCCCCGGGCCGCCAGGCCGGTGCGCAGGTTCTCCTCCACGGTCAACAGCGGAAAGATCTGCCGCCCCTGGGGCACATAGCCGATCCCCAGCCGCGAGCGATCCTCCACCCGCCGTTTGGTCAGCTCCACATCGTCGGCATAGCGGATGCTGCCGGAGGCCACCGCCACCTCACCCATGATCGCCTTCATCAGGGTGGTCTTGCCCACCCCGTTGCGTCCCATCACGCAGGTGCACTGACCCGCCGGCACGCTCAGGTCGAGGTCCCATAGGGTGTGGCTCTCGCCATAGAACTGATTGAGCTTGTCGATTTCGAGCATCAGACCGCCTCCTCCTCGGCTTCGGCGCCCAGGTAGACCTCGACCACCCGCGGGTCGCTCGACACCTGGTCCATACTGCCCTCGGCCAGCACGCCCCCCTGATGCAGCACCGTCACCTTGCGCGCGATGGAACGCACGAAGCCCATGTCGTGCTCCACCACGACGACCGACTGCTTGCCGGCAAGCCCGGTCAGCAGCTCGGCAGTACGCTCCATCTCCTGCTCGGTCATCCCCGCCACCGGCTCGTCTACCAACAGCAGCCGTGGTCGTTGCATCAGCAGCATGCCGATCTCCAGCCACTGCTTCTGGCCGTGGGAGAGAATGCCCGCCCGGCGCCCGCGCAGCTCGGCCAGGCCGATGGTCAGCAGCACCTCGTCGATGCGGTCGCGAATCTCGCCGTTCATGCGTGCCGTAAGCGTGGGCAGGATGCGTTTGTCGGCGGCCATCGCCAGTTCCAGGTTCTCGAATACCGTGAGCGCCTCGAACACCGTGGGCTTCTGGAACTTGCGGCCAATGCCGAGGCTAGCGATCTGCGGCTCGTTCATGGTCAGCAGGTCGTGGCGACTGCCGAACCACACCTTGCCGCTATCGGGCTGGGTCTTGCCGGTGATGATGTCCATCATGGTGGTCTTGCCGGCGCCGTTGGGTCCGATGATGCAGCGCAGCTCGCCGTCGTCGATGGTCAGGTTCAGGTCGTTGATCGCCTTGAATCCGTCGAAGCTGACCGTGACGTCTTCGAGGTAGAGAATCGGCCCGTGGCGCACGTCGACCGGCGATTCGACGGGGACCAGGAAATCGAAGACCCGATCGCGGCTAGCCAGGGAACGCAGAAAGCTCATGCCGCAGCCTCCTTGGCGGAAAGCGAAGCGTCACTGTCACCACGGCGGCGCAGCCGCAGCGCCAGCAGCCCTGCCACGCCACGCGGCAGAAACACCGTGACCAGCACGAACAGTCCGCCCAGGGCGAACAGCCAGGCGTCGGGCATCACGCCGGTGAACACCGTCTTGGCGTAGTTGACCAGGATCGCCCCGATCACCGCGCCGTAGAGGGTCGCACGACCGCCCAGCGCCACCCACAGCACGATCTCGATGGAGAACAGCGGCGAGAACTCGCTGGGGTTGATGATGCCTACCTGAGGCACGTAGAGCGCCCCGGCCAGGCCCGCCAGCATGGCCGAGACCACGAACACGAACAGCTGAAAGCGCTCGACCCGGTAGCCGAGGAAACGCGTGCGCGCCTCGGCGTCGCGGGTCGCCACGCACACCCGGCCCAGCTTGCTGGTGACGATGGCACGGCACAACACATAGCCCAGCGCCAGCGCCACGCCGGTGGCCAGGAACAATCCCAGCCGGGTATCGCTACTGCGCAGGTTGAAGCCGAGGATCTCGCGGAAGTCGGTCAGTCCATTGTTGCCGCCAAAGCCCATCTCGTTGCGGAAGAAGGCCAGCATCAGAGCAAAGGTCAACGCCTGGGTGATGATCGATAGGTAAACCCCGGTGACCCGTGAGCGAAACGCCAGGAAACCGAACATCAGCGCCAACGCTCCCGGTATCAACAACACCATCAGGAAGGCGAACCCGGCCATGTCGAAGCCATGCCAGTACCACGGCAGGCTGTCCCAGTTGAGGAACACCATGAAGTCAGGCAGCACCGGGTGGCCATAAACGCCACGGTCACCGATCTGGCGCATCAGGTACATGCCCATGGCATAGCCGCCCAGGGCGAAGAAGGCGCCATGGCCCAGGCTGAGGATACCGAGATAGCCCCACACCAGGTCTACCGCCACCGCCAGCAGGGCGTAGCTCAGATACTTGCCGAACAAGTTAACGGTATAAGCACTGACGTAGAGCGGATGCCCCGCCGGCACGGCCACGTGCAGTAGCGTCACCAGGGCCATCGTCGCCAGCAGCACACCGAGGAAGATCAGCGTCGAGCGTTCGCCGAACGGCCTCATCAGCCACGATCTCGATTGCATGGATCAGCCCTCCGCCGCCCGGCCCTTCTGCGGGAAGAGTCCGCGGGGGCGCTTTTGAATGAACAGGATGATGAACACCAGCACGATGATCTTGGCCATCACGGCACCGGCCCAGGGTTCCAGCACCTGGTTGATGACGCCGAGCGACAGCCCTGCCACCAGAGTACCCCACAGGTTCCCCACCCCACCGAAAACCACCACCATGAAGGAGTCGATGATGTAGTTCTGGCCCAGGTTGGGACCCACGTTGGTGAGCTGGCTGAGCGCCACGCCGGCCAGCCCTGCCACCCCGGAGCCCAAGGCGAAGGTCAGGATGTCGACCCGCGTGGCGCGGATGCCCATCGAGCGCGCCATGGCGCGGTTTTGAGTCACCGCCCGCACCTCCAGGCCGAGCCGGGTGCGACGCATGATCAACATCAACGCGGCAAACACCACCAGGGCGAAGCCGAGCACCACCATCCGGTTGAGCGTGAGAGAAAGCGCATCGTTGATGGCGATGGAACCGCTCATCCACTGCGGCGTGACGACGGTGCGGTTGAGCGGCGAAATGACGGTGCGCACCAGTTGCTGCAGGATCAGGCTGATGCCGAAGGTGGCCAAGAGCGTTTCCAGCGGCCGTCCCTTCAGGAACTGGATGACGCCGCGCTCGATGGCAATACCTGCCAATGCCGCAACCAGGAAGCCGGTGGGAATCGCCAGGATCAAGGCCAGCCCCGGCTGGCCCGGCAGCAACTGCTGCATGGCCCAAGTGGTATAGGCGCCGAGCATGATCAGCTCGCCGTGGGCCATGTTGATCACGCCCATCACGCCGAAGGTAATGGCCAGACCGATGGCGGCGAGTACCAGCACCGAGCCCAGAGACAGGCCGAAGTAGAGCGTCTCGACCGCACGGTTGACCTTGAGCTTCTGCTCGATGCCGCTCAAGGCGCTCCTGGCCTCCTCGACCAGCGTGGGTTCTTCACCCGCCGCGGCGCGGCTTTCTATCGCGCCCGACGCCGCGCGAGCAAGCGCCACCCGCACGCGAGGGTGCAGGCTGCCGCGTAGATCGTCTATTGCCTCGACCTCGCCCTGCTCCAGGCGGTAGATGGCGAGTGCCTGGAGCAGCCGCTCTTTCACTCGCGCATCCGGCTCCGCCTCGATCACCTCGGCCAGGGAGCCGGCCAAGTCGCCGTCGACCTCGCCCAGCAACCGCTCGGCGGAAGCGCGGCGCAACCCGGCATCGGCGGCATAGAGATCGACCACGGCGATGGCGCTGCGCAGTTGGTTGCGCCGCGCGTTGTTGATGCCGATGCGGTCCAGGTCGCGGCGCGACATCTCGCCCAGGGCCTCTCCGGTCAGGGCGTCCTCGACCGGCCATTGGCGGCCCGAGTTGTCGAGCACCACCACGAAGCGGCCATCGTCGGTGCGCTGCAAACGACCATCGAGCAAGGCCTGGAGCCAGCCCCGTGCGCGAGGATCGTCGCTGCGCACGATGGCCTCGATGGCTTCGCCCTTGGCGGCAAACGACGACACGTCCAGCGCCGCGAGAAGCGCCTGTGCCATTGTATCGTCGGACCTTTCGGCGTCCTGCGCGGATGCGGGAGCAGCCAACGTAAGACCAAGTGCGAGCGTGAGGGCAAGGACGAGAACCATCAGCCACGAACCCCTCGTTGCGGCATGCATGGGCTCGCTGTCTTCGACGGCGCTGCCGGCCCTCGCCCCGGTCGCCACTGGCCAGGCCACAGGGGGATATCTCATCGGAGCGTTCCTCGGAATCGGTGAAGAAGGCGTGCTCCCCCGCTGCCGGGCAGCGAGGGCCATGCAGGGCTTACTCGGCGAGCACCGCTTCGGCCTCTTCGGCAGCGGTGCTCCCGCCGCAGCGGCCGCTGGCCACGTTGAAGTTGCCGCACTCCATGGGCTTGCGCCAGTCAGCGATCAGGTCACGCGAGCCCGGCAGGTAGTCGGACCAGGCGTCGCCGGCCACGGTGGAGGGCGTCTGCCAGACGATGTCGAACTGACCGTTGTCCTGTACCTCGCCGATCAGCACCGGTTTGGTGATGTGGTGGTTGGGCATCATCGCCGCATAGCCGCCGGTCAGGTTGGGCACGGTCACGCCGATGATGGCCTCCTTGATCGCATCGACGTCGGTGGTACCGGCCTTGCGCACCGCCTCGGCCCACATGTTGAAACCGATGTAGTGCGCCTCCATGGGATCGTTGGTCACCGCCTCCTCGTCGCCGGTATAGTCGATCCAGGCGTCGATGAAGTCGTAGTTGGCGTCGGTGTCCACGCTCATGAAGTAGTTCCAGGCGGCCAGGTGACCCACCAGCGGGCCAGTATCGATGCCGGAGAGTTCCTGCTCACCTACCGAGAAGGCGATGACCGGAATGTCGGCGGCGTCGATGCCCTGGTTGGCCAGTTCGCGATAGAACGGTACGTTGGCGTCGCCGTTGATGGTGGAGACCACCGCGGTCTTCTTGCCCTCGCTGCCGAAGCGGCGCACCTCGGCGACGATGTTCTGCCAGTCGGAGTGACCGAACGGCGTGTAGTTGATCATGATGTCCTCGTCGGCGATGCCATGCTCCTCCTTGAGGAAGGCTTCGAGGATACGGTTGGTGGTACGCGGGTAGACGTAATCGGTGCCGAGCAGCGCAAAGCGTTCCACGCCCACCTCGTTGAGCAGGTATTCCACCGCCGGGATGGCCTGCTGGTTGGGCGCCGCCCCGGTGTAGAAGACATTCTCCGAGGACTCTTCGCCCTCGTACTGCACTGGATAGAACAGCAAGCCATTGAGTTCCTCGAACACTGGCAGCACGGCCTTGCGCGAGACCGAGGTCCAGTTGCCGAACACCACGTCCACTTCGTGCTGCTCGAGCAGCTCACGGGCACGCTCGGCGAACAGCGGCCAGTTGGAGGCCGGGTCGACCACCACCGCCTCGAGCTGACGACCCAACAGGCCGCCCTGCTCGTTCTGCTGTTCGATCAGCATCTCGACGGTGTCCTTGAGGGTCGATTCACTGATCGCCATGGTGCCGGAGAGCGAGTGCAGGATGCCCACCTTGATGGGCTCTTCCTGGGCCAGTGCCTGACCGACAGCGCCGTAGGACGCTACCGCCAGCAGGGCTGCGGCCACAGCACAGGACGGGGATGACATGATGCGAACGGGGAAAGGCATGTTGCGACGGGAAGCGTTCACTCGAACCTCCTTGCGCCCTCCTGGGGGAGAGACTTGTTGTGAAGTTCATGCACGGCCGACACCGGCCGCACAGCGCTAGGCCCCAAGCCATTGCAAGGCCTGCGCCATCATGCGGCAAAACCCTTGGAAGGCTTACATTACATACAGTTACGTGAAGCTATTCGAGCCAGAACTCACCCCATAGCACCGCAGGCGTGCACAGGCCAGGTGAACCTTTGCGCCGACAACGTCCGCCTGCACCACGAACACGCACCAAGCAAGTGCGCCTCACCCAACGCAAGCAGGGACGTCGATCTCTCGACGCCCCTGCAGGGAAAGGTGCTGCTACTTCTAGTCTGTGGCCGAGCTACTAGGAAGCGGCTGAGCTGCTAGGAAGCGGCTGGACTGCGCATCTTGGTCAGGCCCCGCTTGGCCAGCGGCAACAGCAGCGACAACGCCGCGATGATCAGCAGCCACATGGAGATCGGCTTGTCGATGAAGGTCGACCAATCACCGCCGGAGATCTGCAGGGCGCGACGCATCGACTCTTCCATGATAGCGCCGAGAATCAGGCCCAGAATCAGCGGCGCGGTGGGGAAACCGAACAGGCGCATGCCAAGTCCCAGCAGACCGAAGCCAAGCAGCAACAGCAGGTCGAAGATACTGAAGCTCATGCCATAGACGCCAACCATGCAGAAGATCAGGATCAGCGACAGCAGCATCGGCTTCGGCATGTCGAGAATCTTGGCGATCAACGGGATCAACGGCAGGTTGAGAACCAGCAGGAAGATGTTGCCGATGTACATACTGGCGATCACGCCCCAGAACACGTCCGGGCGATTCTCGAGCATCATCGGCCCCGGCGAGACGCCCATGATCAGTAGCGCGCCAAGCAGCACCGCGGTAGTGCCCGACCCCGGCACGCCCAGCGTCAGCAGCGGCACGAAGGAGCCGGTACAGGCCGCGTTGTTGGCCGCCTCCGGTGCCGCCACGCCCTTGATGTTGCCCTTGCCGAAGGTGTGACCGTCCTTCGCCAGACGCTTCTCCATGCTGTAGCCGAGAAACGAACCGATGGTGGCACCGGCACCCGGCAGTACGCCGGTGAAGAAGCCGAGCACCGAACTACGTGCGATGGGAGGCGCGATCTGGCTCACTTCGCTACGCGACAGCTTGAGCGAACCGATGGCGTTACGTGGCGCCTCCTTGCCGCCGCCGCCGCGCAGCAGGATGTAGAACACCTCGGCCAGAGCGAAGATACCCAGCGCTACCACCAGGAAGTCGATACCGTCCAACAGGTGCGCGCTACCGAAGGTATAGCGCTCGGTACCAGTCTGCAGATCGATGCCCATGATCGAGATCATCACCCCGAGTACTGCGGCGATCAGGCCCTTCACCAGCGACTTGTCGGACAGCGACACCACCGCCGTCAGGCCCAGTACCATCAGCGAGAAGTACTCGGCCGGACCGAAGCTGACGGCCACCTTGCCCAGCAGCGGCGCCACCAGCATCAAGAACACGATGGAAACGGTACCGCCGATGAACGAGGCATAGGCGGCGATGGCCAGGGCCTTGCCCGCCATGCCCTGCTTGGCCATCGGATAACCGTCGAAGGAGGTGGCCACGGTTCCCGCCACACCCGGCGCGTTGAGCAGGATCGACGAGGTCGAGCCGCCGAAGATCGCGCCATAGTAGACTCCCGCCATCAGGATCAGGCCCGAGGAAGGCTCCATGGCGAACGTGATGGGGATCATCAGCGCCAGTGCGCTGATTGGCCCGAGCCCCGGCAGCATGCCGATGATCGTGCCGGCAAATACGCCAAAGAAGACATAGGCGATGTTCATCGGCTCCAGCGCGATGCCGAAGCCGTACATCAGATTGTTCAAGGACTCCATGGAAGTCTCTCCAGCCAATCAGAATGGCAGCAGGCCGGTGGGCAGGTAGACGCCCATGGCACGG
The DNA here is from genome assembly GCF_021404465.1 of Billgrantia zhangzhouensis. Classification (GTDB taxonomy): domain Bacteria; phylum Pseudomonadota; class Gammaproteobacteria; order Pseudomonadales; family Halomonadaceae; genus Halomonas; species Halomonas zhangzhouensis. The sequence goes on along the minus strand of NZ_JABFTT010000010.1, from coordinate 73,962 downwards.
GTGAGAGTCAGGTAGAGCGTCAACACTACGCCCAGCGATACCACCAGGTTGATCGCATGGCGGCGGTAGCCGAAGTACCAGCTCAGGCCGAAGCCCAACAGGGTGGAAGCCAGCACGAAACCGAACGGTACCAGCAGCAGCGCGTAGGCCACGATGGCCAGCGAAGTCACGACGACGCGCGACCAAGGGCTCAGCAGCAACGATCGGGCAGTGTCTTCCCGAGCCGCTTGTGCCGCCGCATCCGCTTCCTCGTCGCCACTGACCACTTCGGCCGGACGCTCCAGGAACAGCAAGGCAGCCAATGCAAGCAGAGTGAACCCCAGCACCTTGGGAAAGAGATCGGAGTCCACCGGACGGGGCAAGGGGAACGAGGGGATCTGCCACGCCATCCACAGGTAGGCGGCGGCAAACACGGCGATGATGAGTGCCAGCCACTGGTTGGTATTGAATCGTGTCATGGGGAAAACCTCGAGCCGAATGGCTCAGGTGTTGCAGGATGAACCGACCAGGGCTCCGTAGCGAAGCCCTGGTCGAGAGTCTTGCCTTCGCTTACTGGCCGAGCAGGCCGAGATCGCTCAGTACTTCGCTGAACTGCGCCTTCTGCGCATCGAGGAAGTCACCGAACTCTTCGCTGTTCTGGTAGGCATCGATCCAACCCAGTTGCTCACGAGCCTGTTCCCAGCCGTCGGTTTCCAGCATTTGGGCGAACAGGTCCTCGTAGTAGGCCACGGCTTCCGCGGACATGTCCGGGGCCCCCATCACGCCACGCCAGATATCAAAGGTGTAATCAATGTCCTGCTCCTGGTAGGTGGGCACGTCAGCCAGCGCACCTCCCATGCGCTCGGGAGCGGAAACCCCCAGAGCACGGATATCGCTACCCTCGCCCAGCTGGCCGGAGGCCTCGCCAGCGCCGGTAATCACTGCTTCGACATGGCCACCCATCAGGCTGGTCATGGCCTCGCCACCGCCCGAGAACGGCACGTAATTGACTTCCGCTGCGTTCAACCCTGCCGCGGAGGCAAGACCAGCAATGGAGATATGGTCCATCGAACCCGGGGCACTACCGCCGCCAACGCTGAGGTTGGGATTCTCCTGCATGGCCGCGAACAGCTCGTTCAGGTCGCTGTAGGGAGAGTCATCACGCACCAGCACGATGGAGTAGTCGGTGATCAGGCGCGCGATCGGGGTGAAAGCGGTGTGATCGTGGCGAGAGGTCCCTGCCAGCGGCACCAGGATGATGGGCGGGCTGGTGGCAAACAGCTTGTGCGGGTTGCCGCTGTCGCGCGCGATCTGCGCCCAAGCCACGGCACCGCCGCCTCCCGGCACGTTGATGGCGGCGAAGTTCTGGTCAGCCAGCCCTTCCTCCTGGATGACGCGGGAGGTCGTGCGCACCAGGGTATCCCAGCCGCCGCCCGGGTTGGCCGGGGCGATGAACTCGATGGAACGGGTAGGCGTCCAGTCCTGAGCCTGAGCCAGGGTGGCCAGGCTGGCAGCAGCCAACGGCAGAGCCAACAGGGTCAGGTGCTTGACGGGCAACTTGGCAGTCATGGCGTTCTCCGGTTGTCGGATAATTATTGTGTCACCGCCCGAGGGCGTACGCCTCGAACGTTAGAGGAGTCTTCACAACATAGACAAGTTTCTGAACATAAACGACAAAGTGTTCTTTGTGAGCATTTTGTCCATTGTGCTCACGGCCGTATTGCAACTCTCAGCCCTTCTCTCTCAATTTCTCTGTCAACCCTCTTCGCACCAGAGCGACGCGTCTCCTGCCAGCCGGTAGCGCCGTTCGGGCCGCCCGACGTCACCATAGCCCAGCTCGGCGCTCACGACCTGTACCGATACCAGGAACTCCAGGTAGCGCCTCGCCGTCGATCGGCTAGCCCCCATGGCGCGTGCCACTTCCATGGCGGCCAGAGGCTTGCCGGCGCTGTCGAGCGCCGCTACCACCGCACGCAGCGTCAAACGGTCGATGCCCTTGGGCAGGTTGCGTGTCGCCGTGCTCGTCGCCCCCTCGGGACGCAGCCGGGCCAGCACTCGGTCGAGTTCCTCCTGACTGAGCTCGCTGCGTGACGCCAACGCCTCGCGCTCGCGGCGAAAACGCGCCAGCATCTGCGCCATGCGCGCCGCCTCGACCGGCTTGATCAAGTAGTCGAAGATGCCGCCGCGCAACGCTTCGGAGATGGTATCCACCTCGCGCGCCGCGGTTATCATGACGATATCGATATGCACGTGATCGCGGCGCAGCGCCCACAGTAGCTCGAGCCCCTCGACATCGGGCAGGTAGGCATCGAGTAGCACCAGTTGCACGGCACAGGCATGCCGAGCCATCAGCTCGCGTGCCTCGGCCCCACTGCGTGCCATTCCCACCACGCGGAAGCCCTGGCTCTGCTCGATGAAGGCGCGGTGGATCTCGGCGATCCGGAAATCGTCCTCGACGATCAGGATGCCGTACTCATCAGGCGTCTGGCCTGCTACGTGCATCATTTCCCCCATGGCGTTTTACGTTGTCATTATGACCGCCGGCCTCTCGCCTCACGGCGACGACTCGACCGGCTGGCTCGCGCGACACAGCGAGCGGTCGAGTACTACCGTGAAGCAGGCACCACCCAGCTCGCTCTCCTCGAGCGTAATGGCCCCACCGTTTTCCTGGCACAGGCGACTCACCAGCGCCAGGCCGATGCCGCGATGCTTGCCCGGCTTGGTGGAAAAGCCTTCTTCGAAGATCGACTCGACATGCTCCGGCGGCACGCCGGGACCGTTGTCCTCCACCTCGATCAGCAACTGCTCGCCCAGGTCGGTAAAGAACAATCGAACCTGCCCACCTTCCCCGCGCTGCTGAGCGGCGTGGCAGGCGTTGTCGAGCAGGTTGCCAATCACTGTCATCATGACCTCCTGGCCGGTGAAGGTCAGTGGTGAGGAGAGCGAACTCTGGTCGTCGATCTCGAGCGCCACGTTGAGCTCCCGGGCCCGGGTCAGCTTGCCCAGCAAGGTGCCGCTGACCACCGGATCTGCGACGTGCTTCATCAGGAAGGTCATCTGCGCCTGCTGGCGCTCGCTCTCCTGATGGATCAGGGCCAAGGCATCCTCGATGCGGTCGAGCTGCAGCATTCCAGAGATGGTGTACAGCTTGTTGGAATACTCATGGGCCTGTGCACGCAGCATATCCACGTCGCGGCTGGCAGCGCTGAGGGCATTGGAGAGATCGACGATCTCACGACGACTGCGGAACGTCGATACGGCCCCTTCGATCTCGCCGGCATGCAGGATCGGTACACGATTGACCACGATGGGATGGTCGCCCAGCCACATCTCCTGGTCGAACTGGCGCTCGCCACGCTCGAGCACCTCGGACAGGCGCGAATTGGGCACCACCTCCTGGATCGGTCGTCCCAACACTTCCTCGGCGGGCGGCAGCCCGAGGAAGCGCCGCGCCTGCTGGTTGACCAAGGTGATCTGCCCCTCGCTGTTCACCGCCAGGATGCCCTCGTGGATCGACTGCAGGATGGCCTCCTTCTCCATCGCCAGACGCGCGATCTCGTAGGGCTCGAGCCCCAGTATCACCTTCTTCAGGTGACGCGAAAGCAGGTAGGCGCCGGCGAAGCCGAACACGATCATCAGCGCCACCAGCCACCAGCCCAGACTGGTGTGCTCGACCACGTCCATGGCCACGCGGTCGAGCATGAAGCCCACCGAGACGATACCGATGATATTGCCCTCGGCGTCGAAGACCGGGGTCTTGCCGCGCATCGCCTTGCCCAGCGAGCCGACCGCCTCGGAGACGTAGGACTCGCCGTGCAGCAGCGCACGGTCGTTGTCGCCGCCGACCATGGACTCGCCCAGTCGCTCCGGCAAGGGATGGGAATAGCGCCGGCTCTCGGTATTGCCCACCACCACGTAGCGCGCACCCGTTTCACGACGGATGCGCTCGGCGATGGGCTGGATGGTGGCGCTGGGATCGGGGTCGTCGAAGGCCGCAATCAGTTCCGGGATACTGGCGACGCTGAGCGCCACGGCCAGGGCCCGCTCACCCATCTGGTGACTGATGATCTCGGCCTTGCGGTGATTGAGGTAGGCGCCCTGGGCGAGCAGCATGCCGGCCAGCAACAGGCCGACCAGCAGCATCACCTGCAGGCGAAAGCTGCGCGTCAGCCAGCCGCGCCGTGAACGGCCACGGCGCAAGCGTTGGAGTTCGGCAATGGATTCGCTGCGCGGGGAAGACATGACGGGCGCTCGACGTTAGCGAAAGCGTCATTGTCGCATGAGTGACGGGACGAGACACCTCGCCAGCAGCCGGGGCCTCACTCGGGCGAAAGCCTCACCTCCGCCACACCCTGCCTGAGCATGCCGAGTTCTTCGGCCGCACGCCGCGAGAGATCGATGACACGACCGCGCACGAAAGGCCCGCGATCATTGATACGCACCACCGTCTCGCGACCGTTGTCCAGCCGCGTTACCCGGACGCGTGTGCCGAATGGCAGGCTGCGATGCGCCGCGGTCAGCGCATTGCGATCGTGGGTTTCGCCACTGGCGGTGCGCCGGCCATGATAGCGGTCGGCATAAAAGGAAGCCTGCCCCTGCTCGCCATTCCAGCCGGATGGCGCCGAGCTCCGCTCGCCACGGCCCCCATCGCGTCCGGCACAGCCGGCAATCAAGAGCAGTATCAGAAGCGCCAATGCACCTCGCAGCAAGCGAGGTGCGACCGGGTCGGCACCACAAACCGTACGTGAGAGCATCCTATCAATCTCGATGAAACGTCCCTAACGGACCCGGCCCGACATTAACGGCTTGCCCCGGCCGGGGCAAGCCTATGGCTCAGCTAGCCAGCGTGCGCCGCAGCCTGGGGCTCAGCAGCTCGCCTATCAAGGTGATCACCGCCAGCACGGCGAGCAGCCAGGGCCAGTGGACGCCGAACTCCAGCCGCGCAATGCCCAGCGCATCGACGAAGATCACCAGGATGCCCAGCGGGCTCACGTAGCGCACCATGAACAACCACAACGCATGCCAGTACGGCGCCAGGCCCAACTCCTCGCGGAAGCTCTCGCTCTTGAGCACGAAGCCGGCCAGCAACACCATGCCCAGGCCGCCGAGCGGCATCATCCAGCGTGAGGTGAGGTAATCGAGCCAGTCAAAGAAGTGGCGGCCGGCCAGGGTCCAGTCGGCGCCCAGGTTGAACGACAGCATCGCCAGGGTGCTCACCAGCCACAGCACGATCCCCGTTCCCCACGCCGCGGTGCGCCGGGTGATGCCCTTGTTGTCCACCAGCCACGAGACGGTGGCCTCGACCATGGAGATCGACGAGGTCAGCGCCGCCATCGACAGCATGACGAAGAACAGGATGCCGAACAGCGTGCCCAGCGGCATCGCCTGGAACGCCAGCGGCAGGCTCATGAACAGCAGCCCAGGGCCGCCCTCGGGGCTCATGCCGTTGGCGAAGATCACCGGGAAGATCGCCAGGCCCGCCATCAGCGCCACCAGGGTGTCGGCTATCGCGACGCCAAAGGTGGTGCGCGCAATGGAGGAGCGCACCGGCAGATAACTGCCATAGGTGAGAATGGCCCCTGAGGCCAGCGACAGGGTGAAGAAGGCATGGCCCAGCGCGGCCAGCATACCCTCGCTCGACAGGCTACCGGTCTTGAACGAGAACAGGAAACGCCATGCCTCGCCGAAGCCGCCGGAGAACACGCCGTAGCCGATCAGGATCAACAGCATGACGACCATGCCCGGCATCATCCAACTGACGCTCTTCTCGATACCCGCCTGAACGCCCTTGCCGACGATCAACATGGTGGCAAGCGTCACCAGGGTACTCCAGAAGCCGAGATTGAACGGGTTCTCGTTGTTGGCGACGAAAATTGCCACCATATCGTCGACACCCGAGCCATTCAAACCACCGCTCAACATCTTCCACAGATAGGAAAACGACCAGCCGGCCACCACCACGTAGAACGACAGGATCATGAAGCCGCACAGCATCGCCATCCAGCCCAATATTGACCAGGCGGAGCTTCTGCCAGACTCCGTCACCACCCGACGCACCGCGTCGATGGGACTGCCACGACCACGCCGGCCGAAGGCGATCTCGGTCATCATGACCGGCACACCCACGGCCAGAATGCAGACCAGGTAAACCAGCACGAAAGCGCCGCCGCCGTACTCACCGGTCATGTAGGGGAACTTCCAGATATTGCCCAGGCCAACGGCGGAACCCGTCGCCGCCAGCACGAAGCCCCAGCGGCCTAGCCACTGGACGCGGGGTTGTTGCTCGGTCGTCATTACGTCACCAAAGGAGTGGAATTGTTATCTACCTACCCAATACCCAGGAAAATTGACGGGCATTGTGAAGGATTTTGTTGGGAAATGGGAGCAGAGCGACTTTTTATTCTAATGGTTCGCACAGATCATTAGGAAAGCCATGATTTATGTCGCGAGCTCAGATAGGCTGGCCGCCGCCTCGGCACCGCCGACGGCCAGTCCTTTTGCTCAAGTGCCCGAGCGCAGCAATCAAGCATGCTTTCCTAGAGTACGCCGCGGCGCATCTGATCTTCCTCAATGGATTCGAACAGGGCCTTGAAGTTGCCCTCGCCGAAGCCGTCGTTACCCTTGCGCTGAATGATCTCGAAGAAGATCGGCCCGATCACGGTCTCGGTGAAGATCTGCAGCAGCACGCCCTCATCCGGACCTCCGTCGATCAACAGGCTCAGCTCGCGCAGGTCCTCGACGCTCTCCTCATGGTTCGGCACTCGCGAGTCGACCTTCTCGTAGTAGGTATCCGGCGTGGACAGGAAAGTGACGCCGTTGGCACGTAGCGCGCGCACCGTGGCGTAGATATCGTCGGTGGCCATGGCCAGATGCTGGATGCCTTCGCCGTTGTACTCGCGGAGAAACTCGGCGATCTGCGAGGTATCATCGGCCGACTCGTTGATCGGGATGTGCATCTTGCCGCACGGTGCAGTCATGGCACGGGAATGCAGGCCGGTCTTCTTGCCCTTGATGTCGAAGTAGCGGTTCTCGCGGAAGTTGGCGATCTCGGTATAGAAATCGGCCCACTTGTCCATCTGGCCACGGTCGACGTTGTGGGTCAGGTGGTCGAGCACCTTGAGCCCCACGCTATTATCGTTGCGCGAACGGCCGGAAATGGCCTCGAAGTCGATGTCGTAGATGGTGCGCCCTTCGCTGTCGACCTTGTTGTCGACGAAGTAGAGCAACGAACCGCCGATGCCGCGCACTGCGGGAATGCCTACCTCACCTGGGCCAACCGGATTCTCCACCGCTTCGGCACCGTGGGCCAGCGCATATTCGAAGGCCTGTTTGGCGTCGGCCACCTTCCAGGCCATGGCGCAGGCGCAAGGGCCGTGCACTTCGGCGAACTTGGCGGCATGGCTGTCGGGCTCGGCGTTGAGCACGAAGTTGACGTTCTCCTGCTGGAACAGGAAAACCTGCTTGGAGCGATGCTTGCGAGTCTCGGTGAAGCCCATGCGGTTGAACAGCGCACGCAGCGCCTCAATGCCCTCGGCGGTGGGTGCGCTGTACTCGACGAACTCGAAGCCGTCGGTGCCGATGGGGTTGTCCCGAGAGATGGGAGATACGGTCTTGGCAGGGGCGTTCATGGTTACCTCCAGGGGGGATTGGCCGTTGTTATATCGATGATGTCGCGCAGTCATGGCACGGCACCGCACGGTGCCGAATGAATGTTTTCCAGACTAGTGCGCACGCCCCCCTGCCGAAACGCCCCGGGCGGACCTCGATCGAGCCCCGCCATCGGCCCTTTACCCCGTATTCGTAAGGAAAACCTTACAGCTCGGTTTCTGCCCTGCATCTGGCCTCCTGGGCGGTGCGTCAGCCTGACACAGCGTAAAGCCAGCTTTACAGGATTCCGACCGGGCTGGCGCACCTGCACCACGCAACGCAGCGATCCGCTCGCGCAGGCATTTGTGCAGCGTTTCCCTAAGGCATCATGGCGCCACTGGCCAACCTCCACGCCACCCACGCCAGGATAATGCCGATCGCCAGGTCGATGGCCCGCCACACCCGTGGGTTGGCCAGCCTGGGCGCCAACCACCCGGCCGCAGCCGCCAGGCCGAAGAACCAGCCAAACGACGCCATTGCCGCACCAATGAAGAAGCCCAGCGGGCTCGGCTGCACCGCACCGATGGCGCCGAGCAGCACCACGGTTTCCAGATAGACCTGGGGATTGAGCAAGGTCACGGCCAGCGTCGCCGTCAAGGCGGCCTGCCACGACTGTACCCTGCCGCCCCCCGCCGCCAATGCCTGACCGGAAAGGACCCGCCGAAACGCCAGCCACGCCTGCCAGGCCAGGAAGGCGGCACCGGCCCAGCGAGCGGCTTCCATCAACGCATCCTGCTGGGCGATCAGCACCCCCAACCCCAGCACCCCGAGCCCCACCAGTAGCCAGTCACACAGGGCACAGACACCCGCCACCATCCAGGCATGCTGACGACGCAGGCTCTGCTGCAGGACAAAGGCATTCTGCGCACCGATGGCCACGATCAACCCGGCGCAGATCAGTAGCCCATTGAGCCATGACAACCACATCTCACTTTCTCCCTGGCGAATCGATGCCGCCAAGGCTAAGCTCGCCACAATGATAAGAGAAATGAATAAATCAACTAGGGGATAAAAATTACTAATGCTTGATTACAAGCTACTCGAAGCGCTGATAGCAGTGATCGATCAGGGCGGCTTCGAGCGCGCCGCTCGCCACCTGGGCCTGACACAATCGGCGGTATCCCAGCGCATCAAGCTGCTCGAAGCTCGACTTGGGCAGCCGGTACTGGTACGCAGCCCACGTCTTGCCTCCACGCCTTTGGGTCGCAAGCTGCTCAACCATGCCCAGCAGGTGCGGCTGCTCGAGAGCGACCTGCTGGACGAGGTACCGGCACTGGGAGGTGGTGAGCAACGCCTGCGCCTGGCGATCAACGCCGACAGCCTGGCCACCTGGTGGCCGGAGGCCATCGGGCGTTTCTGCGAAGAACACCCCGTGCTGTTCGATCTGGTGGTGGAGGATCAAGAGGTGGCGCTCAAGCGCATGCGCGACGGCGATGTAGCCGGCTGCATCTGCGACTCGCCCACGCCGGTCCAAGGCGCGCGCAGTTACCCGCTGGGCAGCATGCGTTATCGTGCCCTGGCCAGCCCCGCCTTCGTGGCGCGTCATTTCGCCGAGGGCGTGACGCCGGAGGCACTGCGCCGGGCACCGGCCATCGTGTTTGGCCCCGACGATCGGCTGCAACATCGCTACCTGGCCATGCACGGCGTCGAGCCGCCCTTCCCTCACCATCTCTGCCCTTCCTCGGAAGGCTTCGTCGGCCTGGCCCTGGCCGGGCTCGGCTACGGCATGGTGCCGGAGCGCCAGGCCGAGAGGGAGTTGAGCGAAGGACGCCTGCAGGAGATCGACGCCGGCCCTCACCTGGCCGAAGGAAGGCTGGTCGACCTGTCGCCGGGCCATGTCATCGACGTACCGCTCTATTGGCACCACTGGCGCCAGGGCGGGAAGGTGCTCGACGCCCTCACCGACCACCTGCTGCGCCTGGGCGATGCCTGGCTAACGCCGCTATCCAGCGTCTAAACGCCACGGCCTGAACGGCCAGGGAAACACTCACACATTGCGCAGCTTGTGCTGCACGCTTTCCACTTTGTCGGCCATGGACTGCTCGCGGTCGGTGCGGGTGCCCAGCTTGAGGGTGGTGGTGATACGCGGCGCGCCCATCTCGTGCACCACCTCGTGGCAGCGCTTGACCACCGCCATGACCTCATCCCATGGCCCCTCGATGTTGGTGCCGTAGGCGTGCATGTGGTACTCCAGGCCCGAGGCCTCGATCACCCGCTGGCAGGCGGCGACCTGCGGTGAGACCGATACGCCCACCCCCAGCGGGACGACGCAGAGGTCGATGATGACGTGCATGGGTTCCTCCGAAACTTGGCTAGTTGAAAGGTCGCCCAGCTCACTCCTGCAGGCGGAACAGTAGCGCTTCCTGCTCGTCCAGCTCGAGCGGCTTGCCCACCAGCAGCTCAATCTGATTATCCGCCAGCCACTCCTGATCGAGCCCGCGCGGCCAACCCCCGGCGGCTCGCTGTCCTGCCTTTCCGGTCAAGGCATCGAGGGGGTGACAAGTTCCCGCCTCCAAGGCAGCGAGCATGGGGCCAAACAGAGCGGAAAGCGCCAGGTCGGGCAGGAAGTGACGCAATCTCCGATAGATGCGCAGCCCCTCGGGGTCGAGATCGCCCCAGTAGGTGGGGCAAGGCAGGCGCAGCAGGTCAGCCAGGGTGACGCCCGCCGTACCCTGGCCGACCAGCCGCACCCGATCTCCACTTTCCAAGGCGTTGGCCAGAGAGAGGCCGTAGCCGAACGTGCAGATCAACGCCAGGCGCTTGTCACACCCCACGCGGCAGGCCTGGCTGAAACTCTGCGCGTTCTCGATCAGCAAGAGCCGCTCGGGATGCTCGGGCACGCTTGCCAGCAGCCAGGTCTCGGCGGCCTGGAAGCGGGCCGGCTCGATACCGAAAGCGCGCACCAGCTCAGTGGGCAGCGCCTCAAGCAGCTTACTACTTCCCAACAGATAGCGAGCGCTGGCCACGTAAGGGCTCAGTTGGTAGACCCTCGGCAGATCGTTGGCCAACCGCCTGAGGCCCTCAGCCAGGGCTAGCTGATCCTTGATGCTCCAGCCACCGAGTGGCCCCTCCAGTGCTCGCCGCCACGCCGAGTGCTGCCTAGGCTCCAACTCCAGCCGAGGGTCCAGTGCAGGAGATACCGCTATCAGGATTTCCCTGCGCGCAGCCGCCAACTCGACCCTCACCGGCAACTTCGCGCGAGGCGAGAGCAGGACACCCGGCGGAAGATCGATGAGCTCAGAGCGTCCCAACTCCTCCAGCACCTGCCAGGCGTGCAGCTCCGTCTGACAGATGCCCTTCTGTTGAAGCTGCTTGACCAAGTTGAATGAGCGCCACCCTTTTCCTTTTCCGGTCCCTGAATAGGCGCGCTGCCACTCCCCTTCGAGCCAGGCCAGGGCTTCCCTGGCCGCCTCGCTCAGCATCAGAGCGGCATCGCGCATCGCTTACTCCTGGGTCGCCGGCTCGCTGACGTGGATACCGAACAGGCTGGCCTCGCCAGTGCTGCGACCGAGCGATTCCGGCGCGGCGATGCGGCCGTCGCGCACCATCACGTGGCCGCCCTGCCCCTGAGCGCCGCCGATCACGCTGCCCACCAGGTAGGTGGGGAAGATATCGGGGTCGTTCTCGTAATTGGGGTTGTGGATCAGGCCGATCATCTGGAAGCGCCCGCGAGTGTTGCGCAGCGACTCCAGCGAGTCCTGGATCAGGCGGCGGTGCGAGAGCTTGGAGAACAGGCCGTCGAGCAGGATCACGCTTTCGCGGCTGGTGCGGGCGCGGCGGCGGTGGTGCCCCGGCAGTTCGCGTAGCTCGCGTTCGATGGCGAACTCGGAGAGCTTGACCAGCCACATCAGCGATACCGCCTCGCGCTGGCCCTCCGACATCTCCTCGTTGAGCGAGAACAGCCTCCCGTGAGGACGGATGGCGTCGTGCTTGAGGCGGATCGCCACGTCGTGGAACAGCCCGCGGTAGATGCGTCGGCGGATCTGGCGTAGCAGGTCATCGTCGCGCCGGCGCGCCTCGCCGTCGACCATGCCGCCGTCGCGTTCGGCGCGGCGGCGCATGGCGGCCTGGTGCTCGTCGATGTCGGCCAGCAGCGTGGCGATGAGGTCGCGCAGCTGGTCGGAGCCGATCAGCGAGGCCTTGACCTCGAAAAAGGCCCCGCCCTCGCCGCTGCTCTTGGCCACGCGCTTGAGGATGTCGAGGTTGCCGGCGGCGTCCGAGATGATCGAACTGAGGCGCTCCACCAGGGTGCCTTCGATCTGCTCACGTGAGGCGTGCAGCCGCTCGACCCGCACCTTGTGGTCGTCGAGCTGACCGGCAAGCTGGTCGTGCAGGCGCGAGAGGTCGTCCAGCGCCTCGGCGCTGGCATGCGTCAATCCGGCCAGGCGGGCGCGCTCGGTGTCGCTGAACATGCGGCTGTGGGCGGCTTCGGCCAGGGCCTCGGCCAGCTTGCGTTCGCCGCCTTCGACCTGGCGCGCCTGGCGTTCGCGGTTGCGCGCCTGCTCGCCCAGGTTGAGTTCACCCAGGGCATCGACCAGGGTCTGCTGACACGCCTCCAGCGCCTCGATATCGAGCACATCCTGGCCTGTGTCGTCGATACCAGCCATCTCACGCCAACTATCCAGAGCGGCGTTGCGCGCCGCGAACTCGGCAGCGTCGCCGGACCAACGGCTCGCCTCGTCGAGGTCGACCAGCGCCGCCAGGCGACGCGGCCAGCCCTCGGGAAGCTCACGCAGTACCCGCAGCCACTCCACCGCCAGTTGGTCGACGCAGGCCAGTGCCCGGCGCTGCTCGGCAAGACGTGCCTCCAGCGCATCGCGCTCCTCGGCACGCGCCTTGCGCGTCTCGCGCAGCTCGCCAAGCTCGCGCCTGACCCGAGCGATCTCGCGCTCGAGCTTCTGGCTGCCGCCGGCGGCATCACGCACTTCCAGGTAGGCGCGAATACGGGTGAAGTCGAAGTCGGCGCGCCTCGTCGCTCGAGCCTGAGCGGCCTCCAGCTCGGCCTGCACCTCGGCGGCAGCGGCCATGAAATCGACGCCGCCCTCGGCTTCGAAGCGCACCAGGGCACGCAGGCGGTCGCGCTCACCGTCGCTGAAGATGCCGCGCAGTTGGGCTTCTGTCTCTTCCACCTGGCGCTTGAGCGTCTCGCGCTGCTCCTCGGCGGCGGCCAGTCGGACGCTCACCTCACTCAGGTGCCGCTCGAGCTCGGCGAGGCGCGCCTCCAGCGCCTGTAGCCGCTCGACGCCGCCAGCGTCGCTGAACTGTTCGGCGGCGAGCCAGGTCTGGCCATGGGCCTCCAGCTCACGGGCCGCCGCTTCGCGCTGCGGTGCGAGGTCGGCCAGCGCCGTCTCGGCTTCCAGCCGTGCCTCGGCGGCCTCCTGCTGGGCGAACTCGCCGCCCTCCTGCAGGTAGCGCTGATAGTCGTCGATACAGGTGAGCGCGGCGTCGGTGAGCCGTGGCGCCAGTTCCGCCTCACGTTCGGCCAGGGCCACCTGGCGCTCGGCCAGCGCCTCCAGAGCCACCTCGACCTGAGCCTCGTCGGCCTCGCGGGCGCGCAGCGCCAGGGCGAAGGTCTCGCCATGGGGATCGAGCCGCTCGCACTCCACGGCCAGGGCCACCTGGCGCTCACGGTCGGCGGCCAGCCGCTTCTCGGTGGCTTCGCGCAGCGCTTCCAGGTAGCTGGGATCCAGCGCCGCCTTTACCGCCAGGGTCTCGACGCCGGCTACCGCTCCCAGGGGCGGTTCGCCCCGGGCCAGTAGGCCGGCCAGCGCCGCGGCCTCGAACACCGGCACCGCCAAACCCGCCTCGATCAGCGTGGCGGCGGCGGACTCGGCCGCCTCGCGTCCGGCCACCACCGGGGCGAACAGCACCCCGGCGGCCTGCACCAGCCACTCGCGGCGCTGCTCGGGGGTATGAGTCTCGACGTTGAGTACCGCATGCAGCGGCTGCCAGGCGATATCGGCGGCATCCAGGTGACGGTGAGCCTCGGCCTCCACCACGCGCCGCTCCAGCGGATCACCGGTGAGGCTCTCCAGATAGCGCTCCCGGGCGGCGATGTCAGCTTCCAGCGTCTCCGCTTCGCGCAGTAGTCGCGGGTAGCGGCGCCGGGCATCGGCCAGCCACTTCTCCGGGGTCAGCTCGCTGCGCTCGGCGAAATCGAGCCGTGCTCGGTGCAGCGTGCGCAGGTGGCTCTCCTCGTCCTGCAGCCGCTTGCGCTCGTCACCCAGCTCGCGCTCCGCCTCGCGCAGGCGTGCGCGCAGGTGCACCGGCTCGTCGTCGCCGTGCAGCTCGCCATAACGGCGGGCGGCCTCGGCCAGCGGCGCCAGCCGGGCCAGGGTACGTTCAGCCTCCTGATGGCGCTGCTCTGCCTCGCGATAGTTCGACTCCAGCTCGGCCAACGCGGTCTTGCGCCGCGACCAGAAGCCGCTCACCTCTTCACCCGGCCAGCCCTCGACGAAGGCGCGCCAGGGCGCCTGGCCGCGGGCCAGCAGGCCCTGCTCGCCACTCAGACGTTCACGCTCGCCGTTGAGCCGCTCGCGCTCGCCGCGGGCGGCCTCGAAGGTGCTGAGCACCTCGTCGCGGCGCCGGGTCAGCTCATCGAGGGACTCGGCCAGCTCTGCCTCGCGCTCCAGCTTCTCTTCGAGCCGCTCGGCCGGTGCCAGATCGGGGCACTCGCGGCGGTAGGCATCATGCCAGGCGGCGACCTGCTTGAGCTCGCCGACACGGCCCAGGTGCGCGTTGAGGGCGCGGCGAGCGTCGGCGGCCTGGATCTTGGCCGCTTCGGCGCTGGCTTCGGGGCTCTCCAGCTCGGCCTCGCTGAACAGCCCCTCGGCCAACGCCTGGGTGTAGAAGCTCTGGTTGTCGACGAAGTCGCGCTGCTGAGACTCCAGCCGCTCGCGCTCGTGCTCCAGATCGTCGCGGCGCTCGTCCAATGCGGCCAGCTCGCGGGTCAGCTCCTCGAGGTAGACTCCATCGCCGATCACCTCCTCGCGGAAGCGGTTACCGTCGGCGGCCTCGAAGGCGTCGGCGCCCTCGTCCAGCGCGCTCAGGGCGCGGTCGCGAGCCGTGTCATCGGCCAGGGCGTGGCTTTCGGCCAGCCACTCACGAGCGGCCTTGAAGCTCACATGACCCACGTCGCGGTTGAGCGGCCACACGGCCTGGGGCAAGTGAATCAGTCGTCGGTGCACGTCGACCCGGGCGCCACGCTCGGAGAGCGCCTGGCGCACCGCCCGCTCGGAAAGACCCGAAAGCGTCGCCAACAGCGAGGTGGAAACCCTCGGCCGCGAGGTATCGCCGGCAATCCAGGCAAAGCCATCCAGCGGGGCGGTCCCGCTCTCCTCGACGTCCTCCTCGGAACTGGCGCGGGGTAGCCCCGGCAGACCCAGCAGCGCCTGCCCGCCCAGCAAGGCTTCGCTGGCTGCCAGGCCCTGGTCGAGTTCCATCAGGCGGGCGCGAGCATCGCGCAGCGACTCGCCCTGCTCGCGCAGCTCGGCCAGACGCACCACCTTGTCGCTGGCGCGGCGCTGGTCGCTCTCGGCCTCTTCCAAGCGATGACGCAGTTCGGTGATGTTGGTGCCGGAGTTGAGGATCACCTCCTCGATCAGTTCCTCGCTCTCGTCGGTCTCGCCACGGGTGGCGCCGGAGAGGATCTCGGGGGCCAGCACCTCGAAGAAGAACGCCTGGTCGGCCTTTTCGCCGGCGCGGGGCTTGATGGCGTTGAAGATCTGGCTCTTGTCGGCGCCACCTTCTTTCTGGAAGGCGGCAAGCTGGGCCAGCTCGCGACGCGACACATGAGCTCCCACCGCCTCGAGCCACTCCTCGCGGTTGTGGGTCAGGCGCACACTGCGCTCGGCCATGGCCGCCTTGACGTCGCGGTTGGCGTAGAGCGCCAGTTTGCCGTCAAGGGTCAGGTGGTGCACCGGCACGTCTTCGAGGCGCCCGGCATAGTGATAGAAGGAGAGCCCGCTGCCATCGCTGTAGCCGTAGAAGCCGAACACGAAGGTCTCTCCGGCAACTTCCTCACCTACCGCAGCGAGCATGTCGTTCTGGCGCTCGAGCCCGCTGCGCGAACGGAACTCCACGCGCAGGTGGCTCCAGCTACGCGCCGTGCCGCCCACCGCCGAGGGCGAGCACTTGCGCCGGGTGCGCGAGAGCAGCGTGCGGTCCCGCGACAGCAGGCCGATCAGCGCCTCGGAGAGCGTGGTCTTGCCGAAGCCGTTCTCCATGCTGATGGCGCTCGACTGGCCGCGCAGGTCGAGCAGCAGGTGGCGCATCTTGGCGTCCCAGGGCGAAGCCACGTCGCCGTGCTTGTTGAGCAGGTTGGCGACCTCGATGCGGTTGATCACGCTCATGCCTGGGTCTCCTCGTGCTCATCGATGGCGGCCTCGCACTCTTCGTCCCGATAGCGGCCCTGGGCACGGCCCTGAGCCAGCGCTTGCAGATGGCCAAGCTGATGAATGCCGATCTGCTCGCTCTCCAGCGCCCCGAGCAGGGTCTGCTGCCATACCTCGCCGACGCTCTCCTCGGTGCCGGCACTCGCTTCGGCATCACGCAAGCTTTCGAGCAGCCCGGCACGCACCTGCAGGTCGATGAAGGCACGCACCCGGCGGCTGATGTCCTCGCCACGCTCCTCCAGCAGCACGCGACTGCTCTCCGGCGCCTCCTCGCCCAGGCTGCGCAGCGTCTCCAACTGGTCGCGCATCAGCTCGACTAGCTCGGCCCCGGCAAAAGTGGCCTCCTGGTAGCGGCTGACATCGGAGAGCGCGCGGTTGTAGCGGGTGTAGAGCAGCGTATGCATCAGCAGCCACAGTTGCAGGTACCACTGGGCCAGCTCGGCGCGGCTCTCCTGGCGCAGCTTGAGCGCCTCGAACACCGGCTCGCGGGTATAGAGCGGTGGCTGCTCCAGCTCCGGGTCAGGCAGCAGCGCGTAGTAGCGCGAGCCGGGTGCGATGCCGGGGTAGTCGCCGGATTCGAAGGCCTTGAGCCTCAGCCCTTGCCCGGCCAGGAAGTCGCGCAGCGCCTCGCGCTCGGCCTCACTGGCATCGTCGATAAGCGCGCAGACATCGCGTTCGGAGAGCTGCCCCTCGCGGGCGGCCCGGCGCTTGCGCCCGCCGCCCGGGGTGCGTTCGGCGCTGCGATAGCGCAGCAGGTAGGCGACCACTTCGCCCATCTCGGTCATGTTCATACTGGCTCGTCCTGATCGATGCGCGATATGGCGTTAGGCGCGGCAGCGGGCGCCTGTAGAAAGAAGCCAAGAGAGGGAGTCACGGCCCCCTCGATGCGGCGGCCGTCGTCGAGTTCGAGCTCGAACGGCGTAGCGTCGATACCCACCGTCAGCCCCGGGGCCAGCAGTTCGGTATCGACGAAGGTATTGAGCAGTTGGGCCAGGCAGTCGCCCTCTTCGAAGCGATGCCAGCCCTCGGTCAGCGCCTCGGGCAGCGACAGCGGCGCGCGCTTGAGGCGCTGGCGCAACGCCGGCCCCCGCGCTTCGAGGAAGCGAGCCAGCAGCGGGTCCTCGGGGGCGGCGTCGCGCGCCTCGTCGAACACCAGCGCCACCGGGCTGACATCGGCGCGACGACTCTCGAGCAGCGGCACCAGCGGTGCCAGGCGCGGGAAGGCGGCCTGCACGTGCAGCGGCATCATGCGCGCCACCACGGCATCGCGCAGCGCACCCGCGGGCGGCACCTCGAGCAGCTGGCGCGCCATGTCCTGGAAGTCGATCACGCCCATGGCCTGGATGCGCCCCTCGGCGATATCGGCCAGCAGCTCGGAGAGCCGCCGCGAGAGATTCTCGATGGCGGTGAGCACGCGGCCGATGGCGCTGGAGAGCACGCGCAGGTCCCAGTCGTCGGACTGCGCCTCGCGCCAGCTCTCGAAGCGCTCCATCAGCCGCGGCGTGGCAAGCTGGGCACGGGCATCGAGCAGCGTCTGCTGAATGTTGGTCAGCGCATTGTGATAGTGGCGCTCGTTGTCGAGCAGCGCGGAGAGCTTGCCTTCACGGGTGGGATTCTCACGCACCCGTCGCAGCTCCTGGGTCAGGGCGCGGATCGCCAGCAGGATCTGGTTGGTGATGTCGGGAATGCGGGAGAAATCACCCCGCGCCAGTGCTGCCAGCACCTTGGCGGCATCGTACTCGGAGTAGAGCAGGTCCTCGACCTGGCTGGCCAGGGTCACCGCCTGGCGGCCGCTCGGGGTGAGGCGCACCTGGCCGGTCTGGCCCTGTTTCTCGATCAGTGCGGTGCGCTTGGTGCTGCGCCGGCTGCGCTCTTCTGCCGTCGCGCCGTCGCCCATGGTCGACGATGGCTGGCGAAAGTGGATCTCGCTGGGGGTGGAGAGCAGGTTGATGACGAAGCTCAGGTCGTCGTGGGGCAGCCCCGGGTACACCTCGCGCAGGTGATTGAGGCAGCGGCTCTGCGAGACGAAAGCGCTGTTGGTAGCGAAATCCTCGTCGAGCAGGTAGTCGAGCAGCAGGCAGCCAAGGTCGAGCCAGTAGCCGTCACGCAGGCCGCGACGCTGCTCCTGGCTCACCTGCACGAAAGGCGAACCGGGCTCGTGAGCGCTGTCATGCAGGTCGATCAGCCGCGTCGTGGCGATCAGCAGCTTGCTCCAAGCGGTCATGGCGTCTTCCCTGCGGGCGAAGAATAAAGAGGCATTATGCCAATCTCGGCCTCTCGGGTCATGACCCCGATGCGCGCCAAGCCTTGGCCCCGCCACTCTCCCCTGTGGCTACCCAGTTGGCAGTCAGGTGCGCCACGCACAGCGGCTCGGGCACGCTGCCATGGAGCGTGGTCGCGCGGGAACGGATAATCGTCGAAACCGACGATATGCGAGAATGTTCGTCCGGTGGTCGCCACGACCTCCGCCTAGGAAAAACGGTACGTAAAGCAATTACGCAGGGAGTGCCCACGTGATCGATCGAACGTTACAGCAGGTCTTCGGCTATGACGACTTCCGCCCGGGGCAGCGTCCCGTCATCGAAGCGATAACCGCCGGCCGTTCGGCGGCGGCGATCTTTCCCACCGGTTCGGGCAAGTCGCTGTGCTACCAGTTGCCGGCCCTGCACCTGCCTCACCTGACGCTGGTCATCTCGCCGCTACTGGCGCTGATGCAGGATCAGCTCGCCTTCCTCGCCCGCCACGGCATCGCCGCTGCCAGCATCGATTCGGGCCAGAGCCGCGAGGAAACGGCGGCGGTGATGGAAGGCGTCAAGCGCGGCGATATCCGCATTCTCATGGTCTCGGTGGAGCGGCTCAAGAACGAGCGCTTTCGCGCCTTCATCCGCCGCGTGCCGATCTCGCTGCTGGTCGTGGACGAGGCCCACTGCATCTCGGAGTGGGGCCACAACTTCCGCCCCGATTACCTCAAGCTACCCCACTACCGCCATGAGTTCGGCATCCCCCAGGTACTGCTGCTGACCGCCACGGCCACGCCGCGGGTGATCGCCGACATGCGCGAGCGCTTCGGCATCACCGAGGGCGACGTCACCGCCACCGGCTTCTACCGGCCCAACCTCAACCTGGAAGTTGCGCCGGTGCCGGCCGAAACCCGGGCGCGACGACTGGTCGAGTGGCTCCGCCCCAGGCTGGGCGGCGAACCGCCCCAGCCCACCATCGTCTACGTCACCCTGCAGCAGACCGCCGAACGCCTGGCCGCCTACCTGAACAAGGCGGGTTTCGTTGCCACCGCCTACCATGCCGGGCTCGACGCCGAGACACGCGAGCGCATCCAGCGCGACTTCATGGCCGGCCAAACGCCTTGCATCGTTGCCACCATTGCCTTTGGTATGGGCATCGACAAGGCCGACATCCGCAACGTGGTGCACTTCGATCTGCCCAAGTCGGTAGAAAACTACAGCCAGGAGATCGGCCGTGCCGGCCGCGACGGCCAACCCTCCGACTGCCTGATGCTGGCCGGGCGCGACCATATCAACGTGCTGGAGAATTTCGTCTACGGCGACACCCCGGAACCTCACGGCATCCGCCGGGTGATCGACGAGTTGATCGGGGCCATCCAAGGCGGCGCCCATATCGCCCCAGGACGCCAATGGGAGCTGGTGCTCAACTCGCTCTCCCAGCACAGCAACATTCGCCCGCTGCCACTCAAGACGCTGCTGGTGCAGCTCGAACTGCGCGGTATCAT
This sequence comes from Billgrantia zhangzhouensis, assembly GCF_021404465.1. Taxonomy (GTDB): domain Bacteria; phylum Pseudomonadota; class Gammaproteobacteria; order Pseudomonadales; family Halomonadaceae; genus Halomonas; species Halomonas zhangzhouensis. Next base: position 54,198 of record NZ_JABFTT010000010.1, on the reverse strand, counting down.
CGCGCCGCGCTACAGCTATTTCGCCGAATACCGCTTCCGCCTGCACGACAGACCCGAGGCGCTGGTGTCGCGCTTCGAGGGCGAACGCAGCACCTTCGTCCAGGCGATTCTCGATGCATCACAACGCGCCCGTACCTGGTTCAGCCTCGACTTCGCAGCCCTCGAACGGCTCGGCGAGGAGCGCGGCCTCAACGTCGAGCGCACTAGGGTACTCACCGCGCTGGACTATTTCGTCGCCCAGGGCTGGATGGTGCTCGAGAGCAAGCAGATGACCGAGGTCTATGAGGTGCTGCGCGACGACATCGACCCGGCGGCCCTGACCGAGGAGTTGCACGCCTATTTCCATGACAAGGAGCGGGCCGAGGTCGAGCGGCTGCACGCCATGTTGGCGCTGTTCGAGAGCGAGGCGTGCCTGAGTCGCCGGCTGGCCGAGTGGTTCGGCGATACCCGAGCACCCGAGCGCTGCGGCCACTGCTCGGCCTGTCGCGGTGCCATCGCTCACCTGCCCGACCCCGAGCCACTCGAGCCGCTGTCGAGCGAGGCCGTCGCACGACTCGCGGGCGAACTGGTGCAGCAACTGTCCGTCAGCGACGAGTCTCATCCTGCCACCCCCGACCTGCTGGCACGCTTCCTGTGCGGCCTGACCTCTCCCCTGCTCACCCGCCTCAAGGCACGCCGCCTGGCGGGCTTCGGAGCACTGGAAGCGTATCGCTACGCGGAGGTCCGGGAACTCGCCGCTCGCTCGACATGGGCGGACGGTCAGGCGTCGGCGGCGCCGATGCCGTAGCTACGCAACTTGTTGGCAATGGTGGTGTGCGACACCCCGAGGCGCTTGGCCAGTTGTCGGCTGGACGGGTATTGCGGATAGAGCGCCGCCAGCACGCGGCGCTCCACGTCACTCATGATATCGGCCAAGCTGCCGTCCAGATCGATCCCCGCGAGGCCCGGCGCCTCGCCCACGTCCGGCAGACGCAGGTGCGAGGGTTCGATGGCATCGCCCTCGCACAGCGATACCGCCTGGAACAGCACGTTCTCCAACTGGCGCACGTTGCCGGGCCAGTGATAGGTGGAGAGCCTGGCCAGCGCTGCGGGTGAGAGCGAAGGCATGCGACAGCCGATCTGGCGAGCGGCGCGATCGATGAAGTGCAGCGCCATGGCCTCGATGCCATCGAGACAATCGCGCAGCGGTGGCACCGTCAACGACAGCACGTTGAGCCGGTGGTAGAGATCCTGCCGGAAGAGGCCTTCGGCACACAGTTTGGGCAGGTCCTGCTGGGTGGCACAGATCACCCGCACGTCGAGGTAGGTCTCATCGTCGCTGCCCACCCGGCGAAAACCGCCGTCCTGCAGGAAGCGCAGCAGCTTGACTTGTAACCGCGGGCTCATCTCCCCCACCTCGTCGAGGAAGATGGTACCGCCCGCGGTCATCTCCAGCAGCCCGAGCTTGCCCTCGGGGCGAGCCCCCTCGAAGGCGCCCGGTGCATAGCCGAATAGCTCCGTTTCGGCCATCGACTCCGGCAGGCCGGCACAATTGAGTGCCATGAACGGCGCCTGGCCCCGGGCGCTGGCCAGATGACACGCTCGCGCCAGTAGCTCCTTGCCGGTTCCGGTCTCGCCGTGGATCAGCAGCGGCGCGTCCAACGGCGCCATACGTCGCGCCTCGCGGATCAGCGCGGCCAGCCGAGGGCTCGCCTGGAACAGCGCATCGAAGCCACGCAGCTCCTGGCGCTGCACCTGATAGATGCGCTCGCCGATCCGGTCGGCACTGTGCAGGGTCACCACGGCACCGGCCAGGGAGGCCACGTCATCGTGGTGCTCGCGGTGCAGCGGCGCGATGTCGGCGAGGAAGGTCGCATCGCGCAACTTGATGCGCAGGCCGTTGACCCGCGCATTGTTGCGCCGAATCAACGCCGGCAGATCCACGTCGGGCAGGTAGCGGTTGAGCGACAGCCCCGGCACCTCGTCGATACGCACCCCGAGCAACTGCCCAGCGGCACGGTTGGCGGCCACGATATGCCCCTCCATGTCGATCGACATCACCGGGTCGGAGAGCGACGACAGCAGCGCATCGAGTTCGAGGTGGCGCCGCTCGCTAGGCATCAGGCTGACCCGGCGTACACCGAATACGCCTGGGACCGCCTCCAGCTCCGGTTTCAGCGTAGCCAGCTGCGCATTGAGCAAATTGGGGATGTGCAGATAGATGGCATTGCCATGCTCACCACCCACTTCGCCACGTGCCACGTTGAGGCCGTAGTCGACGAAATGCGAAACGATGTCGCGCAGAATGCCGATGCGGTTCTGGCAGTGAAACCTCAATCTCATGGGCCTGGCCCCTACGGCATGATCGAAGCGCAGCTGGTCGTGCCAGCAGCAAAATACGTCAAGGCGACGTGACTCGGCTGTAAAGATAACGTGACGGCTAGACGGGCACAAAGGGGCAACCGTCTCAGATCGATGGGTAACGGCACGACAGAGGAATGAATCGTCAGGATTTCTTTACATGGCTGCCCCCTGTTCGACCTCTGGCAGCGCCTCTTCGCCGGCCGAAACGAGAATTCGCTGCCCTAGACTCGGGTCGAAGGTTCGCAAGACAAACACAAGATCCGCCGACCGGAGACAGCCATGACGTCATCCTCCCCGACTCTCAGCGACGTGGCCAGCAAGACCGGCTATCGCGCACGCCTACCCGACGACAGCGGCTTCATCGACTGGCCCGAACAGGACAACGTCACTTGGCACACGCTGATGCAGCGTCAGCTCGGCATGCTGGAGGGACGCGTCTGTCAGGAGTATCTCGACGGCCTGGAGCGACTGGCCCTGCCCGAGGATCGTATCCCACAGCTCGCCGATATCGACCGCGTGCTGCACGCCGCCACCGGCTGGCAGACCGCTCAGGTTCCGGCGTTGATACCTTTCGATACCTTCTTCGAGCTGCTGGCCAACCGGCGCTTCCCGGTGGCCACCTTCATTCGCACCCCGGAGGAACTCGACTATCTCAAGGAGCCGGACATCTTCCACGAGATATTCGGCCACTGCCCGATGCTCACCAATCCGGCCTTCGCCGAATTCACCGCCACCTATGGTCGCCTCGGCCTTGCTGCCGGGCCCAAGGAGCGGGTCTACCTGGCACGGCTCTACTGGATGACCGTCGAGTTCGGCCTGGTGGACACCCCTGCCGGACGGCGCATCTATGGCGGCGGCATCATCTCCTCACCCAAGGAGACCCTGCATGCGTTGTCGGACGTGCCTGAGCATTTGCCGTTCGACCCCATCGAGGCCCTGCGCACGCCCTATCGAATCGACATCCTACAGCCGCTCTACTACGTGCTTGACGAACTCTCCACCCTGCACGAGCTTTCCCAGCAGGACATCATGGGCATGGTGCACCGGGCCATGGAGCTGGGCCTGCACGCCCCCCGCTTCAAACCGGCCCCGAAAGCCGCAAAGGCAAAAGCCTGAACACAACGATCATCCCCGCCCGAAACCAACAACACTCCGATGAGGAACAAGTATGAGCCAACTATCCGAGCAGCAATGTGAAGCATGCAGTTGGGACGCCCCCCACGTCAGCAACAGCGAGATCGAAACGCTCACGCAGGATATCCCCGGTTGGAGCCTGGTCGAGCGCAACGGCATCAAGCAGCTCGAGCGCGTGTTCAAGTTTCGCAACTTCAAGCAGGCGCTGGCCTTCACCAACCGGGTTGGCGAGATTGCCGAAGAAGCGGGACATCACCCGGCCCTGCTGACGGAATGGGGCAAGGTCACCGTGACCTGGTGGTCGCACGAGATGAAGGGCCTGCACAAGAATGACTTCATTCTCGCCGCGCGTACCGACAAGGTCGCCGACGAGAGCCACTGATCGACAACAATCGCCCGGTCCCTCAAGGTACCGGGCGCTTTTTCCACCCGGCTCGCCACCCCCTGTCACGATAGGCTCACAAGCCGTCGGGCGAATCACTGCGGCAAACCATCGGCTTTTTCTTACAAAGAGAATGGTAATATACCTATCCTCTCACCCCTCGGATTCGTTTAGCTTGAAAAAGCGAGACGACACACGTCTCCCGCACTGCAAAGCAAATCATCACAAAGGGGATTTACGAAATGAAGGGAGTCATCAAGGCAACCTTGCTGGCGCTGGCACTGAGTTTCGGCTCACTGGCCATGGCTCAGGACGTAGCACCGATCAACGTCAACACCGCCGATGCGGAATTGCTCACCGAACTGCCGGGCGTCGGCCCGAGCCGGGCCCAGGCGATCATCGAATACCGCGAAGCCAACGGCAATTTCGAGAGCGCCGAGGACCTAACCCAGGTCAGCGGTATCGGGCCAGCCACCGTGGACAGTTTCCGCGATCAGGTCACGTTCCAGTAGCGATCAGTCGCTTTCTGGAGAGATCCAGGCACAACACAACGAGGCCGGCATTTCGCCGGCCTCGTTGTCATTGGCATGGCAGGGGTTCTCTATTGCTGGAACCTGTCTCCTGTCTACAGGCGCAGCCCACCGTCACATTCGATCACGCGGCCAGTGAAATAATCGTTCTCGAAGATGAAGGCCACGCTCTGGGCAATGTGGTCCGGATTGCCCAAGCGCTTGAGCGGCACGCCCGCCGCCAGTTTCTCGAGCATGTCCTCACGCATCGAAGCGGTCATGTCGGTTTCGATGAAGCCCGGCGCCACCGCCCCCACACGGATCCCATAGCGCGCCAGTTCCTTGGCCCAGGTCGTGGTAAGCGCGACCACCGCCGCCTTGGCGGCTGCGTAGTTGCTCTGCCCCATGTTGCCGGCGCGGGAGATGCTCGATATATTGACGATGACGCCACCCTGATTGGCCTCGACCATCTGGCTGGCCGCCTCACGCCCGCACAGGAAGACCCCGGTGAGGTTGACGTCGATGACCGACTGCCACTGTTCGAGCGACATGGTCTTCTCCACCTTGCCCTCCTTGGCCTTCACCAGCAGGGCATCGCGCAGGATGCCGGCGTTGTTGACCAGGCCGGCAACCGGCCCAAGCGACGCGGCCACGTCGCCAAAGGCCTGCTTCACGGATGTTTCATTCGCCACGTTGAGCCGGAACGCGCCTGCCTCGATGCCTTCCGCATGCAGCGTGGAGACAGCCTTGTCCAACGCATCGGTATCCAGGTCCATCAGTGCCAGCGTGGCACCCTGGCGACCCAAGCGACGCGCCATGGCAAAACCAAGGCCGCGGGCTCCGCCGGTAATGGCTATTACGCTCTTGTCCAGTTTCATTCGCTGTCCCCAATAGAGTGATAATCGGAAGATGCGGGCCCGGATACCGCCAGCCTCTTCTCCATCGGCCTCGTCCCTCGTTTGTTCAGCACACGTCTCAATCGACTTTAGCGCCGGAGACGATTTTTGTGCAGCGCAGCACAAGCGTATCACGAATCTCTATCGGAGTGGCCTGCCGCTTGAATTTCCCCTTCTCGCCCCCATGATGAACGAACCGTCTTTTCCGGAGCCGTCATGCCGTTACTGTTCTTCATCTCGCTTTTCACCCTGCTCGACTTCATCGTGCTCTTTTCCATTGGCGGCCAAATCGGTCTCCTGCCCACCCTGGTCATGGTACTCACTACCGGGTTCATAGGGCTCTACCTGATCCGCCAGGAAGGCACCGCCACGCTGGCTCGCGCTCGACAGCGCATGGCGCAGGGCGAACTCCCCTCGAGTGAATTGCTGACCGGCGCGGCACTGATCTTCGGCGGCGCCCTGATGCTCGCTCCCGGCTTCCTTTCCGATGCGCTCGGCCTGCTGTGTGTCGTGCCTGGTGCACGTCGGCTGCTGGCTCGTCTTTTGGCACTGGCGAATCTTCGCCTGCTTGGTATGGCCTACCGGGGCCCCTCTCGGGAGAGGCACCAAGGCAACGACTGGAACCAGGAAGAATCTTACGCACGGGAGGGCTCCGAAGGCCAGCGCACCAGCGAACACGGGGAACCGCTGGAAGGCGATTTCATCGGTCGTGACGAACCGCGCCGGTAGCCGACCGCTGACGTCTGCGCTGCGCGGTGAAATTTTTTTACTGCTGGCCCTTGAAAGGGTTTTGCCTGGCCCCATTTCACGGTCAGCACCAGGCTGTGGTGCCGAGCAACGCTCGGCGCCTTTGACCAGGAAGGCGTCCTCGCCTCCACCTTCCGGGCCAACCGGAAGGCAATGATGAAACCGCCATGCTCGCATGGCACCACTGACCATCAGGAGAACGTGAGCAATGAACATCCGTCCCTTGCACGATCGCGTCGTCGTCCGTCGCGTTGAAGAAGAGCAGAAAACCGCTGGCGGCATCGTGCTTCCGGGCAACGCCCAGGAAAAGCCGACTCGTGGCGAAATCCTCGCCGTCGGTAACGGTCGGATTCTCGACAACGGTGATGTGCGCCCCTTGGACGTCAAGGTCGGCGATACCGTGATCTTCAAAGAAGGCTTTGGCGTCGAGAAGCAGAAGATCGATGGCGAGGAAGTCCTGATCATGAGCGAGTCCGATATTCTCGCCGTGGTCGAAGGCTAAGCACGCCGCGAATTTACTCCGTTCCCATAAGACGTTCACGAACTCACAGGAAGTAACGAAAAATGGCAGCGAAACAAGTCAAATTCTCCGATGACGCCCGCAAGCGCATGGCCCGTGGTGTTGACGTTCTGGCCAACGCCGTGAAAGCCACCCTGGGTCCCAAGGGCCGCAACGTGGTGCTGGAGAAATCCTTCGGCGCCCCGACCGTCACCAAGGACGGCGTCTCCGTGGCCAAGGAGATCGAACTGAAGGACAAGTTCGAGAACATGGGCGCCCAGATGGTCAAGGAAGTCGCTTCCAAGACTTCCGACGTCGCCGGTGACGGCACCACCACCGCCACCGTGCTGGCCCAGTCCATCGTTACCGAGGGCATGAAAGGTGTGACCGCCGGCATGAACCCGATGGACCTGAAGCGCGGCATCGACCAGGCCGTCATCGCTGCGGTCAAGGAAATCGAAGCCTTGGCCGTACCCTGCACCGACTCCAAGGCCATCGCTCAGGTCGGCACCATCTCCGCCAACGGCGACAAGCGCATCGGTGAAATCATCGCCGAAGCCATGGAGAAGGTCGGCAAGGAAGGCGTCATCACCGTCGACGAAGGCCGTGGCTTCGAGGACGAACTGGAAGTCGTCGAAGGCATGCAGTTCGACCGCGGCTACCTGTCGCCCTACTTCGTGACCAACCAGGACACCATGGCGGTCGAGCTCGAAGACCCCTACCTGCTGCTGGTCGACAAGAAGATCTCCAACATTCGCGAACTGCTGCCGGTGCTGGAAGCCGTCGCCAAGTCCGGCAAGCCGCTGGCGATCATCGCCGAGGACATCGAGGGCGAGGCCCTGGCCACCCTGGTGGTCAACAACATGCGCGGCATCGTCAAGGTCGCAGCCGCCAAGGCGCCTGGCTTCGGCGACCGTCGCAAGGCCATGCTGCAGGATATCGCCATCCTGACCAACGGCACCGTGATCTCCGAGGAAGTAGGTCTGACCCTGGAGCAGGCCAACCTGGATCACCTGGGCAGCGCCAAGCGCATCACCATGTCCAAGGAGAACACCACCATCATCGACGGCGCCGGTAACGAAGGCGACATCGAGGCCCGCGTCAACCAGATCCGCGCCCAGATCGAAGAGACCTCTTCCGACTACGACCGCGAGAAGCTGCAGGAGCGCGTCGCCAAGCTGGCTGGCGGTGTTGCCGTCATCCGCGTCGGTGCTGCCACCGAAGTCGAGATGAAGGAGAAGAAGGCCCGCGTCGAAGACGCCCTGCACTCCACTCGCGCCGCAGTCGAGGAAGGCGTGGTGCCTGGTGGCGGTACCGCCCTGGTGCGCGTGCTGACCAAGATCAAGGACCTCAAGGGCGAGAACGAGGACCAGACCCACGGTATCGCCATCGCGCTGCGCGCCATGGAGTCCCCGCTGCGTCAGATCGTGACCAACGCCGGTCAGGAAGCCTCCGTGATCCTCAACGAGGTGAAGGCTGGCCAGGGCAACTTCGGCTACAACGCCCAGACTGGCGAGTTCGGCGACCTGTTCGAGATGGGTGTGCTGGATCCGGCCAAGGTGACCCGTACTGCGCTGCAGTCCGCCGGTTCCGTGGCAGGCCTCATGATCACCACCGAGTGCATGATCGCCGACGATCCGGAAGAGAAGGAAGGCGGCCCGGACATGGGCGGCATGGGTGGAATGGGTGGCATGGGCGGCATGATGTAAGCCGACCCTGACCAACTCCAGGCACCCGCCTGACTCAACCCCTGCCGGGAAACCGGCAGGGGTTTTGTTTGGCCGGAGGGTACCTTACCTTGCGATTTCCGCACCCTGCGGCTTACGCTTCCTGCTGCCGCCCGTAGCCCGTAGCCCGTAGCCCAAAGTACCTACCCACCGTTTTCCGGCACAGAACGTCCAGATGCTATCGAACATACGTATCGTCCTCGTCCAGACCTATCACCCCGGCAACATCGGCGCCTCGGCACGGGCCATGAAGACCATGGGCCTGACCGACCTGGTGCTGGTCAACCCACGCTGTTATCCCGATAGCGAGGCCTCGCGCCTGGCCGCCGGTGCCGAGGACGTGGTCGACGGTGCCCGAGTGGTGACCTCGCTGGAAGAAGCGGTAGCCGACTGCGTGCAGGTAGTGGGGGCCAGCGCCCGGCTGCGCAGCCTGCCCCTGCCCCACTTCGATGAACCCGAGGCAATGGCCCGTGAACTTGTCTCCCGTGCGACAGACGATCCGGTGGCCTTGGTGTTCGGTCGCGAGCGCTTCGGGCTGACCAATGACGAGATTCGCTGTTGCAGCCATCAGGTCAGCATCCCGGCCAATCCCGATTACGGCATCCTCAACCTCTCCCAAGCGGTTCAGGTACTCGCCTACGAAACGTTCAAGGCTTGGCGCCTGCGTCCCGAAAGCGAGTTTCGCCACTCGCGGCCGGCTGAGGAGCGCCAGCCGACCCGAGAGCAGCTCGACCACTTCCACACTCACCTGAGCCGGGTGATGCAAGCCAGCGGTTTCCTGACCCAGCCCCACGCGCGCACCGAGGCCCAGCTGCAAGCGTTGTTCGCCCGGGCTCAACCCAATCGCAAGGAGCTGTCGCTGCTGCGGGGCCTGCTTCGCTCGCTGGAAGAATCCGCCACGGGCGACTAGGCTTCGATATGCCTTTATCGACCTTTTATCACCGCGCCGTCACGGCGATGTCACTTGTCGATGAGATAAAGGCTCATGCCCCGGCAGGGGGAAAGACAAGGGATACTGTCGAGCTGCGACACGGATGCGACCGGGCAGGAAGCCGGTGCAGGAAAGTCGGCATGATGGACCATGCCCAGGGAGACATGCGCCACGAGGCCTCATGCCCGTGGCGCTCTTTGTTTGTGGCTAGCGGTTCGGACTAGCTGTTTCGGGCTAGTTGCCGTTCCTCGGGAGGCGCCCAGCCCGGCACGCTCCGGCGAATAAGCCGGGAGTATGCGGGGTCACGATGCACCTGGCACGCCTGCTCGTCGATTCGCCCGCTCGCCTCCAGTTCAGGTAGCGTATACCCGGGCCACAGCCCACCGACCTTGAACGCATATCCCGGCAACCTGTCAGTCACCAGCAGACGGTAGTCCAGCGGTAGGCGGGCTCCGATTTCCCGCGCCATGGCGAAGATCAGCGTGGTGCAGTTGGCGATAATGGTATTGTAGAAACGCGGGGATTCGGCCAGCGCATTCGCCTCCTCGACATAAGCGAGCAACAGCGAACGCATGGCATTACGCGACATGGTCAAGCGGAACAGTGAAACCCGTTCACCGCGGACCTTGGCGCGCAGGCCCACCGCGTCGCGCTCGTCAGCCGCCACGATGGCAAGCTCGTATTGGCGGAAGAAACCACCAATCTCGGAGAAGCGCTCGCCCTTCAGGCGTCTTACCTCTACCGAGAAAATCACGAACTGCTCCCCCTCGAAGCCGAACGAGATCATCACATGGGCGACCCCGGGGCGGCCCCAACTGGAAACGACCATGTCGACCGAGTCCAGGCGGTCCAGATCGTAGCTGCGCGCTTCCCAATGCACCACGCCCTCGTCGCGAGTACGCCAGTCGAAGTTGCGAACGTGATGCAGCGTCAGCTGGTTGTCCTGAACCTCACCGGTAGCCAGGTAGGCCACGTCATCGGACCAAGGCCGATCGTGGGTGGGCCGCAAACGAAACCACCAGATCAGGAGTGCGCTCATCAGCAACAGTTGAGCGGCGTTCGCCAGCCACTCCCCGCGCAAACCCAATAGCAACAGCCCCAGGGCAAGAGTTCCCCAACAGGCCACGGCCAGACGTCGTTTGTCCCGCGCCCATGGCAAGCGAAACCACAGTGCGGCAGCTCCCCACGCCATGGACAACGCCAGCAACACACTAAACGAGAACCCTACGATTGTCTGAGCCATTTCATCCCACTATCTCCGAGGTGCGGCCATATTAGCAGCTATGCAAGGCGATGCGCGTCTCGGAGCGGCGGGTCCCGATCAGACAAACGGCTTAGGCCGGCGTCAGCCATGGCGCGAACGCATGCAGCCCGCCATCCAGCTCGGCGCGAGTGACCCTCCGATATAACCCCTGTAGCTGGGCCGTGATCGAATCCTCGGCGATCGGCTGTCCCGGAAGGGGCGCGCCGGCGCGCGCACCGACATGCCTTCCATCGAGCTCCCGCAGCGGCAGGATCTCAGCGGCAGTGCCGGTGACGAAGGCTTCATCAGCGGTATACAACTCGTCGCGAGTGACACGCCGTTCCCTCACCTCGATGCCCAGTACATCGCGTGCCAGTTGCATCACGCTGTCGCGAGTGATGCCCTGCAGGCAGGAGGTAACCTCCGGCGTATGCAGCACACCGTCGCGCAGCAGGAAGACGTTCGCCGCGGATGCCTCGGCCACGTAGCCCTCGGGATCGAGCATGATCGTCTCGTCGAAGCCCGCCTTCACGGCAGTGTTGAGCGCCAGCATGGAGTTGACATAGTGGCCGTTGGTCTTGGCCCGGCACAGGCTGATGTTGACGTGGTGGCGTGCCCAGGAAGAGGTCAGCGCCCGCAGGCCGAGCGAAGCCGCCTCCGCCGAGATGTAGTCGCCAAGGTTCCAGGCCGCGATCATCACGTGCACGGAAAGATCCTTGGCCCGCAGCCCAAGCCCTTCGGCGCCAAAGAACACGGTGGGCTTGAGATAGGCGTTACGCAGCTCGTTGCGTACCAGGCACTGCCGCTGGGCCTCGATCAGTTCCGCTTCGTCGAAGGCAACCGGTATGTCCAGCGCATGGGCACTGTCGAGCAGGCGCCGGGTATGCTCGGCAACGCGAAACAGGTGCGTGCCCTGCTCTCCGGCATAGGCGCGCACTCCCTCGAAGCAGCCCATGCCGTAGTGCAGGGTGTGGGTCAGCAGGTGGGTCTGGGCCTCGCGCCATGGCAGCCACTCGCCGTCCAGCCACAGCCAGCCATCTCGTTCATGAAGCGGGGTCATGTCGTCCTCGTCGGTTCAGGGTGCGTGTTTCATAGCGGAGCAATGCGCAGCCACTGGTCACGCCAGCCATCGATCAGGACACGCTGGTGAGGTTGCAGCGATTGGTAGGCCCAGGCGGCGATCTCATCGTTCTGGGGGTCGGGCACCTGGGTGCGACTGCCGGCCAGCTGCTGAATCACCGCATGGCCGCACATCGGCACGTAGCCCTCGGAGTAGCCGCCCTCGTGGATCATGACCAGCTTGCCGTCGCTGATGCGCTCGGCCAGGGCCTTGAGCTGCTGGGTCATGGCAGCGAAGGCCGAGCTGTTGAGCATCATCTTGCCCAGTGGGTCCTTGCCGCAGGCGTCATAGCCGCAGGCCACCACGATGAGGTCGGGGGCGAAGCCGCCGATGGCGGGCAGCACCAGCTCCTGCATGGCGTAGCGATAGGCGCCGATGCCGCTGCCGGGAGGCATCGGCAGGTTGAGATTGGCACCATGCCCCGCCCCTTCGCCCAACTCCTCGAAGAAACCGCTGTCCAGCGGATAATTACCTGCCTGGTGAATCGACACGGTCAGCACGTCGGGGTCGTCGTAGAAGGCGTCCTGCTGGCCGTTGCCGTGGTGCACGTCCCAGTCGAGAATCGCTATACGCCGGGCATGACCCAGCGCCCGGGCTCGCATCACCGCTACCGGAACGTTGCCGAGCAGGCAGAAACCGCGCCCGCGATCGGCTTCGGCATGGTGACCCGGCGGCCGGCACAGGGCGTAGGCGTTGGGCAGCTCACCGCTGGCCACCGCCTCCACCGCGGCGATTGCCAGACCCGCCGATTGTTTCGCCGCCGCCAGGCTGCCCGGCGTGTAGGGTGCGCATTCACCGGCATCGCCGCCCCGGGTCAGGTCTCCCTCCTCGAGTTCGTCCAGGTAGCGCCCGGTATGAAACCGTGCCAGATCCTCGCGGCTTGCCGGCAGAGCCTTGCGCACATCGAGTTCGTCGATCAGGCCCGACACCTCAAGCAGGTTCTTCAGCCGGCGCTTGCTCTCAGGGCTTTCCGAGGCAGGCTGGGGCTGCAGAAACTCGCCAGGCGCTGAGAACACGCCGATGGCGCCAGGATCATGCCAAAAGCAGCGCTCGTGCCAGAAAAAGCCTGTTCGACGCGTCTCCTTCATGCAGGCTTCTCCAACTGTTCCCAAACCTCGATGGCCGCCGCTAGATCTTCCAGCGAAGCGCCGACCGACTTGAATACGGTGATGGCAGCGTTCGAACTGCGCCCGGGCTTCTCGCCACGCAGCAGCTCCGCCAGGTCAGCGGCAATGTTGCCGAAAGCGAACGCGCCCTCATCGATCGCCTGGAGAATGTCGCCCGCCTCGCCCCGGGCTCCGGCATAGGTATCGACGAATACCTCGCCACGGCACAGGCACTCGGCGTCGGTTTCACGCATGCTGGGACGAAACGCGCCGATCAAATCGAGATGGGTGCCGGGCGCGAGCCACTCCCCGCGTATCAGCGGTTCGCTAGCGAGCGTCACGCAACTGATCAGGTCGGCTTCACGGGCGGCCGTTTCCAGGGTCTCGGCCACCGCGCAATCGAACCTGTCGGCATACTCGGCAGCCAATCGCCTCGCCTTCTCGGGATGGCGGCCCCAGATCTTCACACGCTTGATAGGACGCACCGAGGCATGGGCCTCGATCACCATGGGGGCCAGCTTGCCGGTGCCCACCACCAGCAGGGTCTCGGCATCTTCCCTGGCCAGCTCACGGGCCGCCAGGGCCGAGGCCGCCGCAGTGCGACGACGGGTCAGTTCACTGCCTTCGAGGCAGGCCAACGGGCGGCCGTGGGCTCCCTCGCTGAGAAAATAGACGCCGGCGATGGCCGGCAGGCCATGATCGGCATTCTGCGGAAAGACATTGACCATTTTCACGCCAATGTAGCCGGCCCGTTCCCAGGCCGGCATCAACAACATGGTGGCTTCGCCATCCGGCCGATGCATGGCGTGATGATGGCGCGGCGGCGACTCGACCCCTTCGCTGAAGGTCAGTGCCAGTCGCTCGATCAGTGCCTTCCAGGGCAGCGCGGCGGCTACCTCATCGGCGGTGACGACGCGCATGTCAGGCCTCCGGCAGCGCCGCGATCACCATGATCTCGACCTTCCATTCGGGTTTGGCCAGCTTGGCCTCGAGGGCGGCGCGCACCGGCGGGCGGCCCGGCACCACCCAGGCTTCCCAGGCCGCGTTCATCTGGTCGAACTCCGCCATGTCGGTGACCCACACCTGAGCCGAAATCAGGTGCTCCTTGGAGCTACCGGCCTCGGCCAGCAGCTCGTCGATACGTGCCAGGACCTGCTCGGTCTGGCCACGCATGTCGGCGCTGGCATCGCTCGGTACCTGGCCGGCCAGATAGACGGTTCCGTTGTGCACGGCGATCTGGCTCATGCGGGCATTGCTGTGATGGTACTGAATGGTCATGTCGTCTCTCTCGATGGAGGTGAATGGGATGGAACAGCGAATACTTGCACGTCCGCGGCCTCACGTCAGCCGCCGCTGAAACCATTCATGAAGGCGGCCAGATTGTCACCCAGGCGTTCGGTTGGGTAGCCCCCCTCCTGAACCAACACGACGGGCCGGGCCAACCGGCTCAGGCGCCGGCCAACCGATTCGAAATCCGCGGTTTCGAGCGTCATGCCGGCCAGCGGATCGTCGCGATGGGCGTCCAGTCCCAGCGCGATTACCACCGCCTCGGGACGAAACGCTTCCATGCGGGCGATCAACACCTCCAGCACCTCGAGGAAGGCGACGCCATCGCTGCCCAATGGCAGCGGCAGGTTGACGTTGGCGCCCAGCCCTTCACCCATGCCCTCCTCGTTGGCACCGCCCCAGAAGAAGGGATAGAAATCGGCCGGGTCGACATGCATCGAGCCGGTCCAGACATCGCCCCGATAGTAGAAGATGTCCTGAGTACCGTTACCGTGGTGAAGGTCGATGTCGAGTATCGCGACCCGTGAGAAGTGCTCGCGCAGCACGGTCGCCGCCAGCGCCGAGTTGTTGAGAAAGCAGAAGCCGCCCGCCCGGTCCGGCCCAGCATGGTGGCCCGGCGGCCGGCACAGCGCATAGGTGGTGCTATGTCCGCCGATCAGCGCCTCGGCCGCCGCCTGGGCCGTGGCCGCACTGGCCAGTATGCCGCGGAAACTGTCGGCGCCGATGGGACACGCCATGTCGTGCAGGTGCCAACCCGCCTGACCCACCGGATGACGCGGGTAGTGGTTCCCACCGCCACATGGGTGCACGTTGGGCATCACCAGTTCGGAGGCTCCCGGCATTTCGCGCCAGCGGGCGTGGATGGTCTCGAGAAAATTCAGGTAGCGTGGGGTATGGATCCGGGCCAGACGGCTGCGCAGCCGCGGGCTATCGACATCGTCGGGTTCATGCAGGGCAAGGCCTGCTGCTGCCAAGCCCTTGGCCAGCAGTTCGGCACGCACCGGCCCCTCGGGGGACGAGGTGAGCTGGCCACGAACCAGGAAAGAGGCAGGAGCGTGAGCCTCCTGGTCAGGATGGTAGAAAAGTTTCATCTCGGTTCCTTGGCGAGGCGACGCTGACGTACTAAGCCAGACAAGGCAATGACGCTTACCGTCAGACTAGAACGTGCGAAGGGGCAATGCTTGCCCGCAACTCATGAAGACTTGCCCCAGACTCGGCAGCTGCCTCGGCATGGCGACGCTCCTGAGAGGGAGTGCCATCGAAATGACGGCGGTAGGCTCGGCTGAAGCTACCCTGGTCGCGGAAGCCGACCAGGGCCGCAATATGCCCCAGGCTAAGATCGCTATGTCGGACCAGGGTACGGGCGTGTTCCAGACGGCGTTGCTGCACGTAAGCCAGCGGCGTGATCCCCATCAGCTCGCGAAACAGCGCATGGAAGTGACCTGGGCTGAGTGCACACAGCGCCGCCAACCGCTCGACCCGGATCTCTTCGGCAAGGTGCCGGTCAATCCAGGCATCGAGGCGACCGATATCGATCCGTTCCTGGGATCGTCGCCGGGAAGCCAGCACAGGAGTGGATGCCTCGCCCTCAAGATGCAGGTAGATTGCCCGCAGCAGCAGTGCCGCGATCTCACTATGAAGCGCCGGGAACTGCTCCAACTGAGCCATCAGGGCGGTGGCCAACTGGCTGAGACGAGCGGGTACGGTGAAGAAACGTGGGCGTTCGAACAGGCGCTGCAGGCCCTCGCCATCACACATCTCCGTCACCGCAGCCAACGGCACATCGAGCACCAGCGTACGATTGCGGCCATCCCCTTCGTATTCGTGATGAAAGGAGCAGGGAATCAGGCAGCCACGCCCACCGGTAACGCGATCACCGAGGCCCGCCACCTCCAGTTCGGTGCTGCCACAGGTCGCCAGAATCAACTGATGGTGCGCGTGTTCATGAGCGATGTGCTCCCGCCCCAGGTTGCAGGCACGCAGGTCGAGTAGAGACATGACGTTTCTTGGGGTCCGCTCGGTCAGGGACCCTCTACACTACCCTGACCAGCGGCGACGTGAAACCGGGGGGCGTCAACAACGCCCCTTCATGGCTTGCCCAGGCGGGCAGAAGCGACCGCGCCGATCATGGTAGCGCCGGTCGTAATGGCGCCGACCATCATAGTGGTAATGGCGCTCGACGTAGCGATCCCGGTACCGGTAGCGGTGCTTGTCGTCGTGATAATGACGGTGACCGCCATCGACCACAACCAATGGCTCTGGGGTGATCCGGGCCGGCGAGTAGCTGCAGCCGGCCAAAGTCAGCATGGCGGGCAGAAAAGCCAGGGTGAGCAAGCGCAGGGACGTTTTCATGGCAATGTACCTCTCTGGGCAAGAACTCCTCACGTCCCTTCGGTTCCCGTTCGAAGTCGTTATGGGTACAACTGGTCAGTCTGGTGTGTCCTTGGGGTGCACTGACTCAGCAGCGGCCCTTCTTCGCCTGCCCCGGCGGGCAGAAGCTTCCGCCATGGCCGCCACGACCATCATCGATGACGACCAGCGGCTCGGACTTGATACGTGCCGGTTGGTAGCTGCAACCCGCCACCAGCATGGCGGCAAGGACGAGAAGGAAAGGAGTCAACAGGCGCCGTGGCATGGGACATCTCCATAGTTGTCAAACACCGTTCATAATAGCGAATCACGCAGCCTTTACACATGTGGCACAGCGACTACAGCCAAGTCGCCGATTGGCGACATTGCCAGCGTATCGAGAAAGCGCGATAGTGCCGTATTCATTAGTCTGCAAACAGGCCCGCCACCATGGATGCCCTTCGTCGTCACTCGCTTCTGCTGATCCTGCTCGGCAGTCTGGTCATCTCGCTGGCCATGGGACTTCGTCACGGCTTTGGCCTGTTCCTCGAGCCGATGAGCAGCGAGCTGGGCTGGGGCCGCGAGGTCTTTGCCTTTGCCCTGGCGCTGCAGAACTTGATCTGGGGGTTCGCCCAGCCCTTCACCGGAGCTCTGGCCGATCGCTTCGGTGCGGCCCGGGTGGTTGCCATCGGCGGCATTCTCTATGCCCTCGGCCTGCTGTTCATGGGGGTTTCCGAGTCGGCGCTGGGCATGTCGCTCTCCGCCGGGCTGCTGATCGGCCTGGGGCTATCGGGCACCACCTTTTCGGTGATCCTGGGCGCCGTAGGCCGCGCCGTGGCGCCCGAGAAACGCAGCATGGCGATGGGTATCGTCAGTGCGGCGGGATCGTTCGGCCAGTTCGCCATGCTACCGGGCACCCTGGGCCTGCTCGGCTGGCTAGGCTGGTCGGCCGCGCTGCTGGCGATGGGTGCCCTGGCGGCGATGATGGTGCCGCTCGGCGCCATGCTGAAGGACCGCCCCTCAGCCCGCCAGGCCAGCGATCTCTCGCTGCGCAGTGCGCTGGACGAGGCCGCCGGACACCGCGGCTTCTGGCTGCTGTGCCTGGGCTTCTTCGTGTGCGGCTTCCAGGTAGTGTTCATCGGCGTGCACTTGCCCGGCTACCTGTTCGACAACGGCCTGGCCGTGCACGTCGGCAGTACGGTGCTGGCCCTGGTGGGCCTGTTCAACATCTTCGGCACCTACGCCGCCGGCTGGCTGGGTGGGCTCTATTCCAAGCCGCGCCTGCTCAGTTGGCTCTATCTCGCCCGCGGCGCAGTGATAGCGACTTTCGTCTTCCTGCCGCTGAGCCCCGCCAGCGCCTACCTGTTCGGCATCGCCATCGGTCTGCTGTGGCTCTCCACGGTACCGCTGACCAACGGCATCGTGGCCGCGGTGTTCGGCGTACGCCACCTCTCCATGCTCGGCGGCATCGTCTTTCTGTTCCATCAGGTCGGCTCGTTCACTGGCGTGTGGCTCGGCGGCATGCTCTACGACCTCCACGGCGACTATGATGTGGTATGGAAACTCGCCATTCTGCTTTCAGTAGCGGCGGCGCTGCTGCACTGGTTCATCAGCGAGGCACCGATCAAGCGCCCCGCCCCACGGGAGGCTCAGGCATGATGCATTACCCATTGGTGAAACTTGCCGCCCTGATCGTCCTGGCCGGCGCCCTGGCCTTGGTGTGGTGGGGCTGGCAAACCGCCGATGCCTCTCTACTGTTGCTTGGCACGCGGTTGTGCTGAGCGAGCGCAGCGTCATACCTCTTCTTCATTCGTCTCCACGGCCAGGGCGGTTTGGCTGGTAAAATCGATCTCGGCAATGTTCTCGGCCAGGAAGTCGAGCAATGCCCGCACCGCAGGTAGCACGCCGCGACGCGACGGAAAGACGGCATGCAGAATCCCTCCCCGCGGTTCCCAGCCGGGCAGCACGTCGATGAGACGCCCCGCCTTCAGGTCTTGCCCTGCCACCAGCAGCGCCAACTTGACCATACCCAGGCCCGCAAGCGCAGCTTGATGCAGCGTCTCGGCATTGTCGGTGACCAGCCGTGGTTGGTGACGAATCCGGGCGGTCGCGCCATCCAGTCCATCAAGCACCCAAAGGTGCTGCCTGTCGATCTGGTAGAAATCCAGGCTGGGCAATCCCGCCAGGTCACCCGGCGCCTGCGGCCTCTGCCGCTTCTCGAATAGCATTGGCGCTGCCACCAGACGCTGGGGGCTGCGCGCCAGCACCTTCATCGAGAGATCACTGTCCTCGAGCGGCGGGAAGCGCACGCGGATGGCCATGTCGAAGCCTTCCCTGATCACGTCCACCCTGCGGCTGGTGGCCTCTACCTGCACCTCCACATCGGGGCACTGCGCCATGAAGCGCACCAGCAGCGGGGTAATCAGGTAGTGCAGCAGGCTCGGCGGGCAGCTCAACCGCACCGTGCCTCTTGGCTGAGCGAGATTGCGCTTGATCAGCTCCTCGGCCGATTCAGCCTCTACCAGCATCGCCGCACAGTGGCGGTAATAGGCCTGGCCCAGCTCGGTAACCGACAGATGGCGCGTCGAGCGATGTATCAGCCGCGTGCCCAACCGCTCCTCCAGCTTGGCGATACGCCGGCTCAGCTTGGACTTGGGAATGCCCAGGGCGCGTCCGGCCGGGGCGAAACCGCCATGATCCACTACCTGCACGAAGTAGTAGAGATCGTTGAGATCCTGCATGGCTTATCACTCTCCCATCGTTCTACTCATGGAACGCTGAGTGTGGATTATAGCCTCTACCAGCAAGAGCGTTGCTTTTCTAGGCTTGCTGTATCGGGCAGAAGCCCAATCCATGCAGGAGCCAGACCATGAAGAAGATTCTCGGTATCTATGGTGCCCCACGCGGCCACTGGGTCGGCGACGGCTTCCCCGTCCGCTCCCTGTTCTCTTATGACCGTCTGGGTGCCGATCACCTCAGCCCCTTCCTGCTGCTCGACCATGCCGGCCCCCACGACTTCGCCCCGGCAAGCCGTCCCCGCGGCGTCGGTGCACACCCACACCGTGGCTTCGAGACCGTGACCCTGGTCTACAAGGGCGAGCTGGAACATCGCGACTCCACCGGCAGCGGCGGGCGTATCGGCGAAGGAGACGTCCAATGGATGACCGCCGGGGCGGGAATCGTCCACGAGGAGTTTCATTCCGGCAACTTCACGCAGCAGGGCGGCACCCTGGAAATGGTGCAGCTGTGGGTCAATCTGCCGGCCGAGCACAAATCGGCGCCGGCGGCCTACCAGACGCTGCTCGATGCCGATATCCCGCGGGTCGCGCTTCCGCAGCGAGCTGGGGAGCTGCGGGTGATTGCCGGTGAGTATCGCGGGCATCGAGGCCCGGCTCACACCTTCACTCCAATCGAGGTCTGGGACCTGCGGCTGGCTCCGGGCACCGAAACCACCCTGGCAGTTCCCGAAGGACACACCACACTGCTGGTGGTGCTCGAAGGAACCGTGCAGGTCAACGGCGAGGCTGTCGTCCGTGAAGAAGCCGTGGTGGCCTTCCAGCGCCAGGGCAACGAGATACGTCTTGAAGCCAACAATGACGCCAAGCTGCTGCTGCTCGCCGGGGCGCCCCTGGGCGAGCCGGTGGTGGGCTACGGCCCCTTCGTGATGAACAGCGAGGCGGAGATTCACCAGGCCTTTGCCGATTTCCAGGCCGGCAAGTTCGGCCGCCTGGAGGGCTAGCGGCCCTGCCGCAGCCAACCGCGCCCGGTCTCGCTGCCGGGCGCTTCACCCGAGAAAGCCAAGGAGAAACGAGATGTCCTATACCTACAACCGCCTGAACAAGGACGATGTCGCCCTGCTGATGGTCGACCATCAGTCCGGCCTGCTCTCGCTGGTGCGCGACTTCAGCCCCGACGACTTCAAGAACAACGTGCTGGCCCTGGCCGACATCGCCAAGTTCTTCGAGATCCCCACCATCCTCACCACCAGCTTCGAAGACGGCCCCAATGGACCGATGGTGCCCGAACTCAAGGCAGCCTTCCCCGATGCGCCCTACTTCGCCCGCCCCGGTCAGATCAACGCCTGGGACAACGAGGAGTTCGTGGCGGCGGTCAAGGCCACCGGCAAGAAGCAACTGCTGATCGCTGGAGTAGTGACGGAGGTGTGCGTCGCCTTCCCGGCGCTCTCGGCGCTGGAGGAAGGTTTCGAAGTGTTCGTGGTCACCGATGCCTCCGGCACCTTCAATCAGACTACCCGTGAAGCGGCCTGGGATCGCATGTCACAGGCCGGCGCCCAGTTGATGACCTGGTTCGGTGTCGGCTGCGAGCTGCACCGCGATTGGCGCAACGACATCGAAGGCTTCGGCGGCCTGCTGGCCAACCACCTGCCCGCCTACGCCAACCTGATCCAGAGCTACGAGCAGCAGAGCCTGGCGCACAAGCGCTGAGGCCCCAGGGCCCGGCACTGGCCGGGTCCTCTCCTACTCACCACCCGACCGCAGAAGAGGCCCATATGTCCAACCCCTCACCGGATCCCTCGGCTCACTGCGAGGGGACAACCATCCAGATCCACCACCGGATCAGGCCCGAGGCGATGGTTCGCTACGAAACCTGGCTACGCCAGATCATTGAGGCGGCAGGCCGCTTTCCCGGCCATCAGGGAGTGCATATCCTGCGTCCTCCCGAAGGTCATCATGACTACGAAATCGCTGTGCGCTTCGCCAGCGACGCCGACGCCCGGCGTTGGCGGGAGTCCCCCGAGCGCCGCGAGCTGATGGGAACCATCCAGCCCGACCTGCAACAGGCCGAGCGGGTGGAGATCGTCAGCGGCATCGACTACTGGTTCACCCCGCCGACACCCGCCAGCAAGCAGCCGACTCGCTGGAAACAGTGGCTGGTAACCACGGCGGTGATCTGGCCCCTGACCATGATCGTGCCGCTGCTGTGGCTGCCACTCTTTGGCCTGATACCGGCGCTGGACACTTGGGGTATCCGTCATGGCCTGGTCGCCGCCACCATCGTAGGCCTGGTGGTCTACGTCATCATGCCCCGAGTGGTGAAACTGGTAGCGCCCTGGCTGTTCCGTTGAAGCATGGCCAATCCCGACGGGCAGGCAATGCCGCAAGCGAGAGCCTATGCTGAAACAAGCCTGACCGCCCATCCCACTTCGCGCTGCCTGGAAAAAACGACAATGAGCAACCTCGTCAACGAAGCCGATCTCTCCTCCTCCCTGGACTGCCCCATCGTCGATGGCAAGCGCCAAGTGCAGCATGTCGCACCGCGCACTGCCGATGTCGGCGGCATTCCCGTCAACCGTGTGCTGCCCTCACGCCATCGACGGCTGGTAGGTGCCTGGTGCTTCCTCGATCACGCCGGCCCGGCGGTATTCAAGGGCGACTCGCGAGGCCTGCGCGTCGGCCCCCATCCGCACATCGGCCTGCAGACCTTCACCTGGATGATCGAGGGGGAAGTGCTGCATCGTGACAGTCTGGGCAACGAGCAGGTAATTCGCCCCGGCCAGGTCAACCTGATGACAGCCGGTCGCGGGATCAGTCATACCGAGGAGTCGGTACCCGGTGAGTCACACCTGCATGCCGCCCAGCTATGGATCGCCCTGCCCGAAGCCCATCGTCGCACCGACCCGCGCTTCGACCACTATCCGACACTGCCGCAGTGGCGCGAAGGCGACGTCGAGATGACCCTGCTGACCGGCGAGTTCGGCGGCCAGCGGGCACCAACGCTGGCTTTCTCGCCACTGGTGGGCCTGGACCTGGCGGCGGCCTCTGGCGGCTCTCTGGAACTGCCGCTGCGCGAAGATTTCGAATACGGCCTGCTGCCGCTGGAAGGCGAACTCATCATCGAAGGCGAACGCTTCGCCACCAACGAGTTGGCCTATCTGGGCCGTGGGCGACGCCAGATCGACCTCGAGCTTTCGGCAGGCGGACGCGCGATCCTCGTCGGCGGCGAGCCTCTGGGCGAGGAAATCCTGATCTGGTGGAACTTCGTCGGTCACAGCAAGGCCGAGATCATCGAGGCCCAGCGCGATTGGGAAGCCGGCAGCGAACGCTTCGGCAGCATCCCCCAGTTCGACGGCAAGCGTCTGGAGCCACCACCCCTACCCTGGCGGGAATGACATCCCCGAGAAGCACCGACGACAACCGGCAAGAGGAACGTTTCGCCCATGACGACTCCCAACCCTCCGCGCATCCTGGTCTTCGCCGGCAGCGCCAGAGAGAAATCCTTCAATAAGCGCCTTGCCCGCCTGGCCGCCGAACGGGTCGAGCATGTCGGCGGCCAGGCGACCTTCATCGACCTGCGTGACTATCCCCTGCCGCTCTACGATGGCGATCTGGAAAACCGCGAGGGTCTGCCCGCCAATGCCCACCGTCTCCAGGCGCTGCTGGACGAGCATCAGGGCTTGCTGTTGGCCTCGCCGGAATACAATGGCTTCATCACGCCACTGATGAAGAATACGCTCGACTGGATGTCGCGCTCGGATGGCGAGCGCAGCGGCTTGGCCCTGTTCGCCGACCAGGTGGCGGCGGTGGTCTCCGCTTCACCGGGCGCGCTGGGCGGCATGCGCAGCCTGGCGCTGATTCGCCAACTGCTCGGCAATCTCGGTGTGACCGTGCTCCCTGGCCCGCTGGCCGTACCGCATGCCGCCCAGGCCTTCAACGAGAGCGACGAGCTGGTGGACGAAAGCCAGCGCGAGCGCCTGGACGCGCTTTGCCAGCGGCTGGTCAATACCCTGGCCAAACTGCACGCTGCCAATAGCCCAAGCGACTCATGAACCCGGCCACGCCGACAATCACGGCGCAAGGCAAAGCGCCCATACCAAACGGCATGGACGCCTTGCCTGGTACCGGCGCCCCGCTTGCAACGAGGCTTAGGCAGTTAATAGAACTTGAAAAGCTTGCGCAGGGAGCGCTTGCCCTTGGCCGCCTTGGTGAGACGCGGGCTGTCCCAGATGGTCAGAAAGCGCTCGGTAGTCGGCGTGGCCGGGGTTACGGCGGCCTCGCGGCGGGTAGCCAGCGGAAGATCCCAAATGGTAGGGAAACGCAGTGTGGTCATGGCTCGTTACGGCTCCCAGGAACCGCCTCCGGAGTATTTATGGAAACGTTTTTCACATTATCCACCTTCTTAGACTTTAGTTCAAGTTATCTCGCGACGGGAGGTCCCGCCCGATGTTCCCGGGCAGGCGAGGCTCGCATGAGCCTCCTACACTGCAACGCAACATAGACGACACTGGAGTTGACATGCCCAAGGAAGAATGCAAGCACATCGACCTCGCGCTTCAGGGCGGCGGCTCTCACGGCGCACTGACCTGGGGCGTACTCGATCGTCTACTGGAAGAAGAACGGCTGGAGATTGACGGCGTCAGCGGTACCAGTGCCGGGGCGATGAATGCAGTGGTGCTGGCCGATGGCCTGCACCGCGGTGGCCGCGAAGGCGCGCGCGAGGCACTTCACCACTTCTGGCGCGGGGTGAGCGATGCGGCGCGCTTCTCGCCCATCCAACCCACGCCCTGGGACTGGCTGACGGGCACCGGCAACCTCGACTACTCGCCCAGCTACCTGATGTTCGAGAGCCTGACCCAGCTCGTCGCACCGGCCAAGCTCAATCCCCTGGGCTTCAATCCGCTGCGCGACCTGGTATGCGAACTGGTCGACTTCGAGCGGGTCAATGCATGCCGCAGGACCCAGGTGTACGTCACCGCTACCAACGTGCGCACCGGGCGGGCCAAGATCTTTCACCAGCCGGAGATCACGGTCGACACGGTGATGGCCTCAGCCTGCCTGCCGTTCATGTTCCCTGCCGTGATGATCGACGGCGAGGCCTACTGGGACGGCGGCTACAGCGGCAACCCGGCGCTGTTTCCACTGGTCGACAACCTCGACTGCCAGGACTTGGTGGTGGTCCAGGTCAATCCGCTGGTGCGCAACCGGTTGCCGGACAGCGCCCGCGACATCGTCAATCGCATCAACGAGATCACCTTCAACTCCAGCTTGATCAAGGAACTGCGCAGCATCCAGCTGCTGCAACAGTTGATCGACGCCGAAGGCCTCGAGGTGGAGCGCTACCGATCCATGCGCCTGCACTTGATCCACGCCGAGCAGGAAGTGGAACAGCTCTCCGCCTCCAGCAAGCTCAACGCCCAGTGGGATTTCGTCTCGCGGCTGTATCGCCAGGGCCGCGGCTGGGCCGAGCTGTGGCTCGAACAAAACTTCGAGGCCATCGGCAAGCACTCCACCTTCGACCTCAATGCCGTGTTCGGCGACGGTTTCCGCCCGGTCTCCACCGCTGAGAAGCGCCGCGACACAAGAGCACATCGCAATGAGAGCAAGACATGACCGGTATTCTGGCCATCGTCATTGCGCTTGTCCTGCTGATGTATCTGGCCTATCGCGGCCTGAGCCTGCTGATCCTGGCCCCGGCGCTAGCCGCCCTGGTGGCACTGGTCTCAGCCGACACGCCGCTGCTAGCCAGCTACACTCAGGTGTTCATGGGCGCGGCGGGCAATTTCATCGTCAGCTTCTTCCCGCTGTTCCTGCTGGGGGCGATCTTCGGCAAGCTGATGGAAGATTCGGGCAGCGCCGAGGTACTGGCCGGAGCTATCGTCGAGCGCCTCGGCGAGGGCCGAGCCATCCTGGCCGTGGTGATCTCCTGCGCGGTGATGACCTACGGTGGCGTGTCGCTGTTCGTAGTGGCCTTCGCCGTGTTCCCCATCGCCGCGGCACTGTTTCGCAAGGCCAACCTGCCCAAGCGGTTGATCCCGGGCACCATCGCCCTGGGCGCCTTTACCTTCACCATGACCGCCCTTCCCGGCACGCCGGCGATCCAGAACGCCATCCCGATGCCCTTCTTCGGTACCTCGCCGTTCGCCGCACCTGGGCTCGGCATCATGACCGGACTGATCATGCTGGGCCTCGGCCAGGCCTGGCTTTCCTGCCGCGCCAAACAGGCCCGCGCGGCCGGTGAAGGCTACGGCGAAGAGGAGAGCGAAGCGGTTCCTCATGACCATTTACGCGAGCGCGCCGCCGGTGAAGGCTTCGATCTGGCCGAGGTCGATCCGCAGCCGCGCCGCGGGCTACCTTCGCTGCCCCTGGCGCTGCTGCCCATCGTGCTGGTGATCGCGCTGAATCTGCTGTTCACGACGGTGATCATCCCGGCCATGGACACCGGCTATCTGTCGGATCCGGTCTATGGCGCCACCAGCATCGAGTCGGTACGCGGCGTGTGGTCGGTGATTGCCGCCCTGGTACTCTCGATCCTGGTGCTGATCGCGCTGAACTGGCCGCGTCTGCAACACTTGACCGCCTCGCTGGACAGCGGCGCCAACGCCTCGCTGCTGCCGATCTTCAACACCGCAAGCCTAGTCGGCTTCGGTTCGGTGATTGCGTCACTCGCCGCGTTCGATGCTATCAGCGCCTGGGTAACCACCGCCGGCGGCGACAATCCGCTGATCTCGTTGGCCATCGCGGTGAATCTGCTCGCCGGCATGACCGGCTCCGCCTCCGGCGGCATGAGCATCGCCCTGGCCACCCTGGGCGACACCTACCTGGCCATGGGCCAGGCGGCAGGCATCTCGCCCGACCTGCTGCACCGGGTCACTGCGGTGGCCACCGGCGGGCTGGATGCCCTACCACACAACGGCGCGGTGATCACCCTGCTCTCGATTTGCGGCCTGACGCACCGCCAGGCCTACCTGGACATCGCCGCGGTGGCCGTGGTGGGGCCGATCATCTCGCTCATCCTGCTGATCGTGGTGGGATCGCTGGTGGGCTCATTTTAACGGCTCTTGCCTGACGACTCGTTCCAGCAACCCCATGCGCCCGTCTCAGGCGGAGCGCACGGGGATTTCTTGCTTCTTGCGGCGTACCAGCGCGCCGCTACCAATCAGCATGCCCAGGGTGATCACGCCTGCTGCCAGAGCCAGCAGCGGCGTGGCTTCGGCGTAGCCAGCCACGATCAGCACCAGGGTCGAGAGCAACGGCGTGGCGTAGGCCAGCAGACCAAGCAGGTGCAGGTCGCCGTGCTTGACGCCGATGTCCCAGGTGAAGAAGGCACTGCCCACCGGCCCAAGGCCCAGCCCGACCACACCCAGCCACTCGATGCCCTGGGGCCAGCGCGTTGTCTCGAACAATCCGTGACAGGCGAAGGCCAACAGTGCCGTCACCAGGCAGAAGCCGCCAACGGCACTGGTTGGCACCGCCTTCTTGGCCCGCGACAGTACGGAGTAGCCGCTCCATACCAGGGCGCAGGCGAAGGCCGCGCCATAGCCCAGCGCGTTACCTCCGCCGCCCAGGTCACCACCGATCAGCAGCGCTGCCCCGGCAAAGCCCAGCAGCCCGCCCACCACATGCCTGGCCAGCAGGCGCTCCCCCGGCAGCAAGCCGACGAACAGCACGATCAACAATGGCCAGAGATAGCTGATCAGTCCGGCGTTGGCCGGCGGTGCGTTCTGCTGGGCGACGAAATAGAGCGCGTGATAACCGAACAGCCCACCCACCCCCAGTGCCCATACCGAAGGAGCCTGGCGCAACGGCGCCGTGAGCGGCTCACGACGCCACAGACTCCAGGCAAGAAAGCACAGGAAGGCAATGCCGAACGCCAGCCCGGTGAGCAGGAACGGCGGCACCGGCCCCGAGAGCTGCGTCAGGGTGGCGAGCAGCGCCCAGTTGAGAATGGTAGTGGCCCCGATGGCCGTGGCCTGACGTCGGGAGAGCGTTAACATGCGGCAGCCTCGTCAACAATGTCGAGGCCTCAGCATGCCCTTCACGTGACGCGGTCGCTTGTCGAATCCTGACCTCTGGACGCAGCGTCCTTCACCAGCGCCAGCCGGCGCCACTCACTGGGAGACACCTCATGCCGCTGGCGGAAGGTCTTCGAAAAGTGAGCGCTGTCGGCGAAGCCGCAGGCCTGGGCTACTTCGGTGAGCGAAGCGTTGTCGACTCGCAGCAGCTCGCGGGCCAGTGCCAAACGCTCGCACACCAGCCACTCGTGGGGCGATTGGCCGGTCAGCGCGCGAAACTGGCGCGCGAAAACGGCCTCGGCCAAGTGGCAACGCCTGGCCATCTCGCCTACGCGCCAGGAATGCGCCAGGTCGGCGCGCATGGCGGGCAGCAGCTCGAGCAGCTTCAACCGTGGCGGCGCCAAGCGTCGGCCACCGGCGGCGAGCACTTGCTGCAGCCAGCCGGCCAGCATCTGGCCCGAGCCGCAAAACCCCTTCCCTTGCACCGCCAGCCTCTCCGGCAAACGCCGCGCCTGACTCAGTATCAATTCTTCGAAGGCCAATGCCTCACACCACGCCTCGGGCAAGTCGAGCACCAGCACGCAGTTGTCTCCCGGCGCCAGGTAGTGGTGCACGTCACCACTGGCCACCGGGGCCAACACGCCGCGCGTCACGTGAGTGAGCCGCCCTGCCGACTCGAGCTCCAGCGCACCATCGAGCCCCAGCAGCAATTGGTGAAACCCGTGGCGGTCGGTCAATTCGCGATCGGGGTAGCTTCGCGTCTCGACGAGCGGGCTATCCAAGGTGGCAAGCTCCATGTTCGGCCTAGAACCAGCGCTTGCGCTTGAACCAGACCACCATACCGATGGCCACTGCGATCATCACGCTCCATACCATGGGATAGCCCCAGTACCAGCCGAGCTCGGGCATGGCGAAGGGGCTGGCGGGGTTATCGAAGTTCATGCCATATACGCCGACGATAAAGGTCAGCGGCATGAACACGGTGGCGATGATGGTCAGGGTGCGCATGCTCTCATTGAGCCGATGGCTCATGCTGGAAAGATAGACGTCGAGCAGGCTCGCCGTCATGTCGCGATAGCTTTCCACCAAGTCAATGACCTGTACGGTATGGTCGTAGATGTCGCGCATCCAGAGCCGCGTATCGGGCGTGAAGAGATCGTCGTGATCGCGCAGCAGTTGGTTGATCACCTCGCGGGTGGGCCAGAGATAGCGGCGCAACATGATCAGCTCACGCTTCAGGCCATGCAAGTGCTCCAACGTTGAGCTGTCGGGATGGTTGAGGATCTCGACCTCCATCTCCTCGATGCGCTCACCTACGCTGTCGAGCACCGGGAAGGCGTGGTCGACCGCGGCATCGAGCAGGCCATAGAGCAGGTCGTCGGGTTCGCCCAGGGCGCGTCCGCCGCGCTCCTTGAGCCGGCGCCGGAAAACGACGAACGGATCCAGCGCCCCACTCATGAAGCTGACGATGACGTTGCCGCCCATGAATAGCGTCAGTTGGTAGAGGTGAAGATCACCCTCTTCGTCCAGTTCGGGAATACCGAGGAAAACGACCAGCGACGTCTCGAAGCGCTCTACCTTGGGCCGCTGCCCGCCGTTGAGGATGTCCTCCTGGGCCAGCGGATGCAGCCCCACCCGGTCGCCTAGCCACTCCAGTTGCTCGGCCCTGGGCAACCCTTGGACATGCAGCCAGCACAGCTGCCCATCGGCGGTCGCCACAGGCATTTCCTCCACGGAGATTTCCTGCATCTCACTCCAGCGCCCCGCCTCCCGCCGGGCCAGCAAGAAGGTGGCAGGCCCTTGCTGTCGGGCTTGATCCGGCGACAGTTCGCGCAGAGTACCCGGTGCCGTACCGGCCGGATGGTAGTGCTTCTTGAACAGTCGGGTCATGAAGAGCGTCCTGGCAATTCGACCCGACAATACTGGCATGGCCCGCGTCAATGGCGAACCCCGAGCCTTGTTTCGACGCCGGACGTCCTCATGACATTTGCGCTAAGTGGTTTGGCCAACAGCGGAATTCGACTAAGCTGAACCCAGTCATTGATGGCAAACGGAAGCAAGCCCAAGGAGGGGTAACGACATGACCATGACGGTGGGCGAGCTTTTCATTGCCCTGGTACTCGTCTCTCTGGTGCTGTTGGCAAGCAACATTCTGCGCAACTTTTCCCCCTGGCTCCGCCGCCTGTTCCTGCCCAGCTCCGTGGTCGGTGGGCTGATCCTGCTGCTGCTGGGCCCCGAGGTACTGGGACGAGCCGTCACGGCCCCTTTCGACAACCCGGCGGGGCTGTTCCCCGAGTACGTCTTCGAGAGCTGGGCCGCCCTCCCGGGGCTGCTGATCAACGTGGTGTTCGCTGCGCTGTTCATCGGTCGGCCGATCCCCGGGCTGCGCACCATCTGGATGCGTGCCGGACCGCAGGTGGTGGTTGGCCAGACCATGGCCTGGGGCCAGTACGTGGTGGGTCTCACCCTGGCGATTCTGGTATTAGCTCCCGTCTTCGGCATGAATCCCATGGCCGGCGCGCTGATCGAGATCGGTTTCGAAGGGGGCCACGGAACGGCGGCCGGCATGGCGGACACCTTTGCCGAGCTGGGTTTCGAGGAGGGCGCCGACCTGGCGCTGGGCCTGGCCACCATCGGCATCGTCTCGGGCGTACTTATCGGTACCTTGATGATCAACCTGGCCGCCCGGCGCGGAGTCATCTCGCTGAACGACACGGGCTTGACCTCCGAGGCATTGGACCGGGCGCAGGAACAAACCGAGCAGAACGAGCGCCCCTCCACCGAAGACTACAGCGAGTTCAAGAAAGACTTGGCCCAGGAGGAGGAAACGGCCGACCCCCTGAGCCTGCACATCGGCTTGGTCGGCATCGCCATCGTCATCGGCTGGCTGATCCTCAGTGCCCTGCAGTGGATCGAACAGCGGACCTGGGCGCGAGACGGCGGCCTGGAAGTCCTCGCCCATGTGCCGCTGTTCCCCATCGCCATGATCGGCGGCGTGATCGTGCAGCTGTGTGTCACCCGCTTCGGCCTCGAGCCACACGTCTCTAGCCGTACCATGTCGCGCATCGCTGGTACCGCTCTCGACTTCACCATCGTCGCGGCACTGGCCACGCTATCGCTCACCGCGCTGGGCGAATACCTGATTCCGTTCCTGCTGCTGGCGGCGGCCGGCATCGCCTGGTGCCTGTTCGTGCTGATCGTTATCGCCCCACGAGTGATTCCCGAGAACTGGTTCGAGCGTGGCATCGGCGACTTCGGCCAGTCCATGGGCGTCACCGTCACCGGCCTGCTGCTGATGCGCATGGCCGATCCCAAGAACCGCTCCGGCGCCTTTGAAAGCTTCGGCTACAAGCAGCTGATGTTCGAGCCCGTTGTCGGTGGCGGCCTTTTCACCGCCGCCTCGCTGCCGCTCATTGCTCAGTTCGGCGCGCCTGCCATCCTGGGCTTGGCCCTGGTATTGACCCTCGCCTGGCTGATCTTCGGCCTGCTCTACTTCGGCCGCATGGTGCCGGATCGCGGGCGCGGCAGGTGGTGACGGCAGCATGGGCGTAACGTGACAGCTGTCACCCCGGTGTGTCACGCCCGACCATCTACCGCCGCATGAAGCGGCTGGGCATCGTGCCGCCGAACCAGGCCTTCAATCGAGACGAAACAGCTCCCGCGGGGAGCAGTCCAGGATCACGTGCCGGTCGTCATCATCGCGGACCCACTCGGTCAGCCAGTCGAAGGTGTCGCGATAGCTGTGCTTGTCCTCATGGCGGGTCCAGGGCCAGTCGCTGCCCCACACCAGCCGCTCGCGCCCCAGCTTGTCCAGCAGCTCGCGAACATGAGGTCGCAGGTCGCGCACGGGGGAGCGATAAGGTGCCGACAACTTGACCCAGGTGCGAGCGTATCGACCGGCTTCCAGCAGCAGTCGAAAACCGGTATCAACGGCGGGTTCGGCCTCGACGGGCAGCCCGATGTGATCGATCACCAGCCTGACACCATGCTCGTGCAGCGCTGGGAATAGCTCTGGCAGGCGATCCCCCTCGAGATGCAGCTCCAGGTGCCAGTCCAGTACCTTCAGCCGGTCCAGAAAATCGATCCATTGCGGATCGTTGAGGTCAGGAAGTTCGCGGCGCCGTTCGATGAGATTCCAGCGCACGCCGACGATGCCGGCTGCATCGAGCTGGCGCATCTCGGTCAGGCTGGCCTCCTTGGGAAGTTGAACCACTCCCCGGTAGTTCTCACCCAACTCGCTGAGGATTCTCAGCAACTCACGATTGTCGTGGCCGAGAAAGCTCGGCTGAACCAGCACGCCACCGCGAAGCTCACATGCCTCCAGATGCGCCTGCCACTCATGCAGGGGCGCCGGTCGTGACGGACGATAGTTGGAGCCCTTGGTCTCATCCACTTGCGAATAGACGTGGGCGTGACAGTCGTATCCTTGCTTCACTCTGGTTTCCTCACCCTGGCTTCCTCATCCGTCAGGTCCTAACCGCTAACACGCATGGTCATCCTGACTAGACTTAAGTCTAGTTCTCTAGAGAACTGGTTGACTAGAAGTATACACTCGTCTTTAGTGACGACAACAAGGCAGCGAATCCAGGAGACCGAACCCATGTGTGCATTGCGCATGCCCCAAGCCGACGGGCGCCTTCCCCTCTATGCCCGGCTGCGCGACCAGTTGGCGTCGCGGATTGCCAATGGAGAGTGGTCGCCGGGCGACACGATCCCCTCGGAGAACCGCCTGGCCGAGGAGTACGGCGTGGCGTTGGCCACCATGCGCATGGCACTGAAGCAGCTCGTGGACGAAGGCCTGCTGGAACGGCGTCGGGGCACCGGTACCTTCGTCAAGCAGCCGGCTTTCCGCGCTGACCTGTTCCGCTTCTTCCATGTTTACGACGCCGACGACCCCGACGGCTCCGTGATTCCCGAGAGCCGCATCCTCAGTCGCCATGAGGTCGAGACGCCCGACGAGGTCCGGCTGGCCTTCGGCGAGTCGAACACGACACGCTGCCTCAAGCTCGAGCGCGTTCGCCTGTGGTCCGGCGAACCGATGCTGTTCGAGGAGGTTTACCTGCGGCTGCCCGATTTCGAAGGGCTGCTGGCGCTCGATCCCAAGGACATGGGACCGCTGCTCTACCCTGTTTTCCTTCAGGAGTTCGGGATTCTCATCACGTCGGCGACGGATGAGCTTTCATTCGGCACCGCCACCCAGGCAAGCGCCAGGCACCTGGAACTGCCTGCCAATTCGCCGGTTGCCGTCATCGAGCGCATCGCGCGCGACCCCGTGGGCCGCATCATCGAATACCGCCGCGTGCATGGCCGTCCCGAACGCTTCCGCTATCGCGTCACTCTCGGCGAGCAACACGCCTGAAGCGGGCCTCGACATCCGCCCCCATCACGATTCCAACGACAGGTACGACAAATGAAAACCACGCTGCTCCTCACCACCGTCACCGTGTCAGCCCTTGCCTTCACCCAGGCCATGGCCAGCGACTATCCCAACCGCCCCATCGAGGTCATCGTGCCGGCGCCGGCGGGTGGCGGCACCGACAACGTGGCACGCATGCTCAACCAGTATCTCGAGGCGGAACTGGGCCAGCCCGTTGCCGTGCTCAACGTGGCGGGAGGCGGCGGCGCCATCGGCGTCAACCAGTTCTCCCGGGCGCGCCCCGATGGCTATACCCTGCTTTCCACCTGGAACAGCCCCATCACCACGGTGCCGCATATGCAGCGCGTGCAATACTCCTACGAGACGCTGACTCCCATCACCAGTACCTCGCAGAGCGCCTATACCCTCTGTGTCGCACCTGATTTCCCGGCCGAGAGCGGCGAGGAATTCCTTGCCGAGCTGCAAGCCAACCCCGGCAAGTACACCTATGGCAACGATGGCGTCGGCGGCACCATGCGCCTGGCGGCGGAGCGGATCTTCGAGGCCTACGACATCACCGCCCGCCCGATCCCCTTCGGCGGCGCCGGCGAAACCCTGCAGAACTTCCTCGGCGGCCACGTCGACATCTACGGCGGCTCCATCACGCCGGTGCTGCCTTATGTCGAGGAAGGGCAGGCAAAGTGTCTGCTGGTGACTTCCGCCGATGACAACGAGGCCCTGCCGCAGGCATCCGGCCTCGCCGCCCTGGGCCATCCCGAGCTCGAAACCGTGCTCTGGCGCATGATGCTGGGCCCCGAAGGCATGGAGGAAGCGCGCGCGGAAGCGGTCGCCGACGCCGTGGCCCGCGCCGTGGAACAGCCGGAGTTCCAGGCGTTTCTCGCCGCTCAGGGCGAAACACTCAACCTGGTACGCGGCGAAGCACTGCACGAGCGCCTGAAGCAAGAAACCCAGGCCATCGGCGGAACCCTGGAAAACCTCGGCCTCAAGCAACAGTAACCGGCAAAGGCATCGATAAGACCATGAACCACAGAGATCTCTTCTCTGGCATTGCCTTCCTCATCATTGGCATCACCATCGTCTGGATGGGGAAGGACTTCTTTGCCGATGCCGCCTACGTTCCCATCGGGGTAGGCACCCTGATGGGCGCGTTCTCCCTGCCCTTGATCTGGCGAGGCATGAAGAGCGTGCTGGCCGCGCACGCAACGACCGACTCCGCCGCAGGTAGCAACACGACGACTCACCCTGCACCCGCCCTGGTCGATCATCCGGCGCGCTTCACCACGACCCTGAGCTGCTGTCTGGTGTACTACGCAGCCCTGCCGATCGTCGGCTTCTATACCACCAGCGCCCTGTTCATTACGCTGTTAGCCGTGCTGCTGGGAGAGCGGCGGCCCGCCGTGGTAACGGGCATCGCCCTGGGCTTCATCACGCTGCTGTACGCCCTGTTCGCCGTGGTGCTCAAGCGCCCCTTGCCCGTCGAGTTCTTCCTCGCCTCCTAGATAGGTCCAGCTCATGTTCGAATCGCTCCTGAATGCGCTCCCGGTGGTCCTGCAGTTCGGCTCGCTGATCAGCCTGTTCGTCGGCACGCTGATCGGCATCCTGATCGGCGCGCTGCCCGGCTTGAACCCGGTCATGGCCATTGCCCTGATGCTGCCGCTGACCTACGGCTTCGACCCCATCATTGCCCTGGGGCTGGTGGCCGGGATCTACAACGGCTCCATGTACGGCGGCGCCATTCCCGCCATCCTGCTCAACATCCCCGGCACGCCCGCCGCTATTGCCACCACCTTCGACGGCTACCCGATGACACGCAAGGGCGAGGGCGGGCTGGCCCTGAAGACGGCCTGCTGGTCGTCCGCCATCGGCGGTATCGTCAGCGCCCTGGCCCTGATGACGCTGGCTCCCATGCTGGCCAAGGTGACCCTGGCATTCGGCCCTGCGGAGTACTTCTGGGTGGCCGTGTTCGGCCTCGTCAGTATCGCCGTGCTGGTCGGCAAGGATGTCAGCAAGGGCATGCTCAGCGCCCTGCTCGGCGTCATCATCGGCCTGGTGGGCGTCGATGCGATCAGCGGTGAAGAGCGCTTCACCTTCGATACGCTCTATCTGGTGGGCGGCTTCGAACTGCTTATCGTATTGATCGGGCTATATGCCGTGCCCCCTGTGCTCGAAATGGCGGAAAGGCGCAACGAATCCTACTTCAATGCCGACAGTTTTCGCGCCAAGCCGAGTGGTGGCAGCCTGGGCCTGCTGCGCCGCCACTGGCGCACCTGGAGCCGTTCTTCGCTGATCGGTGTGGCCGTGGGCATTTTGCCTGGCGCCGGCGGCAACCTGGCTGCTCTGCTCAGCTATAACGAGGCCAAGCGCAAGGCGACGGACTCCGAGACCTTCGGCAACGGCAATCCGGTCGGTATCGCCGCGGCGGAGTCCGGCAACAGCGCCGACAATGCAGCGGCCATGATCCCCTCGCTGACGCTGGGTATTCCCGGCAACCTGATCGCGGCACTGGTACTGGGCGCGCTGATGATCCATGGCCTGCAGCCCGGTCCACAGCTGTTCACCCGCTCTCCCGACGTGGTGTTCGGCTTCATGTGGCAGATGCTGCTGACGGCCATGCTGCTGTTGCTACTCGGCGGCATGGTGGCGACTCGCCTGTTCGCCCAGGTGCTGCGCATGCCCTCCGCGCTGCTGGTGCCCACCACGCTGGTGCTGATGGCGGTAGGCGTGTATACCGTGAACGGCAACGTCACGGATCTCTATGTGATGCTGGCCTTCGGCCTGGCCGGTTACCTGCTCAACCGGCTCGGCTTCCCGCTGGCACCCGTGGTGCTGGGGGTGCTGCTGGGCCCCATGGCAGAGCAGAACTTCCGCCTGACCATGCTGATTGCCCAGAACGACTGGACGGTGCTGTTCACCCGCCCCATCTCACTGGGCATCGTCGCTCTGCTGGCCGTGGTACTGCTCTCCCAGGCCTGGAAAACGCTGCGCCAGCGGCCACGCCCGGCAGCACACCCGGGGCGACAGTGAACATGCCGATTCGTTACCATTCATGCTTTTGAATTCGCATCGGGATCGCGCATGAAAGCTTTGGTCATCGAAGACAACTCCAACCTGGCCATCTCCATCGCCACCGTTCTCGGCGAGGCAGGCTTCCAGGTCGAGACTTGCGACGATGGCCAGACCGCCGAGCAGTGGCTGCGCCATCTTTCCTTCGACCTGATTCTGCTCGACCTGGGATTGCCCAACCTGGATGGTATTCACGTGCTGCGGCGCCTGCGCGCTCGGCAGGACAACACGCCGGTATTGATCATCTCGGCCCGCGACGACCTCGATCAGCGCGTGCTGGGCCTGGAGGAAGGCGCCGACGACTATCTCGGCAAGCCCTTCTCGTTAGTGGAAGTGGTCGCCAGGGCCAAGGCCTTGGTACGACGGGCCAAGCAGTTCGGCGAGAAAAGCTTGCACTGCGGCGACGTCGAGCTGCCGCCCGACAGCCCGGCCGTGCTGGTAGGTGGGCAGCCGATCACGCTGCACCGCCGGGAGCGCGAGGTGCTCGAATACCTGTTGATCAACCAGGGGAGACTGGTGAGCAAGGCGCAGCTCATCGACCGGCTCTCGGACCTGGACGACGCCATCTCTCCCAGCGCCATCGAGACCTACATCTCACGGCTGCGCAAGAAACTGGGCAACGGCATCCAACTGCGTACCGTGCGTGGGCTGGGCTACCTGCTCAACGCCAAGCCTCACTGACATGACCTCCATTCGCTCCCGCCTGCTGCTGTGGATCGGCCTGCCCTTTACTCTCGTCGGCCTACTGACCCTGGTCACCAGTTACTACGTGCTTGCCCGGCAGATCACCGAAACCTTCGACGACATGCTGCTCAACGCCGCCGAGCGCCTGGAGCGACGAATCTACTCGGTAGATGGCGAGCTGCGCATCAACATGCATTACTTCAGCATCAGCACCCTGGGCAGCCGCGGCGATGGCAAGATCTTCTACCGGATACGCGATGCCGAGGGCAACATGCTGGCGGGCTTCGACGGCCTGGAGGCCCCTCCTGGTCCGCGCGACGAGCCGCGGTTCTACGACACCCGCTACGCCGGCAATACGCTACGTGCCGTCGCCACCACCTTCCCCGTGGTTCGCTCGACCCACAGCAGCCAGATCGAGGTGCTCGTGGCCGAGTCGACCGAAGCACGGGAAAGCCTGATCAATGAGTTCCTGCTCACGCTCTCGGTCCTGATTGCGCTGGGCGGCCTGCTCGCCGTGAGCATCGCTCTGCTGGCCATTCACCGCGGCCTGGCGCCGCTACGCTCGATCAGCCGCTCGCTGCGGCGCCGTTCGCAGAACGATCTCGAGCCGATCGAAGCTGAAGTGCCTAGGGAAGTCTCCACCCTGGTCGCCAGCATCAACGGCCTGATGCAACGCATGCGCCAGAGCATCTACAACACCCAGCAGTTCAATGCCGACGTCTCGCACCAGCTGCGCACGCCACTATCGGAGATTCGCGCCCTGGCGGAGCTGGCCGTGCGCCAGCCCGACACCCCCAGGGCCAGGCACAACCTGCACGAGATCGGCCGTATCGCCGAGAGCGCCGGCTACATGGTTCAGCAGTTGCTCACTCTGGCCAAGGCCCGCCATGAGCTGGTGGACGCTTCCGCCATGACCGAGATCGATCTCGCCGGGACCTGCCGTGAGGCCTGCACCGAGGCGATCTCACGCATCTACCAGCGTGGCCAGGAACTGGAATTCTGCGCTGCCGACGAGGGCGTCTGGATCTTTGGTGACAGCGTGATGCTGCGCTGGCTGGTGCAGAACCTGATCGAGAATGCCAGCCAGCACGCCGGCGGCAGCCAGCTCTATCGCGGCACTATCTACGTGGCCGTCTGCCGCTGCCCCAATGGGATGCAACTGCGGGTCAGCGACGACGGCGTCGGCGTAAGCCCACAACAACTCGACCGGATTACGGAACGCTTCTACCGTGCCAGCCCCGAGACACCGGGCAGCGGCCTGGGCCTGGCCATCGTCGACGAGATCGCCCGCGCCCATGGCGCCAGCCTGGTGTTCGGCAGCCCCCCGGGCCAGGGGCTGACGGTGACGGTGACCTTCCCCCATCCGAGGCCTAACGAGCCAGCCGCCGGCCTAGCGAAATGACCACCGGCGTGGCAAGAATCAGCAGCAGCAGACGCAGCACATGGTGCGTCACCACATAGATGGGATCCACGTCCAGCGCCACCGCGATAACCGCCATCTCCCCCACCCCACCCGGCAGCAGCGCCAGCAGAGCAGCGATGAAGGTGTGCGGAGTAAAGGTCGACAGCAGCCAGGCGGCAGCGACCGCCATCAGCACGGCATACAGCCCGAACAGTAGGCCGTAACGGCCAACCTGGACGATCCGCTGCCAGGGCGTGCCAGCGAAGCGCGCCCCCACCGAGCTGCCCAACACCAGGAAGGTCGCCACCAGCAACATGTCGGGCAGCACCACACCATGGCCCAGCGTTGCCAGCACCGCCCCCACGGCCATGGGCCCGAGAAATTCCGGTAGCGGAAAGCGCAACAGTCTGCCCAACCACCAGGAGGCCGGGGCCAGCACCAGCAGTGAGATGTCCTGCCAGCCCACCCCATTGCCCTCACCGAGCGCAATGCCACCGGCCAAGTAGCTAGCCATGAAGGCCGCGGAAGCCACCACAATGACCAGGCGCATGGCATGGGTGATGGCGATCCAGCGGATGTCCACGCCCAGGCGCTCGGCCAGAATCACCGTGGCGTTCATGCTGCCCGGGAAAGAGCAGAACACAGCGCTCAGCCGGCTCATGCCGCTGGCGGAGAACAGCCAGGTGCCTCCCGCCAGCATCGCGACCATGTAGGCGAGCATGGTCAGCACGCTGGGGTACCACTCCAGCAGGTGCGACAGCTCGCCCAGCTCGATTCGGTTACCGATGAACAGCCCCAGCATGGCGATGGAGCAGCGATGTAGCCGCTTGTCGATACCCGCTCTCACGCCGGCCAGAGAAGCGATCAGCACCGCGAAAAGCGGCCCTAGCATCCAGGCCATGGGCAGGGAGACAAGGGCGGCAATGCCGCCGCCCAGAGCCCCGATCAGCAATGTCGAAACGGTACGTTGCACCATCGATCAGGCGCCGGCCGTACGCTGGCGGTCCCTGAACCAGCCCACCAGGCGCTGGCCGAACAGCGACACCAGCAGCAACGCCAGTATGATCAAGGTCACCGGTCGCTCGAGCACGTAAGCCAGGTTGCCGCCACTGATCTGATAGGAGTGCAACAGCGATTTCTCCGCCATCGCTCCCAGCAGCATGCCGATCACCGCGGCGGGTACCGAGTAGCCGTAGTGACGCAGCAGCCACCCTACCACCGCGAAGATCAGCACCGTGGCGGGGCCGGTCATGTTGCCGGTCAGGCCAAAGGAGCCCATCACCGCCAGCACCAGCACCGAGGGGATCAGGTAGCGCATCGGCACCTTGACGATGTTGGCCAGCAGCGGAATGAACAACAGGCCGATCACCATCAGCAGGAAGACCTGGGCGAAGTTGGCAAAGATGATCGCGTAGACTACGTCGGTCTGCTGACGGATGAACTGCGGCCCGCCAGTGATGTTGTGCATGGCGAAGGCCGCCAGCATCACCGCGGTGGCACCGCCGCCCGGAATGCCCAGCGCGAGCAGGGTCGCCATGGAGCCCGCCTCGGAGGTGCTGTTGGCTGACTCCGACGCCATCACTCCCTTGGGGTTGCCTTTGCCGAATGAAGAAGGATCCTCATCGCGGCGCTGCGTTTCCACGTAGGAGAGCAGGTTCGAGACCGACGAGCCCACGCCCGGCACGGCACCGACGAACACGCCGATCAGCCCGCCGCGAATCAGTACCCAGGGGTAGGTCACGGCCATCTTGAAGCCCTGGAAGATCTCCCCGATCCGCACCTTGCGCGAGGCCTCGGATTCGACGATGTAGCCCTTGTTGGCGAGCTTGAACAGCTCCGAGGCAGCGAACATACCCATCATGGCGGGGATCACCGGCACCCCGTCGAGCAAGTAGGCCTGCCCCATGGTGCCCCTGGCCATGCCCAGCTCGTTGAAGCCAATGGTGCCCACCAGCATGCCCACGAAGCCAGCCATCAGCCCCTTGAGCATCTGCTCGCCCCTGAGGCTGGCGATCAGCGTCATGCCCCACAGGATGATGGCGAACATCTCCGCCGGCCCCAGCTTCAACACCATGAAGGAGAGCGGCTGAATCATCATGAACAGGATCAGGTAACCCATCAGCACGCCGACCACCGACGATGCCAGTGCCACGCCCAGCGCCTGGTTGTGCTTGCCCTGGCGCGCCATGGGGTAGCCATCGAAGGCGGTAGCAATGGCCGAGGAGGTACCGGGTATGTTCATCAGGATTGCCGGAATGCCGCTACCGAAGGACCCCCCGGTGAAAATCGCGGTAAGGAAAAGCATGGCCTGCACGAAGTCCATGTACAGCGTCATGGGCAGGAAGATCGCCATGGCCATGGAGATCTGCAGGCCCGGCGTGGCGCCGAAGATCAGGCCGATGACGATGCCGGGGACGACGACCATCCACGGCGCGAAACTCGAGAACAGCAGGGCCAGCCCCTGCTCGACGGCGGCAAGATCGATCATGGTGTCGCTCCTCAGTCCGGCAGAACCAGCATGTGCATGGGATAGGGCAGCATCTCGGCGAAGAAGAGCGCCACGCCGAAACCGAAGGCCAGGCTATAGCCTCCCAGCAGCAGCCAGTTGCGCTCCCCCTTGAGCAGTAGGAACAGCGCGACGAACACCACCGTGGCCACATCGAACCCCAGCGTCTCGAGCGAGATCACGTAAGCGGCGAAGAGCCCCACCACGGGCAACGTGCGGTAGAGCGGCTCTCCTTCCTCCCCCTGGCGCTGGAACAAGGTGCCGTGCTTCAGGCGCAACATCACCTCCAGCAGCACGATGGCCAGCACCACGAGGGAAAGCGGGAGAATCAGCAGAAGATTCTGTACGGCCGACGAGACCCGAATGGCGTCCAGCAGGTACCACAGGGTGAAGCCGGCCAAGGCCATGAGGACCAGCAGGTCCCCATAGTCGCGTTTGTTGGTGGACATGAGACGACTCCAGGCGGTCCCGGCCAGCTCTGACCGGGACCGCAGCGTACGGAAGGATTCAGTTCAGCAGGTGGGCGTACTGCTCGAAGACCTCGTAGTTTTCGCGCATCAGCTCGTTGGAGCGTTCCGGGCCGACCCAGACACCACCAATGTCTTGGCCTTCAAGATAGTCCTGAACCTCCTTGCGGGATAACGTATTTTCAACTGCATTAGCTAGCGCCTCAAAACGTTCAGGGTATTGACGCTCAAACTCTGCAGAAACCGCTAGGCCACGCATAGAGCCTTGAAAAATTGGAACTTCCATATTGAATGGCTCAAGAGCCTCGTTGAGCGCTGGGGCATCCCATTGAGAGACTCGCTCATCATTGACAATGGCCAACGGATTCAGGAACTCTCTGATCCCTTCACTGCCTTGGGCGCTAATCGCAATGAAATCCACTTGGCCACCTGCAACGGCAGATCGGGCTTCACCACCATTTTGGTAAGTCACTAAATTGAGATTTTCTTGTGGAATCCCCATTTCATCAAGCAGCATTCTTGTCGTCAGGTGACCAGCAGACCCCTGAATTACAGCGCCTCTCACCCGACCAGGACTATTCTTGATGTCTTCTAACAAAGCAGCCAGATTCTCGTACCCTGAATCTCGATTAGCTGCAATGATATCCATATCAAACCACTGAATATTAATAAATGAGAAATCCTCAATGGAAAAGTCGGCGCCATTGGCAACAATTGCGTTGGGGAGGTATGGCGCGAAAGTTGAGGCTAGAACACTATAGCCATTATCCTCGGCACTAAGAATATAACTAGCAGCCAGCTGGCCACCGGCCCCCGGGCGGTTGGTGACACGTACCGGAACGCCCAATTCCTCCGCCAGGAAGTTGGACATGGAGCGCGCCAGGCGGTCGGCGCTGCCGCCGGTCCCGAAGCCCACCACCAGATCCACGGGACGATCCGGGAAGTCGTCGGCCGCCACGGGGGCCGTCATCGTCAGCGAAGCCAGCAGGGCTGCGAGGGTGCCGGTCATGAGCACTTTCCGACCGGTCTGTGCAATTCCTTCAAACATGGCGTGAAATATCCTTCATTGTTGGTTTCTTGCCGGGGCTCGCCCCGGCAGCTCCAACTCTAGAGGGCCAACCTGTCACCAACCTTGCATGCTCCCCGTATTCGACCATGGTCTAATCTGCCAGCCGTGCCAGCAGTCCCTCCAGTTCATTGGCCACGAAGCGCGGCTCGACGCACTCATCAAGATGCCCCAAGGCGAAGCGCAGAAAGCCCAACGCGGCATGAGGCAGGCGGCGGTCGCGGCGCACGATGAACTGCCAGTGGCTCTCGATGGGGAAATCGGTCACCGGCAGAATCACGATGTCGGGGTGCTCCGGCGGCAGCACGTGCTCGGAGAGCACAGCCAGCCCCATGCCGGCCGCCACGCCCACGCGAATGGCCTCGTTGCTGGCCATCTGCAGCGCGGGCCCCAGCGACAGGCCATGTTCCTGCAGCCAGCTCTCGAACATCATGCGCGTGGCCGAGCCCGGTTCGCGCAGCAGAAAGCGCTCTTCCAGCAGTTCACCCATGGCGATCCGCTCACGCTTCGCCATGGGGTGCCCCTGCGGTGCCACCACTACCAGCGGATTACGCAGGAAACGCCCGGCCAGGGCATGAGCCAGCGACGGAGGATGGCTGAACACATAGAGATCGTCGTCCTGGCGCTCGAAGCGCGTCAGCATCTGGCGACGATTGCCGATATGCAGAGTCACGTCGACATCGGGATAAGCATGGCTATATGGACCGAGCAGGCGTGGCAACACGTACTGAGCGGTGTTGACCAAGGCGATACTGAAGCGGCCCCGCTCGCCGCCCCGCAGCGCCTCGAGGAAGTCCTGAAAGTCATCGAAGCGGCCCAGCACCTCGCGACTGGCACGGTAGAGCTCTCGCCCCGCCTCGGTCACTGCCAAGCGCCCCTGGCGCATGACCAGCAGCGGTTCCCCCACTGCCTCGCTCAGGCGCTTCAGTTGTTGTGACACAGTCGGCTGAGTCAGGTGAAGCTGGCGCGCCGCCTCGCTGACCGAGCCGCTGCGCACCACGGCGACATAAACCTGCAGCAGACGAAACGTGAGATGGCGCACGTTCATGGGCACAGCTCCGAGCCATAGTCAATTAACTATAGTATGACCGGCCATATTCAATTGGAATCAATATCCATCACTCCTCACAATCCGCGACTACCCTGCCTGTGCGATTCCAGAAGAAGAGAACCCCATGCCCGATATCGTCGTGATGTTCTTTCTGCTCGGCCTGCTCGCCGGGATCGTCAAGTCCGACCTGACCATTCCCAAGGCCGCCTACGACACCCTGAGCCTGCTGCTGATGCTGACCATCGGCCTGAAGGGCGGCATGTCGCTTTACGGCAACCTGCACTGGTCGCTGATTCCCGAACTGCTCGCGGTGGCCACCCTCGGCGGTCTGATTCCGCTGGCGCTGATGCCGATCCTGCGCCGCCTGGTGCGCCTCTCTCCCGCCGACAGCGCCAGCATCGCCGCTCACTACGGCTCGGTCAGCGCCGGCACCTTCGCCGTCGCACTTGCCTTTGCTGAAAGCCGCGCTCTGCCCATCGGCGCTGAAGTCACGCTCTATCTGGTGATGATGGAACTCCCGGCGATCATGGTGGCCATCGCACTCTACCGCCGCCATGCAGGCAAGGAGGCAAGCGAGGCGCTTCAGGGGATCTGGCACGAAACCCTGACCAATCGCGGCGTGATCCTGCTGGCCGGCGGTGCAGTGATCGGCGCCATGTACGGCCCCGCCGAAGGCGCCAACGTGACCGATCTGCTGATGGGCGCCTTCCATGCGGTACTCGCCCTGTTCCTGCTGCAAATGGGCCTGACGGCGGCGGAAACCCTGCGCCCCATCCCCTGGTTCCACTGGCGTCTGCTCACTTTCGCCCTGGTGGCACCGTTATGCCTGGCCATGGCCGGCCTGAGCGTCGGCCTGCTCCTTGGCCTGCCCATGGGCTCATTAATGATCCTCACGGCACTCGCCGCCAGTGCCTCGTACATTGCCGCGCCGGCTGCCATGCGCACCGCCATTCCCCAGGCCAACATCGGGCTGGCCATGCTGGCCTCTCTGGGCTTCACCTTCCCGCTCAACGTGCTCGTGGGCATCCCCATCTACTATCAGTTGGCCCTGCTGCTGCGCTGAGCAGTCGCGCCACCGGTCCCGAGCTAGTTTCCAGGGCCGGTGTCGTTTTTTTGCTTCCTTCCTAACCGCCCGACTTTCGTCGCACACTTCAAAGCTGCACTTTACGTTAACGTAAACCTCGCCTAATCTTGTAACATTCGTGAATAGCACTGCGAACCGCACCTGCGCGGCTCGCACCGCCTGACAGCCGCGCCCCCTCACTCACAGCTGCGCTGTCGCCAGAATCACCAGCGACCGACACCATCATCAGGGAGTTCCGCCATGCTGACCGCCTACAAGCCCCTCGACTTCGGCCTCGACGACGAACTCAACATGCTGCGCGATCAGGTGAACGCCTTCGCCCGCGACGAGATCGCCCCGCGCGCCGCCGAGATCGACGAGAAGAATGAGTTCCCCAACGACCTGTGGCAGAGGTTCGGCGACATGGGCCTGCTCGGCATCACCGTACCGGAAGAGGATGGCGGCACCGGCATGGGCTACCTGGCGCACTGTATCGCCATGGAGGAGATCTCCCGCGCCAGCGCCTCGGTGGGTCTCTCCTACGGCGCCCACTCCAACCTGTGCGTGAACCAGCTCAAGATCAACGCCTCGCCCGAGCAGAAGGCCAAGTACCTGCCCAAGCTGATCAGCGGCGAGCACATCG
Organism: Billgrantia zhangzhouensis; assembly: GCF_021404465.1. GTDB lineage: Bacteria > Pseudomonadota > Gammaproteobacteria > Pseudomonadales > Halomonadaceae > Halomonas > Halomonas zhangzhouensis. The sequence goes on along the minus strand of NZ_JABFTT010000010.1, from coordinate 9,853 downwards.
GCGCGCTGGCCATGTCCGAGCCGGGTGCCGGTTCCGACGTGGTCTCGATGAAGCTACGTGCGCGCCAGGAGGGTGACAAGTACGTCCTCAACGGCAACAAGATGTGGATCACCAACGGCCCCGACGCCGACGTGCTGGTGGTCTACGCCAAGACCGACCCGGACGCCGGCTCCAAGGGCATCACCGCCTTCATCATCGAGAAAGGCATGCCCGGCTTCTCCACCGCCCAGAAGCTCGACAAGCTGGGCATGCGCGGCTCCAACACCTGCGAGCTGGTGTTCCAGGACTGTGAAGTGCCGGCCGAGAACGTGCTGGGTGAGGAAGGCAAGGGCGTGCGCGTGCTGATGAGCGGCCTGGATTACGAACGCACCGTGCTCGCCGCCGGCCCCATCGGCATCATGCAGGCGGCCATGGACGTGGTGGTGCCCTACGTTCACGAGCGCAAGCAGTTCAACCAGTCCATCGGCGAATTCCAGTTGGTGCAGGGCAAGATCGCCGACATGTACACCACGCTGAATGCCTGCCGCGCTTACCTCTACGCCGTGGCAGCAGCCTGCGATCGCGGTCAGACCTCCAGGAAGGACGCCGCCGGCGTGATCCTCTACTGCGCCGAGAAGGCCACCCAGGTGGCGCTGGACGCTATCCAACTGCTCGGCGGCAACGGCTATATCAACGAGTACCCCACCGGGCGCCTGCTGCGCGACGCCAAGCTCTACGAGATCGGCGCCGGCACCAGCGAGATTCGACGCATGCTCATCGGCCGTGAACTCTTCAACGAGTCCAAATGAAAATAGCTGCGCTCATTCATACGGCGTTAAAAATTGACTCAAAATGCTCATTTACAACAGTAAACTCCGCTTTTTCGTCAATTTTTGCCTTGTCTGAATATCGCTCGCTTATTTTCATGCTTGAAGAGAAAAAGAGACTCCTATGGCTACCTTAACGACACAAATCAACCCGCGCAGCGACGGCTTCCAGGCCAACGAGGCGGCTATGCGCCACGAGGTGATGAAGCTGCGCGAGCTGACCGCGGCCATCAGCCAGGGCGGCGGCGAGAAGGCCCGTGCCCGGCACGAATCGCGCGGCAAGCTGTTCGTGCGCGACCGCATCGACCATCTGATCGACGAGGGCTCGCCGTTCCTCGAGTTCTCGGCGCTGGCCGCCCATGAGGTCTACGAGAGCGAGGTGCCCGCCGCCGGCGTGGTCACCGGCATCGGTCGTGTGAGTGGCGTGGAGTGCGTGATCGTCGCCAACGACGCCACCGTCAAGGGCGGCACCTACTACCCGCTCACGGTGAAGAAGCACCTCCGCGCCCAGGAGATCGCCCGCAAGCACCGCCTGCCGTGCCTCTACCTGGTCGACTCCGGCGGTGCCTTCCTGCCCCGCCAGGACGAGGTGTTCCCCGACCGCGAGCACTTTGGGCGCATCTTCTACAACCAGGCCACCCTCTCCGCCGAGGGTATCCCGCAGATCGCCGTGGTGATGGGCTCCTGCACCGCCGGCGGCGCCTACGTGCCGGCCATGGCCGACGAGTCGATCATCGTCAAGCAGCAGGGCACCATCTTCCTCGGCGGCCCGCCGCTGGTGAAGGCTGCCACTGGTGAGACCATCAGCGCCGAGGACCTGGGCGGCGCCGACGTGCACGCCAAGGTGAGCGGCGTGGCCGACCACTATGCCGAGAACGACGCCCACGCCCTGCAGCTCGCCCGCGCCTGCGTGTCGCGGCTGAACTGGCAAAAACGCGGCCAGCTCAAGAGGCAGGAGCCCAAGCCGCCCAAGCTCGATCCCAGCGAGCTCTACGGCATCGTCGGCACCGACCTCAAGAAGCCGTTCGAGGTGCGCGAGGTGATCGGGCGCATCGTCGACGACTCCGACTTCGACGAGTTCAAGCGCTACTACGGCGACACCCTGGTGACCGGCTTCGCCCATATTCACGGCTATCCGGTGGGCATCGTCGCCAACAACGGCGTGCTGTTCTCCGAATCCGCGGTGAAGGGTGCCCACTTCATCGAACTGTGCGCCCAGCGCAAGATCCCGCTGGTGTTCCTGCAGAACATCACCGGTTTCATGGTCGGCTCCAGGTACGAGCACGAAGGCATCGCCAAGCACGGCGCCAAGCTCGTCACCGCCGTGGCCTGCGCCAAGGTGCCCAAGTTCACCGTGCTGATCGGCGGCAGTTTCGGTGCCGGCAACTACGGCATGTGCGGCCGTGCCTACGATCCCAACCTGCTGTTCATGTGGCCCAACGCGCGCATCTCGGTGATGGGCGGCGAACAGGCTGCCGGCGTGCTGGCCCAGGTCAAGCGCGAGCAGTACGAGCGCGAAGGCCGCGAGTGGAGCCAGGAGGAGGAAGAGGCCTTCAAGCAGCCCACCCGCGACCAGTATGAGCGCCAGGGCCACCCCTACTACGCCAGCGCGCGGCTGTGGGACGACGGCGTGATCGACCCGGCCCAGACCCGCGACGTGCTGGGACTCTCGCTCGCCGCGGCGATGAATGCCGAGGTTCAAGAGACGAAGTTCGGCGTATTCCGGATGTGAAGTCGTCCGTGTCTGCATTCGATGACTTTACGGGAGCCATGAAATGACTGATTCAAATAACTTTTCGCAGCTAAGCATTGACGAACGCGGCGTCGCCCGGCTGACGCTGAACCGCCCCGAGGTGCACAACGCCTTCGACGACAGCCTGATCGCCGAGCTCAACGAGCACCTCGACAAGCTCCACGACGCCGCCCGCCACGGCGAGGTGCGCGTGGTGGTGCTGGGCTCCGAGGGCAAGAGCTTTTCCGCCGGGGCCGATCTCGGCTGGATGAAGCGCATGGTGGCGTACGACGTCGAGGGCAACCTGGCCGATTCGCGCAAGCTCTCGCAGTTGATGCACGGCCTGGACACCCTCCCTTGCCCCACCGTATGCCGCGTGCAGGGGGCCGCCTTCGGCGGTGCCGTGGGCCTGGCCGCCTGCTGCGACGTGGTGATCGCCAGCGAGAAGGCCAAGTTCTGTCTCTCCGAGGTCAAGATCGGCCTCTCGCCGGCGGTGATCAGCCCCTACGTGCAGCGCGCCCTGGGCGCGCGCCAGATGCGCCGCTACGCGCTGACCGCCGAGGTGATCGACGCCGACCAGGCGCTGGAGCTGGGCCTGGCCCATCAGATCGTCGGTCACGACGCCATCGACGAGGCGGTCGAGGCGATGATCGCGACCCTGCTGGTCGGCTCGCCCCAGGCCCAGCGCGCGACCAAGGCGCTGCTGGCCGAAGTGGCCCGCGACTCCGACAGCAAGGCGACTCGCGAGCACACCTGCCGCGTGATCAGCGAGCTGCGGGTGAGCGCCGAAGGTCAGGAAGGCCTGACCAGCTTCTTCGAGAAGCGCCGCCCCGCCTGGGCCGACGACAACACGAACTCCTCGGAGCGCCGCTCATGAGCCAGACCGATTCCCGCATCACGCCCTTCGACACCCTGCTGGTGGCCAACCGTGGCGAGATCGCCTGCCGCGTGATGCGCACCGCCCGTGCCATGGGCCTGCGCACCGTGGCCGTGTACTCGGATGCCGATGCCGACGCCCGCCACGTGCGCGAGGCCGACGAGGCCGTGCGCCTGGGCCCGCCCGCCGCCCGCGAGAGCTACCTCAACATAGAAGCCGTGGTGGAAGCCGCCAAGCGCACCGGCGCCGGCGCCATCCACCCCGGCTACGGTTTTCTCTCCGAGAACGGTGCCTTCGTCGAGGCACTGGAGGCCGCCGGCATCACCTTCGTCGGCCCGCCCGCCTCGGCGATTGCCGCCATGGGCGACAAGTCCGCCGCCAAGGCGCGCATGGCCAACGCTGGCGTGCCGCTGGTGCCGGGCTACCACAGCGACGACCAGGACGACGCCCTGCTGCGCCGCGAAGCCGACAAGATCGGCTATCCGGTGCTGCTCAAGGCCAGCGCCGGCGGTGGCGGCAAGGGCATGCGCGTGGTGGAGAGCGGTGAGAACTTCCAGGCCGCGCTGGACGGCTGTCGCCGCGAATCCCAGGCCGCCTTCGGCGACACTCGCATGCTGATCGAGAAGTACCTGACCCAGCCGCGTCACGTCGAGGTCCAGGTGTTCTGCGATTCCCATGGCAACGGCGTCTACCTGTTCGAGCGCGACTGCTCGGTGCAACGCCGCCACCAGAAGGTCCTCGAGGAAGCCCCCGCCCCCGGCATGACCGCCGAGCTGCGCCGCGAGATGGGTGAAGCCGCCGTGCGCGCCGCCAAGGAGATCGGCTACGTGGGCGCCGGCACCGTCGAGTTTCTGCTCGACTTTTCACAAGGTCAGGATGGCTCGTTCTATTTCATGGAGATGAACACCCGCCTGCAGGTGGAGCACCCCGTCACCGAGATGATCACCGGCCAGGACCTGGTCGAGTGGCAGCTGCGCGTGGCCATGGGCGAGGCGCTGCCGCTGACGCAGGAAGCGCTGACCATTACCGGCCACAGCTTCGAGGCGCGCCTCTATGCCGAGGACCCGGAGCAGGACTTCCTGCCCGCCACCGGCAAGCTCGAACGCTTCGCCATGGACCTCGAGGGCGCCGGCCTCGACCCTGAACGGGTCCGCCTGGACAGCGGCGTGGACACCGGCGACGTGGTTTCCATGCACTACGACCCCATGCTCGCCAAGCTGATCGTCCACGGCGACGACCGCGACCAGGCGCTCTCCACCCTCAACCGGGCGCTGGCGGCGCTGGACGTACAGGGCGTGGTGACCAACCGCGCCTTCCTGCAGCGGCTGGCCACGCACCCCGCGTTCAAGGCGTGCGAGCTGGACACCCGCTTCATCGAGAAGAACGAAGCCACTCTGTTCGCGCCCAAGCAGTACACCACCGAAGCGTACGCCGGTGCCGCGCTGATCGGCCTCAATCAGCTCGCCCGCGAGTGCGAGAGCGACTCCCCTTGGGACCGCCACGACGGCTTCCGCCTCAACGCCCCGCATACCATCCGCATCTCGCTATGCGATCCGGCGAACGTGCAGGATGAAGCGAGCGTGGTGGTCGTGGAAGGCATCCGTGCCAGCGGCGCCGATCCGTGGGACCTGACCATCGGCGGCGAGACCCTCACCGCCCGCCTGCAGCACCTGGAGGGCGACGCCGTGGCCGTGACCCTCAACGGCCACCGTCGCCGCCTGCAGGCACGCCGCGACGGCAACGTCGTCGTGATGGTCGACCCGCGCGGCGAAACCCGCCTGTTCTGGCGCCGCATCGACGCCATCGACCACGGCCACCACGAAGCCGAATCGACCCTCACCGCGCCAATGCACGGCACCGTGGTCGCGCTGCTGGTGGAAGCCGGTCAGAAGGTGGAAAAAGGCATGCCGCTGATGGTCATGGAAGCCATGAAGATGGAACACACCATGACCGCCCCCGCCGACGGCCATGTGGAGAGCTTCCACTTCAACGCCGGCGATACGGTGGGACAGGGAGACGTGCTGCTCGAGTTTGCGCCGGCGGAATAAGGAGACGAGTTATGGCATTTCCGAAGAAAGTGCGCCTGGTCGAAGTCGGCCCCCGCGATGGGCTGCAGAACGAGCCCAACCCGATCGACACGGCCACCAAGCTGGCACTGATCGACCGCCTGGGCGCCGCCGGCATCGGCTACATCGAAGCCGCCAGCTTCGTCTCGCCCAAGTGGGTACCGCAGATGGCCGACCACCGCGAAGTGATGACCGGCCTCACACGCCGCCAGGGCGTGACCTACGCCGCCCTCACCCCCAACCTCAAGGGGCTGGAAGCGGCGCTGGCGTGCGGCGTGGAGGAAGTGGCGGTATTCGGCGCCGCCAGTGAAGCCTTCTCGCAGAAGAACATCAACTGCTCCGTCGCCGAATCCCTCGAGCGCTTCGCCCCCGTGCTGGAGCGAGCCAAAGCAGCCAACGTACGCGTGCGCGGCTACGTCTCCTGCGTACTCGGCTGCCCCTACGAAGGCGAAATCTCCCCAGCCAAGGTGGCCGAGGTGAGCAAGGCGCTGTTCGAGATGGGCTGCTACGAAGTCTCGCTCGGCGACACCATTGGCGTCGGCACCCCGCTCGCCGCCAAGCGCATGGTCGAAGCCGTGAGCCGCGACATTCCCATGGAAAAGCTCGCCGCCCACTTCCACGACACCTACGGCCAGGCGCTGGCCAACCTCTACGCCGTGCTGGAAGAAGGCATCAGCGTAGTGGACAGCTCCGTCGCCGGCCTCGGCGGCTGCCCCTACGCCAAGGGCGCCTCCGGCAACGTGGCCAGTGAAGACGTGGTCTACCTGCTCAACGGCCTGGGTATCGAAACCGGTATCGACCTCAACAAGCTCGCCGAGACTGGCACCTGGATCACCCAGACCATCGGCCGTCCGAACCGTTCCAAGGTGGGCGTGGCGCTGGCGGCGAAGTGACTGCGTGGTAGAAACGAGAAGCCCCTGAGCCAGGTGACTGGCTCAGGGGCTTTGTGGTTTCTCGCCGACGTCAGCGTCGTGATTGCGACTGGTAGCCACTCATATCCGGCAGCCTCAAGATTCTCAGAACAACGATCCGCCGGCAGGCGTTAAAACCTGGGATTGATACTCAGTGACAGCATGGCTGATAGATGACTCAAGGGCCTTCCTGATTCCTGCTGCAACTCATTGAAGGCGTCCTGTACGACTTGCAGGTCTCGCTGACTCGTTGGAGCCTGGTCAATAATGCCGGCGGCTATCAGACGTGCAACTACATCACTGGTCAATAAAAACGTATCCTTTCCGACCAAACGTAAAAACCCGGCAGCCGAGCGTCCGCCCAGGCGAGCGCCGCGTTTGGCCAGTAAACGCCACAAGCCGATGATGTCGGCACTCGGCCAGCTGGCGATGAACTCACCGAAGCTGCAGCCCTTCTCCTGGCGAATGTCCAGAATGAATCGGGCGTTCTTGGGGATTGTCCGCAGCTTAGTGAGATGACGAATGATTCGATCATTTTTCATATAGCCTTCGATTTGCTCCGGGCTGAGCAATACCATTTTCTCGGGTTCAAAGCCCCAGAAGGCTTCTTCAAAGGCAGGCCACTTGGCGTCGACCATAGAATGTTGCATACCAGCCTGAAATACCCGCTGGCTCATCGCAGAAAGGTAGCGATCGTCCCCCTTCTGCTTCAACTCATCAGGAGTCAGCGCTTCGGGCAGGAAGGCCTCCATGGCCTCGTCAGATTCAAAACGCTTGCGTGCGGTGTCGTAAAGCCAACGGTAGTCAAGTGTCATGCTTGTCTCAATGGGATAAATGGAATCAGTACCTGCCAAGCGCCCCATGCCCCGGTGGCAAGGGGGCGTGCAGTTTCCAAAGGAATCCTCATGGTCCGGGGGCACCGAAGCGCCCCCGGGGGATAGGCAACAGAAGTCCAATTTTTCAACTCATTGCCACTTTCCTTTGCCACCTCCTACACCAATAACGGTGGAGACAGCCCCCGATTGGAAGTGACCCAGCAGTTTGCTGTGGCTGTCGAAGAACAGGATGCTCAAGTAGACCGGGGTGCTCTGGAATTCGAAGCTCACGGTGTCGCGGTAGAGCCGCTCAAGGTCGTTGGAGTAAACGTGCCCGAAGAGTGCGCCGCCGCCCGGTAAGGAGGCACCTCCGGCATTGCCGTCGAAGGTCTTGCCGTTAGTGATGTTGACCTGGAACTTCAGATAGAAGATCAGGCTGGCCACGCTACCGTTGGCGGGATAGGCCGTTTCGGAAGCGGCCAGTGCCTGGGCGACATCGTCGATCTTCTCGGGCTCGAGCTTGCCATGCATGGCGACACGGAAGTCGTGGGCGATCAGTTGCTTGTCGATGGTTTGCGGTGCGTTCATTGGGTGATACCTCATATGTTGCTCTGGAATCAGCGGTCGGTTCCGACCGCGGCTTACTGCCCTAGTCATTCCAGTTCAGATATCTCATACCGACCGCATCACCTCGGTATCACCACGAACGCCGAATCGGCCGCGCCAAGCACAACGGATCACTTCGGTATCATCTCGTCTCACCCCCTTGGTCGCAACATCCTCTTGAGGGATTCTTAGGAAAACGACGATTGAGGGGCCTCATCATGGACCATGCACCGCTGCGGGTCGCCATCATTGGCGGCGGAGTTTCCGGCCTGTCACTGGCCTATTACCTACAGAAGCTAGGCGGCAAGGCAGCCCGGCAGATCGAGATCACTCTCTTCGAGCGCAAGGCCAGCCTGGGCGGCAATGCCGAGACGGTGTGGGTCGACCTGGGCAACCGGCGTCATCCGGGCATGCCCGAGACCCCCTACCGCCGCTGGGCCGACCTGGGGGTCAATGACGTCAACCTGACGACCTACCACCGCCTTCGCACGATACTCAGCGAGATCGGCGAGCTGGAGCGCATGAAGCCCCTGGAGAATACCGAAAGCTACTTCAGCCGCGACGGCAGCATCGCCCTGACCGACGACAAGGAGCTGTTCCGTGGCGTCAGCGATCCGGCCCACGAGTTGTGCAAGGTCGATGGAGGCCGGCTGGCACTGCTGATCCCCGTGGTTCACCAAAGCGCCATCGCCCTGGTAGCAAATCATCGCGTTACGCCGCGCTATACGGTGGATGACTTCTTCGACGCCTGCGTTGCCACACCCGCCGAGATGCTGGCAGCAGCAGCGGAGCGTTTGAGCGTTACCATCGACTGGCACGACCCCGAGCTACCGGCGCGGCTGGAGCGTATCCGCCACACCATCTACTACCCCCGCATCTCGGCCATGTATTTCGCCGACGATCGCGGCCCGGGCGGCATGCCGCTCCAGGCCCCCTTCGAGTATTACCTCATTCAGGAGAACGGCTCACTGCCGGATCGACGCTACTTCGAGCATGGTGCCCAGCACTGGCTGGAGGCCTTGGCTGCTCATATCATCAACCCGAATACGCCAGGCCCTCGAGTCAAGATCCTGCGCGGCATCGAGGTCGAGGCCAAGCTTACGACACAGGGCGTGACGCTGACGGAGCGTGCCCCCGGCGAGCGCCGCTGGGAGGCCGATCTGCTGATCATGGCGACCCATGCCGAAGACGCCCTGCCGCTGCTGACCTTCGGCGACGGCCTGAGCGACACCCAGCGGGAGCTGCGGCACATCCTCGGCAAGGTGCGCTACACCCGCAGCTTCGGCGTCTGTCACACCGCCGCCGCTCGACTGCCGCCCGATCGCAACCTGTGGCGCACCTACAACATCGAGGTGCGCAACCCCGAGGACACCTTCTTCCCCTACCGCATCGACTACGTGGCCAATCGCCACCAGAACGATGCCGAGAACCCCGCCTACAACCAGGCGGGCCTGCCGCAGTTCTTCGTCTCCCTGGTGGACGATCTCAACCGGATTCCCCGCAGCGAGATACTCGAGCGGCAGTCCCCTCCCCTGGACGAGTCCGTACCGATGACCATCGCTCCCGGTGAGGGCGGCTATCGGGACCGGCTGCCGCCGCTGGACAGCGCCCTGGAATCCAAGGCGTGGACCTTGTTCAAGCATAACGTGCTGGATGCCAATTGCCTGGAGGCACAAGCGGAGATCGAGCGCTACAACCAGGCTACGGCTAAGCGACGCTCCGAGGGCCAGCAGGAGGGTTGCCCCCTGCTGTTCGCCGGCGGCTGGACCCGCGGCGCCGGCCTGCAGGAGCAGTGCCTGGAGCAATCGGCGCATCTGGTCGAGCTGCTGCTGGCGGCACCGGAACGCCGGATCGACGGTCCCCAGCGGTTAGCAGCGGCTGACCGCCAAGCAGGGCAGCGTCATCCGCAGGCCGGCGGCTGTAATGACCCCCTGGTTTTTGCACACCCTACGCTGCTAATGCAGGGTGTGCTTGGGGTGCCACATAGCCAAGAGACTGATGTGGCCGCTCTTCGTTGTAGTATCGGATCCAGCGGCCGAT